>NZ_JARKMW010000002.1:0-1062736 GCF_034650155.1 Microbacterium sp. STF-2
GCCGAAGCTAGACGAGGATAATTTGGCATTTGACAAGTGCACGCTGTTGAGTTCTCAAGGATCGGATGCTCCCACGACCCAGCCATCACAGCCAGGCCCGAAGGGCAACTTCTCTATCTTACCCACTCTCTCTTGCTTGTCAAATCGGCGCGCCGCGCGGATCGAAGATCCGCAGCGCAGCTGATGACAGCCGCAGAAGAGGTGGAGTCCCTATCCTAGACGCAAGCGCCTGATCTCTCAAGTGAGAGTGGATCGGGAGTGGTTCTCCGCTTGAGGGGGGTGAAGCTCTTGGCTCCTCCGCGTCCCTGTGGGGCGAACAAGTAATAAGTTACGTGGATCTCGGGGTTCTGGCAAATCGGGCCACACCACCCGGGCGTGTCGCTGGTGCTCTCTCCCATGTTTCCGCCGGATCAGGAATGGTTTCCGCCCTCTGTGGGGGTCGGGAGTACGATCGCGCCATGCCTGCATCTGCGGATTTCCGCCCGGTCGTTCCCCCGCACGATGAAGCCTCGGGGAATGGTGACGCGGGCGCCGCGCTGCTCGATCGCGTGCGGCGTGAACTCGGGATCGACCGTGGCTCGACGGTGCTCCCGCCTCCCCCGACTGTCCCGCTTCCCTCCCGACTGGCCACCGGCACGCTGGCGTGGGCGAGCGTCAGCGCGGCGGTTCTCGCGGCTGGCTGTTCCCCAGTCTCGCTGGATCCGGCCCGCGTCGCCATCGCCTACCGGAGCGACCGCGTGCTCACGATCGATGGCGACGCTCCCCCGGTCTGGTCCCCGTACTCCGGGTTCTGGGAGACCACCGACGGATGGGTCCGCACGCACGGGAACTACTCGCATCACGCTGCCGCGCTGCGTGCGGGACTCCACCTGCGAGAAGACGCCGATCCGGCTGCCGTTCGTGTTGCACTCGCGGAGCGGAGGACAGCGACGGCCGTCTCCGACATCACATCCGCCGGCGGTCTGGCTGTTCCTGTCGCCGTCGAGAGGCCCGCCGTCGATCGGGCACTGCGCGAACGACCACGCCTCGAGGTCAGCCGGGTGGATGAGGAATCCGCCTCGCACCCCCGTCGATCGGAGCTCACGGCGACGTCACCCGGTTCCCTCCCCCTGAGCGGCATGCGCGTGCTCGATCTGACGCGCGTCATCGCGGGGCCGGTCTGCACGCGGACCCTCGCTCTTCTCGGCGCCGACGTCTTGCGCATCGATCCCCCGCATCTGCCGGAACCGGCGTGGCAGCATCTCGATACCGGCCACGGCAAACGATCCGCCATACTCGACGCACGCAGTGCCCGACTCCAGGAGTTGCTGGCCGAAGCCGATGCCGTGGTCCTCGGCTACCGACCGGCCGCTCTCGACAGACTCGGGCTGCATCCGGAGCTGCTCGCGCGCCGACACCCTGGGCTCATCGTCGCGCAACTCAGCGCCTGGGGTACGGAGAGTCCGAACCGCGCCGGCTTCGACAGCCTCGTGCAGGCCGAATCCGGCATCTCGCGCATCGAGTCCGCGGAAGGCGGGCGTCCAGGAGCGCTCCCGGCGCAGGCCCTCGATCACAGCGCCGGGTATCTTCTCGCCGCCGCGGTGACCACGCTGCTCAGGCGGCGGTCACGGGAGGGAGGGTCACGGATCGTGCGCACGTCACTGCGTCGCATCGCCGCGGAGCTGCTCGGGATGCCGCGCCGTGGAGACCCCGCAGCCGAGGTCGAGTTCGACGTTCGGCCGCACCTCGCGCGATTCGATGTCGACGGGAGCGCCCTCGTGACGGCGCGACCCGCTCTGCCGGGTTTCGAGTTCCGGGCCCCGCATCCCTGGGGATCGGATCAGCCCGTCTGGTGACGGCCGCGCACCGACAGCGCGACGCAGAGGACGAACGTGATCGCGCCCCACAGCGCACATGCCGGAGGAAGAACCCGGTAGGCGAGGTGCTGGACGGTGAACTCCGCGTCGAGCGGACCGAAGACGACGAGTCCACCCACCCAGGCGGCGAGCAGGATCACGGGAAGCGACACCCACCATGACACACGCAGCCAGGTGGGTACCGACTGCGTGATTGCGCGACGCGGAGCCTGCCGACGCAGCCACAGGAGCGCCCAGACACCGATGATGGCGAGGCCCACCAGGCTCGACCCGTGCTGAAGCCACTTGAAACCGGGGAGCGGACCCCACATCTCATCGAGCCCGGGAATCAGACCGACGCCCCATCGTCCCTCGTGCGTGAAGAGGTCCCACACGATGTGCGAGAGCACCCCGATCGCGAGCGACGCGGCGAGCAGGACCGGATACGCGCGCTTCTGACCGATGCCGACCGCCGCTCGTGCTGCCGAGGCCCCGCGATCGGTCCAGTCCTCGGGCAGCCGCCGCGCCACCCACAGCGGACCGAGTTCGGGAACCGCCGGACGCAAGACGACCCGCCAGATCAGGAACAGTGCGAACGCGAGCAGCGCGGTCCACACGACGTTGCCGAACGTATGCGTGAACGAGTAGTTCAGTCCGACACCCCGCACGAACAGTGGCAGGTCAGGCGCCATCGCGCCGATCGCGATCGCCGCCGGCACCAGCGGCGTGCGGACGAACGGCAGCGCGACCAAAGCGTGACTGGCGGTGAACGGCATCCGACCCTGCTACCCGAAGACCTCTGCTGCCGACAGCCGGGGACTCAGCCGAGGAAGACGCCGGCGAGGGTCTTTTTGCCGCGGCGGAGCACGGAGACTCCTCCGGGAAGGGTGCCCTGGACCGCGGCTGTCTCGTCTTCGACCCGTTCGCCGTCGAGAGTGACGCCACCCTGCGTGATCGCACGCCTGGCTTCGGACAGGCTCGCCACCAGACCGGTCGACACCAAGACCTCGACCACCGGTGCACCGAGAGCGACCGTCGCGTTCGGAAGCTCCTCCAGAGCGGTGCGCAGCGTGCCGGCATCGAGCGCGGTCAGATCACCCTGCCCGAACAGTGCCTCGGACGCGGCGATCACGGCCGCAGTCGCCTCGACACCATGCACCGTCGCGACGACCTCGAGGGCGAGCCGCTTCTGCGCAGCCCGACGGAACGGCTCGGTCGCCACGAGTTCGGCATATTCCTCGATCTCGGCTCTGCCGAGGAAGGTGAACACCTTCAGGCGATCGATCACGTCGGCGTCGGTCGTGCTCAGCCAGAACTGGTACATCCGGTACGGGCTGCACATGTCGGCATCGAGCCAGATGGCATTGCCCTCGCTCTTGCCGAACTTGGTGCCGTCGCTGTTCGTGATGAGCGGCGTGCCGATGGCATGCACCGACGCTCCCTCGGCACGACGGATGAGGTCAGTACCACTGGTGAGATTGCCCCACTGATCCGAGCCGCCGGTCTGCAGCACGCAGTCGTACTGCCGGTACAGCTCGAGGAAGTCCATGCCCTGCAGGATCTGGTAGCTGAACTCGGTGTAGCTGATGCCCTCGTCGGAGTTCAGGCGCGCGGCGACCGCATCCTTCTTGAGCATCGTGCCGACACGGAAGTACTTGCCGATCTCGCGCAGGAAGTCGATCGCGCTCAGCGGGGCCGTCCAGTCGAGGTTGTTCACGATGCGGGCGGCGTTGTCGCCCTCGAAGCTGAGGTAGCGCTCGACCTGCGTGCGCAGGCGACCGACCCAGTCCTCGACCGTCTCCCGCGTGTTCAGCGTGCGCTCGGCCGTGGGGCGCGGATCTCCGATGAGTCCGGTCGAGCCGCCGACGAGGCCGAGGGGCTTGTGGCCGGCGAGCTGGATGCGGCGCAGCGTCAACAGCTGCACGAGGTTGCCCAGGTGCAGGCTGGGAGCCGTCGGATCGAACCCGCAGTAATACGTGATGGGGTCTCCCGCGAGCAGGGCGCGCAGCGCCTCCTGGTCGGTGGACACATGGACCAGACCACGCCACACGAGTTCGTCCCACACGTTCTCGAACGTGGGATCGATCGCCTGGGGTGCGGTCGTCAGAGCGGGAGTTGACACGCGCTCCAGGCTATCAGCGCAGCGCACCGGCGAAACGACTCACACCGGCCCGTCGAGAAGAGTGATCTCGTCCGCAGACAGAGAGATCGACGCGGCATCCATCGCGACGTCGAGCTGATCGACCCTGCTGCCGCCGAGGATCGGGCGGATGCCGCGGGCCAGCTGCCAGGCCAGCACGATCTGCCCCCGTCCGAGCCCTCGCGCCGCCGCGACCTCGCCCAGCACCGCGAGCCGACCTGCGGTTCCGGGATGGTCGTACACCGGGGGCACGGGCTTCGCGGGATTGTCATAGGCCCCCGAGAGCAGGGGCGTGTACGCCCAGATCTCGAGCCCGTTCGCCAGGGCGAAGTCGCGCTGCTCATCGCTCAACACACCGAAAGGATGGGCGACCCCGGGGGGAAGCGTTCCCGGTCGCGTGCGCAGGTACGTGCTGTTCAACTGGAACGCGTCGATGGGAACGCTGCCGATGGAGCTGGCGTGCGCACGGGCGCGCTCGATGCGCCAGGCCGGGTGGTTCGAGGCACCGACGCGGCTCACAGTGCCGTCTGCGGTGAGCGCCGCGAGAGCGTCCACGGTCTCCTCGATCGCGACCGCCCGGTCCTCCTGGTGCAGCCACAGCAGGTCGATCCTGTCGACGCCCAGACGCGCGAGGCTCCCGTCGACAGCAGCGCGGATGGCTCGCGGGGAGAGCCCTGTCCGATGTTCGGGCCAGGACCCGGGCCACAGGGGTTCGGCACCGACCTTCGTCGAGATGCGGACCTGTGCTCGCGCCTGCGGTCGCGCCGCGAGCCAGCGTCCGAGAACCTCCTCGGAGGCTCCCCCCTGCCCCGTGTCGCTCACCCAGAAGCTGTAGCAGTCGGCGGTGTCGATCCAGATGCCGCCGCGCTCGACGAAGCGGTCGAGCAGTGCGAATGAGGTCTCCTCGTCGACGAGCGTGCCGAAGGACATCGCTCCGAGGACGAGCGGGGATGCAGAGGCGTTCCGGTTGGTCATGACCTCACTGTGCAACCTGGAGTGCGCTCCAGGTCAAGTCCTATGCTCGGGTCATGACCACGTACACCCCGGCGGAGGCTGCGGCACGCTCCGGATTCAGCATCGACACGCTCCGGTACTACGAGCGCGAGGGCATCCTGCCCGCCGTGTCCCGCACTGCGGGCGGACATCGGGCGTACACCGACACCGAGCTCGGACTTCTGGAGTTCCTCAAGTGCCTTCGCGAGACGGGCATGCCCGTGGAACGCCTGCGTCGCTACGGCCGGCTCTGCCAACGCGAGGACACCGTCCCCGAGCGGATAGCGCTCCTCGAGGAGCACGCCGCGACGGTCGAGAAGCAACTCGCCGACGTTCTCGCGCAGCAGCGGCGTCTGGCGGAGAAGCTGGACTGGTACCGGTCGAGAGGCTGAGCTGCCTGCCGTCAGCTGTGCGCGGCCCACCACACGAGGAACGCGGCGCCGAGGGCGATCACCCAGCTCACCAGGCTGCCGACGAGGAAGTACTCCGCGCGGGCCCCGGTCTCGCCGTCGCGCGAGATCTCCGGGAATCGGACGATGCCCTTCGCCGCGAGCATCGCGGCCAGGATCGGATAGGCCGCAGCGAGAGTGAGGATCAGGACGAGGATGCGCTCCAGCGGTCCGATCAGTCGTCCGCCCTTGAATCCGCTGCGCGGATCTCGGGGCGCTGCCACCGGGAGCGTCGCCGACATCGCGACAGCATCCTCCGTGGCGTCGTCGGAGACACCATCGACCGTCTCGGAAGCCACCGGGGTCTCGGCGGCCGCGACAGTCCCCCTCGACGCGCTCGCTGTCGGGTCTGCCGGGTCTGCCGGGTCTGCCGGGTCCGCCGGGAGCCAGGTGTGCTCCCCGTCGAGCGCCGCACGCACCACGAGATTCGAAGACTCGAGGAGGAAGACCCCGGCCCCCAGCGCCAGCAGCGCGAGGTCGAAGGGGACCTCACCGAACGGCGATCGGAGGTGCCAGATCGCGCCGATCAGACCGGCGTCAGCACGGGCACCGAGCCCGACGACGGCGCCGACGCTCACGACCGCGAGCAGCACGGCGGGCCAGAACCCCAGCGGGGCGGGGCGTCCGGTGGGCATGCACCACACCCAGAGGGCACCGGCAACGATCGCGAGCACCATGGGAAGGAGCGCGTCGCTGACGCTGCCGAGCAGGAGCAGGATGACAGCGACGGAGAGATACCCGATCCAACGGCGCGGTGCGAACTGACGCACCAGGTCGGCGGCGCCGACCGCCAGCAGGATGAATCCGGCGACGATCATGCGCGCTCGCCTCGGAGCGCGGCGACGCCCTCGATGAGTGCGGCCGTACCCGCTGTGCGCAGCGACTTCGAAACGCTGGGCTGTGTGATCCCCTCTTCGGTCGCGAGCTCCTGCTGCGATCGACCGAGCAGACGACCGTAGGTGAGCCGTCGTTCCCGCTCGCTCATCGCGCCGACCACCTCGTCGCGGACGAGGAGATAGGCGTTCGATGCGGCGATCGTGCTCTCCATGACCTCATCCTGCCCCGGGGCTCCGACAATCCAGGATCTCGTGCGCGGCACGGCGCGACCCTCACGGGCGTGCACGGTCTCGATCGCCGCGCGGGCCGCATACCACCCCGGTCCGTCGGCGAGCTCGCGATGGACCGACTCGACAGGACGCACCTCCCCCACACCGATGCCGAAGCGGAAGGCGATGCCGTCGGGCAATCGCAGCTGGATCATCAGCAGCGACACCATCGCGTCGCTCAGATCGCGGTAGACACCCTGCTGCTCGTCTCCTACGGTGGGCGTGAGCGGCTGCGTCGCCAGCGGGAGGTCGACCTCCACCTCGGCTATGGTGTCGTCGAGGACGCGTTGCGCGGCGGTGCGATCGTCGAGTCGGCGAGACCCCACGATGTCAGCGAGTACCGCGATGACCATGGCATAACCATAACACGAATAATGCTCGACTTATGCGCTTATCGGCTATATCTTGAGAACATGCCTGAATCGCACATGATCCCCTGGTCTCAGGGAACCTGGACCAACGCCCCCGCCTCCACGTCCACCCTCCCCGACGGTTCGGCTCCGCTCGACATCACCGCCGTGGAAGGCAGCGATGCCTGGCGGCACACCGCCTACGGCTTCGTGCACGATAACGAGCACGCTCTCCTCGCCCCGCTCGCGGTGGGCGAGGCCATGGAGGTCGCTTTCCGGGCCCCGTGGCACGGGCAGTTCGACCAGGCGGGCGTATTCGTGCGCATCGACGACGAGCACTGGGTCAAGACCGGCCTGGAATACGCCGATGATCACCTCGGGCTCGGCGCCGTGGTCACCGCGGGAGGCTCCGACTGGTCGGTCGGCCACGTCGACGAATGGTTCGAGAGCGAGATCACGGTGCGTGTCAGCCGCTGGGCGGACTCCGTGATCGTGCGTGCCCGCGCCGACGACGGACCATGGCGACTGGTGCGGGTCGCGCCGTTCGACGGGCAGTCCGCAGCTGCAGCCGGCCCCTTCCTCGCGGCGCCCACCCGGGCCGGACTCACCGTCCGCTTCACCCGCTGGGAGCGGTCGGCGGCCGACGCCGAGCTGCACTAAACCGCCGCGGACCGGCCGCCGACGCCTTCGGCTAGAGGCCGAGGGCGTGGGCGGCGGCCTGCGCGCGCGAGACCAGCTCGGCACGCTGCTCCGCGACCCGCACAGGGGCGGTCCCCCCGGCGCCGGTGCGCGATGCGACCGAACCCTCGATCGTCAGGACTTCGCGCACCTCGGGCACGAGATGCGGCGACACCGACAGCAACAGCTCGTCGGAGGCATCCTCCAGCCCGATCCCCTGCTCCTCGCACGCACGCACGAGCGCACCCGAGATCTCATGGGCATCACGGAAGGGCACCCGGCGCTTCACCAGCCATTCCGCGACATCCGTCGCGAGAGAGAAGCCCTGCGGAGCCAGAGCTGCCATCCGTTCGGTGTCGAAACGCAGCGTCGCGATCATGCCCGCGAAGGCGGGGAGCACCACCTCGAGGGTCTGAACCGAGTCGAACACGGGCTCCTTGTCCTCCTGCAGATCGCGGTTGTACGCGAGCGGAAGGCCCTTGAGCGTGGCCAGCAGACCGGAGAGGTTGCCGATGAGGCGACCCGACTTGCCGCGAGCGAGCTCGGCGATGTCGGGATTCTTCTTCTGCGGCATGATGCTCGAACCCGTGGAGTAGCCATCGTCGAGCGTGACGAAACCGAACTCGCGGGTGTTCCAGAGGATGATCTCCTCGGAGAGGCGCGAGATGTCGACACCGGTCATCGCCGTGATGAACGCGAACTCCGCCACGACGTCGCGGGCCGCGGTGCCGTCGAGGGAGTTCTCGGCCGGGCGGTCCAGACCCAGCTCCGTCGCCACGAGCGTCGGATCGAGACCGAGCGTGGAACCGGCCAGCGCTCCCCCGCCGTACGGTGAGACGCCGGCACGACGCCGCCAGTCCACGAGGCGTTCGAGTTCGCGCACCAGCGGCCAACCGTGGGCCTGCAGGTGATGGGCGAGCAGCACCGGCTGCGCATGCTGCAGGTGCGTGCGTCCGGGCAGGATCGCGGCGGGATGCGCTTCGGCCTGGGCCACCAGCGCGTCGATCACCCGCAGGATGTCACGGGCGATCACCCGCGCATGATCGATCAGGTACATGCGCACGAGGGTGGCGATCTGGTCGTTGCGGCTGCGACCGGCGCGCAGGCGCCCGCCCAGCTCCGGCCCGAGCTCGGCGATCAACGCCTGCTCGAGCGCACCGTGCACGTCCTCGTCGGTCGGCACCGGTCGCAGCGTGCCGTCGGCGACCTTGCGCGCCACGGCATCCAGCCCCTCGTGCATCCGTCGTGCCTCGTCGGGTTCGAGGTATCCGGCAGCTTCGAGCGCCGTGGCATGTGCATGCGAGCCGGCGATGTCGTACGGCGCGAGGATCCAGTCGAAGTGCGTGGAACGGCTCAGCTCGACCAGTTCCGGCGACGGGCCCGTGGCGAAGCGGGCGCCCCAGAGCGCGCCCTCGTTGGTGCCTTCGTGTGTCGGTTCGCTCATCACGCGTCCTTCTTGCCGAGGAGCCAGACCAGGAGGGCCTTCTGCGCGTGCAGACGGTTCTCCGCCTCATCCCAGACCACGCTCTGCGGCCCGTCGATCACGCTGGAGTCGACCTCATAGCCGCGATCGGCAGGGAGGCAGTGGATGAAGATCGCCTCGGGGTCGGCGAGCGTCATCGTCTCGGGGGTGACCTTGTAGCCGCCGAGATCGCGGATACGTGCGAGCTTCTCCTCCTCCTTGCCCATCGAGACCCATGTATCGGTCACCACGACGTCGGCACCGGCGGCAGCCTCGACCGGGTCGGTGTAGAGCGTGATCGAGCCACCGGTCTCGGCAGCGCGGCGATCCGCGGCCTCGATGACATCCGCGCGGGGCGCGTAGTCCTCCGGCGACGCGATGCGCACGTGCATGCCCGCCGTCACACCGGCGAGGGCGTACGAGTGCGCCATGTTGCTCTGTCCGTCGCCGAGGAACGTGAGCGTGAGCCCCTTCAGATCTCCCTTGTGCTCGCGGATCGTCAGCAGATCGGCGAGCAGCTGGCACGGGTGGAAGTCGTCGGAGAGCGCGTTGATGACGGGCACCCTCGTGCCTTCGGCCATCTCTTCGAGCCCGGACTGCGCATAGGTGCGCCACACGATGGCCGCGACCTGGCGCTCGAGGACGCGCGCGGTGTCGGACGGCGTCTCTTTGCCGCCGAGCTGGCTGCTCGCGGTCGAGATGATCAGCGGCGAGCCGCCGAGGTCGGCGATGCCCACCGCGAACGAGACACGGGTGCGCGTGGAGGACTTGTCGAAGATGACCGCGACCGTCTGAGGACCGGCCAGGCTCTTGTCGGCCCAGCGGTCCTTCTTCAGTTCGATGGCGAGGTCGAGGATCTCCGCCTGCTCGGCGGGGGTCAGGTCATCGTCACGCAGCAGGTGGCGGGTCATGCGGATACCTTTCCGGCTACAGAGGCCTGGACGTCGGCGAGAGCGGCCGTGAACAGCTCGCGGAACTCGGCGAGTTCGGCGTCGCCGATGGTGAGAGCGGGCGCGATGCGCACCGTCTCGGGGTTGGCGGCGTTGACGATGAGACCGCGCTCCTGTGCGGCCGCGACGACGGCACCGGCCACCGGAGCGGTGAGCGCGACGCCCACGAGCAGACCACGTCCGCGCACGCCCTCGACCAGTGGGGAGTCGATCCCGAGGATGATCTCGCGCAGCTCCGCGCCGCGACGGGCCGCGTTCTCCACCAGGCCGGCGCTCTCGATCTCGGCGAGCACGGCGTCGGCGACAGCGGTCGCCAGGGGGTTGCCCCCGAACGTCGAGCCGTGCGACCCCGGGGTGAACAGTGCGCTGGCGCTGCCGTAGGTGACCAGCGCGCCGATCGGGAAACCGCCGCCGATCCCCTTCGCGAGCGTGATCGCATCGGGAATGATGCCCTCGTGGCTGAACCCGAACCACTCACCGGTGCGGCCGGCTCCGGTCTGGATCTCGTCGACGATCAGGAGCGCGCCGTGCGCGAGGGTCAGCGAGCGGGCGGCGGCGAGGTAGCCCTCCGGCAGCTCGACCACTCCGGCCTCGCCCTGGATCGGCTCGACGATGATCGCGGCGACGCGGTCGTCCATCGCCGCTTCCAACGCCTCGATCGTGGCGGGGATGTGCTCGACGCCCGCGGGCATCGGCTCGAACGGCGCGCGCATCGATGCCTTCGCGGTGAGAGCGAGCGAGCCCATGGTGCGTCCGTGGAAGCCGTTCTCGAGCGCGAGGATGCGCGGACGCTCGGTGCCCCCGTGCAGCCGGGCGAGCTTGAAAGCGGCCTCGTTGGCCTCGGCGCCCGAGTTCGAGAAGAACACCCGCCCGTCGATACCGGCACCCGCGAGACGCTTGATGCGTGCGGCGAGTGCGAGCTGGGGCGGGGTGGCGAAGTAGTTCGACACGTGCGCGAGTGTGGCCGCCTGCGTCGAGACGGCCTCGACGAAGGCCGGGTGCGCGTGCCCGAGGGAGGTCACCGCGATGCCGGCGAGGAAGTCGAGGTGGCGTCGACCGTCGGCATCCCACAGGTACGAGCCCTCACCGCGGACCAGCAGCGCGAGCCGCTCCCCCGCATTGAGCACGAGATCGCGTGCCGCGTCGTCCTGCCAGACGGTCATCCCGTCACCTCCGACTTTCCCAGGACCACTTCGGTCCCGATTCCCTTGCTGGTGAACAGTTCGACGAGCACCGAATGCGGCACCCGTCCGTCGATGATCGCGGCCGCGTCCACGCCGCCTTCGACCGCGTCGAGGCAGGCGCGCATCTTGGGGATCATCCCCGACTCGAGCTTCGGCAGCATCTCGATGAGGGCCGACGAGGTCAGGTGCGAGACGAGGGAGTCGCGGTTCGGCCAGTCGGCGTAGAGCCCGGGCACATCCGTGAGGATCACGAGTTTGCGCGCATGCAAGGACACGGCGAGAGCCGCGGCGGCGGCATCGGCGTTGACGTTGAGCGACTGGCCGGGATGATCGAGATCAGGCGCGATGCTCGACACCACCGGGATGCGCCCGGCGGCGAGATGGTCGAGCACGGGAGTCGGATCGACTTCGACGACATCGCCGACGCGACCGAGGTCGACCTCTTGGCCGTCGATCACGACACCGCGACGGCGCCCGCCGAAGAGTCCGGCGTCCTCCCCGCTGAGGCCGGTCGCGATCGGGCCGTGCGAGTTGATCTTGGACACCAGCTGCGGATTGACCTGACCGG
Source organism: Microbacterium sp. STF-2 (assembly GCF_034650155.1). Classification (NCBI taxonomy): domain Bacteria; kingdom Bacillati; phylum Actinomycetota; class Actinomycetes; order Micrococcales; family Microbacteriaceae; genus Microbacterium; species Microbacterium sp. STF-2. Next base: position 11,716 of record NZ_JARKMW010000002.1, read on the forward strand.
TGAGCACCATGCGCACGACGCTAATCGCCTCGGTGTTGGTGACCCGGTAGCCGCCCTTGAACTCGCTGGGGATCTCGAGCCGCTGCAGCATGTTCGAGATCTGCGGGCCGCCGCCGTGCACGACGACCGGCAGCACGCCGACGTAACGGAGGTAGGCGATGTCCTGCGCGAAGGCGTCCTGCAGCTCCTCCGACACCATCGCGTTCCCGCCGTACTTGATGACGACGATCTGGTCGCGGAACTTCTTCAGCCACGGCAGCGACTCGATGAGGGTCGTGGCCTTCTGTGCGGCGACTTCGGCCGGGGTGTCCTGGATGTCGGTCATGAGGCGTAGGCGCTGTTCTCGTGCACGTAGTCGTGGGTGAGGTCGTTCGTGAGCACGGTCGCCGTCGACTCGCCCACCTTGAGGTCGATCACGAGGTGCGTGGCGCGCGGCGTGAGGTCGACCTCTTCACGGGGACGGTCGGGGCCGCCCTCCGTGCAGACGCGGACGCCGTTCATCCAGACGTCGACGTCGTAGGGATCGAACTGCGCGTTCGTGGTGCCGATCGCGGCGAGCACACGGCCCCAGTTCGGGTCGTTGCCGAAGATGGCGGCCTTGAAGAGGTTGTTGCGGGCGACCGACCGGCCGACCTCGACGGCGTCCTGCTCGGAGACCGCGTGCTGCACCTCGATCGTGATGTCGTGACTCGCGCCCTCGGCATCGCCCTGCAGCTTGACCGCGAGCTCCTGGCACAGCTCGACCAGCGCGGCGGCGAAGTCGTCGAGGTCAGGCACGACCTCGGAGGCGCCGTTGGCGAGGAGGGTGACCTGATCGTTCGTCGACATGCAGCCGTCGGAGTCGAGCCGGTCGAAGGTCCGCCCTGTCGCACGGCGCAGCACGTCATCGGCCTGGAGCGGCTCGAGGACGGCGTCGGTCGTGATCACGACCAGCATCGTGGCGAGGCCCGGCGCGAGCATTCCTGCTCCCTTCGCCATCCCACCGATCGTCCAGCCGTCGCGGCTGACCACGGCGGTCTTCGCGACGGTGTCGGTGGTCATGATGGCGTGCGCCGCGCTCTCTCCGCCATCAGCGCTGAGCTCGGCGATCGCCTGCTCCGTGCCGGCGAGCACACGCGCACGGAACGTCTCGTCTCCTGTGCCGATGAGACCGGTGGAGCAGATCAGCACGTCCCCGGCGCTGACGCCGAGGAGCTCGGCCGCCTTCTCGGCCGTCTGATGCGTCGTCTGGAATCCGAAAGCGCCGGTGAAGCAGTTCGCCCCGCCGGAGTTGAGCACGACGGCCTCGACCACCCGGTCGGCGACAGCCTGCTGCGACCAGATGATCGGGTTGGCCTTGGCGCGGTTGCTCGTGAAGACGGCGGCGCCGACCTTGCGCGGTCCGCGGTTGACGACGACGGCGACATCGGGCTTGCCGGTGGACTTGAGTCCTGCGGCCACACCGGCCGCCTCGAAACCTGCGGGGGCGGTGACGCTCACGGCGCGACTCCGTTCACTGAGAGGGCGCGGGCCTCAGGAAGCCCCAGCGCGATGTTCATGGATTGGATGGCAGCGCCGGCGGTGCCCTTGACGAGGTTGTCGACCGCGGTGACCACGGTCACCCGGTTCGCGGCGCGATCGATCGCGAGCCCGATCAGCGCGGTGTTGGCGCCGAGCACGTCGGCCGTGCGCGGGAAGCGTCCCTCCGGCAGCAGCTGCACGAAGGTCTCGTCGCCGTAGGCGCTCTGCCAGGCATCGCGGATCTGCGCATCGGTCACGCCGTCGGCGATCCGTGCGGTCGACGTGGCGAGGATTCCGCGCGACATGGGCACCAGCACCGGAGTGAAGGAGATACGGATGCCGTCGGCGTCGATACCCGATGCCGCGGCGAGCGCCTGACGGATCTCCGGTATGTGCCGGTGGGTTCCCCCGACCGCATACGGGTTCGCGGTGCCGAGGATCTCGCTGCCGAGAAGGTTCGTCTTGAGGCTCTTCCCCGCACCGGACGGACCGACCGCCAGCACCGAGACGATGTCCGAGGGGTCGATCACGCCGGCGGCGACGCCCGGCGCGAGGCTGAGACTCACGGTCGAGGCGTTGCAGCCGGGAGCCGCGATGCGCGTCGCGCCGCGGAGGTGCTCGCGCTGCTTGACCCCGTCGATCAGGAGCTCGGGGACGCCGTATGTCCAGGGCTCGTGGAACGCCCCGCCGTAGAACGCCTCCCACGCGGACGCCGACGTGAGCCGATGGTCGGCTCCGGCATCGATCACGAGCGGAGCCGCACCGAGCGCATCGGTGTACTGCCCCGACTGCCCGTGCGGGAGTGCGAGGAACACGATGTCGTGGCCGGAGAGGATCTCGGGCGTCGTGTCCTGCAGGGTGAGGTGTGCCAGAGAGCGCAGATGCGGCTGGTGGTCGACGAGAGGCTGCCCGGCGTTCGAGTGCGCCGTGACGGTGTGGATCTCCATGTCGGGATGATCGGCCAGGAGACGGAGGATCTCGCCGCCTGCGTAGCCGGATGCGCCGGAGACGGCGACGGAATACGTCATGCTTCTACCTTAACGGTCGGGTCCTTCCTCGAAGGGAGGACCGGGGACGGGGCCGGAGGCGGCGACACCGGCTCTCGACCGCTGCGCGTGCGCAGGCAGGAGGGCGGGGTCGCCTACAGTCGGCGGCCGCGGCGTCGGCGCACAGCGATGACGCTCGGAGCGAGCGTCGGAGAAGCGGTGGCGGCCGAAGGCATGTCGCGACAGTAGCGCGGCCCCGGCGGCCACCGCAAATCCACCCCGTCATCTGAGAGGCTGCAGCCCCATCGGCGCGGCGAAGAAGGCGAGCTCGTGTGCGCTCGACACTGCGAACACCCGGCGCATGCGCGCACGGGTCGGGGCATCGGCCTGGGCCGCGGCCTCGGAAGCGTACGTGATCGCCTTCTCCGTCGCCGCCTCGAATGCCGGATCCGCGTACGTCGTGAGCCAGGACGCGAAGGGATGCTGCGGATCCCGCGCGTACTCCCCGAACTCTCCGGCATGCAGGCGTCGGCCGAGGTCGGTGTAGAGCCAGAAGCAGGGAAGGACGGCCGCGGCGATCTCGCCGTAGTCGCCGCCGAACGCGACGGAGCGCAGGTGGTCGAGGTACGCGGTGGTCGCCGGCCCCGGCTCCGCGGCGAACGTCGCCGCGCTCACTCCCTGAGCCGGGGTCAGGTACGACGCGTGCAGCTCGAGTTCACCCACGATCGAGCCGTGCGCGGAATCGGCCCAGAAGGCCTGTTCCTCCGACGTCGGCGCGAGCCGAGCGGCTTCGGCGAGGACACGAGCGTACTCACGCAGATACAGCGCGTCCTGCGCGAGATAGATCAGGAAGGGGCCGCGCTCCAGCGTCCCCTCGGCGAGCGCCCGGATGAACGCGAGTTCGTCGATCCCCGCGCGGATCTCCGCGATGTCCTGCCACCAGTCCTCGGCGATGTCGTCAGCCGCCGGTCGAGTCTGCGCCGCCGCACGCTCCCGGAGCCCGGCGAAGTGGTCGATCGGCCCGTGACCCCGCCCCACGCTCAGCGCGTCCCCTGCGCGCAGGGATTCGCGGAGCCAGGCGCGCGCGGCGCTGACCGCATCGGCCGGCCGCTCCCCGCGCGCGAGGATCGTCGCGAGCGCGGACGACAGCGAACAGCCGGTGCCGTGCGTGTTCCTGGTCGGGATCCGGGTGCCGGCGAACTCCTGGCGCGTCCCGCGATGCGCATCGACCAGCGCATCCGGAGCCGAATCGCCGTCGAGGTGTCCCCCCTTGACCAGGACAGCCGCCCCGACCGCGGCCGACAGCTGCTCCGCCGCGGCGAGCGCGTCCTCCCAGTCGAGGACGTCGCGGCCGGACAGCACTGCGAGCTCGGCGAGGTTCGGGGTCACCAGAGTCGCCCGCGCGAGGAGATCGTGCAGCGCCCGCTCGGCATCCGGATCCAGCAGCCGATCGCCGGAGGTCGCCACCATCACGGGGTCGAGCACGACGACCGGCGGACGAACGCGGTCGAGCCACGCACCCACCACGCGGATGACGTCGGCGTCGGCGAGCATCCCGATCTTCACGGCGTCGATCACGATGTCGTCCGACACCGCATCCAGCTGCGCGCGGAGGAAGTGCGCGGGCGGCACATGCACGGCACGCACTCCCTGCGTGTTCTGCGCCGTCAGCGCAGTGAGGACCGCCATCCCGTATCCGCCGTTCGCGGCGATGGACTTGAGGTCGGCCTGGATGCCCGCGCCCCCGGACGGGTCGCTGCCGGCGATGCTGAGCACCCTCGGCACGGTGCCGGCGAGCCAGCGCCGGCGGAACTCCGCTGCCGTGGCCTCGGGATCGTCGGCGGCGCACAGCACCGAGACGACGGCGAGGCCGGCCGCACCGGCGTCGCGGAGGGGTTCCGTGTCATCGATGCCGACGCCGCCGATCGCCACGCACGGCAGAGAGCTGGCAGCCACGAGATCACGGAAGCCGTCGACGCCGAGAGGAGCGGGGTGATCGGGTTTGGTGGCGGTCGGGCGGATCACACCGACACCCAGATAGTCGACGGTGCCGGCGGGCAGAGCATCGACCGCGTCGAGATGCGCACGAGTGTTCGCGGTGAGGCCGACCAGCGCGTCGGGTCCGAGCGCCTCACGCGCACGCAGCACGGAGGCATCGCCCTGTCCCAGATGCACGCCGTCGACCCGAGCGCCCCGTTCCCGGGCAGCGACCACGGCGTCCAGCCGGTCGTTCACGACGAGCAGCGCCCGCCCGTCGATCACCCGCGACAACGCGATCAGCTGATCGACCGTCTCGGCGTCGGTCGCGTCCTTATCGCGCAATTGGACGATTCGCACCCCACCGTCGACCGCTCGGCGCACCGTCTCGACGACGCCCCTGTCCCCGCAGAGCGCCGCGTCCGTGACGAGGTAGAGCGAGAGATCGGCGTTCACCGGACGCCGCCTTCGACGCGTGCATCGGCTCTGATGTCGTCGGGGCCCACCGCGGCGAGCGCATCCAGCAGGGCGACGGCGAAGCTGCCCGGCCCCGCGGATGTCGCCGCTGCCCGCTCGGCGGCGATCGTGTAGACGAGGCTCGCGGAAGCCACAGCGGTCAGCGCATCGTGATCCGTCGCCTCGGCCGCACCGAGGAAGGCCGCCATCACCGCGCCGAGCGCGCATCCTCCTCCGGTCACACGGGTCAGCAGCTCGTGGCCGTTGGCGAGGCGCAGCATCCGCACCCCGTCGGTGATGAGATCGATCGGCCCCGACACTGCGACCACCGCGCCCGTGGTCCGCGCGAGCGTTGCGGCGGCATCGGCTGCGGAGTCCGTGGTGTCGGTGGCATCCACCCCACGTCCGCCCGTGCTGAGCCCGGCGAGGGCGAGGATCTCGGAGGCGTTGCCGCGGATAGCGGTCGGTCGGTGCTGCGCGAGCCGGTGGGCGAGGGCGGTGCGCACCGGAAGCGCACCGATAGCTACCGGGTCGAGAACCCAAGGCGTACCGTTCGCCGCGGCTCCGGCGACCGCCTCCAGACTCGCCGCCCGCTGCTCGGGCGTGGGAGTCCCCAGGTTGATCAGCACCCCGGAAGCGACCCCGGCGAACATCCCCGCCTCGTCGACGATGTCGACCATCGCGGGTGCGGCCCCCAGTGCCAGCAGCACGTTGGCGGTGAATCCCGTCACGACCGCATTGGTGATGCAGTGCGTCAACGGCGGAGCCTCGCGCAGCACCTCCAGGAGGGTCGCGGCGGAACCGGCGAGGTCGTGGGTGGATTCAGGACGCAGAAGATCGCTCATCGCGACATCCCTTCGCTAGTACGAACTAGATCAGGTTCGACGGGTCTGTTCTCAGCCGCGGATCGCGGCACCCCGTGTCACTGCTCGCAGTCTAGCGATCGCTCAGCAGAGCCCTCTCCTCTGCCCGTGTGAGGCCGGCATGGCGCTCCCGGTCGACGCCTCGTGACCGTTCGTCGGCGACGACGCGCTCGATCGTGTCCGTGAGCGGACGAAGCCGCCCGCCGCTCGCGTGGAATGCGCGATTCGAGCGGGTCATGAAGCCACTCATGTCGGTCGGCAGCCACAGCGGCAGGGACCGCGGCCCCGCCCAGTACTCGACGTCGTGCGCACGGAGCCATCCCTCGTCCGCGACGAACACGGAGCCGGTGTGACCGACCGCGAGGCGCACCGCACCCAGCACATCGGCGAGGGGGTGCTCATCGCCTACGCCGTTGACCGCGCCGCTGCGTGTCGCCGTGACGATGTACGCCGCGAGATCGTCGACATCGATGACCTGCGTGCTCCTTCCCTCGAGCGGCGGCAGCAGCACGGCTTCCGAGCCTGCTCGCGCGAACGCCGCGGCCCAGTACCCGAACCGGTCGCTGGGGTCGCCGTCGCCCACGATGAGCCCAGGGCGCACGATGAAACCGCGCTCCCCCAGGCGCAGGACAGCATCTTCGGCTGCTGCCTTCTGCGCACCGTAGTCGTACTCATCACCCGGGCTCGCAGCCGGATGTCGCGGCGTCGACTCATCTGCTCCGACCGTCTCGTCATCGGAGTACACCGACACGGACGATACGTAGGTCCAGCGCCCCGCCCGATCGCCGAGCGCATCGACCGCCCTCTCGACCTGCACCGCGTGGGACGAGACGTCCACGACGTGATCCCAGTCCCGCCGCGAGAGATCGGCATAGACGTCGGCATCCTCACGATCGCCGCGCACGAGCACGGCACCCTCGGGGGCCGGACGGGAACCGCGGCCGAGACACGTGACCGCGGCGCCTTCGTCGACCCACCTCCGGGCGATGCGCCCGGAGAGCCAGCCCGTACCGCCGAGGATCAGAACATCGGTCATGATTCCATGTCATCAGGTGGCGGATCTCTGCGGAACCTCTTCCGCCCACAGCAGATCGGTTCAGAGCAGATCGGTGGGCGTGCTCAGACGATCCAGGCCCGCGAGCACCGGGACGCTCCACGCGGGATCGGGCTGCCAACGTGTCCACGCGGCGTCGAACGGCCAGCCACCGGACTCGAACGAGGCGATGGCCGCGTCCGCGTGCCGCTCGATCTGCGCCGCCTGCTCGGGGCTGAGACGCCCCTGCTGGATCGCGGCGACGAGCTCGTCCTCGTCTTTGAGGTGGATGCCGCCCTCCGGATCGATCTCGACGTCGAGGATGTGGTCGGACGAGTAGGTGTCGTGATCGGTGCGCAGATGTGCGTTCTCGAGGTTCACGTACCAGCCGGCGAAGGACCAGTCCGGGCCTGTGGTGTCGCTCCAGAACAACCAGACCGACCATGGCAGCCCGGCGGGGGCGATGCACAGCACGCCGTTCCCGCGCCAGGGCTCGACGATGCGCGTCCGCGGCTCGAGCCAGCGACGCGAGAGCGGTACTTCACGCACTCGCTGTCCGCCGAGAGCTCCCGGAGCCTCCTGCAGCGTTCCGGGCGCGAGCCATGCGACGAGTCCCCGTTCGTCGTCGCGCACCACCCGCATCGGAGCGATCCTGGAGGGCTCCCCCGGCTGCCATCCCGGCTTCCGATAGTGCCAGTCGATCTGCATGCCCGACTCGAGGAACGGTCCTTCTCCGAGCGGCCGCGCGTCATCCGGGACGGCGGCCGGAGTGCCCTGGGGGAGGATTCTCATCCCGCCACGGTACTCCGGCGCCGACCGGAATCGTCTGACCGACGACACGGTACGTCCCACGGCGCGGTGCGTCGCGCTCCCGTGCTCAGTCGCGCAGTGCGGCTCCGAAGCGCTGTGCGGCGACCTCGACACCGGCGAGCTTGGCCTCCGTGGCCTCGGCCGCCGTGAGCGTGCGATCGTCGGCACGGAAGCGCAGGGCGAACGTCAGGCTCTTCGAGCCGTCCGGCACGCCCTCCCCGCGATAGTCGTCGACGAGACGCACCGATTCCAGCAGCGCACCGGCACCCTCGGCGAGAGCCGCCTGCACATCGGCGGCCGGAACGTCTGCCGGCAGCGTGAGCGAGACGTCCTGCGTGGCAGCGGGGAACGTCGACAGCGAGGCCGCGACGACCCGACCACCGGCGAGCGACAGGATGCGGTCGAGGTCGACCTCGAACACGGTCGCGCGCCCCGGAAGGTCGGCGCCCTCCGCCACAGCGGGATGCAGCTCACCGACGTAGCCGACCTCTTCCCCGGCGACCCGGAGCGATCCGGTGCGTCCGGGGTGCAGGGCCGCACGCTCGGCCTGGACCACGTCGATGTCGACGCCGGCCGCCGCCGCGATGACGCGGACCGCGTCCAGTGCCTCGACGAGACCTGCGGCTTCGGCGGGACGACCGGGCTGACGCGGGGAGACAAGGCCGGTGAGCAGCGCGGAGATGAACCGGTGCTGCGGCGGGATCGACGCGTTCAGCGCGGCGAGCGTCTCATCGGACGGGCGCTCGCCCAGCGGCGGCACCTCGTCCGTGCCGTACTCCACGCCCGGCTCGGGCAGGAAGACCACGCCGGTCTCGAAGATCGCCAGGTCGGTGAGTCCGCGCGAGATGTTGCGGTGCGCGGTCTGCAGCAGACCGGGAATGAGCGAACGACGCAGATACGGCGCCTGCCCGTCGAGTGGATTCGCCAGGCGGATGCTCGGGAGGTGTTCACCCGATGCGGAGCCGTGGAGGTCGTTCTGCGCCTCGGTGGTGAACGGGAACGACGGCGTCTCGACGAGACCGGCAGCAGCCAGGGCATCGGCTACGCGTCGACGACCCTGCTGGTCGGCGGTGAGGCCGCGACCGGACGGAGGCGTCGGCAGCACGGAGGGGATGCGGTCGAGCCCGTGGATGCGGGCGACCTCCTCCGCGAGCGTCCACTTGTCGGTGAGGTCGGGCCGCCAGGTCGGCGGGATCACCCTCCAGCCGGAACCCGCATCCGACGCCGTGACATCGGCACCGATGGTGGTCAGCGCACCGGTGATCTCGTCGTCGGAGTAGTCGACGCCGATGAGTCCCTGCACGAATCCGGCGGGGAGCTCGATCTCGCCGACGAAGACCTCGGCGAACAGCGCGCCACCCTCCTCCGTGAGCGTGCCGCCGGCGAGCTCGACCATGAGGTCGGCAGCGCGGCGGGCGGCCACGAACGGGATCAGCGGGTCGACACCGCGTTCGAAGCGCTTGGACGCCTCACTGGGCAGCTTGTGTCGACGTGCCGAGCGGGCGATGGTCGTGGGGTCGAAGTTCGCCGCCTCGATCAGCACGTTCCGCGTGGTGTCGCTCATCTCGGTCGTGCCACCGCCCATGACGCCGGCAAGGCCGATCGGGCCGGACTCGTCGGTGATGAGGAGGTCTTCCGCGTGCAGAGCGCGCTCGACGCCGTCGAGCGTGGTCATCTTCTCGCCGGGAGCGGCACGGCGCACCGTGATGCCGCCCGTGAGCTTGTCGAGGTCGTAGCCGTGCAGCGGCTGGCCGAGCTCGAGCATCACGTAGTTGGTGATGTCGATCAGCACGCCCAGCGAGCGCATGCCCGCAAGACTCAGCCGGGCGACCATCCACGGCGGCGTCGGACGTGAGGGGTCGACACCGCGGACGACGCGGGTCACGAACTCTCTCGCACCCACGTTCCCGCGCACGGGTGCGACGTCATCGACCACGGTCGTGTGCCCGGACCCGGGCTGGAGCTCGGCGAAGTCGCGCTCGGCCGGGTCGCGGAAGGTCGCACCGGTGGCATGCGCGTACTCACGGGCCACGCCGCGGAGCGAGAAGGCATATCCACGGTCGGGAGTGACGTTGATCTCCACCGCGACGTCATCGAGGCCGAGCAGAGCGATCGCGTCGGTGCCGACGGGGGCGTCGATGCCGAGATCGGACAGCACCACGATGCCGTTGTGCTCATCGCCCAGGCCGAGCTCGCGCGCCGACGCGATCATGCCGTCCGACACGTGGCCGTAGGTCTTGCGGGCGGCGATCGGGAACGGACCGGGAAGCACGGCACCGGGCAGCGTCACGACGACCTTGTCACCGGCGACGAAGTTGTGCGCGCCGCAGACGATCCCGCGGATGCCGCCGTTCGCCTCGCCGACGTCGACCTGGCACCAGTTGATGGTCTTGCCGTTCGACTGCGGCTCGGCCTCGAGCGAGACGACCTGTCCGACGACCACGGGACCGGTGATGTCGAAGCGGTGCACATCCTCTTCTTCGAATCCGACGGTCACCAGTGCCGCGAGGACGTCCTCGGGCGTGGCATCCGCTGCCAGATCGACGTACTCACGCAACCACGAAAGCGGGACGCGCATCACACCACCATCCCGTACTGCTCGCTGAATCGGACATCGCCCTCGGCCATGTCGCGCATGTCCTGGACGTCGCTGCGGAACATCAGTCCCCGCTCGATGCCCATGCCGAACGCGAAGCCGCTGTACACCTCGGGGTCGATCCCGGCGGCGCGCAGCACGTTCGGGTTGACCATGCCGCAGCCGCCCCATTCGATCCAGCGCGCGCCGCCCTTGAAGGTCGGGTGCCACAGGTCGAGTTCGGCGGAGGGCTCGGTGAAGGGGAAGTAGTTGGTGCGGAAGCGCGTCTTGGCCTCGGGCCCGAAGAGCTGCTTCGCGAAGTGATCGAGTGTGCCCTTGAGGTGCGCCATCGTGATGCCCTTGTCGATCACGAGTCCCTCGAACTGGGTGAACACCGGCAGGTGCGTGGCGTCGAACTCGTCGGTGCGGTACACGCGGCCCGGGCACAGCACGTAGATCGGCACCTCGCGGTCGAGCATCGAACGCACCTGCACCGGGCTCGTGTGCGTGCGCATCACGAGGTGGCGGGAGGTGGGGTCGACGTAGAACGTATCCTGCTCCTGACGGGCGGGGTGGTCGACATCGAAGTTCAGGGCGTCGAAGTTGAACCACTCGTGCTCGAGCTCCGGCCCCTCCGCGATCTCCCATCCCATGCCGACGAAGATGTCGCAGACCTGGTCCTGGAGCAGGGTGAGCGGGTGCCGGGCACCGACGCGGGTGCGCGACGGCACGGCGGTGATGTCGACCCGCTCGGCCTCGAGCCGCGCAGCGACCTCGGCCTCCGCCAGCTCGGCTTCCTTCGCCGCCAGCGCCTGCGTCACCCGCCCGCGTCCCTGACCCACGAGCTTGCCGAAAGCGGCCTTGTTCTCGGGGGCGACCTGTCGCATCGAGGCATTCAGGACCGCGAGCGGCGATCCGTCGGCGACGTGTGCGGCACGAGCCGCTTTCAGCTCGGCGGTGTCGGTGGCTGCGGCGATCGCCGCGAGGGCGTCGGCGACAGCGGCTTCGACCGCTTCCGGGGTGATTTCAGGAGACTCTGACACGAGAATCGAGTCTACCGGGGGCGCGTGGGTCGCTTTCGCGGATCAGCGCGACGCCTCGGACCCGTCGCCCTGCAGGACGATGAGCGAGGTGTTCGTCTCGCCCCCGTGCTGACGGGGATCCGGTACCGCCGGCCCGGCCTTCGGCGAGCGCTTGGCACGGCGCTGGAGGCGGTAGGCGATGTAGGAGAGCAGGAGACACACGGCCACGTACATCGATCCGCCGACGATCGCCGCGGGGATCAGCGGGGAACCGTAAGGCGCCTGGTTGCCGATCTGGTTGATGACGTAGAGGAGCTCCTGGTACGTGATGATGAACCCGAGCGCGGTGTCCTTGAGCGCCACGACGAGCTGCGCGATGATCACCGGCATCATGGCCCGCACGGCTTGCGGGATCAGGATGAAGTACATCACCCCGGTCTTCCGGAGTCCGATCGCATAGCCGGCTTCCTTCTGCCCGCGCGGCAGCGATTCGATGCCGGCACGCAGCACCTCGGCGAGCACGGAGCCGTTGTACACGATCAGAGCGATCACGACGGCCCAATACGGCGGCATCTTCACGCCGATCACGGGAAGGCCGTAGTACAGCAGCATCATCAGAATGAGCACGGGCACCGCTCGCAGCACCTCGATGATCCACCGGACGGGCTCACGCACCCAGGCGTGCTCCGACAGGCGGCCGATGCCGAGCAGGAAGCCGAGGGCGATGGACCCGACGCCGGCGACCGCGAAGGCGGCCAGCGTGGCCAGCAGCCCTTCGCCGAAGCGGACCCAGACGGCGGAGAACGTGAAGATGTTCCACTTCTCGGCGGAGAACTGTCCGGTGGCGAACAGCCTCCACACGACCCAGCCGAGCACGGCGAGGACGACGAGGACCGTGGCGGCTCCGATGAGCCGGTTGCGGGCGATGGCACGGGGGCCGGGGACGTCGAAAAGAACGGAACTCATCGCGCGATCCTCCACTTGTTCTCGAGAACGCGCTGCACCCAGGCGAGCAGCAGCACCAGGACCACGAAGACGACCATGACCCAGAGCAGCACGGCCAGAGCGTTCTCCCCCTGTTCGCTCAATGCCGCACGGATGGTCCCCAGGTTGGCGACGGAGAAGCCCGCAGCCACCGTGGTGTTCTTCATGAGGGCGATGAGGACGCTCATCATGGGCGGGACGACGGAGCGCGTCGCCTGCGGCAGCACGACGTAGCGCATGACCTGTCCGAAGTTCAGGCCGATCGCTCGCGCCGCCTCGGCCTGGCCGACGGGCACGGTGTTGATGCCGGCTCGCAGCGCCTCGGCGACGTACGTCGCGGTGTAGATGCCGAGAGCGGCCACTGCCAGAGGCAGGGGGTTCACCCGCTCCCCCAGCAGGATCGGGAGGCAGAACGCGAAGAAGAACATGACGAGCGTCAGCGGGGTGTTGCGGATCCAGTTGACGTACACGCCGCCGACGGCGCGGGCGATCGGAACCGGAGACACACGCGCGGCTCCGACGATCAGCCCGAGGACCAGCGCGATGATGCCGCCACCCAGGAACAGCACGATGGTTCCCCACAGTGCCTCTCCCCAGAGGTCGAGGTGGTCGGTGATGACTCCCACTGCTGCTCCTGTCGATTCGGGTTCTCGGGTGGTTCGTGCCGATGAGCGGGGCGGTCGACCGGGTCGACCGCCCCGCCGGGATCAACCGATCGGGTCGACCTCGGGCTGGGTCGCCTTGACGCCGGACGCGCCGAGGTTGTTGTCGAAGATCTGCTGCCAGATCTTGCCGCCGTCGGTCAGCTGCGTGTTGAAGTACTCGGCCAGAGCGTCGTCGCCCTTGGCGAGTCCGATGCCGTAGCGCTCCTCGCTGAAGGGCTCTCCGACGACCTTCAGCTTGTCCGGGTCCTGGGCCGCGTAGCCGATGAGGATCGCCTCGTCGGTCGTGACGGCGTCGACCTGACCGTTCTTGAGGTCCTCGACGCACTTCGAGTACGTGTCGTACTCCTTGGTGGGCACGTCGGGGTAGTTCGTCTTGATGTTCTGGATCGGCGTCGAGCCGGTCGCCGAGCAGACGGTCGTCTCCGCGCTCAGTTCATCGACGCTCTTGATGTCGCTGTCGGCACCGACGAGGAGGCCCTGACCCGTGACGAAGTACGGCCCGGCGAACGAGATCTGCTCCTTGCGCTTGTCGGTGATCGAGTACGTGCCGACGTAGTAGTCGATATCGCCGTTCACGATGGCCTGCTCGCGGTTCGCGGAGGCGATCGCCTGGAACTCGATCTTCTCCGGGTCGACGCCGAGCGATGCCGCCATCCAGCGGGCGATGTCGACGTCGAATCCGGTGCGGTCGCCGGTCACCGGGTCGAGGTACCCCAGACCCGGCTGGTCCTCCTTGACGCCGACCTTGACCGTGCCTGCCGACTCGATCCGGTCGAACGTCGGGCTTCCCTCGATGCTGACGTCGGTCAGCACGGTCCACGGCGTGCTGCTGGAGGTGTCGCCCTCGTCGCCGCCCTCCGGGGCTCCTGTGCTGGACGGCGTGCCGCTGTTGCAGGCCGTGAGCGCCAGCAGCGCGGCCGCTGCGATTCCGATACCTGCCAGTGTCCGTGTGCGTCGCATGTGCGTCTCCTTCGTATGCTGTGTGTGCAGGGTCTGTGTGGTCGGTGCGGGGGCGTCAGTGCGTGAGGAGCTTCGAGAGGAAGTCCTTGGCGCGGTCGCTCTTCGGGTGCGTGAAGAACTCCTCGGGAGTCGCCTCCTCCACGATCCGTCCGTCGGCCATGAAGACGACGCGGTCGGCGGCCTTGCGGGCGAAGCCCATCTCATGGGTGACGACGATCATCGTCATGCCGTCCTGGGCCAACTCGACCATGACGTCGAGGACCTCGTTGATCATCTCGGGGTCGAGGGCGCTGGTCGGCTCGTCGAACAGCATCACCTTGGGCTGCATCGCGAGGGCGCGGGCGATCGCCACGCGCTGCTGCTGCCCGCCGGACAGCTGGGCCGGGAGCTTCGATGCCTGCTGCGCCACGCCCACGCGTTCGAGCAGCACCATCGCCTCCTTCTCGGCATCCGCCTTCTTGAGGCCGCGGACCTTGATCGGGCCGAGGGTCACGTTCTCGAGGATCGTGAGGTGTGCGAAGAGATTGAAGGACTGGAAGACCATGCCGACGTCCGCACGCAGGTGGGCGAGTCCCTTCCCCTCCGCAGGCAGCTCCTTGCCGTCGATGCGGATGGTGCCGCTCGTGATCGTCTCGAGGCGGTTGATCGTGCGGCACAGAGTCGACTTGCCGGAGCCGGACGGGCCGATCACGACGACGACCTCTCCCGAGTTGACGGTCAGGTCGATGTCGGTGAGCGCCTGGAAGTCGCCGTAGTGCTTCTGGACGTTCTCGACCACGACAAGCGGGGTATCAGAGGTCATCATTTCTCCAAACTAGCCACGTCGGACGCGGGTCTCCAGGCACCTCGGTGAGATTTACACGTTCGTAATCACCTGATCGCGGCACCAATGCTGCTGTGCATGGGTACCCCGCGGCCCGCCCCCACGGGCCGCGGAATCGTCCTGCTGCAGCTCCCCAACGACAGTTGAGCAACAGGCGACGATCGTGCGCGATCGACCTCACAATGGCAGAGCGCCACCCACGGTGTCAGACTTCTTGAGGATTTCTTGAGCAGTCAGCCGCGCTGATCCCGGTAGTAGTCGGCTGCCCCGGGGTGCAGCGGGACGGGGCCGGTGAAGATCGCCGAGCGCCGGTCCAGCAGCGCGGCGGTCGGAACCTCCCCCGCGATGCGCAGACGTGCATCGAACAATCCGGCGAGCACGTCACGAGCGACGGTGTCCGGGGTGGAGGCTGCGGTGACGAGATAGTTGGGAACGGCCATCGTGGGCGCGGAATCCTGCAGGCCGTAGGTGCCGGCCGGGACGTCGGCCGGTCGATACGCGTGCGAGTACCGTTCGTTCACCTCGTTGACCCACTCCTGCTCGATCGGGAGCAGGCGGACCGATGACCTCTCCGAGAGCTCTGCCACCCCCGGGGTGGGCAGCCCGCCGACCCAGAAGAAGCCGTCGATGTCGCCACGCTCCATCGCCTCGATCGACTCGCTGAGGTCGAGCTGGGGATTGCGCACGGAGCCGAGATCGACACCTGCCGCATCCAGCACCCGAGCGGCGATCACGTTCACCCCGGAGTTCTCCGCACCGAGGGAGATGGTGCGGCCGGCCAGATCCCCGATACCCGAGATCTCCGACTCTCCGCGTACGACGACCTGCACGTACTCGTCGTACAGGCGGGCGAGGGCCTGCACCTCCAGCGGATGGTCGAAGGCGCCGGAGCCCGCCACCGCGTCTGCCGCGGCGTCTCCCTGCGCGAACCCGATCAGCGCCTCCCCCGAACTCACCCGCAGCAGGTTGTCGACGGAACCCGCCGTCTCCTGCGCGACCATCCGGATATCCAACGAGTCCGACAGGTCTTCGGCCAGGTGGCTGCCGTAGTCGTAGTAGACGCCGGTGGACCCGCCGCTGGCGATGGCGTACTCCTCGTCCGTCCACTCGCTCGCACGCGGACTGCACGCGGTCACGCCGACCGCCAGCAGGAGAGCGCTCGCGCCGGCGAGCAACCGTCGCACGCCGGCCGTCACGGGGTCGTCCCATCGTGGAGCACGAGTGTGACAGCGAGACCGCCGCCCTCCGCCGCAGCGACGGCCAATTCGCCGCCGACCGTGGCGAGCAGGTCACTCGCGATGGCGAGGCCGAGTCCGGACCCCGGGGTGTCCCCGCTGTCGGCACTGCGCCAGAACCGGTCGGTCGCCGCCGCGGCCTGCTCCTCCGTCAGCCCCGGACCGTGATCGCGGACGGTGATCCGGCAGACCTGGCCCTCGCGTTCCGCACCGATCTCGATCGGCGCGCCCTCGGGAGAGAACTTCACGGCGTTGTCGATCACCGCATCCAGCGCACTCTCCACGATCGTCCGGTCGGTCACGCTCATCACCGGCGAAACCCCCGTGGCACGCAAGACGACCCCGCGCTGGGCGGCGACGTCGCGCCACGCGTCCCGTCGGCGAGCGGCGAGCGTCGCGAGGTCGACCGCCGAGATGGTCGAGTCGCCTCGTCCCCCACGAGCCAGCCCGAGGAGCGTTTCGAGGATGCGGGTCATCCGTCGCCCCTCTTCCCGCGTCTCCTCGACATCACCCTGCCACTCCTTCCCCAGTCCCGTCGCCAGATGCTCGACGCGCAGGAGCAGGGCGTTGAGGGGGTTGCGCAGCTCGTGGGAGGCATTCAGCGCGAACTCCTGCTGCCGCGTCATCACACGCTCGATCTCGTCGGCCATGCCGTTGAAGACCTGCGCCATGCGGCGCAGCTCCGGCGGACCGTCGTCGGCGGCGACACGCGCGTCCATCTCGCCCCGCTCGATCGCCACCATCGCCTCGTCGAGCCGTCGCACCGGCGACAGCACCCACCGGGCGAGCCGGAACACGAGCAGCACCCCGAGGGCGACCAGCACCAGCGCGATCGCCGAGATGAGCAGGATCTGCTGGAGGATCGCCGCGCGCGGCGCCTCCACATCTCCGGCCACCAGCACGGCACCGATCACGTCCCCGTCGTCGAACACCGGCTCGGCCAGGGCGGCGTCCGCGACGGTCCACGGGAACAGGACCGTCGGCTGCTCGGCACGCCGCCCGGAAAGCGCGAGTCTGACCCGCTCGGCGTCCTCGTCCGGGAGCGCGGCCCGGTCCTGCTCCCCCGCCGCCCAGACATTGCCGCCGAGATCGAAGACCGTGACCTCGATTCCGTACACCTCGCGGAAGCGCGCCACCTCGGCGTCGATCACGGCGGCGCTGCCGGACCGCAGGGCCTGACGCGCACTCGTGACGAAATACCCGAGGTCGCCGAGCTGCTGCGTGTAGAACGCCTGCTGGACGCTGTGCGCCGCACTCCATCCGGCTGCGCCGCCGAGCGCGGCCAGGATCGCGACGAGCGGCACGAGGAAGACGATGATCAGACGGCGCCGCATGGCTCAGGACCCCGCAAGACGGTAGCCGACTCCGCGCACGGTCTCGATGACCCCACGGACTCCGGTCTTCTTCCTGATCGCTCCGACGTGCACCTCGAGCGAGTGCCCGAACCCGCGCCAGTCGGTGTTCCATACCTCACGGATCAGGCGCTCCTTCGGCACCGCCACCCCCGGGTATCGGGCGAGGACGGCGACGATGTCGAACTCCTTGCGTGTGAGGTCGATCGCCGTGCCGTCGACGAGCACCTGACGGGCGACGAGGTCGATGTCGACATGGCCGTCGTGCAGCAGCACCCGGGCGTCGGCCTCCGGTCTCATCGGCCTCGACCTCCGGGTGACCGCCTCGATCCTGGCGAGGAGCTCGTGCACGTCATAGGGCTTCACGACGAAGTCATCCGCGCCCGCGCGCAGTCCCTTGATGCGTTCGGCGACCTGGTTGCGGGCGGTCACGATCACGATCGGAACCTCCGAGCGCCCCCGGATGCGACGGCACAGGTCGACGCCGTCGATGTCGGGGAGACCGAGGTCGAGGAGGACCACCTCGGTGTCGGCTCCCAGCATGCCCAGCGCGGCAGCGCCGTCCGCCGCGCGCACAGTCGCGTATCCCGACCGTCCGAGGAAGGCCTCGAGCGCCCTGGCGACCCGGTCGTCGTCCTCGACGATCAGAATCCTCATCGACTCCGCTTCCTGCTTCCCTCGGCGCCCGAGAACTCAGTCGCCAGCGGACGCACGCTGTGCAAATGCACTCTCGTAGAGGCACACGCTGGCGGCCGTCGCCAGGTTGAGGGATTCGGCACGACCGAAGATGGGCAGCTTGAGCACCTGGTCGGCGAGGGCCAGCGCATCGTCTTCGAGCCCCCGCGCCTCGTTCCCGAAGAGCCATCCGGTGGGCTCGGCGAGCACGCCCTCGGCGCGCGCCTCCAGGAGATCGTCACCCTTCACATCGGCTGCGAGGATGCGGAGACCTGCATCGTGTGCGCGCTTGACGACATCGGCGAGGTCTCCCCCGACCGACACCGGGAGGTGGAACAGCGAACCCGTCGTGGCACGCACCACCTTCGGGTTGTACGGATCGACGGTTCGTCCCGTGAGCACGACGGCATCGGCGCCCGCCGCATCCGCCGCCCGGATGATCGTGCCGAGATTGCCGGGATCGCGCACCTCTTCGCAGATCGCCACCAGTCGCGGCGCGGCGTCGAAGATGTCGCGCACGGAGGTCGGTGTCTGCTGCACCACCGCCACGAGTCCCTGCGGAGTGACGGTGTCGGCCATCGCGTTGAGGACGTACTCGGTGACGTACTCGACGTCGATGTCGGCATCGGCGGCCTTCGCGCGGATGTCGGGGTGCCGCTCCCACCCGTTGGGCGTCGCGAACAGCTCGACGATCGCCTCGGGACGATAGGTGAGCGCTTCGCGCACGGACTGCGGGCCTTCCAGAAGGAACAGGCCCGTCTCGGTCCTCGCGCTTCGTTTGGTCAGCTTCGCGACGGCTCGGACTCGGGGCGAACGGGGGTTCTCCAGCACGATCACAGTCTAGGGAACGCCGGGCTGGTTCCCGCACCATCGGGATAAGGTGCCGGGATGACCCACAGCGCTGCTGCGAACACCTCTCGTCGGCGGGTCGCCCTCGCCGTTCTCGCTGTCGCGACGGTCGGGATCGGTCTGGTCGTCCATCGCGGCATGAGCGGTGCGGTCGGCGACATCGCGGGCGACGCGCTGTACGCCGTGCTCATCTACCTGCTCGTGGCCCTCGTCGCCCCGCGATGGCCTCGTCCCGCTGTGGCGTTCCTGTCCTTCGTGGTCTGCGCCGGCGTCGAGCTGCTCCAGCTCACCGGCCTTCCGCGCGAATGGGGAGCGATGTTCCCGCCGATCCGACTCGTCCTCGGCTCGGGCTTCGACCTGCGGGACCTCGCCGTGTACGCGATCGCGGTCGCCGCGACCTCCCTGATCGACATGGGAGTCACGCGGGCCGTGGGCCGCAGTGCATCCAGAAACGCCACAGGGCGCCCTCCCGAAGGAGAGCGCCCTGTGTGAAGAGGTGCTTACGCAGCCGACTTCGGTGCGTTGACGTCGGAGGGCAGAGCCTTCTTCGCCCTCTCGACCAGCGTCGTGAACGTCGCCGCGTCGTTGACCGCGAGGTCGGCGAGCATGCGACGGTCCACCGTGACACCGGCGATGCCGAGGCCCTGGATGAAGCGGTTGTAGGTCATGCCGTTCTGGCGAGCCGCAGCGTTGATGCGCTGGATCCACAGGCGACGGAAGTCACCCTTGCGCTTGCGACGGTCACGGTACGAGTAGACCAGCGAGTGGATGACCTGCTCTTTGGCCTTCCGGTACAGGCGCGAACGCTGTCCGCGGTAACCGGAGGCGCGCTCGAGGATGACCCGGCGCTTCTTGTGGGCGTTTACTGCCCGCTTGACTCTTGCCATTTTCCTGTGTTCCTATTCGTGCGTTCGGCGCGCGTCAGCGACCGAGAAGCTTCTTCGCGACCTTGGTGTCAGCCTTCGACAGCACCTGGTCCTGGTTCAGACGACGGGTGCGACGGCTCGACTTGTGCTCGAGGTTGTGGCGCATCCCGGCCTGCTGCTTCTTCAGCTTTCCGCTTCCGGTGATCTTGAAGCGCTTCTTAGCACCCGAGTGGGTCTTCTGCTTCGGCATCTTCTCTTCCTTCGTATGGCGCCTTCTCAGGCGACGGTGTCAACCCGCGGTGCGGGAGTTCTGGGGGCGGGAGTCACTCCGCCGGAGCTGCGGCCGGTGCGTCCGACTCGTTCTTCGCGTCGCGCGAAGCCTGCTTGTTCGCCGCGCGCTGCGCGTCACGAACCGCATTCTGCTCCTGCTTGGCCTCGGACTTGCTCTTGAGCGGCGCCACGATCATGACCATGTTGCGACCGTCGATGGTCGGGTTCGACTCGACCGTGCCGAGCTCGGCCACGTCTTCGGCGAACTTGCGCAGCAGACGAACACCCTGCTCGGGACGCGACTGCTCACGACCACGGAAAAGGATCATGGCCTTGACCTTGTCGCCGGCCTTGAGGAACCCCTCGGCGCGCTTGAGCTTGGTCGTGTAGTCGTGGGCCTCGATCTTCAGACGGAAACGGACTTCCTTGAGGATCGTGTTCGCCTGGTTGCGGCGAGCTTCCTTTTCCTTCTGGGCGGCCTCGTACTTGAACTTGCCGTAGTCCATGATCTTGACGACGGGCGGCTTCGAGTTGGGGGCGACCTCGACGAGGTCGAGATCGGCTTCCTGCGCGAGGCGCAGCGCTGCCTCGATGCGGACGACGCCGATCTGCTCACCCGCGGGGCCGACGAGGCGGACCTCGGGGACGCGGATGCGCTCATTGGTACGGGGATCGCTGATGCGGAACTCCTTAGACGATGTGATTCGGCCACCGCGATGCTGTCTGCATCACGGGCGAAATCGGAATCGTCCCCGCCCACCGGCATTCAGACGCCGGCTCCGCACCCTACCTGCCGGGTCCGTCTTGCGAACGGAGCCGGTGGAGTGCAAGACCCGGTAGCCTTGAACGGCAAGCGCGGGTGGGAAGTGAATCCTCTTTCGATCCGGAGCATGACGCTCCGGAGCCCGCCAAAGTCTAACAGAAAGCAAGGCGAAGTGACGAACCAGGCACCGGACGAGGCTGCACGCGAGCGCGAAGAGCGCTGGGCACGTCAGGAGGAGGCCGCATCGTCGGCCACACGAGACATCGCCGATGTACCCGCCGTCGAGGTGATCACCACCGCCGCCGTGCACCTCATGAGCGCGGCAGCCGTCAAGCTCGGGCTCGCCGACGATCCGGACGCCGCGGCGCAGATCGACCTCGACGAAGCGCGCAAGCTCATCAACGCCCTCGCCGGACTCATCACCGCCGGCGCTCCGGAGATCAGCGATATGCACGCGCGCTCCCTGCGCGACGGCCTTCGTTCACTGCAGCTCGCCTTCCGCGAGGCCTCCACGATCCCCGACCCGATCGGCAAGGGCCCGGGCGAGAAGTGGACCGGACCGGTCAACTAGCTTCGGCGCAGGTGTGAGACCTGCGCAACCGACGGGCTCACGAAGCCGCGCATTCTCCGCCGCCGACAGAGCCGAGATGGCGGGCGAAGAAGCGCGCGGCATCCTCGCCGGCGAACTGCGGGACGCCCGTGTGGCCGCCCATGTTGGCGTAGAGCGTCTTCTCAGTCGATCCGAAGGCGTCGAACAGGTCGAGCGCCATCCGGCGGTCGTTGCCCTCGTCATCCCATTGCAGGAGGACATGCAGCGGGATGGTGACCCGACGCGCCTCCTCCAACGTCGTACGGGGCACATAGCTTCCGGCGAAGAGGCCTGCCGCGACGATGCGTGAGTCGATCGCGGCGAGACGTACTCCGATTGCGATCACCCCACCGGAGAATGCCGTCCGCTCGCCGATCTCGGGAAGGGCAAGAGCCTCGTCGAGCGTGGTCTGCCATTCCGGCACCGCCTGATCGACGAGAGGAAGTATCAGCTGGTCGATGACCTCCTCGCCCGGCTCTTCGCCGACAGAGATCGCACGAACGAGGTCGGCCCGCGCCGCCGCCGCGCCAGGCAGCGGCGTTCGGTCGCCCGCTCCGGGCGCCTCGATCGAGATCGCAGCGAAGCCTTGCGCCGCCGCGCTGCGCGCTCGCGCCGCCAGGCGGGAGTACATTCTTCGCATGCCGATTCCGCCGGGTTGGCCCATCAGGATGAGGGGAACCGGCGCGGAGGAGGAAGCGGCTGGCGGCGTCCACATGATGCCGGAGATGTCACCGATGGTGAATTCGCGCTCGGTGAGGCCGCCGTCGAGGTTCTGTTCAGACGTGAAGTGCATGGTCATGCCTTTCGGGAGTGCTGCTGATATGCGGCGCTCCCGGACGACCTATCGCCCGACCGTGACTCCCCGGAGGAGCACCGACGTCACTTCGTTCACGGATACCACCTCCTCACTTCCTGCACGGATCTCCGACGCTATCAGCACCGGCAGCAGCGATCGGACCGCGCACCTCCCTGCGGAGACGCGTTCCCGTTCCCGCCCGCGGTCCGACGTGGAGAGCGTCATCTCCGGCGATGAAGGATCAGGGCTCCAGGATCAGGGGGTCCGCAGTGGAGGGGCCGCCGCACGGGCCATCAGCGTGGGTCCAGGCGATCGGTTCCTCGGATTCGTGGATGACGGTGCCCTGCGCGTCGAACAGGCGGATGTCGACGTCCTCGGGTGTCGACATGTCGAACATGAGCCGCCAGGTCCCGTCGTCCTCACGGGACGCCGCGAACAGGTTGGTCGAGACGGTCTCGTCCTCCCCCGGCGCCGGTGAGCACTCCGCGTCCACGCAGAACTGGATGGCCGCTGTCTCCGGGAATACGCTCACGTCGACGACCACCCCGTTGACGTAGCCGATCGCCGGGCACGCGGTATAGCAACCCGTGGTGCCGGTCGCGGCACCACCCAGGAGCGCGACCACGACGAGGACTCGCATCAGACCGCGGGACATGCCCCGATCGTAGCGAACGCTCTCAGACGCTGCGGCGGAGCTTCACGGTCAGCGAGTCGGCGA
Source organism: Microbacterium sp. STF-2 (assembly GCF_034650155.1). NCBI lineage: Bacteria > Bacillati > Actinomycetota > Actinomycetes > Micrococcales > Microbacteriaceae > Microbacterium > Microbacterium sp. STF-2. Next base: position 34,483 of record NZ_JARKMW010000002.1, read on the forward strand.
GCACAGCGATGCGATCATCGGACGCCCAGCGCTGAGCGAGACGCGAGAGCACGGCATCGAGCACCTCACGCTCCAGACCGTCGACGAGCTCGAGGACCACGATCAGCTCGGGGCCCCGGAGCCGCGCGTCGGGATCGCCCGCAGCCACCGCCACGTCGATCACTGCCAGTTCGTGCGCCACGCTCTCCTGGAGAGCCGTGAACACCTCTGTCGACAGGAAGCTGGGCTCCCAGCGCTGCTCCTGAGCGATCGCCCAGACCGCGGGACGCCGGATCACGAACTCCGTCTCTGACGTCGGGTCGAGAACGATGAGATCGGTGTCCTCCGCCGACGCCGCCAACGCGGCTCGAACGGCCTCGACGGGGATCGGTCGCGCGGTCGGATCCCATGCCTGCATCGCCTGCACGGACGAGAAGACCGGCTGCACGCGCCGGCCGTCAGGCGCCGCGACCGTCACGATGGACAGTTCCTGCGTCTTGTCGACGGTGAGACCGCTCGGCGCGACCCCCTCCTCACCCTTCTCGGCGATAAGCGGAATCAGCACGCGCGCGGTACGGAAGGCGTCGACCACGTCGACCTGGCTGCCTTCACCCGCACGGAACCGCAGCAGCGCGGCCAGCAGAGCGGGATCGGCGGAACCGTCGTCCGACGCGTGCGGATTCGACTCGAAGCTGCGCCCCTCCCAGGGGACGCCCGCCGAATCGCCGTGGTTGTGCGATTCCGGCCCACAGGCGTGCGCGTCAGTCTCCTGCGACATCCAGAGCCTCAGCCAGCGTGAATGCCCCGGCGTAGAGTGCCTTGCCGACGATCGCACCTTCGACGCCCAGCGGCACGAGATCGCGGAGCGCGGCGATGTCGTCGAGGCTCGAGATCCCGCCAGATGCGACGACCGGTTTCGGGGTACGTGAGGTGACCTCGCGGAGCAGTTCGATGTTGGGGCCGCGAAGAGTGCCGTCCTTCGTGACGTCGGTGACGACATAACGGCTGCAGCCGGCGTCTTCGAGGCGGTCGAGAACCTCCCAGAGGTCACCGCCCTCCTTGGTCCATCCGCGGGCGGCGAGCGTCGTCCCCCGCACGTCGAGGCCGACCGCGATCGCCTCGCCGTAACGGCCGATCACATCGGCCGCCCACTCCGGGTTCTCCAGCGCGGCCGTGCCCAGGTTGATCCGGGTGGCGCCGCTCTCCAGAGCCGCCTCCAACGTCGCATCATCACGGATGCCACCGGAGAGCTCGATGCTCACGCCCTTGAACTGCTTGATGACCTTGCGCAGGATCGGTGCGTTGCTGCCACGGCCGAACGCGGCGTCGAGGTCGACGAGGTGGATCCACTTCGCTCCCTGCGCCACCCACTCCCCTGCGGCATCCAACGGGTCGCCGTAGCTGGTCTCGGTTCCGGCCTCGCCCTGGGTCAGGCGGACGGCCTTGCCCCCGGCGACATCGACGGCGGGAAGGAGCGTGAGCGAGGGGGACTGCGCGAAGTCGTTCATGGGGTCCTTGTATCGGGAAGCTCTACGGCCCGGTGCGGGCACGAGAACCGAGGGTAGTCCGCCGGACGGCGGGGAACAAAACGGGTGACGCCTGCCGGAGACGTCAGAGACTTCCGACCCAGTTGCGCAGCAGCTGGATGCCGGCTTCCCCGGACTTCTCCGGGTGGAACTGCGTCGCCGAGAGCGGCCCGTTCTCGACGGCGGCGAGGAACGGGTCGCCGTACGTCGTCCAGGTCAGCACCGGCTCGGGGAACGGCGGGATGACGTCGAGTTCCCAGGACTGCGCGGCGTAGGAGTGCACGAAGTAGAAGCGCTCCTGCTCGATGCCTCGGAAGAGCACGCTGTCGGCACCGGGCTCGACCGTGTTCCAGCCCATGTGCGGCAGCACCGGGGCATTGAGCTCGGTGACCGCGCCGGGCCACTCGCCGAGCCCTTCGGTGTCGTGACCGCGCTCGACGCCGTGCTCGAAGAGGACCTGCATCCCGACGCAGATCCCGAGGACCGGACGGCCGCCGGCGAGACGGCGATCGATGATCTCGTCCCCTCCGTGGGCGCGCAGGGCATCGCGGACGGCCTGGAACGCCCCGACACCGGGGACGACGAGTCCATCCGCCTCGAGAGCGGTGGCGCGGTCGCGCGTCAGCACGGCATCCGCGCCGGCGGCGACGAGCGCCTTCACCGCCGAGTGGACGTTGCCCGACTCGTAGTCGAACACCGCGACCCGGGGCGCTGCGCTCACAGCGCACCCTTCGTGGACGGGATCCCGTCGACGAGCGGATCCAGAGCCTTGGCCTCGCGGAACGCGCGGGCGAACGCCTTGTACTCCGCCTCGGCGATGTGGTGCGGATCACGCCCGCCGAGCACACGCACGTGCACGGTCAGACCGGCATTGAAACTGATGGCCTCGAATGAGTGACGCACCAGCGAACCGGTGAAGTGCCCGCCGATGAGGTGGTGTTCGAAGCCTTCAGGCTCTCCCGTGTGCACGAGATACGGACGACCGGAGATGTCGACGACCGCCTGCGCCAGTGCCTCGTCGAGGGGAACGAGCGCGTCGCCGTAACGGGAGATCCCGGACTTGTCGCCGAGAGCTTCGAGAATGGCTTGGCCGAGCACGATCGAGACGTCTTCCACCGTGTGGTGCGCGTCGATGTGCGTGTCGCCGGAAGCTCGCACTGTGAGGTCGGTCAGCGAATGCTTCGCGAAGGCGGTGAGCATGTGGTCGAAGAACGGCACAGACGTGTCGATACGGCTCGCCCCGGTGCCGTCGAGGTTCAGCTCGAGCTCGACGGTGGACTCCGACGTGCTGCGCACACGGTTCGCGGTGCGCGGGGTCAGTGCGGGGGTGCTCATGAAGCCGATCCTATCGAGGCCAGCGCCTCGAGGAACGCGGTGGTCTCGGCCTCCGTGCCCGCGCTGACCCTGAGGTGTCCGGGGATGCCGACATCGCGCACCAGCACGCCGCGGTCGTACAGCTGCTGCCAGGTGGCCCGTGGGTCGGCGACGCCGCCGAACAGGACGAAGTTCGACCACGATTCGTGCGGCTGGTATCCGAGCGCTTCGAGGGTCGCCGTGATCCGATCGCGCTGCTCGACGATCTCCTCCACCATCGCGAGCATCACCTCGGCGTTGCGCAGGGCCGCTATCGCCGCCGCCTGGGTGAGAGCGCTCAGGTGATAAGGCAGACGCACCAGGCGCAACGCGTCGATGAAGGCGGGGTCGGCAGCGAGGTACCCGACCCGGGCCCCGGCGAAGGCGAAGGCCTTGCTCATGGTGCGCGAGACGGCGAGACGCGGGCGCCCGTCGAGCAGGGTCAGGGCGGAGATCGCATCGCGCGGCGCGAACTCCTGGTACGCCTCATCCACGATCACGATGCCACGGGCCGCGTCGTACACGGCTTCGATCACGTCCAGCCCGAGCGGCGTGCCGGTGGGGTTGTTGGGAGAACAGAGGATGACCACATCGGGATCGGCGGCCCGCACCTGCTCGGCAGCCTCGTCCGGGGTGATCGTGTAGTCGGGCTGACGCGTGCCGGCGATCCAGCGTGCTCCCGTCCCCTGGGCGATAAGCGGGTACATCGAATACGTCGGCGCGAAGCCGAACGCCGTGCGCCCGGGACCTCCGAAAGCCTGGAGGATGTGCTGGAGAACCTCGTTCGAGCCGTTGCCGGCCCAGATCTGCTCCGGCGTGAGCCCGTGCCCCAGGTACTCCGCGAACGACTCGCGGAGCGTCGTGAACTCCCGGTCCGGATAGCGGTTGACGTCGCGGATCGCGACGGCGATGTCGTCGAGGATGTCGCTCGCCACCGCGTCGGGGATCGGATGCGTGTTCTCGTTCACGTTGAGCGCGATCGGGAGCGGCGCTTGCGGAGCGCCGTATGGCGTCAATCCGCGAAGATCGTCACGTAGCGGGAGATCGTTGAGGGAGAGGGTCACCCTTCCCATGTTAAGCGGCGCCTTGCCTCGAGGACGCAAAGTTGCTGCTGTGCTGCCGCCGCCGGATCAGTTCACGTACTGGGCCGGGATGGCGAGCGTCTGGCCGATCTGGAGTTCTCCACCGCGCAGCAGGTTCATCCGGCTGATCTCACCGATGACGTCGCGCGGGTCGGCATCGGGAGCGACGCTGGTGGCGATCGACCAGAGGGTGTCTCCCGGCATGACGGTCACGGTCTCGACGCTGACGGCGGCCGAATCTGCTCCCGAAGCGATCGCGCTGCCACCGCTGAGCGCCGCGAAGGCGATACCGATCGCGAGCGGGACCGAGGCGAAGGCCAGCAGCACGGCGCGGCCACGCGTCGTCAGTCGGAGTCGCGTCGAAGGACGGGTCGACGCCGGGATGACTGCTGCGGTGCTGAAGCTGATGCTGCTCATGTGGTGCTCCTTAGCCTGTCCCGGAGCCGTGAGGCCGCCGGGGAAGTTGGCGTAGCGTTCGCATTCCCGTCTCGGCCGGGAGCCGTGAATGCGAAGCTACGTACCGAAGATATCTTCGAGTTCGAACATCTGTCAAGTATTCTTCGAAACCGGACCGGGAAATCGGCCGACACGCTCGAACAGATCTTCCAGATCGGACCGATTCTCGGATACGGTTTCGATAAGGACACCCCACCACGGGCCTCCGACATTCGAAGAGGGACGTCGGAACACGCACCTAAGGAGCACCATGAGCGAGAACTCCGCCCCCGAGTCGGAAGCACCGCGCACGCGTCGCCGGAAGAGCCTCAGCCCGAAGCAGATGGCGATCCTCGAGGTCATCCAGAACTCGATCGCACACCACGGCTACCCGCCGAGCATGCGCGAGATCGGCGACGCCGTCGGTCTCAAGTCCCTCTCCAGCGTCACCCACCAGCTCGGACAGCTCGAGCTCAGCGGCTACCTGCGCCGCGACCCCGGGAAGACGAGGGCGATGGAAGTGCTCATCGACCTGCCGGGCGCCAGCACCGAGAACCCCGCCGACGTGGCGACCCCGGTCGGCGATGCGGCACTCGTCCCCCTCGTCGGACGAATCGCCGCGGGTGTGCCGATCACCGCCGACCAGCAGGTCGAGGAGATCTTCCCGCTCCCCCGCCAGCTGGTGGGCAAGGGCGACCTGTTCATGCTCAAGGTCTCCGGCGAGTCGATGATCGACGCCGCCATCTGCGACGGCGACTGGGTCGTCGTCCGTTCGCAGAACAGCGCCGAGAACGGCGAGATCGTCGCGGCGATGCTCGACGGCGAGGCCACCGTCAAGGTGCTGCGCCGTCGCGACGGCCACACGTGGCTGCTCCCGCGCAACTCGGCGTTCGAGCCCATCCTGGGCGATGAAGCCGTGATCCTCGGCAAGATCGTGGCGGTGCTCCGCGCGGTCTGAGACGAGAGCACGACGAAGGCCCTCCCGGTTCCCTGGAGGGCCTTCGTGTGCGCCCCGCGTGACGCTCGTGCCAGCGCCCCATAGGCTCGAAGCATGACGTCGTCCCCCTACGGTTCCTGGCCTTCGCCTTTCGCCGCGGCATCAGTCGCGGCGTCCTCACCTCGCATCGACGGCGCCCGCTTCGTCGGCACGGAGATCTGGTGGGGTGAGTCGGTGCCGTCCGAGAAGGGACGGGTGACGGTACGGAGTTCAACGGGCGCCGAGGTCCTCCCCGCGCCCTGGAACGCCCGCTCCCGCGTGCACGAATACGGTGGTGGCGCCTGGACGGCGGACGATCGGGGGACGCTCTACTTCGTCGACGCCTCAGACCAGCGGGTGCGCCGCCTGACCCCCGACGGGGATCTCGTCACGCTCACCGCTGCCGGTCCCGCGCACGGAGGTCTGCGCGTGCAGGACGGACGTCTGCTCGCCGTGCGCGAAGACCTCTCGACCACACCGCACCTCCGCGCGATCGTCGAGATCCCGCTCGACGGCTCCGCCGCAGAAGACGAGTCCGCGGTCAGCGTGATCGTGCAGGGCGAGGGGTTCTTCGCCCACCCCGCATTCTCCCCTGACGGGACCCGCGCCGCGTGGGTCGCCTGGGAACGGGGGAAGATGCCGTGGGAGAGCGCGCGCGTGCAGGTCGCCGAGGTCGACGGAGGCCTCCCGCGGACGATCCCCTCGCGAGCGGCGCTGCAGCCCGAGTGGCTCAGCGACACAGAACTGGTCTTCGCCGACATCGCCGATGACCGCTGGACACTCCACCGCATCGCCATCGACGGGGTGACGCCTTCCGGATCCCCGCGGCCGCTGGCCCCGTCCGATGCCGACACGGGCTACGGGCTCTGGGTGCTCGGCAACCGCTGGTATCAGCCGTTGGAGGACGGCCGCATCGTCGCCGTCCGCACGAACGGGCGCGACGACGTCGTCGTGATCGACACCGGAGGGGGCGAGAGCATCATCGAGTTCCCCGGCGACGGTCATGTGAGCGTCGATGCGGTCCACGGCACCCGGGTGCTGCTCTCCGGCAACGGTTCCCGGGTGGCGGCGGGGCTCTGGTGCGTCGATATCGAGTCGGGAGAGGTCGTCGCCGTGCGCGGCGGGGAGCCCGTCGATCCGCGCTGGATGCCGGCGTCGATGTCGATCGAGATCGACGGTCCGCACGGCGCCGTGCACGCATTCGCCTATCCGCCGGCGAACCCCGACGAGGAGGCCCCCGACGACGAGCTCCCGCCCTACGTCGTGCTGGTCCACGGCGGACCGACGGCGCATGTGACCGGGGCAGCCTCGGCAGCGATCGCCTTCTACACGAGCCGCGGGATCGGCGTGCTCGACGTGAACTACGGGGGCTCCACCGGCTATGGTCGTGCCTATCGCGAACGCTTGGACGGCCAGTGGGGTGTCGTCGACGTCGACGACGTGATCGCGGCGGCGCGGGGCCTGGCTGCCTCCGGGCTCGCCGACCCTGACCGCCTGGCCATCCGCGGCGGATCGGCAGGCGGCTGGACCGTGCTGTCGGCACTGGTACGAGGCGGAGCCTTCGCCGCGGGGATCAGCCGCTACGGCGTCGCCGACCTGCGCATGCTGGCCGCGGAGACTCATGACTTCGAGGCATCGTACATCGACGGTCTGGTGGGCCCGCTGCCCGAGTACGAGCATCTGTACGTCGAGCGTTCACCGCTCACGCACACAGATCGCATCACAGTCCCGGTCCTGCTCCTGCAGGGCGGCGAGGACCGCGTCGTCCCTCCATCCCAGTCCGAGGCGATCCGCGATGCTCTGGCAGAGCGCGGCATCGAGCACGAGTACGTCCTCTATCCCACCGAGGGACATGGTTTCCGGAGCGCGGAGACCATCGTCGACTCCTTCGACCGCGAGCTGGCGTTCCTCGGCCGCGTCTTCGGCTTCCACCCGCGCCCGTGACGGGCTGTCGACTCGTCACGGCAGTGCCGTGAGGGTCGGGGCCTGAGAGCCCGGGGCTACTCTCCCACGCGATTGCGCAGACGCATGGCACGGTCGGCCTCACGGGTGTCCTGACGCTCGCGCAGGGTCTGCCGCTTGTCGTATTCGCGCTTGCCCTTCGCCAGGGCGATCTCGACCTTGGCACGACCGTCGGAGAAGTACAGCTTCAGCGGGATGAGGGTGTATCCCCCGGCCGAGACGGCGTGCGCGATCTTGGCGATCTCCTCGCGATGGAGGAGCAGCTTGCGGATGCGTTTGGCCGAGTGGTTCGTCCAGTGCCCCTGCGAGTACTCGGGGATGTGCACGGAATCGAGGAAGACCTCGTTCCCCTTCACGAACGCATAGCCGTCACTGAGGTTGGCGCGACCCTGACGCAGCGACTTGACCTCGGTGCCGGTGAGCACCATCCCCGCTTCGTACGACTTCTCGATCGTGTAGTCGTGACGTGCGCGACGATTGGTCGCGACGACCTTCTCTCCGCGTTCCCTGGGCATGATGCTCTCCTGTTGCCGTGATGAGCTCGATCGATCGTTCCGACCGAGCAGCCTTTCAGGCTATCAGGTACGCAGCCAGCGTCGGATCGCGAAGCCGGCGGAGAGCGCGGCGAGGATCACGCCGATCCCGATCAGCACGGGAACCACGAGAGCCGCGTCCTGCATCGTGACCCATGTGGTGATGAACGGCACCCTCCCCCGCAGGTAGCCGTTGACCCCGAAGTGCATACCGGCGACGACGGCGGCGCTGGCCAGAGCCGAGCCGAGGAAGGCGGCGAACACGCCCTCGAGGACGAACGGCGTCTGGATGAAGCGGTTCGAGGCTCCGACCAAGCGCATGATGCCGATCTCCTTGCGCCTCGCATACGCGGACAATCGGATGGTCGTGCCGATCAGTAGGGTCGCCGCGATGAGCATGAGCACGGCGATTCCCACCGCGATGTAGGTCGCGACCGTCAACGCGGAGAACAACGGCTCGAGATACTGCAGCTGGTCCTTGACCTGCTCGACCCCGGCCTGTCCGCTGAAGGCCTCGGCGAGCACCTGCGACTGACCAGGATCCTTCATCGTGACGAAGAACACCTCGAACGCCTGGTCGGGCGAGAGCACGCTCGCCTGGTCCGCGCCGAGCTGGTCGACGAGCTTGGCGTACGTCTCTTCCTTCGTATCGAAGGTCATGGAGCTGATGAGCGGCTTGAGCGCGTCACCCTCGAGCTGAGCCCGGACGGAGGCGACCTGCTCCTCGCTCGCCGCGCCGTCGAGGCACGTCTCGGATTCCGAGACCGCCGAACACATGTACACCGCCACCTGGGCACGTTCGGCCCAGTACCCGCGCATGACCCCGATCTGCCCCTGCATGAGGATCGCGGCGCCCACGAACGTCAAGGAGACGAAGGTGACGAGCACGACGGAGATCACCATCGAGATGTTCCGCCGCAGGCCGCCCAGGGCTTCGGTCAGGATGAGTCCGATTCTCATGAGGTCGGGCCCACTTCCTCGTCGTCTTCATCGGAGAGTCCGAGGCGATCGGCGACGCCGAGCTCGGCGACGTCCACCGTCGGCAGAGCGATCGGATGGGTACGCGGCCGGATCACCGTCGGAGGTTCCACGACAGCACGAGGCTCCGCGACAGCAGGGGTCTCCGCGACAGCAGGAGGCTCCACGACTCCGGCCGCGGCGCCGGTCTCCGGGGAATGCACCGGCTCCGGAGGTTCGACCGTGCGCGGGGCCGGGGGAACCACGGTCTCTCCCTCGCGGTCGACGGAGGACGCGGCCGCCTTGCGCTGAGTGCTGAGCTCCTCGGCCAGCGCGGCACGCACCACCGAGAGATCGGCTGTCTGACGCTGCACCTCCTGGACCGCGGTGAGAGCAGCCGCCGCCGCCGCTCCGCGCACCTCCTCCGGGACGAGGCGCGGGATGTTGGAGGTGTCGCCGTATCCGCCGTGCACCTCGTCGCGCACCATCTCCCCGTCACGCAGCTCGATCACTCGGCGCTGCATCTGGTCGACGAATCCGGCTTCGTGCGTGGCCATCAACACAGTGGTGCCGCCGGCGTTGATGCGAGCGAGCAGCTGCATGATGTCGACCGACGTCGCGGGGTCGAGGTTTCCGGTCGGCTCGTCGGCGAGCAGAACCTGGGGACGGTTGACGAGGGCTCGCGCGATGGCGACCCGCTGCTGCTCTCCACCCGAGAGCTCGTGGGGCATCCGCTTCTGTTTGCCGTCGAGCCCCACGAGGGCGAGAGCCTCCGGAACCGCCTGCTGGATGAAGCCGCGCGACGAACCGGTCACCTGAAGCGTGAACGCGACGTTCTGGTAGACGGTCTTCGAAGGCAGCAACCGGAAGTCCTGGAAGACCGACCCGATGTGGCGGCGGAAGTACGGCACCTTCCGGTTCGCGAGCGCGCGCAGGTCTCTGCCGAGCACCGCGACCCGCCCCGACGTCGGGACGTCTTCGCGCAGAATAAGGCGCAGACAGGAGGACTTGCCGGAACCCGAGGCTCCGACGAGGAAGACGAACTCCCCGCGTTGCACCTCGAAGTCGACTCCGGAAAGGGCGGGCTTCGACGTCCCGCGGTAGCGTTTCGTGACGTTCTCGAACCGAATCATGGCGCTACGAGCCTAAGTGCGTGCTGTCGCCTGGCCGCGAGCGACACCCCGCACGGCGCTTCCGCCCTCAGGGCCGGATGGGGAGAGCTCCCCATCCGCGACCCGGTGGCGCGTCGCCTCCCACTGCTATACATGAAGATGTCGGCTGCAGGAAGCAGCTGCCGAGTTCTTTCAAGGGGGAGCCATGACAACGCCCGCAGGATGGTACGACGACGGATCGGGTCGACAGCGCTGGTGGGACGGCCAGCAGTGGACCGAGCACTTCGCCCCGGAGGCCGCGGACGCCGCGGTCGATCCCGACGCGCACGCCGGGTCTTCGGAACAGGCCGGGTCCTCGGCATCGTCGATCGACGACACCGTGATCCGTGCATCCGACGACACCGCGACCACACCCCCGTCGCCGGACACGACCGCACCGACGACTCCCCTGAGCGACGACCTCGGCGCCTACTCCGCACCAGCCGCTCCGGCCGCTCCAGCCGCCCCGGCGGAGGTTCCGACGCCGTCGGCCGACGTCTACCCCGGCACCGCCCCGGCGTACTCCGGCAGCACGACGGGGTATCCGGCTGCAGCCCCGTACGGGCAGCCTGCCGTCGAGGAACCGAAGAAGCTCTCGATTCTCGGACTCGTCGGGCTCGGGCTCGGGGTGCTCGGCACCATCCTGGTCTTCATCCCGGTGATCGGATTCTTCGGCTTCATCCTGCTCGGCGCGGGATTCATCGTGTCGCTCATCTCGCTGTTCCTCAAGGGGAAGAAGTGGCCGGGCATCGCCGGACTCATCCTGGCGGTCGTCGGGACGATCATCGGCATCGTGATGTCGTTCGTCTACCTCTTCGCCTTCGCGCAGGGAGTGAGCGAGGAGATCGACAAGCTGCCCACCTCTTCTCCGTCGATCGAGGCCACCGCGCCGAGCGATACCGACGGCTCCGAAGGAACGGATGTCGGAGTTCGTCCGACCGCTCCTGAGGTCGCGCAAGGTCTGACGGCCATTCTCGCCTCGTCAGGTGCAGAGGGGTACACCGAGGCTCAGATCACCTGCCTCGCCGACCTCTTCGTCGCCTCCGACCTCGACAATGCGACGCTGCGCACGATCGCCGACAGCGACGGCCCCCTCACCGACACCGATGCCCTGTACGGTGTCGCCGAGGTGCTCGGCGACACCGATGCGATCACCGGGTGCTTGGTGCCCTGACCCGTCCCCAATGGGCCAAGAAGGCCTCGGGAGCACCGTGCTCCCGAGGCCTTCTTCACGTGATCGTCTTCTCATTCGACACAGACCCCGCAGCGCCGCTACCGTCGTCACTGACGGCCGAGCCCCTGTGGAGAGGCCAGCGTGGCGAGACGACCTCACCGCGCATCCGCCGACCGAGAAAGACGCACGGAACGCCTGATGACAACACCTGCCGGCTGGTACGACGACGGCTCCGGAAACCGACGGTGGTGGGACGGACTGCAGTGGACGGAGCACGTCGTCACCGGGCAACACGCACCCGCCACCGAGACGACCGCAGCCGAGACGACCGCAGCCGAGACGACCGCAGCCGCGTCGACCCCCGCCGGGTCGACTCCGGAACCGGCCGCACCTGTCGTTCCCTCAGCCGACGCCGAGCAGGCGCCCTTCGTCCCGCCATACACGCTCGCCGGCCAGACGTTCTCTCCATCGGCTGCCGCAGCGCCCCAGACCAGCACGACCTCCGCGCCCTATGGAGGGTATCCGGCGGCCACGTGGCCGGTGACTCCTTCTCCGCAGCCTGCGGCCGGAGTGCCGGTGGTGGGCATCTTCGGCCTGGTCGCCGTCATCGTCGGCGTCGTCAGTGCCTGCATTCCCGCGATCGCGATCGCCGGATGGGCCCTTCTCGCGGTCGGGTTCGTGATGTCGCTCATCTCCCTGTTCCTCCGCGGAAGGAAGTGGCCGGGGATCACCGGTCTCGTCATCGCCGTGGTCGGTGCGATCCTCGCTGCCGCTGTGTCCTTCCTGGTGGCCGCGACGACCTCGTCGCCGGATACCGACGGCACGTCGTTCGGCACTCCCAGCGAACGGCCGACGGATGGCGGCACCGCCACCGAGAGCCAGGACCCCTCGTCGATCGAGGGTGCCGAGATGGTGCCCTTCGCCGACCTCGAAGTGGGCGACTGCCTGCCATTGGTCGAGTACGGCGAAGACGAATTGGTGTTCGAGCTGCCCGTGGTTCCCTGTGAGCAACCGCATACCGACGAGGTCTTCTTCATCTACGACGTCGAGGACGGCGAATTCCCCGGCGACGACGTGCTGAACGAAAGTGCGTGGAACGGCTGTTATGAGGCGTTCGAGGCGTATGTCGGCAGATCCTACGAGGCTTCCGAACTCGACTTCTACAACTACCAGCCGACGAAGGCGACCTGGATCCGGGAGAACGACCGCACCGTGCAGTGCATCCTCTTCAGCTACGAGGATGTGACCGGGACCCTCCGCGACTCCGGGCGCTGAACGCGCGCGCGCAGCAAGAAGGCCCCGGATCGCTCCGGGGCCTTCTTCGTGGACTCAGTCCTCGATCTTGCGCTTACGCCAACGGATGCCCGCGGAGATGAAGTCGTCGAGATCGCCGTCGAAGACGGCCGCAGGGTTGCCGGACTCCTGACCCGTGCGGAGATCTTTCACCAGCTGCTGGCCGTAGAGGAAGTAGGAGCGCATCTGGTCGCCCCAGCTCGCGGTGATGTTGCCCGCGAGCTCCTTCTTCTTCGCCGCCTCCTGCTCCTTCTGCAACAGCAGCAATCGGGTCTGCAGCACGCGCATCGCTGCGGCGCGGTTCTGGATCTGCGACTTCTCGTTCTGCATGGAGACGACGATGCCGGTCGGGAGGTGGGTGAGGCGCACGGCCGAGTCGGTCGTGTTGACCGACTGCCCACCGGGACCGGAGGAGCGGAAGACGTCGACGCGGATATCGCTCTCCGGGATGTCGACCTCGGTGGCCTCCTCCATCAGCGGGATGACCTCGACGGCGGCGAACGACGTCTGGCGCTTGTCGGCCGAGCCGAACGGGCTGATGCGCGCGAGGCGATGCGTTCCGGCCTCGACCGAGATGGTGCCGAAGGCGTAGGGCGCGTCGATCTCGAAGGTCGCCGACTTGATGCCCGCGCCCTCTGCGTAGGACGTGTCCATGACCTTGACCGGGTACTTGTGCCGTTCCGCCCAGCGCAGGTACATGCGCATCAGCATCTCGGCGAAATCGGTGGCGTCGTCGCCGCCCGCGCCGGAGCGGATCGTGATGATCGCGGATCGCTCGTCGTATTCGCCGTCGAGCAGCGTCTGCACCTCGAGCTGGTTGATCAGGTCGGTGAGGGCGGCGAGTTCGGCACGAGCCTCCTGTGCGGAGTCCTCATCGCCCATCTCGTTCGCGAGCCCGACGAGCACCTCGAGGTCGTCGAGACGCTGAGCGATGCCGGTGATGCGGGCGAGCTCGGACTGACGGTGGCTGAGTGCGCTGGTCACCTTCTGCGCGTTCTCGGTGTCGTCCCAGAGGTCGGGGGCGCCGGCCTCCTCGCTGAGACGCGCGATGTCGTCGCGGAGACGGGAGACATCGACGACCTCGCTGATGTCGCCGAAGGTGTGCCTGAGCGCCTGGATTTCGGCGGAGAGATCTAGTTCGAGCATGACACCTCAGCCTAACGTGCCGCCTGCCCGCGCGGGGACCCCGTCGTCCGAGATCCCTGGTCGAGCGGAGTAGCGTGAAGCTGTGAGCAGTGCATCGACGGTCGTTCGGCAATTCGGACCCATGGTGTACCTGCCGACGATCCTCTTCGCACTCGGCGAGGGAGCCGTGATCCCGCTGATCCCGGTGCTCGCCGCGTCCATGGGCGCAGACGTGGCGTTCGCGGCACTCGTGGCCTCCGCGCTCGTCATCGGGCAGCTGTGCGGGAATCTCCCCGCCGGATGGGCAGTGGGCAAGGTCGGCGAGAGATACACGATGGTGATCGCCGGCGTGATCGCGATCGTCGCCGGGATCGGGATGGTGTTCGCGCCGTCGCTGGGCGTGCTGGCGGCATCCGTGTTCCTCCTCGGGATCTGCGCGGCGGCCTTCGGTCTCGCCCGGCACGCCTTCATGACCACTCGGGTGCCGGTCACCTTCCGCGCGCGCTCCCTCTCCCTTCTCGGCGGCAGCTTCCGCCTCGGCATCTTCATTGGACCGTTCGTGGCCGCAGGACTCCTGCAGCTGTTCGGGAGTGAGAGCGCGGCGATCTGGTTCTTCCTCGCCTGTCTCGTGGTCATGGTGGTGCTGGTGCTCTTCGGGCCCGACCCGGAGAAGATGATCCCTCCCGTTCCGGCGAGCGCCCACGAGCGCTATCTGGAAGACTCCGGCGAGGCGGTGAGCGGGTCGATCCCGACAGTCGAACGCCTGGGCATCTTCCAGACGATGTGGCGCCAGCGGGCGGTGCTCGGACGCCTCGGACTCGCCGCCGCGTCGCTCTCCGCCGTGCGCTCGGCTCGTCAGGTCGTGCTGCCGCTCTGGGGACTGTCGCTGGGATTGGACGCCTCGACCATCGCCCTCGTCGTCGGTGTCTCCGGGGCCATCGACTTCGCCCTGTTCTACGCGAGCGGGCAGGTGATGGATCGCTTCGGTCGACTGTGGGCGGCGATGCCCGCGATGGTGCTGATGGGAGCCGGCTTCCTCGCGCTGTCCTTCACGCACGACGTCGATGCGGCGGTGCTGTGGTTCGGCATGTTCGCCGCGGTCCTCGGTGTCGGCAACGGCCTGTCGAGCGGGATCCTGCTGACCCTGGGCGCCGACGTCGCGCCGAAGCGCGAACCCGCGGCCTTCCTCGGTTCCTGGCGCACGCTCACCGACGCGGGCGGGGCGATCGCTCCGCTACTGGTCTCGGCCATCACCGCTGTCGCCGCCCTGCCGTTCGCGGCGGCCGCGATGGGTGTGGTCGGTCTGGTCGGCGCCCTCGGCTTCCTGCGCTGGATCCCGCAGTTCGTCCCTCGCGAGCGACCGGAAGCCGACGACGACTCCTCCGAAGGAGAGCAGGAATGATCTCGATTCTGGAAGCGGACGCCCACCGCCTGATCTCGGCCTTCGCTCCCCGATCGGAGCGCGACCGCGCCGCGCAGGCCGACTTCGCCTCGTTCTTCGGGGCCGACGGAGGCCCAGTGCATCGTGAGTCGGGCCCGGACCACCTCACCGCGTCATGTGTCGTGTTCGATGTGTCGCTCGAGCACACGCTGCTCGTCTTCCATCGCAAGGGGCAGTTCTGGGTGCAGCCGGGAGGTCACGTCGAGGACGGAGACGATTCGGTCCTGAGCGGTGCATTGCGCGAACTGCGCGAGGAGACGGGTATCGCGGTGGACCCGGCGGCCGCACCTCTCGCCTACGATCTCGACCATCACGGACTTTCGTCCCGCTTCGGCTCCTGCGCCTCGCACCTCGACGTCGGGATCGCCGTGGTCGTCGACCGCGACGCTGCGCTCACGGTGAGCGAGGAATCGGAAGACCTGCGCTGGTGGCCGGTCGACGCGCTGCCGGCCGAGGTGCCGCCGCAGCTCGTTCCTCGACTCGACGGACTGCTCGCGCAGCTGCGCGCCCCACGCTGATCCCCAGGGGCCGGTCACCGCAGGGGCCGGTCACCACAGGGGCCGGTCACCGCAGGGCGGTGCGACTCGTGGCGGTCGACTCCAGCGGGACGCCGTCGGGCACGAACACGGACACCAAGGGCGGACGCCACTCCGCCGTGACGGTGACTCGTGCGGTGGCGCCGTCAGGCGTGCCTGCGGCGGTGATCGTCGCCTCCCCCGGCAAGGCGGACACCATCGCCTCGGCTTGCTGCTCGACGCCGTCATCCGTGAGTTCGGCACGCACGCTGCCGTCGCGCACCGCCAGGGTGAAGCCGTCCGCTCCGGCGAGCGCGGCGGAATCGGCGAGCGCATCCAACCGCTTCTGGGCGATGTAGAGATCGGTCGCGCAGACGCACACGAAGATCACGGCCAGAGCCAGAAGCACGTAGCCGAGGGTGAGGAGCAGCACACTCCCCTCTTCGTGGTCGCCGACGGCGCCCGTCCCTGTCCGGGACAGGTCTCTCATTCTGCGCCCCACAGTCGCGACACCTTCTGCACCGCTTCGGCTTGCACGGGGACAGCGGTCGAGCGATCGAGTCCGAGCATCTCCGGCACCAATGGAAGTCGCACCGACGTGGTGACGGTGACGACGATGGTCGCCCCGGCTGACGGGCACTCGACCGCGCGTGGGGTGCAGGCGATCGTCAGATTCACCGCTTCCTCATCCAGACCGTACTCGTCCACGATCCCCGCCAGCACCGCATCGCTCCTCTCCGCCGCCGTCGTCGCATCGGGTGCGCGCGCGACGACACGGGCGACGTGCCGTGCTGCTGCCTCGGCTCCGAGCGTCTGTTCCTGGATCGCACCGAGCGCGATCACGAGATAGATGAGCGGCACGAGAAGGATCACCCCCACCGCGATGAACTCGAGCGCGGCCGATCCCTCGTCATTCTTCTCCGAAAGTCTCGGCAGGTGCACGAGCCTCCACCTCCATCGCGAGGGGGAGGCCGATCAGTCCGAGCAGCGGAAACGTCGTGCGGACCCGGACGTCGACCGTCTCGTACGGCGGGGCGCCGGAGACGCCGATGCGGATGTCCTCGGCGTAGTCCGCCCCCACCGCTCGCGAGATCACGTCTCTGGTGCGTGCGATGCCCTCCTCCGGGGTCGTATCGGCGAGAGCCGCGTGGTAGGCGCCTTCGACGGCAGCGTCGTGCACCACGTTGCGCACGTACACCGCGAAGGCGAGCTGCAGCACAGCGAGTGTGAGGGCGGTGAGGAGCGTTCCGACCAGCACGAACTCCACCGGGCTGGAGCCGCGATCATCCGCGCAACCACTCCGGTCCTCCATGTCAGAGCCCCGAGACCCTCTGGATCGCCTGCTCGAACAGCGAGGTCAGAGCAGGACCGGCGACGGCCCAGATGAGCACCACCAATCCCGCGGTCATCAATGTGACACGCTCCTGATCCCACCTCTATGCAATAATCTGCGTATGCATGCAGATTCTAAATGTTCACTGTCCTCAGAGAGCGAGTACGTCGAGCTCGCAGTCGAGGTGTTCTCGATGCTCGCGGACGCCACACGGATCCGGATCATCCTCGCGCTGCGTGATCAGGAGCTCTCGGTGAACCATCTCGCGGACATCGTCGACAAGTCGGCACCCGCGGTCTCGCAGCATCTGGCGAAGCTACGGTTGGCGAGGATCGTGTCGACGCGGCAGGAGGGCACGAAGGTGTTCTACCGGCTGACGAACGAGCACGCCCGTCAGTTGGTCGCGGACGCGATCTTCCAGGCCCAGCACTCCCTCAGCAACGACCCAGCCCATCACCGCGGCGAGCACCCCAGCCCAGAGGACGTCCACTGATGCTGCAGGTCCTCCGCAACCCCACCTACGCGAAGCTGTTCGCCGCGCAAGTGATCGCCCTGCTCGGCACCGGCCTGCTCACCGTCGCCCTCGGGCTTCTTGCGTTCGACATCGCGGGCGACGCGGCCGGGTCGGTTCTCGGAACCGCGTTGACGATCAAGATGGTCGCCTACGTCGGTGTCGCGCCGCTGATCGCCGCGATCGTCGACCGGCTCCCGAAGAAAGCCGTTCTCATCGCTGCGGACCTGATCCGCCTGGCGATCGCGTTGATGCTGCCATTCGTCACCGAGGCCTGGCAGATCTACGTGCTCGTCTTCGTGCTGCAATCCGCGTCAGCGACGTTCACCCCCGCATTCCAATCCCTAATCCCTTCGGTCCTCCCAGAGCCGGAGGACTACACCCGGGCCTTGTCACTGTCGCGGCTGGCCTATGACCTCGAGGCGCTGCTGAGCCCGACTATCGCCGCGGTCCTGCTGACCGTGATCAGCTACAACAACCTCTTCGTCGGCACCGCGATCGGCTTCACCTGCTCAGCCCTCCTCGTACTCCGCGCCCGGCTCCCCGCCCGCACCGATGACGGGCCGGTGCTGCCGTTCTGGTCGCGGCTCCCGCTCGGCGCGAAGGTGTTCGCCCGGACGCCCACGCTTCGGTTCCTGATGCTCACGAACATCGTCGTCGCCGCCGGCACCGCGATCGTCCTCGTGAACTCCGTCGTCTATGCCCGCGGCATCTTCGGGCTCGGCGAGGAAGCCCTCGCGCTCGCACTAGCCTGCTACGGCATAGGCTCGCTCGCCGTCGCGGTGAACATCCCCTGGCTGGTCGACAAGATCGGCGTGATCCGCACGATGATCACCGGCGCGACCGTCATCGTCGCTGGATTGGTCGTCGCCGTCGTGGTCACCGCGGTCGCGGCCACCACTGGTGCAGGATGGTTGGTGCTGCTCGGCACCTGGGTACTGCTCGGCATGGGCACCTCGCTGGTGAACACGCCATCATCGCGACTGCTCGCCGATGCCTCGACCCCGGCGAACCGGAACCTCGTCTATACGGCACAGTTCGCACTCTCCCACGCCTGCTTCTTGCTTACCTACCCGATCGCAGGTTGGCTCGGAGCGGCGAACCTGACCGGCGCCGCAATCACGCTACTGGTCATCGCAGCCGCAGCCGGAGCAAGCGCGGTCCTTTTCGCGCGAACTCGGCTCCTGCCCGCCAGCACAGGCGCGGCGGCCGCCACCGTCGAACACGACCACTGACTCGCGCTAGGACCAGGGCCGAGCCTCTGTCATCAATGTAACTGGTGCCTGATCTTCCTGAGGATGTCGAATGTCGCAGACGTGGTTGCCGCTAGCCCCAGCCGAACCAGTCGGTGAAGAAGCCCGCGATGAGGGTGGCAGGGACGCTGATGATGGCTGTAATGGCGATCGCTTTGAAGTTCGCCCACCGATCGGCGCGGTCAGCATAGGTCTGCTGGCGCGACTGCCCGCGTATGCGGATGCGTCCAGACGGTATGTGAGCCGTCAGAGCCCGAAGACGGTTGCTCCAGTGAACGGCCACTGCACCCAAGAGCACTACGGCTCCGACGCCGGCGACGACCGCGCCCGCAGGCACTTCTACGGTCGCCAGAACCCATACGGCGCCGACCACGATTAGCAGTAGGGGCAGCAACGGCAGGATGAACCGCAGCGACCTCCACGTCGGGCGCCACGAACCTCCCTCGAGCAGAATCTTGATCGCCCGAAAGTAGGCCTCATCCGATTCGCCCTCGTCTGCTGCGGAGACATGCACCGAAGCTGCGTTGCAGGAGACGGTCACCGTCTTGATACCTACGGTGACGGTCGCCACAAGCGAGTTGCGCTCGTGGGTGCCGAGTGTCGAAAGCACTTGACGCTCCACTTCGCCTCGGGTCACGCTGTACCGCTCCGAGATTGGAGGTCGGTTCCCATCTGCGTTCGGTTCGTGGAGCATCTCGAGGTACGAACCAACGCGGTCGATCACGTCGAAGATCGTCTCTAGATCGGTGACCATGGAGGGCAACGGAACGACGGACATCTTTCGCCTGGCGCGGAGTCGAACCACGCGATCGTTGAGCATGAAGTCACCATAGCGCTGAGGTCGGCGTCCGCTTTCGAGTGACATTCGTCGCGCGTCGACGCACGTCGCCAGCGGACACGAGCGACGCGACAGCGCGGGCGTCCGCTCCGCGTCGCGTTTCACTACGGTCGGTAGGGTCTGAGGATGTCGAATATCACAGACGTCGTTGCGGCTATCGCTGATCTAACGACGCCGTTCCTTCCGCTGCTGGGTGTCCTCGTCGGCGCGGGTCTGACGATGCTGACGCAACGTGCCCAGACGCGTCGGGCGCAGCGTCGTGAACTCGCTGTTTCAGCGCTTGAGGCAGTGACTGAGGCGCGGAGCGCGGTGGCACAGCGGCGGACGGGAACCGAACCTCCGGAGCCGCTCTACGCTGCGGGTCCGGCTACGGCGATTTGGGCGCGATTCGAGATGCTGGCGGCGGTCGAACGACGCCCCCGGGATCAGCGAGCACTCGCGGCGAATGGGATGAACGCGCACGAGTGGTTGATGGGTGGGGCGCGACGGGAACAGGATCTGCAAGCGCTCGGCGGTGAGCTGCGCCGGCTGAGTCTGCTGCTCGTCGCGTGGGAGCGCCGTCGCGCCCGCGGGCGGGATTTCGCCCTGCCCTTCGACGTGGCGTTCCTGAGGTTCGGGCCGGACTATTCCGAGGAGGATCTCCCACCCGTTCCGTGAGCGAATGTCACTGATCTGACGTACGCTCATCTTCTCGGCCGGAGGAAGGATCCCGGCTATGCCAACACGTGGCTTGCACCCCGACGCCGCGCTGAGCGGTGTAATCGGTGGTCTGCAGGCGCTGCGAGTCCGGCGAGCATCGCGCGACGACGAAGCGAACCCTCCTGCATCGGTGTGACCTCCACCAGGGCACAGCCCCTGTCATCAACGTGACTAGGGTCTGATGCCGTTCTGCCCCGGAGCGACTTCTCCCCCACTCGCTACCCGCATGCGTTCAGCTAGGGGGCATAGCCCAGGCGTCGGCGGGGGCCATCTCGTCAACGACACGTTCCTGATCCCGCTGCCGCGACTCATCCAGCGCGAGCAGGACAAGCCCGCTCGAACGCGGCGTTCTTGTACGCACGGATGGCCTCGTCCTGATCTGAGGATCGAAGATCGCGGTCGCTCGGATATCCGAGCACCGGAGCGAGCGCATCGTTGAGCTCAAGGTTCGACAGTTCGGCGTCCGCGGCGCACAGACCCGCATCGGTGGTCAGGTCGATCGCGGGATCAGACTCCACGGCGGCAGCGCCCGGCTCGCCGATCTGCAGCGCCTCGCCTCCCATCGCATCGGCGACGGAGTCAGCGCTGCCTCCGTTGACTGTCCAGTCGGAGCCGACAGCGATCACGTGCGGCGACGGGTTCGTGTCCTGAAGTCCCTGAAGAACTGCGATGGCGCTGTCGCGCTGGGATTGTGAGTCGTATACCGAGATCACCGCGCCGTCCTCGCAGTCGGCAGTGTCCTCGGCTACTGCAGTCGACCGGCGTTGCGGGTTGTCGCACCCTCCGCCGGCGTCAGAGTACATGTTCTTCAGGTCGAGGAGCGTCGTCCCGCCCTGCTGCTCGTCCGCGGTCTCGACCGGGCTGGGAGTCGGACCGCTCTCGGGTCCGGGTGCGGCACACCCCGAGAGTGCCAGGACAGTGAGGACGACGAGGACGAGGCGTGTTCGCTTCATGACGCCAGGGTAGCGCTGCCGTCGGAGGCAGCGCGTAGCATCAAACCTCTCGGCCGGAGGAAGGACATTCGGCCATGCCATCCCGCGGACTGCCCCCCGACGTCAACATGCGCATCGCGATCAGCTGCGTCATGTCGCGGAACTGCTACACCTCTGATCCTGCACTGGTGATCGCGGAGCTCTACGAGACCGCCGGCGAACGCCATGACCTCCTGGCCGCCGAGGTCGGGTGCTGGATCGGGTTCTATGAGAACGACTACACGCGTACCCTGGCGTCCGCTCTGCGCGCTCTCCCGCTCGAGCTCGACGAGCACATCGCGCTCGGCACGCGACGACGACAGGCCGGAACCCACACGACTCCGAAACCCACCGTATAGGCGTCGCGTTCGCGGGCGCGACGGATTCGCCGGCGGAGCGCGCCGCGTCGTGCGCAGGCGGAGGCTGATCCGTCGCCCGCGAGACGTGTCGCGTGAACGACGAGATCCCCCTCCCCCGCCGAAGCGAGGAAGGGGGATGTCGTTCATGAGCTCAGGCGTCGTTGTGGGTCGGGAGCGGATCACGCTCGCCGGTGTCGGCGCCGTCGAGCATGGCGCGCCACTGACGGCGGGTCATGCCGACGAGCGTGCCGTCCGGGTTGATGTGCGCGATACCGTTCTTCGGCGCAGAGCCGGCACCGAACCTCTTGAGGAACTCGTCGACCTGCGGGATCGCCATGACCCGCGAGATCGCCGCGCTGATCGCCGTGAGTGTAGCGAGCGCGCCGGCGAGCCACACCACCACATCGCCGGGGAGGACATCCTGCACGGCGGCGACGACCTGCGGCGCGACGAGCGCTGTCGTCGCGAGCATGGCGGACGCCGTGAGGAACACCGCGACTGCGGTGCGGATCGCGCGCTGCAGCGGAAACCAGATCTTGTTCATGATGCTCCGATCTATCTCGGGAGGCCTTCCGGCCAGGGAGGGAGGGGGATGCCGTGCGCGGCCATGTGATCGCGTTGCACGCCGATGAATGCGCGGTAAGCGCGGTTCTCGTTCGTGAGCTCGTCGACGGCACTCTCGAGGCGGCCGATCCTGCGGTCGTTGTCGTCGCGGTACCGCGAAAGCTCTTCCTGCAGCTGGTCGATGAGCTTGTCCTGCGCCGAGGTCTCGGCGACGACCTCGGCGACCTTGACATCACGCTTCGACTTCCGGTCGGAGACGACGTGGCCGACGATGCCGCCGACCACGCCACCCACTGCCGTACAGACGGCACCGACCCAGGCGACGAAGGCCTGCAGTTCGGTCGGGGTCACGACTTCAGCCGCGCCTTGATCACATCGGCCGGGAGCATGACGACGGCGACGCCCTGCTCCATGACCTTCGCGAGCGCGTCCGTGCCCGAGATCGGCCAGAGGTCGTCACCGAACGCGAGGTATCGGGACGGTCCGCCGTCGAGCGGGGCGACGACCTGGACGTGCTGGGTGGTCGTGCCGTCGTCGTAGTTCGGCCAGGGGATCGTACCGAAGCGGCGGATCAGCCCCTGCAGGTGATCGTTGCCGACCTGGTAGAAGCTTGCTCCCGATCCGGCGGAGATGCCCGCCCATTCGATCGGGTCGCCAATCAGGGTGATGCGTCCGTTCGGCCGACACTGCACGCCGATGGTGCCGTTCGTGTCGCGCCATGCTGCGTGAATCATGGTCTCTCTCCTCCGCTTGCGCGTGGTTTCGGGCTTGATGGTGGGGGTTGTTTCAGATCCGGCGGGGACGGCCCAGCCGTCGTTGAAGTCGCCGATGTGCCACTGCTCGCGCGGGGACACAAAATCGACGGTGAAGCCCGCGAGGCGACAGAGAGCGACGAAGCGATCCCAGCCGAGTGCGGCCCAGTTGTTGACGTCGACCGCGAAGACGATGCGTCCGCCGAAGGTGCCGCCGTGCGAGGACTTCCCCGGCTCGGCGGCCATGTTCCCGTAGAGACGCTTATAGGTGACCTGCACATCGAGTGGGCGGTAGGCGTTCCATCCGACGGTGATGATCAGCCAGACGCCGTACTTCTCGTGGGCGACGCGCTGTAGCCACTTCCATCGCGCGGCCGTGCCGGGCGGCAGGTAGTGTTCGCCGCCGAGGTGTACGAGTCGGTCGAGCGGGATGCGCCCGTTCCCGTAACTCATATCGAGAACCTCACTTGTGAGATTCCGACGACGCCGTTGTCGCCGCCGTTCCGAATGGCGGCGATGTAGATCGATCCGTCAGTGGCGACGCGGAGGTCGGCCGTTCCGAGGTTGGCGGGGACGAGGTACTGCTCATCTCCACCTATCGGACGGAACCCGGTCGGGAGGGTGGCAATCGGCTTGGTCACACCGACCTCTCCCGCCTTAATGGATCCGCGCAGACTGACCCACCCGTTCTCACGCTTGTATGCGGCGTTGCGGAACGGGGCACCGAAGTTCACCCACGAGTTCCCCAGGGTCAGAGCCGCCCAAGCTGTGTCTCGGTCCCAGGACGCGCCCGTCCAGTAGTACGAAACTCCGGCCGCTGTGCAGGTGTCACCGACGGAGATCAGGCCGCCGTTGCTGCTCCCGAAGGAATCAGCGAGCGCTTTCGTCTGGAAGTCGAGGACGCCCGAGGCTGGGAGCCAGATGGTCCCGTCGGTCGTGTACTCGATCCTGTGCAGGCCGCGGGCGTCCGCGCGGAGCACGACCAGTGGGCGGGCGGGCGTTGGCGCTTCGCCTGCGTTGCTGAGCGCGGTGAGGAGTTGGCCGCGCTCGTTGATGCTGGCGACGGGAACGATGTCGCGGATGCTGTTGCCGAAGTCTTCGAACAGCATCTTGCGGTTCACGGTCTGCTCCCCGCCTCCGGGGATCTTGTGCTTACGTGCGTTCTGGATCGGCATCAGTCATGCCCTCTCCGCGTGACGCGTGCCACGCCTCGTGCCCGACACCACTCGCCGCGATGGCGAAGCAGATCGGGCAGGTCGTATAGATGCCGTCGGTCGGAGGCTCCGCCGGCGGTTCGCCCGAGACCGTGTCGACCTCGGGTGTCGGTTCGTCCACTGGCTGCCCCCTATCCGGTGACTTGGTATTGCACGACGAGAGCCATGCCGTCGGCGTGGATCGGTGCGCGGTCAGGCGCGCCGGAGAATCCGGCGTAGTCCGACCCGACGGTGACGAGCCCCTTGAAAGCGCCAGTGCGGAATGCCTCGAAGACAGACGCGGGCAGTTCGACGTGCGCGCCGGCGTTGGGCACGAGCGCGGGTCCGGTTGCCGCGGCGGCCGGCGAGATGGTCGGAGCGCCGCCGGGGTGTCCGCCGTGCGGCGAGGGCTGAAGGACGGGCACCTTCGCGGCAGTGGTCGAGGAGTCCGCCCTGTAGACCGCGGCCTGCATGCGGGTGATCTTGAGCGCGCCGAGTGCGACGATCTGCTCGCCGTATCCGGCGAGGCCGATCATCGGGCCGGAGCCGAAGGCGTTTCCCTGGTAGAGCGTCGTCCGGCCGCCGTAGCGATCGGCGTTCCAGTCATTCCAGCGGCCGAAGTTGGCGCGCCACGCACCCGTGAACTGCGGAAGGAGGATCGCCTGCCGCGCCACGACCTGCGCGGGGTTCTCGGCGCCCGCGCCGGGCTGCCCCGGGTTCGCTGCGTTGTAACCGCCGGAGGGTCCAAGCACATACTCCGGGAGGCCGAACCTCGACGGGGAGCGGACGACGTGCACGGGTGTGTTCGCGGCATACGTGCCGGGCGGATACGGCAGGTCGTAAGTCGCGCCGAGGGTCGTGACCTTCAGCAGTCCCACCGTGGAGTTGACCGACACGACGGTGCCGCCGGCGATCGCGGACCCGGACACCAGTGGCCCGAGGCAGTAGGCGATGCGGCCGCCGTCGAGCGGTGAGCGGAGCAGACGAACGTACCCGTTCGGCGGGTAGATGGCCGCAGACGCGGGAACCCACACGCCATCGGACTCGTTCACGGACACCTGCGCGAGTCCCGCGGCGATGTCCAGCCCCAGCAGCCGACCGGTGACGATCGCCCCGCGTTCCACGCCGGGAGGCAGCCCCTCAGGCAGCGGATCAGCGAGTTTGAACAGGTCGAGGTTCGAGACCATCAGACGTCCTCCCCTCAGAACACGGCGACGTCCGCCTGCATCTCCCCGTCACGGGGCGTCAGTGGCAGGTCGAAGCCGACGACGTAACCCCAGGCGGTGACCTGCTCGTCCGTCTCGTAGCCGATGATGAGTTCGATCGGATCGTCGAGCTCGATGCGCGGATCGGGAGCGAGCGTGGCGCTGCGGATCTTGGTGCGCCGCAGGGACTCCGCACGGTGCGTGAGCGCCGCGGCGAGACAGTCCGCCTCATCCCGCAGGAGCGGGGATGAGAAGAACTCCGGCACCGGGTGGTACTCCCCCGCCGCAGACATCGGCCCGTTGTCGATCGACACGATCGCTTGCGCCTCGACACCGTCGGCCGACGACGTCACGACGAACACGTTCGGAGCGCCCTCGCGGGTGTCCGACAGCGGTGCCGCGATGAGCGTGCCGTCCGGCCCGTCGTGCAGGCTGATCAGCGGGATCGGGGCGTCGGGCAGCGGTGGCAGGATCCGGATTCCGCCCCACGCGTCCTCGCGCAGTCGCGCCGGCCACGCGTCCGCGATCTCGTAGAGGGCGTCGAGGCGTTCCTTCGGCCACTCCATCGCCTTCGGGCATTCGCGATCGACGAGCGTCGGATCGAACTGCGCCGACATGTAGGAGGGCGTCAGCCGCGCGAACTCGGATCGAAGCGTGCCGTCGTCGCGTGGACCGGTCGCGGCCTGCAGCCGGTCCTCGTCGATGTCGTGCAGCATGCCCTTGCCCCAGACGTCAATCGATCCGTCGCCGTTCTCTTTCCAGTCGTGCACCTTGTAGCGGCCAATGCGGATGAGCGTGCCCTCGACGTTCAGAGAAACGTCGAGCACCTGACCGTTCTTCGCAAGCGCATGCTCCGGTGCGTCCGGTCGCCAGCGGCGAAGCCGGCCGTTCTCGACGGACGTCGGCGGGACCGTGATGCGAAGCTCGGACTGCACCTTCTGACGCGTCGTCCCGGTCGCCCTCCCCCTGATGATGGGGATATGGTCGGCGAGCACCTGCCCGCCGAGCCACGACGACACCATCGGTTCCCAGCGAACGGCCTTCGCAAGCTGCTCTGCCGATGCCCCCTCACGCATGCGTGTCCCCGTCCTGCTAGAGCGCGAGCCAATCCGTCAAATCGAACTGGTCCCACGCGGTTCCCGCGAAGCGGGTATCGAATTGGTTCCACGTCTGCCCGGCGAGCGCGGCATCGAAGTCATCCCACGGGAATCCGCCGAGGCGTTTCTCGAGCGTCGGGTAGTCGGCGAAGACGTAGGTGAACGCCCAGTCGCGTTGCGGTCCCGATGCGAGACCTTCCGAAGTGAGGCGTCCGACGAGGATCGTCTCGACGGGCGCGAGGTCTTCGAGCGGGGGCGTCGTCCGGTAGACGATCGGGCCGCCGGTCCTCATGACCTCGTCGAACTGCGCACGGCGTGTCCGGTCCACGCGGATGCGGAACATGCCTCCGCCATCGCCGGTGGTTCCATAGCGGATCGCGGGCCGAGAGCGGTTCGGAATGTAGAACAGTTCCTGGTGCACATCGAGCTCGAGACCGATCGACCCCAGCATGAGTTGAGCCTCAACGATCGCGCTGCCATCGAGGCGCTGCAGCAGGAACCGCGGTCCGACGATCACGACCGGCACCGACGTCTCGACGGTCGCCCCAGCACGGAAGGTGTAGACGACTGGAACGTTCGTGGGGGCGAGCACGTCGGTGAGGTGGAGTTGCCCACCGTCACCCACGCCCTCGCCACCGGGAACCGTCCAGGTGAAGTCTTCCCACGAGCCCGTGAGAGACCACGGCACACCGGTCGGCGTCGTGGAGACGATGACCTGCGTCTTGTACTCGCTGAGCACGGATACCGAAATCATCGTCTCCCCTTCGCCGCCCCCAGTGAGGAACGGATCATCTCGACCACACGGCCTTCGACCAGGTTGGCGAGACCGTCCGCGCCGATCTCGATCCGGCCCTCTATCCGAAGACCGACGATCGATTCCAGACCGCCCGCGCCGGCGGAACCAGCGAAAGGCACGCTCCCCTGTCCCATCCCATCGGCGCCCGGCATGAGCCGGATAGCTTCCGCGAGGATCGCCATCGAACGGGGCGACCCGTCGAGAGGGATGTACGCCTCGGCGACATCCGAGCGGTCTCCGACGATGCGCCAGGTGTTTGCCGGGACGCGTTGCGCGATCGACTGCATCGGTGTGCCTCGGACGCCACCTGCGGCCATCATCTCCACGATGCCGCCGTGGTACTGCGGGGCAGTCACGACCTGGCCGCCGGGGAGCTTGAACCCAGACCCATCCGCGAACACCCGGATCTTGATCGACTTACTGTTGCTCGATGCGATAAGCGAGTCGATCGACGTCGAGGCCGGCGCAGTGTCGGACACGACGACGAACGATCCGTCCGGCATCTGCACGACCTTCTGCGTCAGCCTGTCGACGACCGCGGCTTCCGCCTCGGCATTCGACGAGTAGAACGTGACGGCTTCCTCCGGCGTCGCGAGCACAGTGTCGATGAGCACCTGCGCCTGCTCCTGGGTCAGCCCTATCGCCGTCAGCTGCCCCATGAGAGCCTGCGACGTCGCGTCGTACCGCCCGCGGAGATTGTCCTGCGACTCCCCCGCTGCGATGGCGGCGTCGTACTCAGCAAGGAGCGACTCGGCCGTGCGGTCAAGCTGTTCCTTGAGCTCACCGGTCGCTCGCACACTGCCGTCCTGCGCCGCCTCGAAGTCGCCGAGGAGCGACGAGCCGTCGGAGGCAGCCTGCCCGACCTTCGAGATCGAGTCCGCCGTGCGAAGGGCGGCATCGTTCACGAAGCCGAGGGCGATCTGTCCGTCCGCGAAGCCGTTGAACTCGCCCCGCATCCCCTCGAGCTTGTCGACGACGTCGTCCGTCGTGCCCTCGAAGTCGCGCATCCCGTTGATGAACCCCTCGAGATCGGATGTGTCCGCGAAGGGGTTGATGAACTTGATGACGTGCTTCAGCCCGTCGACCATGTCCGCGAGCGGGCCGGAGACGAACGAGCCAAACGCCTCGGTCGCGGTGATCCCGAAGTCGATCGCCCCGTTCACCAGGTCAGCGAAGAACTGCAGGACCGGACCGCGGTTCTGGGAGATCCACTCGGCTCCCTCCGCGAGAGGGTCAGCGAACGCCTGAGCGAGCGCGCCCTTGATCCCATCGGCGGCGACCTCGATGTTCCGCTGCGCCTGCTCGATCTTCGACGCGTCATTGCTCGACAATGTGTCGAACATCTTCTGCGCCGCCCCCGTCACGCCGCCGAGTTGATCGACGGCCGTCGAGAGATCCATCGCAAACAGCGATTCGCCAAGATCCTCCGCTTGTGTACCGAAGAGGGCAATCGCGGCGTTGTTCCTCTCGACGCTCGGTTCCATCTGCCCCAGGGCCGTGAGCACTTGACCGAGTCCCTCGCGAGCGCCGGCGCCGCCGGCAGAGATCTTCGCGGTCATCTCCTCGGCGTTGAGGCCGAGGGCTTTGAACCCGGACGCGGAAAGCTCGGAAGCGTCGGTCGCGCGGATCTGGAATTCCTTCAGCGCATCGGCGGCAAGGTCGGAGTTTCGAGCACCGGCGCGCATGCCCTGGTTGATGAGGCCGAGCGCTTCCTCGCCAGAGAGCCCGAGCCTCTGGAACAGCGACGGGTACTCGGTGAGCGTGTCGAGAAGATCCTCATTCCGGTTCAGCCCGTTCCGCGCGCCGACAGCGATGAGGTCGTAGGCGTGCTGGGCGTTCTTCGCGAGCCCTGTGCTGAGCAGCTGCGCGACGGACTGCGCAACGGGGCGCACATCCTCTTCGAGGACATCGGAGATCCCGGCGAGACCCTGCACGACGAGTTGCGCGTCGCGGGTTGTGGCACTCGGGTCGAGGATGCGGAACTGCAGGGCGAGCCGGGTGGCATCCATGTTCGATTCGATCGACTCGCCGAAGTTGTTCGCGTACGCCTCTCCGGCGGCGCGGCCAATGCGGAGCGCGTCAGCTTCGCTGATGCCGGTCAGTGCTTGCAGGTTGTCGGTGCGCTTCTCGACGGCGAGACCGTCCTGAATGCCACCGACCACGGCCTTTCCAATCGCGACGCCGGCGAGGATGATACCGCCAGCGATCGGGATCGCGGAGAGCGCGTCGACGAGGGTCGACTCGATCTCACCACCGACGACGGCACCGACCTTCTCACCGGCACCACGGGTCGCAGAGTCGAGCCCCTGGGAGAGCGAGCGACCGCCCTCGGAGCCGGTCTCCTCGGTCTTCCGCTTGAACAAGCTGAGGAAGCGCTTCAGGCCAGCCTCGGCAGGTTCCTCGTTGACCTCGACGTCGACGGCGTTGCGTGCGCTGCGCAGTCCGGTCAGTTGACGCTCGATGCGCTGGATCGACGCCTCGGCACGCTTCACGTCTGCGGTGACGTCGAGTCCACCCTCGGCACGAATGTGGAGGTCTTCGAGCTTGTCGACGGCGCGCTCGAGGTTCTTCTCGGCGCGGGATACATCGGCGTCGAGCTTGATGACGGCACGCTCGGAGACGAGTTTCTTAGCTGCCTTCTCGACGCGGTCCATGTCGTCGAGGACACCCTTGGTGTCGCCCTTGACCTTGACCGGGTTGCTCTCGATCTTCTTGCCGATCGCGACGACCTGCTTCTCGCCGCGTTCCACGTCCTGCGTGTTCGCGGTGAACAGAACCTCGAGGTCAGCGACCGTCAGCTTTCCCATCGGTATCCCTTCGCAGTGCGGCGCGGAGCCGAGTGTCGGAGTCGATCAGCGAGAAGATCAGGGCGCGCACCCCGAGCCACGGACGCGAGCGAGTCTCGGGGTCGTGGATGTCGACGCCGCGTTCCATGAGCTCGGCGACGACGATGCGCCAGTGCGTCACGATCGCGAGCCAGGATGTGTCGAGCGTCGGGCGGGAGACGGCCGGGGTGACGGCGTGAGGCTTGAGCTCCTCGGGAACCTGCCGGTACCGCGGATACCAGCCGTCCTCATCGGGCTCACCGCCGAAGCCGTAGGGTGCCCAGTCCTCGGCCGTCTCTAGGCTTTTGGGGCTGGCCCCTCAGCCTCCTCGGCGTCGGGCTGCTCGCGGCCCCAGAGGAGCACGGCAAGACCGTCGGCGTAGTCCCGGCCGCGTGTCCAGTAGAAAACGCTGTAGTACGCGGCGCGCCCGATGGTCTCCGGGTGAACGCCCGCGTCGACCATCTCCTGATAGGTCGAGCCGAGAGCGGGGTGCTCGTCAGGCGAGATCGAGTCGAGAACCTCCTGCACACCGGCGGGGATCGGTCCCTTCGCGATGCCCAGCTTCACCTCGCCGCGCACCGCGCAGGCGAGGAGCTTGCTCACATCGTCGACGCTGGGCGGCTGGACGACGAACACCCGCGGCTCACCGTCTCGGGTAGGAAGAGGCGGCAGAGTGAGGGCCGGGATCGCCCAGTCGGCGAAGTCGGAAGCGGTGGACATCGGGAGCCCTTTCGTCGCGGTGAGAGAGTGTGTGGAACCAGAGGCCCGGGCGCGTGAGCGCACCCGGGCCTCCGGGTCGGGTCAGGCGCCTCGCGTGTAGGCGAAGGTCGCCGAGGTGCCGACGGGGGTGACGACGGTGACATTCACCGGGCCGGCCGTGCCCGCGGGCACAGTGGCGACGATGGTCGCCTCCGAGATGACGGTGTATGCCGTCGCTGACGTCGCGCCGAACTTGACATCGGTCGCGCCGAGGAAGCCGACGCCGGTGATCGTGACGAGCTTCGTCGCGGCCGCACCCGACGGGCTGATCGCCGAGATGGCCGGGGCGATGTCGATGCCGCCGCCGGCGTAGGGGTTCGGGATCGGGGTGTAGGCACCCTTGCCCGTGAGGCTGATCGCGAAGATGTCGATCTCCGCGTTCCCGGTGTTCTGACGGGAGAGCTCGACGGTCGCGAGGACGCGGCCGGCGTCGGTCGGGTGCGGGGCACCGGCCTTCGGCTTGTGGTAGAACCGGCCGTCGATGACGGCCTGCTCGCGGTCGCGGCGCGACGCGTTGACGAGCGCCTCGACCTCGGGCAGGTACAGGCCCGTGGTCTGGGAGCGGTTCGCCTGCACGGTGAACGCACCGGCGAAGCCACGGCCGGAGACCTCCTCGTTCGGTGAACCCTGGTCGTCGTAGGTGGCGGCGTCCTGGGTGACCTTCGGGAACGTCGGCGCCCATCCGGACATGCGCCGGACTTCCTGCCAGTTCGGCGCACCGAACGTGCCGAGGTTGATGTCGAAGCCGTATTCGAAGCTCTGACCGAGCGTCGTGCCGGCGGGAAGGGGATTGATGCTCATTGCAGAGCCTCCTCATTGTCGAGAGTGATCGTGTAGTTCTCCGACCGCTGGTCGCGGTCGTTGTCGTCGGCTCCATGGTCCGACATGGATTCGCGGCGGATGCCGAGAACCCCTCCCTCGCGGGAGAGGTTGTTGAAGCGGGCGAACACGGCGTCCGCGATGTCGTCGGCGGAGTCGCGTTCGCCGCGGGCACCGCGCACCCAGATCTGTGCCTTGCGCGCCTTGAGGTCGTCGTCGTCGCTGCCGCCGTAGAGACGGACACCCACGGCACGGTCGGGAACGTCGCCGATGCGGCCGAACCACACGCCGATCGAGTCGGCTCCGTAGGCGGCGGTCGTGCTCCACTCGAACCCGGGGATCGAGCCGAGGATCTCGCACAGCCGCGTCTTGAGTTCGGAGTCCTTCACCCGAGCTCCTCTCTCACAGCCCGGGCGACTTCGGCGGCGATGTCGATCTCGTCGGAAGCGGTCTCGAGGAACTTCGCGCCGCCGCCCTCGTGCACCCAGTCGAGGTGTTCGTGCTGGAACACGGCGTGCGGGGCGGTGTAGCGGATGGTGACGCTGAGGTCGTCGACGACCACCTTCCCGGACTTGATGAGGTCGCCGTCGTCGCGCGGCGCGAGCTCGTTTGACCGCTTGAGCACCTTGCGCGCGGCCGCCTTCATTGCGTCCTGAGCGGCCTTCTCGACGAGCGAGAGGATCGGCTTGATCTCGGCCATCAGGGAGACCTCCTACTTCAGCCAGAGGATGCGGTGCGAGGGGAGCGGCGGGTCGTTCTGGTCGATGCCGACCTGCAGCACCTCGGCCTCGCGCGCGATAGCCTGACCGGGCCAGACGGTCACGAGGGAGCCGATCGGGATGTCGGCGTCGATCGGCACCGTGACGCGTGTTGACGAGACGACCTGGGCGCCGTTGGCGTCGCGGATCAGTTCACGTTTGTCGAGCACCTCGGCGACGACGGTCTTCGGCTCCTCGGGGCGCGGCCCCATACCGCCGCCCGCGCGTCGTACGCGAGCGACGATGGTGTGCGGGAACCAGAACGGGTCGGTCCAGTCGCCGCTCACGAGTAGTCGCCTTCGGGCCAGACGCGCGCAAAGGGGCGGTCGGTCGGGAAGCTGCCGAGCGGAGCGCCCGGGGCGGCGTCGCGGCTCGCCGCGCAGAGGGCGCGGAGACTCGAGCGGGCGTCTTCGTCGAATGCCGACTTGATGTCGGCGAGTGTGATCGACGATCCGTTGCGACTCATCGCTCGAGTGCGACGGGAGCCGGCGGCGGGCAGTTCGTCGAGCACGCCCTTGAGGACGGCGATCGCGTCCTTCTTCTCCTCCGAGTCTTCGGGGAAGGAGTCGATGCAGGGGGCGATGTCCCGCGCCTGGACGAGAACCCGTCGTGCGGTGTTTTCGTCGCCGCCGAGATCGGTCGGTGTGATCGGCATGGTTCATCGCCCCCTGTTCGGTTACTTCTGCGCCTTGGCGTCCGCCGCGGCGTTGGCCTTCGCATCCGCGTCAGCCTTCGCCTTCGCATCCGCGTCAGCCTTCGCCTTCGCATCCGCGTCAGCCTTCGCCTTCGCATCCGCGTCAGCCTTCGCCTTCGCATCCGCGTCGGTCTTGGCCTGGTCGTCCGCGTCGGCTGTGGTGTCGGTCGCGTCATCGACAGGTTCGATGAGCCCCTCGTCGACGAGCCGCGCGAGGGTCTCCTCGGCGACGCCGTCCGGGAGGATGGCTCCGGTCTCGAGGAAGTGGGCGCGGACGCCCGCGATCACCTGGATCGCGGGTGCCGTCACGATGTGCGACATCAGAGCCCCGTCCCCGTGATCTTCGCCGCGGCGAGCGGGCTGGTCACGATCGGCACATCCGCCTTGCGGACCTGGATACGCGTCGAATCGTTCTTCTCACGGAAGCGAGCGACCTCGACGTTCGACTTGTTCTGGGAGTTGATCGTCGCCAGGGCGACGTACTCCTCGGACGGGATGTCCTCGTGTCCGATGCCGCCGAGGTGGTCGGCGTCCACGATGAGCGGCTGCCACCCGCCCGGGAGGTCGGACGACGTCACCCAGTCGAGGCCGAGGATGTTCGGGAACGCACCCGCGAGGATCGGGTTCCCGGCCTCACGAGGAAGGAGCGGCAGGAGGATCGGCGCGACGGCCGCCCACTGCAGGTCGGTGAGCACCATGCTCGTCGCACGGTAGCCGCGGTGAGCGCCCTTGATCTGCGCCTTGCCGACCTCGACGTTCGCGACAATGGTGTTCGCCGCGCTCCACGCACCTCCGCCGACGGTCTGGCTGACCGCCGAGAGGATGAGGGACAGCGACGCCGCGTCGAACTGCGACACGATGTCGTTGGCGAGCAGCTGGATCGCGCGCTCGATCGGGTCCATCTGCAGGCGACCGACGGTCTCGTCGGCGATCTCCGAGCCGAGACCCTTCTTGATCGCGGCGACCAGGACGGCCGCATCTGCCGGGAGCGCGGTGAGCGGGTACTCGCCGCCGGGGGCGACGGTCTCCGCGGTGGCACCCGAGGAGGTTGCCTCGTCGGGGGTGTAGGACACCGCGCCGCCCTGCATCTTGTACTTCCCGCGGAGCAGGTAGTGCGAGAGGAAGTTGTGATCGGCGAGGATCTCGTCGAAGCGGCGGGCGATCTGGGCCGGCGACTTCAGGAACGCGAGCGCCTGAGCGGTCGAGACGTTGCCTGCGAGCGTGGACCCGGGAATCGGGTAGTTGATCATGATGGGTGATCTCCTTGTCTCAGGCCCGAAGAACCTGGATGGACTGGTTCGCGGCGGTCGCCGCGGTGAGGGCGAGACCAAGCACACGACCGGTGGTCGCGGTCTGCGCCTTGCCTGCCGCTGCGGCCTCGATGGATGCGCCGGCGACGATGGCCGCCGCGGCGGTCACCGTGTCGACAGGTCCGGCGAGATGGACGACGACCGAGTCGCCGATCGCGGCGTCGTGCCCCGCGGTGCCGATCGCCTTCGTCGACGCGGCACCAGCGACACCGACCGAGCGGTTGCCGGTGACCTCGACGACCTGGCCGCCGGTGATGACAGTGGTTGCGGTGAACGTCACCGCAAGTCCGGGCTTGAACGTGAGCAGGTGGTCGCTCATGGTCAGGCTCCCTTCTGGGTGTAGATGGCCGAGTAGTTGGCGTCGTCCGCGGTGGCGTGCACCTCGCCGTGTCCGAGCTCCTCGACGGGGATGGTGTTCGCGGGGAACGAGTTGAGCAGGGTGGAGATGCCCTGCTCGTCGTTGTCCAGCTGCGTGCGCCAACTCTCGGCGGACGACGGGGCGATGCGACCGGAGTCGAGCGCGGCCTTGACGATGCCGTCACGGCGGTCGCTGATCTGCTGCTCGCGGGCGGCGCGGCCGGCGGTGGCGTCATCGACGAGCTTCTGATGCTGGGCGGCGTCCATCACGACCGCGCCTGCGGGCGCGACGTTCTGAACCGGGGTGTCGGCCTGCTCCGTGAGCACCTCGTCGAGAGCGGCCTTGACCGTCTCTTCGGATGCCTCGGCCTCGGGCACGCCGAGCCGATCACGGACATAGGCCAGGAAGGTGTCACTCATGTCGAGCGTCTCCGTTTCTCTGGTGATACCCGGCTCGGGCGAGCTCGGGAGTTTGGTGGGCGCGATCGCGCCAGTCGGGTGCCAGCCGAGGCGGGCGCGGGCGGCTTCGAAGACGTCGTCGATGTCGTCGCCCTCGGCGGGGACGAGCACGAGATCCGGTTCCTCAGTGCCGGGAGTGAGCGTCTCGCCGGCGTCCTTGACGACGGCGACGCGGTCGGCGAGTCCAGCGGTCACGGCTTCCTGCGCCGTGTACCAGGTCTCGGCGGCGAGCAGTTCGCCCCAGGCCGACTCGCCGGCCTTGTCGCGGTAGATCGTGATGATCGACTCCTCGACGCTGTCGAGCACCTCGGCCGTCTTGCGCAGATCCGCGGCGTTGCCGTAGTCCCATGTCAGGGGCGAGTGGATCATCATCTGCGATCCGGGCGACATGACCGTCTCGTCGCACCCGACAGCGAGGAACGAACCGGCAGATGCCGCGATGCCGTCGACGACCGCGGTGACCGAGGCGGTGTGGGCGCGGAACATGTTGAGGATCGACATCGCCTCCCACACCTCCCCACCGGGGCTGTTGATGCGGAGGATGATGTGCGTGACCGTGTCGGGCAGGTTGTCGAGGACGTCGCTGACGTCCCCGGCGCTGATGCCCCACCAGCCGCCGTAGCTGTCGATCGGCCCGTACATGCGGATGGTCGCGATCGTGTCGTCGCTCCCGGCCGCCGGGGTGGTGATCGCGTCGAAGAACTCGGCCTTGGACTTCGGGGGCGTGGCGCTCCCCCAGTACCTGTTCGGGTTCCGCTTGGTCATGTGTCCTCCTGAGTGGTGTCGGGCGTCGCCTTGAGTTCGGCGCCGGATCTGCGCACGAGGTCGCGCGCCTCGTCCTTGTCGACCACGACATCGACGCCGAGGTAAACCTTCTGGATGGTCTCGGCGGCGGCGCGCGCTGCCTCGGCGTCGCTCGGCGTGGTGCCATCGGCCGACTCGCCATCACTGGTCGTGTCAGCGACGGGCAGGCCGTAGAGGGTGCGAACGTGCGCCTCGAGCGTGCCGTCCGGCTCGAGCACTCTGGCGTCGACGAGCAGCTTGATCGCCTCGGCGGTCGCGGGGTGCTCTGGCCCGATCTTCGCCGGGACGATCCGGGGGGCAGGCTCGTCCGGCCCCCAGTTGAGGTCGACGAGATCCTCGATGATGTGCTGCTGTGCGACGTCGGCGATCTGCTGCGCGACCGCGTTGAGGGAGTCGGTGAAGAAGTTCGCGAACGTGGAGCCGAGCGCCCAGGATCCCGTTTCGGTGCCGAGGTTGAGGAAGTGCGCGAGCACGGCGCGAGCGATCTGCTCGTCGTGGTAGCGGATCATCGGGTCGGTGTCGGGTGTCTTGCCGCTGACCCCGAGGAGCTCCATCTTCGCGCCTGACGGGAGGGACGCTCCGGCGCTCTCGCCGGCTCGGAAGTTCTTCGCGATCTTCAGGCCGCCCTCGCGTTCGGCCTTATTCCACTTCTCCCGCTCCTCGACGGTCGCGTTCGCCGGCGCGTCGGCCCCGGTGTAGACCGGGACGCCGAGGCCGTTGCGTTCGGCGCTGAGTGCCTGGATGCGCAGGAGCCGGTCCTTGAGGAGCCAGTTCTTGTAGGCCGTGCGGAGCAGGGAACGGCCGAGCCAGTTCGCGCCCTCGCGCTCGTTGACGTAGGCGACGAGCCGGTCGACCGGGATCGTCACTGCGCCCTTAGAGGATGCGACGCCGCTCTGAACGATCGCGACGAGACCGCCGTCCGCGGCGACCTTGATGTCCTTGATCGTGCGTGGCGGACGCCAGGCGAGCTTCGAGATATGGGCGCGCCCGAACGCGTCGAGGTAGTAGACCTGCTCGAAGTAGGAGTGCCCGTGGGGCAGTTCGAGCAGCGCGAGCCGCAGGTGCTCGACCCAGGAGAATCGCCCCTTGGTGCGGATCGGCGCTTCGACAGGCTTCCCCTTCACGGGCAGTCCGAGGTCACCGGCGACGTGCCGTGTCACCTCGTCCCGTGCGCCGGCGGGATCGATCATCCAGTCGGCGCGCATGATGGGGAGCACGACGGCGCGGAGCACCGAACCGACCTGCGAGTCCTCCGACCGCATGCGGTCGTAGACCTCGAGCGACTGCGGCCAGTAGAGATCCGGGTTCGACTCCCCCGACTCCTCGACGAGTGTCGTCCATGAGAGCAGGCCGCCCGTCTGGTAGCCGATCTCCGACTGTGCGGCGGCCGGAGCCGCCGCACCGAAGATGCGGTCGACGATGCGATTAAGCCAGGACATAGGGGGTCTCCCGTCTAGAAGGCGGCGGTCGCGAAGTTCACGTCGCCGAGTTCTTCGGCGTCGCGCATGACCACTTCGGCGGGCGGCGGGGGCGGTGGCGCCGGGGCTGGCGGGGGCGGCGTCAGCGCCTCGAGCGCGTACAGCGCGATCGTCTCGGCGCAGATGCCGGCGATGTCCATCGGGACGGACTTCTCTCGCGACCATCCGGTGTTCTCGGCGTAGGTACGCACGACCGCCCCGGGGATCGCCCGGTCGATGTCCGGCTGAGGGATGAGCGCGATGCCGCGGTCGCGGACGCGATCAGACAGTCGTCCGGTTGCGAGCGCGAATGCCGACCAGTCGATCGCGTGGACGACGAACTTCGTCATCTTCCCGCTGACCGGAAACTCGGCGTCTTGCAGCGGCTTGAGGAAGTCGGTCGCCGGGACGCCCTTCGACTGCACAGCGACCTCGAGTTGCCCGGATGCCTGCGCGAGCTCGATGAGCGCGGGGAGCACCCATGCCCATCCGGGTCGCTTCACACGGATCGTGACGAACGGCGTGCCGTCCTCGAGTAACACGGCGGCGGCGAGCCAGGTCGTCCGCCGATTGTGCGACATGTCGATGCCCCACACGGTGCGGGCACCGCGGGGGATCTTCGCGAGGATGTCGGCTGCGGTCTGGTGCAGTTCCTTCCAGTCCTCGACCTCGATGAAGTTGTCGACCTTCGAGGTGACCCATTGACCGAGAACCTCGATGCGCTCGACGTTCTTCTCCTTGGCCTCCGCGGCGGCGCGCATGAGACCGGCGATCGTCATGCCGGGGAGGTAGCCGGCGGACGGGTTCGCCTGAGCGAACGCCCGCGGGTCGTCGAGGCGGGCGTCCTGCTCGGCTGACCACTCAGCGATGAACCACTGCGTCTCCGGGTCGTTGACGCCCTCGTGCCCGATCTGGCGCACGTCCTTGAGCACCTTGGACCGGCGCGTGCCGGCGTTGGAAAACGCGACGAGGAGCGAGTCGTACATCGCGTTCGCGGACTTCTCGATCGCGGACCAGCCGTCGTAGTCGTACTGCTCGCGGAGCTCGTCGAGGATGAGGCGGGCGGCGGACTGACCGCGGGCACCGTCGAAGGTGCGCGGCAGGTAAGCCCCACCCATGAGGGTGCGGAGTTCGGTCTCACCGTTCGTCGTGCGGGGCGGGTAGGTGATCTCCTGCAGGTCCGGGACGCGGTCGCGGGCGATGCCGATCTTGATGTCGTCGGGTGCGCCCCAGCGGCGGACCTGCTTCCAGGGCTTGATCGCGATGTCGAGCTTCTGCGCCGCGCCGACGACGACGAAGTCCTGTTCGGCGAGTTGGTTCGGCCAGCGGCCTGCATCCACGTACAGCCAGTAGGCGGCGAGCACGGCGGCGATGAGAGTCTTGCCGTTCTGACGGCCGACAATCACGAGCGCCTTGCGGAAGCGGAGCAGCCCGAACGAGTCGAGTTCAAGCATGTGGATGAGGAGCCACTTCTGCCACGGGAACAGGCAGACCTTCAGGGTCTCCTCGGCGAACTCGATGACCTCGAATCCGCGAGAGGTTTTCGGCGTGAGTTCTGTCAGCGGCTTCGTCCACACGCGCGGCTCGGTGAAACCATGCGTGATCTCCACCGGGCCTCCTACTCGGCTTTCGCCTTCTGCCGGAATGCGAGCACCTTGTTCGGCAGCTTCGTCGGCTGCGTCGCCGGGGGCCGCGTCGCCGGCCGTCCGGGCGCCGAGGCCGCGGGGGCTTCGTCCTCAGGGGTGAGGCCGAGCGCGTCGAGGTACTTCAGGAAGCTGGCAATCGAGACGTTGTCGTTGGCGGGAACTGCAGGGCGAGCACCACGGGTCTCGGCGGCGTCTTCGACTGCCCACTCGACGATGACGTCCCAGGCGTCGATCTTGCGGGCGAGGGCGCGAGCGGCGGCGACGGTCGGGGCGTGCTTCATCCGCAGGTGCTTCGCGTTGCGGAGGCCACGCTCGAGAGCGTCGGCGACCGATTCCTGCTCGAATTTCGCCACGACGGACCACCCTTCTCGCGTGCGCGTGTGCGCGACCCCCTACGAGGAATTACCGGGGAGAGAGGAACACCCACCCGGCGGTGTTCCGCCCTCCCGGCCCGAGGCTGGATTTTTCCGCGAAGACGAATCGGAGCCGCGGGATCGGAGCACGAGCGCGTGCGGGCGCGGGGTGTGGGAGACTCCCCCCGGGGTCAGAGCAGGCGCACCCCGCGGTCTGTGACGATCTCAGGGCATCCGCTGACCGTGACGATCTCTCGGGCGTCGCGGTGGAACTCGTCGCGTTGCCTATCGTTCATGGCGCGGTACGCCTCATCAGACACGAGGACGATGTCGGCGCTCAGGCCGCGGAGGTTCGACCTCGCCGATCGGAAGGCGATGCGGCCACGACCACCGAGGTCGACGCGCTCCTCCCCGTTCCTGCTGCACACCCTGAACCCCGGCCACGCGCTGATGTCCGGGTGCTCGGCGAACGATGCCAGCGCGTCCCGGATCTCCCATCGGCTCTCGGTGAGCACGAGGATGCGCTTGCCCTTCGCGGCCTCGACGAACAGGCCAGCGGCAGTGAAGCGGTTCATGGAGGTCTCCGATCATGGCGGCCAGTCGAGCGGGTGGGTATCGTGACACTCACAACCAGCAAAGGAGCTGACATGGGAGCGAAGCGCGTCCTGATCGAGCGGGCTGACGGCAAGTGGGGGTGGCAGTTGATCGGATCGAACGGATCCGACATCATCGCCACTGACGGCGGTCAGGGATACAACAGCGAGGACTTCGCTCGGGAGATGGCCGACAAGGTCATCGGCGGCCACTACGCCGACGCCGAGAAGAAGATCCGCCGGCGCGACTGATCGTGTCCACTTGGCCTGACTGGATGAAGTACCGCACACTGACTGCGGCGAGCGAGGACTTCGCCTCCGCGGCCCCAAACGCCGTGCGCGATGCGGCCCGGGAGGTGCTCACCGCGATCGACGGCATCAACCTGCTCGGCCCCAAGGATGGCGTCGTCTGGCGGGGGCAAGCAGTTGAGGACTGGCGACTTGGGTCGAAGGCCGGGCGCGCCGGCCTCAACGCGACGGAGATCCGTTCCCTCGAGGTGGAGATGATCGAGCAAGCTCGGCGCATCGGCGCGGACAACGCTCAACACATGGGTGACTGGGAAATCCTGGCGAGGCTTCGCCACCACGGAGCGTTGACACGCCTCATCGACTGCAGCACTGACCCATTCGTTGCACTGTGGTTCCTGTGCGACGACCGAGCCAAGGTCGACGAGGAGAGCACCGCCCGGGACCACGACGGCCTGTTGCTCGCCCTGACTCGTACACAGTTCACACAAATCGACCGGCCGTACGAACGCAACTACAGGAGGGCGTTCGATCGCGCCCCCGCGGCGCTCCTCTACTCGACACCACCCATCGACCCTCGAATCGCCGCCCAGCGAGGCGTGTTCGTTCTCCACACGGAACCGCACGATGCTGTCGGTGCGCCCGAGTCGGAACTAGGGCCCCTAGCGATGCCCACCAAGATTTGGGCGAAGGAGCACAGGCGGATGTTGCATGATCTCTGCGGCGCCTCCGACCTCGCGGGTCGACGCGGCCGACTCACATTCCGGTTCCCGACAACGATGGGCATCGTTGTGCCCGCCATCGTCAAGCCCCTTCTACTCGAAATGCTCGAGCGCAACTTTGGCTTCAACCGCTCGACGATGTTCCCTGACTTCTCCGGAATGGGCGAGTATTACGGCGCTCGCCGCGCCTAGCCCTCACCACCACGAAGGCATCGGATCGCCGAGGCCACGCTCTGCGTCGCCCTTGCCTCGGCTGCTGTTGCAGTCGAAGTGCGCGTGGCGGAAATTGTCCGGGTCTTTCTGTAGCTCCGGGAAGTCTTCGACCGGGTAGTAATGGTCGAGGGTGTGCGAGTCCGTCGTCGTTCCCGGCGCTTGCTCGTAGTCGATGCGGAGCGTGCAGATCCAACACACCGAGAGGTGCCGGGTCGCCGGGTCAGCGTCGAGGATCTTCCCGGACTCGTAGAACTCCGTCCGTTGCCGCTGATCCTCGCGGGTGTGCGTGCGCTTACTCACGCCTTCGGACCCCGCGCCGGGCGCGGCGTCGGCGACTCGAGGCCCATGCCGCGCCGGCGCTGGGACACGAGCGGCTGAGACAGACCGAGTGCCTTCGCGATCCGACCGTCCGACATCCGCTGCTCATTGAGTGCGCGGACTCGGGCGTCGATCGCGGCGTACTCCTCGGGTGTACGCCGACGACGTTGGACGCGGCGCGAGGCCTTCGGCTGAAGCGAGAGCTCGGCGAGGCGCGCGAGCACAGCACCAACGTCCTCGAGCCTCTTCTCCTTCGCGACCGCGGCGAGCGCGCGATAGGTCGAGGGCCGGAGCATCGCGCGCACGGGCACGATGGGCGAGTCGTCGATCGTGAGGTCGGGCGCGGTGCGCATCGTCGACCTCCGATCGGGTGGAAAGACCGTGCCCCGCCGCTCATCACCGCTCGAGTGTGCGCATCATGCGACCTGAGACGAGGCTGCTCGCCCTCTGCCCGGTGCCCGTTGGTCGGGACGGCGAGGGGTCATGGCTAGCGGGCGGTCGCTCTGCAGAGGGATGTGAGCGTGTGGCGGCGGGGTCACAGCTGAAACGAAAGAAAGCCCCGCCGGATCGGCAGGGCTTCGGTCATAGTTCAGGTGCAAGCACAGCTTAACACAGTGCTCGGAAGGTGCGGAAGAATTATCCCGTGAGAGAGCGTGCCGTCGCCGTCGTGGCGACGTCCTCGAGGCGTTGCGCGCTCGCGACGAACGTGTCCTTGAACTCGTACCAGTGGCGCAGTCGCCCGACCTTGTCGCCGACGCCGAGCATGACGTCATTCCTCGGCTCGTCAACCGCCGTCTGCGCCCAGTGGTGCGCGAGCACGAGTAGCGCCTGTAGCTCGTCGCGCACGGCCTTGTCTGAGATCAGGAGCTTCGCGTGCATGGCCGCGCGATCGAGGGCCTCGCGGTTCTGCATCATCGGCTTCATGTCGGTCGGGTCAGCCCACTGCTGGGTGATGTAGACGTCGATGTCCTCGACCGTCTCCCGCGAGGCGATCAGCATCGCCGGGCCGTCCGCGCTCTCGATCCACCGCCGAGCGCTCACGAGCACCTCGAGGATCGCGAGCCTCGCGGCGTCCTCGAGGTCATGCTTGCGCGCGTCCACGCGTTGCCTCTCGCTGGCCCTGTTGGCAAGGTGCGTCGCGCCGAGGCCGCCCAGAAGCGTGCCGGCGACGCCGATCAGCGCGAGCCACATCGCCTCGCTCACGTCATCCCCCGTTCTCGGCGAGCACCGTACCGTCGTCGAGCACGATCAGGCTCGCCTCGGTGATCATGAGGTCGCCGTCCGTGCTCGGAATACGACGCACCCGACCGTGCTTCGGCCACGCGCCGGACAGGTTCCCGATGATCCGCGTCGTCTGCCGGC
The DNA here is from genome assembly GCF_034650155.1 of Microbacterium sp. STF-2. Taxonomy (NCBI): domain Bacteria; kingdom Bacillati; phylum Actinomycetota; class Actinomycetes; order Micrococcales; family Microbacteriaceae; genus Microbacterium; species Microbacterium sp. STF-2. The sequence continues at coordinate 77,251 of NZ_JARKMW010000002.1, forward strand.
CGGGGATCGCACCGATCCGGGTCGCCTCAGCATCCTGCAGGAACGACGTCCGGCGCTCAATCCAAGCGTCGTCAGGCGGAAGTCGAAGTTCATCGCTGGTCATGAGTCGTTCCTACCATGTCCGATCTCGCGGTCGCCAAAGATCATCGTTGAGCCAGCGAACACTCCCCATGCGCGCATGACGCCGCCTGACCCGGCGAAGACGTCGACGAACTCGTCCTGCGGTTCCGCGCCGAGCAGGTCGAACATCCACCGGCAGAAGACCGCGGGCTTCGCGCCGATGACGCGCGCCGGGTCGGTCGTCCGGGCGCCCGGGCGGTACGTCAGCACGTCGACGCGTCGCGAGGATCCGCGCGACACCTCGGCATCCGTCGAGGCCGCGGCACGCGACCCGTCGACGCCGGCATCGAGCGACGCGTCGCCGAGGTCCTCCGCGACGCGTCCACCTGGTCGGCACGACACCTTCTCCCCCGCCGCGATGGAACGCGACGCATCCCGGCGTCCACCGAAGTAGATCACCGGCTCCCACGCGTTCAGCGGCCCTGCACTCCTCGTCGGACGCTCACCCCGATTCCAGACCGCGACCCTCGAGCCGCGAGGGCAGAGCGCGAGGATCTCCTGCAGAGCACTCGCGGACGTCGACAACGCCCACCCGTCGAACTCCGACAGCTGCTCGATGAGCGCGGCGTGATCCACCTCGCCGGCATAGTCCGGGTGATCGCCGTAGTAGCGACGAGACTTCCCCGGATAGGGCGGGTCAGCGTACGCGAGGCGCAAGACGTCGCGGCCACCGGCGGGCGCGACGCCTACGCCGGAGCGGAAGCGGTGCCGCGCCTGGCGGCACCGCTTCGAGCAACAGATCGAGTCTTTGCGCGCAGAGCTCGGGATCACGCCCCGGCACCATGCGCATTCACGCACCACTGCCGTGCTCCTCGGGGTGGTCGCATCGTCCCAGATCGGCGAAGCATCCATGCTCGTGGAGTGCCGCCTTGCATGTCGCGTGCCCCTGGCACTCGACGAGCGACCACACAGGGCGCTTGTCCTGGTCGTCCCACTCGACGACCCACCGAAACCCGTCGGGCGTCTGCCAAACGGTCCCGAGTCGGTGGTCCGATGCGTGTTCGACTGGACGGGTCGGCTCCCGTCGTGCGGGAGGCGTGTAGATGACCCCCATGTCAGCGCCCCTCGTTCCCGGCCTCAGCGCCGACGACACCCGGAAGTGTCCAGATCGACCGGATCTCGCCGAAGCCGTACGGGCAGTCCTCCGACTCGCAGGCGGTGCAGGCATCGCCGTAGCGCGCCTCCTTGCATACTGGGTCGCCGTCCCAGCCCATCGGGTGCGCCTCGTGCCATGCGTCGTCTTCCGGCCAGTCGCCGTCGTCGCTCTGGGCCGGATGCCCGAGCGCGAGGCAGTCGACACCGCCCGCCTCGTCGCAGGTGTAGGCGCGCGAGTCGTGCGAGCGTCGCTCCTGGTGGTAGAACGCCATCTGGGTCGCCGCGTCGAGGAGTTTCTCCTCGTTCTCCGCGCGCTCTTCGGCAGTGAGCCCCTCCGGGTCAAGCTCCTGCACCTGCGTTCCGCTCGCGGTCCAGTCGATCCATGACGTGCTCATCGGTCTTCTCCTTCGCTCGGTGGTGTGGACCCGTTTGGTCCGTAGTCGTCGGGGTCGAGTTCCCATGCCGCGTCGTCGATCCACGACCACACGGTGTCGTGCCCGCACTCGGGGCATCGTGAGGCGATGAGGTGCTTCATCGGCCAGGGGTCTTGTGGGCGCTTGAATGTCCCGAAGGCATGAGCGGGTTGCCAGAGCACCCCGCACCCGGCGCACCGCTCGGGGGCGGGCGCGGTGCGGCGGGTGCGGTCGCAGACGAACGTCGGTGCGAACGGCACCCAGCGCCCCCACTCAACCGGGGATCCATCCCAGGCGACAGGTAGCGGTCGGTGCGTGGCGGCTGCTGTCGCGCTGCGGCGTGCCCACGGCGCAGGGGGCTCAGGCATCCCCGTCGCCGTCGACCGGTGCTTCTGTGGGTTCGATGCGGCATCGCCTGCAGGTCAGCGCGACGAGGCCAGCCTCGAGGGCGTCGGAGTGCGTGCCGCAGGCGGTGGCCTTGATCCACGACCCGGGTGCCGCCTCGACGATGCGCGAAGCCGTCGCCGTCGGCCGCCCACGACGCGTCGTCATGCGCTTCGCCGTCGCGAGTACGACATCCCGGTCGAAGAACCCCCGAACGGCCGGCTTCAGCACGCCGTCGCGCACCCAGTTCCGCAGGGTGCGCTCGGTGCGTCCGGCGACCTCGGCGGCCTCGGCGATGTTCAGCCATCGCTTCTGCTGTGCCAGCTGCGTCATTCGCTCTCTCCCCTCTTGCGTGCCGCCACGGCGAGCACGTCCTTCTCGTGGACGCGACCGAGATCCCGCTCGAGGTCGCCGTCCTTGATCCACTTCCGGATGGTGGCGACGGTGCGCTTCGCGATGCGGGCGGCATCGGTCATGTTGAGCAGGTGCGGGTACACCCGCGGGTGCTCGATGTCCTCGACGATCACGACCGGCTCAGCGAAGAACGATGCCCACAGGCCACCGTCATCGAGCGAGTTCGCCTCCCACCCGCATCCGCTCGTCGTGCAGCGGTAGCGCGTCGGGCGCCGGTTCCGACCGGGCTGGACGCGCACGGCCATGAGGTCGCAGTCGGGGCACGGCACGTTCGCCCACCGCGGCTCGTCGTCAAGGGTGTAGCGCACCGAGGCGTCCGCAACGCTCCACGTCGCAGGCTCCCCCGGGTGCACGGCGGCCACGCCCTCCCACAGCGCCTCGACCTGGTGTGAGTCGTTCGCGAGGATGTCGAGCTCGGCGAGGACGACCTCGGCGCATCCGTTGACGTCGTCCCACGCGGACGCCGCGTCGATGCCCGCCTCGAGTCCTTCAGCGCGCCACGGGTGGTCGCCGCCAAACTGAACATAGAGCGCCCATCCCCGCATCGTGCGCACGATGTGATCCGAGGCGTCGATGAGGTCGGCGGCGACCGGGGCCGGCATGTCGGGGCGAGATGAGTCGACCCGGATGCGGTCGTACGGTGTGGCCTTCGTCGGGTCTGCGATCGAGCGCAGGTGACCGACGAGGTCGGCGGCGTCCTCGAGGTGACGGCGAAGCGTGCGATAGCAGCGCTCGCAGAGCAGGACACCGTCGCGCGCCTCGGCGTAGACGCACCCGCGGCAGTCGCCATCTTCCGTGCCGTAGCTCGGGCACGCCGCCCAGTGCTCGCCCTTCCGAGTGCATCCACGGATGCAGGTGCGCTCAGACATTGCTCACCCATCGGTCGAGGGCTTCCCTCTGCCACGGCAGGAGAGGCGTTCCGAGCGCTTCCTCGGCGAACTCGATGGCGTCGACGGTCGGGGCCGGTTCGTCGACCGGGTCGGTGCAGACGCAGTCGATAATCTCGTCGGGGTCTTTCGAGACCGAGATGATCCCCACGCCCCGGCAGTAGGTGCAGTTCGGTCGCGGCTCAGAACGGCGTGTCATCACCAAAGCTCCCAGGAGTAGACCAGCCGTCGGACGATGCACCGGGCGTTGCCCACGGCTCCTCGGATGCCTGTTGCGCGGCGGGGCGCTGTTGGCCGGGAGTGTTCGATGCGGTGCGGGTGACCTGTGCAGTCGCGTAGCGGAGGCTCGGGCCGATCTCGTCGACCTCCAACTCGATCGCGGTGCGCTGGCTGCCCTCGCGGTCCTGGTAGGTGCGCTGACGAAGGCGGCCGGTCGCGATGACCCGCATGCCCTTCGTGAGCGATCCCGCGACGTGCTCGGCGAACTCGCGCCAGCACGAGGCGCGGAGGAACAGGGCGTCACCGTCCTTCCACTCCTGCGCGGTGCGGTCAAAGTTCCGCGGGGTCGACGCGATCGTGAAGTTCACGACCGGTAGACCGTTCTGCGTGTAGCGGAGTTCGGGGTCGGCGGTCAGGTTGCCGACGACCGTGATGTTCGTCTCGTTGACCATTAGGCACCGGCCTTCGCATCGAGCGCGTCAATCATCTTCACCGCGACGGCGGCGATCTGGACGAGCTCCGCCCGGAGCGCGACGACGTGTTCCTCTGCCGCCGCCTCGAAGACTTCTTCCCGGAGGATGTGCCACCACGTCACGGTGCCGTCGCCGCCTTCGTTCACCGAATGGGCCTTCGTGTCGAGCGTGGCGACGGAGGCGATCTCTGCGGCGTTCATGATGGGGCGAAGACCGGTCACGTCATCGAGGGCCGAGATCGTGTCGAGCGGGTGAGTGTCCGCGCCCGTCCCCATCGGGAGATGCAGCTGCTCACCATGCTTCTCGAGTGACCGGGTGACCTCGCGAAGAACCTCGGCGACCACCGGCCCGAATCGCTGTTCGGTGCGCACTGCGTCGATGTCGACGTACCCGGCGAGGATCAGCCCCTCGGCCTGGCGCACGAGCGTCGTGCGTTGCGTCTGCGAGCTCGCACCCTTCCGAAGCTCCCCGGCGACGGCGTCCCGGATCTCCATGAACTCCCCGACGGGGATCTGCGTGTCCTTGCTCATGATGTCTGCCTTCCCGCGGCGATCTGTCGCCGCTGGTTCTCGGCCGCGATGTAGCGGCTCAGTTGTTCGGTTCGGTCTTGGAAGTCCCGGGCGAGTGCATCCGCGATCGGGATCGGCGTCTGCCCCTCGAGCCACAGGCGGCGACTTCGGCGGGGCGAGTTGGCGAGGCCGTCGATGAAGGCGGCGAGGTGCTCGTCGGCGAGTGCCGGGTCAGAACGGATCACCACCCCACCCCCCTCCGAGATCCTCGAGACGCTGGTGATAGGTCGCGAGTTTCTCCTCGTAGATCCGGCGTGCGAGCCACTCGTCGCGCTGCAGGCGGGCTGTTCGGCAGGGTCCGCAGGAGACGCTCTGGATACCGTTGGGGTGCTCGGAGCAGCCGATCGGTGGGGCATCGAGCAGGAGCGGCCGTGACGGCGGTGCGGGCACCGCTTCCCGCTCGCCCTGCACCGCGCCCCACGCATCCGCTCGCGCCGCGTCCTCCGCACGCACCTGCGCCCCCGCGCGCTCCCGCGCCCGCTCGCGCCCGCCCGCTCCCCCCACAGCCACGGACGTCCATGGACGGCCGGAAGGCGGCTCCGGTGTGTCGATGCGGGTGCCGCGGGCGTCGACCCTCAGCGGTCGGGCGAGCGCGATCCAGTGCGTTCCCCTCGCCGGGAAGATTGTCAGGAACCCCGACTCGTCCAGCATGAGCAGGTGCTCCTCGACCATCGAGGTCGCCGCCCTGCCCGGGTACAGGTCGCCCGCGATCAACTCCGGGATCAGTTCCCGGCGCCCTGCGACGTCCGTGTGCAGCCACAGTCCCATCGCGGTTGGCTTCGCCTCGTCCGGCACCCGCAGGTACTCCGGCGACTGCAGATCGCTCGGGCTGATGAATCGTTGCTTCGTTGACACCTTGGTCATTCCCTCTCGCGAAGCCCTCGATGCACCTGTCGAGGGCGAATTGCAGATCGTGCTCGTCGACGGCGAAGCACTCGGTCCAGCCGCGCCCGAGCGGGAGCAGGGCGAGCGCGTCGGTCTCGCGGCGGAACGCCTGCGGGAACCAGCGCCGCAGGGCACGGAGCGCCTCGGCCTCCCACGTCGCGTCCGTGCCGCGGGCGCAGACGACCACCTGTGCGCCGGAGCGGATCATCATCTCCACCCGGTGCCACTTCCATGCGCGTCCTACCTTCAGGACGCGTTCGGTCGGCCAGTACACGACGTAGGTCATCGCGTAGGTCGGCATAGTGCTCATCGCTTCCCCGCCTTCCGCTTCGGCGTGATGCCGCGCCACTCCTGGTGCGCATCGGATGTCTTCGAGCAGAGGCCGAACTTGTCGGGGTGGTTCACGGTCTGGCCGCAGAGGCGGCATGCCGGCTTGCCCTCGTGGATCATGTCGACGATGCGGAGACGCTCGAGCGTGACCTTGCGGTTCGCCGCCCAGTCCTTCTCCTCGACGTCCGCGGGCGCCGCGGCGAGCACGGCGCTCATGCGACGTCCCCGAGGAGCTCGGCCTCGCGTTCGCGCTGCCACTGCCGCTCGAACTTCGCGTAGGTCACACGCGGGTGCTGCGTGAGCACGAGCGGCGTTCGCTCGTCGCCGAGGAGCGCCCCGGCAGCGTAGAGCCGCTCCGCGTCCTTCCATGCCCCGTCGGCGACGAGGCCGAGCACCTGATCGAGCGCCTTCCGCCCGGCGCCGAGGCCGGCCACGCTGAAGCTCTGGCACGGCGGCGATGCGATGTAGAGGCGATGCGCGGGCACGAGCCACGAGGCGAACAGACCCGACCACACGTCTCGATACACGGTGCGGAATCCGGCGCGTGTGCGGGTGCGGATGGCCTCGGGCATGTTCTCGGCGCCGTACTCACGGATGCCGAGCGAGTGGAGCGCAACGCCCCACCCCGTGCCCGCGAAGTGGTCGAGTGCGACGATCTGCCCGCTCATGAGATCTCCTCATGCCAGAGCAACCACTCGGCGCCGTAGACGCTGCAGCCCATCTCCATCGCGACGGCCCGTGAGATCCGGATGCGGATCACGCCCTCGAACCGATACCAGGCCATCTCGAGCGGGTAGAAGACGGGAACGCGTTCGGGGTGCGTCACCCAGCGGCGCACCTTCCACCCGAAGCGGAGCGCCTGCGCCTGCAGGGCGCCCTCACATGCGGCGTTGCAGAACGCGCAGAGCGACAGGCCATCGACCGGTGACGGCACATTCTTCGAGCCGCCCATACCGACCGCACGCCGGTGTTGGAACGTGAGCACCATGACGCCGCAGGCGGCGCAGCGGCGCTCGTCACGTTGGTAGACCGCGTTGCGCGTCTCCGTGGTCGGCGCGCTCATCGGGTCGCCCCCGCTAGAGTGCGGATCGTGGACACACTCTCCGACTTCTGGCTGCCGCTCGTCCTTGCTGTACTCGGCATCGGCGGAACAATCGCGGTGACGATAGTGCAACTGCGAGCGCGCCGTGCCGAGCTCAATGACGAGCGGGCAGCCCGCGAAGCCGCTGAACTCGAACGTAGGCGCGAGGCCGTGATCGAAGCCGTGTACGACGCGATCGGCCCACTCACATCAGCGGCAACAGTGCCACGCGAAAAGCGCAACGTCGTACCCCACAGGGTGACGGTCGCGACAGCGAAAGCCGCACGCATTATCCGACTGTGCGGGCGGGAAGATCGCACGGACTTGCACGAGTGGTTCGCGATCCGGGCGAGACACTGGGGAACGTCGACGCTCGACGGCCTCGGAGAGCTTGAGTCCGCGATGCTCGCAGAAATCGATGCGTGGTTCGACGGACGCGCGACCGCGGCCGAAATCCGCGAAAAGGCGGCGGCAGTCTGATCGTTCACCGATGCTCGCCTCGGAAGTTGGCGTTCGGGGAGCCAGCTGCCCGCGCTCGACGGGCAATGTCCTCGTGTCACCCCCGATAGAGTGCGGGCCATGGTCAGGGATTCCATCACCGTCGTCGTCGAACAGCCTCTGGATGTCGTCGGCTCCGTCGTGGTCCCGGTTGCGGCGATTGTCATCAGTGCAGTCATCGCTGCTCTGATCGCAGGCGCTGAGCGGCGGGCTGCACGGAGAGAGCGCCGCGATGTGGCGCTGGCGAATCTGATGCGGTCGCTGACCCTCGTGGACTCGATCGCTCCTGATCGCGCCTCTCGGTCAGAGCGGAACCGCCGACTGAACGACTTCGTCGCCATGGCGAACGTCGCCGAGTCCGTCTTCCCCAAGAAGGAGTATCCAGTTCTCGCGCTTGCCGTCGCTATCGTTCTGCGTGATGCGAACCGCGGAAGACACCGCCTCTCGTTTGCAGCGAGAGCAGCACTGGCACTCCTGAGCGACTGGGACCAGGGCCAGGTCGACATGGAAGAAGTCCGAGGACATCTGGAATCCCTGACGGAGTGGGACAGAGGCTTCGTGGTGAGCGATTGGCGGGAAGCGATCGTGCGTGGCGGGACAGGTCCGACGCGGAAGGAACTCGTCGCCGCGGTCATCGGTGCGCTCCGAACTGCGCCGCGATCGCGCGGTTGATGTTGAGCATCGAGTTCACCTTCGTGCGCAGCGCACGCTCGGTGCCCTCGGCGTAGTGGTACTCGGCCTTGACGTTGTGCCAGGCCTCGAGTTCGGCCTGCGCGTCGACGTCGGCCATCGCGCGGGCGAAGGTCGCAGCGACATTGTTGCGGCCGTAGTGGGCGAGTTGGGTCTGCTTCTTCGCGATGTAGGCACGCTCGGCGGCGTAGCGACGCTCGTTGATCTCGAGCATCGCGTCGGGCATCGTCTCCATCACGCCGACGGACTCGCGGATGAAGTACTCCATCTCGGTCGGGTTCGTGGGCTGGTAGTCGAGCAGCTGCGCGCCGGCCTTGATCGCGAATGTCGCGGCCTCGGTCGTCATGACCTCGCCGGTGTTGGGGTTGGTGTACATCAGCGGCGTCCCTTCTTGCGGCGCGCGGCGCGACGGTCGGCGCGGTTCTGCGGCGGCAGGTAGTCGCGCGGTACGGGCCGCTCGGGCACGGATTCCTGCTCGGGTTCGGGCTCGGTGGCCGGAGTGCTCGTGTGATCGAGCGCCCACGCGGATTCGACGATCGCCTTGCGGCGGGCGCGCATCGCGCGGTGACGGGCGGTGCCGGCGGTGTCCGGGGTGAACGCGCGCGCCGCGCGAGCGTCCGTCTCGACCTGGTCGATCTGGTCGACCGTCTCGGCCGCGGCGATCTCCGCATCCCAGTCGCGCTCGACCGGCGCGTCGGGCTCAGGCGTCGGTGACCCGGCAGGCAGGTCGCGCTCGTCGACCTCTTCCTCGATGCGGATGTCGCCGAGGAGGTCGCGGAACGTCTGGCGGAAGGCGACCATGCGCACGGTGCGGCCGAGGTGCCGCATCGGCGAGCGGTCCCACTTCCCCGACCATTCCTCGGAGGCGGCGGGGTATTGCTCGGACCAGCGGATCGTGACGGTCGTTGGAACGCGGACACCCTTGCGGTAGACCTCGACGCGAGCGAACTCGGGGTGCGCGATCTCGACACGAACGGTCGAGCCGTCGGGCGCCTTCTCGATGGTCGGCGCCCACGCCTGCACCCAGGTCACGCCGTCGTCGGAGAACTCGACCGGCCCGGTGCCGTCCCACTCCCCCGAGGCGTGCACGATGTGCTCGACCTCGCCGATCGTCTTCTTCTCGATGAGCTCAGTTGTCGACATTCTCGACCTCCTGGAATCGCAGCGACGGCGCCTTGCGGGTGGCGCGGGGGAAGTGCTTGAGGGCGGATGCTTCGAGCACGGCGAGTTCGACGCGCAGCGCCTCGACGTGTGCGTGCACCTCGGGTGCGGCCCCCTTCCACGCGGCCTCGTCGATCGACACGGTCTCGGAGACGGTGGTCTGGAAACCGCCGTGCTCGGTCATGCCGACGGCTCCGAAGCGCAGCGCGCCGGGGAGCTTCGCGACGGCGGCCTTGACCTTCGCGTTCGCGGCCTTCTCGGCAGCGGTGGCGGCGTCGAGGTCGCGCTTGAGCGGCGCCCATTCGGCGACCGCGTCGGTCACGTGCTCCGGCAGGTCGTCGACGTCGGGGCATCCGGCGTCGCGCCAGGTGATGAAGTCGTCGGCGCGTTCGATGAGCCATGCGATCATCTCGTCGTCGCGCGGGACCGGGATCCACGTCGCGCCGCCGACGGGTGGCATGTCGTCCTCGTCGCGGACTTCGAAGCCGTAGAGCGCGTAGTCGGCGCCGAGCACGTGGATCTGCCACTGCATCTGCGCCATGTGCTCGACCGGGATCGCGTCGGACTTCCAGCCGAACTCGTGCGACTTCACCTCGACGACGACGAGCGCGCCGTCCGGGTCGATGCCGATCGCGTCGGGAGTCGCCCGGTGCAGGTCGTTCTCGACCGACGCCCAGAGCGCACCGTTCGGGGCGAGTGAGGCGAGGCGCTCGGCCGCTTCGTCGAGCAGCGCGGCCTCGCGAGCCTGGCCCGCGTTCGTCGCCTTGTTGCCGCGGAAGGTCGAGCCGTTCATCTTCTGCTCGACGATCGTGCGGCGAGCCTTGATGCCGGCGCGGGCGATCTTCCATGCGTCGGACGCGGTGACGCCCTCGCCGCGCTCGAGCATCCAGACGGTACGGGGTGCATCGTCCGGGACGACGATGCGGGCGGCGGTGATCTGCGGGGTCATGTCTGGTCGTCCTTCTTCGGGATCGGGATGAGGAATGCGGCGACGAATGTCGCGAGGCTGAGGAGGACGCCGAGGTCGGCGCCGTTGACTCCGGTCGTCGGGTCAGCCGCGGCCGGTCCGCAGATGGCGGCGGTGATGAGCGCGGCGACGACGGCGGCCATGCGTCCCGGCGACAGCGGCCAGATGCTGCGGTGATCGGTCGCGATCGGTCCGTCGATCACCGGCGCGGTGCGCTCGGCGACACTGCGGTGCATGTCGGCGGTCATCGGGGCGAAGTCGTCCACCGGTTCGACGTTCTCGTCGGTATCCTGTGTCTGAGGCATGTGCTTGCCTTTCGTTTTGGTGGGGCGTCCGGTGCAACGGGCGCCCCACTTTCGTGTGTGGGGTCAGTGAGTGAGAGCGCCGGCGCCGAGCCGGACGCGGAGGCGCTCGACGCCCTTCGGTGTGATGCGCACCTGTGGGGCGGAGGGCACGAGGTCGCCGGTGTCGCGGTCGCGGTACGGGGCCATCGCGCGCACCTTGAGGAGCCCGGCGTCGACCGCGCGTGCGTACGGTGTCCACCGCTGCTTCTCGCCGCGGTAGATCCAGCCGAGCTCGTGGAGCGTGTCGAACAGGCGTTGCGGGCCGGTCTCGATCCCGGCGCGGGAGAGCATCGGGGCGACGTCGCGCACCGCGTAGTCGGTCCCGGCGTCGGCGATCTCGTCCCACGCCTCGGCGCGCGGTGCGAGCACGGCGATCTGCTCGTCCTTCCGGGCGATGATCTCCTGCGCCTGGACGACAGCGCGCGCCATGAGTTGTTCGGGCGTCTCGACCGAGTAGGCGCCGGTGCGGCGGATCGACGGCACGACCTCGTGCGTCACCCACCAGCGGAAGCGGCGAGCCTCGGGCTTGTCCGAGCGGATGACGACCTCGTACATGCCGGACTCGGAGACGATCGTGACCGACCGGGCCTGGCCACCCGACCTGATATCCGTCTGACGGATATCAGCCTCGTCGAGGCGAGCGGCGACGTTGCCGGAGTTCGCGATGCCGAGCACGCCGCAGATGTCGGCGAGCACGAACCAGAGTTCGCCGTCGATCGAGATCGTGCGCACCTCGCGGTCGGCGTACTGGAAGACCTCGAGCGCACTCACGATGCGTCCTCCTCGATCGTGGCGAGCCCCTCGGCCATCAGATGCAGGAAGAATGCGACGAGCACGGCTACGAACGCGAAGACCAGGAGCAGCAGACCCCACGGGGCGAGCGAGAATGCGACGGCCCCGACAATCACCCCGAGGATGAGATAGCCGACGGCGGACGCCCGGACGAGCGGACTCAGCCGACCGGCCGGGGCAGCCGTCCCCACGGTGCCCCGGCCCACCTCACCCGATACCCCAACGGGCACCCGGTCCCTAGACCGGTAGCTCATGCGGCGCTCACCATCGGCCCGGCGCTCGAGGACTTACGCTGGGCAGCGGCGCGGGCGTCGCGCTGAGCGAGGTTCTCGAGGATGCGAGCAGCGATGTCGCCGGATCGCCGCCACGCGGCGTCCGACGGCTCGGCGCGAGACCCCATCAGCGCGCCGGTCACGACGCCACCGCCATCCGCGCGAACCGGCTCGGCACGAACACCGACGGCGACACGTCGAGGCACTCGGCGATGAGGAGCAGGTCAGTGAAGGAGAACTCTGACTTACCCGCGCACTTGCGGTTCAGCGTGGGGTAGGGGATGCCGGTCTCATCCGAAACCGAGACCTTCGTGCGGCCCGCGGTCTTGATGGCGGACTCGACAACCGAACCGACTTCCGAGGCAACTGAATTGATCATATGGTCAATCATCCTCATCACGTGATCAACCGTCAAGTTAACCGAGTTATCAATATAGACAATTGGGTTGACTCGCGGCATACTTGGACACGTGAACACACGAGAGCGCGGAGAAATGTTCGGTCGATACGTCGGCCTCGAGCTCAAGGGAGCGATCGTCTCCCGGTCGCTGACAGCGAAGGCGGTGGCGGAGAGAATCGGTCGCGCCGACGCGAACCTCAACCGCTGGCTGAACGGCAAGACGGAGATCCCGATCACTGTCGTCTGCGAGGTCTGCGAGGTGCTGGACCTTGAGCCCCGCACGATCGTCGAGCATGCCTACGACCGAATGATCGAGGAGCTCGGCGAGCGCGACGCCCCGACCAACGTCACGCAGTTGCGTCCGCGCGATGTCCCTACTCCCGTGCAGGATGAGCGGGCGGTCGCGAAGAAGAAGTCTCGCGATCCCGGAGGGGATGAGGGGGAGTTCTGAATGGACTCGAAGATTCTTGAGCTATACGACGGGCTCGATTCGATCGGCGTGCGGGTCGAGTTCTGCGACCTTCCGGACGATCGCGACGGCGAATATCTGCACGACGAGCGGCTGATCCGCATACAGCACGACCTGCGCTTCCGGCGCTACGTGAGCACCCTCGCGCACGAGGTCTGTCACGCGGTGTTCGGAGACACTCCGTCGATGTTCGGCCCACTCAACGCGAAGCAGGAACGGCGTGCGGACGAATGGGCCGCGATGCGATTGATTGACCCGCACGACTACCGCGTCGAGGAAGCGCGGCATGAGGGCCACCTTGAGGCGATGGCGATTGCCCTCCACGTCACGACGGACCTCGTCGAAGCATTCCGCCGAGTGCTCGTCCGCATCGGCGAAGACGTCTACGTCGCGCCCAAGATGGGCGCCGGGCAGTGGGCGCACCGAATCGGGGTGGCATAGTGCCGAGCGCTCGCCGGCGGCTCGCTGCCGCACCGTCACGGCGGCGAGGACTCGGGATGATCCGCGTCTCCCGCGAGCGCGACGGCATGACCTCGCCGGAGGTGCAGCGACATGCGATCGAGTCGTACGCCGCCACGAACGGAATCGACATAGTCGACTGGGTCGAGGGCATCGACGAGACCGGCTCGCGTGCTCGGTCAGCGTGGTGGCCGCGACTCGATCAGTCGATCGAGCGGCTCGAGGCTGGCGAGTTCGAAGTCATCGTTGTCTGGAAGTTCTCCCGCACCGCACGCCATCGCCTTCGGTGGGCGGTCGCGCTCGACCGCGTCGACGCGCTTGGCGGCGGCCTGCTCTCTGCGACGGAACCGATCGACGATCGCACCTCGCACGGCCGCCTCGCCCGCGGCATGGTCGGCGAGTTCAACGCCTACCAGGCAGACCTCATCGGGGACACATGGCGCGAAGCGCACGCCCGGCGATTCCGAGAGGGCAAGCCGATCAACGGCAAGCCGCGATTCGGCTACTCCTACTCCCCCGCGGACGGCTTCGCGCCGGACCCAATCACCGGCGCAGTGCTCGCCGAGACCTACCGCCGCTACATCTCCGGCGAGAGCGTCTATGCCCTCGTGCGATGGCTGAACAGCGGCCCGACGCGGCCCGTCGGTGGCTACGGGGGCACCGGGGACGGCCTCTGGTCAGAGCGCACTCTGCGACGCGTGCTCGACTCGGGGTTCGCCGCGGGGATGATCACCTATCAAGGTGAACAGAAGCGCGGCATCCATGAACCACTGATCACCGACGCCGAATGGGACGCCTACCTCGAGGCCCGCGGCCGCCGCCGCGTCTACCGCCGATCGGAGCGCTCGACCTACGCATATTCCGGTATGGTCTGGTGCGCTTGTGGGTCGAAGATGCACGGAGGCGCCCACGGCCAAGACCGCGCACAGTCGTACCGGTGCAAGGACGGCAAGGAGAAGGGCACCCATGACGGCGGCTACGTCGCTGAATCGCTGATCGACGACGCGGTGCGCGACTGGCTGCGGGAGCACGAGGCGCGGGTCCGCGCCGAGGTTCGCGCCGGCATCGAGCGACGCCCTCGCCGAGTCGGCACGGACCCCACTGCCGACCTGAAACGACAACTCGCGGATCTCGCAAATCGGCAGGTGATTCTCGCCGAGCAGCGCCTCAGCATGGGGATGCCGCAGGCGGCTTACGAGACGCTGCGCGACCGGTACGCAGCTCAGGCGGTTGCGCTCGAGCAGGAGCTCCGAACGACCGAGGTTCAGCAGTCCGCGCCACTGCGAGTGCTGCCGGTGCTTCTAGAGCGGTGGATCGATCTCACCGTCGAGGAACGCCGGGAGTACCTGCGCTCACTCATCGCGCGAATCGAGGTCACGCCCGGGCGACCGCGTGCCCGGGTCGAGATCGTCCCACACGAGTCCTGATTCCCCGCCGTGGGATCAGGACATAGTCACGAACGTGACGAGCACCCATCCGGGAACATCACCCGTTTCGTCGTCAATGAAGGCGCGGAACCGGGGTGCGGCGTCATGCCAGGGGCGTCGCCGCCGCTCCTGCGTTCGTGCGGTCATGGTGGTCCTTTCGTCGTGCGGTCAGCCGATGCCGAGCCGGAGGATGAACAGCCCTGGATACACGGCGAAGAGCACCGAGAGCGGAAGGATCAGGAAGACGAGCGGGAGAAGCATCAGGATCTCTTTGCGTCCCGCCTGCTCGATCAGCACACGTTTCGCGTCTTCGCGCGCATCACCCGCCTGAGCGTGCAGTACCGCGGCGAGGGGCGCACCATGCTCGAGCGCCGCGATCACCTGGTCGACGACGCGCGACAGTTCGGGAAGCTGGAGGCGTCGCGCCATCTCGTGCAGTGCGTCGGCCAGCGGCGAGCCCGTGCCGACCGCGAGCACCACCTGGCGCAGTTCAGCAGTGAGTTCGCCGGAGCCCACGTCGGCCACCCGACGCAGAGAATCGAGGAACCCCTCACCTGCGGAGAGGCACAGAGCCAGGAACTCGAGAGTCGTCGGGAGCTCGTCGGTGAGTCGCACCCGGCGAGCCTTGGCCCTCACAGAGAGCTGAAGGTCGTACGCAGCGGCGGCAGCCGCCCCGCAGAGCAGCGGCATCACACTCGTCGGCACCGTCAGCCGTCCGGCCAGCGCGAGCACGGTCAGCACGACTGCGCCCACACCGATCCCGGCGAGGCCCCAGCCCAGTTGCCGACCACGGAACGATGCGGGGCTCGTGCGCACACCCGCCTGCGCGAGGCGCTGGCGGAGAGCCTCTCCCCCGCCGACCAGCCTCTCGAAAGCGCCCCGCGCACGCTCCCACAGCGTCCGCCCGCTCGTGGGAAGTGATCCCACCGCGGGGAGGACACCTCGGGGCAGGTAGTCGTCAGCGACGACATCGCGCACATACGGCCCGATCCGCACGACGAGAGATGCCGCTCTCCAGCGCGGAAGCACGGAGAGGATGCTCAGCATCCCCGCAGCGAAGCCGCACCCGATCAGAACCGCGATCGCGAGCGCCGAGACCCCGTTCACCCGAACCACCGCCGCGGCTCAGGAAGCCTGCCGATGCGGACCATGATGTGAAACGCGACCACCGACACCGCTGCTCCCAGGCAGATCACGAGCATCCCTTCGGGAGTGCCGTACGCTGCTGCTCCCTCAGGCCGGAGAACGAGCAGCCCCATGATCACCCAGGGGGCGATCGCGCCGAGGACGGCCGCGCCCCGGATCCATGACTGGCGAGCCTCGACTTCGCCCCGCAGGGCGGCATCCGCCCGCACCGAACTCGACAGCGCGCGCAGGACATTGATCAGTTCCGTGCCACCGACCTGACGCGCCATCCGCAGTGTCTCGGCGATGCGATCGCCGACGGGGTCGGCGAGCGTGGATTTGAGTCGGTCGAGGCTGGTCTCGAATCTGCCGCTCGCACGCAGATCCCTC
Source organism: Microbacterium sp. STF-2 (assembly GCF_034650155.1). Classification (NCBI taxonomy): domain Bacteria; kingdom Bacillati; phylum Actinomycetota; class Actinomycetes; order Micrococcales; family Microbacteriaceae; genus Microbacterium; species Microbacterium sp. STF-2. The sequence goes on from NZ_JARKMW010000002.1 coordinate 93,115, forward strand.
GCGAACACGACGAATGCCGGTCTCAGCGTCTTCGGCGCGGACTCCGCCAGGCTCGCCATTGCGTCGGGGAGCGACAGGCCCACGCGGATCGCCGCGATCAGGAGATCGCACACGTCCGGCCAGAGCTGTCGCCGCAACCGTCGCAACCGCGCTCGGCGCCCCCGCAACAACACGATGGGTGCGACGGCTCCCGCGACGCCCGCCAGCAGCGCGAGTACGGCGATCCCGGTCAGGAGCCAGGCGACCGATGCGGCTATCAGTCCGGCCGCGGTGACGATGACGAGGAGCGCGCGCCGGGAGAGCCGGTCGAAGCCGGCCTCCTCGATCAGGCGGACGATTCGCCCTCGCCGGGTGGCCACCTCGACCGCGTCCGATCGCGGCCACATCCAGGGCGACAGGCACAGAAGCACCCCGGCCGCGAGGAGGGCGCCGACGAAGACTGTCACGACACGATCCCGATCAGGCGTGGCTCGCTGCGGCCGGTGCCGATGCCGTCGCTCGTTGGCGCACCTGCCCGATAGACGCTCCTGGTCTGCAGCCGTCCTCCGGCGAGGCCGCCGGTCGGCGCGATGATCTCCTCCACGTGTCGGTGCCCCGCACGGTCCCTGGCGCAGTGCACGACCAGGTCGACAGACGCGGCGAGTGCAGGGGCGATGAACTCACGATCGATGTTCCGCCCGGCCAAGAGTGGAAGGATCGTGAGCTTCTCGATGGCCTCGGCCGCAGAATTCGCATGCACGGTGCATGCGCCCGGCACCCCGGTGTTGAGCGCGAGGACCAGATCGAGAGCTTCCGCGTCGCGGACCTCGCCGATCACGAGACGGTCCGGTCGCATCCGCAACGCCTCCTTCACCAGCCTGCGCAACGTGATCTCCCCGGTCCCCTCGAGGCTCGCCTGTCGCCCCTGCAGCGCGACGAGATCGGGCCCCTCCACGGCCAGTTCGAACGTCTCCTCCACCGTGACGATGCGTTGAACGTCGGCGCACGAGGCCAGCAGCGCGCCGAGCATCGTGGTCTTCCCCGCGTGCGTGGCGCCGGAGACGATCACGCTCTTGCCGTCGTTCATAGCCACCCGCAGCAGCTCGGCGACATCGGCGGGCATCATCCCCTGCGCGGCGAGCGCTCCGAGAGATCGGTACTTCGGCAGGAACTTGCGGATGTTGACGGGCAATAACTAACTACGCAGTTCCCACCGAGGGACGACGACGACCCGCTCGGCTCCCCTGCCGGGGCGGATGATGACAGCAGCTGCCACCTTCAGCAGCGCTTGACGGCGTTCGAACGTCTCGAGAGACCGCCATGCGCCGGCCAACGTGACGGCAACCTCGCGCACGTCAGCCTCGCGCTGAGCGTTCACGAGCTCCAGCGACTTCTGCCGAGAGGTGAGGCTCTCTCGCTCCGCATCGAGCTTGCGGATCGTTGCCTGGTAGGCCGCGTCAGGGATGGTCCCGTCGATCGCCTGGATTGTCAGCGTCGCCATGCGCTCGTCGATGCGTGCCACTCGACGGTCGATCGCTTCGGCGTCGTTCACCGAGCGCACGCGACGCTTCGTCGTGGCGACGCGCGCCGCGAGCATCGCGTCCGTGTCCGCGGCGAGTGTCATCACCCATTCGCCGGCCGCGCGCTCGACGATCTCGGAGCTGATGGTGACGACCGTGCGCCCGAGTCCTTTAGAGCGGGCAGCTGTGGAGCACACGTAGCGGTGGTGCGAGTAGTGCATGCGTCCGCCGCAGTCGGAGCAGTAGATGAGGCCGGTCAGTAGATGACGTGCTTCGATGGAGCGGGACGGCTCGGAGAGGGTGAGGCGTCGCGCCCAGTACGCCGCCCATTCGTCGGCTCCGATCACGGCGTCATGGGCGCCGGGGTAGAACGTCCACTGTGCTTTCGGGAGGCGCTTGTTCTTCCACCCCGGCCGGTGGACTATGAGACCGGCGCCGAATCCCCCGTCGAGCATCTGAAAGAGGTTCGTGTTCAACCACGGGAGTCCCTGAGTCGTGCGGATGCCCTCCTCGTTGAGCCACCTGGTGATCCTTCCGGATCCATCCCCGCGGATCGCGCGGCGGTAGATCTCTGCGAGAATCGGGCCGGTCACGGGATCGGGCTCGAAGCGGCCGTCGACGAGCTGGTAGCCGAAGCGGTGATGTCCACCGTGAGGTAGACCCGCTCGACGTCGTCGCTCGTGTGTCTCTTTCCACTGCTCCCCGATCAGCTCTGACTGGTAGGCGTTCAGCTCGCCAAGCATGCCGCGTGCGAACCGGCCTGACGCGGTCGCCGATTCGATTGGTTCTGTGGCTGAGAGGATCGCACCGCCCAGAGTGTCGACGCGGTCGAGCGCAATGGCCCAGCGGAGGCGCTGACGACCGACGCGGGAAAAGCGCCACACGAGGATGACCTCATACTCCCCCGCCTCCATGCGGGCGATCGACTCGTCGAGACGTGGCCACCACGCGGACTTCCGGTCAGATCCGGACTCGTCGATCCCCTCGACCCAGTCGACGATCTCGACGCCGTTCTGGTCCGCGCACTGCTGGATGGCGGTGCGCTGCATCTCCGGCGACGTCATGCCCTCGCGCTCTTTCGAGACGCGGATCATGCCGATGCCCCGTCGCCGCGGCATCGGCGAGGACGTCCCTCGGAGTGCTCTCATCACTGCACCTCGACCCGGTGGTGGTACTGCCCCGCGCCCATGCGTGGAGCAACGTAGGTGGTATCACCGATCCGTTGCAGCACGCGCTGGTAGGCGCGCACGATGTCGTCGATGACTTCGAGGTCTTGGGCCATGAGACTGAGGTTTCCGTCGCGGAGGTGCTCAACCTCGCGGTAGTCGTCGTGGTCGATCAGGCGCAGCGCCGCCCATTCGTCAGCGCGGCGCTCCTGCTTCGCGTTCACCGGCCCGAACTTCGACGGCACGTCACCGAAGACGGCGTGGCAGAGCTCGTGAGCGAATACAGAGCGGAGCAGACGGTGCGACATGCCCTCCTGCAGCCGGATCGTGTTGGTCTTCGCGTTGTAGTCGCCGTCTCGGCCGAGACGGGTGAGGTCGGCGAAGACGACGGCCACCCCCAGCATGGCCGCGATCTGGTACAGCGTGGACGTCACTCCATGTCCTCCCCCCGGTCAGTGGCCCGCGGACGCGCGGCCAGGTCATAGTTCTCCTGATCATCGTCGAGGGCTGGGACATCGGCGCGGATCTGCGCACGGCGGTGGATCTCGGCGAAGTCGATGCCGGCGACCGCCTGGAGGTGGTTGGCCACGTCGAGCACGAAGTCGAGCGAGACGCGGGCGGTGCGGTCCTTCCCCGTGGTCGTGAGGTGACGGTAGAGCGTCTTGTAGGGCATGCCGAGAGCCTCCGCCGCGATCTCCAGCGTGCCGTAGTGGCCCAAAAGCGCGAGGCGCAGCTGCGTGCGGATGGCGTCAGCAAGTTCGTTTCCCATAACGGAAAGACTAGTACCCATTTCTGGGAATGGTCTTCACAAACTAGGTAAACATGTAGGAAACCTACTTCCCACTTGTGGGAAACCTAGAACATCTGTTCTTAACTTCCGTTTCCCAAAAGTGGGAACTAACGTTCTGGTTATGGGAAACAGCGAACTGGCGGTGAGCAACATCACCCGCCTCATGGAACAGCAGGAACGGTCCTTTGCCTGGCTGTCGCGGACCACCGGGATTCCGTACAAGAGGCTCCTCGCCGAGGTCAAGAACCAGACCACGCCGATGAAGCTCGACACGGCTCTGGCTGCCGCCGCCGCGCTTGGCGCCGAGCTTCCGGCTCTGGTGGCGGCATGACTCGGGACGAGTGCCTGGCCGAGCTGGCGGACTACCTCGCCGAGGTCGCAACAGCCGACGAAGCCGCATCTGCCGCGGCCTGAACCAAACGGAAACGCCCCCGCGGCAACGGGGGCGAATCACGAATCGAAAGGAGCAGTCAAGATGCTCACTCAGATCCTATCTTCTGTGCCGCCGCCGCGTCCGGCGACGAGTCACATCCTGAACCAGCCGCGCATGGGGGCCGGCTCGCCCGCTGGGGATTCGGGCACGACCGACCGGGGCACGGCGGGCACCGCTGCCCCGGTCGAGTCGGGACGCGAGGCGTGGATGCGCGACCGCGTCGTCGAGGCTGAGCGCACCGGCGAAGTCATCAAGCTCACGTGGCGACGCTCGGTGTCCATGCCTGGGGGTGATGCAGCGTGAACCTCCAACAGACGGCTGATGCAGCGGGCCTCGACCTCACCGCCTGGGGACGTTGGCTCGCCCTCGCGGAGGAACTCGCGGGGCACTCTCTCGATGGCGACGAGCACGCCTACCCGGCGTTCGAGCGCGGCGTGTACCCCGAGGTGTACGTCGGCGCGCAGGCGGAGCCGTGCGAGACGTGCAAGATCCCCGGAGCGCCGTCGCACGATCCGATGCCTCGATGCCATTACCGGCCACGCATCGTCCACCACTGCACCTGTTCGGCGTGCTTCTGATGGTCGCGCTGCGCTGGGCGTCGTTTCTACTGGCCGCCGAGTGCCTCGTCTGCCTGTTCATCGCTGAGCGTGGCGCCGGATCCGCGATCCTCGCCGCCCTGTTCTTCCTCCTCTTCCTGCTCTTCTGCTGGACGCTCCGCTCCCGCAGCACCACCACTCGAAAGGCATCATCATGACCAAGCGGTTCACCGTCACCGACTACAAGGGCGTCCGCCAGATCGACCTGTCCCCCACCGGTCGACTCGTCGTCATCGCTGGCGCGAACGGCGCGGGCAAGTCCTCGTTCATCGACGCCATCACCGAGCTGTTCGACCCAAAGGGCTCGAAGCTCACCCCGAAGCCGATCCGGGAGGGTGCCGAGGAGGCGCGCGCCGAGTACGTCGACGAGGATCTCCAGCTGCGGATCCGGCGCGTGTGGAAGCAGAACGGCACGGCCGGCACCCTGAGCGTCGAGGCGCTGGATGGGGCGAAGTACTCGCGGCCGTCCGACGTCGTCGCTTCCCTTCTCGGTGGCGCGATCTTCGACCCGGTCGCGTTCCTCAACCTCGACGAGAAGAAGCAGCGCGATGCGCTCCTCGCGAAGGTCGAGCTGCCGTTCGACCTCGACACGCTCAGCCGCGAGAAGGCCGGTGTGGAACAGCGCCGACTCGAGGCGGGCCGCGAGGTGAAGCGGCTGCAGGGCGCGCTCGCCTCTCTCCCGAAGCCCTCCGCCGACGCTCCCGCGGAGGAGGTGTCGTCGACGGATATCCTCGCGGAACTCGATGCCGCCCGGCTGGCCCAGCGGCAGAGCGAAGAGGCGCATGCGCGGTACGACAGCCTCGCCACCCGGTACGACGAGCTGACGCGGCAGATCGAAGAGCTGATCCTCCAGCGCGAGCGAATCGGCGATGAGCAGGAAGCCGCACGGAACCAGATCCTCGCTCTCCCGGATGCCGTGGACATCGAGCCGCTGCAGGAGCGGCTGAGGAACCTCGACTCGATCAACCAGGCCGTGCGCGACCGGAAGGCCTACGAGCGGACTGCTGCGGACCTCGCAGCCGCGCAGCAGCTTCACGACGGCGCGCAGGCGGCACTCGACGTAATCGAGCAGACGAAGCGCGAGGGACTCGCGGCTGCTGCCTTCCCGGTCGACGGCCTCTCGGTCGACGAAGACGGCGTCACGTTCGACGGCGTTCCGTTCGGTCAGGTGAACAGCGCCATGCGCCGCCGGGTCGCGTTCGCTATCGCCACCGCCGGGGATCCGAAGCTCAAGCTCGTCATCGTCAAGGACGGCGACCTGCTCGACGCGGACTCGCTCGACGCGATCCGTGAGGTCGCCGACGAGCGCGGTTACACGGTCCTCGTCGAGCGCGACCGCGACGAGTCCCGCCAGATCGGGTTCACCGTCCGCGACGGCTCCCTCGCACCCGAGGCGGCCGCCTGATGGAAACGACAGAGCTGACCGTCGTCGAGTTCGCGGCGAAGCACGCCGACGCCTGCCCGTGCGGGACGGAGCGAGTCCAGCACATTCGGACGCACGTCGACCTGCTCATCGAGGCCGCCGTGGCCCACAACAAGGTGCTCTGGAACGTCGGAGTGGATGCGGAGGGTCGCGTGTCGCTGATCTGGCTCTCGTACACCGTGGACGCATGGCAGGCGCTGCTCGAACAGGCCGCGCAGATGCAGGCACTCAAGGCCTTGCTGGGGCTGGACCGATGAGCGCGCTCGCGGTGCTCGACCGGACTCTCGCGGACTCGAACGACCGGGAATCGTGGCTCGCCCTGCACGGCGCGGGAAAGGTCATCGGATCTTCGACGGCCGGGAAGTTCGCCAAGGCCTCCTCGGTCGAGACGTACGTACGGCAGATCCTGGAGCCGCGCACCTTCTCCGGGAACGAGACCACGGCATCCGGTCACCGGTGGGAGCCGCTGATGCTCGCCTACGCCGGCGCCGAGTCGAACAGCCTGTTCGTGCACCACCCGGAGAACCAGCGCTTCGCAGCGACGGTCGACGGCACGAAGCGCACTCGCATCGTCGAGACGAAGGCGAAGCACAACAAGGTCATCACCGCGCCGACCCCGTACGAGATCCGTCAGCTCGCGTGGCAGCTGTTCGTCCTGCCCGAGTTCGACGGCGCCGACTGGGTGTGGGTCGAACTCGTCCGCGACCGCAACACCGGCGAGTGGGTGATGCGCCGCGACCCTCAGACCCTCGTCTTCGACCGCGACCACCCACAGATCGTCGCCGCCACACACCTGATCGTCCCGATCGCTGAGCAAGTCCTCGCCGCGCTCGACGCGGCCCCCGTCCTCGAAGGAGCACCGTTCTGATGTCCACCTCTGTCGTCGCCTACGAATCAGCGTCGCTCGACGCCCGCATGAAGTACGCGAACACCATCGCCGCCGCCGGCCAGATGATCCCCCGCGGGCTGTTCGACCCTGCCACCGGCAAGCCTTCCCCCGCGAAGGTACTGCTCGTCATGGAGACCGGCTCCATGCTCGGCCTGCACCCGATGGCGGCTCTGCAGTCCATCAACGTCGTCGAGGGGCGAGCCACCCTCGCGGCGCAGCTCATGGCTGGCCTGATCCGCCAGGCGGGCCACCGTCTCGAAATCGTCAAGTCCGGCACCATCCCGGGAGGCGACTACGCCGTGACAGTCACCGGCACGCGGGCCGACACCGGCGACGTCTTCACGTCCACCTGGGACATGCACCGCGCGATTCGCGCGCAGCTCGTCGACTCCTACGAGCAGAACCCGCAGGGCGTGTTCGTCGTCCGCGCCCGCTCGGAGAAGGGGAAGTTGCTGCCGTGGGAGGCGTACGCCGAGAGCATGCCGAAGTGGCGCGCGATCAGCGAGGTGGCCCTCGAAGGATTCTCTGACGTCACCCTCGGCATGCGCTCCTACGAGGAGATGACCGACGGCGGCATCCCCATGGCCGAGCCGGACCCTGAGCCCTCGGAGGACTGGCTGGCGCTCTTCGCCTCAGCGAAGACGCGCGCGGACCTCGACGCTGTGGCAGCACGCCTCGCGGAGAAGGGCGAGGGCACCGACAAGCTGCGCGCCGCGTTCATGGCCCGCGCGGGCGTCATCGCGCGGGAGGAGCAGACGGTCGATGCAGAGATCGTCGCCGACGAGACCACCGGGGGCGGTGAGGCCGTTGACGGGGACCACCCCGAAGCAACAGGAGTGCCGGCCACAGTCGCCCCCGGTCCTGAGATGACCCCTGAGGAGTTCGAGGCCGCGGAGGCTGCGCGCTTCGACGCTGAGCACGCCGAGGTGGTGGACCGTGACTGAGCTGATCCACTCCGTGACCGGCGAGGTGCTCGATTACACGCCCGCGAACCCGGTCGAGGTGGAGTACATCATCCGCGAGCTCGGCGAGCGCCTGGAGCGTGCTGTGCCCGTCCTGGATGAGCTGCAGCGCGCGCGGTATGACGCCGAGTCCGCCTACTCGTCTGCGTTCGAGACGGCGAAGCTCACGTCAAAGGCGGAGATGTACTCCGATCGTCGCTCGGAGGCGAAGCTCGCCTGCCTCCCGCTCGAGCGCGAACTGAACGAGGCGAAGGCGAAGCTGCACCACGCCGAGCGGCTGCAGGACGCGCTCAAGGCGAAGCTCTCCGGCTACCAGACGATCTCGAAGTCCCTGAACCAGGCGTTCGGGGCAACTCGATGATCACCACGACCACCAACAAGGGAGGAGTCCACATGGACGCCAAGAAAGAGGACGGACGACCGCAGGGTCTGTCCGAGATCCTCGCCACCGTTCGCCCGAACGCGGACGCAGAGCTCGGGCAGGAACTGTCCGCGCTCGTCGAGGCGGTGAACACGACCGGCAAGGCCGGGACGCTCACTTACACGCTCTCGGTGAAGCCCGCCGGATCGTCGGGTCACACCGTCGAGATCGCGGACAAGATCACCGCGAAGCGCCCGGAGAAGTCCCGGGCCACGTCGATCGCGTTCGTCGGCGAGGGGAACACCCTCCACCGCAACGACCCGACGACAGCACCCCTGTTCCAGGACGAGGACATTCGCGACGCCGGCGTGCATGTCGATCTCAACACCGGCGAGATCAAGGAGGCCCCCGGGGCATGACCACCATCGAGGACACCAAGACCGACGCGGCTGTTGTCGCCGAGCTCGCCGACCAGGCAGCCGAGAACCAGCGCGTCGCGATCGCCACCGGCGAGGTCTACCTCGTCCGCGGCGACGAGGGCGAGCTGCGCCTCATTGACACGGACTCCTACGCCGAGCACCCCCGCCATGAGGCGGCGGCGCGCAGCGTCACGGATGCCGAGTCGTTCGTGAAGTACGTGAACCGCCACGCCCTCGACGGCACCGAGGTATACGCGCACATCAACTCGTCGAAGGTGATCGCGGTCATCGACTCCCACGAGTCGACCGGCGGCGAGCCGGGCTGGCAGAAGCACCGCGTCAGCCTCGACCTTGAGCACTCGAAGGCGTGGCTCGCATGGGCCGCGGCGGACGGGAAGCTCGCCACCCAGGAGGAGTTCGCGGACTTCCTCGATGACCGCTACCTCGACGTGATCGAGCCGACGCCCGCGCAGATGATCGACATCGCCCGCACGTTCCAGGCGAAGACGAAGGTCAACTTCGAGTCCGGGGTCCGCGAGACCAGCGGCGAGGTGAAGCTCACGTACCAGGAGGAGACGACCGCGAAGGCTGGCCAGAAGGGCGACATCGAGATCCCGTCTCGGATTCAGCTCGCACTGCGCCCGTACGTCGGCGGGCCGATCTACTCCATCTGGGCAAGCTTCCGATACCGCCTCCGCGGCGGCTCGGTGGTGCTCGGCTTCAAGCTCGAACGCCCCGAGCTGATCCTCGAGGCGGCGTTCGCGGACATCGTCAGTGAGATCCGCGACGGCAAGACCGACAAGCGCCCGAACGCTGACTCCTCGGAGCTCGTCGAGACGCGCGTGCACGACGGCATCGGGGACGTGCCGATCTTCTACGGCCGACCGGCCGCGTAGACCCGTCCGGGATTCCCACGACGCCTCCCCCCCCGGCGTCGACCCGGGTGCAACGGGGGCCGAGCTGATTCCAGCAGCTCGGCCCCTCAACCCAAAGACATTCACCTTGCAGGGAGAAGAACCTTGAGCATTCCCATGATGCCGGAACAGGTGCAGACCGACAGCACCCCTACGATCACGAAGCCGCGACGAAACCGGCAGTCGGCGAAGAAGGCAGGCTCATCGTTCGAGCGGGCACAGGCCGACTGGCTCGCCCAGCGACTCGGTGACGACCGCATCGACCGGCGCGTGAAGCACGGCGCGAAGGACGTCGGCGACATCGGCGGCGTCCGCACCATCCGGGGCGGCCGTGTCGTCATCGAATGCAAGAACACCGCCGCTCTTGCCCTTCCCGGGTGGCTCCGCGAAGCGGAGATCGAACGCGCCAATGACGACGCGCTGATCGGCGTCGTCATGCACAAGAAGCGCGGCACGACGGATCCCGCCGAGCAGTACGTGACCATGACGGCCGAGACGTTCGCGATCCTCCTCGAAGGCGGGGTTGCCCTGTGAGCACCCTCACGAACCCGGCGTTCCTCGCGATGCCGACGATCACCCACGACGAGTTCCTGCGCGAGAAGGTCGCCTTCGACAAGAGCTTCGGGTTCCCCGTGCACGAGGACGACCTCGCCCCGATCCTGCTTCCCCACCAGCGCGACATCGTCCGCTGGGCCGTCGCCGGCGGGCGCCGCGCGATCTTCGCGAAGTTCGGTCTCGGCAAGAGCATCATGCAGCTCGAAACGCTGCGCCAGATCCTCACCCACCCCGCCTCGCCTGTCGTCGGCGGCCGGGCCCTGATCATCGCACCGCTCGGTGTGCGCGGCGAGTTCATCCGCGACGGCCGCGAGCTTCTCAACATCGAGGTGCGCTTCATCCGCCGGACCGAAGAGATCGACCCGGCATGGTCCGGTGTGTACGTCACGAACTACGAGAGCGTGCGCGACGGCCGCCTGTCTGTCGACGGCTTCGACGCCGTCAGCCTCGACGAGGCATCCGTCCTGCGCTCGTTCGGATCTAAGACCTACCAGGAGTTCCTGGGACTGTTCGACTCGATTCCCTACCGCTTCGTCGCCACCGCGACGCCGTCGCCGAACCGACACAAGGAGCTGATCCACTACGCCGGATTCCTCGGAATCATGGACACCGGGCAGTCCCTCACCCGGTTCTTTCAGCGCGACAGCTCGAAGGCCGGGAACCTGCGCCTCTACCCGCACAAGGAGCGCGAGTTCTGGCTGTGGCTGAACACCTGGGCGTGCTTCGTGCAGCGCCCGTCCGACCTCGGACATTCCGACGAGGGCTACGACCTTCCTCCGCTCGCGATCGAGTGGCACCAGGTCGAGGTCGGCGTCCTCTCCGATGAGATCGACCGCGATGGCCAGGGCGTGCTCGTCCGTGGTGGCGCGAAGTCGTTGCAGGCCGCCGCGAAGGAGAAGCGCGAGACGCTCCCCGAGCGCATCGCCAAGACGGTGGAGCTCGTACGCGCCCACGTCGCCGAGCACGGGGCAGAGGATCCGATCATCCTCTGGTGCGACCTGAACGACGAGCAGGACGCGATCGAGAAAGCACTGCGCGCCGAGGGCCTCCCGTTCTCCAGCGTCCACGGCTCCCTGAGCGACGACGAGGCGGAAGCCCGTCTGGACGCGTGGCGCGACGGACACGTCGCCGAGCTCGTCGGCAAGCCCGTCCAGCTCGGACAGGGCATGAACCTGCAGCGCTCGAACACTGCGATCTTCGTCGGCGTCACCTACAAGTTCAACGACACCATCCAGGCCGTGCACCGCATCCAGCGATTCGGGCAGACCCGACCGTGTACCGCGCACTTCGTCTACGCCGAGACCGAGTCCGAGATCCGCGACAGCCTCCTCGAGAAGTGGGAAGAGCACGACCGCCTCACCGAGACGATGTCCGACGTGATCCGCGAGTTCGGTCTGAACCCGTCTGAGATCTCCGCCGCGCTCACCCGCGCGATGGGCGTCGAGCGGGTCGAGAAGTCCGGCCCCGGCTGGACTCTCGCCCTCAACGACTGCGTGATCGAGACGCGCGATCACATGGTGGACAATTCCGTCGATCTCATCGTGACGTCGATCCCGTTCTCAAACCACTACGAGTACACCCCGAGCTACAACGACTTCGGGCACACCGACGACAACCTGCACTTCTGGCAGCAGATGGACTACCTCACCCCCGAGCTGCTTCGAGTACTTCGCCCCGGCCGGATCTACGCCTGCCACGTGAAGGACCGCATCCAGTTCGGAGCCGTCACCGGCGCCGGCATCCCGACCGTCTCCCCGTTCCACGCTGAGGCCCTCGCCCACGGCTTGAAGCACGGCTTCGACTACATGGGGATGATCACCGTCACGACCGACGTCGTGCGCGAGAACAACCAGACCTATCGCCTCGGCTACACCGAGATGCGCAAGGACGGCACGAAGATGGGCGTCGGGTCACCGGAGTACATCCTGCTGTTCCACAAGCCGCAGAGCGACCGCGCGAAGGGCTACGCCGACGACCGCGTGTCGAAGGAGGTCGAGGACTACTCCCTCGCCCGCTGGCAGATCGACGCAGCGGCCGACTGGCGCTCGTCGGGAAACCGGCTGCTGACCCCGGAGGAACTCGCCGGGATCGAGCCGAAGCACCGCTCCCGCCTGTTCAAGAGCCAGACCCGAGCGAACGTCTACGACTTCGCCGCGCACGTGGCGACGGGCGAGGCTCTCGCCGCGCGCAACGCGCTACCGTCGACATTCAAGAGCCTCGACCCCGGATCCTGGCGGCCGGACGTCTGGGACGACGTGAACCGGATGCTCACCCTGAACGGCGAGCAGTCTCGTCGGGCGCTCGAGTTCCACATCTGCCCGCTGCAGTTCGACATCGTCGATCGGCTGATCGAGCGTTACTCGAAGCGCGGCGAGCTCGTGTACGACCCGTTCGGGGGACTCGGCACCGTGCCGCTGCGCGCGCGGAAGCTCGGCCGTGAGGGTCGCGCCTCCGAGCTGAACCCGACGTCGTTCCGCGATGCCGTCATGTATCAGCAGGAGCTGGACACCGCGCAGGCGACGCCGTCTCTCTTCGACCTGCTCGACCTCGAAGAAGGGAGCGCGGCGTGAACGCCCTGGAGGTCTTCCGCTACGACGGCGCGGATGTGCGCACGGTCCTGATCGACGGAGAGCCGTGGTTCTCCGCGGTCGACGTCTGCGCAGTACTCGGCATCGGCAACACGACCGACGCGATCCGCCGCCTCGACGACGACGAGGTCACCCTCGTTTCAATCGAGGGCAGGTCGCTCAACGCTGTCAACGAGGCTGGACTGTTCTCCCTGATCCTCGGCAGCCGCAAGCCCGAAGCTCGGGCTTTCAAACGCTGGGTCACCCATGAAGTACTTCCCGCGATCCGTCGCACGGGGTCGTACTCGGCGGCCCCGGCTCTGCCGCAGTCGTATGCGGAGGCACTCCGGGAGCTGGCGGCCACCGTCGAGCGCTCCGAAGCGCTGGCGGCAGCGAACGCGGAGCTGACCCCGCGCGCTGAGGCGTGGGACGAGCTGGCATCCGCCGACGGCGACTACTCCGTGGCGGATGCCGCGAAGATCCTCGCCCGCGCCGGAGTACAGACCGGCCCGCAGCGGCTCTTCCAGCAGCTCGGCGGCATGCGGTGGACTCACCGCGGCCACGACGGCAAATGGCGGGCCTACGCGTCCGCCGTCGACGCCGGATACCTCGCGGAGAAGCCGCAATCACATCACCACCCCGGCACCGGCGAGCTCGTGCTGGACGCTCCCCAGGTCCGCGTCACGCTGCGCGGGCTGGAGCGCCTGCGCGTGCGCCTCGGATCCATCGAGACAGGAACAGCAGCATGACCGCCCGCACCCGCACCGTCGTCACCGCGACGGCAGTCGAAGAGCAGCCGATCGGATACCAGCACCCCGCCGTGCCGTGGAACGGCCTCACCGTCACCGACCTGTTCTGCGGTGCTGGCGGATCCAGCAGCGGACTCGTCGAGGCCGGATACCGCGTCGTCATCGCGGCGAACCACTGGAAGCTCGCCATCGACTCCCACCAGGTCAACCACCCCGAGACCGACCACTCACAGGCCGACATCTCGCAGGTCAACCCGGCCTACTTCCCGCGCACGCACGTGCTCTGGGGATCGCCGGAGTGCACGAACCACTCCATCGCGAAAGGCGTGAAGCGGCAGCGCCAGCAGGATCAGGCGCTGTTCGAGCTCGACGGCACCCGCCCGCTGCCCGATGAGGCAGCGAACCGGTCCCGCGCGACGATGTGGGACATCCCGCGCTTCGCCGAGCACCACCGGTACATGGCGATCATCCTGGAGAACGTCGTCGACGCGTATCGCTGGGATCAGTTCGAGGCGTGGCAGATGGCGATGCGCTCGCTCGGCTACCGGATGCAGTTCGTCTGGCTGAACAGCATGCACGCGCAGATTGGCGGCCTCCCGGCCCCGCAGTCCCGCGACCGCATGTACATCGTGATGTGGCGCGAGGATCTCGCGACGAAGGACCGTCCGGGCCCGAACGTCGGCAAGTGGACCCGACCCATGGCTGTGTGCCCCGAGCACGGCGAGGTGCAGGCCGTCCAGGCGTTCAAGAAGGCCGAGCAGTGGGGCCGATACCGCGCGCAGTACCTCTACCGCTGCCCCAAGTGCTTCCAGGTCATCGAACCGGGCTGGCTCGCGGCTGAGTCGATCATCGACTGGTCGCTGCCCGCCCCGCGCATCGGCGACCGGGCGAAGCCGCTCGCCGAGAAGACGCGCGAGCGGATCCGCCGCGGCATCGAACGCTACTGGGCGCCGGTGATCGCGAAGGCCGCCGGGAACACGTACGACTCCGTGTCGGGCAAGCCCGGGAACTACCTGCGCGTGAGCGAACTCGATGTGCCGATCCCCGCACAGATGGGGACTGCCGAGCACGGCCTCGCAGTGCCGCCGGCGTTCCTCGCGCAGTTCCGCCAGCGCGAGCGCACGCAGAAACTCGACGAGGCGCTGCCGACGGTCGTCGCAGACGGCGCGAACCACGCGCTGATCGTGAACAACCTGAGCGGCGCAGACGAGTCTCGGTCTCGGCCGGTGTCGGATGCGTTGCCGTCGATCGTCGCCGGCGGCCTGCACGCCTCGCTGCTGATCCCGGTCGAGGGGCGGGAGGGCAAGAACCCGGCGTCCACCGCCGACCCTCTGCGCACGCAGTCGACGCGCAACGAGACCGGGCTGCTCGTGCCGCTCCGAAACCACGGCGTCGCGAAGCCGAGCACGCACCCGATCGACACGGTGAGCGCCGAGGGCAACCACCACGCGCTCGTCATGCGGAACAATAACGGCCGCGGTTCGGGAGCCGAGATGTCGACGCCCGTGCACGAGCCGCTGCGCGCGCTCACGACGGCGGGACATCAATCGCTGATCGAACCGTTCGAGCCACTCAGCCTCGACGTCGATGACGCCGGGTTCCGGATGCTCGAACCGCACGAGATCCAGGCGGGCATGGGGTTCGCCCGTGACTACCTACTCCTCGGGTCGAAGCGGGACAAGGTCAAGCAGGCCGGGAACGCGGTCACGCCGCCTGCAGCACGCGATCTCGGACACGCAGTTGCCGAGTTCCTACTGGCGGTCGCGGGATGAGCGCCAACAGCGCGCGGCCGTCGCCGCCGACGCTCCCTCACGAGGTCCGGTATCCGTGCCGGCCGTCGTGCTGCAAGACCCCGTACATGTGCGCGAAGAACCGCACATGCCGATGCCACCGAGAGGAGAAGCGATGACCGTCACCGTGGCAACGAAGAAGGCCGTGATCGAACGCGACGGCGGCTTCTGCCTGATGATGCTCCCGGGGTGCCTGGGCGAGGCACAGACAGCCCACCACCGCGCGAACCGCGGATCCGGCGGCTCGACCATCCTCGACGACCCCGCGAACCTCTGCGCCGTGTGCGTGCCCTGCAACGGCCTCGCCGAAGATGCGGGCGCGATCGTCCGTGCCGACCTCATCCGACGCGGTCTGCGCGTCGAGAAGGCCGCGACGAACGCGATGACGCTCGAGCGCGCGAAGGCGACACCTGTCGAGGCGATCGACGGACAGCGCTTCTATCTCGTCTCCGCCACCGAGCGGCGACACATCAACGAAGGGAGGCCGTGATGGCGGCCGGACTGCCATGGGTGCGGATCGACTCCGACCTGGCACAGAACCCGAAGGTGGCGGATCTTGTCGCCGAGCACGGCGCTCGTGGGAAGGCGGCAGCGTTCGTGTTCGTCTGCTCGATCGGCTACGCCGCTGCGCATAACACCGACGGCTCGATCAAGAAGGCGAACCTCCCGTTCATCCATGGGACGGCGGCGGACGCCCGGCTCCTCGTGGAGGTGGGCCTGTGGGACGTCGCCGAGAAGGGGTGGCAGATCTCTCGCTACGCCGAGCACCAGCCGACCCTGGCGACGCGCGAGGCGCTGTCGGAGGCCGGGAAGAAGGGCGCTGCGAAGCGCTGGGGCAAGGAGGAATCATGACGGACGCTATGGCCTACCCCATGGCCGGGGCTATGGGGTCCCCCATCTGGCCTACCCACTGCGATTCCGATGCTACGGAACGGGACGGTACGGGACGCAACGAAAGAGCCACCAAGACCACCGCGGAAATTCCATCTGTTCTCGATCGCTCGCGGCCTGTGGATAACGGGGAAATCGATCATCGTGAAGACCGGTGGATGGTCGCGGATGAGCAGTTCGCGTTCTTCATCGAAGGGCTGTCGCTCCACGCCGGGCGGATGACGCGTCTCACGCGAGAGCTGCGCCGCCCGACGGCCGCGATGCTGAGAGAGCGGGCTTTCGATGATGAGACCGACAGGCTGCTTGCGTTCCTCCGCGGGCAGGTGGCGGCATGAGCGAGATCTGCCCTCCCGAGCACACCCACGGCGCGAACTCGACCTGTCGATCACTGCACCACTGCAAGTGCGACGACTGCCGACGTTTCGCGCGCGAGTACGAGCGCGGTCGGCTCTCAGCGCCGCATCCGCGCGCTGCAGTGCCTGGGCTGGTCGATGTCGGCCATCGCAGCGCACGCCGGCTACTCGGAGTCGTGGGTGGGAATGCTGCTCCGCGTGAAGCACGTGAAGCCCGCGACGGCCGCGAAGGTGGCCGAGCTGTACGACGAGCTGTCGATGCGGCTCCCGGAGACAAAGACCCGCGACCAGAAGGCAGCGGTGACGAAGGCGAAGCGGTACGCAGCTCGAGCCGGGTGGGCGCCGCCGCTCGCCTGGGATGACGAAGAGATCGATGATCCGGACGCACGTCCGGCCGAATGGAAGGAAGCAGCATGAGCAACGAGACAGTCCGGGCCACCGTGTACTTGCAGGTGCAGCCCGAGTACACGTGGCGCGCGAAGCAGCGCCACGAGTACGACTCACCGAGCGCTATCGAGGGAGCGAAAGTCATCGGCTCCACGCAGAACAAGGCCCAGAAGCCGAAGCCCGGGACCGTCGAGGTGAAGATCACCGTCGAGCTCCCCAAGGGCGTATTCCTGCCCCTGCGTCCTGAGGCGATCGTCGTGATCCCCGAGACGCTGACCCAGCCCCACCCGATCACGGTCGAAGCGGCCGACGCGAACGAGGAGAACTGACCATGCACAAGACCAAGCTCCGGATGAAGGCAACACGGATGCGGATGAAGACCCGCGAGGGGGGTCTCGCGTATCGAGCGCTGAGCATCGCGGTCGACCACCACCACTGGTACGACTGGGGCCACCGGCTCATGATCCTCGTCGGCGACTACCGCACCGGCAGCTACGAGGCTCCGCGCGGTCGGGACCTCTGGTATCGCTTCGCCGCCGAGAACGAGGCGCGCGGTCGGATCATCACCACCCACAACTATGCCGACGTGCGAGCCACCAAGGGTCAGGACGTCTCCTGGCGGATCTTCGATGTGCAGGACGAGGGCGGCACCGTGAAGCTCGGATTCTGGGGCGACCGAATCACGCACTATGGCCTCAGCCGCCGTGAACTCGCGCTGTTCCGGCGCTGGGACTTCTGGGAGTGCCGCGCTCGCGGGGAGTGGTTCGGCCTCCGTCGCTGGCTGTACTACCAGGGCTTGCACGCGGCCGTGCACCTCAAGAAGCCGTTCGCATGCAACATCGTTCCGCCGCGCGGTTCGGGCGGCTATTCGCATTGGCACTGCGAAGTGCGTGGCAAGCACAACGTTCACCGTTTCGGCAACTACACCTGGACGCAGGGCGCTGAGCGCGTCCAGTTTGCGGGAGTGCGCTGATGGCTGGCGAAACCGTCATCACCGTCGTCGGCAATCTGACGGCGGATCCCGAGCTGCGCTACACGCAGAACGGCCTCGCGGTCGCGAACTTCACGATCGCGAGCACCCCACGGAACTTCGACCGCGCCGCGAACGAGTGGAAGGACGGCGAAGCGCTGTTCCTCCGTGCGTCGGTCTGGCGTGAGTTCGCCGAGCACGTGGCGGGTTCGCTGACCAAGGGCATGCGGGTAATGGCGCAGGGCCGTCTGCGTCAGCGCTCGTATCAGGACCGCGAGGGCAACCAGCGCGCCGCGATCGAGCTGGAGGTCGACGAGATCGGCCCTTCGCTTCGGTATGCGACCGCTCAGGTAACCCGCGCCGCGGCGGCCGGTGCGGCTCAGCGCGCGAACGCGACGCCGGCGGCATCCGAGGAACCATGGGCGACCCCGAGCACGCCGCCCGCCGCCGGCGACTGGTCGACAGGAGGGTTCGGCGATGACACACCGTTCTGACGACCAGCCGTCGTTCCCGTTCACCGCCCGCTACGACGGCGCGTGCGCCGCCGACTGCGGAAGCCGGATCCACCCCGGCGACACGGTGCAGTACGTCGACGGGCAGCTCGTCCACCACGGCTGCATACCGGCCGTGCAGCCCGAGCCGGAACCCCGGCCGGTCTGCCCCTCCTGCTTCATGGAGATCGCGCTGAACGGAGCATGCTCATGCTGACTGATGGCGTGCTCCCCGGCTTCGATCCTCCGCCCCCAGCGAAGGACGCTCCGAAGGCCGAGCGACTGCCGCAGCACGAGCGCGACCGGCTCGCCATCGAAGCGGGTATCCATCCCGCGACCCGCCTCCGCCTCGCAGAGAACGGGAAGACCTGCGGCGACTGCCGCTGGCTCCGCCGCAAGTCGGCAGGCGGGTGGACCGGGTGGAAGTGCGGCACACCGGATCCGAACTCGAAGAACCACCGCGGCGACGGCCGCGACATGACGAAGCGCTGGCCCGCCTGCGCGGCCTTCGCCGAGAAGACAGGAGATCCCCGATGACCGTCCTCTGCATCACCCACCTCGGCCTCCCCGGCATCCGCCCCTGCATGGAGCCGGGCGTGCACCGGGTCACCTGCCCCGATCATCCCGGCTGGGCGGAGGATCTGCGCCCTGGACTGTGCTGGGGATGCCTCCCTCGTGGTGCTGATCGCGGCTTCCTCTGCTCACACTGCTACGAGCGCGCCGTCGCGGCCGTCGCCGCGTGGGGCGACTTCCGCCGCGCCGTCGACGCCGCCGAGGGCCGCCTCGTCGCAGCAGACACGGGAGGCATCGCAGGCAGCACACCAGGCGGCTACTCGAACCTCACACTCACCTTCCTGACGATCACCGAATGCGAGTCGCACCTCGCGTCCCGAGCAGATCAGACCGTCGACCTGTGGGTGCACGACGAGGACGGCGCCGCCGACGCCATCCAGTTCGCTATCAATGCGGAGCGCGCGTTCCGTTCGCTCGAGGTCGCCGAGCACGAGCAGCCCGTCACCCGCCAGCGCTGCCCGTCATGCGAGAAGCTCACCCTCACCGGCAACCCCTCGCGCGACGTCCGAGGAACCACGATCGTCGAGTGCCAACACTGCGGATACGTCATCGACAAAATCCGCACAGCCGCGCCGCGCTGGCTCGGATCAGCGACCTGCGAACACCAGCTGCACGCCGACTGCGACGAGGTCACATGCCCCTGCGACTGCCACCTCCTCGGCGTCCAGTCCCGACCCGGCGGCGTGCAGGCGCTCTGGGACGCAGACCAGCACACCGTCGCTCCTGGATACCGAGCCTCCTGGACCATCCAGGACGCGCTCACCATCCAGCCGACACCGGAAAGGACCGCGGCATGACCGATCGATACATCGTGGTGACCGACACCCCGAGAGTCTCGCCCGTGCAGCCCGCCCGCCTATGCCGGCTCTCAGACGACTGGGGCGTGCTCGCCGGCCAGGGAACCGCCGACCAGATGAAGACCCTCGCCGATGAACTGAACGGAGCGTCCAATGCCTGAGCCGAAGGAGTGGGTGACCGTCAAGGAGGCTGCAGCCCTCGCCGGGAAGAAGCCCCGCACGATCTACGAGTGGATCGAGGACGACCGCCTCGCCGTCCGCCGCGACGATCAGAACCGGATGGTCGTCCTCGCCAAGGCCGTCGTGAGGGTCGAGCCGACGATCCGGCGGGGTCGGCCGAGGGGAAAGCCGACACGCCGTACATAGAACTCAGCGAAAGAAAACACGCAAAAGCCGCAATTGGTGCACGATAGATCGTAGATGGTGGAGCACTCCGCCCAGACGAAAGCCCCGGCCCTCGCAAGAGGTCACCGGGGCTTCGCCCGTCACAGCGAGATGTGGAAAATGCGCCAGTCGTCTTCTGGGTCAGATTCGCGGCGGTAACGGATGGTGAGCTTCTCGGGAGATGGCCCCCAGATCTGCGCCACATAGAACGTGAACGTGTCGCCGTACTCGTACCGGCCGTCCTGATGGCTCGACTCGATCGTCAGCAGGTTCGCCGTGGCGTCCGGGGTCACGTCGAACTCACTCACGAGAAGCACCTCGCCCGACGAGTTCGAGACCCGGTACTTCGACTCGCCCACCTCGCCGGCCGACCAGTCTTTCGGAGTCATCTCCTCGCGCTTGATCCGGTTCGCTTCCTCCTGAGCCTCCGCCTGGCGAATGAACGCTGCGTTGGCCTCCCCTGCCAGCCGGGCACTCTCCTCAGCGGACGCCTGCGCTTCGTCGCGAGCTTCCCGCGCATCCTTGAGCGTCTCGACAGCTGCGTGAGCCTGCACCCAGGCGAACACGGCAGCAGCACCCGACACGATGACGCCGAGAGCGATCAGCGCCAGCTCCCAAGCAGCCACGGCTCAGCCTCGGAAGTACTGCGGCTCGCGCTGATACAGCCGATCGTCCTCAGTGCGGCTCACATCCTCCAGGAACACGTGCCGCCCCGTGTCGAACGCCCCATGACGGTCACTGCTCCACCAGATGTCCACGATCCGGAACCGGCCATAGTCGAACTGCGGGATCAGGATCCCGTCCCCGATACTCAACGGCATCTCGAAGTGCTCGTCCTGCCACGGCAGCTCGCCATCCCGGTAGAACGTGGTGTACCACGGGCCCTCATACATGGGCACCCCCTTTCAGCCCGTGCCCAGCGCACGGATCACCCACAGCATCCCAGATCGCGCCGACACAACAGCGCATCCCGCACAGGGCAAGAGGCCCGAGTCGAGGTGAACGAACATGGCGGCAGCAACATTCGACGGCGAACGCGCTCGGGAGCTTCACAGTCAGGGTCTGTCGTGCAATGCGATCGCTCGTCAGCTGGGCTGCGCTGCGTCGACCGTCTCGCGTTGGGCGAAGGCCGAGGGCCTCACGTTCGATCGGTCGCAGACGGCTGCCGCGGTCGCCGCTCACACCGTCGACCTCGCTGCTGGGCGGATCCGTCTGGCGGAGAAGATGCTGGCGGCGTCGGAGGACATGCTCGATGTGATCGATGGCCCGTATGAGGTGTATAACTTCGGCGGGAAGGACAACACGTTCGAGTCGCGGGTGTTGGACTCGGCCCCGGTGGAGGTGCGGCGGAACGTCATCACGACGGCCGGCATCACGTTCGACAAGCTCACTCGCATCGTCGAACGGTCGGACACCGGCCTGGACCAGGCTGTCGGCGTGATCGACACTCTCGCTGCTGGCTTCACGGCTGTCGCAGAGCGACTACGAGCGGAGACGTCGACCGATGAGGCTTGACGAGCTCGAGCGGATGGTGTCCCGGGCGCAGCTGCTCTCCCTCGTCGACGCGATGAAGTTCAAGCTTGCCCTGTGGTTCGGCGCTGTGTCGTCGGGGAAGACGGTCATCAGCCTGTTCGCGTTCCTCCTGGCCGTGCGCATGGCCCCGCGTACCGGGATCATCGTGATCGTCGGCCGCACGATGACGACCGTCTATCAGAACGTGTTCGTGCTGTTCCAGAACACCGCGATCTTTGGCACGATCATCGCCTCGCAGATCCACTACACGCCTGGAGCTTCGTCGGCCCGCATCCTCGGGCGCGAGGTCATGGTCATCGGCGCGCACAACAAGGAATCGGTCGGCCGCATCCAGGGCTCGACGATCGCACTCGCGTACGTCGACGAGGCGGCCCTGCTGCCCGAGGCGTTCTGGAACATGCTCGTCTCCCGACTCCGTGTCGAGGGTGCCCGCCTACTCGCGACGATGAATCCCGCGTCCCGTAACCACTGGATCCGTAAGAACTGGATCGTGCCCGGCGCGGCGAAGAACCTGATCTCGTTCCACTTCACGATGAAGGACAACCCCAACCTGCCGGCCGACTACATCGCCGACATGGAACGGTCCTTCTCCGGTGTCTTCTACGACCGGATGATCAAGGGCGAGTGGACGAACGCCGAGGGCGCCGTCTACCCGATGTGGGATCCGAAGCGCCACATCATCCCGTGGGACCAGATGCCGCCTCTTCGCGAGGTCATGGGCATCGGGATGGACTACGGCACGACGAACACCACCGCGGCGCTCATGCTCGGCGTCACCGACGAGCAGAAGGTCGACCGGTACGGCCGCACCGTCCCGCACTCCCGCCTCGTGCTCATGGACGAGTGGCGTTACAACCCGAAGGACCACGGCGACATCCGGCTCACGGACGCCGCCCTCTCCGCTCGCTTCCGCGAATGGCTGCCGAAGGATCACACGCCGTACCCGTTGACGATCCCGCCGCGCTTCCTGATGCTCGACCCGGCTGCCGCGTCGATGCACATGCAGATGCAGCAGGATCTCCGCGGTACCGGCCTGTCCCCCTGGCCTGCGGTGAACGATGTGCTCCCCGGGATCAAGACGATCGCGAACCTCCTCGACAACGACCAGATGATCGTCACCGACCGGTGCGAGGGCTGGAACAGCGAAGTCACCGAGTACCGGTGGGACGCGAAAGCGACCGACGCCGGCGAGGACGTCGTCGTGAAGGAAGACGACCACTCGCTCGACGGTGGGCGGTACATCACCCACTCCACCGAGAACTACTGGCGGCCCCTCGTCGCCGCCTGACGCGCCCGGAAAGGGGAGCCATGCCGATCCCCGAAGCGAACACACCCTGGCTGCCCGCACCCTGGGATCTCGCGTACAAGGCGTTCGCTGAGAACGACGCCTGGTACACGGGCGACACTGCGGCGCTGGAGAAGCTCTACCGTCGCGAGCTGCGGCAGGATCCGACGCATCAGCGGCGCGGCCAGCCGATGCGTGGCGGTGTTGTCGGCGCTGCCACCCGCATGTTCTGGGGTCGCCCCGTCCCGGCGAACGAGAACCGTGCACGCCTGCACGTCCCGGCCCCTGCGGATCTCGCGACCCTCGCGTCGGACCTCGTGTTCGCTGAGCCGCCCGAGGTGCGCCTGGAGTCCCCCGGCGAGACGAAGCTCCGCCGCGACGGGAAAGCGCAGACGCGCCTCGACCTGATCGCGAACGGCGACGAAGCGCACGCGATGTTCAACCAGATGGGCGAGCTGAAGTCCGCTCTCGGGTCCGTCGCGCTCGTCGTCCGCTGGGACACGGCCGTCGCCGAGCACGCGTGGCTGGAGCCGTCCGCCGCTGACGTCATCATCCCGACGTTCCGCTCTGGCCGCATGATCGAGTGCACGATGTGGTCCGAGTACGTGAAGGGCAGCGTCTACTACCGCCACCTGGAGCACCACGTCGTCGGCGCGATCGAGCACGCACTGTACGCCGGGTCGGAGAACAACCTGGGCCGCCGCGTCCCGCTCGCCGAGATCCCCGAGACCGCGTCCTACGCTGAGCTCGTCGACGGCGACTCACGGATCGTCACCGGCATCGACCGACTGACGGCCGTCTACAACCCCAACATCGCGACCGCGGCATGGCGGAAGAAGGGCGCGCTCGCTCATACGGGCCGCTCCGACTTCGCCCAGCTGCACGGCCTGTTCGACTGGCTCGACGAGACGTTCTCCTCGTGGATGCGTGACCTGCGCCTCGGCGCCGGCAAGATCCTCGTCCCCGAAGCCGCGCTCGACTTCAACGGCATCGGCATGGGCGCGTCGTTCGACGCCGGCCGCGAGATCTTCGCGGGCCTGAACGCTCCCGGCGACCCGTCGAAGATCGCGTTCGACAAGGTCCAGTTCGACATCCGCGTCGAGGAGCACGAGAAGACGGCGTTCGGCATCTACCGCGAGATCCTCCGCAAGGCGGGCTTCGCTCAGTCCGCCTGGGGTGACTACGCGGGCAAGGGCCAGATGACGGCGACCGAGGTCGATGACCGCGACAAGGCGTCCGAGCGCACCCGCGACAAGAAGATCCTCCAGGACCGTGTCGCGATCGCACGCGCGGCATCCGTCGCGCTGGAGATCGACGGCAAGGTGTTCCCCGGCAACGGCGGTGGCCGCTTCGACCAGCCGACCGTGGTCTTCCCGGATGTGTCGCAGGAGGATCCGGAGAAGCTGGCCCGCACGCTCACGCTCCTGGATGCCGCCGCCGCGATCTCGCTCGAGCAGAAGGTTCGCCGCGCGAACCCGGACTGGGAAGACGACCAGATCCGCGCCGAGGTCGCAGCGATCCGCGCCGAGCGGCCCGCTGTGCCCGACCCGGCCGGATTCACAGGCGAGGATCCCGAAGACCCGGACGATCCGGAGGAGACGCTGTGACGGACGAGAGCGAACTGCAGCGCCGCCGACAGCTGTCCCGCATGTCAAAGACGGAGCTGATCGACTGGATCATCCAGATCGAGACGGCGCACGCGAACACGGCCACCGCGATCGGCGCTCTCCGCGACCGCTTCACCACCGCCTACGAAGAGGTCTGACGTGCCGATCCTGTTCGGGTGGGGCGCATCCGCTGGCGCGGGGCGTCGTCTCGCTGCCACCGATGCGCGTCGCGCACAGCTGCACACCGCGGCTGTCGCGCGACGGCGGAAGGCGAAACGCGGCGGTCGCCGCTGATCGGAGGGCATCGTGGCGCTGTTCGTCCCGAACCCCGAGCGAGAGTCCGTCGAGGAGCTGATCGAGGAGCTGTCCCGCTACCTCACCCAGCGCTACCGGGATGCCGAGGACGAGCTGATCCGCGAGGTCGCGAAGCGCGCAGTCCGCGACTTCCGTCTCGCATCGCTACTCCCCGAGGCAGACGGCGGCATGGGGATGACGGCCGCCGCGCGCCGTGAGCGGAACCGAGTGCTCGCTGAGCTCGCCGCACACCGGGCGACATCGCTACGGGAACTGCAGGCGCGATCGATCCAGATCGTGTCCGACCTGCGCCGCGAAGATCTCGCGAACCGGGTCATCGGCATCGCGGCATCCGAGGGCGAGGCGGCTGCAGCCGCGGCTCTCCGCTTCACGGGGTCGCTCACTCCGGTCACCGGCACGTCATCTCAGGCCGTCGCGATGGTGGCGCTCTCGCTGGAGTCCCGTCTCGAAGTGCTGAACCAGCGCCTCACCCGTTACCCGCAGGACGCCTACCAGCAGATCGTGGCGATGTACTCGCCGAACACGATCCTCGGCGTCACCACGTCCCGCATCCAGCAGGCATCCGCCGTGCAGCGGTTCCTCGCCGAGGGCATCCCCGGCTTCACCGACCGCGGCGGACGACGCTGGACGATCGGCGCGTACGCGGAGATGGCCGGCCGCACGACCGTCAACCGGGCGTTCAACGATGCCGGGATCTGGCGGATGCAGCAGTCGTCCATCCATCTGGTCACCGTCGTGCGCGGCCTCGACTCCTGTCGAAAGTGCGCGGCGTGGGCTGGCAAGATCCTCTCCACGGACGGCACGCCCGCCGGGCCCCGAGTACTTCCGCACGCGACCCGCGAGCAGGCTGTCACGGTCGACGTTGCCGGCACCGTCGAGGAAGCACGCGCCGCAGGGTGGAACCACCCGAACTGCCGCTGCCGTCTCGTCGCTTACTCCCACGGCCTCACCGTGCCGCAGGGAGACACGACGTACGACGAGGCCGCCGAGAAGGAGCGCGCGCAGCAGCGGGCGCTCGAGCGGGAGATCCGGTCAGCGAAGCGCCGCGAGTCCGCCGCGATGACCGACACCGACCGCGCGAAGGCCTCCGCCGATATCCGCGAAGCTCAGGCCGATATGCGCGACTTCATCCGTCGCACGGGCCGCAACCGCCAGTCGTACCGCGAGCAGCTCGGCTTCGCTGACGGCCGTTGAACACAGACCATCCCGGCAGGGGTCAACGCGGCCCCGTACTGCACCGCGAAGGCCACTCACGACGCGCTTACCTTTCTGCGCCAGGTGGACCTGCCCCCGCCGGGATCACCCTCAGTTCGCGCGGTGCATAGCCTCGGCGAGCACCTGCACCGCGAGGGACAGCTCCTGCACCGCCTCGGCGAGTTTCCGGTCCCGGTGGTTGTCCGAGTGGGCTTTCGCCGCCTTCGCTGCCTTGCCGGCGCTCTCCGCGTGCTCCGCGGCTTCCAGATACGTCATCGGATCCTCCTGTGTTGGGGATGCCGATCCTACAGACTCCGTGCCGTCGTCGGCCCTGCACTGCGACGGCACGGCCTTACCTCTCCTCGTGCGCAGGGCACGGGGAACCGATGAGCAGGAGGCTCACCATGGCAACACCCACGAAGTACCGGCACCCGGTCGCGATCAACCGCGACGGCATGGCCCAGATCGGCCCGACGCTGTTCCAGCTCCGCGGCATCCGCTTCGCCGAGGGCGAGGGAGGCGCCGCCCCCGCAGCCCCGGCCGCTCCCGCCGCGGCTGCTGCCCCGGCTCCCGCCGCTCCGGCACCGGCAGCACCTGCCGCACCCGCTGCGCCCGCACAGCCCGCCCCCGCTGCGCCTGCGCCAGCACCCCCGCAGCAGCCCGCGCCGATCAACTACCAGGGCAGCCCTGACGAGTACGTGCGCGAGCTGCGAGGCGAGGCCCGCACTCACCGCGAGGCGCGCGAGGCCGCAGAGAAGCTCGCGACCGAGCGCGAGCAGGAGAACAGCACCCTCGCCGCCGAGCGCGACCAGCTCCGCCGCGAGAACACGGTCATCCTCCGTGCCGGCGAGCTCGGCGCGAAGGCCGCCGCCCTCCTGGACTCCAAGGAATTCACCACAGCTTTCGCCGCTGTCGACCTCGCGGATACCGCGGCCGTCGACAAGGCGATCACCGACGCGCTCGAGAGGAACTCGGCGTTCAAGGCAGGACCGCAACTCCCCGGCGCAAGCGGCGGCGGGCATCAGGGCGGCGCTGCACCCACCACCACCCCGACCATCGAGGGCGCTGTCAAGGCGCGGCTCGGTGGCTGACTCCCCGGAAGGGAGATGAATCATGCCCGTTACCCTCATTGAGGCGAAGAGCAACGCTGTCGAAGACCTCGACGTCGCGGTGATCGACGAGTTCCGCAAGGAGTCCGCGATCCTCGATGAGCTGATCTTCGACGACGCGGTCAACCCCGTCGGCGGAGGCGCGACGCTGGACTACGGCTACCGCCGTCTGGCCACGCAGCGCTCCGCAGCGTTCCGCGCCTACAACACCGAGTACACGCCCGAGCACGTCACCACCACGAAGGTCAGCGTCACGCTGGCCCCGCTCGGTGGTTCGTTCGAGGTCGACCGCGTGCTCGCGAAGATCGGCCCGGCCGCCAGCGGCTCCGTCGCCCTGAACCTTCAGCAGACCGTGAAGAGCACAGTCACGAAGTTCCAGGACGCCGTGATCAACGGCGACACCGCGGTCGAGGCCAACGGCTTCGACGGTCTCGACAAGGCCCTCACCGGCTCGACCACCGAGATCAACGCCGGTGTCGTCACCGACTGGCGCAGCTTCGCCACCGCGGACTCCCAGCACGCCGCGCTCGACGTCATCGACGAGTTCCTGTCGTCCCTCGACGGTGCGCCCACGGTGATCTTCGGCAACGCGAAGGCCCTCGCCAAGATCCGCGCCGCCGCCCGCCGCGCAGACATGTACGTCCGCTCCCCGCTCGAGAACCTCGCCGGCCCCAACGGCCGTCCGATCGTTCGCGAGCAGTACGGCGACATCGTCTTCATGGACCCGGGCGCCAAGGCCGGATCCAACAACCCGATCATCCCGATCGAGACCCGCACCGTCGCGACCGTGTCCACCACGGGCCTGACGGACCTCTACGCGGTTCGCATCGGCATGGACGGGTTCCACGGCGTCTCGACCGCGGGCGGCCAGCTCGTGCAGACCTGGCTCCCCGACTTCACCACCTCCGGTGCCGTGAAGAAGGGCGAGGTCGAGCTCGGCCCGGTCGCCGTCGCCCTCAAGTCGACCAAGGCTGCTGCGGTTCTCCGCAACATCCGCGTCCAGTAAGGAGACCTGGATCATGGCGAAGAAGACCATCAAGACGCCCGTCGAGGGCTTCAACGGCATCGTCGTCGGTGTCGCGTTCAACGACGGCGTCGGGCACACCGACGACGAGGGCGCGATCTCCTACTTCGAGCGCCACGGCTACGAGGTCGGCGGACACGTCGACGAGGACGCAGATCGGGACTACCCGCTCGGCGACCCGTCCGACAAGTGGACGATCCCGCAGCTGCTCGCATACGCGAAGGACCGCGGCATCCAGATCGAGGCGTCCGTCAAGAAGAAGGACGAGATCTGGGCTGCAATCCAGCCCGGCGGCACCCCGTACAAGGGAGTCACCACCCCCGAAGGTGAGGCGCTCGTCAACGACAGCACCGACCCGAAGGACGACGAGATCAAGAACCAGGAAGACCTCCCGGTCAAGTGACGTCACCGCTCCCCGCACGGCTCCGGTCGTGCGGGGAGCACCACCGACACGTAGCTCAGCGGATAGAGCCACGGCGCGCAGGTTCGAGTCCTGCCGTGTCGACCAGCAGCACCACCACAGCCTGAGGAGGCAGCCATGCGCATCACCCACCCCCGCCCGCAGCTCGGCCGCCTGACCGCCCTCGGCGTCGACTTCACCGACGGCGTCGCCACGGTGGAGTCGCTGCACCCCGAGCGCGAGCTCGCGCTCCTCCAACACGGCTACACGATCGAGGCTGACCCCGAGATCGAACAGCCCTTCCACGCCGCGCTCGGCGAGCCGTTCATCGACCTCACTTCGCTCACCGTCGCCGCCCTGCGCGACATCGCGGAGACCGAGGGCGTGGACCTGCCCACGAAGGCGCGCAAGCCCGAGATCATCGAGATCCTGTCCCGCCAGCCCGCGGCACCCATCGTCGGCGACATCGACAACGACAACGGCACCTTCACCTCGCTCGGCGTGACCGACGGCTTCGCCACCGTCGAGCTGCCGGACGGCACGGTCCTCGGCGACGGCGAGAGCATCGCGACGCTTCCCCCGGCCGACCCGGACAGCGACATCGAGGACTGACATGCCGCAGCGCATATACGCCACCAAGACGGACTACGACAAGTACGCCGAAGAGGCATGGACCGAGGATGTCGGCCTGCTCACGAAGCGGCTCCGCTCGGCATCCATCGAGATCGAGAAGCTCAGCCGCTCCGCGATCTACGACGTCGACGACGACGGATACCCCACCGACGCCGACACCACCGAAGTACTCGCCGAAGCGACCTGCGCGATCGTCGAGCACTGGCAGCTCACCGACGACCCGTATGGCGTGGATGCCGCCGCCGGCGCCGTGAAGATCGGATCCGTGTCCCTCGGCACCACCTCGTCGGCATCCGACACGCTCTCCGCCCGCGAGAAGCTCGAACGCCGCATCGGCTCCCGCGCGGTCGACATCCTCACGAACGCGGGCCTGATCGGCTCCGCCGTCGCCCACACGTAGGAGGTCACCGTGCCCCGTCTGCGCGAGAAGCACCTCCCCCACCGGGTGACGATCCAGGCGCTCGAGGGCGAGGGCGCGGAAGGCGACATCTGGGCGGATCCTCGGCCTGACCGGCCCGCGTACGTCGAGCAGAAGACGCGGCTGGTCGTCGACCGCCGCTCCACCTCGCCGACGTTCGGCCAGGAGGTCACGTCGACGACGTTCGTCGTGCTCCTGCTCGCCGACGACTGCCAGCCCCGCTCCCGCATCACGGTCTGGCCCGGACGGCCGCGCGAGCGTCGCTCCGAGGTCATCGACAGCTCCTACTTCGAGTACCGCGGCACCCCGTCCCACGTCGAGCTCTATCTGGAGTAGGAGGCCGCCATGGGCGTCACCGCGAGCGTGAACATCACGATCAACTTCCCCACGGACGCCGACCTCGACCGCCGCATCATGGACGGCGAGAACGCCGCCGCTGAGCGCCTGCTCGCACTGTCCGCTGCGGAGGTGCCGCTGGACCTCGGGACGCTTCTGGCGTCCGGCACGGTCGACCCAGCGACCAGCCCCGAAGTGGGCGCGGCCGTCGTCTACGACACGGCCTATGCCGCGCGCCACCACGAGCACCCCGAGTACAACTTCCAGAACGGTCGGAAGGGGAAGTACGTCGAGGATCCGGCGATGGAGCACCGCGACGAGCTCGGGGAGATCATCGCGAAGAAGGTGTCCGATGGCTGACGCGCCAGAGATCATTCTGAACCGCGCGCTCGCGCAGCTGCTCCACGATGCTGAGCTGGCGGTGTACAAGCCGATCGGGCCGATCGTCGAGCGCGGCATCCGCCTCGACGGGGTGATGCCGACCACCGTGAACGAGTTCACGCTCCTCACGCCCCTGCGCCCGACGCCAGACGGCCGCGTCGACATGATCTACCGGACGCAGATCTTCACGCGCCGCTTCGGCACTCCCCTCACCCTCCGATCGTGGGCCGCCGACCTTCGCGCGGTGCTCGATCAGAAGGAATACACGCCCGCAGTACTTGGCATTTCGTTCGCGACCGAGTTCTCAGCTCTCGACTTCGACCCCGACTCGCAGGGGCGCGCGGCCGTCGCCGCGACCTATCACTTCCTCGGGCGTCGCTCGTAGGAACCCTCGCCGGAAGCGCCGGCACCTGACCAGAAGGAGGCGGCCATGGCCGACACCACTCTCTACGACACGATGGCGCCCTCCGAGGGTTCCCTCGTCCTCGCTCACCAGCGACTGATCCGCCTCAAGATGGGCGGGGTCTTCCTCAACATCACCGGCGACGTGAACAACCTCGCTCTGAACCCGTCGAAGATTCCTGTCGCTCGCGAGGTGTACGGCCAGAAGGCCCGCACCGGCGAGGACATCATCGGCTACAACTACGCGCCGTCGTTCAACGTCGAGGTCGTCCGCGACCCCGTGACGAAGCAGATCGTCGCCGCGCAGGCGTGGTTCAAGGATCTCGTCAAGGCGGCGTTCTCGACCGGAGCCGAGAACAAGCGAGACTTCCAGCTGTTCACCGACGCGCTCGACGAAGACATGCCCGTCGTCGAGGGCACCTTCTCCGTCGCATACAGCGAAGCGAACACTGGCTACGCCGACAAGGGCGTCGTCACGTTCACGCTCGCGAACGACGGCGTCGTGGACCAGATCCCCTCGCCCCTCGCTGGCCCCGGGAACCCGATCCTCGAGTCGGCCAGCCCTGCCGGGCAGACCGTCGGCGACCTGATCGTCGTCCGCGGTTACAAGCTCGCCTCGACGGTCTCCGCGACGATCGATGGCGCAGCGGTCACCGAGCTGCGCATCGTCGACGAACACACGCTCGTGCTCCAGATCCCCGCGACCGTCGCCGGATCCGCGCCGATCATCGTCACCAACTCCGTGGGCGCATCCGCCGCCCTGCCGTACGCCGCCGCCTGACCAGAAGGAAGCAGGGATCCTGATGATCGACGCAACGAAGAACGGTCGGAACCTCGTGCTCACCATGGAGGGGGTGGATCCGTTCGTGATCCGTCCCCTCCCCGGGCACGCTGGCCGCCAGATCACCGACACTTACCTGTCGTCCGTCGCGGGAGGCTCGACCACCATCGACCTGACCGCCGCGCTACAGATGGCCGTCGACGGCGCAGTACTCGAAGGCGACGTCTGGGTGCCGCGCCCGGAGTCCGAGCAGACGAACTTCAACCGCATCGGAATGGAGCTCTCCCAGGACGAAGCTGAGCTGATCATCATGCCGGCATTCTTCTGGCAGACGATCCTCGGGATGGATGGCGTGAAGGCGTACATCCAGGGCGGTGAGGGCCTCGCCGGCACCCTAAAAGCGTCGGGGGCGTTGACCGCCCGACTGGGCCTCTTGGCCCGGCGGACATCGCCCAGTTCGGAATAGGCAAGCCCGACGAGAACGGCATATACCCGGAGTACGTCTACCCACCCGGGTGGAAGGAAGCGCGCGCCGCTGCCGTCGCCACGGTCGTCGACGAGGCGAACTCGCTCACCTCGAAGGAGCTCTGGGAACTCGCGTTCCCAGAGCTCTTCGGTGAGGTCGAACTCGATCTCGCTCAACAACATCTGGTCCCCGACCTCGATCGGGCGCTCGACACACACACCTGGCAGTTCGTCCGTGGCGCGGTCGAACGACTCCTCGACATCGACGGCAGCTGGCTGCGAAAGGCGGTAGACGATGTCCGCATTCGACGCCGGGAGCCTGGTCTTCAAGCTCCAGACGCTCGGGGCCCAGATCTTCAAGCAGGATCAGGCTGACGCGAAGGACGCCGTCGAGAAGACGGGCAAGGCCGCGCAGACAGCCAAGGGTCAGGTCGACGGACTCGGCACCGCGACCGACGAGACCGGCAAGAAGGCGAAGTCCGCGAAGGCGCCGCTCGACGAGCAGGCGAAGGCGACCGAGGAGGTCGGCAAGAAGTCGAAAAAGTCCTCCGAGGAGCAGGAGAAGCAGCGCCAGGCGACGGAGCAGCAGATCTCTGCCGCGAAGCAGCTCTCGGCCGCACTGCTGATCGCGGGCACGGCCGTCGCCGCGCTCGTCACGCTCTCGATCGCGAAGAGCACCGAGTTCGACGCGGCGATGTCCAACGTTCGCGCCGCTACCATGGCGACCACCGCCGAGCAGCAGAAGCTCGGCGAAGCCGCCCTGGACGCTGGCGCTGACACGGCGTTCTCTGCTCGCGAGGCCGCCGACGCAGAGGAGGAGCTCGCGAAAGCAGGCCTCTCGGTCGCAGAGATCGTCGGCGGCTCACTGAACGGTGCTCTCGCCCTTGCGGCTGCCGGACAGCTGCAGGTCGCGCGCTCCGCGGAGATCATGGCGACCACGCTCAAGCAGTACAGCCTCGAAGGCAAGGATGCTGGGCACGTCTCCGATCTTCTGGCGGCCGGCGCGGGCAAGGCACAGGGCTCCGTCGACGACCTCGCCCAGGCCCTGCAGTACGTCGGCCCCGTCGCTGCCGGTCTTGGCATCTCGCTCGAAGAGACCACGGGCACCCTGGCGCTGTTCGCGTCCCAGGGGCAGTTGGGCGAGCGCGCGGGCACCGGTCTGCGCGGTGTGCTCATGTCCCTCACGTCCCCGTCTGCTCTGGCGGCGAAGACGATGAAGGAGTACAACGTCGAGATCTTCGACGGCAACGGGAAGATGAAATCGCTCGCCGCGATCTCCCAGCAACTCAAGGGCGCGTTCGGCGGCCTCACTGAGGCCGAGCGATCGGCCGCTCTCGGTCGCATCTTCGGCAACGAGCAGATCACCGCCGCGCGCGTGCTCTACGAAGGCGGAGCGAAGGCCGTCAACGAGTGGACCGACGCGGTCGACGAGTCCGGTTATGCCGCCCGCCAGGCCGCGATGCGGCAGGACAACCTCGCCGGCGACATCGAGAAGCTCGGCGGCGCGTTCGACACCGCGCTCATCAAGACCGGATCCGCTGCGAACGACGTGCTCCGCAGCATGGTCCAGGGCATCACCGAGCTCATCGACATGTACGGTGAGGCGCCCGAGCCCATCCAGGCGACCGCCACAGTGCTCGGCGTGGCCACGGCCGCCGTGCTGCTCTTCGCCGGTGGCGCGGTCGGCGCGCGAGCAAAGTTCCTCGAACTCAAGCTCGCCCTCGACCAAACCACTACCAGCATGGGGAAGACGGCCCTCATCGGAGGTGCGGTCGGTCTCGCGCTGACGGGTATCATCACGATCGTCGCGGGCCTCGCTGCCCAGCAGACAGAGGCTCGGCAGAAGGCCCAGGCGTACGCGGACACTCTCGAAGATGGCACGAACCGAATCACCAAAGCGACCCGCGACATGGTCAAGGAGAACCTGGCCGCGAGCGGATCCTTCCTGTGGTTCAACCAACCCTCGGCGTTCGACAAGGCCGAGAGCCTCGGGCTGTCGCTCGAGCGCGTCACCGACGCCGCGATGGGCAACGTCGATGCCCTCAAGGAGCTCAAGGCCGCACAGGAGGAGTACCAGGCCGCCTACGACGCCGACAAGAAGGCCGGCGACACCTCTGCCGTAGACGATGCACGACTGCAGAACATCAACGCGATCATCGACGCGGTGAAGGGCGA
Source organism: Microbacterium sp. STF-2 (assembly GCF_034650155.1). Lineage (NCBI taxonomy): Bacteria > Bacillati > Actinomycetota > Actinomycetes > Micrococcales > Microbacteriaceae > Microbacterium > Microbacterium sp. STF-2. Next base: position 127,132 of record NZ_JARKMW010000002.1, read on the forward strand.
GAATGCCAGCATCGAGGAGTCCATCCGCATCGCTGAGCAGAAGCAGCAGGCGGATCAGGGGAGCACTGATACCTCGGAGTCGGCCGCGGATGCGTACATCGCGGAGGCGGATTCCGTCGAGGATCTCAACTCAAAGCTGACGACCCTCATCGACACGATCAACGAGGCCAACGGCGTCGGCCAGGACGCGGTCACCACGAACGCGGACTACCAGGAGACGCTCCTCAAGGTCAACGAGCAGATCGCCAACATCCAGGGCGGAGTCGAGGGCTTCGGTCGCGGGCTCGACCTCACGACTCAGGCGGGCATCGACAACTCGAACATGCTCGTCCAGATGGCGAAGGACTCGCAGGATGCGGCTGAGGCACAGCTGAATCTCGACGGGAACACGGGCAACTACCTCGCACGTCTGCAGGATGGTCGGCAGAAGCTCATCGACTCCGCCATCGCGATGGGCACGTCCGAGGATGCCGCGATCGCTCTCGCTGACTCGATCTACAAGATCCCGTCGCAGAAGGAGATCGAGATCCTCGCGGAGACGGCTGCCGCGCAGAACAAGGTCGACACCTTCGTGACCCTCAACAACGGTCGCCGCGTGAAGGTGTTCGTCGACGCGGAGACCGGGAACCAGTCGTTCCAGGTTGGAAGCAAGACGGTCTCCGCGTACGCCAACGGGGCTGTGATCCCGCGGGTGAGCTTCAACGCAGCGGGCAACGTCTACCGTTCAGAGAATCACGTGGCCCAGATTGCACGCGCCGGCGACGTGCGCGTGTGGGCTGAGCCGGAGACCGGCGGCGAGACCTATGTGCCGCACGCGCTGAGTAAGCGCGCGCGGGCCGAGGCGATCATGGCCGAGACTGCGTCTATCTTCGGCGGCACCTATATCCCAGGTGGAGCCCGTGCCTTCGCCGAAGGGTCTTCGCCCGCTCCCACGGCAGATGTTCTCTCCCAGTTTCCGAGCTCGCTCACGCTCGTCGTCGGCGAACGCGAATTCACCGCTTTCGTGCGAGACGAGGCCGGCGGCGTTCAGCGTTCAGCGAGCACGCCGTTCCGACGGGGAGGGAGGCGTACATGATCACCGCGACGTTGATCGGTGGCGGGTCGCCGCAGATGGTCCAGATAGTCGTGGACGTAACCCCGGTGGGTGTCCCTTGGACGCTCACCGGGGCTGTCAACGGCAGGTCTTGGACCGTGCCTGGCGGTGAAGGAGTGGGAGATGGTAGCCAGCTCACACTGGGCGACAACCGCGCACCAGGAAACCAGCCGATCGTGTACACCTTCACCGCTGGGCCCAGTTCACAGACGAGCGCACCAATCACTGTTCCGTTCGCCAGCGACTTCGTGCTGCAATCGCTCAACGGGTCCCGGGCACTCGCTCTCGAGCTTGCGCTCGGCTCTCTCGATACGAGCCTGGCCTCAAATCAAGCGCAGTTTCGGGTCGCTGGCCGGTCCCGCTCCGCGATCCGATACGACGTGACCGGAGACGTCGAGGGACGCTTCGGCGTTTTCGTGACTCAGGAGCAGTCTGCAGAATTCCGCGCACTGCTCGCGACCGGTGAACCGCTGCTCTACCGACTCGGAACCGAACTGGCCGACATGGACCCGGTCGGGGTGATCAGCTACGGCAACCTCGATTCGACTCTCCTCCCCCGCCAGGGGAAGCGGGTCTGGTGGTTCCCCTACGCAATCATCGACGACCCCTACATGGACGTCCGTCTCGGGTCGTTCTCGTGGGACGACTTCGATGCAGCCTGGGCCGGTAAGACCTGGGCCGAGTTCGACGCCCGCATGGCTGGCATTCCCTGGGATCAGTTCGACACGTTCGACTGGTCGACGATCTGATCGGAGGCACCCATGGTTCGGCCCGGTCCCCCCGCCTCCGTGCTCGCCGCTGCAGCATCATGGCGGCCGATGGTCTCATCCTGGTTGGGCGGAGCAGTTCTCGCTGACGACGTTCCGGTGCTTCGCGGCAAGGTCACGTGGACGGTCGGGCAGGAGGTCCAGTCCGACGTGAAGCTCACGGTCGCTGCGACATCGGTCGAGAACGGTCGCACTCGCCGTTGGCGGCCGTCAACGCCGCTCGCCCCGCTGGCCAGGTACGGGCAAGTTCTGGACATCTCGGTCCTCGTCGAGGGCGTTCTCGTCCGGCTCGGGCGCTTCCAGATCACCGACTGGAAGGACGGCGCCAACGGGCAGATCGAGGTGTCGGCGGCAGGGATGCTCCAGCCGGTTTCCGACGACATGCTCGTGGAATCTCTCGGCCCGCGCGACGACGGAACCCTCCGCTCGGAGTTCGCCCGACTCACACCGGCCTACATGTCGGCCCAGTTCGCACCCGCACTCGCCGATCGGGCGTGCCCGAAGACCATGGAGTGGGACAAGGACCGGCTGAAGGCGCTCTACGAGATCGCCGACGCATGGCCGGCCAGACTCCGGGAAGACTCCTGGGGCGGCATCGTGGTGCTTCCACCGCTGCCCGAGGTTCCCGTCCCTGTCATCACCCTCACCGACGGCGCGGACGGAACAATCATCGGCGCGCCGACCTCTGATAGTCGCGAGGGCTCGTACAACGTGTTCGTCGCCCGCAGCAGCGCTGACGGAGTGGACGCGTTCGCGGTCGTCACCGTGAACGGTGGCCCTATGGATCCGTCAGGCGACTATCTTCCGGTGCCGAAGTTCTTCTCATCGCCGCTGCTGCTGAATGAGGATCAATGCCGCGCTGCAGCGACCACGATGCGAGACAACAGCGTCAGGCAGTCACGTATCCGACAGGTCGAACTCGTCCCCGACCCTCGCCTCGAACTCGACGACGCAGTGGAGCTCTACATCGACCGGGGCACGGAACTCGAAGCCCGGGAGTGGGGCTACATCATCGGCGTCGAGATGCCTCTCACCGTGAACGACGGAGCGATGCGAATCGACGTCGCCGCATTCTGAGGAGAACCCCGCATGTACGAGCTTGACGCATATGCACTCGCAGCCCCGCTCCCCGAAGGGATCTCTCCCGCGGCGGACGCTGGCGCGATGATCGTCGGGATCCTCCTCGGCCTGGATCCGGTGAAGGGCCAAGCTCAGGTCTCTATCGCAGGGTCCCCAGGGCTTTGGGTACCGGCGCAGCCGGGGATCTATACCGCGAACGGCCGCGTGCGCTTGCTCAGATCACCCCTCGACGGCGGACGCGTAACCCTCTGCGTGGGGCCGCTCACGCCCGGCCAAGTAATCGCAGGCGGCAAGGTCACCGCGGTGAACGCCGGCGTCGGGCAACTCACGGTCGCAACGTTGGGCGGCTCCTTCGCCCTGCCCTACCAGCCGGGGACCTACGCCGTCGGAACCGACGTTCACGTCCTTCGCTCCGGGGAGCGATACGGACAGCCCGTGTTCGTTCTCGGCCCCTCCGGCAGCTACAACGCCGAGAATCCGGGCCAGCCCGGCGGTGGATCCGTCAATCCCGGGCAGCTCGTCGACAGGCAGGCGATCATCTTGCCGCAGTGGACTGGATCCTGGAAGTCCGCGCAGTCTCGCTGGGACTCGTGGAACCTTGACCGGTATGGCGGCCGTTCGACGCTCTGGCAAGGCAACGGGTTCGGCTCTGGCCCCATGACTGGGCTCGCGGCCTACGGTGATCAGATCGTCGCCCTCGGCGCACAGGCAATTACCCGCATGCTTCCGACCGTCTACAGGGCGGACACGTCCTCGAGCGCCGGGAAGGTAGCTGTGCTGCAGCCGTCCCCACATGGCGGACAGCCTCCCGGCGCGCCGTCCGGCAGCGGTGCCACGGCCGCCTCAGCAGCGCTCGCGCCGGGACAAGGAGCGCAAGTCGATCTCCCTTCGAGCGTGTTCGAGGGATTCCGCACCGGCGCGTATCGCGGACTGATCACGGTCGGGACCGACTATGCCGGGTTCTCCGGAACTCCCGATCGGGCACCGGTTCACGCCGACGGAATGGCACTCGTCGTTCAGTACAAGGTCATCGCGTAGGGGGTCCACAGATGGACGAGCCAGAAACGCGGACCGAAGAGGTCGACAACGGAATCTATGGCATCTGCACCCTGTGCTGGGGTCTGACGCCGAACTTGATCGGACACAAGACGTGGCATCAGTCACGCGGAGAGGTGGTGCCAGATGCCCACGACTAACGCACGCAAGCAGACGATCCCGACCGGCGCAGAGCAGTCTGTGAGCCGGGCGACGATCTTCTCCGCCCTTGGCAACAGCATTCGCGACGTCGTTTCCGTCGCGAACACGACAGCCCGTGGACAGCTCGTCAACGATCTAGTCGCAGTCGGTCAAGGGCCCGCCTCGGACAAGCCGCTCGTGGTGCATCGCGCTGACGCCCCGGGCCTGCATCGCCTGGAATACACCGTGGATGGGTCCGTGTGGCTTCCCGCGTCGGGTGTCCTGACGTTCGCATCCAAGGCTGCTGCTGACTCCTTTGCGACGTCCTACCCCGGGCTGTTGACAGCTGGCGATGAGTGCCGCGTCGGCACAGTCGTGTACCGGTGGTCCGGGACCGTGTGGTACTTGCCGGTCGCTGGCGGCTACGTTTCCGCGGGCACGAACGCCAGCGGAGTAGTCCAGGTCGCGCACGGCATGGGCAAGGCGCCGCTCGCGGTCACTCCGGTGATGAGCAGCGGATCTCCTGTGATCCCCGCTCGGCTGAAAGCCCAGGTCGGGACGATCACCGCGACGACGTTCGACGTCCTCGTCCTTCGCAACGACAACGCGGATGCTCCACTCGCGTCGAACCCGGTGGCGTTCTATTGGACGGCGGTGGCGTGATGCCATTCGGTTTCGTCAACGGGGCATACAACCGTGCGAGCGGCACTCTTGATGCCTTCGCCGGACTCTCCGCTGATCTTGAGCGGGAGGGCCATCCCCCGATGGTGTCCCTCTCCGGCGATCGCGAACCAGAGGACCAGCTCCGCATCTGGTATGAGCGCATGACGTTGACTCCAAATGGCCGCAAGGTCTACGGGAAGAGGGTCTGGCAGGGCAAGACCTGGTACCAGATCCATCCCGACACCGTCGGAGTTCCGGACACCAGCAACCACGAGAAGCGCAGGTCGAACGACCTGAAGTGGCCGTACAACGACCGGACCACCGCGGCACATAAAAGGGCAAGGATCCTCGCCACCAGACACAACATCACGTGCGAAGGACTGTCGTTCAGCGAGGCATGGCACTGGACGCACTGGGGACCGATCGGCGTCATCGCATCACCTGCCGGCGCCGGTTCCTCGATGCCCGCCGACCCCGAGAAGAAGTCTGACCCCAAGGAGCACAAGACCATGAAGCGACTGATGCAAATCGACCCGAAAGTGGACGGCCGCTGGTTCGTCGTCGACTACCTCGCAGGCACGGCGGTGCGGCAGTGGAACGGATTCCAGCTGGACCGCTGCCGGGAGGACATCGTCCGTGGCGAACTGATCGAGCTCGGCGGACCGCAGACCCCGGCTGTGATCCAGGGCCTCAAGATCATCAACGGCTGATGCCCGACCTGACCGCGATCGGCGGGTGGGCGGTCGCGGTCATCGTCGGGGCCATCGCCGCGCTCGCTTCGCTGTTTCCGAAGAAGGGCTCACTCGAACACCAAATGATCGACCAGCAGCAGGAGCGCATCGAGGTCCTCGAAGGACGTCTCGACCGCCTCGAACCAGCCCTCGTCTGGTACCAGCGCCGAGACGTCGCATGGGAACGCCGCGAGGGCGACCTCATGAGCGGCGTCGAGCGGGGCGTCTACCCACCGTGGCCTGCACGAACCGGAATCCTCGCGGAGGAGAAGCATGACTGACACCGAAGCACTGTTGAAGGCGTCCGTTCGCGAACGCCGGCGCATCTTCCTCATGTTCACCGTCCTGCTCGTGCTTGTCGCGGCTGCGCTCGGCCTCGGCTGGCTCGGGTCGGCGATCGGCCGTGATTCGTGGCACGAGCAGGCGATGACGTGGCAGACGCAGTACGTCGAGCTGTACGACGAGTTCACTGCCACGACGGGCGAGGAACCCGCCGCTCCTGATCCTGCAGTCGTGGCCGACGAAGGTCCCCCCGGCGAGCAGGGCGCCCCCGGTCCCGTCGGCCCGGCCGGCCCCGCTGGCAAGGACGGCCGCCCTGGCCTCGACTCGACCGTCCCCGGTCCTGCTGGTCCCCCCGGCGCTGACTCGACCGTTCCGGGGCCGCAGGGTGTCGCCGGCCGCGACGGCCAGGACTCCACCGTTCCCGGCCCCCAGGGCGCGCAGGGGTCGCAGGGCCCTGCTGGCGCAGACGGCCGCGGCATCCAGTCGCTCTACTGCGACGACACCACCGGCCGCTGGACGGTCACCTACACCGACACCACGACCGCAGACGCGGGCGTGTGCAGAACCACCATCCTCGAAGGAGTCATCCCATGAGCAAGCTCATCAACGCCCTCTGGTGGAAGGCCGCGGCCCTCCGCGGCCTCTACACCGCTCTCGCGATCGCGCTGCCTTACCTTGGCGGTGCACTCATCGCCGACATCCAGTGGCTGACGATCCTGTCGGCCGCAGTGCTCGGCTTCGTCACGTCGATCGTGACGTCGCTCGCTGGCCTCCCCGAATCTGTGGGGGTCGACCTGCCGTGGTGGCTGGCAGCCGTCGAGCGCACCGTGAAGACTTTCGCCCAGGCTCTCGCGTCCGGCTTCGTCGGCGCGACGTTGCTCTCCGACGTCGCATGGTCGACCGTCGTGCAGTTCGCTCTGATCTCTGCGCTCACTTCCCTCGTGCGCCTGATCCTCGCCACGTTGCCGAACGACCCGAGCCCGGCCATCGCCATGATCGAAGCCGTCGACGGCACATGGACGGTCGCTCCTGAGCCTCAGGCCGATCTCGGCACTCGAGTGCGTGAGCACCAGGACCGCACCTTCCCCTGACCGACCCCCGCCGAAAAGACCCCCACCCAGCCTTCGGGCTGGGTGGGGGTCTTTCGTCGTGTCGCCTTACATCTCCTCATCGGCGAGCGTGACGGCGTTCCCCCATACCCAGCAGCGGAACGTCTGGTCCTCGGCACGGAACTCGATCCCGGCGGCGAGGGGCGTCGACCGCACCAGTTTCGCGTCTACGCGCACCGCCTCAGGCCCGAACCGCACCCACGCACGCACCCGCTTCGGTCGCGGATAGACGGTCATCGGCTGCTCACGTTCGTCGAGCTCTCGGGGTGTCAGCGACTGCAGCGGACCATGCTTCGCAGCTTCGAGAACTGATCGCGCCTGCGACTGCATGTCACGGTAAGCGGAGAGCATCGCCCCAGGGTTTCCCATCGCCGGTAAGTTCCTTCCTCCGGCCGAGAGGTTCGAGTCTAAACGAGACCCCGACGCTCCGATGTCGGAGGTCAGGGCGAGGCTTGAGCGCGTGACGCCTGCCGAGATCCTCGCCTTCGAAGCCGCCCACCCGCAGCATCTGCCGCACCGCGAAGAACGCATCCGTCACGACCTCGGGATCAGCCCCGTTCGGTACGCCGTCCTTCTCATGCGTGCGGCCGAGTCGTCCGAGGGTATCTCGGCGCACCCTCTCACTGCTCGCCTCGTGCGCGAACGGTTGGCAGAGCGCGCGCTCGCCCGGTCGCGGCGGACGCATGGCGGCACTAGCGTGAGGGCATGAGACCTGCCAGATTCGTCGTCCCCCTGATCGCGGCACTCGCCCTCGTGGGATGCGCGCCGATGTCGCCGGCATCCGCCGCAGAGAAGTGCGGCGGCGGGGAGGCCGGAATCAACGTCGACGACGAAGGAGTGCTCTCGTACGACCAGAGCCGCGATGCAACTGGCGACGCATGGAGCTGTCTGCTGGCCGAGCTGGTGCCCGACAAAGACGATCAGTACACGATCACCCAGGGCCTCGACGGCGCGCCCGCGCGGGACATGAAGGTCGGCGGTTACACGGTCGTCTATGCCCTCAACTCCGAGCGTGGCATTCAGCTCTTCTTCAACCCATGAGCGCTCCCGTCACGTAACGCTGGCCGGTACGTACGTTTAGTTATTGCCGGTGTTGACCGCCCACGAGCCCCTCACCACATCAGCGATCGCCACATGCAGACGGGACCCGTCCGGCAGCGAAGCATCCACGAACGGCTGGCTGATGTCGACCCGCCGACCGGTCGACTGCAGCATGCGCTCGACGACGTCGCGCACGGTCCCTTCGTCGAGACGAAGGGACGTCCGCTCGGCCGTTCCCTCTCGCGCGACGTGCACGTGTCCCGTTCCGTTGAGCCAGATCTCCTCGATCTCCGGATCGTCGAGCAGCGGTTGCAGCGCACCGAATCCGCTGAGCGACGCCATGACCTCTCTCACACACGCCGCTTCATCGTCGATCAGGGACTCGCCGCGAGCGAGGGCGAGATCGTCGTGACGCCGGACCTCGGCATGGGTGATCCGCCATGCCGCGTCCGGATCGACGGACGGATCGATGCCCTCGGCACGCAGACGCGACCGCACGCGCTCGGCGACAAGGGCGGACGGATGACTCACCCCGGCATCCTCGCAACAATCCGAGGCCTGCCTCGGAAGTTATCCACAGGCCTTCCCCGCGCCCGACCGTCGGCCGGCGCGGACTACGGGCTGATCCCCAGACACGCGGATTCGGTGATCAGTAGACTGATTCCACCGCGCGGGAGTGGTGGAATTGGCAGACACGCAGGATTTAGGTTCCTGTGCCCCAGGGCGTGTGGGTTCAAGTCCCACCTTCCGCACGAGAGACGACGACGACCTTTCTCCGGTCGTCACGACATCGCTCTGTTCTACCGCCGACCATTCACGACCGACGGGACTCCCCCAGTGCTCGAAACCATGCTGCACGCACCGACCGCTCTCATCCCCTGGCTCGATCCTGCGACGATCATCGGGACCGCCGGGCCGTGGGCACTGCTCGTGGTGTGCTTCATCATCTTCGCCGAGACCGGTCTGCTCGTCGGATTCCTGCTTCCCGGTGACACCCTCCTGGTGATCGCCGGCCTGCTCTCGCACCCGATCGCGGGCTCCGAGCACGGCGTCTTCGGCATCAGCGTCTGGTGGGTCGCCCTCCTGATCGGCCTCGCGGCGTTCGTGGGCGGTGAAGTCGGATACGTCATCGGCCACAAGGGCGGACCGGCGGTCTTCGAGCGCAAGGAATCGGGCCTCTTCAGCAAGAAGAACGTCGAACGCACGAACGCGTTCTTCGAGCGCTTCGGCGGCATCACCGTGATCCTCGCGCGCTTCGTGCCGATCGTGCGGACCTTCGCCCCGGTCGCCGCCGGCGTCGGCCACATGCCGTGGCGCAAGTACACGCTCTACAACCTGATCGGTGCGGTCCTCTGGGGCTTCGGGCTCACGATGTTCGGCTACCTCATCGGGTTCATCCCGCCGGTCGCCGAGTTCGTGGAGAGCTACATCGACCTCATCCTGCTCGCGGCCGTCGGCGGCACCGCACTCGTCACGCTGTGGCACTACCTGTCCGAGCGCCACAAGGCGAAGAAGGCCGAGGCGGCCGGCGAAGACGTGGTCACCGATGCCGAGGAAGCGCAGGAACTCGTGCTCGACGCCGACGTGTTCGACCGCGCCCCTGACCTGGACGGCGACGGCAAGCACTGATCGATCATCGGGTGCCGGTTCCTCGGCACCCGATGATCACCCCGCGTTCTTCGCGCGCTCTTCCTTCGAGCGCGCCACGCTCGCGCGCAGCGCCTCCATGAGGTCGATGACCTCGCCGCCCTCGGCCGCTTTCTCTGCTTCCCCGAAGGTCTCGGCCACGTCGAACGTGTCGCCCGCCTCGATCTTCGCGTCGATGAGGGTACGGAGCTCCTTCTGGTACTCGTCGACGAATGCCTCGGGGTCGAAGTCCGCCGAGTAGCTGTCGACGAGCGAGGCCGAGAGCTCCAGCTCCTTCTTCGAGATCCGCACGTCCTCGTCCAGCGAGGGGAACGCGGCTTCGCGCACCTCATCGGCCCAGAGCAGGGTCTGCAGCACGAGGACCTTCCCCCGCACCCGGAGCGCGGCGAGCCGTGTCTTCTGCCGAAGTGTGAAGCGCACGATCGCCGTGCGGTCCGTCTGTTCGAGCGTCTTCCGCAGCAGCACATACGCCTTGGGCGACTTCGAATCGGGTTCGAGGTAGTACGGCTTGTCGAGGGTGAGCAGGTCGACCTGCTCGGAGGGCACGAACTCGACGACGTCGATCTCCCGGCTCTTCTCCGCGGGGAGGGCGGCGAGGTCGTCCTTCGTCAGCACGACGGTCTGGCCTTCGTCGACGTAGGCGCGGTCGATGTCGGCGTACGCCACGGTCTCTCCGCAGACTTCGCAGGTGCGCTGATAGCGGATGCGCCCGCCGTCCTTCTCGTGCACCTGATGCAGCGGCACGTCGTGGTCCTCGGTCGCGGAGTACACCTTGACCGGCACATTCACGAGCCCGAACGTCAGTGCGCCCTTCCAGATCGTCCTCATCACACCAGTAGACACCAGTCACAGCCGTCACGACCAGCCCCTTGACGGCGCCAGCCCCTTGACGGCGCTACCCCTGGCGGCGCTACCCCTGGCGATGCTGCGCCTTGACTACGCTGGCCCCATGGTCGCAGACGCGCAGATCGTGCAGGTCGACGGTCGTCGTCTGCGGGTGACGAACCTCGACAAAGTCGTCTACCCCTCCACCGGCACCACCAAGGGCGAGGTCATCGCCTACTACACGGCCATCGCTCCACTCCTGCTCCCCCTCCTCGCCGGGCGCCCCGTCACGCGCAAACGCTGGGTCGAGGGCGTCGGGACCGCGGATGCCCCGGCCGACGCCTTCTTCACGAAACAGCTCGAACCGGGCGCACCCTCGTGGATTCCTCGACAGGCGATCCAGCACTCGGACGGTCCGAAGGAATACCCCCTCGTCCAGGACATCCCGACTCTCGTGTGGCTTGCGCAGGTCGCCGCCATCGAGCTGCATGTGCCGCAGTGGCGCTTCTCCTCCGCGGGTCTTCCCGGCACCCCCGATCGGCTCGTCCTCGATCTCGATCCCGGCCCCGGCGTGGGGCTGGCGCAGTGTGCCGAGGTCGCTCGCATCGCGCGCGTCATCCTGTCGGGCATGGGGCTCGACCCTCTGCCGGTGACCAGCGGAAGCAAGGGCATCCACCTCTACGCGTCATTGCCCGGCGAGCAGACGAGCGACGAGGTCTCCGCCGTCGTCAAGGAGCTCGCACGGATGATCGAGAGCGATCACCCGGACCTCGCGACCAGCGTCATGGCGAAGGCGGTCCGAGGGGGAAAGGTGTTCCTCGACTGGAGCCAGAACAACGGCAAGAAGACCACCATCTCGCCCTACTCCCTCCGCGGACGTGCACAGCCCTGGGTGGCGGCCCCTCGCACGTGGGAGGAACTCGACGCCCCGGAACTCGCGCAGCTCGACCTCGACGAGGTGCTCGCGCGAGCCGCCGCGGGAATCGACCCGCTCGCGATGCTCCGCCCGCCGGCGACGACTCCGCTCCCGCAACCCGCGAAGACCCATCACTCCCATCGATATCCCCGAAGCTCTCCCGCCCCTGGCGCCGCTGTCGCCCCTCCGGCCACGGCGTCGATGGCGCCGATGCTCGCGGAGAACGGCACCCCCGGAGTGGCACGCGCACTGAGCGACCCCTCGTGGGTCGAGGTGAAGTGGGACGGCATCCGTGCGATGGGCACCTGGGCAGACGGGCGCATGCTGCTGCACGCGCGCCGCGGCACGGACATCACGGCCCGGTATCCCGAACTCACCGCTGACGGCGCCCCCTTCCTCCCCGTGACGGATGCCGTCGTCGACGGCGAGATCGTCGCGTTCGACTCCCACGGCCGGCCGAGCTTCTCCCTCCTCCAGAACCGGATGCACCTCACCCGGCCACGCGAGATCGAACGCGAAGTGATCCGCACCCCCGTCGTCTACATGCTGTTCGACCTGCTGCGTCTCGACGGACACGACCTCACCGGTATGACTCTGCGCGAACGCAGGACCCTGCTCGAGGAGCTGATCGACGATCTCGACGCCCCCGTGCAGATCCCTCCGGTGTTCGACGACGTGGACGCGGCACTCGCCGCGAGCAGGGAGTTCGGACTCGAGGGGGTCGTCGTCAAGGATCCTCAGTCGCGATACCGGCCAGGGCAGCGCTCCCCCTCGTGGCTGAAGCTGAAGCACACGCGGATGCAGGAGGCGGTCATCGTCGGTATCCGGCCTGGGAAGGGCGACAGGGAGAGCACGCTCGGATCTCTGCTGCTCGCCGTCCCCGACCCAGACCGAGGAACGGGCGGTCTACGCTACGTCGGACGTGTGGGGACCGGATTCACCGACCGCATCCTGCACGACCTGTTTGCACGACTCGATCCGTTGCGCGTGGATGCTGCCCCGCTCGACGGCGTCCCCGCGCCCGATGCCTCCGACGCCCTGTGGGTGCGTCCGGAAGTCGTGGGCGAGGTCGAGTTCGCGAACTGGACACCCGACGGAGTGCTCCGCCATGCTCGTTGGCGCGGGCTCCGCCCGGACAAGAGCCCGCACGAGATCGCCGTCGAAAGCTGAGGTCAGGACCGGATCGCTCAGGCGTGTCGCGGTTCGCAGTCCGCCTGTTCCGCAGGCTCGATCTGGAAGGTCGAGTGCGCCACGTCGAAATGGTCGGCGAGGCATGCCTGCATCTCGGTCAACAGCTGCGACGAGCGTCCGTCGGCGAACAGCTCCGGCTCGATGCTGACGTGGGCGGTGAACACCGGGGCCCCGCGGGTCAGCTGCCAGACATGGACGTCGTGCACCCCGACGACACCGTCGTAACCGAGCAGGTGGGTACGGATCTCGCTCACCGCCGTGCCCTTCGGCGCAGACTCGGCGAGAACCGAGAACACCTCCCGCAGCAGCGCGATGGCCCGGGGGATGATCATCGCCGCGATGAACAGCGAGGCGATGGCGTCGGCCGGCATCCATCCGGTGATGAGGATGACCGCGGCTGCCACGATGACCGCCACCGAACCGATCAGATCCCCCATCACCTCGAGGTACGCACCGCGCACGTTGATGCTGGTGCGCTGCGCACGACTCAGCAGCCACATCGACACCGCGTTCGCGAGGAGCCCGACCACGGCGACGACCAGCATCAGCCCGCCGGCGACCTCGACCTCTCCCGGATTAATGAGTCGCCCGATCCCCTCGATCGCGACCCAGGTCGCGAGGGCGATCAGGATCACCGCGTTGATCAGCGCGCCGAACACCTCGGCGCGCTGATACCCGAAAGTGCGCCGGTCGTCGGCCGGACGTGCGGCGACGGTCGCGGCGATGAGGGCGATCACGAGACCGGAGGCATCTGTGAACATGTGCGCCGCATCGGCGAGCAGCGCCAGAGAGCCGGAGAGCAGTGCGCCGACGACCTGCACGAGCATCACCGTCGCAGTGAGGGACAGCGAGATCGCGAGCAGGCGTCTGCTGCTCGCGGAACGGATGCCACCGGGGGCGGGTGCGTGATCGTGCATGCCCCCAGGCTAGACCGGGATCGAGGGCCGGAAGGCGGGTTCCGGCTAGTCGGGAAGGGTAACGATTCTCAGCTTCAGCAGCGGTTTCTCGCGGCCGCCGCGCTCAGAGCGCGGCAAGCAGCGGAATCAGTTCCGCGAAGGCGCGCGCTCGGTGCGACTGCGCCTGCTTCTCATCGGTGGAGAACTCACCCACCGACCGCTCCTCCCCTGCCGGCTGGCCGTCAGGGATGAAGATCGGGTCGTACCCGAAGCCGCCGGCGCCCGACGCCGTATGCGCCAGGCGGCCCGGCCAGCGTCCCTCCACGACCTGCTCCCGGCCGTCCGGCAGTACGAGGGCGATCGTCGAGGTGAAGTGCGCGGAGCGGTGGGGATCGGCGATGTCGTGCAGCTGGTCGAGCAGCAGCTCGAGGTTCGCCGCCGCGTCCTTCTTCTGCCCCGCCCAGTAGGCGGAGAACACCCCCGGTGACCCGCCGAGCACGTCGACGCAGATGCCGGAGTCGTCGGCGAGCGCAGCGAGTCCCGTGTGAGCGGCGGCGGCTCGCGCCTTGATGAGCGCATTCTCGGCGAACGTCACGCCGTCTTCCACCGGCTCCGGACCGTCGTAGCCGACGATCTCGAGGTCGGGGCGTGTCTGCTCCACGATCTGTTGGAACTCCGCGACCTTGTGCGGATTGTGCGTCGCGAGAACGACTCGCATCGTCATTCCCCCTTCAACGCGGCGATCTGCGTGCCCTTCAGATCGGCGCATCCAGCCAGACCGAGCTCGAGCAGCGCATCCAGCTCCCGCTTGTCGAACGGTGCGCCCTCGGCTGTTCCCTGCACCTCGACGAAGAGCCCACGGCCGGTGACCACGACGTTCATGTCGGTCTCGGCGCGCACGTCCTCGACATATGCCAGGTCGAGCATGGGCTCGCCGTCGATGATCCCGACCGACACCGCCGCGACCGAGTCGAGCAGCGGCGTGGAGTTCTTGCCGATGAACTTCTTCTCCCGGCCCCATTCGATCGCGTCGGCGAGCGCCACGTACGCGCCGGTGATGGCCGCCGTGCGCGTGCCGCCATCGGCCTGCAGCACGTCGCAGTCGATGACGATCGTGTTCTCGCCGAGCGCCTTCGTGTCGACGACGGCCCGCAGCGCGCGCCCGATCAGTCGCGAGATCTCGTGGGTGCGACCGCCGATGCGGCCCTTGACGCTCTCTCGGTCGTTCCGGCTGTTCGTGGCGCGCGGGAGCATGGAGTACTCGGCCGTGACCCAGCCCTTGCCCTTGCCGGTGAGCCAGCGCGGGACGCCGTTGGTGAAGGAGGCGGTGCACAGCACCTTGGTGCCGCCGAAGCTGATCAATGCCGATCCCTCGGCGTGCGCGCTCCAACCGCGCTCGATCGTGATCTCACGAAGCTGATCGGTGGAGCGGCCGTCGACGCGGACGATTTCGGACATGTGCTTCTTTCAGGTCGGGATGGCGGAACGAATCGGAGCGACTCGATCCGGGTTACTCGAAAGCGATCTCGGGGAGGGTGATCACGCCGGTCTGGACCAGTTGCACGTCCCGGACCTCGCGGCCCATCAGGCGGTTGGCCAGCGCGGTGAAGTCGTCGGTCGAGGCGCCGGTGGCCTCGTACACGTAGCTGGCGGTGGCATCCGGCGACGCGAGCAGATCACCCCGGACGAGCTGGCGATAGACGTCGCCTGCCGTCTCATCGTCGCTGGAGACGAGGGTGACGCCCTCTCCCATGACGTAGCTGATCGCGCCCCGAAGGAACGGATAGTGCGTGCAGCCGAGCACGAGTGTGTCGACCTCGGCGTCTCGAAGGGGCGCGAGATACTCCTCGGCGACCGCGAGCACCTCCGGGGTACCCGTGATCCCGGCCTCGACGAATTCGACGAAGCGCGGGCAGGCGGCGGTGAACACCTGCAGCCTCTCGTTGACCTCGAGCATGTCCTGGTAGGCGCGCGAACCGATGGTGCCGACAGTGCCGATCACACCGACTCGTCCGTTGCGCGTGGTGGAGACCGCGCGGCGCACCGCGGGGCCGATCACCTCGACCACCGGAACGTCGTAGCGCTCGCGAGCGTCGCGGAGCATGGCGGCGGAAGCGGTGTTGCACGCGATCACCAGCATCTTGACGCCCTGCTCGACCAGGGTGTCGAGCACTTCGAGGGAGTAGCGGCGCACGTCCGCGATGGGCTTCGGACCATACGGCGAGTGCGCGGTGTCGCCGATGTAGACGAACGACTCCCGGGGCAGCTGGGCGCGGATGGCTCGCGCCACCGTGAGCCCGCCGACACCGGAGTCGAAGATCCCGATCGGCGCGTCGTTCATGACTCCCCAGCCTACCCGCGCGGAACCCGCCGCGTGCATCGGCGCTCTCACTAAACTGAGCGCATGACCACGTCGACGGCGCTGCTCACCGACCGCTATGAGCTGACCATGCTCGCCGCTTCCCTGCGTGATGGGACGGCGTTCCGCCCCAGCGTCTTCGAGTTGTTCTCCCGACGGTTGTCCGGCGGCCGCCGTTTCGGTGTCGTCGCGGGCACCGGCCGCCTTTTGGGCCTCTTGCGCGACTTCCGCTTCGGCGACGACGAACTGCGGTTCCTCAGAGATGAGAACGTCGTGGATGCCGCGTCCATCGCTCACCTCGAGAACTATCGGTTCACCGGATCCATCCGCGGCTACCGCGAAGGCGAGCTGTACTTCCCGGGCTCTCCGATCCTCACAGTCGAGGGCACGTTCGCCGATGCCGTGGTGCTCGAGACTCTCGCGCTGAGCGTGCTCAACCACGACTCCGCCGTCGCCACCGCCGCATCGCGCATGAGCATCGCCGCCGGCGAACGTCCGCTGGCCGAGATGGGCTCCCGCCGAGCCGCCGAGCGCTCGGCCGTCGCCGCAGCCCGGGCCGCATACATCGCCGGTTTCGGGGCGACGAGCAATCTCGAGGCCGGACGACGCTGGGGAATCCCCACGATGGGCACCGCCGCGCACTCCTGGACGCTCCTGCACGACACGGAGGAGGAAGCCTTCCGCTCCCAGGTCGCGAGCATGGGCACCGGAACGACGCTGCTCGTCGACACGTACGACATCCGCACGGGTGTCGAGACGGCGATCCGCGTCGCCGGCACGGAGCTCGGCGGCGTCCGGATCGATTCCGGTGACCTCCCGATCGTCGCGGGCGATGTCCGCGCGCAGCTCGACGAACTCGGTGCGACGTCGACACGCATCACCGTGACCAGCGACCTCGACGAGTACGCGATCGCCGCCCTCGCCGCCTCGCCCGTCGACGCCTACGGGGTCGGAACCTCGGTCGTGACCGGGTCCGGGTATCCGACCGCCAGCATGGTCTACAAGCTGGTGGCGCGCCAGGATGCCGAGGGGTCCTGGATCGGCGTCGCGAAGGCGTCCGCCGACAAGGCATCGCATGGCGGACGCAAAGCAGCGTTCCGCACACTGGTCGACGGCGTCGCCACCGCAGAGACGGTCGTCGTGTCGGACGGCTTCGAAGATCTCGACACTGCGGCCGAGCACCCCGAGGGCCGCCCGCTGCAGGTGACGTTCGTCGAGGCAGGCGAGATCGACTCCTCGTACGAGGGAGTCGACGGCACGGCAGCGGCACGCGCTCATCATCTGCGTGTGCGCGAAGAGCTCCCGGTACGTGCGCTCGCGCTCAGCAAGTCCGACCCGGCGATTCCCACCGTGTATCTCGAAGCCGACTGAGGTCAGCCGATCATCGACTCGTAGATCTCCTTGCATGTGGGGCAGATCGGGAACTTCTCCGGGTCACGGCCCGGGGTCCACTTCTTGCCGCACAGCGCGCGCACCGGCTTGCCGGTGATCGCGGACTCGAGGATCTTGTCCTTCTTCACGTAATGCGAGAAGCGCTCGTGGTCACCCGGTTCGAGATTCTCCTCGCGGAGGAGCTCTTCCAGTTCGCGATCAAGCGTTGCCACGCCGCCCTGATCGGGGCTGTCCAGCGGAGTACTCATCCCGTGAGTCTAGCGGCGTCGAACGCCTCACGGGCGGGCATCACGCGGTCTCGACGAACTCCATCAGTCGCTCTCCGCTGCGCTCGAAGATGCGACCGCCGACGACGGCTCCGGCCGCCGCGGTCACGAGACCGACGAGAAGCCCGACCCAGAAGGTCGCCGGAGCGTATGCCGAACCGTCGAGAATCGTCGCGGCGAACAACCAGATGGTCGGCACGCTCAGCACGATGGCCCCGAGCAACGCTGCTGCAGGACCGTACGCCCCGCGAGAGGTCGGTCGCTGCGGCTGCTGGAACGGACTGTCACCAGGCCGCGAGACCGCATACGGAGCCACGACCGAGACGATGCTCGAGACGCCGAGCGCGCAGAACAGCAGACTGGCCGCCAAGCCGCCCAACGGCAGCAGCAGACTCCAGTCCCCGATCAGCGCGAGTGAGAGCGGAACCGCGATGGCGAGAACGGGGATGGCGACGAGCAGCACAGGAACGAGACGCCCGAGGCGATCAGGAAGACCCCGGACGCCACTCGCGACGTGGGTCCACAATGCCGTCGAGTCGTAGGCGACGTCGTTGTGCGGCAGCCACCCGAAGAACAGCGCCATCACCGGCACGGGCACGAGCGCGGCGATCTCCAACGGGACTCCGGCCACGACGAGCGGGAGCATCGAGAGCACGCCGGCCACGGGGACGACGATGATGTTCATGATGTAGCGACGGTCACGAAGCCAATACACGAGGCTTCGCGCCGCGATCGCACCGAAGGCGTTCGACGGCAGCAGCCCGAACCACCCGAGTCCGGTGCGCTCGCGCAAGGCGACCGGACGCTCGGTCGTGGTCAGCAGACGCCGGACGAGCCACGTCCACACCATCCAGAGGAGAGCGACGGTGAGCACCACGATGACACCGCTGATCCACGCGGAAGCGGTCGCACCGGCCGCGGAATCGAAGAGGAAGGCGGGGGCAGCAGCGAACGGGCTGTAGCCGAACACGCTCGACAGGGTCGCCAGAGACGGGGGCACGAGACCGTCCCAACGAAGCGATCCGAAGAAGACCGCGACAGGGAAGGCGACCACGATCAGCGCGAGTGCGAACAGCGCCGTGAGCTCGCGGGAGCGGCGCTCGGGAAGGAGCAGTGCGTTGAGGGCCATACCGATCCGCGAGACCAGCATCGTGGTCAGGACACCGGCGATCGTCACCAGCACAGCCAGAGGCCAGGGCGTGCCTGCTCCGATCGCGACGATGCAGACACTGATGTAGACGGCGAGAAGCGCCATGCTCGGCACGCTGACGAAGGCGGCCAGTGCCAGCACCCAGGGCATCTGGCGATCATCGACGCCGAAGACCGCGAAGCGTCTCGGGTCGAGCTGATCGACGGCCCCGACGAGGATCGGGCCGACGAGGAATCCGATGAGAAGGGCCGCGCCACCGAGCACCGTGACCGCGCGGGCCACCGGCACAGAGGCTGCGGCAAGGCTGAACACGGCGACGCACACCGCGGCGGTGACCGCGACCACCGCGACGAACGAGACGATCGATCGAACCCGACGGTCGCCGCGCAGGGAACCGAGAAGAAGCGCGAGTCTCAGTCGGAGAACGTGTGCAGCCACTCGAGCCCCTCCACCTCTCCGCTGGTGCCGGCGAGTTCCACGAAGCGCGCTTCGAGCGTCTGCCCCGCGCGCACCTCGTCGATCGTCCCCTCGGCCAGCACTTCTCCGCCGACGATGATCGCGACGCGCGAACACACGCGTTCTACGAGATCCATGCCGTGGCTGGAGAGGATCACCGTGCCGCCGTGCGACACATAGGCGCGGAGGATGTCCAGGATGACCGCCGACGAGACGGGGTCCACCGACTCGAACGGCTCATCGAGGACCAGCACGCGCGGCGAATGGATCATGGCCCCTGCGAGCATGATCTTCTTCGTCATGCCGGCGGAGTAGTCCGAGACCACGCGGCCGAGGGCATCGCCCAGATCGAAGGCACGAGCGAGGTCGGCCGCGCGCTTCTCGATCACATCCGCGGCAAGGCCGCGCAGCAACCCGTAGTAGTAGAGCAGTTGCCGACCGGTGAGGCGGTCGAACGTGCGCAACCGATCGGGGAGCACACCCATCAGCCTCTTCGCCGCGAGCGGCTTCTTGGCCTGGTCGACACCGCAGATGACGACGCTGCCCGCGTCGGCGCGGAGAAGCCCGGCGACGATCGAGAGCGTCGTGGTCTTGCCGGCACCGTTGGGCCCGACGATTCCGTAGAACGACCCCGCGGGCACGGTCAGGTCGATGCCGTCGACTGCGCGGTTGTCGCCGAACTGCTTCACGAGCCCGCGGATGCTGATCGCCTCGCCGGCGGAGAGGACCTCATCGGGCTTCACGGCGTCGGAAGCTGCGTCGTCGGAGTCCCCGACCGCCTGGATGGCCTCGCTCGACTCCACCTCGGACGGATCGCCGACGGGCGTCTCCGTCTCGAGAAGTTCCGCACTGACAGATTCCTCGACAGGCTCCGCGGCGAGAGGCGGCTCCGAGGCGGGCGCGGGCGCAGGCTCTGCGGCGGGCACGGGCTCCGCGACAGACCCGGTCGGCGCCGCAGCGGAGGCGGCCGGAGGAACGGTCTCGACGACCGGTTCGGTCTCGAGCACGGGAGAGGCCGCAAGAGGAGCGGCCGCGACGGACGGAGCTTCGGGTGCGGTCACCGCCGTCTCCGTGGCCGCCTTCGCCTCCTCTGCGGCCTTCTTCGCCGCCGCCTTCTTCGCGGCCGCCATCTTGGCGGCCGTGGCCTTCGCGGCCGTGGTCTTCGCGGCAGCCGAGCGCGCCGTGGTCTTCGCCGCAGCCGCTTTGGATGCAGCGGCCTTCGCCGCCGTCGTCTTGGCTGCCGTCGTCTTGGCTGCCGTCGTCTTGGCCGCGGCCGTCTTCGCAGCCGTCGTCTTCGCAGCCGCTGTCTTCGCAGCCGCTGTCTTCGCAGCCGCTGTCTTCGCCGCCGTCGTCTTCGCCGCCGTCGTCTTCGCCGCCGTCGTCCTCGCAGCCGTCGTCTTGGCCGCGGTGGTCTTCGCAGCCGTGGCCTTCGCGTCGGCATTGCGCGCCGCGGCGGTGCTCCGGGCGGAGCTCGCGGTCGACGAGAGGTTCGCCGTCGAGCCGTTGACGGCCTTGACGAGCGGCTCGACCACGACATCCGCACTGGGAGCCGCTTTCTCGGCAGCAGCCTGCGTCCCGGACGTCGCTGCCGACGGCTTCCCAGCCGACGACTTCCCAGCCGACGACTTCGACACCGCGGCACTGCCGGCCTTCGAACCCGCGGAGGTGCTCGCGCTCGCAGGCTTCTTCACCGCGGGTTTCTTCGCGGCGGGCGTCTTCGCGGCGGGCTTCTTCACCGCGGGCGGTCGCGCCGACTTCTCGGCGGCGGATGCCGCGTCCGGACTCTGCTTCTTCGCCGGCGCGCGCTTCGCCGACGTCTTCTCTTGCGCGGTCTCGGTTTGGTCCACCTGGGCGGTGCGGTCGTCAGGGGAGGCAGTCACCGTCCTACGGTATCAACGGGTGCCTGTACGCCAAGGCCGCCGCGCAATAAACTGCCCTCGGATCGCGCATTTCCGCCGCGATCGCACGGGAGACGGAACCCTGTGCATCCGGTGTGTAGTCGGTCACGAAATGACAACAGGGGCCTCCCGGCCCTGAGCTTCCCAGGCGGAATCGATACCATGAACGCGGCACGACGAAGTGTCTGGTCGGTTAATCGACCGTGAACACAACTTCCTTTAGGAGCACTCGTGACTCTTCAGACCGTCATCCTCGCCGCCGGAATGGGCTCGCGCCTCGGCCGCGCGCTGCCGAAGCCGCTCACCGAACTGAGCGACGGCCGCACGATCATGGGCCAGCAGCACGACAACATCCGCGCCGCATTCGGTTCGGACGCCCGCATCACCACCGTCGTCGGCTACCGCGCCGAGACCATCATCGACGCGTTCCCGCAGGTCAACTACGTCCACAACGAGCGTTATGACGAGACCAACACCTCGAAGAGCCTCCTGCGCGCCCTGGGCGCGACCGGTCGCGGCGGAGTTCTCTGGATGAACGGCGATGTCGTCTTCGACCCGATGATCCTCGGCCGCGCACTCGAGTACATCGAGCGCGACCAGTCGTTCGTCACGGTGAACACCTCCAAGGTCAGCGACGAAGAGGTGAAGTACACGGTCACGGCCGAGGGCTTCATCAACGAGCTGTCCAAGACCGTCAAGGGCGGACTCGGCGAGGCCGTGGGAATCAACTACATCTCCTCCGCGCACAAGAAGGCGTTCATGCGTCAGCTGCAGCGCGTCGAGGACCAGGATTACTTCGAGCGCGGCCTCGAGCTCGCGATCGCCGAGGACGGCCTGCTGCTCGAGCCGATGGACGTGTCCGACCTGTACGCGGTCGAGGTCGATTTCGCGGAAGACCTGGAGCGTGCGAACCTCTTCGTCTGATCGCTCGACTCGAAAGCCCGGCCTCTCGGAGGGGCCGGGCTTTCGGCGTTTTCGCGGGCTGGCTCCATAGGATCGCACCATGGCTCCCAAGGTGCACAAGATCCATTCGCTCCCGGACGACGCTCCCTGGGACAAGGGCGTGCCCCCTGCCGGATCGGCGGAGCACCCAATGATGGTGCGGGGCCTCGACCGCGTGCTGTCGATCCAGCGCCCGCTCGTCCTGGCGCACATCCGGAGCATCCGCCTGCGCAATCCGCACGCATCGCCTGCGGAGATCATCCGCATCCTGGAGCGTCGCTACCTCGCAGCCGTGACGACGGGCGGAGCGGCGGTCGGCGCGACGGCGGTCGTCCCCGGGATCGGCACCGGCATCACGCTTGCGCTCTCCGGCGTGGAGACGGTCGGCTTCGTGGAGTCCACCGCTCTGTTCGCGCAGTCGGTCGCCGAGGTGCACGGGATCGCGGTCGCGAACCCGGATCGCGCCAGAGCGCTGGTGATGACGCTGATGCTCGGCAAAGAGGGCGTCGACCTCGTCGGACAGCTCGCCGGTCAGGTGGCCGGGCGTGGAGGAAGCAGATCGTCGTACTGGGGCGAGCTCGTCACGAAGTCGCTCCCCCGCGCCGCGGTCGGCCCCCTCGTCGATCAGCTCAAGAGCATGTTCGTGAAGCAGTTCGCGGCGAAGGGCGGCGCTTCGGTCATCGGCAAGGCACTCCCGTTCGGCATCGGCGCTGCGATCGGAGGCGCGGGGAACAACATCCTCGGCCGTCGCGTGCTGACGACGTCCCACAAGGCCTTCGGTGCCGCCCCGATGGACCTTCCCCTCGAGTTGGAACCCGTGCCCGGCGCCGAGAAGCTGGAGTTGCGGATGCTGCGAGGTGCCCGCTACGCGGGCAACGCGGTCGCGGGAGCGGCCGGCACGACCGTCCGCGGGGTGGAGTGGGCGGGACGCAAGGCCCGCTCGATCGGCCGCCGCCCCAAGACCGACCCGGAACTCGAGTCCGGTGAACCCGAGGGCTGAGCGCACTTCGCCAAAGGATCGGCCGCCCCGTTGTGGCGAGCATCCAACAGCCGGAGGCGAGCCGACGATAGGGTGGAATCCGTGACGGACAAGCCCGACCTCTTTACCACCGCCGGCAAGATCGCGGATCTGCGCGCTCGCTATACAGAAGCCGTCGTCGACGCGGAAGCGAAGGCGAAGGAGAAGCAGCACGCGAAGGGCAAGATGACCGCCCGCGAGCGCATCGAACTGCTCGTCGACCCCGGGAGCTTCGTCGAGTTCGACGAGTATGTGCGCCACCGCACCACGGCCTTCGGCATGGATCGTTCGCGACCGTACGGCGACTCGGTCGTCACCGGCGTGGGCACGATCAACGGCCGCACGGTCGCAGTGTACTCGCAGGATTTCTCCACCTTCGGCGGTTCGCTCGGCGAAGTCGCCGGCGAGAAGATCATCAAGATCATGGAGTTCGCCCTCGCCGGCGGGATGCCCTGCATCGGGATCCTCGACTCGGGGGGCGCGCGCATCCAGGAGGGCGTCGTCGCCCTCGGCAAGTACGGTGAGATCTTCCGCCTGAACACCCGCGCGTCCGGTGTGATCCCGCAGATCTCCATCATCATGGGGCCGGCTGCGGGCGGCGCGGTGTACTCCCCCGCCCTCACCGACTTCGTGATCATGGTCGACAAGACCAGCCAGATGTTCGTGACCGGCCCCGACGTGATCAAGACGGTCACCGGCGAGGACGTCGGAATGGAAGAGCTCGGCGGCGCCTACACGCACAACACCCGATCGGGCGTCGCGCACTACCTCGCCGAAGACGAGGACGACGCGATCGACTACGCCCGCACGCTCCTCAGCTTCCTGCCGGACAACAACATGGCGGAGCTTCCCACATACGAGAGCACCTTCGAGTTCGAGACGACCGACGCCGACCGCGCGCTGAACACGCTCGTCCCCGACTCGACCAACCAGCCGTACGACATCCACACCGTCATCGAGCACATGGTCGACGAAGGCGACTTCCTCGAGGTCCAGCCGCTCTTCGCGCCCAACATCGTGATCGGCTTCGGACGCATCGAGGGCCGGTCGGTCGGCATCATCGCCAACCAGCCTTCGCAGATGGCCGGCACGCTGAACATCGAAGCCGGCGAGAAGGCGAGCCGCTTCGTACGCTTCTGCGACGCCTTCTCGATCCCGATCGTCACGCTCGTCGATGTCCCCGGCTACCTCCCCGGCACCGATCAGGAGTGGACCGGCGTCATCCGCCGCGGCGCGAAGCTGCTCTACGCCTACGCCGAGGCGACCGTGCCGCTGGTCACCGTCATCCTGCGCAAGGCTTACGGCGGCGCCTACATCGTGATGGGCTCGAAGCAGCTCGGTGCCGACGTGAACCTCGCATGGCCGACGGCCGAGATCGCGGTGATGGGCGGCCAGGGCGCGGTCAACATCCTGTATCGGGGCGAGATCAAGAAGGCGGAGGAGGCCGGCGAGGACGTCGCGGCCGTCCGCACCCGACTCGCGAACGAGTACACGTACAACGTGGCCTCCCCGTTCCTCGCGGCAGAGCGGGGCGAGCTCGACGGGATCATCGAGCCGGCCAACACCCGCGTCTCGATCGCGAAGGCGCTGCGCGCACTGCGTGGCAAGCGTGCCGAGCTGCCCCCGAAGAAGCACGGGAACATCCCGCTGTGACCGGGAATGACACGCAGGACCACGGCGCTTCGGGTTCGGAGACGCCGATGCTCGACATCACGCGTGGGACAGCTACGGAAGAAGAACTCGCCGCCCTCATCGCCGTGATCAGCGAGGCCTACGCGACGGAGGCGGCGGACGCCGTCGCCGAGGAGCCGTCTGTCTCGGCGTGGACGCGGACACAGCGTCCGCTCCGCCGTCCGCTGCGGCGTGACATCCCGTGGGGACGTTTCGCGGGCTGACAGCCACTGCGGAGCATGCGCCGGCTCCGGTGGCGCAGGAGTGCGTCTGCGTGATCCGCGAACCCTCCGCTTCACGAATCACGCAGACGATCGTCGCAGGACCCCCAGAGCCCCGCTCGGCGACGTTCCCCGTTGCCGCCTCACCCTTCCCGTGCAGGGTCGGGCGTCCACCCCGGCGCAGACCGGAGTCGCCTTCTCGACGTGCGACGGTGCCGAGCGCACGGGGAGACGGTGGACTCCACTCGTCTGGTCGTGGGGGAACGCCAAATACTACATCGAATCGACTTATAGTCGCAAAACCCGCAGCCTCGACCGCTGCCGGACGGCGTTTGGTCCGGAGATCAGCTCTCGAGCAGCAGGTCGGAGGCGCGAGGGCTGAGAACGGAATCGAGCACGACGCACGCGGCCCCCACGGCACCGACGTCGTCCCCGACGACGGTGCCATCGACGGGGAGAGTGCGCACCGCGCGGGTCGCACTCGCGTGATCGAGCCTGCCGGGAACCTCTCGGAGGTACACATCGGCGAGCCGTGACCAGAAGGGACCTCCGAACACGACCCGATCCACATCGAGCATGTTCGTCAGAGCCGCCGTCAGCACCGTGATGTGTGCCGCTGCCTGTCGCAGAACCTCGACAGCCGCGGCATTCCCGTCCGCCGCGTGCTCACACAGTCGGCTGAATCTCGCATCGACTGCCGCAGCATCGGACGCCTGGTGGGCGTCGTCGAACACTCCCGCGCGCTCAGCCCGTTCGACGATCGCCTGCGGGGTGCAGACGACCTCCACGCACCCTCGGGACCCGCACCAGCATGAGGGCCCGTCGGGGTCGACGATGATGTGCCCGACCTCGCCGATGTTGCGTGTGCTCCCGCGGACCGCCTCGCCGTCTCTCGCCAGGGCGGCGCCGATGCCGATCCCCAGGTAGACGAACACGAAGGAGTCGTCGGCCGACTCGCGTCGTGTCCACAGCTCTCCGACCGCGGCCGACGTCGTGTCCTTCTCCAGCACCACCGGCATCCCCGTCATCTCCGCCAGCACCGCGCGCAGCGGCACACGATGCCACCCGGCGAGCTTCGGCGGGTCGATGACCGTGCCCTTCTCGGCGTCGAGCGGACCGGGAGCCGCGACTCCCACCCCTGCGATCCGCGAACGATCCACACCGGACTCCGCGATCAGGGCATCGATCGTCTCCGCCATGGCCTCCACGATCCGGAGCGGATCATCGGCCGGCGTGCGCACACTCCGGCGTCTGACGATGGCGCCGGACAGGTCGAGCAGCACGAACGTCATCAGGGCGGGATCGAGGTGCACGCCGACCGCGAAGCGGCTGTCGGCGACGAGCCGCAGGGTCACGCGCGGCTTGCCCGGTCCATTGATCGTGCGGCCGGCCTCTCGGATGAAGCCG
The DNA here is from genome assembly GCF_034650155.1 of Microbacterium sp. STF-2. NCBI lineage: Bacteria > Bacillati > Actinomycetota > Actinomycetes > Micrococcales > Microbacteriaceae > Microbacterium > Microbacterium sp. STF-2. The sequence continues at coordinate 153,329 of NZ_JARKMW010000002.1, forward strand.
TCATCGAGCAGTCGCCGAGTGATGTTGGTGACGGTCTGCGCCGACAGCCGGGTCGCGGTCGACAGCTCGATCCTGCTCAACCCCTCTCCTGATTGGCGGATCGCCTCCAGGATCACGGACTGGTTGAAGTCGCCCATACGCGGAAGATTGGTGCCACGACGCGTTGCCATCGTCCAATGATCCCCCATCGACGGGAAAATCGTGTCCCCCGAAATGCCGAATCTTGTCCCCCAAAATACCTACAGACAATGTTTGCGGAACCCCTCAGACTGAAGAGGACGCTTCGCGTTCGGCTGGTCTCTCTGTCCCAGGGTAGACAGACGCTGATCGGCCACCAGCGGATGGTTTTCGGGTAACTGTCCGCACGGAGAGGGGCAGGCGGATTCGCCGCCCCTCTCCCACTCTCACATCCTCGACTCCGGTCACCTCCCCAGGCCGGGGCCGAGGACGGAGCCGAGGTCGCTCACCGGTCCTGCCGAAAGTTCTTGCGTCAGCGCGGAATCTCGTGCCAGAGGTCGACCGCGTCGTCATCACCCGAGGATCGGGTGCCCGCGCGGCCCACCACCGTCACGGCGACACGCGGGTCCCGCCCCGAGCGGATGATGAGCCGAGATGTCTGTGCATGACTCAGCACGACCGCCAGTTCGTCCCTGATCGCCTTGCGACGGGACTCGTCTATGCCGTCGAACCCGCCCTCATCGAAGACAGTCACGACCACTCCACGCCGTCGGGCAGCTTCGATCGCGTTGCGTACCGCGTCGTTGAGGAGGTCGGCGCCGCGCAGTTCGTCGCGCAGCCTGCCCTCGGCGAGCCGCGCGTCCAGACGTTCCTGATCGTTCAACACACCTCGCGCCGCGACCACTCTGCTGAGCACCGGACCGGCGACAGCCAGAGCGAACTGCGTGCGCAGACGCCTCTCGCGCTGACGCACCCGCTGCGTGGCATGCCACGCGGACACCGCCTGCTGGATCTCGGCGAGGCGCTCGGTGTCGCGCACCGCACGATCCCAGAACATCACGAGGAGTCGAGCGACGGCCACCCACATGATCGAGCCGACCAGCCCCAGGTTGAGGGCCACGACGAACCCCAGAGCCACCGACGCGGCCAGGACGAGCACCGCCAACACGAGCCAGCCGATCAGAGACCGCCGACGCACCACACACACGACCGCGAGCAGTCCGAGCGCCCCGATGTACCAGGTCGCGAACGGGGCGGTACGATCCGCCGGCTCGAGCGAGAAGGTCACGAGCACGGGAATCGCCATGCTCGCGAGCAGCGCGAGGACCGCCGACCACGTCGGCATCCGCACCGAGGAGCCGTCGCCGAGGATGGCGATGTTCACGACCACGAGATATAGGCCGATGGCGAGGACCATGAGCAGCGGAGCGGTCGGCTGCTCGATCCACCAGATCCCCCGTGCGACGAAGTACAGGGCGAAGCCGACGGCGAGAGAGGTGGCGACGCTGCGCACGGTGCGGTTCACGCGCGCTCCCATCCCAGCGTCACGGTCGTGCCGTGCGCGTCGGAGACGATGTCGGCCGTGCCGGCGACGCCCGCCATACGTGCGAAGATCGACGCCCGGATCCCGAGACGGTCGGCACCGATCGACGCCACGTCGAAGCCGCCGCCGGTGTCCGAAACCGTCACGCCGATCCCCTCGTCGCCGTGCCCCTCGACGATGATGTGGAGTCCACGACCGTTGGCGTGGGACACGGCGTTGCCGATCGCCTGACGCGCGGCGAGCACGAGTGCGCGAGCGGCCCGCCCGGGTATGAGGCCGATGCCGCCGCGCTCCTCGACGATCGCATCAGCGCCGAGCTCGGACAGGGCTCTACGCAGCTCCACGACGATCTGCGCCGTGCCGACCGGCTCGTCACTGCCCTCCTGCGCGACGGCCGCTTCGGTATTGGCGAGGCGAGTGAGTGCCTCCCGGGCCATGGCGACGGCGAGCTCTTCGGCACGCTCCCCCTCCGCCCGCTCCGCGGCGATCAGCGCGGCGAGGACGCTGTCATGCATCAGTGCCGACATCGTCGCCCGCTCCTCCTCCGCGGCGGCCGCCGCAGCCGCTGTCGAGTACGACGCCACCGCCTGTCCCCTGGCCTCGTCCACGCCGGCGGCGACGGAACGGAACATCCAGCCCAGGGAGATGATGACGACCCCGAGGATGAGGGTGAACGACACGTCGAACGCGGTCGTCACCCAGAACTCGCGCGAGAACTCCCCCTGGACGAGCCGCACGTAGCCGTAGACGAACGGCATCCCCGCCGCCCAGGCGAACTGGAGCGGCAACGGGAACGCGAGCATCGCCGCGACCACGCCGACATTGACCAGGAAGAAGATCCAGGGCTGCTCGCCGGCACCCTTGTCCGACGGGTCGACGATCGTCGGCCAGGCGGCGAGCGCGAGGACGTAGACCACGGCGAAGATACCGGAGAAGGTGCGCACCCCCCGGCCCACCAGACAAGCGACCAGCATCGCCGCCAACGGCACGAACACCACGATCAGGGTGACGACGTGCGCAGGATCCGCGTGCGAGAGCGACGCCATCGCAGAGATCAGCGCCTGCGCGCCGAGCACCGCCGAACCGATCGCGACGACGATCGCGAGGATCCGCTCCATGCGTGTGCCGGTGAAGCGCTCGTACGCGGTCTCCGTGCTCCCCGGAGAGGGGATCTTGCTCCACGCGTCGCGGATGCTGAGCGGCTCAGCGGCCACCGGGTGCCTCGTCAGCCGTGACGATCCCGTCTTCCATCGCCCGGCGCAGCAGGTCGACCTTCGTCGGCGCCGGGCGCCCGACCTCGACGTACTTCACGCGGATGCGGGTGATGTTCTCCTTGGCCGTGGAGTAGGCGACACCCAGCTTCTCGGCGACGGCCTTCAACGGCAGCCCCGTCGCATACAGACGGAGCACCTCGCGTTCGCGCGTGGCGAGCTGCGCATCGGCGAACGCCCGGTCTCCCTCGACCGCGCTCGCCCATTCGACATTGTTGAGAGCCTCGCCCTGCGCCACCGTGCGGATCGCGTCGAGCACGTCGTCGAGGGCGGAGGACTTGCTCACCACGCCGGCGGCCCCCGCGGCGAGCGCCTCGCGCACGGCTGCCGGCCGATCGGCGACGCTGTGGATCACGACGCTCGCGCCGTCGTTGACCAGCGAGGTCACGTTCTCGGTCACGGTCGTGCCGTCGCCGAGGGTGAGGTCGAGGACGACCACCTCGGCAGGTGCGGCCGCGGTGGCTTTGCGCCATTCGAGGTAGGAGACCACCGTGCTCCCGGAGAAGACCACGGTCTGCGAATCACGCGCGCACGCGGCCTCGAGGCCGAGGCGAACGGACTCGTGATCGTCGATGAGTGCGACCGTGCTCATCCCCTCAGCCTACTGAGTCCCCCCGAGAAGCCGCGGATCGCTCATCGTGTGAGCAGCGCGACGACTTCGAAGTGGTGCGAGTGCGGGAACAGATCGAAGCCCCGAAGTCGGTCGACGTTCCAACCGAGGGTGCGGAAGGTGCCGAGATCCCGGGCGAGTGCGACGGGGTCGCACGCGACGTACGCGATGGCCTCCGGCGCGAGCGCGTGCAGCGCTTCGACGACCTGCCGACCGGCACCGGCGCGGGGCGGGTCGAGCACGACGGCGCCGGTGCGCCCGCTCTTCTGCGTCGCCAGGAAGCGATCGACGCGCGCCGTCACGGCGTTCACGTCGAGCGGCGCGAGATTCACGGCGGCGTGCGCAGTGGCGCGTGCACTGGACTCGACCGTCACGATGTCGGTCCCGCCGAGATCGGCGAGCGTCGCGGCGAACAGGCCGACCCCTCCATACAGGTCGTAGTGCGTCTTCTGGTCGTCGACATGTCCGTCGAGGATTCCGTAGACCGCGGCGTCGAGCACGGAGGCCGCACGCGGGTGCACCTGCCAGAAGCCCGTGGCGTCGACCTCGAATCGACGGTCGTTGACCATCTCGTGGATCACCTCGGGAGTGGGACGCTTGCGGAACCCACGCTGCACGCGGGGGGCGCGCTCGGTCTCCTCACGTCGGATGACGCGCACCGTGCCGTCGGCGGGCTCGACGAGTTCGATGCGGCCGGGGGCCTCGCCCCGCAGCGCGAGCGCCGCTTCGGCGATCGCGGGCCGGGCCAGCGGATGCGAGGTCACGGGGACGACGCGGTGGCTGCGCGCGGCGAACGGACCGGCGACTCCCGTGTCGTCGACGTGCAGGGTGACGCGTGTGCGCCATCCGAGACCGTCGCCCGACTCCACCGACTCGATCTCGGGGGCGACCAGACCGCTGCCTGCGAAACGCTCCAGCGCCTCGGTCAGCACACGCTGCTTGAGCTCACGCTGGTGGTCGATGTCGATGTGGCCGAGGTCGGCGCCACCGGGGCGGCCGGCCGGGTCCCGCGACACGTCGGCTTCCGCCCACACGTGCGGGCGGCGGTGCTCCGACGCCTCCAGCACCTCGATGGTCTCGGCCCGCCAGAAGCTGCGGGTCGAGGCGTCCGCCCCCTCCTGCGGGGCGATCAGTCGGGCACGGACCCGCTCTCCGGGGATCGCGTCGGAGACGAAGACCACGCGTCCCTCGTGGCGGGCGATGAACGTGCCCCCGTGCGCGATGCCGGTGATGTCGAGTTCGAGCACGTCGGCTGGGGAGGAAGTCATTCTTCGAGGATACGGTGGTGGACATGCGCGTCTGCCTCGCCTCCACCTCGCCCGCCCGCCTCATGCTGCTCCGGCAGGCGGGAATCGAACCGCTCACGCTGTCGCCCGACGTCGATGAGGATGCGGTCGCCGCCGCGGAGGAGGAGAAGAGGGGCGCCCCCCTCGCGCCGGAGGAACTGGTGCTTCTGCTCGCCCGCGCGAAGGCGGCCGCCGTCGCACGGAGCCTCGCTGCGGACGGGACCTTCGACGGCCTGGTGATCGGCGGGGATTCGATGTTCGCGCTCGGCGGGCGGGTCTACGGCAAGCCGTACACCGCCGAGGAGGCGACCAGGCGCTGGCAGGAGATGCGCGGCGAGACCGGCATCCTGCATTCCGGGCACTCGGTGTTCCGGGTCTCCCCCGACGCCGAGCCCAAAGAGGCCACCGCGGTCGCCGCGGCCGCCGTGACGTTCGCCGACGACGTGAGCGACGCCGAGATCGCCGCGTACGTCGCCTCCGGAGAGCCGCTCCTCGTGGCGGGAGCCTTCACCGTCGACAGCCTGGGCGGGGCGTTCATCACCCGTGTGGACGGCGATCCTTCGACGGTCGTCGGCATGTCCCTGTCGACCGTCCGCCGTCTCGCCACCGAGCTCGGTGTCCGTTGGACCGACCTCTGGTCGTAGACTCCCCTCCACGTTTTCCCGACTTTCTTGTGGGGAGTCGTCAAAGGGATCGGGGTCGTTCTCGCTAGGCTGGCAAGCATGCCTGCTATCGCCAAGGTGCTCATCGCCAACCGCGGCGAGATCGCCGTCCGCATCATCCGCGCCGCCCGCGACTCCGGGATCGCCTCGGTCGCCGTCTACGCCGACCAGGACCGGGATGCCCTGCACACCCGCCTCGCCGACGAGGCCTACGCTCTCGGCGGCTCGACCAGCGCGGAGACCTACCTCCAGATCGAGAAGATCCTCTCCATCGCCCGCCGCGCCGGTGCCGACGCCGTGCACCCCGGCTACGGGTTCCTCGCCGAGAACGCCGAGTTCGCACGCGCCATCATCGAGGCGGGGATGACCTGGATCGGCCCGTCTCCGGAGGCCATCGAGGCTCTCGGCGACAAGGTGACCGCGCGTCACGTCGCTGAGAAGGTCGGCGCGCCTCTCGCTCCCGGCACCCCCGGCCCCGTCGAAGGCGCCGATGAGGTCATCGCCTTCGCGAAGGAGTTCGGCCTCCCGATCGCCATCAAGGCCGCGTACGGCGGCGGCGGACGCGGCCTCAAGGTCGCCCGCGAGCTCGACGAGGTCGCAGAGCTCTTCGAATCCGCCACCCGCGAGGCCGTCGCCGCCTTCGGCCGCGGCGAGTGCTTCGTCGAGAAATACCTCGACAAGCCGCGTCACGTCGAGACCCAGTGTCTGGCCGATGCCGCAGGAAACGTCGTCGTCATCTCGACGCGCGACTGCTCGCTGCAGCGCCGCCACCAGAAGCTCGTCGAAGAGGCACCGGCCCCGTTCCTCACGGAGGAGCAGAACGAGCTGCTCTACTCGGCATCGAAGGCCATCCTTAAGGAGGTCGGATACGTCGGTGCCGGCACCTGCGAGTTCCTCATCGGCGCCGACGGCACGGTCTCATTCCTCGAGGTGAACACGCGCCTGCAGGTCGAGCACCCGGTCTCCGAAGAGGTCACCGGTATCGATCTGGTGCGCGAGCAGTTCCGCATCGCTGCCGGCGGCACCATCGACTACGACGACCCGAAGCCCCAGGGGCATTCGATCGAGTTCCGCATCAACGGCGAGGACCCCGGTCGCGGATTCCTGCCCCAGCCCGGCCCGATCCACGTCTTCAAGACCTTCGGAGGCCCCGGCATCCGTCTCGACTCCGGCGTCACCGCCGGCGACTCGGTGTCCGGCGCCTTCGACTCCCTGCTCGCGAAGATCATCGTGACGGGCAAGGACAGGGCGGAAGCGCTGGAGCGCTCGCGCCGCGCACTCGATGAGTTCGAGGTCGCCGGTCTCCCCACCGTCATCCCGTTCCACCGCAAGGTCGTGCGCGATCCCGCGTTCACGGCGGAGGACGGCGAGTTCGGGATCTTCACCCGCTGGATCGAGACCGAGTTCGTCAACGACATCCCCGCGTGGGACGGGGAGCTCGAAGCACCGGCCTCCGCCGAAGCACGTCACACCGTGGTCGTCGAGGTCTCCGGCAAGCGCCTCGAGGTGAGCCTCCCCGACCGCGTGGCCGTCGCCGCCGGTACCGCCGGACGCCCGGCAGCGGTTCCGCCGTCGCGCCGCAGCCACGCCACCACCGCCAACGCCGGGGCCTCCGGCGACGCGGTGAAGTCGCCCATGCAGGCGACCGTCGTCAAGATCGCCGTCGCCGACGGACAGCAGGTCGTCAAGGGCGACCTGGTGGTCGTGCTCGAAGCCATGAAGATGGAGCAGCCGCTGCAGGCGCACAAGGACGGCGTGGTCGGCAACATCAACGCGGATGCCGGCGCCACGGTCTCCGCAGGACACCAGCTGCTCACGATCAGCTGACACCCGGCATCAGCGGAAAGGGCGCCCCACCGAGGTGGGGCGCCCTTTCCGCATCTCTCCCGGGATCAGGAGATGTTCACGAGATGCATCGCCCTGCTCGCATCGGTGATGCTGCTGGAGAGCGAGGGGTATGCCGCGAAGACCCGCGAGACCTGGTCGACCGTGAGACGGCGTTCGACGGCGACCGCGATCGGGTAGATCAGCTCCGATGCCTTCGGCGCCACGATCACGCCGCCGATCACGGTGCCCGATCCCTTGCGGGCGATGAGCTTGACGAAGCCGTCCTTGATGCCCATCATCTTCGCGCGCGGGTTCGCCGCGAGCGGGAGCTTGTAGACCAGGCCGTCGGCCACACCGTCCTCGACGTCCTTCTCGCCGTAGCCGACGGTGGCGATCTCGGGCGCGGTGAAGATGTTCGAGGTGATCTTGATCTGTTCGAGCGGGATGACGATGTCGCCGAGGGCGTGGAAGACGGCCGTGCGCCCCTGCATCGAGGCGACCGAGGCCAGCGGGAAGAAGTTCGTGCAGTCGCCGACCGCGTACACGTTGGGGACCGAGGTGCGCGCGACCCGGTTCACCCGCACGTGTCCCGACTCGTCGAGCTCGACACCCGCCTCCTCCAGACCGATGCCCGCGGTGTTCGGGATGGAACCGACCGCCATCAGGCAGTGGCTGCCATCGACCGTGCGCCCGTCCGACAGGGTGACCGTGACCCCGTCATCCGTGACCTCGACGCGGTCGGCACGGGACTTGGAGAGCACCTGCATGCCCCCGCGCTTGAAGACCTTCTCCAGAACGCTCGCCGCATCCTTGTCCTCGCCAGGGAGCACCTGCTCGCGGCTGGAGATCAAGGTCACCTTGGCACCGAGGTTCATGTAGGCGGAGGCGAACTCCGCACCGGTGACACCGGAACCGACCACGATGAGGTGCTCGGGGAGCGCCTTCATGTCGTACAGCTGCGTCCACGTCAGGATGCGCTTGCCGTCGGGCTTGGCCGAGTCCAGCTCGCGCGGAGAGGCACCGACCGCCACGATGATCGTGTCGGCCTCGACCCGGTCGAAGTCGGTCCCGCCCTGGCCCGTCGACACGATGATCGCGGTGGGCCCTTCGAGGCGACCGTGACCGGAGAGGATGCGTACGCCGGCTTCGAGGAGCGTCGCACGCATGTCCTCGGACTGCTGACCCGCCAGCGCGAGGAGCCGCTTGTTCACGGCGGCGAGGTTGATCGCGATCTCGGGCTTGAGGGGTCGCGAGTGGTCGCCCTTGGCGTAGAAGTTGACCCCGAGGTCGCTCGCCTCGGAGATGGCGACGGCCGCATCGGCGGTGGCGATCAGGCTCTTCGAGGGCACGACGTCGGTGAGGACGGCGGATCCGCCGACTCCCACGCGCTCGACCAGGGTGACCTCGGCCCCCAACTGGGCTGCCGCGAGGGCCGCCTCGTAGCCGCCGGGACCGCCGCCGAGGACGGCGACGCGCTGAGTGCGCTCGAAAGTGGTGGAAGACATGGAATCCATTCTCGCGCAATCCTGGCACCCGAGCCTGCACCTTCCTAGAGTGGATCCATGCCCGAAACGCACAGCAACCCCCTCGACGACCCGACCGCGAACCCCTTCGAGGTCGCCGCACAGGCCGCCGCCGACATCGCCCGTCTGACCGGCGTCGAGAAGCACGACATCGCCCTCACCCTCGGCAGCGGCTGGGGCAAGGCCGCGGACATCATCGGCGAGACCGTGGCGACGATCCCCGCGACCGAGGTCACCGGCTTCTCCAAGCCCGCGCTCGAAGGACACGTCGGTACGCTGCGCAGCATCCGCACCCCCGACGGCAAGAACGTCCTCGTCATCGGCGCGCGCACCCACTACTACGAAGCCCACGGTGTGCGCCGTGTCGTGCACAGCGTGCGCACCGCCGCCGCGACAGGCGCCAAGATCATGGTGCTCACGAACGGCGCCGGCGGCATCCGCGAGACGTGGACGCCCGGTCAGCCCGTGCTCATCAGCGACCACATCAACCTCACCGCCGACTCTCCGCTCGAGGGCGCCACGTTCGTCGACCTCACCGACCTCTACTCGAAGCGTCTGCGCGAGATCGCCCGGACGATCGACCCGATGCTCGACGAGGGCGTCTACACGCAGTTCCGCGGCCCCCACTACGAGACCCCGGCGGAGGTGCAGATGGCGAAGCACATCGGTGGCCACATCGTGGGCATGTCGACCGCGCTCGAGGCGATCGCCGCCCGCGAGGCCGGCATGGAGATCCTCGGGTTCTCGCTCATCACCAACCTCGCCGCCGGCATCCAGCAGACACCGCTCAGCCATGCCGAGGTGATCGAGGCCGGGCGCGAGGCCGAACCGGTGATCTCCGGGCTTCTGGCCAGGGTGGTCGAGGCCCTGTGAGCGACGAGCGGCTCGCCCAGGCCCGCGCCTGGTTGCGACAGGACCCGGATCCGCAGACGCGCGACGAGCTGGCCGGCGTGATCACACGTGCCGCCGCCGGCGACCGAGAGGCCGTCGCCGACCTCGACGACCGCTTCCGCACTCGCCTCGCCTTCGGAACCGCGGGTCTCCGCGGCGAACTCGGCGCCGGCAGCAACCGGATGAACCGGGTTCTCGTCGGCCAGGCCGCAGCCGGCTTCGCCGCCTACCTGCGCGAGAAGTCGCACGGCGCGACCCCGACGGTCGTGATCGGCTACGACGGGCGCCGGAACTCCCGCGTGTTCGCGACGGACTCCGCCGAGCTGTTCGCCGGAGCCGGTCTGCGGGCGATCCTGCTTCCCCGCCTGCTCCCGACGCCCGTCCTCGCCTTCGCCGTGCGCCACTTCGGCGCCGATGCCGGCGTGATGGTGACGGCGAGCCACAACCCGCCGAACGACAACGGCTACAAGGTGTACCTCGGTGGCGCCGACCAGGGATCCCAGATCGTCGCCCCGGCGGACGCCGAGATCGCCGCGCACATCCAGCGCATCGCCGACGAGGACTCCATCACCGCGTTGCCGCGCTCCACCGAGTATGAGACGGCCGGCGAAGAGGTCGTCGACGCCTACATCGCGGCAACCGTGGCCGTGGCGCCAGCACCCGCCGGGACGACCGGGATGCGGTGGGTGTACACCGCGATGCACGGGGTCGGCTGGGAGACGCTGTCCCGCATCGTCAAGGAAGCGGGATACCCGCAGCCGTTCGTCGTCGACGAGCAGCTCACCCCCGACGCCACGTTCCGCACCGTGTCGTTCCCGAATCCGGAAGAACCGGGGGCGATGGATCTCGCGTTCGCGCGCGCCCGACGAGTGAAGGCCGACTTCATCCTGGCGAACGACCCCGATGCGGATCGACTGGCCGTCGCGGTCCCCGACGACTCCGCCCCCGACGGCTGGCGTCGTCTCACCGGCAACGAGGTCGGTCTCCTGCTCGGCGCGAGAGCCGCACGCGCGGCGGCCGGGACACCGGGCGCCTCGCTCGCGTGCTCTCTCGTCTCCTCCCCCGGCCTCGGCGCCATCGCCGCCCATCACGGGTTGGACTTCCACGAGACCCTCACCGGCTTCAAATGGATCTCCCGGGCCCCGGGTATCGTCTTCGGCTTCGAAGAGGCTCTCGGCTACCTGGTGAATCCGGAGACCGTGCGCGACAAGGACGGGGTGTCGGCGGCCGTCGCCATCCTCGGCCTCGCCGCCGAGGCCCGCGATCGCGGAGCCACGCTCGTCGATCTGCTCGACGAGCTGGGTGAGACGTACGGGCATTTCGCGAGCGGTCAGGTGTCGGTGCGGGTCGAGGACCTCGCCGTCATCGGCTCCGTGATGCTCGCGCTGCGCACACTCCCGCCGACGCACATCGGCGGCCGATCGATCGCCTCGGCCGAGGACCTGCTGCAGGCCGCACCGGGTCAGCCCTCCGGAGACGTGCTGCGGTACCGTCTCGGCGACGGCTCCCGTGTGATCGTGCGCCCCAGCGGGACCGAGCCCAAGCTGAAGGTCTACATCGATGCGAGGGCGGAGTCAGCCGAGAGCGCACGTGACGCCGTCGCGGAGCTCGAAGCGGGCGTCCGCACCCTCCTCGACGAACGCTCCTGAGCATGCCGGTCCGAAGCCTCATCGTCAGCGCGCACAACGGGGTTCACGCGCGTCCGGTGGCCGAGCTCGTGCGACTCGCGCAGTCGCACGACGCTCCGGTCACCCTGCGCACGGCCGACGGCACGACCGTCGATCTGACGAGCGTGCTGGCGGTCATGGACCTGGGGATCGCCTCCGGGGACTCCGTGGTGATCGAGACGGCGCCCTCCGCGACGGCGGAGGCCGTTCTCGACCAGCTCGCGGAGGTACTCGCTCCCCGCGGGTGACCGCTGCGCCGTCAGCCGTCGATCACAGCGACGAGCTCATCGAGGAACGCCTCGAACGTCGTTCCCTTCCGGACGATCCGCTGCACGCTCTCGCGTTCGCTGAACACTTCGACGAGCTGTTCGAACACGGTCTGGAACGCCGCACGATCGCTCTCGCTGAACGCGGCGAGCGCGACGACCTGCACGCGTCCGCCGCCCCAGGCCGCTGAGCCGTCCGCGACGCCGATGGCGATCGCGGTGCGGGTGGCGGTCATCTGGAGTGCGTGGGGGACGGCGAGTGCATCGGTGAACGCCGTCGACGACATCCGCTCGCGCACGATGGTGTTCTCGACGTAGTCCTCGCCGATCAGGCCGGCCTGCACCAGGAGACCGCCGAGACGACGGATGATCGCCTCCTCCCCCTCATCGGGAAGCGGGAACACGTACGCGTCGGCGAGGAAGTAGCGGGCGAGTTCGCCACGGAGGCGCGTGAGACGTCGCCCCCGGCGCACCCGAGCGGCCGCCTGCTGGATCCGGTCGACGTCGGCGTCGGTCAGGAACGGCTGGATGCGCACGAATCGGTCGCCGGACGACCCCGGTTCGATCGTGCTGAGCACGAGGTCGGTGTCGAAGGACGCCCAGTCGGGATCGACGTTGGTCACGACGGTCGTGACCTCGATCGCCGATCCCAGGGAGCGGTCGACGCTGGAGCGGAGCAGCTCATGCAACTCGTGATAGCCCGGGCAGACGATGGTGGCGGTGAGGATCGACTCGGCCTTGCGGCTGCGTTCGAGACGCCCACCCACGTGCATGGCGATGTAGGCGATCTCGTCGTCGTGGATGGGTGTGCCGACGCGGTCATGCAGGCCGCTGGCGATCGAGACGGCCACCTCGAAGATCATCGGGTACGTCGTCTTCAGCGACCGGGTGAGCGGATTGCGGGTGAGCGCGCTCTCCTCGGCGCGGCGCAGCAGATTCTGCACGTGCAGGGCGAGACGCAGCACGAAGGTCTCGTCGACGAGGTCGACCTGGAAGTCCTCCGCCGCTCGGGCGATCTCCGCGCGTACCGCGGCCTCGACTCCCGGATCCACGCCGCTGCGGGCGACCTCACGCGTCGCGTCCTCGCCCGGCGCGACGATGCGGGTGAGCACGAGGGATGCGAGATGACCGCTGTCCCCCTCGCCGAGGACCACGGAGAAATGCTCGAAGGCGAGGCGGGCGATGACGGTCCCGACGCGCGGGATCTCCTCGCGGGTGCCGGCCGGGGTCGATTCGAGGGTGTGTCCAGCGGCGACCCGCTCGGCGGCGATCGCGATGTGCAGCAGCACATCGGAGATCGCGAGTTCGTTCACGTAGTAGCCGAGCTCACCGAGTTCGCGCACGAGCGCGGACTTGAACGGCCCGACCGCGCTGGCGGCCACCGCCGATCCGGAGAGTGCCCGACGGAATGTCTCCGGATGGAACGAGGCGTCGTCCATCTCGTCGTGGGCGAGCCTGCTGAGCAGGCGGCGCTGCGCCGTCTCGTTGCCGCGCAGTCGCACGGTCTCGCGCTCGCGCTCGAGCACGAGGTCCGTGCCGTCGATCAGACCCCGCACGCGCACCAGGTCCGCTTCGAGCGTCGCCTCGCTGACGTGCAGATCCTCGGCGGTGTCGAACACGTCGATGCCTCCGTGCTCGTCGAGCAGGAGCCGTACCAGGGTGTGCAGACGGTCGCGGGGTGCGGAATCCCCCGTCTGGCGCATCCGCAGCGCGCCACGGGCGCCGGATCCGGCACGGTAGCCCGCAGGACCCGACTCGATCACCGCGGCCCCGGGCGTGCGGGCGTTCAGCGCCGCGACATAGGAGCGGATGCTGCGCGGGGTGACGCCCATCAGGTCGGCGAGGCTCGCCGCCGTCGCCCACCCCTCCTGGCGCAGCAACGCCGCGAGGAGCTGGTCCTGGCGCTGGCGCGACATGATCCTCCCCTTCCGCGTGCTGACCGCACTGTCTCGACGTGTTCTCCATGATGTCAGGTGCCCGGCGCCCTCGGGCGGAAGGGCCTGTTCCGCAGGGGCGGAAAGGAACGTGTTGGCGCGCACCCCTCCACCGTTCCCAGACTGTTCTCAGGAAGGGTGGGCATCGATGAGGATTCTCGTGGTGTGCGGTGCGGGAGCATCGAGCACGTTCGTCGCGCAGCGGCTCCGCCGTGCGGCAGCCGCGGCCGGTCTCGATTGGGACGCGGCGGCCGGTATGGAGAGCTCCGTCGCCGGATCCGACCATGACCTCGTCCTCGTCGGCCCTCATCTGAGCGACCGCCTCGACGCCATCCGCGAAGGTGCGAGCGCGCCCGTCGCGGTGCTTCCGGACGACGTCTTCGCCGATCTCGACGGCTCGCGCACGCTCGACCTCGCCCGATCGATCCTCGCCGCCGCCGGCGAAACCCCGAAAGGAACATCATGACCGCCACCCGCACCGTTCGGATCGGCTCCTCGCACGGATTGCACGCCCGCCCCGCGAAGCTCTTCGCGCAGGCCGCGAAGGATTCCGGCATCGCCGTGACGATCGCCAAGGACTCGGGCAAGCCGGTCAACGCGGCGAGCATCCTCGGGGTCATCGCCCTGGCCGTCGAGCACGGCGACTACGTGACGCTCACGGCCGACGGCGAAGGCGCCGAGAACGTGCTCGACACGCTCACCGAACTCCTCACCACCGACCACGATCAGGACTCCGCATGAGCGAGCTCCGGGGAGTGGGGATCGGTCTCGGGGTCGCCCAGGGCCCGATCGTCCGCATGGCCGAGGCGATGCCCGCTCCGGAGAACACGCCCAGCACCGCGGGCGCGGACGTCGAACGCGCCCGAGTCCGCGACGCCGTCTCCACCGTTGCGAACGAGCTGAACGAACGGGGCGAAGCCGCCGGCGGATCCGCGCAGGAGGTGCTCGAGGCGCAGGCCATGATCGCCGAGGACCCGACTCTCCAGGACGAGGTCGACACCCGGATCGACGCGGGTGCGACGGCCGAATGGGCTGTGCACGATGCGTTCGCCGGATTCCGCGCCACGCTCGAAGCCGTCGGCGGCTACCTCGGCGAGCGCGCAGCCGACCTCGACGACATCGCGCAGCGCGTGCTCGCCCGCCTCCGCGGCGTCGACGCCCCCGGCGTTCCGAACCCGGGACACCCGTTCGTCCTGGTCGCGCGCGACCTCGCCCCCGCCGACACGGCGCTCCTCGATCTGGACCAGGTGCTCGCGCTGATCACCACCGATGGCGGCCCGACATCCCACACCGCGATCCTCGCGCGGGAGAAAGGCATCGTCGCGATCGTCGGGGTCGCCGACGGCGAGATGCTCACCACCGGCGAGACCGTGATCGTCGACGCGGCCAGCGGCGTCGTCACACGCGAACCGACGGATGACGAGAAGGCCCGAGCCACGGAGCGCGCAGCCGCTCGCCAGTCGGCCGACGCGGCCCCACCCACTCCCGGCGCTCTCGCCGACGGCACGCCTGTCGCGCTGCTCGCGAATCTGGGGAAGCCTGCAGACGCGGCCGATGCGGTCGTTCGGGGGGCCGAGGGCGTCGGGCTGTTCCGCACCGAGTTCCTGTTCCTGTCCTCGGCGCAGGCACCCACCATCGCGCAGCAGCGCGAGTCGTATCGCGAACTGCTGGCGGCGTTCCCCGGCAAGAAGGTCGTGGTCCGGATGCTGGATGCGGGCGCCGACAAGCCGCTGGCGTTCCTCAACGACGCGCACGAGGAGAACCCGGCTCTCGGTCTTCGGGGCCTGCGGGCGCTGCGGGCGAGCGAGGACATCCTGCGCGAGCAGCTCACCGCGCTTGCGGAAGCCGACGCCCAGACGGAGGCGGACCTCTGGGTGATGGCCCCCATGGTGGCGACGGTCGAGGAGACGATCTACTTCACCGGCCTCGCTCGGGAATACGGGCTGAAGACCGCCGGCGTCATGGTCGAGATCCCGGCGAGCGCCCTGCTCGCCGACCGCGTGCTCGCCCATGCGGACTTCGCGTCGATCGGTACCAACGACCTCACGCAGTACACGATGGCTGCCGACCGCATGCTCGGCTCGGTCGCCGGCTTCCAGGACCCCTGGCACCCCGCCGTCCTGCGCCTGGTGCGCGAGGTCGGCGATGCGGGCGCACGTCTCGGCAAGCCCGTCGGGATCTGCGGCGAGGCCGCGGCCGACCCTCTCCTCGCCGTGGTGCTGGTCGGGCTCGGCGCGACCAGCCTCTCGATGGCACCGTCGGCCCTCGCCGACGTACGACACGCGCTGTCCGAGCGCACCCCGTCCGAGGCGCGGAGCCTCGCCCAGGCCGCCCTGGCTGCCGACGATGCCTCCTCCGCCCGAACCGCCGTGGCGACGCTCGCCGCGGAACTCCCCCTCCACAAGAAAGAGACGACATCATGACGACGACGTCACCTGCCGCCACCAGACCCGGCGGCCTCCGCGTAGGAGTGCAGCGCTTCGGCACATTCCTCTCGGGCATGATCATGCCCAACATCGCGGCCTTCATCGCCTGGGGCTTCATCACGATGCTCTTCATCCCGGCCGGGTTCTTCGGCGCGGACAGCCCGTTCGGCTGGCACTGGGCCGGCGTGTCCGAGATCATCGGCGGGGGCGGCGACTCCGCCATCATCGGGTGGCAGGGTGCCATGACCGCGGTCGCCGAGGGTGACAACGGGAACATCCTCGCCTACGTCGGCCTCGTCGGACCGATGGTCACGTACCTGCTTCCGCTGCTGATCGCGAACACGGCCGGCCGCATGGTCTACGGCGAGCGCGGCGGTGTGGTGGCCACCATCGCCACCGTCGGTGTGATCGTCGGCACCAACATCCCGATGTTCCTGGGCGCCATGATCATGGGCCCGATCGCCGCGTGGATCACCAAGCAGATGGACCGGCTGTGGGAAGGCAAGATCCGCCCCGGTTTCGAGATGCTGGTGAACAACTTCTCCGCCGGCATCCTCGGAATGATCCTCGCGATCGTCGGCTTCTTCGCCTTCGGCCCCGTCATGCTCGGCATCAGCGCGGCGCTCGGCTCCGCGGTCCACTGGCTCGTCACGCTGCAGTTGCTGCCGCTGGTGTCGATCATCGTCGAGCCGGCGAAGGTGCTGTTCCTGAACAACGCCATCAACCACGGCGTCTTCACCCCGCTCGGGATCGAGCAGGCGGCGGAGACCGGCAAGTCGATCCTCTTCCTCATCGAGGCGAACCCCGGCCCCGGCCTCGGCCTGCTGCTCGCCTTCACGTTCTTCGGCGTCGGCGCGGCGAAGGCCTCCGCACCGGGTGCGGCGATCATCCAGTTCTTCGGCGGCATCCACGAGATCTACTTCCCGTACGCGCTGAGCAAGCCGACCACGATCCTGGCCCTCATCGCGGGTGGCGCGGCCGGCGTCACCACGAACATGGTCCTCGGCGGCGGCCTGGCATTCCCGGCCGCACCGGGAAGCATCATCGCCGTGACCGCGGCTGCGATCGGACCGGGCGTCGGCAACCTGCTGGTCGTGTACCTGTCGGTGATCATCGCCGCCACCGTCACCTTCCTCATCACCGGCGTGATCCTGCGGGCCTCCCGCAAGCGCGATCTGGAGGCCGAGGGTGACGCCTTCGGTGCCGCGATCGCCCAGACCGAGGCGAACAAGGGCAAGTCGTCGGCCGCGATGGACGCGCTGCGCACGTCGACCGCGACCTCGTCCCCCGAGGCGGCTGCCGCCGCGAGCACGACAGTGATCGCCGCCGCGCCGATCGAGCGCATCGTGTTCGCCTGCGACGCCGGCATGGGCTCGTCCGCCATGGGCGCCAGCGTGCTGCGCAACAAGCTCAAGAAGGCCGGCATCGAGGACATCACGGTCACCAACCAGGCGATCGCGAACCTCGACGGAACAGCCGACGTGGTGATCACGCAGCAGCAGCTCACCGAGCGCGCAGAGGCGAAGTCGCCGAACTCGGTCCATGTGTCGGTCGACAACTTCATGAACTCGCCCAAGTACGAAGAGGTCGTCGAGATGGTGCGTGAACAGCGAAAGGAAAACGAATGAGTGTTCTGAGCCCCGAACAGGTCCGCATCCACCCCGGAGGGGCGTCGCGCGACGAGGCCCTGCAGGAGGCGACCGACATCCTGGTCGCGGCCGGAGCCGTCACCCCGGCCTACGTCGACGCGATGCGGCAGCGCGAGGAGACCGTCTCGACCTTCATGGGGAACGGGCTGGCGATTCCGCACGGCACCAACGACGCGAAGGACACGATCCTCGCATCGGCCCTGTCGGTGGTCCGCTACGACGGCGGTGTCGACTGGTCCGGTGACCCTGCGACGTTCGTGATCGGCATCGCCGGCGTGGGTGACGAGCACCTGGAGATCCTCTCCCGGATCGCGATCCTGTTCTCCGAGGAGGACGACGTGGCCCGGCTCTCCGCTGCGCAGACCCCGGAGGAGCTCTACGCCCTCCTCTCGGAGGTGAACGAGGGATGAAGGCGGTCCACTTCGGGGCGGGCAACATCGGGCGCGGATTCGTCGGTCTGCTGCTGCGCGAGGGCGGGTACGAGGTCGTCTTCTCGGACGTCGCCGACGCGCTGGTCGACGCGATCAACGCGGTCGACTCGTACACCGTGCACGAGGCCGGCCCCGGAGGGACCGATCACGTCGTCACCGGATTCCGTGCCGTGAACAGCCGGACGGACCCCGCCGCAGTGGCGGAAGAGGTCGCGTCGGCCGACGTCGTCACCACCGCCGTCGGACCGACGGTGCTGCGGTTCGTGGCCCCGTCGATCGTCGCGGGACTGGCCCTGCGCTCCCCCGCCGCCGCACCGCTGCAGGTGATGGCATGCGAGAACGCGATCGGCGCCACCGACCTGCTGCGCCGCGAGATCGTCGCCGCAGCAGGAGCCGATGCCGAGACGCTGCTGACCAGAGCGGTCTTCGCGAACACCGCCGTGGATCGCATCGTGCCGGCGCAGCCGGAGGGATCGGGCGTCGACGTGACGGTCGAGCCCTACTTCGAATGGGCGATCGAGTCGGGACCGTTCGGCGGAGAGCTGCCGAGAATCCCCGGCGCGCACTTCGTCGACGACCTGGCGCCGTACATCGAGCGCAAGCTGTTCACCGTGAACACGGGGCATGCGGCGACGGCGTACTTCGGGGCCCGTGCGGGCATCGAGCGCATCTCGGATGCCCTGGCCGATCCGACGATCGCCGCGAGCGTCTCGGCTGCCCTCGAAGAGACGTCGGCCGTGCTGGTCGCCGAGCACGGCTTGGACCCGGAGGATCTCGCCGCCTATCGCGCGAAGATCCTCGACCGGTTCCGCAACCCCGCACTCGTCGACACCGTGCAGCGGGTCGGACGTCAGCCGCTGCGCAAGATCTCGCGTCACGAGCGCTTCGTGGGCCCCGCAGCCATGGCCGCGGAGCGCGGACTGTCCACCGAGGCCCTGGTCGCCGCCGTCTCGGCAGCGCTCGAGTTCGACGACCCGGCCGACGAGCAGTCGGTCGAGCTGCAGCAGCTGCTGCGCGCGGAGGACGCCGCAGGGTTCACCACGCGGACGACGGGCCTCGACCCCGAGCATCCGCTGTTCCCGCTGATCCGGGATGCCGTCACCGCCCGCCAGCAGCACATCGAGAGGGCCTGAGCCGCGACCCCTCGACGCCCTCGCCTGCCGATACGATCGGTGGGCGGGGGCGTTTCGCGCACGACGAGGTGCGAGAACACACAGGTATCCGGGAGCCACATGAACAGATATGCCGTGATCGGCGCTGGTCCGTCCGGCCTCGCCGCAGCGCGCGCCCTGCAGAAGCGCGGGATCTCCGTGGACGGATATGAGGCCTCGCGCGGCGTCGGCGGGCTGTGGGACATCAGCAATCCCCGCAGCACGATGTACGAGTCCGCGCATCTCATCTCCTCCCGCACGACGACCGAGTTCACCGAGTTCCCCATGCGGTCCCGGGTCGATTACCCCGGACACCGGGTACTCAAGGACTACTTCGACGACTATGCCCGGCACTTCGGGCTCACCGACCTCTTCCTCTTCGACACGCGGGTCGCGCGTCTCGAGCCGCGCGACGGCGGCTGGGATCTGACCAGTTCCGGCCCCAGGGGAGACGAGACGCACTGGTACGCGGGCGTCGTTCTCGCGAACGGGACGCTCGCCGAGCCGAACATCCCGGCATTCCCTGGTGAGTTCACCGGCGAACTGCTGCATACACACGCGTACAAGTCGCCCGAGCAGCTCAAGGACCGGCGCGTGCTGCTGATCGGCGCGGGCAACTCCGGCTGCGATATCGCGGTCGACGCCGTGCATCATGCGGTATCCGTCGACATGAGCGTCCGCCGCGGGTACTACTTCGTTCCGCGGTATCTGTTCGGCAGGCCGAGCGACACTCTCAACCAGGGGCGACCGCTCCCCGCGCGCATCAAGCAGGCCATCGACAGTCGTGTGCTGCGGGCCTTCACCGGCGACCCCGTGCGGTTCGGGTTCCCGAAGCCCGACTACCGCATCTACGAGTCGCACCCGATCGTGAACACCATGGTCCTGAACCACCTCGGGCAGGGCGATCTGCGCATCCGTCCCGACGTCTCGCGCTTCGACGGCGCGAGCGTGCACTTCCGTGACGGCAGCGCCGACGACTACGACCTCGTGCTGCTCGCCACCGGCTACACCCTCGACTATCCGTTCGTCGACCGCGAGCACCTGCACTGGCGCGGTGCCGCGCCGCGGCTGTTCCTGAACGTCTTCCCCGCCTCGTTCAACGGCCTCTACGTGATGGGCATGATCGAGGCCTCGGGCATCGGCTGGCAGGGCCGCTACGAGCAGGCGGAGCTGCTCGCGGCCTACCTGAACGCGGTCGAGCAGGATCCGGAGCGCGCGTCGCGATTCCGCGATCGTGTGACCGGAAGCCCCTGGCCCGATGTGACCGGCGGCTACCGCTACCTGGGCCTGGATCGGATGGCCTACTACGTCAACAAGGACGCCTACCGCGGTGCCGTCCGGAACGAGAAGCGCATTCTGGAGTCACGGGCGTAACGCTTCTCGGTGACGAGCGACCGTCGACCGGGCGGAGTAGCGTTGTCTCGTGCAGAAGAAGCCCCGCCGGATCCTGAAGCGCGTGCTGTGGAGCGTCGCGATCGTGTTGGTCGTCGCCGTCGGCGGGGTGCTCGCCTGGACCCAGATCGGCGTCATGGCGGCGGAGCCGGAGCCGCTCGCCTCCGTGCGGGAGAACCCCGCCATCACCGTGACCGATGCCGACCAGGGCATCGTGCTCGCCCCCGCCGGCGGGAGATCGGACCTCGGCCTCGTCTTCATCCCCGGGGCCAAGGTGGATCCGTGGGCGTATGCCGCGATCCTGCAGGGGCTGGCCGAAGAGGGGGTCACGGTCGTGATCACACGCCCGTGGCTGAACCTGGCGTTCTTCGACCCGCGCGGACTCGACGCCTTCACCTCGGCGGCCCCCGACGTCGATGTGTGGGGCGTCGGCGGGCACTCCCTGGGCGGCGTGCGTGCGTGCCAGCTCGCGGACGACGCCGATGCGCTCGTCCTGTTCGCCTCCTACTGCGCGAACGATCTCTCCGGCAGTGGGCTTCCCGTCCTCAGCCTGTCCGGCAGCGAAGACGGGCTGTCCACCCCCGAGAAGATCGCCGACGCGCGCGATCAGCTGCCCGCCGATGCCGACATGGTCGAGATCGAAGGGGCGTCGCACGCGTCCTTCGGCGACTACGGACCGCAGGACGGCGACGGCACTCCGACGATCTCCCGCGACGAGATGCACGCGGAGGTCACGCATCTGACCGACGAGTTCCTCGCACCGCTCTCGCCCTGAGCGTCACCTCCCCACGGCCCCGAGGACCGGGTCGAGCAGCGGATGGAGGTGCCGGGTGCGCAGGACCGCCGCCGCCGAACGCGCCCCCGCCTCGAGCGCAGTGGTGACGCCCGCCCCGTCGAGCCGCGCGTCGAGCACGCCCGCGAGGAACGCATCACCCGCGCCGTTCGTGTCGACGACCTCGACGGGCACCGCAGGAACCCGATGCACCACGCCGTGCTCGTCGACCGCCACGGCCCCCTCCGCTCCCAGGGTGCACACGGCCAGGCGCGCTCCCGCCGCGATGCGGGACTGCAGGAACACGACCGGGTCGTCCAGCCGGTCGGCGTTGCAGAACACCGCATCAGCGGCGTCGAGGAACGGCCGGTGGTAGTGCGCCCTGCCGTCGTAGTCGTGCACATCCACCCAGATCGGCGTGCCGGTCGATCGGGCGAGAGGCAGCAGGCGCAGGGGTTCCGCGGCGAGGTCGAGCACGACCGCATCGGCAGTGACCATCCGGTCGCGCATCCGGTCGTCGCGCGTGCCCTCGGCCGTGCTCGGGGTCGACAGGTACAGCGAGACGCGACCGCCTTCACGCGTCATCAGGTTCAGATGCCGTTCGGTGACCCCGTCGTCCCAGGAGGTCTGCACGCCGGCGGCGCGCAGTGCGTCGCGCACGCGCCCGCCCTCCGCATCCGTCCCGGAGATGGCATGCAGCCGTGTGGTCCGGCCCAGCGCGGTCAGGCTGAGCGCCTTGCCCGCGCTGGTCCCTCCGACCGTCTCCCACGTGTCCTCGGCGAACTGCATGTGCGGCACCGGCTCAGGAAGCCGATCCAGCACGATGATCGTGTTCCACGATGCCGGCCCGACGATGACGACGGAGGCGGATTCCGCTGCGGACTCTGAGGAGGAGGGCATGGGACCATCCTGCCGTGCCTCGTCTCGGCCGTCTCCTTCAGCCGATGCGCGAGACCAGCGCGTCCAGCCCCATGCCGTAGTCGATGCGCACGACGGGAAGGGCGAGCTTGTCGGTGCCGACCTTCACATATCCGGGCTCGATGGTACGTCCCATCTCGTAGCCGGCCTGGGCGACGCCCTGCTTGGTGGTGTCGTTGTAATGCCCGTACGGATACGCCACGACCTGACCCACACCGAGGATCTGAGCCGACGTCGTCAGGTCTGCCGCGATCTGATCGGCCGTCCAGTTGACCATCCGCCCCTTGCCGTTGTCGCCCGCCTGGTGCATGTCATGCGTGTGCGAGCGGCGCTGCACGTAGATGGACGGCGCCGGGTCCTGCCGAGCGGCCGTGATCATGAACGACGTGCTGAGCAGCTTGTACTTGTCCACGACCGGCACCGCGAGATCGAACCACGACTGGTCGGCGTCGTCATCGGTGATGATCACGCTCTTCGCAGGAAGCGAGAGCCGCCCGTCGATGAAGGCGCTGAGCTCGTCCCAGGTGGGCAGGTAGAAGCCCGTCGTCGCGATGTGGTTCATCTGTGCATCGAAGTCACCGATGTAGGCGTAGTTGCCGCGCAGCCAGCCCTTCTCCCCCTCGGGGTTCGCCGTGAACTGGTGATACATGAGGATGGGCACTCGCACGTTCTCCGCGGCGTTCTCCTCCGGCGTCTTCCAGGCGGCGAAGAGCTCGACCTGCTGGTCCGTGCACACCACGGGGTCGGCGCCGTTCACGCGGGCCGCGACCGTCAACGCTCCGGCGTCCGCCGCCGTCGCGTACCAGCCGGCGAACACCCGACCCTCCAGCTGCGGGATCGGAAGGCCCTGGTACAGGGCGTCCTGGAACTGCAGCATCGGGTCGGCAGGAGCCCCGTCGCCCGAGAAGGTCACCGCACAGGCGCGCGGATCGTTCGCATCCGCCACGATCTGCTCCGCCGGCGTCAGCGGATGCTCGATCGTGGCGGACTGCGCCTTCGGAATCGTGTTCTCCTGCGCACGGTTCAGCCAGACGAAGGCGGCAGCGCCACCTCCGACGACGACGGCGGTCACGACGGCGCTGACGATGATCGCGGCGCGCGTGCGGCGCTTCTTCCCCCCGGAAGCCATGGTCAGGCGTCGAAGCCTTCGGCGATCATCTCCACGAGCTCCTCGCGCTCCTCGACGGGGAGGAACGCCGCGGCGGCGGCGTTGAACTGGAAGGTCTCGAGGTCGTCGAGGTCGTACTCGAACGCCTCGACGAGCAGGGCGAGCTCACGCGTGAGAGACGTGGCGCTCATGGTGCGGTTGTCGACGTTCACGGTCACCGCGAACCCGAGCTGGTAGAGCAGGTCGAAGGGGTGGTCCACCATGGTGTTGCCCCACGCGGCGATGGCCCCGGTCTGCAGGTTCGACGAAGGCGAGAGCTCGAGCGGGATCTCGCGGTCGCGGACCCAGCGCGCGAGGTCGCCGAACTGCACCTGCACCTCGTCGCCCTCCTGGGTGATGACCTCGAGGTCTTCGGCGATGCGCACACCGTGGCCGAGCCGCAGCGCGCGTCCGTCCAGCAGAGCCGAGCGGATGGAGGCGGGACCCGCCGCCTCTCCCGCGTGCACGGTGACGGGGAAGAAGTTCTCGGCGAGGTAGTCGAACGCCTTGCGGTGGTTCGACGGCGGGAAGCCATCCTCAGGACCGGCGATGTCGAAGCCCACGGCACCGCGTCCGCGGAAGTCGACCGCGAGTTCGGCGATCTCGAGGGCGCGATCGGTGTGCCGCATCGCCGTGATCAGCTGCCCGACGCGGATGCTGCGTCCCGAGCGGTCCGCGGCGTCCTCACCCTCTTCGATGCCCTGCTGCACCGCCTCCACCGTCTGTTCGAGCGTGAGGCCGCGAGCCAGGTGCTGCTCGGGCGCCCAGCGCACCTCGCCGTAGATCACGCCGTCGGCGGCGAGGTCTTGGACGAACTCCCGTGCGACACGGGTGAGGCCCTCCTGCGTCTGCATCACGGCGGTCGTGAGGTCGAACGTCTTGAGGTACTCGACCAGCGAACCGGAATCGCTCTGCTTCGCGAACCACGATCCCAGCGCCTTCGGGTCGGACTCCGGAATCTCCAGGCCGATCGCGTCCGCGAGCTCGATGATCGTGGCGGGCCGCAGCGCGCCGTCGAGGTGGTCGTGCAGCGACACCTTGGGAAGGCTCCGCAGGGAGACCCCCTGAAGTGTGACGTCGCCGTTCGCATCGATCGACATGGTGATCCTCTCGGTCGCGGATGTGCTCAGTTCAGGCTAGCGGTCCGCCGTCACGCCGTGATGCGCTCACGGACGATGGGGCCGGTCACCGGCGCCTCATCCCCGATCTCCCACGAACCATCGAGGGCGTCGAGAGCCCTGCCGAACCGGGCATCGTCGGCGGCTGAGAGGGTGAAGAGCGGCTGGCCGGCGACGACGCGATCGCCCGGCTTCGCATGCAGATCGATGCCTGCCTCGAAGACCACCGGGTCCTGCGCCCTGGCGCGCCCCGCGCCGAGACGCCAGGCAGCGACCCCGAACGGGAGGGCATCCATGCGCGTGATGATTCCGTCGGTGGGGGCGAGCACCTGGTGGGTCTCGCGCGCCGTCGGGAGCGCGGCATCCGGATCTCCGTCCTGAGCGCGGATCATCGCCTTCCAGGTGTCCATGGCGCGGCCGTCGTCGAGAGCGGCCTCCACGTCGGCGTCCGGCTGTCCTGCGAGGGCGAGCATCTCGCGTGCCAGGGCGATCGTGAGCTCGCGCACATCGGAGGGTCCGCCACCGGCGAGGATCTCGACGGATTCACGGACCTCGTTCGCGTTGCCGATCGCAAGGCCGAGCGGGACGTTCATGTCGGTCAGCAGGGCGGTCGTCGCGACCCCGGAGTCGGTGCCGAGAGCGACCATGGTGCGGGCGAGCTCGCGGGCGCGATCGATGTCCTGCATGAACGCACCGGAGCCGAACTTCACATCGAGCACGAGAGCGTCCGTGCCCTCGGCGATCTTCTTCGACATGATGCTCGACGCGATCAGCGGGATCGCCTCGACGGTGCCGGTGACGTCGCGGAGCGCATACAGCTTCTTGTCCGCGGGTGCGAGGCCGGAGCCGGCGGCGCAGATGACCGCACCCACGTCTCCCTGCATCTGCGCGAACATCTCCTCGTTGCTCAGAGCAGCGCGCCATCCGGGGATCGACTCGAGCTTGTCGAGCGTGCCGCCCGTGTGACCGAGCCCGCGACCGCTCAGCTGCGGCACGGCCACGCCGAACGAGGCGACCAGCGGGGCGAGCGGCAGCGTGATCTTGTCGCCGACGCCACCGGTGGAGTGCTTGTCGACCGTGCGCTTGCCGAGGGAGGCGAAGCTCATCCGCTCCCCCGACGCGATCATCGCGTCGGTCAGCACGCGGATCTCGTCGCGCTCCATGCCGCGCTGGAAGATCGCCATCGCGAACGACGCCATCTGCGCGTCCGAGACATAGCCGCGGGTGTAGGCATCGACCATCCACCGCAGCTCCGCCTCGGGCACGGCACCCCCGTCGCGCTTGGCGCGGATCACATCGATCGCGTCGAACGGTTCGATGGCTCCCTGAGCCTGTCCAGCGGTCATCGTGCTTCCTCCAGGTCGCGCGGCCCGAACGCATCGGGCAGCACCTCGTCGATCGTGCGGATGCCGGAGACGGTCTCCAGGAGCATCCCGGGCATCGCATGCTCGAACAGCAGCTGGCGACAGCGTCCGCACGGCATGATCGTCTGCCCCTCGTTGTTGACGCACACGAACGCGACGAGCTGGCCGCCGCCGGACATGTGCAGGTCACCGACCAGCGCGCACTCCGCGCACAGCGTCACACCGTACGACGCGTTCTCCACGTTGCAGCCGGCCACGATGCGGCCGTCGCCGACGAGGGCGGCCGCACCCACGCGGTAGCGCGAGTACGGCGCGTACGCCTTCGTCATGGCATCCGTGGCGACCTGGCGCAGTTCATCCCAGTCGATGTCGGTCATTGCGATGATTCTCTCTTCCGGCAGGGCTACGACTTGATGTAGGGCTTGCCGTCTGCGGCAGGGGCCTTGATCTGCCCGGCGAATCCGGCGACCGCGAGCAGCGTCACGACATACGGCAGCATCAGCATGAACTCGCCCGGGATGGGCGTCTTCAGGATCGACAGCAGGTTCTGCAGGTTGGTCGCGAAACCGAACAGCAGCGCCGCGAGGGTCGCACGGATGGGATCCCATCGGCCGAAGATCACAGCGGCGAGGGCGATGAAGCCGAGCCCGGCCGTCATGTCCTTGCCGAACTGCGGCACCGAGACGAGGGTGAAGTACGCACCTCCCATGCCGGCGATCGCGCCGGCGAGCAGCACGTTCCAGAACCGGGTCGGGTTCACCTTGATACCCACGGTGTCGGCCGCCTGCGGGTGCTCCCCGACGGCACGCAGCCGCAGACCCCACCGGGTGCGGTAGAGGCCCCAGGCCACCACGGCGACCGTGATGAACATCAGGTACCCGATGAAGGTCTGGTTGAACAGCACCGGCCCGATGATCGGGATGTCACTGAGGACCGGGATCTCGACGCGCGGGAATCGCACGGGCGTGTTCAGGGTCGCCTCGTTCGGAGCGAGGAGTGCGCCGTAGAGGAAGCCGGTGAGACCGGTGACGAGCACGTTGAGGACGACACCGACGATGACCTGCTCGACCAGATACTTGATCGCGAAAGCGGCGAGGACACTAGCCACCAGGACGCCGCCGATCATCGCCCCGACCAGGCCGACGAACGGGTTCCCGGTGATGCTCGACAGGAGCGCTGCCGAGAAGGCACCGAGAAGCAGCTGCCCCTCGATCGCGACGTTCACGACGCCGGCACGCTCGCCGATGACACCGCCCAGAGCGCCGAACACCAGGGGCACCGAGAGCGAGACCGCGCCGAACAGCAGGCTCGTGACCGGCACGAGTCCGCCGGCGGAGGCCCAGACGAGGAACGCGAAGACGGCCAGCACGCTGAAGGCGATCACGAGCCACAGGGACGGCGGACGGTAGGTCCATGCCCGCAGGAACGCCCCCACCGTGAGCACCACGAGGATGCCGAACACGACCCAGAAGGTCGAGGCCGTCGGCAGCGCCACATCCGGCAGCGCGAGCGCCGAGGACTGGTCGGAAAGGCGGAACGTGCTGATGCCGTCGCGCGGCACGAGCAGGAACAGCAGGGCCAGGAGCACGGTCGCTCCGGCCAGCACGATCGGCGCCTTGAGGTGCCGCTCCTTCACGGTCGCGAGCTGCACCGTGCCGTCGGCGGCCTGGGTCTGCACGAGGGACATCATGCCGCCACCGCCTTCTTCGCGGCCTTGGCTCTGAGCCGTGCCGCCTTCTCGATATCGGTCTTGGGGAGGAAGAACACCGTGCGCAGCAGCGGCGGCGCGGCGATGAACAGCACGACGAGCGACTGCACGACGAGCACGATGTCGACCGGGATGTCCTGTGCCTGCATCGAGAACGACCCCGCCTTGAGGGCGCCGAACAGGATGCCGGCAGCGAACGTGCCCCAGGCGCGACTGCGCCCGAGGAGGGCGACGGTGATGGCGTCGAAGCCGATACCGGCATCGATCGTCTCGGTGACACCCGTGGTCACCGCTCCCTGGATCTGATTCATGCCCGCGAGGCCCGCGAGGCCGCCCGCGAAGAGCATGGCGTACACGTAGATGCGCTGCACGCTGATGCCCGCGGCCCGCGCGGCGTGCGGGTTCTCGCCCACGGCGCGCATCCGCATGCCGAGCGACGAGCGCTCGATGAGCCACCAGACGAACAGGGTCGCCACGATCACGATCACGAAGCCGAGGTCGAGAAGGGGGAACTGCGGTCCGAGCAGCGTCGGGAACTGCGCGCTCTCCGGCGTCGCCGATCCGAGGGCCTGGTTGGTGCCCGGCTTCTGCAGCAGACCCGGGGTGCGGATCATCCAGAGCAGCAGGTAGTACGCGATGTAGTTGAGCATGATCGTGAGGATCACCTCATGCGCACCGGTGCGCGCCTTGATGAGTCCCGCGATCGCACCCCAGAGCGCACCGCCCGCGATACCGGCGATGAGCGTGACCGGGATGTGCAGCCAGATCGGCAGGTCGAGCGAGAACGTCAGCAGCGCGGCGACGGCGACGCCGATCAGCATCTGACCGCGAGCACCGATGTTGAACAGCCCGACGCGGAACGCCAGCGCGACGCCGAGGCCGGCCGCGATGAGCGGTGCCGCGAAGCCGAGCGTGTTGGTGAGGGGTCGGATCTGCGCCGCGAAGTCCGCGCCACGGGCGTTGAAGATCGCCCCGCGGAACAGCGCCTCGTATCCGTTGTAGACGGCGTTCCAGGCGGCGACGAACGTGTCACCGGGCTGCGCGAAGAAGTAGACGGATGCCGCCTGGACGTCTTCGTTCGTCAGCGCGATGAGGATGCCGCCGACGATGAGCGCCAGCACGATCGCGAGGATCGTGGTCACGGCGCTGCCGCGGAGGATCTCCTTGAGGATGACGTTGCCGCGCGGGGGCGGCGGCACGTCGGAAGGGTCGCGCGGGACCGTGCCGGTGCTCGTGGCGAGCTCCTGCGGCGGGATCCCCTTGGTCACATCTCCTGCGCCGGGCGTCGCTCCGCTCACGCGGCCACCTCCCCTTCGGCCGCTCCGGCCATCATGAGTCCGAGCGTCTCCCGAGGCGTGTCGCCGGGGACGATGCCGACGATCGTGCCGCGGTACATGACCGCGATCCGATCGGCGAGAGCTGCGACCTCGTCGAGCTCCGTGGAGACCACGATCACGGGCACACCCGCGTCACGCGTCTCGATGATCCGCTTGTGGATGAACTCGATCGAGCCGACGTCCACGCCGCGGGTGGGCTGCGCCGCGACGAGAAGGCGCAGATCGCGGCTCATCTCCCTGGCGATGACGACCTTCTGCTGGTTTCCGCCGGACAGCGTGCCGGCGGGGGTCTCGGGACCCTGCGTGCGGATGTCGTACTCCTTGATGCGCGCACGGGCGAACTCGTCGAGTGCTCCACGCCGCAGCGTGCCGGCGCGGCTGAACGCCGGGTCGTCCGAACGGTCGAGGATCAGGTTCTCGGCGACGGAGAATCCGGCCACCAGGCCGTCTTCCGTCCGGTCTTCCGGCACGAAGCCGACGCCGGCGTCGAGGATCGCCCGCACGCTCTTGCCGACGAGTTCGTTGCCGTCGAGTCGGATGCTGCCTTCGACACGGGCGGCGAGACCGACGATGGCCTCCACCAGCTCGGTCTGACCGTTGCCCTGGACGCCCGCGATCGCGAGCACCTCCCCCGGCCGGACGGCGAAATCGACCCCGTCGACGACGATGGCGCCGGTGGGCGTCAGAACGCGCAGACCCGTGACCTCGAAGCCGCCCTCGCCCAGGCGCGGCGGCTCCTTGTGCACGGTGAGCTCGACCGCGCGGCCGACCATGAGCGATGCCAGCTCGGAGTTCGTCGCTGTGGGCGAAGCCTCACCCACGACCTTGCCGAGGCGCACGATCGTGATCTTGTCCGCGACCTCGCGGACCTCACGGAGCTTGTGCGTGATGAACACGATCGCCGTGCCCTCGTCACGCAGTTGACGCATGATGCCCATCAGCTCATCCGTCTCCTGCGGAGTGAGCACCGCGGTGGGCTCGTCGAACACGAGCACCTTCGCGTCACGCGACAGCGCCTTGATGATCTCGACGCGCTGCTGCACGCCGACGGGAAGATCTCCGACCAGCGCGTCGGGGTCGATGTCGAAGCCGAAGCGGGCCGCGACCGATCGCACGTGCTCTCGCGCCTTCGCGATGTCGAGCGTGCCGAGGGCCTTGGTCTGCTCATGTCCGAGCATGACGTTCTCGGCCACGGTGAACACCGGGACGAGCATGAAGTGCTGGTGGACCATGCCGATCCCCGCAGCCATCGCGTCACCGGGACCGCGGAAGCGCTGCACCTCGTCGTCGAGGAGGATCTCGCCCTCGTCGGCCTGATACAGACCGTAGAGGACATTCATGAGGGTGGACTTGCCTGCGCCGTTCTCACCGAGCAGCGCGTGGATCTCACCCGGTTCGACCACCAGATCGATGTGGTCGTTGGCAACGAGGGTGCCGAATCGCTTGGTGATGCCGCGAAGTTCGAGCTTCATATCTGCACCTTATCCAGAAGAGTCATCCAGAAGAGCCATCCAGACGAGTCTTCCAGGGGGATCATCGTGCGTCCACGACACGGGGCGAGTGGCATCCTGCTCACCACTCGCCCCGTGCGGGAACTGCGACGGATTTACTTGGAGGTCGGGGAGTTCGGGGACTCCACCTTGATGTCGCCCGAGATGATCTGCTCCTGCAGAGTCTTGAGCTCGTCGGTCAGACCTTCCGGGAGCTTCGACTCGAAGTCACCGAAGCCGGAGAGCTTGACGCCCTCGTTCTCGAGCGTGCCCACGTACGGGGCCGGGTCGAACTCGCCCTGGGCCGCGGCCATGGTCGCGTCCTTCACGGCGACGTCGATCGCCTTCATGATCGAGACGAGCGTGATGCCGGCGACACTCGGGTCGGCGACGGCGAGGTCGCTGTCGACACCGAGCATCAGGGTGTCCTTGCCGCTGTCGGCGATCGCCGCAGCCGCGCTCTGGTAGACGGGGCCGCCGACCGGGAGGATGACGTCGACGCCCTGGTCGAGCACACCCTGTGCGGTCTGCTTGGCGGTGTCGTTCGCGTCGAAGCCGCCCGTGAACGAGCCCTTCTGCGTGGCCTCGTCCCAGCCGAAGACCTCGACCGCAGCGGACTTGTCCTCGTTGTACTTCTCGACACCGAGCTGGTAGCCGTCCATGAACACGGCGACCGACGGAATCTGCATTCCACCGAAGGTGCCGACCTTGTTCACGCCGCTCTGCGCGGACCAGGACGCGGCGGCGTAACCACCGAGGTATGCGGCCTGAGCCGTGTCGAAGACCAGGGGCTTGATGTTGGGAGCATCGACGTTGCCGTCGAAGTCGTTGTCGGCCCAGTCGTCGATGATCGCGTAGTCGATGTCGGGGTTCGCGAGAGCCGACTCGACCGTCGCGGCGGACAGCTTGAAGCCGACCGAGACGATGAGCGAGCAGCCCTCCGAGACCGCGGTCTCGAGGTTCGGCGCGTAGTCGTTGTCATTGGCCGACTCGAACTCGAGCGGCTTGATGTCCAGCTCCTTGGCGGCGCTGTCCATGCCCTCCTTGGCGGACTGGTTGAACGACTTGTCGTTCCATCCGCCGGCGTCGGAGACGAGGCAGGGAAGGAAGTCGGAGGCAACCGGCTCGCCGGAGCCGGCGGGCTTGTCTGTCGGAGCCTGGCCGCAACCGGCGAGTGCGAAGACGACGCCAGCGGCGACGGTGACGCCGAGCAGCTTCTTGGTGGTGGAGATGGTCAACTGATGCCTCCCTCAACGAAACCGCGGCCATCGCGGATCGATCAAAGTTACCTACTGTTTCGGCTTTTGTGTACGCCCGTGCCGCACGTGCTGGCCAATGGTTACCAAGCTGAAATCAAGACAGCCGATGAGCGTCTCCGCCTGCTCATCGGAGCAGACGTCAGAGCACGTCCCCGCGACCGGTGAGCTTGAGCGACTCGACGACGCTCTTCACCCGCTGCGCATTCTGCACCGTCGTGACCAGCAGCGCGTCGGGGGTGTCGACCACGACGATGTCCTGCACCCCCACCAGGCTGATGACGCGGGACGTCTGGCTGACGAGGATCCCACTCGCACCATCCGTGAGCACACGCGCGTTCGGGCCGAGCACGGCGAGGTCGTTCTTGCGACCGTTGGTGATGAGCTTCGTCAGCGACGCGAAGTCCCCCACGTCGTCCCAGTCGAAGTGACCGGGGACCACGGCGAGGCGTCCCCGTCGGGCGGCGGGCTCGGCGACGGCGTAGTCGATGGCGATCTTCTTCAGTCGCGGCCAGATCCGATCGACCGCGGGGCCACGACGGTCGCGATCGTCCCAGGCCTCGGCGAGTTCGAGCAGTCCCGCGTGCAGCTCAGGCTCGTTCACGGCCAGCTCTTCCAGCAGCACACCGGCCTTGGCGATGAACATGCCCGCGTTCCAGAGGTAGCCGCGGTCGGCGATGTACGCCTTGGCGGTCTCGAGGTCGGGCTTCTCCACGAAGCTCTCCACCAGCGCGGCCTCACGCGCACCGTCGACGACGAGCTCGGGTCCCATCTTGATGTAGCCGAAGCCGATCGCCGGCTCGGTCGGCGTGATGCCGATCGTGCAGATGTAGCCCTCACGCGCCACCTCGACCGCATCGCGCACGGCGAACTCGAACACCCGGGTGCCGCGGATCACGTGGTCCGCGCTGAAGGAGCCGATGATCACGTCGGGATTGCGACGGTGCAGGATGGCCGCGGCGAGCCCGATCGCGGCTGCCGACTCGCGCGGCTCCGACTCGAGGAACACGTTCAGGTCGGGGATCCCCGGCAACTCCGCCTCGACGGCCGCCCGGTGAGCCCGGCCGGTGACCACGGCGATCCGATCCGCACCGGCGAGCGGCACGAGCCGATCCCAGGTGTCGCGCAGCAAGGAGTGTCCGGATCCCGTCAGGTCATGCAGGAACTTCGGTGCATCCGCACGAGAGAGCGGCCACAGCCTGCTGCCGATGCCGCCGGCGGGGATCACTGCGTAAAAGTCCTCGATGGGTGTGCTCACCCTGCCCAGGGTAGCCGCAGCGATCCTCTCGACATCGAGACACTTAGGCTCCCCTTCGTCGCTCCCAGTGATCTGACAGGAATAGGATGGACAGCGATCGGGCGTGCCTGACACTTCGACAGGCTCACACTTGGACAAGCGCAGCGCACGCGACCGAGTCACATCGATCCAGGGAGGACGACCGTGTCCACAAGCGCCCGCTTGACACCGTCGATTTCGGAAACCACGTCCAAGACCCCCCGCGGCACCCTCTACCGGGGTCGCGAAGGCATGTGGTCGTGGGTGCTTCACCGCATCACCGGAGTCGCCATCTTCTTCTTCCTGTTGGTGCACGTGCTCGACACGGCGCTGATCAGGGTGTCACCGGAGGCGTACAACGCCGTCATCGGGACATACAAGAACCCGATCATGGCCCTCGGTGAGGTCGTGCTCGTCGCCGGCATCGTGTTCCACGCGATGAACGGCCTGCGCATCATCGCCGTCGACTTCTGGTCGAAGGGCGCCAAGTACCAGCGCCAGCTGTTCTGGGGCGTCCTGCTGGTGTGGGGCATCATCATGGCCGGCTTCGTGCCCCGCCACCTGATGCTCGCGTTCGCCGGATTCGGAGGGGGACACTGATGTCTGCACAGACCATCGCCGCCGCCCCGGCTCGTCGCCGCCGCGGCGTCAATCTCGAGAAGTGGGGCTGGATCTTCATGCGCGTCTCGGGCGTCGTGCTCGTCGTGCTGATCTTCGGTCACCTGTTCGTCAACCTCATGGTCGGCGAAGGCATCCACGCCCTCGATTTCGCGTTCATCGCGGGCAAGTTCGCCACGCCGTTCTGGCAGTGGTGGGATGTGCTGATGCTGTGGCTCGCACTCATCCACGGCGCCAACGGCATGCGCACCATCGTGAACGACTACGTGACGAACAGCACGGCGCGCAAGGCGCTGGTCTGGGCGCTCGGGCTGGCCGCCGGCCTGCTCATCATCCTCGGCACGCTCGTGGTCTTCACGTTCGACCCGTGCCTGGGTGTGACCGAGGACAGCGTCCTCTGGTCCGAATGCGCCGCGATCGTCGGGAACTAGAAGAAGGCATACGAGAAGTGACTACCGAGACGCAGGATTCCGTCGTCCGTGACGGCGTGCACTACCACCAGTTCGACATCGTGATCGTGGGAGCCGGTGGAGCGGGCATGCGTGCCGCCATCGAAGCGGGCCCTGGCGCGAAGACCGCGGTGATCTCCAAGCTGTACCCCACGCGCTCGCACACCGGTGCGGCGCAGGGCGGCATGGCGGCAGCCCTCGCGAACGTCGAAGAGGACTCCTGGGAGTGGCACACCTTCGACACCGTGAAGGGCGGCGACTACCTCGTCGACCAGGACGCCGCCGAGATCCTCGCGAAGGAGGCCATCGACGCGGTCATCGACCTCGAGAACATGGGCCTCCCGTTCAACCGCACGCCCGAGGGAAAGATCGACCAGCGTCGCTTCGGCGGACACACGGCCGAGCACGGCAAGACCCCGGTCCGCCGGGCCTGCTACGCCGCCGACCGCACCGGCCACATGATCCTGCAGACGCTGTTCCAGAACTGCGTCAAGCTCGGCATCAACTTCTTCAACGAGTTCTACGTGCTCGACCTGCTGACGGTGAAGGACGCCGACGGCAAGACCCAGGTCTCCGGCGTCGTCGCATATGACCTGGCCACCGGCGAGCTGCACGTCTTCCAGGCCAAGGCCGTGATCTTCGCGACCGGCGGCTTCGGCAAGATCTTCAAGACCACCTCGAACGCGCACACCCTCACGGGTGACGGCGTCGGCATCGTGTGGCGCAAGGGACTCCCTCTCGAGGACCTGGAGTTCTTCCAGTTCCACCCGACCGGGCTCGCCGGTCTCGGCATCCTCCTCACCGAGGGCGCACGAGGCGAAGGCGCGATCCTGCGCAACGCCTCCGGCGAGCGCTTCATGGAGCGCTACGCCCCCACCATCAAGGACCTCGCCCCGCGTGACATCGTCGCGCGCTGCATGGTGCAGGAGGTCCTGGACGGGCGCGGCGCCGGCCCCCACAAGGACTACGTGCTGCTCGACTGCACGCACCTGGGCGCCGAGGTGCTCGAGACCAAGCTCCCCGACATCACCGAGTTCGCCCGCACGTACCTCGGTGTCGACCCGGTCGTCGAGCCCGTGCCCGTGATGCCCACCGCGCACTACGCGATGGGCGGCATCCCGACCAACAACGACGGCGAGGTCCTCGCGGACAACACCACCGTCGTCCCCGGCCTCTACGCCGCGGGCGAGTGCGCATGCGTCTCGGTGCACGGCGCCAACCGCCTCGGCACCAACTCGCTGCTCGACATCAACGTCTTCGGCAAGCGCGCCGGCCGCAACGCCGTCGAGTACGTCAAGACCGCCGAGTTCGTCCCCCTCCCCGAGAACCCCGCCGGGTTCGTGTCGGGCATGCTCGAGGACCTGCGCAACAACCAGGGCACCGAGCGCATCGCCGTCCTGCGCAAGACGCTGCAGGACGAGATGGACAAGGGCGCGCAGGTGTTCCGCACGCACGACTCCCTCCAGCACGTGCTCGGCGTCATCGCCGAGCTGCGTGAGCGCTACAAGAACGTGCACGTCGACGACAAGGGTCAGCGGTTCAACACCGACCTGCTCGAAGCCGTCGAGCTGGGCTTCCTCCTCGACATCGCCGAGGTCGTCGTCTACGCCGCGCAGAACCGCGAGGAGAGCCGCGGCGGCCACATGCGCGACGACTTCCCGAAGCGCAACGACGAGAAGTACATGAAGCACACCATGGCTTACCTGACCGGTGATCCGCACTCCTCCACGCCGAGCGACCACATCAAGCTCGACTGGAAGCCGGTCGTCTTCACGAAGAACGATCAGGGCGAGTTCAACTACCCGCCGATGGAGAGGAAGTACTGAGCATGTCGACCGCCATCGCAGAGGCACCTGCCGATACGACCGAAGAGACCGGCATCCAGTCCTTCATCGTCACGTTCAACATTCGCCGGTTCAACCCGGAGGTCGACTCCGAGCCGCACTGGGTCGACTACGACGTGGAGCTCTACTCCACCGACCGTGTGCTCGACGCCCTGCACAAGATCAAGTGGGAGGTCGACGGCTCGCTCACCTTCCGGCGCTCGTGCGCCCACGGCATCTGCGGCTCCGACGCCATGCGCATCAACGGCCGCAACCGCCTGGCCTGCAAGACGCTGATCAAGGACCTCGACATCTCGAAGCCGATCTACGTCGAGGCGATCAAGGGTCTGCCGCTCGAGAAGGACCTCGTCGTCGACATGGAGCCGTTCTTCGCGTCGTACCGCGAGGTGCAGCCGTTCCTCGTCGCCAGCTCCGTTCCGGAGAAGGGCAAGGAGCGCGTCCAGTCCATCGCCGACCGCGAGATCTTCGACGACACCACCAAGTGCATCCTGTGCGCCGCGTGCACCTCGTCGTGCCCCGTGTTCTGGACCGACGGCCAGTACTTCGGGCCGGCGGCGATCGTCAACGCGCACCGCTTCATCTTCGACTCCCGTGACGACAACGCGGCTGTCCGCCTCGACATCCTCAACGACAAGGAAGGCGTGTGGCGCTGCCGCACCACCTTCAACTGCTCCGAGGCCTGCCCCCGTGGCATCGAGGTGACCAAGGCGATCGCCGAGGTCAAGCAGGCCGTGCTCCGCGGTCGCCCCTGACGCCGCGACAGGCAACAACGCGAGAACAGGCGGTCCCCTTCCGGGGCCGCCTGTTCTGCGTTCCTGCCCTGCTCACGCCCGTTCCGCTCTTGGATAGGGTGGGGAGGTGTCCGAACCCGATGGCTCTGCGACCGACCCCGGTCGCCTCGATGCGGCCGTCGAGCGCGCGACCGCGCTGACGCAGCGCACCCTCGGGCTGTTCCCC
The DNA here is from genome assembly GCF_034650155.1 of Microbacterium sp. STF-2. NCBI lineage: Bacteria > Bacillati > Actinomycetota > Actinomycetes > Micrococcales > Microbacteriaceae > Microbacterium > Microbacterium sp. STF-2. The sequence continues at coordinate 190,070 of NZ_JARKMW010000002.1, forward strand.
GTGCGCGTCTGGCGCCACTTCCTGCAGCACAACGGATTCCTCCTCGCCGCGGGCGTGAGCTACCAGGCCCTCTTCGCGATCTTCGCCGCGATCTACCTGGCCTTCGCGATCGCCGGACTCTGGCTCGGCGGCAGCGATGAAGCCGTCGACGCCCTCATCGCGATGATCAACAGCTACATCCCCAATCTGATCCTTCCCGAGGGCGGTGTGGTCACGCCCGATCAGGTGAAGGACATCGCGGCGAGCACCACCGGAGTGCTGAGCGTCACCGGTCTGATCGCGCTCGGCACCGTGATCTGGACCGCGATCGGCTGGGTCACGTTCTCTCGTCGTGCGACCAGAGACATCTTCGGCCTGCCGCCCGATCGTCGCAGCTACGTGATCCTGAAGGCGCGCGACCTGCTCGCGGCGGTGATCTTCGGAGCTTCCCTGGTGGCCGGTTCGGTCCTCAGCTCGGCGAGCGCCGCGATCCTGAGCTGGTTCCTCGGTCTGCTCGGCTGGGACTCCAGCTCGAACGGGGTGATCCTCATCCGCATCGGCGCCGTCATCGTCTCCTTCGCGCTGATGTCGGGCGCCCTGGCGGCGATGGTCCGATTCCTCACCGGGACCTCCCTGCACTGGCAGACGATCTGGCCCGGCGCTCTCCTGGGCGGCGGCGCGATGACGATCCTGCAGTTCGGTGCGGGGTTCCTCCTCAGCTACACCCCGTCCAACCCGCTGCTCGCGACGTTCGCGATCTTCATCGGTCTGCTGCTCTGGTTCCGCATCAACGGCGTGGTGATGCTGGTGGCCTCCTCGTGGATCGCGGTCGCTGCACAGGACCGCGACCTGCCCCTCCTCACGCTGACCGAGGCCGAGCGCCGCATGGCGGAGTATCAGGCCCTGCTGACGGCTGCGCGCATCCGCGTGCGCGAAGCCCATGCCGCACGTGAAGCCGCGCCCTGGTACCGCGCGTGGAGCGCGGCGAAGGCCGTGCGCGACGCGGAGCAGGAGCTCGCCGACCTCGAGGCCTCTCCTCCCCCGCCGCCCGATCCGAGCACGCCGCTCGCCCAGCGTCTGCTCTCCGAACTGCACCGACCGGGACGGGATGTCGGCAGCGCTCGTTAGGCTTGTGACCATGCCTCATCTGCGTATCGCCACGGTCAATGTCAACGGAATCCGAGCGGCGGCTCGCAACGGGATGAGCTCCTGGCTCGACGACGCCGGAGTCGACATCCTCACGCTGCAAGAGGTGCGCGGGCAGGACGAGCATCTCGAGGCCGCGCTCCCCGGCTGGTCGCTCGTCCACGACGAGGCCACCGCGAAGGGACGTGCCGGCGTCGCCATCGCCAGTCGCACGCCTGCGCTGGCCTCGCGCACCGCCTTCGGACCCGACGACTTCGACTCCAAGGGGCGATGGATCGAGGCCGACTACCTGATCGGCGACCGTCCGCTGACCGTGGTGAGCGCCTACGTGCACTCCGGCGAGGCCGACACCCCGAAGCAGGATGAGAAGTGGAAGTTCCTCGACGCGTTCGGCACGCGGCTCGCTGAACTCGGCGCCGACGGCGCCCTCGCCCTCGTGACCGGCGACCTGAACGTCGGACACCGCGAGCTCGACATCAAGAACTGGCGAGGCAACCGCAAGAAGGCCGGTTTCCTTCCCCGCGAGCGCGCGTATTTCGATCGGTTCCTCGGCGAGGCCGGCGCGGAGGTCTCCGGTGTCGACGGCACGGTGGGCACCGGCCTCGGCTGGATCGACGTGGGGCGGAAGTTCCACGGCGAGGTCGACGGACCGTACACCTGGTGGTCGATGCGCGGGCAGGCGTTCGACAACGACTCCGGGTGGCGCATCGACTACCACCTGGCGACGCCTGCACTCGCCGAGCGTGTGGAGACCTACCACGTCGCACGCGCTGCGGCCTATGACCAGCGCTGGAGCGACCACGCGCCCGTCGTCGTCGACTACCGCTACTGAGCGGCGCCGAGGGTGGCATCCGCGTAGCGGTACCATCCCCGGTACTCCAGGACGGTCCCGAGCACGGGACTCGTCGCGCGCATCTCGATGGTGCGTCGGTCGTGGGTGTCGTCCCAGCCGTCGACGAGATCGACGTCGATGCGGAGAATCCCGCGCAACGCGATCCTGCATCGGCCGAGACGCAGCGCGACGGCCCGCGTGCGCATACGCAGCGCACCGTCGTCGGTCACCGAGCACTCCTCGAGCATCTCGACCCGCCCCCTCGACCCCAGCGCATTCTGGACGAGGCCGGGATGTCCCGTCGCGAAGAGCCGGTCGACGACGTGCTGTGTCGTGTCGGCGAAACGGAACTCACGGACCGTGTCGAGCGTCGGCCGTCCCGAGGGCGATCGACCGGACACGGTATCGATCCGGAAGGGCACGTCGCGGCCGAACCGCGTGACGAGCAGCCGCGGCCCGACGAGGGGCGACGCGAGGGCGGCGAGGCGCCCGAACCGGCTGCCGGCGACCGCGAAGATCCCCTCGGCTCCGTCGTTCCTCGCCTCGACGCGCATCTGCGCCAGGATCTCGGGATGAAGCCTCTCCGCCTCCTCCCCCAGCGCTTCGAGAAAGGCGGCTCCGCGCGCGGTCACTCGCGGATCTCCTCGCGGTACGGCTTGACGGTCTCCGGAGCCGGTCCGCCGACGAACTCGCAGGTGAAGGCACCGCGGTAGCCGAACAGGAACCCGAAGACATCGTTGTGGATCTCGAGGTCGATCAGATACCGCTCCTGCTCGTCGTCGTAGCGCTCGATGAGCCGAGCACGCCCGCTGAAGAGCATCGGGAAGCGGAAGGCGATGGGCCCCTCGTAGAAGCGCTGTGCGCCCGAGGTGAGCAGGAGCCCGCCGTCGTCGGTGACGGCCAGATCGAGGTCGACGGCCAGGTGCTGGTGCGTACCCAGATAGTCGACCACCCGTCGACGTGCGTCGCTGTAGATCATGGTCGCGTCGAATCGGCGGCGGCGGCCGGGGCGCACGTCCATCGTCCGCACGAAGGTCACGGTCTCGCGACCGAAGTCGTCGACGTAGGCCAGGTTGTCGATCCGGAACGGCACATCCCGCCCCCGCTCGGGGAACAGGATGTTGCGGAACGTGCCGATCAGCAGGAAAGGCAGGGTCCACCACGGGCCTCGCCGGACCTCGGACATCACCCCGCGTCCGATGCAGCCGTATCCGGCGTCCACGCCGACCCCGAAGCGGCGCTGCAGCTGCGGATGGAGGCGCGCGAAGTCGGCTCCCAGTGCGCGCTCGAAGATCCCGGTCCCGGTCGTCATGCGATCTCCTCGAGGGATACCGGTGCGTCCTCCATGATGGTCCGCCCGGTGCGCCGGGGGCGCGAGAGGCAGTTGCGTGCGCGTGGTCGGTACCCGCGCCGGAGCGACCGCCAGCCGCTGGTCTCCTCCGGAGGTATGCCCAGTTCGGCCCACAACCGGAGACGATCGAAGCTGCGGGCGGTGAGCCACCAGACGAACCGTCGGGTCACCAGCGGATCGAGAACGCGTCCCAGCCATCCCCATCCCGGTGCGTAGTCGTAGCCGGTGAGGAATCGCACGCCCTTCTCCGTCGGCACGTAGCGCCAGTAGCCGCGCCCGGTTCCGAGCGGCGAGAGCGCGTCGTCGGTGTCGAAGAGCAGCGCGGAGGTGCGCTCTCCCGTGGAGCTCTCCTTCGTGGCGTGCGATACGCCGGTCCCGCGGATCGTGTGCACCACGAGATCGAGCTCGTAGCGGAAGTCCTGCGCACCGTCTGCTCGGGTGCGCTGCGGCACGATGTCGCTGAAACGCGCATCCCAGCGCACGTGCGAGGCCGGATCCTGCGTCAGCCGCCACACCTCGTCGAGGGGCGCGACGATGAGGATCTCGACATAGAGGGCCCGATCCCCTCGCGACCGTGAGCGCGGGGATACGGAGGCCATGCGCCCATCGTAGGGGCACGGCACGCACCCCATAGGATTGACTCCGTGACGAAACCTCGCCTTTACTCCGGAATGCAGCCCTCCGCCGACTCCCTCCAGATCGGCAACTACATCGGCGCGCTGCTCCAGTGGCGGGACCTGCAGAGCTCCTACGACGCGTTCTTCTCCGTCGTCGACCTGCACGCGATCACGGTCGCGCAGGATCCGGCCGAGCTCCGCGAGAAGACGCGTCGCACGGCCGCCCAGTACATCGCGGCCGGCATCGAGCCGTCGCTGTCGACGCTGTACGTGCAGTCGCACGTGCGAGCACACGCTGAGCTCGCGTGGATCCTCAGCACGATCACGGGCTTCGGCGAGGCCGGCCGGATGACCCAGTTCAAGGACAAGTCCTCCCGGTATGGCGCGGACTCGACCAGCGTCGGACTGTTCACGTACCCGGTGCTGATGGCCGCCGACATCCTGCTGTACCAGACCGACGTGGTGCCGGTGGGTGACGACCAGAAGCAGCACGTCGAGCTCACGCGCGACCTCGCCGAGCGCTTCAACTCGCGCTTCGGCGAGACCTTCACCGTGCCGATGCCGGTCATCCAGAAGGAGACCGCGCGCATCTACGACCTGCAGAACCCGACGTCGAAGATGTCGAAGTCGGCCGAAAGCGATGCCGGCGTGCTGTGGATGCTCGACGACCCGGCGAAGTCGGCGAAGAAGATCATGCGTGCGGTGACCGACAACGAGGGATCGGTGCGGTTCGACCGCGAGAACAAGCCCGGCGTCTCGAACCTGCTCACGATCTACGCGGCCCTCACCGGGCGCCAGGTCGCCGCGATCGAGGACGAATACGCGGGTCGCGGTTACGGCGACTTCAAGAAGGGTCTTGCCGAGGTCGTCGTGAACGAGTTCGAGCCGGTGCGTGCCAGGGCCCTCGAGCTGCTCGACGATCCTGCCGAGCTCGATCGCATCCTGGCGGAGAACGCCGCGCGCGCTGACGCCGTCGCCGACGCGACCCTCTCCGACGTGTACGACCGGGTGGGTCTGCTCCGGCGCGTCTGAGCCTCGCCTTAGGATGGGGGCGTGACTGATCCGCAGCTGCCTCCCCCGCCCGGTGCCGTGCCCTCCGACCCGTCTGCGTCGCCCGCGACCGGCGCGTTCCCGCCGCCGACCGCCCCCGGGTATCCCCCTGCAGCTCCCGCGTATCCCCCTGCAGCTCCCGCGTATCCCCCGGCGGGTGCCCCGTATCCTCCGGCAACGCCCTCCGGCTACCCGGCAGCGCCCGCGCCCGGGTATCCGGCAGCCCCTCCCGGGGCCTACCAGGTGCCTGTCGGCGGCTACGCGACCCCGGCCGGCGCCTATCAGGTGCCCGACGCCGCGACACCGTCCACCTCCGGACTCTTCGGAACACTTGCGCTGGTTCTCGCGCTCGTCGCGGCGGTGGTGCCGGCGATCGTCGTGGGCATCAGCGCGTTCGAGATCGGTCGGTTCCTCCCGAACGGCGCATCGGTCACCGCCGACGACCTCCGCGTGCTCACCCCGGTACGGGACCAGGTGCTCTGGGCGGAGCTCTCCTTCTGGCTCGGGACCCTCGTCGGCATCGCAGCGATCGTGCTCGGTATCGTCGCGATCGCCAAGAAGCGTGGCCGCGGCGCAGGAATCGCCGCTCTCGTGGTCGCGGTCCTGGCGTCGGTGATCTTCTTCATCGCCCTGGTCGTCGCGCTGACCGCGGGCGCTGCGACGGGCCTGTCGACCTATACGGCCTGACCGGGCCACGACCCCGCAGCGGCCGTCTCAGCGCGGCGCGTGGTGCTTCTGCTGTGCCGCGAGAAGGCCTTCGTCGACCAGCAGCTCGACCGCGTCGGCGGCGTCGGCGATGAGGATCGGCAGGTTCGGCCGCTCTTCCTTGCCGAACGGGGCGAGCACCCAGTCCGCGGGATCCTGACGCCCGACCGGACGTCCGATGCCCACCCGCACACGCGGAAAGTCGGCAGTGCTCAGCGCCCGTGCGACATCACGGACACCGTTGTGTCCGCCGTGTCCTCCCCCGGTCTTGAGCTTGACCGTGTCGAACGGGATGTCGAGTTCATCGTGTACCACGATCACCTGCTCCGGCGGCACCGAGTAGAACCGGGCCAGCGCCGCCACCGGGGTCCCCGAGACGTTCATGAAGGTGTTCGGCTTGGCCAGCACGAGCTTGTCCGCGCCGGGGCGCACCCACGTCTCGACGACGCGGGCTCCGCCCTTGTGCTCACGGAAGGCTTCGCCGCGCCGCGATGCCAGCTCATCGACCACCATCTGCCCGATGTTGTGTCGCGTGGCCTCGTATCGCGGGCCGGGGTTGCCGAGCCCCACCACGAGCCAGGTCGATGCCATGTCGTCGTCCTCTCCCCGCCGGGTGCGCAGCCCCGGTCAGGATACGACAGAGGGGACGCGATCGGATCGCGTCCCCTCTGTGATGAATCAGTCGGAGGTCACTCCGCGGCGGCCTCTTCGGCAGCCTCGGTGGCCTCGCCGGCCTCGGCGGCCTCTTCGTCATCCTCGGTGGGTGCAGCCGGGACCGAGATCGCCACGACGAGGACCTCGGGGTCGGAGAGCAGCGTGGAGCCCTTGGGGAGCTTCACGTCGGCGCCGGTGATGTGCGCGCCCTCTTCCAGTCCCTCGACGGAGACCTCGATGTTCTGCGGGATGTGCGTGGCCTCGGCCTCGATCGACAGCGTGGTCGCGTCGAGGTTGACGATGGTGCCGGCAGCGGACTCGCCCGTGACGACGATCGGGACGTCGATGGCGACCTTCTCGCCCTTCTTCACGACGAGCAGGTCGATGTGCTCGATGATCTGGTGCACCGGGTCGCGCTGGACGTCCTTGACGAGGGCGAGCTGGCCCTTGCCCTCGATGTCGAGCTCGAGAAGCGCGTTGGCGCGACGGATGATGAGCGAGACCTGGTGGCCCGGCAGCGCGACGTGCACCGGCTCGGTGCCGTGGCCGTAGATGACGGCGGGGATCTTGCCGGCGGCGCGGAGGCGGCGGGCGAAGCCCTTGCCGAAGCTCTCGCGGAGCTCGGCCTGGACCTTGGTGTCTTCAGACATGGGTTCTCCTTCGGGACACGCAGCGAAGGCGCCGCGCGGTGGTCTTGGAATTTTCGAACTCGCTGACGCAGGAGGAAAGCCACCGGGCTTGCTTCGCCGCGTCGATAACGGATGTTCGCGCACGCGCAGAAGCATCCCTCGCCGAGGTACAGCCTCAATGGTACCGGATGACCCGATAGGCTGAGGACACCGGTCCTTTTTCTGCAGAACACGGAGAACCCCCATGCTCGACGGCGCCTTCCTCTCGCACGCACTCCTCTGGCTGATCGGCGCCATGACCGTGTGCGCAGCCGTCACCTCGTTCATCGCGCTGTTCGCGATGGGACGCTCGGGATACCGCAAGGACTGACCGCCGGCCGCAGAGCCGTTTCCGCACGCTCTGCCCCGAACTCTCAGCGCCGCTGTGCCGCTTCGGCGATGACGGCGGCCGCGGTCCGGACGTCCGCCGACTCGTCCACCCGGATTCCAGCCTCATCGGCCTCGAGCGATTCGAGCGTCTGGAGCTGCGAGTCCAGGAGCGCCGCCGGCATGAAGTGATCGGCCCGCAGCCGCATCCGCTCCTCGAGCACCGCGCGACCGATAGCGAGTTCGGCGAAGAACGTCTCGGGCGCTCCGGTCCGGATGACGTCGCGATAGACGCGCTTGAGCGCCGAGCACGCCACGACGACGCGGTCCTCACTCTGCAGCGTCTCGCCGACCAGACGGAGCCAGGGCAGCCGATCCGTGTCGTCCAGAGGCACCCCGGCCGCCATCTTGCGGACGTTCGCGGCCGGATGCAGATCATCGCCGTCGATGAAGCGCGCACCGAGGCTCTCGGCGAGGAACGCACCCACGGTCGACTTGCCCGAACCGCTCGGGCCCATCACGACGACGCGCACACTCATGCCTCCCGGCCGAAGTCGACGAGCACCTTGCAGGAACTCGCGGGGTCGGCGGCCAGTGCGAACGCGTCGAGCGCGTCGTCCACAGGCACCACCTGGCTGATGATACCGCGCACGTCGAGGCTGCCATCGGCGAGGGCGGCGATGACCTCGCCGAACTCCGCGCCGAAGCGGAAGGATCCCCGCAGCGTGAGCTCGCGAGTGATCGCCGTGGCCATCGGCGCGGAAACCGCGCCCCCGCGCTGGAGCCCCAGCATCACCACCGTGCCCCCGCGGACAGCAGCGGAGACGGCGGCGTCGAGCCCCGGAACCGTTCCGCTCGACTCGATCACGACATCGGCATACAGCTCGGAGATCTCGGTCTCGGCCCGCGCATCGATCGCTCGGATCCCGCGCGCCTCGGCGATCTCCCTCGGCCGCTGATGCAAGTCGGTGACGGTCACGGAGGACGCGCCGGCACGCTGGGCGACGGCGGCGACGAGCTGACCGATGGGTCCGGCGCCGATCACGACCACTCGCCGGTCCCGCACACCCCCCGCCCTCTGCACCCCGTGCCAGGCGACGGCTGCGGGCTCTGCCAGCGCCGCCGTCTGCAGGTCGAGGCCGGAAGGAAGCGGATACAGCATGCGCGCGGGGAGCGCCACGCGCCGCGCGAAGGCTCCCTGCGTGTGCGGCAGGTGCATCGCCGACCCGAGATACGTCGAGGCCGGTGCGAGATTCGGATGCTCGGGGGGCCAGGGCGTGCGACCGTCGCCGTGCGCGGTGAGCGGATGGACGGCCACGGGGGTGCCGACGGCCGGTCCCGTGCCGTCGGCCGCAGCGACGGCCACGACCCCGGACACCTCGTGCCCGAGGATCATCGGCTCGCGCAGCACCGATGCACCGGCCGCGCCGTGCTGCCAGTAGTGGAGGTCGGATCCGCAGATGCCGCCGTAGGCGATGCCCACGACGGCCTCGTCCGGTCGGGGCACCGGCGCGCCGATGTCATCGATCCGCAGGTCTTCGGCGGCGTGCGCCACCACGGCGAGGTTGTTCACCGCGCTCCTTCCTCGGTCACACGAAAGCCGTGACCAACTCGATCTCCGCCACTCTGACGGTCACGATCTGCCCCGGCCCCACGGGCGCCTGCGAGTGCGGAGCACCCGTCATGACGACATCGCCCGGGCCGAGCGGCGACCACGCAGCCACGTAGGCGAGGCAGTCGCGGATCGACATCGGCAACTCCCGGCTTCCGGTCTCGGCGACCGGGCGTCCGTCGACCTCCACCTGGAGGCGCACATCGTCGATCCCGGCTGCGGTGTCGATCCAGGGGCCGAGCGGCGTGTACCCCTCCCCCGACTTCGATTCGAAATTTCGCGGATCGAACGCCGCGCGCTCCGGACTCGAGAGGTCGTTCACCGCGGTGACCCCGAGCACGTACTCGTGCGCGGTCTGCGCGGTCAGCCCCCGGGTCGGGCGGCCGATCACGACCGCGATCTCCCCCTCGGCGACCTGGCCGCCCGCATCGCGGCGCAGGACGACGTCGACGCCGCCGGCGGTCACCGTCCGCGGGCTCTTGAGCCACGCCTGCACGGGAGAGACGTGGGCGGGTCCGTTCTGGGCTATGCCGACGATCACCAGCGGATCCACCGGCGCGATGACCGTGCCTTCGATGCGCGGCCCGGCATCCTCCGGCTCCTGCCCCTCGGCGAAGGCGACGAACGGATCCGTCACCGGGATCAAGCCGTCGGCCGCCTGCCGTACCCACCGGGGGCCTCCGGTGGTGGCGACTCGTCCGAGACGCATCAGACGACCGCCGTCATGCCGCCGTCGACGAACAGCGTCTGTCCATTGACGAAGTCGCTCGCGCCGCTCGCGAGGAACAGCAGGGCCCCGACGAGGTCCGCGGTGTCACCCCAGCGCCCGGCGGGTGTGCGCCCGCGGACCCACTCCGAGAACTGCTCGTCGGCGACGAGAGCCTTCGTGAGCTCGGTGGCGAAGTATCCGGGCGCGATCGCATTGGCCTGGATACCGTGCGGGGCGAGATCGGCGCACAGCCCCTTCGTGAACATCACGATCGCGCCCTTGGTCGCCGCATACGCCGCGATCGAGGGACGGGCGAGCTGCGACTGCACACTGCCGATCTGGATGATCTTGCCCGAGCCGCGCGCGATCATCCCGGCGGAGACCCGTCGCGACAGGTGGAAGACGCTGGAGAGGTTGGTCTGCACGAGGGCATCCCAATCCTCGTCGGCGAACTCGGCGATCGGCGCACGGCGCTGGACACCGGCGTTGTTCACGAGGATGTCGGGAGTGCCGACCAGATGCTCCACCTCGCCCATGCCGGCATCCACCGCCGCCGCCTCGGTCACGTCGAAGACGACGCTGTGCACGACGGCTCCCGTGCCCTGTGCGATCTCTCCCGCCGCCGCCTGCGCCTTCGCGGCATCGCGCCCGTGCACGACGACGGTCGCTCCTGCACCGGCGAGGCCCTCGGCGAGGGTCCTGCCGATGCCCTGACTCGATCCGGTGACGAGCGCCGTGCGCCCGGTCAGATCGAAAGCGGCGAGTCCCGCCGGCAGCGCCGTCATCGTCCGACGGCCTTGATCGACACCGTGGTGGCGAACACGTCGTCGCCGCCCTCCCCGCGCGAGACCTTGATCGCGTCGTCGACACGGGTGAGGTCACGGCGGAGGGTCTCGGGAGCGAGGAATGTCGACGCGGTGGTGATGAGGGCCAGCACAGCCATGTAGATGGCCAGGAGCACCCAGTTGCCGTCGCTCACCGCGATCAGGTAGGCACCGAGGACACCGGCGAGGCCACCGGCGAGCACAGCCGAGATCTCGCGGGCCATCGCCACGCCCAGGTAGCGGTGACGGTTTCCGAAGAGCTCGGGAAGCATGGCGCACTGCGGTCCGAGCATGCTGTTCACGGCGACGCCGATGCCGATCGCGATCACACCGATGGCCACGGCGTAGTTCCCGAGCGACAGCAGCCACCACGCGGGGAACGTGTAGACCAGCATGAAGACCGCTCCGAAGCGGTAGACGGTACGGCGCCCGAAGCGGTCGGAGAGGTGGCCGGTGAACGGCACGGAGAAGACGCCGATCAGCGAGCCGAGGGTGACGCCCCAGGTGAGCAGACTCTTGTCGGCGTTGTCGCCGACGACCGTGACGAAGAAGGCGAGACCGAGCGTCTGGAACATGTACGAGCCGCCGTTCTCGGCCATCCGCAGCCCCACGCCGACGATCACGCCGGGCAGGCCGTGGGTGAAGATCTCCTTGATGGGGCGGTCGGCGATCTGCTCGTGCCTCTCGAGCTCGATGAACGTCGGCGTCTCGCGCAGCCGCATCCGGATGAACAGTGCGAGCAGGATCAGCGCGAAGGAGGCGAGGAAGGGCACGCGCCATCCCCAGCTCAGCAGCTGGTCCTCGGGGAGCAGCGTGATCAGGCCGAAGACCACCGCGGCGAGCAGTGTGCCCGCCTGGATGCCGACGAACGGGAGTGCCGAGAAGAAGCCCCGGCGCTTCACCGGCGCGTACTCGGCCATCAGCACCGTCGCCCCCGCCTGCTCGGCACCCGCTCCGAAACCCTGCAGCAGCCGCATCAGCACCAGCAGGATCGGTGCCCACACGCCGATCGCCGCGTAGGTGGGCAGCAGTCCGATCGCGGTGGAGGCGCCGCCCATCAGCACGATGGTCGCGACCAGGACCCACTTGCGCCCGAGCTTGTCACCCAGGACGCCGAAGAACAGGCCGCCGAACGGACGCGCGAGGAATCCGACGCCGAAGGTCGCGAACGCGGCGACCGTCGCCATCGCCGGGTCATCCTGCGGGAAGAACAGCACATTGAAGATCAGCGCCGTGGAGAGGCCGTAGAGCGCGAAATCGAAGTACTCCAGCGCGCTGCCGATGCTCGACGCGAGGGTCGCGCGGCGCAGGTTCGCCGCGTATTCCGGGTCATCGGACGCTGCTCGGGGTGAGGTGCGGGGGTCTGTCACGGCCATCTCCTTCGATCGGCTTCGCCTGCGGCGTTCCCCGACTGTACCAGCCCGTTGGATTGTGTTCAACCCTTTGGACCGACTTCGCGTCCCGTTGCAGGCACGCAAAAGGACCACCGCGCCCTGCGGGCGCGATGGGGCGCAGGAGGGCGTCAGTGCCGAACGGCTGAGCTGAAGGGGTTCGTCAGCGCGGCGGCGGCGTCCCGCAGCGCCTCACCCACCCGCTCGATGCGCTCGTAGTCGGCCTCGGCGGCACGGATCGCAACACCGAGCGCGAGCGGCGGGTCCGTCGGCGCCCAGCCTTCCAGGGGCACCGCGACGCCGACGATGCCGCGGAAGGACTCCTCGGCATCGAGCGCCCAGCCCCGTCGACGGGCGGTCGCCAGCACCTCCAGCAGCCCCGGCATGGTCGTCGCGCTCCGCTCGGTGAGCTGCGGGAAGACGGCATCCTCACCGAGGAGCTCGACCACTTCAGCGTCACTCATCGCCGCCAGGAGCGCGCGCCCCGTGGCCGACAGCGGCGCCGGAAGCCGCGAGCCGAGCGGGGTGCCCAGCCGGAGCGAGCGCGACCCCTCATGTCGCGCGAGATACAGCGCATCGGTGCCATCGAGCATCGCGACCTGGACCAGCTCGGAGGCGAGCTGCGGCGAGGCCTCGCACACGCTGTAGAACTCCCGCACCTGGTTGAACTGGGCAGCGAACGCACCTCCGAGCTCGGCCGTGCGCACCCCGAGACGATAGCCCTGCGGGGTGCGATCGATCATGCCCCCGGCCTCGAGCGCCAGGCAGAGGTTCGCCGTCGACGACTTCGCCAGCCCGAGTTCCCCCGCGAGCTCGGTGAGCGTTCGTGGACCCCCGGACTCGGCGAGGATGCCGAGCAGGCGGATGCTGCGGGTCACGGCGGGTGCGGGGTCGCGCCCTTCGCGGGTGTCATCATCCATGGCCGCGCCTTCCGACAGCAGGGAGCCACAGGCGCTCGATCACCTGTGGGCCGATCAGTAGAACTCGACCGTATCGACCACGGCGGTCAGCGGCTCGCCATCGAGCAGGCGCGCCGCGTTCTCCGCGAAGCGACGGGCGATCCGCTCCTCCTCCTTGGAACTGAGGGCGGCGGTGTGCGGGCTCACGAGCACGTTCGGATGCGACCACAGCGGCGACGCACCGTCGAGGGGCTCCTGCTCGAAGACGTCGAGCGCGGCGAAGGCCACGCGACCGTCGTCGAGCGCACCGAGCAGAGCGCTCTCGTCGATCACGGTGCCGCGGCCGACGTTGGTGATGATCGCACCGGGTTTGACCGCATCGAACACGTCGGCGCCGATCAGATGGTGCGTCTGCGCCGTGCCCGGAAGGGTGACGACGATCGCGTCGACGTGGGCCACCGCGTCGGTCAGCTCGTCCAGCGGCACCAGGCGATCCACTCCCGCCACCGGCTGCCCGGAGCGCGTCGTCCCCCACACCCGTGCGCCGAGCGCATGGAAGCGTCGCGCGCACTCCGTGCCGATGCCGCCCAGACCGACGACCAGCACCGTCATCTCGTCGAGCTGACGCATCTCCCAGCGGTCCGGCCAGGTACGCGTCCCCTGATCGGCGAGGAGGCGCGGGAGGTTCTTCGCGCCCGCCATCACACCGAACACCGCGAACTCCGCGAGCGGGCCCCCGTGCACGCCGGCACTGGTGGTGAACACGACGCGGTCGAGCTGCGCCCGTTCGAGACCCGCGGCTTTGACCGAGGCACCGCCACCGGCGGCAGTCGTCATGACCCAGCGCAGACGCGGGTTCGCGGTCACGGTGCGGGCCAGCGCCGCCGCGTCCACGTCGGGGATCCCGAACAGCACGTCGGCGGAGTCGACCAGTTCGTCGAACGCCTGCTGCGCGCTCGGCGTGCGTACGTACTCCGGGTCGCCGGACCAGTCGGCCGGTCCGCGCATCGGCGGCAGGAGTGCGTGATCGCGGACCACCTCGAGGCGAGGCTCGAGCTCCTCGATCAATCGACACAGGCGTTCCGGCAGCGGCACCGCCACGACGGCGCGCAGTTTCTTCTCGGTCCCCGTCATGCTGGTCCCCTCCCTCGGGAAGTCTGGATCCCTCACCTTAGCCCAGTTCCATCCTGTTGGACACTGTTCTATCTGTTGGATTGTTGCTACCGTGTGCGCATGAGCATCTCATCCGTCACCGTCGGCGTCGTAGGCCTCGGCGCCATGGGCCGCCCCATGGCCGACCGCCTGCTCGCCGCCCGCGGGGGGCTCGTCATCCATGCGCGCCGCCCGCAGCCGGAACTGCTGGCCGCCGGCGCCTCGTGGGCGCCGACAGCACGCGAGCTCGCCTCCAGAGTAGACGTCCTGCTCATGATGCTGCCCGACCTCCCCCCGTTCGAAGCCATGCTCGACGGACCCGACGGGCTGCTCGCCGACGCCGGAGACCTGCTCATCCTCATCGGGTCCACCTCGTCTGCTCCCGCCGTCCGTGCGCTCGCGGACCGCGTCGGAGCGCAGACGGGCGGCAGGGTCAGGATCGTGGACTGCCCGGTCTCCGGTGGGGAAGACGGAGCGGTCGCCGGGACCCTCTCGATCATGCTCGGCGGCGACCCGGACGATGCTGCCGTCGCCGCCGAGGTGCTCGCGCCCTGCGGAACCCCTGTGCTGCTCGGACCACTCGGGGCCGGCGAGGTCGCCAAGGCCTGCAACCAGCTCGTGGTGTCGGCGACGATCATGGCGCTCGGCGAGGCCACCGTGCTCGCCGAGCGCTCCGGACTCGACCTCGATGCGCTCTGGTCGCTGCTCTCGGGCGGCTACGCCGGCTCGCGCCTGCTCGACAGTCGTCGCGAGAAGCTCGTCACCGGCGACGACTCCCCCAGCGGCATCGCGCAGTACATGGTGAAGGACCTCGGCTTCGCGGCCGACATCGCCGAAGCCACCGGCACCTCGCCCGTCCTGCTGCCCACCCTGCGTGCGGCCTTCGACGAACTGGTCGCCGCCGGGCTCGGAGACCGCGACATCGCGGTGTCACGACGCTTCATCGCCTCTCGTGACACAGGTGGCCACTGACCTCCCGTACAGCGATACGCTGAAACCACCCCTTCTTCACGATCGAGGAGCCTTCTGTGCCCGAAGCATCAGCGAACATCGGAGTCGTCGGACTCGCCGTCATGGGATCGAACCTCGCCCGCAACCTCGCCAGCCGCGAGGGAAACACGGTGGCGATCTTCAACCGCAGCTACGAGAAGACCCAGACGCTCCTCGACGAGCACCCCGAGGCCGGATTCGTCCCGGCCCACACCTACCAGGAGTTCGCCGACTCGCTCCAGAAGCCGCGCACCGCGATCATCATGGTCAAGGCCGGCGGCCCGACCGATGCGGTGATCGACGCGCTGGTCGAGGTGTTCGAGCCGGGCGACATCATCGTCGACGGCGGCAACGCGTACTTCCCCGACACCATCCGTCGCGAGAAGGCGGTCCGCGAGACCGGCATCAACTTCGTCGGCGCCGGCATCTCCGGCGGCGAGGAGGGTGCCCTCACCGGCCCCTCCATCATGCCCGGCGGCTCTGACGAGTCGTGGGTCACGCTCGGACCGATCCTGAAGTCGATCGCCGCGATCGCCGAGGGCGAGCCGTGCGTCACGCACGTCGGCCACGACGGCGCCGGGCACTTCGTCAAGATGGTGCACAACGGCATCGAGTACGCCGACATGCAGCTCATCGCCGAGGCCTACGACCTCATCCGCCGTGGCACGGGCAAGTCGCCGGCCGAGATCGCCGAGATCTTCGCCGAGTGGAACAAGGGCGAGCTCGAGTCGTACCTGATCGAGATCACCGCAGAGGTGCTCCGCCAGATCGACGCCGAGACCGGCAAGCCGCTCGTCGACGTGATCCTCGACCAGGCCGGCGCCAAGGGCACCGGAGCCTGGACCGTGCAGACCGCGCTCTCGCTCGGCGTCCCCGTCTCCGGCATCGCCGAGGCGACCTTCGCCCGCTCGCTCTCGTCGCACCCCGAGCAGCGCGCCGTCGCCGGCGGCCTCCCCGGCCCCGACGAGGAGTTCACGGTCTCGACCGAGGACACCGAGCAGTTCATCGAGGATGTGCGCCTGGCGCTCTACGCCTCCAAGATCGTGGCCTACTCGCAGGGCTTCGACGAGATCCGGGCGGGGGCGGCCGAGTACGGCTGGAACATCGACCTCGGCGCGATCTCGAAGATCTGGCGCGGCGGCTGCATCATCCGCGCCCAGTTCCTCAACCGGATCGCCGACGCCTACGCGGCGACCCCCGACCTGCCCGTGCTGATGACCGCACCGTACTTCGCCGAGGCGCTCACGCGTGGCCAGGCATCGTGGCGTCGCGTCGTCGTGACCGCGGCCCAGGCGGGCATCCCGGCTCCGGCGTTCTCGTCGTCGCTGTCGTACTACGACGGCATCCGCGCCGACCGCCTCCCCGCCGCGCTCGTGCAGGGACAGCGCGACTTCTTCGGTGCGCACACGTACAAGCGCATCGACAAGCCGGGCACGTTCCACACGCTGTGGTCGGGCGACCGCACCGAGATCGAGGCGGAAGACACGCACTGACGTCCCGTCGTCGAAGGGCCGGATACCGCGAGGTACCCGGCCCTTCGTGCACCATGGTGGTGCCATCCCACCGCCTACCTCGTGATGTCCTGGACGACACCCTTCGTGAGGCGCAGACGCCGTGTCGCGCGTCGCGCCACCGCCGAGTCGTGCGTCACCACGATGATCGTGATGCCCTCGGCGCACAGCGATTCGAGAAGCGTCAGGATCTCGTCGCGCATGCTCTCATCGAGGTTGCCCGTCGGCTCGTCGGCCAGGAGCACCCGCGGCCTCTTGACGAGGGCGCGCGCGATCGCGACGCGTTGCTGCTGACCCCCGGAGAGCTCTGAGGGCCGATGGTCGCCTCTGTCGTCGAGACCGACGTGGGCGAGAGCCTCAGCGACCCTCATGCGCCGCTCTCCCTTGTCGAGATCGAGGGGCTCGAGCGCCATGTCGACGTTCTCCGTGGCCGTGAGCGTGGGGATCAGGTTGAACCCCTGGAACACGAATCCGAGCTCCTCCGCCCTGAGGCGTCCGAGTTCCTTCGCCGAGGCCGACGCGAGTTCGCGGCCGTCGAACAGGAGGGAACCCGTCGTCGGCGTGTCGAGCGCACCGAGCAGTTGCAGGAGCGTGGACTTGCCGCCGCCGGTGGGGCCCTGGATCGTGACGAACTCGCCGGGCATGATGTCGAGGTCCACACCGGTCAGCGCTTTCACGATGCGCCCCTTCTGCGTGTACGTCCGGGTCACGCCCGTGACGCGGTAGATCGGCTGCTCGTGCCCGCCTCGGGGCGCCGTCTGCTCGAGGTCTGCGATGGTCATGTGCGTCTCCTGCTCGTGGGTCGTCGGCTTCCGGGTTGTTCGGATCGGGGGTGGCGGGTCGTGCCGGACGTCGCCCGCACGTGCGGTGATCATCCGACCGACCGCAGGGCTTCCGCCGGGCTGAGACGCGCGGCGCGCCAGCCGCCGAACGCTCCGGCGACGAGTCCGCCGAGCACCGCGAGACCGACGGCGGCGACCAGCACCCCGGGGGTGAACGGCGCCTGGAGCACGACATCCGCCGCGGCGGTCTGGAGCATCCCTCCACCTCCGGTCGGTCCCCCGCCCATGCCCCCGCCGATGGCACCGGGACCCGCGCCCTGGCTCGCACCGCTCGCAGCGACCGTGGGCCTCAGGACGTTGATCAGCACGATGCCGGCGACACCCAGGACGAGGCCGACCGCTCCCCCGATCAGCCCCTGCACCATGGACTCTCCGGCGACCTGACGGACGACCCTGCCGTTCGACCAGCCGATCGCCTTGAGCGTTCCGAACTCCCTGGTGCGACGCCCGACGCCCGACAGGGTGAGCAGCACCGAGAGCAGCACGGCGACGGCGAGCACGATGATCGAGAGCCAGGTGCCGAGGTTCGTGATCAGTGCGGTCGCGCTGGAGAGCGAACCGGAGACGGTCGCGGCGAGCTCGGACTGCGAGGTGACGGTCGCATCGGGGAGCGCACCGGCCAACGCGGACTGCACGGCCTCGATCGAATCGGCCGAATCCGCCTGCACGTAGACGGTGGAGATGACGTCGTCGACTCCGGCGAGCCTCTGCGCGGTGCGCAGCGGCAGATAGACGTTCGCGGCCGTATCCGCGCTGTCCGAGGTCGAACCGAGGATGCCGACGACCTCCACATCGGAGCCGGCGACATCGATGGTGTCTCCCACCGCGATCTCATTGGTACCCGCGTAGGTGCTGTCGACGAGGGCGACGAGCGCCTCGGCATCATCGGCGTCGAATCCGCGTCCGTCCGTCACCTCGGCCGACGCGAGTGGACCGACCGAGGTCGCTGCGGGGTCGATGCCGAGCACCGAGAAGGAGTCGACTCCGAAGGATCCTCCTCCGCCGCCCTGTCCGGCGTCCGGTGCGGTCTGCCCCTCCTCGGGCGCGGCCGGCTGCTCGCCGTCCTGCGGAGCGAATCCACCGCTGGGCACCTCACCGGAGAAGGTGGCGTTCGTGAGGCTGAGCGCCCCGGATGCCGCGGCGACCCCGTCCGTGGCGGCGACGGTGTCGAGCACCGACGAGTCGAGCGTGCCGCGCAGGAGATCGGTCCGCAGCGTGGACTGCGCGAGCGTGGTGGTCTCGCCGTCGCTCTGACCCGCATCCGCGTCGAAGTCGAAGCGCGGCCCTTCGCCTTGGCCGGGTTCGGCGGGCTCGCCCGTCACGGTGAGATCGGTGCCGACTCCGTAGACGGAGGCGAGGGCCTGCGCCTGCGCGTCCCGCACTCCCGCCGTGAGGGCGTTGACGACGATCACGAGGGCGATCGCGATCGCCAGCCCGATCGCGACGATCATCGTCTGCTTCTTGCGGCCGGCGAGTTCGCGCCGCAGATAGGTTCCGTACATCTCTCTCCTTCCGCCGCGGCCATCGCGGGGCGAGATCGACGTTAGGAATCGCGCATATGCGAGATCGAGGGGCCGATGATGAGGAACCTATGGAGTGCGCCGGTCACCCCGCGCGCACGGCCTGCATGAATGCCCCGGCGCGGACGGCGAGCGCGTCGAGATCGCCGCCGGGACTCGCCGCATCGCCGACGAGAGGCCCGCCCACCCCGATGCCGAAGGCCCCGGCGGCGAGGTACTCGGCGACAGTGTCGACGCGCACCCCTCCCACGGGGATGATCCGCGCCTGCGGAAAAGGATCGCGGACGGCGCGGATGAAACCGGACCCGAGCGCCGATGCGGGGAACAGCTTCACCGCTGCACTGCCGAGGTCGTGGCCGCGCTGGATCTCGGTGGGCGTGTAGACGCCAGGGAGCACGCCGATGCCCAGGCTGACCGCATGGGCGACAGAAGCGCTGAGCGTGGGCGTCACCATGAACTGCGCGCCGGCGGCGAGGGCCCTCTCCACGTCGGCCTCGTCGAGCACGGTACCGGCGCCGATCAGCGCTCCGTTCGGCGCGTCCTGCACGACCTGGGCGATCGCCTCCTCCGCGTCAGGCAGGGTGAGTGCGATCTCGAGGGTGAGCACGCCCGCCGCGAGCAGCGTCCGCGCCGCGCCGACCGTGGCGTCGACATCCGTCCCCCGCAGGATCGCGACGAGTCGGGTGCGGCGCAGGCGTTCCTGCAGCTGCGCGTTGTCCACGGTGCTCACGAGGCCCCCTCCTCGATCGAACCGGCCGCCGTCGTCGCCGGCACCGCGCCTCGCCAGGGGAACGCGGGTGCGCCGCCGACCTCCACCTCCACGCCGAGCAGTGCCCCGTCGGCGTCGGCGGGATCGGTCAGTCCGATGCTCGCGGTGGTGATCACCAGCAGCCGGTCGACCAGAGCCACGGCTGTCGGCCGCTTCGCCGGAAGGACGATCGTCTCCAGGAGCTCCCCGGCCGGCGAGTAGCGGCGCACCTCGGACGCATCCCAGACCGCGACCCAGAGCATGCCGTCGAGGTCGATCGTCATGCCGTCGGGGTTGCCTCCTTCGACCCGGCACACCGTGCGGCGGTTCGAGAGCTCTCCGTCCGGCGCCACATCGAACGCCTCGATGCGGCGATGCGGGAGCGTGTCGATGTAGTAGAGCGTGGCACCGGTGCGGTCGAAGGCGAGGCCGTTCGACACGGTGATGCCGCCGAGGCGCGCGACGGGCTCCCCGTCGGGACCGAGGCTCCACAGTGTGCAGTGCGGGTCGCGGGGCATGGCCTGGCTCCCCACCCAGAAGCGCCCGGACGGATCGCCCCCGCCATCGTTCATGTAGTCGCCGGGTCCCGCGATGTCGTCGGTGATCGGCGAGACGACGCCATCGTCGCTCACGTGGACGACGCGGCGGTCGACGCCGACCAGCCACCCCGTGCCCGGCTGCGCGAGCGGGATCGGGGCACCGATCTGCGCGCCGACGACGACCGCGGCCTCGGGAACGACCGTGATGCCCTCGATGCCTCCGCGGTGCAGCGAACCCGTCGCCATGTCGATCCAGAGGAGGCTGCCGTCACGGGCATCCCAGCGTGGAGATTCGGCCTGGACGTAGCGGGCGTCGGAGAGGATCTCGACGGTGCGGGCGGCCTGAGGGTGCGACATCCGGGTCATCCTTCTCTGGTAGGTCATAACCGTTATGTGGCAGACTATCTCACAATATGCATAACACTTGCGAGAAATGTGGATACACGATGATGAAGCGGGGAAACAGCTGATGGCTCCGACACTCCACGGCTTGATGCCCATCCTGGCGACGCCTTTCGACGAGTCGGGTGCCCTCGACCGCGAGAGCCTGCGCCGACTGGTCGAGTTCCAGCTCGCGTCCGGAGTCGACGGCGTCGCCGTCTTCGGAATGGCGAGCGAGGGCTTCGCGCTCACCACCGAGGAGCGCCGCACGATCCTGGACGATGTCGTCCGTGTGGTCGAGGGCCGGGTGCCCGTGATCGCCGGCGTCAACGGCACGTCCACGGCGACCTCGATCGAGCAGGCCCTCCTCGCGGAGGAAGGGGGCGCTGATGCCCTCATGGTGCTTCCTCCGTTCATGGTGAAGCCGCCCGCCGGGACGCTCGTCGACTTCTACGGAGATGTCGCCGACGCCACCTCCCTCTCGGTCATGGTGCAGGATGCCCCCGGCGTCACAGGCGTCGTGATGGCCCCCGCGCTGATCGCCGAGATCGCCCGCCTCGAGGGCGTCGACTCCGTCAAGGTCGAAGCCCCGCCGACCGCGCCCAAGGTCGGCGCGGTCGTCTCGGCGATCGACGATCCGGACTTCGCGGTGCTCGGTGGACAGAATGCGCAATTCTGCCTGGAGGAGTATGCCAGGGGCGCCGTCGGCACGATGCCGGCCTGCGAGTTCCCCGACCTCCTCGGTCCGGTGCTCGCGCAGTTCACGGAGGGGCGCGTCGACGAAGCCCGTGCCGAGTTCCGTCGTATGCTCCCTCTCGTGCTGATCGGTCTGCAGGGCGGCATCGCGTGGGCGGTGCACAAGGAGGTCCTCGTCGCGCGCGGCGTGATCGACCACGCGACGGTGCGCTACCCGGCTTCGCGCCTGGATGCCGGCAGCCGTGCATCGGTCAAGCTGGTCATCGACGAGCTCGCCCTTCCGCCCATCCCCACCACGGTGCGCGTGTGACCCGCCGCGGCGTGCTGCTGATCGGCGGCAGTTCCGACATCGGTCTCGCGATCGCCCGCGCCTTCGTCGACGGTGGAGACGCCGTCGTCGGGGTGGGGCTCGAAGACTCCGACGATCCCGTCTTCGAGCGGTACCTCGTCGCGGACTGCAGCCGACCGGAGGCCGCCGACCGCGCCGTCGCGGATGCGGAGCAGGCGCTCGGCCGACTCGACGTCGTCGTGCTCGCGGCCGGCCGCATGCCGATCGCCCGCGCGGAGGCGACGAGCGACGAAGACTGGCGCGGCGCGCTCGGCGCCACGCTCGACTCGGCGTTCTTCGTGGCACGAGCCGCTCTCCCCCGCCTCGCATCGGGGTCGTCAATCGTCGCGGTGACCTCGGTCAACTCGTCCCTCGCCGCTCCTGCCCTCCCGGCCTACGCGGCCGCGAAGGCCGGTGTGGACGGCCTCATCCGCCAGCTCGCTCTCGACTACGGCCCCCGCGGCATCCGCGTCAACGCCGTGCAGCCTGGCAGCATCTCGGCCGTCGACACCGGAGAGAGCGAGGGCTACCCGCTCGGGCGCATCGGGCGCCCGGAGGAGGTGGCTTCGGTCGTGGCGTTCCTCGCCTCCGACGCCGCATCCTTCGTCACCGGCACCTCGATCGCCGTCGACGGCGGTCTGTCGATCTCCTCGCCCGCCGCCTGGCTGAAGCCGGTGCTGCGGGAACGCTGGCTCTGAGCCGCTCGTTCCCACGAAGAAGGCCGCGTCCCCATCGGGACGCGGCCTTCTGACTCTGCGATCCGCTCAGGCGTTCGCGTCGAGCAGACCCTGCACTTCCTTCTTCAGCGCGTTGAGGCCGGCCTGCACCTCGACCTGACCGGCGAGGATCGTCGCGACCCCCGCTCCGATGGCCGCATCGATCTGCGCGGTGACCGCGACGCGGTCCCAGGCGGCGCCACGGGCGTGCTCGGAGACCTCGGTGCGGAACGCGCCCTGGAACTTGTCTGCCGCGAGGGCCGGGATCTTGTCGGCGACGCTCTTGGCGGCAGGTGCCACCGCGGAGTTCTCGTACAGCGCGGTCGCCGCTTCGACATTGGTCGCGGCGTAGAGGATGAAGTCACGGCTCGTGAGCTCTCCCTCGCCCGCCGTCGCGAAGACACCGCTGCCCCAGGCCCGGTTGAACGAATCCTTGCCCCCGGCGGTCGGACGCGAGATCGCGCCGATGTTGTCGATGATGTTCTGGGCGGCACCGTTCGTCTTGACGAAGGTCGATGCGAGCGGGGCGTCGTCGTACAGGGCCGCCCGTCCGCTCGCGAACAGGATGCGGGCATCGCTGCGCGCCACGTTCGTCTGCGTCAGCCCTGCGTCCTGCAGGGACTTGTACCAGGTGACGGCCTTGACGCTCTCGGCGTCGCCCAGGGTGCACTTCAGATCGTCGGTGACGACGTCGCTGCCGAAGCCCCACATCCACGGGACGGCGTCCTTGAGGTCGGGGTTCTTGGTGACGGCGGCGTACGGGATCAGCGAGGAGTCCTGCTTCTTGATCTTCTCGAGCGCCGTGGCGAACTGCTCCACGGTCATGCCCGACTTGATGCCGACGCTCTTCGCGATCTCTCCGTTGGTGATGATGCCGATGCCGGCGGCCGTCAGGGGCAGCACGAGCAGCTTGCCGTCCATCGTGTACGAGTCGAGCACCCCCTGCGGGATGCCGAGCCCCTTCGCGAGGTCGGAGAGGTCGGCGAGCACGTTCATGGGGGTGAGCACCTGCCACCCGCCCGACTGTCCGACGCCCATGAGGTTGCCGGAGCGTCCGGTCAGCGCCAGCTGAGTGGCCGCCTGATCGTACGGGTAGATCACGGGGGCGACCTTGACGCCCTCCTGCTTCGAGAATCCGTCGAGGATGCCCTGCCATGCCGACTTCAGGGCCTCCTCGCCGAGCGAGTTGCCGTAGAAGTTGATGGTCTTGGCCTTCGTGGCCCCGGCGGCCGTGGCTCCGGCACCGGTGCCGGGGGCGGCGGGAGTGGCACAGCCGGCGAGCGCGAGAGCGCCGAACGCGGCCAGGACCGTGCCGCCTCCGAGGAAGGCTCGGCGGCTCAGCTGCGAGTTCGAGATGTTCATGAGACTGCTCCTTCGGGATGAGGGGGACGAGCTGTTCTGCGGTGCATCGCTAGCCCTTGACCGCTCCGGCGGCGAGGCCGGAGACGAAGTAGCGCTGCAGGAGGATGAAGATGATGACGAGCGGGAGGGAGGTGATGAGGGACGCCGCCATGAGTGCCGGCCAGTCGGCCGTGCCCTCGCGGATGAACGCCTGGGTGAGTCCGGCGGGCAGAGTCTGCTTGTCGGGGCCGGCGAGCGTGAGGGCGAAGAGCAGATCGCTCCAGCCGCGCATGAACGCGAACATGCCCGCGGTGATGAGACCGGGGACCACGAGCGGGAACACGATGCGGAACATCGTGCCCGTGCGTGACAGGCCATCGACCTTCGCCGCCTCGATGATGTCGTCGGGGAGGGCGTCGATGATGCCCTTCAACAGGAACACCGCGAGCGGCAGCGTGAACGTCGTGAACGAGATGATCAGCGCCGTGTAGGTGTACAGCAGCCCGGCCGAGCTCAGCATCAGGTACAGCGAGATGAGCAGCAGGGCGCCGGGGATCAGCTGACCGATGAGGAACATGAACATGACGGCGTTCCGGCCGCGGTAGCGGAACTTCGACAGCGAGTACGCCATCAGGCCGCCGACCAGGACCGCGAGCAGGGCGGTTCCGGTGGAGACGATGATGCTGTTCATGAGGTTCTTCAGCAGCAGGTCGTTCTGGAAGAAGCCGACGAAGTTCTCGAAAGTCGGGTCGACCGGGAAGAACGGACGGTCCAGGGAGAAGACGTCCTCCTTCTTCGTGAACGCGGTCGCCGTGAGCCAGTACACCGGCAGCAGGCCGAACAGAGCGAGGAGCAGGAGCAGCACGCGCCCCGGGATGGACAGGTGGGGGCGGATGATCGACTCCCCCACATCGCGACTACGGCGCATCACTTCTCCAGCCGTCGGTTGAGGAACAGGTATCCGGTCGTGATGATCGCGAGCAGGACGAGCCAGAGCGTGCCCATGGCCGAGGCCTTGCCGAGCTCGTAGCTGCCGAAGGCCAGGTCGTAGAGGCTGACCGCGAGCGTCGTGGTCGAATTGCCGGGCCCGCCGCCGGTCATGACGAAGATCGTGTCGAAGTTGCCGAAGTTGTAGATGAACTCGAGCACCGCGACGAGGGTGACCGGGCCGGCGATGTGCGGCAGCGAGATGTGGCGGAACCGCTGCGCACGCGTCGCACCGTCGATCGTGGCCGCCTCGATCTGCTCGCTCGGGAGGGTCTGGAGCACCGCGAGGGCGACGACCATGATCCACGGGAACGAGTGCCAGGTCTTGGCGATGACCACGGCGGCCATCGCGCCGGTCGGGGTGCCGAGCATGCTGACCTCCGGCAGGCCGAAGACCGAGAGCACGTGGTTGACGACGCCGTAGCTGTCGTTGAAGATCCACGCCCAGAGGAAGGAGACGACCACGCCGGGGAGCAGCCAGGGCAGCATGAGAGCGCCGCGCAGGATGTTGCGTCCGCGCATGCGGGCGTTCAGCAGCAGGGCGAGGGCCACACCGAGCACGAGGGGGAAGACCGTGGAGAGCGACGCGAACACGAGGGTCGTGCCGAGCCGGGCGAAGAACTCCTCCCACACGGCCGCATAGTTGTCCAGACCCACGAAGGTGCGCTCGGGACGCAGGAGCGATTGATCGAACAGGCTCGTGAAGATGCTCGACACGAGGGGGAAGATCGCGATCACGAGGAACAGAAGGACCGCAGGAAGTGCGATCATGAAACCGAAGGTGCGATCCTTCGCGCCCAGCGTGGAGCGTCGCCCGGAGCGTGGCTCGACGGCCTTCTGCTCGCTCTCCGCGGGCCGCTCGAGTATGGCTTGTTGCATTGCAGTCACTTTCCAGTAGAGACGACCCCCGGGGGCCCTGCGCGTCGTCGTCACAGTCGTCAACGTCGACGTGCGGCCAGTTAACCACAATGCGGATGCGAAATCCACAAAATGCATAAGACACCCACATTTGTGTTGCTCGAAGCCATTTCACTGCATAAGATGACTGGCAGCGGCGACCAGCCGCAGCGTCGCATCCGCGGCGGCAGTACTGAGGAGGAGTGACCATGGCATCGGAATCGGTGGGCGGCACCCAGACCGTCGAACGGGCGATGTCGTTGCTCGCATGCTTCACCGAGGAGTCCGGCGAGCTGAGGGTCTCCGAGCTCTGCACGCTCACCGGGCTCGGCCAGTCCACCGTCTCGCGCATGATGTCGGCACTCGACCGCATGAAGTTCGTGGTGCAGGACGCCCGCACCGGCCTCTACCGCCTGGGACCGGCAGCCGTGGCGCTCGGCACGATCGCCCTCAACGGCTCCCCGATCTTCCGCGCGTCGCGGCAGATCGCCCAGAACCTCGCCCGCAAGATCGAGATCGGCGTGAACGTCGCCGAGCTCAGCGGCTTCACCTTCACCTACCTCTGCAACTTCGAAGGCGCACTCGCGCCCAAGTCCTTCGCGATGGCCGGACGCACCGGCCCTCTGCACGCCACCGGCCTCGGCAAGGCCCTGCTCTCCGGCATGACCGATGAGCAGGTGGACGAGTACTTCGCCCAGACGCCTCAGCGCTTCACCCCTCATACGATCGTCGACCGTGCAGCCATGCAGCTCGCCCTCGACGAGACCCGCAGCCGGGGCTATGCGACCGAGATCGAGGAGCTCGCCTTCGGACGCGCGTGCATCGCCGCCCCCATCCGCAACCGCGCGGGTGAGATCGTCGCCGGGCTCTCCGCGAGCGGTCCCCTCTCGGTGCTCGACCTGCACGCCCCGCACCAGGAACTCGCGCTGCAGCTGATCGAAGCGGCCGACGAGATCTCCGTGGCTCTCGGCTACAGCCCGTCCCGCACCGCGTCGGCCTTCGCCGCGCTCTGACTCCTCCGCCGCGACGCGGCCCCCTGATCCGATCCTGATCCCTGACCGCGGCACCAGCCGCCGGCCGCTCGCCCCTCGATGTCTTTGGAGACCCCTGTGAGAATCACGCGCGTCCAGACCTTCCCCCTCTACCTGTCGAAGGAGGAGGCGAACAACTCCTACGCCGGCGACACCGCAGTCGACCACCGCGGCTACGTGATCCGCCCGCCGTGGCGGAGCCTCTACTCCCCCGGCTACGAGACCCTGCTGGTGAAGATCGAGACCGACGAGGGTCTCGTGGGCTGGGGCGAGGCGCTGGCGCCGGTCGCCCCCGTCGTCGCCGCGGCGATCGTCGACAACCTGCTCACCCCCCTCATCCTCGGTGAGGACCCACGCTCGGTGCGCACGCTCTGGCACCGCATGACAGAGTCGATGCGCGAGCGCGGGCACCTCACCGGCCACCAGGCCGACGCCATGGCAGCCGTCGACATCGCCCTGTGGGATCTCTGGGGCCATGCGACCGGCCTCTCGGTCTCCGAGCTCGCCGGGGGACGCTTCCACGAAGTGCTGCCGACCTATGTCTCCGGGATCCGCGGTGTCGACGACGTCGAGCGGGCGGAGAAGGCGGCCGAGCTCGTCGAGGGCGGCGTGCGCCGCATCAAGCTGCACCTCGGCGTCGACATCCGCACCGACCTCGCCACCTACGACGCGGTCCGGGGTGTGCACCCCGACCTCGACGTCGCGCTCGACGCGCACTGGACCTACCGGCTCGGCGAGGCGCGGGCCCTCGGTCGGGAGCTCGACGACCGGAGGGCATGGTTCTTCGAGGCGCCGCTGGCTCCCGAAGACGTCGAGGGACACCGCGACCTCGCGACCGCGCTCGCCACCCCCATCGCGGTGGGCGAGGCGATGCGCAGCCGCTTCGAGTTCACCGACTGGCTCACCCGCCGCGCTGTCGGCCTCACGCAGCCCGACATCGGCCGCACCGGCATCACCGAGGGGCTCGCGATCGCGGCAGTCGCCGACGCGTTCCACGTGCAGGTCGCCCCGCACCACTCGGCCGCCTTCGGCATCGCGATGGCTGCCGGCGTGCACGTCGCGGCGAGCGCCACCTCGCTCCTCGCGTTCGAGTACCAGCCGTTCACGCTCCCGGTCGCCAACCGCCTGCTCACGACACCGCTCGAGGTGCGTGCCGACGGCGGGTTCCTGGTCCCGACCGGTCCCGGCCTCGGCGTGACCGTCGACGAGGACGCGATCAAGGAGTACGTGCGGCACTGACGCCCCTCCGCACCCACCACGAAGGGGTGGGCCGGCCGGATCTCTCCGACCGGCCCACCCCTTTCGTCATGTCAGTCCCCGATGCGCACGAACTGCGCCGCGCTGACGCGGTGGATGCTGGTGTTGCGGACCTCGAGCCGCACTGTTCCGGTCGCACCGGCCGCGTAGCGGAACGAACCCAGCGATCGCCACGCTGCCGCGCCCTGGGTCTGATCCACGATCACCTCGGAGCTGCCGTTCTGATGCTCGACGACGTAGGCGGCCGCGGTCGTGGTCGTGGGGTTCGTCGGGTACCAGACCGAGACGCGGTAGAGCCCCGCCTGCGGAAGGTCGACGTTCCACGTCACGGTGCTGCCCACGGAGTCGGAGTCGCTGTAGCGCGTGCGCGTGCCGTTCCAGCCGGAGAGTCCACTGGGGTACCAGTTGCCCGATTCCAGGTAGCCCGGCCACGGCGACTGCGTGTGTGCGATCACGCCCTCATCGGCGACGCGCACGAGCACTCCGCGTCGCAGAGTCTGGTCCAGGCGCGCCTCGAATCGGGTCGACGATCCCGGCGCGACGCCGGCCCCTGCCGTCACCGTCCAGGTGTGGGTCAGATCCGACCTCGGCGGCACCGTGATCGTCGCACTCTGCTGCCCGACGCTCCACCCGGTGAGGCCGTAGAGCGCGAGCGTGCCCTGCAGCGGGGTGACCCCGGTGTTGATGACGAGTGCCGTCAGCTTCGCGACCGCGCCGGGACCGCTGACGATCTCGACGTCCGAGGTGAGCGACACCAGGCGGCGACGGTCGATCACCTCGATCGCGGCGGGGCGCAGCGTCACGGGGTCCTCGCCGGCGACCGACAGCTTCGCCTTCACCTCGACCTCGCCGAGCGCCGCTGCGGTCGCGATGACGGCCGCGGACTCGACCCGCGCGGAGCCCTGCGCGGGAACGGAGATCGCCGGGACGGCACCGTCGAGGCTCCAGCCAGACGGCAGGGTCACAGCCACGGTGCCGGTGACGGGGTCGTCCGTCGCATTGCGCACTTCGATGATCAAGGGAACCCGGTCTCCCGCGGTTCCGGTCGCCTGCGCGATCACATCGCCCGCCAGCCCGGGGTTGGCCCCGCTGATCCGCGACGGCAGCTGGAGGGTGACCTCGGGCGTGGTCGTGCCCCCGGAGGTGATCGTGTACCGGAACGTCTTGGTGAGGTCGTCGACGGGGATCGTCCACTCGAACGGGTACGCCTTCTGCGGAGCCTGCTGCACCGCCTGCGCACCGATGCGGTACGACAGCGTGGCCTGCTGCTCGGTGTCGATCTGCACGTAGGCGTCGTACCCCTGCCCGTCGGGACGCACCAGAAGCATCCCGCGCGCGACCCCGTACTCGGTGGCGGGGTCGGAGTCGATCTCGTGGAAGCTGTCGCGCCCGTGATCGACGACGTCATCGAACGGCAGCCCCGGCCGCTGCACCGTGACGTTCCGCACCACCAGGGCCAGCAGTCCGCGTGCGGGCACCGTGACGGTGACGCGACCGTTCTGGGCCGCCGAGGTCGAGCGGGCGCCGTTCGCGGCGACCACCTCGACCGCGGTCGACGAGCTGCGGGGCAGGCCGGTGAGATCGGTGGAGAGGTCGACGACCACCTGCTGCGCGGTGCCCGCGGAGTTGGTGAGGCTCACGTACAGGGCACCGTTGCCGACGCCGCCGATCCAGTTGACCAGAGGGTTGTCGACCCCGATGAGCCCCTCGGGGAAGTACGGCCACACGCCGTCCTCGCCGAAGAACGTTCCCGGCGCATGACCGTAGGCGAAGAACTTGAAGTAGGCGAAGTCGGCCTCGAACACGTGCGGGAACTCGATAGCGCCGGCGCTGCGGTAGAAGCTCTCACTGATCAGGTAGTCCATCGCGAGTCCGAGCTGGGCGGGCGCGTGGTGGAAGTAGTACCCCGTGATCCCCACCGGACCGCTCGTCGCGAAGTCGGGCTTCATGTGCGCGACCTGGAACTGCCGCCCGTAGTAGCCGGGATACGTGGTGAACCGTCCGATCACCATGTTGTGCGCGATGTCGGCGAGCAGCTCGTCTCCGGTGTGATGCGCCAGCCGCAGCAGAGCTCCGGCCCAGCACGGGTTGAACACGTAGCCGCCGCCCGGGTTGGTCAGGGTGCTGACGCCGAGCTTGAACGACGACAGCGCCTCGAACGTCAGGCCGGAGGGCGAGACGTACCAGGCCGGCACCGTCTCCGTCGGAACGTTCGTCGTCGGGTACGACGGGAGCGACGAACGCGACTCCCAGTCGTACTGCTGCTTGATGACGGCTCCGACCGGGACCGTGACGTTCGTGTCGGGAACCGGGCGCACCGCCGTCTGCGTGATGAACCGTTGCACCTCGCGATATGCCCCGTCGAGGAACTCGGTCTCGCCCGTCGCCTCGAACATCTCCAGAAGGTCGACCCAGTACTTCGAGAAGCTGTAGGCGAAGCCTCCCGGCGGTTGGCCGTTGCTGCGATATGGCGTGAGGATCTGCTCCTGCGCATACCTCCGGGCGATCAGCGTCGCCTCCGCCAGATAGGCGGGATCCCCCGTGACGCGGTAGGTCGCGAGCGCGTTCGAGAACGGCGCCCTGCTCTGCCCGACCACGCCCGCCTTGGTCGCCTGCACCGCAAGCCGCTGGATGCCGGCGTTGCGGCCGTGCGTGAGCTGGTAGAGCGACGCGAGGTTCACGGCATCGGTGGGGATCTTCCCGATCCGGTACTGCGTCTTGTCGTTGTACACCGGGCTGCCGATCATCGGCGTGTGCCCGATGCCCTTGCGGGAGAGCTGGTACTCCACGAGCGGACGCGCACGACGGTCGTAGAGCGTGCTGTCGGCGGTCCCGGTCAGGTAGTGCGCGGCGAGCACGACCCCGCTGGCCGCCGTGCGGACCGCATCCTCGTTCTCGACGTCGACGAATCCCTTGGCGCGGTTCCACCAGCCCGAGTACGAAGGCACGTAGTCGACGGAATCGTCGCCGCTCGGCTCGACCGCGATCAGGGCGGTCATCGCGTGCACCGCGTCGGTCAGCGATCGGTCGTACACATTGCGCCGATACGCGGTGAGGCCGTACTCGTTCCGGCACAGTTGCGTGTAGGTGCCGTACAGGGTGTCGGCTCGAGCGGCGATGCCGAAGGCGAAGCCGCGCTGCTGTCCGACCGTCATGGCCGTGCGCAGCCCGGGCTGCGGCGAGTACATGGACGGCACGATGTCGAGGCTGTCGTTGCGCAGGCTCATGCCGTACGGCTGCCGATCCGACATGAGCTGCCGTTCGTGCACGAACTCGGCCACCTCCGACGGCAGGTACACACCCGAGGTGACGGCGACGTCGCCCACGGCGTACTGCGTCAGCGCCATCGGGGCGAAGAGCTCCCACGCTCCCAGGGGCGCGGAACCGTCGAGCACCGAGAGCGCGTGCTGGTACGAACCGCACAGCACCTCGTCGAGGTCGTCGAGCGACTTCGTGTCCTGGCTCTGATAGCCGACGATGTAGTCCCCCGCGGTCTTGGCCGTGACCACGTAGTGCGCTTCAGGATGGGCGCCCTCCAGGCGCCACCGCACGACCAGGTCGACATCGTCGGTGCTCGTGGTCAGCTCGATCGCCTGCGGCCCGAGCACCTGGAACGAGGTGAATCCGAGCCAGCTGGGCGTGAGCGGTCCGTACAGCTCCGGCGCGCTCCCCGACGGCAGCGTCCCCTCCAGCACCAGCCACTGCTCGTCGAACCGGTGGGCGGGATCGGTGATCGCCAGCCAGCCGCCGTTGCGCTTGACCTCGAGATCGCGCACGATGGTCGCCCCGCCGTCCCAGGTGGCCTGGAAGAACGTCATGCGGTGGTCGTCCCCGACCAGCTGTGCGACCTGGGTGAATGCCAGGTTCGGCTTGTCCAGGCGACGGAGGGCATCGGCGTAGACCCCTCCCGACGTCGTGAGTTCTGTCGCGGCGGCGGGGGCCGAGCCGTAGGGCGAGCCCAGCACCGGAGGAAGCACACCGGCGATCACGAGCATGCGCAGCACGGAGCGGCGGCTCCACAGCAGGGGATGGTCTTCGGCTCCGTTGCCAGCTATTGAATCCATGATGCACATAATGCAATTCATATGCGATCATGTCAATGGATCCGCCTCGCCGATCACGCGCGCTTCTCCCCCTGTCGGCGCCGGTAGCGTCATCGAGGCAGACCATCTCGAAAGGACGCCCGCGGTGACCCACAACCCTCCCGAGGAGATGACCGAGTACTCGCTGGGCGCCCTGCTCACGCCACTCGCATCGCCGGACGAGCCCGAGGACTTCGACGACTTCTGGCAGGCGACATTCCAGGAGTTCGGCGTCGGACCGGTGGCGTGGAAGGTCGCACTGGAGCACCCCGCGACCGCGACGCATCGCGTGACGGAGATCCGCTTCCGCTCCTCGGCCGGGGAAGACGCCACCGCCTTCGTGATGCTGCCGCACGCCACCGCCGACGTCCGCAGCGGCCTCGTCGTCGGACACGGATACGGCGGTCGGACCGGACCGGACATCGAACGGGTGCCCGCCCGCACCGCGGCGATCTTCCCCGTCGCCCCCGGGACGCACGTCGGCACCGCCAGCCGCTTCCCCGCCTCGCCCGACGAACACGTGCTGGCCGGAATCGCACACCGCGACACGTACTCGCATCGGTTCAGCGCAGCCGACATCTGGCGGGCGGCGACGGTCCTCCTCGAGATGGCGCCGTCGGCGGCGACAGCTCTCGACTTCAGCGGCGGCAGCTTCGGCGGTGGCATCGGCGCCCTGGCGCTCCCCTGGGATGCCCGGTTCCGCCGTGCAGCTCTCGACGTGCCGAGCTTCGGGAACCACGATGTGCGCCTCTCGCGGCACTGCACCGGGAGCGGAGAGGCCGTTCGCCAGCACCTCCGTCACCACCCGGAGGTGCGGCCGGTGCTCGACTACTTCGATGCGGCGACCGCCGCACGGCGCCTGCGCATACCCGTGCACGTCAGCGCGGCGGTGCTCGACCCCGCTGTGGACCCGCGCGGACAGTTCGCGGTCTATCACGCGCTGTCGGGCCCGAAGAGGCTCGGGGTGCGCGCAGGCGGTCACCTCGACGGACCGGTCGGCGTCCTGTCCGACCGACTCGCCCTGCAGGACGGCATGGATTTCCTCGCGCTTCCCGACGAGCGCATCGCGTGAGCATGTCATCTCTTCGCCGACGCAGCATCTCTCAGAGAACACATAGCATTCTCCATAGAAATCGCATAGGAGATTCCGCAGAATAGGGACATGACCAGCGACCTGCCCGAACTGCGCCGCCCCGACGGCTCCCCCCTGCGCATCCTCGCCGTCGACGACGAGCAGATGCTCACCGATCTCCTCGCCATGGCCCTGCGCATGGAGGGTTGGGAGGTGCGCACGGCCTCGTCCGGGATGGAAGCCCTCCAGGTGGCGCGCGAGTTCGAGCCCGACGCGCTGGTGCTCGACATCATGATGCCCGATCTCGACGGGATGTCCGTGCTCAAGCGGCTCCGCGAGTCCGGCAACCTCGTCCCCGTGCTCTTCCTCACCGCGAAGGACGCCGTGGGCGATCGCGTCGCCGGGCTCACCGCGGGCGGCGACGACTACGTCACGAAGCCGTTCAGCCTGGAAGAGGTGATCGCCCGTCTGCGCGCGATCATCCGGCGCACCGGTCACGCCACGGCCGACGACGGGCAGTCGATCCTGCGCGTCGCCGACCTCACCCTGAACGAGGACAGTCACGAGGTCGTGCGCGACGGCACCGAGATCGAGCTCACCGCGACCGAGTTCGAGTTGCTGCGCTATCTGATGCGGAACGAACGCCGTGTGCTCTCGAAGGCGCAGATCCTCGACCGGGTGTGGAGCTACGACTTCGGCGGCAAGTCGTCGGTCGTCGAGCTGTACATCTCCTACCTGCGCAAGAAGATCGATGCCGGCCGCACACCGCTGCTGCACACCGTCCGGGGCGTCGGTTACATGATCAAGGCTCCGCAGTGAGCTCAGCGACGGTGATGAGACGGCCGATGAGCCTGCAGACACGGCTGATGACCGCCGTGATCGGATTCGTCTCGCTGATCCTCATCATCGTCGCCGTCATCACCAGCGCGACGCTGGGCAGCACGTTGGAGCGGCAGCTCGACGAGAAGGTCGAGAGCTATGCCGCGGGCATCACGAAGCAGCTCGTCCAACAGGTCCCGGCTGAACGAGCCACGGTCGACAACATCCTCAAGGGCGGCAACCCGCAGATTCCCGGCCTGCTGTTCGCCGTCGCGAGTCCTGTCACCGGGGCAACCGGAATCGCCTTCGACAACTCGAACGGCGACCTCGGCGGAACATCCCAGGCTCTCACAGCGGATCAGCTGCACGAACTCATCAGCGCTCTGGGCAGCGGCACGCCAGCGACCGTCTCGCTCGCGGGGCTCGGTTCCTACCGGGTCGTCGCAAACCCTGCGAGCACGGGCGTCGTGGTTGTCACCGGACTCCCCCGTGACGAGATCCAGAACCAGCTCACGCAACTGCTCACCGTCATCGCCCTCGCGACCATCGGCGGGCTCATCCTGCTGGCGCTGACCACTGCGATCACGATCAGAGTGAGTCTGCGACCGCTGCGTGCTGTCGCGATGACCGCGACCAGGGTCGCCAACCAGCAGCTCGATCGCGGCGAGGTGACGATCACCGAGCGCGTGCCGGCGTCCGAGGCGGATCCGCGCACCGAGACCGGGATCGTCGGCGCCTCCCTGAACAAGCTGCTCGATCATGTGAACACGTCGCTCGCCTCCCGCCAGAAGAACGAGGAGCGGATGCGGCGCTTCGTCGCCGACGCCAGCCACGAACTGCGCACCCCGCTCGCCTCCATCCGTGGATACTCGGAATTGTCGCTGCGCGCGCTGCGTCAGTCGAACGCGCAGGCGGAGCGTCCCGAGGTCATCGAGGGCACGACCTCGTCGTTGGAGCGCATCCAGGCCCAGTCGCTGCGGATGACCCGCCTCGTCGAGGACCTGCTGCTGCTGGCCCGACTCGACGAAGGCCAGGAGCTCGTCTACGGCACGGTCGACCTGACCCAGCTGGCCCTCGAAGGCCTCTCGGACGCACGCCCGACCGCGGCCGACCACCACTGGAACATCGACGTGCCCGACGAACCCGTCACGATCGTGGGAGACGCCGGACGCATGCATCAGGTCGTCGCGAACCTGCTCGCGAACGCCCGCACCCACACGCCCGCCGGCACGACCGTGACACTGAGCGTCGCGCAGGAGGGTGAGGATGCCGTGCTGCGCGTGCACGACGACGGTCCGGGCATCGACCCCGCCATCCGTGACGAGCTGTTCGCCCGTTTCGCCCGTGGAGACAGCTCGCGGGCCCGGCAGACCGGCGGCACGGGCCTCGGACTCGCGATCGCGAAGGCCATCGTCGAAGGGCACCATGGCTTCATCACCGTCACCAGCGAACCCGGTGACACGACCTTCACCGTCCGCATCCCGCGTAACCCGGCGGCAGCCGACGACGACACCGCCGAGGCCTGACCCGACGGGTCCCTCGGCTCAGTATCCGGCGAACGCGTCGGTGGTGAGGCTGCGGGCCTTCTGCAGGGCAGGGGCGAGGTCGGCGATGAGCCGCGGCGGGCCCGAGATGAACGCATGACGCATGGCCAGGTCGGCGACGGCGCGCTCCAGGGTCTCCGCATCCAGACGTGCGCCTCGCGCCCAGGACCAGTGCGCGGGCAGGTCGCCAGGCTCGTCACGCGTGAACACCACGGTGGGCACCCCCGTCGCGGCGAGCTCATCGCGGAAGGCGAGTTCGGAGGCGTCGGACGCGACGTACACGAGCACCACATCGCGGCGCTGACCAGTCGCCTGCAACTGCCGCAGCTGCGAGACGAACGGTGTCACTCCGATGCCGGCCGCGACCATGAGCACCGGCTGGTCTCCGCGAGGAAGGATGAAATCCCCCCAGGTGCCGGTCACCGCGAAGGTCGCCCCCGGCTCTGCGGCGGCGAGAGCGCGCTTGTAGCTCGACGGATGCTTCTGGTCGCCGTTCTTGTACGCGATGCGCAACGTCGGAAGATCGGCGGGTGCCGACACGATGCTGAACTCCCGCCGGGTTCCGCGGGCGTCGGGGCGATGATGCGGAACGTCGAGCTCGAGGTACTGCCCCGGAAGGAAGCGCACGCGCCCCTTGGCACGGAACGTCAGCTCCTGCGCGGTCGGGGTGATGAACTCACGCCGTTCGAGCACGAGCCGCACCGAACCGCGCAGGGCGAACGCGAACGCCACCAGGTTGCCGATCAGCAGCGCACGCTCCTGACCGAGGGTGAACAGCCCGGCCACCGAGATCGGCCACCCCGCGAGCAGACCCA
Source organism: Microbacterium sp. STF-2 (assembly GCF_034650155.1). NCBI lineage: Bacteria > Bacillati > Actinomycetota > Actinomycetes > Micrococcales > Microbacteriaceae > Microbacterium > Microbacterium sp. STF-2. Next base: position 226,102 of record NZ_JARKMW010000002.1, read on the forward strand.
CCACGACGGCCACGACGAGCTGTTGCCGACGGCGCGGCGGGAGGGTCAGCGGCTCCGAGAGCATGAACGCCCCGAGGAACAGGAAAGGCGACTGCAGCACCGCGAACTGCAGGGCGGTCACGATGTCGAACGTGATGTCGAACTCCACGGCCTGCACCGCCTGGCGCACCACCGAGGTCGCGACGGCGACGAGCAGGAACACCAGCACGATCCGGATCTTCTCGGTGCGCCACAGCACGGCGAGGCCCAGCACCGCCACAGGGATCGTGAGCACCGGCGTGCCGACCCACCACGACGACGAGGTCCCCAGCCACTCGAACGCTCCGAAAGCGCCGAGGATCGAGACCACGGCCGCCCCGAACGCGGCGGGGTTGAAGATGTGCCGCCCACGCCATGCGATCAGATACTTCGAGACGCTCGCGACGGCACCGGCGAGGGCGAGGCCGAGGAGCGCGCCAGGCTCGATGCCCGGCCGGAGGACGAACAGGAGGATGAGTGCGGTCACCAGTGACGATTCGACGCGCCAGGGCAGCCGGAGGATGCGCTGCGCCACCGCGTCGACGGCGGAGATGACGACCGCGAGCACGAGGAACGAGGCCACGAGCTCGAGCGGGGTCGGCGAGACGATCACGCCGAAGAGCGACAGGACGAAGGCGATGACCGCGAGAGCGACGAGCGCGAACAGCACGAGGCGGTACATCGACAACGATCCCAGCACCGCGAGGACCCGCTGTCGTGCGGCGGCGAATGAGGTGATCACTTCTCCACTCTTCCCTAATTCCGACCTGAGGGGTGCGACGGCCCCGCGGTGACGAACAGTTCGGCCGGGCATCCGGGCGAGCGCTGCACGCGCCCGTCGGTGCTCACGCGCACCCACTCGACGTTCCACATCGCTGCGAGCTCGACACCGCCGTCGAAGAAGAGAGCCGTCGCCACGGCGTCGGCCGTCATCGTCTCCGGCGCCCATGCCCAGGTCGCGGCCCACGTGCGCACGGGCATCCCGGTGCGGGCATCCAGCACATGATGCAGCCCGCTCCCCCACGCCCTCCGGTTGATCGCCGAGGCGCACAGCGCCTGGTCGTGCACGTCGACGACCCCGATCGCCTTCGTCGGATCGTACGGGTGCTCGAGGCCGATGCGCACACCGGAGCCGCGGACCCGGATGTCACCACCGGCGTCGACCACGAGGTCTCCGGGCACCGCGGCCAACGCCGCCGCCACGAGGTCGACGAGACGCCCTTTGCCGAGCGCGCCGACATCGATCAGGGCAGGCGCCGAGGCCGTGACATCGGTATCCGTCCAGGACACGTCCTGTTCCCAGGCCCCCGGTGCGCGCACGGGATCGCCCGGCACGAGGGAGTAGTCGGCGTCGTACCCGAGCGCGGCGAGGCTGTCCGCGACGAGCGGGTTGACGGCGCCTCCGGTCGCGGCGGAGAGCTCACGGTACGCGTCGAGCATCGGCCGGGCATCGGCGGAGGCGAAGCCGCCCCCCTCACGTCCGAGGCGCACGACCTCCGAATCTGCACGGAATCGGGACCACTCGCGGTCGAAGCGGTCGATCTCCGCCGTCACCGCGGCGCGTGCCGACTCCGGCAGGGGTTCCGTCGTCTCGATCTCCCACTGCGTCCCGATGGCCTCGAAACGCCAGCTCGCCATGGAGAATCAGGCGCCTAGGCGGCGGCCTGCTCCTTGATCGCCTCGACGGCCTTGTTGAACCCACCGCTGGTGAGCGACGAGCCCGCGACGCGGCTGACGTTCAGGTCGTCGAGAGCCTTGCCGTCGACCTGCTCGGCGATCCCGTCGATGAACTGCCCCTGGTACTGCTTGCTCTCTGGGGCCTGCGGGTCGCCGGTCACCTCGACATCGGTCACGACGCCGTCGGCGAGGGTCAGGGTGACGGAGATCTGCTCCACCGTCTCGGGCGTCTGGTACGACCCCTCGGCGGTGTAGGTGCCGTCGGCGTAGGTTCCCGTGGAGTCGCCACCGGAGGACGAGGAGGAACCGGCGTCAGGGGTGCTGCTGTTGTCGGCGGGCGCCTCGGCGTCGGCGTTTCCGGAGCATCCGGCGAGGACGAAGAGTCCCGCGATCCCGAGGAGTGCGGTTCCCTTGCGGACAGAGGTCGGTACGGTCGTGCGGATCATGGTGGTCCTCCCGGCTCGGTGTCGGCCGACGCGCTCGTCGGCCATTCGACCGTAAGCACCTCGGCTATGCGCGGGCTGTGCCGTGACGATGCGTTACGCGTCGCCGCCGAACATGCTCGTCACCGAGCCGTCTTCGAACACCTCGTGGATCGCGCGCGCGAGCAGCGGGGCGATCGGGAGGATGGTCAGCTTGTCCCAGCGACGCGACTCGGTGAGCGGGATCGTGTCGGTGATGACGACCTCGTCGATGGACGAGTCCTGCAGCCGATCGGACGCCGGGTCGCTGAAGATCGCGTGCGTCGCTGCGACGATGACGCGGTGGGCGCCGTTCGCCTTGAGCGCCTGGGCGGCCTTGACGATCGTGCCACCGGTGTCGATCATGTCGTCGACGAGGAGACAGGTGCGGCCGTCGACGGCACCGACGATCTCGTGCACGGAGACCTGGTTCGCGACCTTCGGGTCGCGCCGCTTGTGGATGATCGCCAGCGGTGCGCCGAGGCTGTCCGACCAGGTGTCGGCGACGCGCACGCGGCCCATGTCGGGCGAGACGACGGTGAGGATCTCACGGTCTTCGGGCGACAGCGTGCGCTCGAAGTAGTCCAGGAGCACGGGCTTGGCGAACAGGTGGTCGACGGGGCCGTCGAAGAATCCCTGGATCTGCGCGGCGTGCAGGTCGACGCTCATGACGCGGTCGGCGCCCGCGGTCTTCAGCAGGTCGGCGACGAGACGGGCGCTGATCGGCTCACGACCGCGGCCCTTCTTGTCTTGACGCGAATACGGATAATACGGCGCGACGACGGTGATGCGCTTGGCCGACGCGCGCTTGGCGGCGTCGATCATGATGAGCGTCTCCATGAGCCACTCGTTGACCGGCTCGCCGAAGGTCTGGATCAGGAAGAGATCCACACCGCGGATCGAGACCTCGAAGCGGGCGTAGATCTCGCCCGAGGCGAACGTCCGGTGCTCGACCGGTGCGATCTCGGTGCCGAGGGCCTCGGCGACCGCTGCGGTGAGTTCGGGATGCGAACGTCCACCGGCGACGACGAGCCGCTTCTTGGTCTTCGCGATGATCCCGGGGGCCACGCCGTTGTCGCGATCCAGATCGACCGTCTTCTTCTTGCGCGCCATGTCCGCCTATTCCGCCGAATTCTCGCGGGACGCAGCATCCGCCGCGCCCGTCCCTGCTCTGTTCTTCTCGACCCAGCCCTCGATGTTGCGCTGGGGGGCGACGCTCATGGCCAGCGCGCCGGCGGGGACGTCCTTGCGGACGACGGCGCCTGCACCGGTCTTCGCACCGGCTCCCAGCCTAACGGGCGCGACGAGCACCGTGTGCGACCCGGTGTGCACCTCGTCACCGATCTCGGTGCGGTGCTTGTTGACGTCGTCGTAGTTCGCCGTGATGGTGCTCGCGCCCAGGTTCACCCCGCGGCCGATCGTCGCATCGCCCACGTAGGAGAGGTGCGGAACCTTGCTGCCCTCGCCGATCTCGGCGTTCTTGGTCTCGACGTAGGCGCCGATCTTGCCCCGGACTCCGAGGATCGTGCCGGGGCGGAGGAACGAGAACGGGCCGACCGTCGCCTCGGCACCGATCACGGCCAGCGTGGCATCGGTGCGGCGGACGATCGCGTCCTCCCCGACCTCGCAGTCCACGAGTGTCGTGTCCGGACCGATGACGGCACCGGAGGCGATCACCGTGGCGCGGAGGATCTGCGTGTTCGGGAGGATCGTGACGTCGGGTGCGAGCTTCGCGTCGTCGTCGATCCAGGTGGTGGCGGGGTCGATCACGGTCACGCCCTCGAGCTGCCAGCGACGCACGATCCGCTGGTTGAGCAGGCGCCCGACCTCGGCCAGCTGGGCGCGGTCGTTGACGCCGAAGGTGACCGAGATATCGGAGACGACGGATGCCGCCACCCGGTCGCCGTCACGGCGGAGCAGGCCCGGCACGTCGGTCAGGTACATCTCGCCCTGGGCGTTGTCGACGCCGACCCGCGGAAGGTAGGCCCGAAGCGTCGCCGCACGGAACACGTACATCCCGGCGTTGATCTCGCGGACGGCGGCCTCCTCGGCGGTGGCGTCCTTCTGCTCGACGATGCGGTCGACTCCCCCGTCGGCATCGCGGACGACGCGTCCGTAGCCGGTCGGATCGTCGACCAGCGCCGTCATCAGCGTGGCCGGTGCGCCGGAGGCGCGGTGCTCCGCCAGGAACGCGGAGAGGGTGTCGACATCGGCCAGCGGGCAGTCGCCGGAGAGCACGAGCACGTCGCCGTCGAAGTCGGCGGGGAGGGCATCGACGGCCACCTGCACCGCACGACCGGTTCCGGGGATGTCGTCCTGGTCGACGAAGACCGCATCGGGGTAATCGACCGCGAGCGCCGCGACCACCTGGTCGCGCTCGTGACGGACGACGACCTCGACGTGCGCGGCCTGCAGCCGTCCCGCGGTGGTGAGCACGTGCCCCACCAGTGGACGTCCGCTGATCGGATGCAGCACCTTCGGCAGGCGCGACTTCATGCGAGTGCCCTGGCCTGCGGCGAGGACGATGATGGCGAGATTGTTCCCAGTCATGCTCCGCCGCCAGGACTCGAACCTAGACCTCACAGCTCCAAAGGCTGTCGTGCTGCCATTACACCACGGCGGACCGCGCCGCCCACGAGGGCGCCGCGGCATCAAGTCTGCCATGCCCGAGCCCCGGTTCTGCTGACACCCCGTGCGTCATCCACCCGAAACACCGCTCTGGGATGCTGGCGTCATGAGCATCGTGATCGAACGGGTGGAGACCGCAGACCCCGCCCTCGCCGAGTTCCTGATCGCCCACCACGCCGAGTTGGAGCACACGGCTCCACCGGAGAGCCGTCATGCCCTGGTGTTCGAGCGTCTGCTCGCACCGGGAGTGCGGCTGTTCGCCGGGCACCTCGATGGCCGCCCCGTCTCCACCGGCGCCCTGGCGACGGTGGAGGAAGGGCACGAGGAGATCAAGTCGATGCGCACCGACCCCGCGCTGCGCGGGCGCGGTCTCGGACGCACCATGCTCGCCTTCCTCCTGGAGAATGCCGACGCGCGCGGCATCAGCCGCGTCTCGCTCGAGACCGGGAGCGCCGAGTTCTTCGTCCCGGCGCGCGCCCTCTACTCCGCCGCCGGCTTCCGCGAGTGCGGCCCTTTCGGCGGTTACGTCCTCGACCCGCACAGCACCTTCATGACGATCGACCTGCCGGCGGCGTCCTGATCCCCGAGCCGCACACGCGATAATGGGCGGATGAGCGAGGTGGATGAGGTCGACCGGATCGTCGGCGCGTGGAACACCCAGCGCCCCGACCTCGACTTCTCCCCGCTCGAAGTGCTGTCGCGGATGGACCGGCTGTCACGCCACCTCGACCGTGCCCGACGCGACGTGTTCCGCCGCAGCGACCTGGAGCACTGGGAATGGGATGTGCTCTCGGCGCTGCGTCGAGCAGGGGCGCCGTTCCAGCTCTCCCCCAAGCAGCTGCTGCAGCAGACTCTGGTCTCGAGCGGCACGATGACCAACCGGATCGACCGTCTGGTCGGCCGCCGCTTCGTGCGCCGCGAGGCCGACCCCGGCGACGGGCGCAGCGTGCTGGTGACGCTCACCGACGATGGGCGCATCCGCGTGGATGCCGCCATCACGCGTCTCGTCGACGTGGAGGCCGACCTGCTGCAGGCCCTCTCGCGCTCGGATCGGGATCGCCTCGCGGGGCTGCTGCGCAAGCTGAGCCTGAGCTTCGACTCGTGACCGGCCGCATCTGATGGGCATGCCCTCCCCCCTCCCCGTGCGCGACGGCGTGGGAGCCACACGATTGCACGTGCCCCTCTCCGGCTCGTGGCCCACCGTCGCCGCCTACATGGTCGAGCGCTTCTTCCACCTCGACCCCGAGCGTCTTCTCCAGAGGTTCGACCGCGGTGAGATCGTGCGGGCCGACGGCTCCCCCGTCCCTCGCGACGCCCCGCTCGGCAGCGTCGAATTCGTCTGGTACTACCGCGAACCCGCCGTCGAGACGCGGATCCCCTTCGAGATCGAGGTCCTGCACCAGGACGAGCATCTCGTGGTCGTCGACAAGCCGCATTTCCTGCCCACGACTCCCGGCGGCAAGTTCCTGCAGAACTCGGCGCTGGTGCGCCTGCGCAACCTCCTCGACAATCCCGACCTGGCGCCGATCCACCGGCTGGATCGCGCGACCGCCGGCCTGCTGATGTTCTCGACACGACCGGCGACCCGCGGCGCCTACCAGCTGATGTTCGAGAAGCGGCAGGTGCAGAAGGTGTACGAGGCGGTGTCGGAGCTCCCCGATCACGGCGAGCTCCCCTCGTTCCCGCTCGTCTACCGCAACCACATCGAGAAGCCCCGCGCCCAGGTGCGTGTGCAGGTCGACGATGCCAGGGAGCCGAACGCCGAGACGCTGATCGCGCTGATCGGCAGCGACGATCGCGTGGTGCATACGCTGCTCCGCCCGCACAGCGGCAAGATGCATCAGCTGCGCGTGCACCTGGCCGCCCTCGGCATCGGCATCCTGAACGACCGGTTCTACCCGGAGCTGCTCGACGACCTGCCCGACGACTTCGACCGCCCGCTGCAGCTGCTCGCTCGTGAACTGCGCTTCATCGATCCGCTGAGCGGGACGGAGCGGGTGTTCACCACTCGTCGCACCCTGCAGGAGGCGCCTGCCGACGAGAACCCGGTCGAGAGCCCCGTCAGCGGCGCATGACCTTGCGGGCCAGGCGGGTTCCGAGCGTCTGCGCCACGTGCACGAAGACGACGATGAGCAGCACGGCCGCCCACATCACCACGGGCTCGAACTGACGACGTCCGTAGGTCAGTGCGAAGTTTCCGAGACCGCCTGCACCGATGTAACCCGCCATCGCGGTCATGTCGATGAGGGCGACGATGACGAACGTGTACCCGAGGATGAGCGGCCCCAGGGCCTCCGGGATCACGACGGTGAAGAGCGTCCGCCAGGGGCCGGCCCCCATGGCGCGTGCGGCTTCGATCACTCCGGGCGAGACCCCGACGAGATGCTGTTCGACGATGCGGCCGATCGCGAACATCGAGGCCACGACGAGCGCCACGATTGCGGCGTTCGTGCCGATGCCGCTGCCCACGATGAAACGCGAGAACGGGATCAGCACCGTGATGAGGATCACGAACGGGATGGGGCGGAAGAAGTTGATGAAGAGGTTCAGGACTGCGGAGACCGCCCGATTCTGCAGCATCCCTCCCGGCCTGGTGAGGTACAGACCGACGCCGATCAGACCGCCCAGCAGGCCGCCCAGCACCAGCGTGAGAGAGACCATGTAGAGAGTCTCGACAGCAGCCGTCCAGAACTCGGGCCCCAGCTCGATGAGACGATCCATCAGCGCACCTCCTCGCTGTCGATGTCGGACACGTCGACATGTGGGGCGATGCTCGCGAGCGTCTGCTCGATGACACCGTCCTCACCGCGGATCGCGAGAGTGAGGTGTCCGAAGGCACGCCCGCGGATGTCGTTGATGCCCCCGAACACGAGCTCGAATTCCAGTCCCGCGTCGGCGAGCTGGAGAAAGACCTGCGCCTGGGACGGACCGCCGTCACGGAACGAGAACGTCACGAGGCGTCCATCGTGACGTTCACGGAGCACCGCCCGTTCAGACGGAGAGGGCACCCCCTTCACGACCGTGCCGACGAACCGCTGCGAAGCGGCGTGCTGTGGGTTGGAGAAGACCTCGAACACGTCGCCGTGCTCGATGACGCGACCGCGGTCCATGACGGCGACCTTCGTCGCAATCGTCTGGATGACATCCATCTCATGTGTGATCACGACGATCGTCACGCCCTGTTCCTCGTTCACCTTCTTGAGCAGTGCCAGCACCTCGTGCGTGGTCTCCGGGTCGAGCGCGCTGGTCGCCTCGTCTGCGAGGAGGATGGCCGGCCTCGTGGCGAGGGCTCTGGCGATGCCCACACGCTGCTTCTGACCGCCGGAGAGCTGTTCGGGGTATGAGCGCGCCTTGTCGCTCAACCCCACGAAGCTGAGCAGCTCGGTGACACGCGCCTCGATGTCGGGCTTCGACCACCCGGCCAGCTTGAGGGGATACGCGACGTTCGCCCGCACGCTCTTCGACGAGAAGAGGTTGAACTGCTGGAAGATCATTCCGATTCCACTGCGCACCCGGCGCAGCTCGCGCTCCGCGAGAGCCGTGATCTCCACGCCATCGACAGTGATCCGCCCCTCGGAGGCAGGCTCCAGAGCATTGATGAGACGAACGAGCGTCGACTTGCCTGCGCCGGAGTATCCGATGATGCCGTAGACATCTCCCTGATCGATCTGCAACGTGACGCCGTCGACCGCCGTGATCTGCTCGTCAGCCCCAGCCGGGGACGGGTATCTCTTCGATACGTTCTCGAGGGACACGATGGGCATGGAGTGCTCCGGTCTTGAAGGGGAAAGGAAGGGCGTGGTCGACCTGCAGACGACGAATCGGGCGACGCTCGCGCGTCGCCCGATTCTCTCAGGTCGACCTGATCAGCTGTTCGCCGCGACGTCCTTCTGAACGTCCTTGAGCAGCGAGGCCAGCTCGTCGGCCGGCGTCTGCAACGTGACGCCGGTGCCGCCCGACGACTTCGCCAGGCCCTCCTGCACGTTCTTGTCGGTCTGGAAGATCTCGACCAGCTTGAGGTAGGTCTCGTTGTCGACGTCTTCGGCGCGCGACGCGAAGATGTTCACGTACTGGAGCGCACTCGGGTCCTCGGGGTCGTCGGTGAAGAGCGCGTCGTCGAACGAGAGCCCCGCGTCCTCCACGAAGTCGTTGTTGATGACGGCTGCTGCGACATCGGGCAGGGCTTCAGGGGTGAGGGCCGCTTCCAGCGCTGTGACCTTGACCTTGGACGTGCTCTCATCGACGTCAGCGAGATCCGAGAAGGCGGTGCCGCCGTCCTTCAGATCGACGAGTCCGGCGGCCTGCAGCACCAGCAGCGCCCTGGCCTGGTTCGAAGCATCATCGGGTACAGCGACGGTCTCGCCTTCCGGGATGTCCTTCACGGAATCGTACTTCGTCGAATAGAGACCCAGCGGGTAGATCTGCGTCGATCCGATCGCCGCGAGATCATCGCCCGATGCCTCGTTGTACTGAGCCAGATACACGATGTGCTGGAACTGGTTGAGGTCCACCTCGCCCTCGCTCAACGCAGGGTTCGGAAGCTCGTACGAACCGAAATCGACGAGCTCGACCGTGATGCCTTCCGCCGCAGCCGCATCCACGAACGCGGGCCACTGCGGATCGCTCTCGCCGACGACGCCGATCTTGACGACCTCGTTCTCGGACGATCCCTCACTGCCGGATCCGGCATCGGACGACCCCGTGGCGCACCCGGTGAGTGCGACGAAGAGCGGGACCGCGGCGAGCGCGGCCAGGATGGAAGTGGTACGGCGTGACATGTGAAGGAGTTCCTCTCTTGGGGGACTCGAATACGTTAGGCAGGCCGCGCGACGCACGCGGAATCGAGTGTCACACGGCGTCACAGCGACAGGTCGACCGTCTTCACCCGACTCGGATCGACCGCGCACGCCTGTGCCCTGGCCGTGCGTCATCGAACGACACAGTCGGCGACGGCGAGAAACAGTCGGCGACAGCAGGACACAGTCGGCGACAGCAATCGCACCGTGTGTTCTGCTCGACGCACTCGAAAGAGTGTCGGTGCCGTCCGGCACCGATCCAACGATCGGAGACGTCATGAAAACACGAAAGAAAGTCGCACTCGCCACGGCCACCGCGGTACTTCTGTCCTTCTCGCTGCCCGCCGCCGCTCACGCGGCGACAGAGGAGCATCTGTACGCGAACTCGACAGTCGTCGTCACGGATGTGAGGACCGGAGCGATCGTGTATCAGCAGTCGGAGCAGATCCCTGTGGATACGAACAGCACGTCGGCCACGATCGAGGCGCGGATCCCTTCGACCGAATCATCAGCTGCTCCAACTGAGCCGGGCATCATCGCCCCGCGGTCCTCCGTCGGCGGGAATCACGACAACGGTTCGGTCAAGTCGTCGATCACGATCCAGTACACCTTGAAGGGCGATCAGATTCGGACAGAGAAGGTCACGGGCAGCTGGACGCCCGACCCGGGGTTCGGACTCAAAGAGCGGAAGGTGGAGATCTACAGCGGCGGTGGAGTGCCGTCGATCATCAAGAAGGCGCCGACGGCGAACAGCTATAGCTACAACACCGGATGGGGCTTCCAGATCAAGCCACCGCAGAACTCTCTCACCTCCCCACGGGTGCTGGCCGAGGTGAAGTACCAGCTCTCGGGGACGGGCAGTGCGTGGCTGAAGCTGACGCACTGGGTCGACCTGTCCGGAATCTGATCCCGTGGTGAGGAGGGTCCGAGCAGTGTTCGCACACTCGGACCCTTCTCTCACCTCACACGCGGAAGCGTGCGGCACACAGCGTCACAGCTGGCGCGAAGAGCGCGGTGCGCGCAACGCCAGCTTTCCCACGTAATGGCTTCGCAGCGCGTGGTGCGCCTGGGCGACCTCGGCCGCGTCGAACACCTGCGCCACGTGCGGGGCTATGAGACTGGACTCGATGACCTCGTTCAGACGCTGCAGCGCCGCTCGGCTGCGGTCGCCGTCGTAGAACGACACACGCTCGACGACCTCGGCCGACGGTGGCGGATTCACACCGTGCGCCCACGCGATGCGCCCCGACGGTGCCACCCCGCGCAGCGCATCCTCGGCCGCCCGACCTCCGGCGGTGACGAGTGCGCCGTCGAGGCCCTCCGGAGCGAAGCTCTCGATGGCCGCCATCACGTCGTCCCGCCTCCCGTCGACGACGACATCGGCGCCGAGGTCCCCGGCCAGCGACACGCCGTCCTGTCCTGAGGCGACCGCGAACACCCGGAGTCCACGGTGTTTGGCGAGCTGCACCGCGAGGTGACCGATCCCTCCGCTCGCGCCGAAGATCATCACGGCGTCTCCGGGGCGCGCATCGATCGTGTCGAGTCCGCTCGTGGCCGTCAGTGCGTCCCAGGCGAGCACTCCGGCCTGCTCGTCGGTCAGCCGCGCGGGCACCGGGGCGACATGCTCCTGGTCGACCACCGCATACTCGGCGTAGAACCCGCCTCGCGGGACGGGGGCCGACGCGGCGTACACCCGATCCCCCGGGGCGAAGCGCGTCACGTCGGCGCCGACCGCCTCGACCGTTCCCGCCCCTTCCCACCCGAGGATGTAGGGGAAGGTCGACGGCACGCCGAAAGCTCCCTCGTAGTGGCCTTCGCGCTCCTCCCGATCCCATGACCCGATGCCGGCGACATCGATGTGGATGAGTACATCACCTTCGCCGACCGCGGGGATCGGAACCGACTGTTCACGCAGCTCCCCCTCGTCGCCGAATCGATCGAGAATGATGGCTCTCATCATGGTGGGCATCGGTCTCCTCGTTCTCAGGCGGATCGTTCTGGCGGGTGCGCGCCGTCGTCTCGATGCGCTCCGACGGCGGTGTCGTCCGCTCGGGTGTTCAGTCGTACTCCTCGATCCCCTGCAGGCGCACCTGCTCGAGGTCGAGTCGGGCGGAGATGCGGCGCACGACGATGTCGTCGACCGTGCCGGCGCCGCGCAGCCCGAGGAGGACCTCACGCTTGCGGTCGATCAGGGCGAGCTTGAGTCGCGTGTGCTCCTCATGCCGGATCAGCGGCGAGCGCTGCGCGAGGTCGACATCGGTCGAGGTCGCGATCATCTGCAGCACCGTGCCGTCGGTGCCCTCCCCCTCCGTCGCCTGCGAGGTTCCGCCTCCCGTGGTGGGGTCGTCTCCGATGTCGGCGGTTCCGGCACCGAGGGGGTCGGGCTCGCCGAGCATCTCGTCGAGAGCATCGGCTTCCGCGTCGACGAGGGCCTGCTCGCGGGCCAACGACCGGGCGTTCGCGAACTCGAGCATCTGATAGCCCTCCGACCGCACGCGATCGAGGACTTCCTGACCCACGCCGTGCTCAGCCGCGAGGTCGTCGAGAGCGGCGAGCGCCGCCCCGGAGATCGCCCGCTCGGCGAGTTCGTATTCCTCGTCCTCGACGTGGTCGACGGGGAACCGCGCCCACCGCACGATCGCGGGCAGGAGCGGCCCCTGCACGAGCAGACTCAGCAGGATGACGCCGGCGGTCACGAACACGATCTCATCGCGTCCGTTGATGGCCCCACCCTCTGTGATGCTCGTGGGGACCGACAGCGCGATCGCGAGCGAGACGGCGCCGCGCATACCGGCGACGGTGGAGACGACTCTGGCCCGTGCCCTGGCGCCGCGTGCGGGTCTCGGCCCGGCCTGACGCTGGAACAGCACGTTCACCAGCTGGAACAGGTAGCGCACGGCCAGCAGCGTCGCCCAGACGGCGAGCGTGATGAGCACCAGGCGACCGATCGCCGCTGCGGAGATCTCATGCACGACGTACTGCACCTCGAGCCCGATCAGGACGAACAGGGCGCCGTTGAGCAGGAAGACGCCGAACGGCCACGCCGCGTCGGCCTGCCGCCGGGAAGAGGCCGTCGTGACCCTCGGCGACACGTAGGCGACGATGAGCCCCGCGACCACGACCGCCAGCACACCGGAGGCGTGCACCATCTCGGCGACGAGGAACGCCGTGAAGGGGATCAGGAGCAGAGCGACGTTGATCACGATCGTCGACGACGTGCGCCGCAGCAGCAGGTACCCGAGAGCCGCGACGACGACACCGGCCGCGATGCCGCCGACATAGGAGACCAGCACGTCGAGCGTGACCGACAGCGGGGTGATCTGGCCGCCGAGCGCCAGCGACACCGCGATCGCGTACAGCACCAGGGCTGTGCCGTCGTTGGTCAGGCTCTCGGCCTTGAGCTTCATGAACATGCGGCGCGGCAGCAGACGCCCGAGGGCGGCGACGGCCGTGGCATCCGGCGGCGCGACCGCGGCACCCAGGATGAGGGCGATCTCCCACGGCATCCCGAACAGCACTCCGATACCGGCGACCGCGAACGCCGAGGCGACGACCAGCACTGTGCTCATCGGCAGGATGTAGCGGAAGTCACGGCGGATCGACCGCAGAGACGTGGTGAGGCTCTCCCAGAAGAGCATCACGGGCAGGAACAGCAGCAGCACCGTCTCGGGAGGCAGCTGCACTTCGCGCAGCGGAGGCACGAACCCCAGCAGCAGTCCGAAGATGACGAGGACGAGGGGCAGCGCGAGACGCACGCGCGGGGCGATCAGGGTTCCGACGAGAATCGTGAGTCCGAGCAGGACAGTTACTTCGAGGCCTTCCATCCCTACCTCCCAACAGCGTTGGGAGAAGGATATTCCTCCGTCAGCCGATCTCCTCGGTGAGTTCGAACCAGCGCAGCTCCAGCTCCTCGATCTCGGCCTGCTGCTCGCTGATCTTCTTCATCCGGTCGCCGAGACCCGCATAGTCGGACTGGTCGTGGTCCGCCAGCGCGGTCTTGGCGGCGTTCACCTGCTGCGTGAGCTTCTGGATGCGTCGCTCGAGGGCGGACACCTCCTTCTGCGCCGTGCGCAGTGCCGCACCGTCGAGCCCCTTCGCGGCAGCTGTGGCCGTCGCCGTCGCTGCGGCCGTCGCGGTCTGCTTCGACCCGGTGGAGGACTGCAGGTGACGCAGTCGCAGATACTCGTCGACCCCGCCCGGGAGGTGACGCAGGTGACCGTCGAGGATCGCGTACTGCTGGTCGGTGACGCGCTCCAGGAAGTACCGGTCGTGGCTGACGACCAGGAGCGTGCCCGACCAGGAGTCGAGAAGGTCCTCGATCGCGGCGAGCATGTCGGTGTCGAGGTCGTTGGTCGGCTCGTCGAGGATCAGCACGTTCGGCTGGTCGAGCAGCACGAGAAGCAGCTGCAGGCGACGCTGCTGTCCACCCGAGAGATCCTTGACCGGAGTGGAGAGCTGGGCGGAGTCGAACCCGAGCCGTTCGAGCAGCTGCCCGGGCGTGAGGTCCTGCGCCTTGGAGCCGGCCCCCATCGTGTAGGAGGTGCGCAGGCCCGAGATGATAACACGCACCGGGTCGTTCCAGTGCTGGGTGAGCTCGTCGAGCCGCTGTGTGAGGGTCTGCACCTTCACCGTCGTGCCGCGCTTGACCCGTCCGACGGTCGGCTCCACGGTGCCGGAGATGAGGCCGAGCAGCGTCGACTTGCCGGCGCCGTTCACACCGAGGATCCCGGTGCGCTCCCCCGGCGCGATGCGCCACTCGATGTCGCGCAGCACGACCTTCTCGCCGCCGTCCGCCGTCGGGTAGGTCACCCCGACGTCGAGCAGGTCGACCACGTCCTTCCCGAGTCGCGAGACGGCGAGCGACTGCAGCGACACCTTGTCGCGGATCTCGGGGACGTCGGCGATGAGCTCATTGGCCGCGTCGATGCGGAACTTCGGCTTGGCCGTGCGGGCCGGAGCGCCACGGCGGAGCCACGCGAGCTCCTTCTTGGCGAGGTTCTGACGCTTCGCCTCGGTGGCGGCCGCCATCCGGTCGCGCTCGACGCGCTGCAGGATGTACGCCGCGTAGCCGCCCTCGAAGGGCTCGACGATGCGGTCGTGCACCTCCCAGGTCTCGGTGCTGATCTCATCGAGGAACCATCGATCGTGCGTCACGACCATGAGGGCGCCCGAGTTCGGCGACCAGCGCTTCTTGAGGTGTCCGGCGAGCCAGGTGATCGCTTCGACGTCGAGATGGTTGGTCGGCTCGTCGAGGGCGATGACGTCCCAGTCTCCGGTGAGGAGCTTCGCGAGCGACACCCGACGCCGCTGCCCACCGCTGAGAGAACCGATCTCGGCATCCCACGGGAGGTCGGTGAGCAGCCCTTCGATGACGTCGCGGATCCGCGCATCGCCCGCCCACTCGTACTCCGGGGTGTCGCCGACGACCGCCGCACTGATGGTGAGGTCGTCTGGCAGGTTGTCGGCCTGATCGAGCACGCCGATCCGCGTTCCTCCGCGCACCGTGACGCGTCCGGAGTTCGGTTCCTTGATGCCTGCCAGCATTCCGAGCAGGCTCGACTTGCCGTCGCCGTTGCGGCCGACTATGCCGATGCGGTCGCCCTCCTCGATGCCGAGGGTCACGGAGTCGAAGACGACCCTGGTCGGATATTCGAGGTGGAGGGCTTCAGCCCCGAGAAGATGTGCCATGTTCCTTCCAGGGTAGCCGCGTGCGGGGAACCGTCCGGCCGTTGCCCGGAAGGTTGCCTCCGACGGACGTCGCCCGATCTAGGATCGACGGGTGCCAAGGAATCGCCGGGTGTTCTCGCTCATGCTCGACAATCGCAAGGCGAAGCTGATGGAGTCGAAGAGACGACCCGGTCGCTTCGAGCTCAGCGTCGATGGGATTCCGCAGTCCGTCGTCTCGATGACCGATCCCACCGCGCTCGAATACGCCTACATCCAGCACATCGCCAGAGCGATGGACGCCGCGGCGGAGCCCGGTGCCCCGCTGTTCACCGTGCATCTGGGCGCCGGAGCACTCACGCTGGCTCGCTACGTCGCGGCCACGCGTGCCGGGTCCCCGCAGCTCGCGGTGGAGTTCGAACCCGCCCTCTACACCGCGGTGGTCGCCGCCCTGCCGCTGCCCTCCGGCACCGATCTGCGCGTCATCTTCGGCGATGCACGAGCGGTCGCAGACGCGGATCTCCCCGACGAGAAGCGCTCGTCGGCGCCCTCGTCCTCTGTCCCCGCGGTCGCCGCGGTCGCCGCGGCTGCAGCGGAGAGCACCGCGATCGACACCGACTGGGTGGATGCGCAGTTCACCGTCGTGGATCTGTGGGATGCCGCGGTCATCCGACATCGTGTGGCCAGCCAGGAGTTCTACCGCCGCGTCGCCGCACGCTCCGCCGCGGCGGGCGTCGTGGCCGTGAACCTGCTCGACGGGCACCCGTTCGAGTACTCACGGCGACAGGCGGCCACCCTGCGCACCGTGTTCGACCACGTCGCCGTCGTCCTCGACGCCGAACCGGAGGATGATGAAGGGCCACTGGGCAACGTCGTCATCTTCGCGAGCGATGAGCCGCTGAGCATCGTGACGATCCCCGATCTTCTCGGCCCGCCACGACCTCATATGCTCCACGACGATTCTCTGACGTCGTGGATCGCCGAAGCGCGCATCATGACCGACGCCGACGGCACGGACTCCCCCGACCCCGACGATCCGATCTGGGACTAGCCCCGGCGCGACCGCCTCGTCAGCCCGCCTCGTCAGCCCGCCTCGTCAGCCCGCCTCGGTCGATGCATCGGCCGAGACGGCCGGTGCGGTGACCGACCCCGCCGTGCGGAGGAACACGATGATCCAGCTGAAGATCAGCACGGCGGCGATCAGCTCGACAGCGGTGAGGTTGTAGTAGCCGACCGCGAAGAAGGCCGCGAGCAGGATGATCACCAGCACGTAGATCCACCCGAAGGCCACGAACACACGAGGGATGGTCGGCAGGAACCACGGCAGGCCGACCACGACGATCCCGAACACCACGGTCATACCCGTCGCGACGGTGTTGTGCAGGAGGAAGAACTCGTCCACCGGGAAGATACCGACGCACGCGAGGAAGATGCCCATCAGGATCAGTCCGCCGCGCACCATGAAGCGTCCTCGCCGTTCCTCCGGGCTCTCGGCCGGGAGCCCCGCGGTCGCATAGCGGGAGATCGTCGTGATCATCACCCCGGCGATGACCAGCGTCACATTGAACGCGACCGATGCGCTGTTGGTGCTCATGCCGAGCGCTGACAGGTTGTCGCGCCACCAGTGCACGTCGCTGGAGGCGAGCATGCTGGCGAATGCGCCGACCACGAGGAAGACGGCGAGCACCAGCGACAGCACCATCGGGGTCAGGGCGACGGCACTGAGGAAACAGACGTATCCGGTCAGCGCGAAGGCGACCGCCACCAGGATGGCGCCGGGGAACGGGAACACCGGGGCATCGGTGAAGCTCCGCTCGAGGAGCTCGGCGACGCCGAGCCAGCCGAGGTACGCGATGGCCGCATGCGCGAAGGCGATGGCGGTGAGGTCGTACCACCGCAGCCGATCCCCCGGCACGCTGAACCCGTCGCGCGCCGCGCGGGGGTCGGGCTGCGCGGGTCGCACGGCGACGCGCCCGAGGGTGAAGGCGATGACGGCGGTGATCGCGCCCCCGTACGCCGCGAAGACTCCGATCGAGCCGCTGCCGCTGATCGCCAGGTCGTGGCCCCAGAAGACCGGGAGTCCGATCAGGAATCCTGAGACGAAGAAACCGGCGCCGACGATCAGCGCCGTCGCCTCGAAGACGGCCTCCGCCGTCGCCGGGCCGCGCACCTGACGCAGCACCTGCATCACCCTGCTCGCGAGTGCGTTCATCCTCGTCCTTCCCGGTCCACATCCTAGAAGCCGCGCACGCCGCGCACCGGCTTGCGCGCCCGGGCGTTCGTCGCGTGTGCGACTAGCCTGGACGGGTGACCCAGACCATCGCCGCCCGCGCCGCCCTCCTCGACATGGACGGCACCCTCGTCGACTCGACCGCCGTCGTGGAACGGCTGTGGCTCGCATGGGCAGAGCCGCACGGCATCGATCCGGAGACGGTGCTGCGCACCGTGCACGGGCGACAGGGCCATCAGAGCATGGCGATCATGCTTCCGGAGCGCGATCATGCGATCAACCTCCACGAGAACGACATCATGCTCGCGAACGAGGCGGGTGACGTCGACGGAGTGATCGAGATCCCCGGCGCACGTGCGCTGCTCGATGCGCTGCGGCCCTTCCCACACGCGATCGTCACCTCCGCGAACGTCGCACTCATGACCGCACGGATGCGGGCCGCGGGCCTCACCGTTCCCGCACAGAAGGTCACGGCCGAGGATGTGTCCGCCTCCAAGCCCGACCCCGAAGGGTTCCTCCGCGCGGCAGAACTGCTCGGGATCGCTCCGGCGGATTGTGTCGTGTTCGAAGACTCCGGTGCGGGCATCCAGGCGGGCCTCGCTGCGGGAATGCGCGTCGTCGGCGTGGGCACGCACGCCGCGGCCCACCACCCGACCGTCCTGGTCACCGACCTCTCCCAGGTCGCTGTCTCCCCCACGGCCGACGGGTTCGAGCTCACGATCGGATGACGTCGCCCGCTCCTCCCGCCGACCCTTCACGATCTGCCCGCGCCGCTACGATGAGGCGATGCGACGTTTCCCCGCCTCGGTCTACGAAACCGGTGAGGAGCCCGATCCGCGCTTCTCTCTCGCGAACGAGCGGACGTTTCTCGCCTGGACGCGCACCGGGCTCGCGCTGATCGCCGGTGGCGTCGCCCTCGAGGTGCTCGGCCTCGACCTCCACGCCGGCTTCCGTCTCGCAGCCTCGCTGGTGCTGATCGTCACCGGCACTGCCGTCGCACCGCTCGCCTGGTGGGAGTGGATGCGCGCCGAACGTGCGATGCGTCGCTCCCGCCCACTGCCCGGAGCATTCTCTGCCGTGGTGCTCGCGATCGTGGTGACGGTCGTCGGCCTGCTCGTCCTGGCCGGGGTGCTCTGGCGGTGACGGCTCGCAGGTCGGATACCGGACGACCGGATGCTCCGGGGCCACACGCACAGGGGCCTTTCGATCCGGGCCTGCAACCCGAGCGCACCGAACTCGCCTGGCGCCGCACGGCCCTCGCGATCGCCATCGGCTCGCTGGTGTCGCTGCGCATCTTCCCTCTGCTGCTACCGCCCGCCTTCACCGCGTGGGGGTTCGTCCCCGGTGCTGTCGGCCTCGTGGCGGCCTGCGCCCTCTGGTTCGCGGCACGCCGACGTCAGCTGCGGATGACCGCATGGCTGCACTCGACACTTCCGGGCGCGACGCCGCCGGGCTCGGCGCGGATCACGGCGCCCGGCGGAGGGCTGCTCGTCGCCCTCACCGCTCTCGCAACGGCATTCGGGGTCCTGTGCATCTGGATCGTCGTCGTGTCGTCGTTCGTTCAGTTGCGCGGATAGTCCTCGAAGATCAGCGTCGTCCTCGTCGAGCGGATCGAGGGGATCGCCTGGATGTCCTCCAGCACGATGCGACGCAGATCGCGGGCGTCGTTCGCACGCACCAGCAGGATCACGTCGAAGTCGCCACCGACCAGCGCCATGTGCTCGATCTCGGGTATCGAGCGCAGCCGTTCGCTCACCGCCTGCCAGGTCGCCTGCTCGATCGCGAGGGTCACGTAGGCACTGGCGTGGTGCCCGAGCAGCACAGGGTCGGTGCGCACCGTGTACCCCGTGATGACGCCTGTGTCGGTGAGCCGTTTGATCCTCGCGTGCGCACCGGCGCGCGAGATGTGCACGGCATCCGCGATCGCGGTCATCGACGCGCGCGCATCCTGACGCAGTTCCTCGAGGATTGCCCGATCCGTCTCATCCAGAGCGACCATGCGACCCCTTCCTCGATGCAGAATTTCTGACACTTCGCTCAAGAATGCCTCATTTGGCGCGCTTTCATCCACGATTCCGCAAAAGATCTTGGATGAGTGACGCCCCAGAGGCATGCTGTCCTCATCGAGTTCGGCAAGGAGGGCGAACGCATGCTGCACACCGACCTGCTCCCGCGCGACACCGCGGTGCAACTGATCGACGAAGACGGAACGGCCGTCGCCGACGAGCGGTATGCGCTCCCCGATTCGGACACGCTGCTCGCGGCGTACCGCGGGCTCGTCGAGGGCCGGCGCATCAACGATCAGGCCGGAGCCCTCGTGCGCCAGGGCCGCCTCGCCGTCTACCCGTCATCGCACGGGCAGGAAGCCTGCCAGGTCGGTGCCGCCATGTCGCTCGGCGCCACGGATTGGCTGTTCCCCACCTATCGCGACTCGGTCGCCGTCATCGCGCGCGGTGTCGACCCCGCCGATGCGATGGTGCTCCTCAAGGGCGACTGGCATTCGGGGTACGACGTGCGCGCACACCGCGTCGCCCCGCAGGCCACTCCGCTCGCCACCCAGCTGCTGCACGCCGTCGGCTTCGCCCAGGCGGCGAAGCATCGGGGCGAGGACACGGTCGTCCTCGCGCTCTGCGGCGACGGCGCCACCAGTGAGGGCGACTTCCACGAAGCCATGAACTTCGCCGCGGTGTTCCACGTCCCCGTGGTCTTCTTCGTGCAGAACAACGAGTTCGCGATCTCGGTCCCGCTCTCTCGCCAGACGGCCGCCCCCTCGCTCGCCCACAAGGCCATCGGCTACGGGATGCCCGGGCAGCGGGTCGACGGCAACGACGTCGCCGCCGTGGTCGCCGTGCTCGACGAGGCCATGTCTCGCGCCCGCGCCGGCGGAGGGCCGAGCCTCGTCGAGGCGCACACGTATCGGATGCAGGCGCACACCAACGCCGACGACGACACCCGCTACCGGGAGCGCGACGAGGTGCAGGCCTGGATCGCCCGTGACCCGCTGCTGCGCCTTCGGGCGCACCTGACCGCCACCGGCGCGCTCGACACCGCGACCGAGGAGCGCTTCGCCTCGGGAGCCGAGGAGATCGCCGCAGCGATGCGGACCGCGTTGAACACCGACGCCGACCTCGACCCCGAAGACCTGTTCCGCTTCGTGACCGAGACCCGATCCTCTCAGCTCGACGAGCAGTGGGACCTGCTGCGCGGCGAGATCGAACGGTCGCGTCTCACCGATGCCGGAGCCGGAGCCGGAGCCGCGATGAACGGAGCACGCCGATGACGATCGCACAGGACGACACCCGCACCGAGAGCGAAGCAGCCACGGTGACGACGATGACGATGGCCGCCGCGTTGAACCGTGCCCTGGCCGATGCCATCGAGTCCGATCCCGATGTCGTGGTGTTCGGCGAAGACGTGGGCGCGCTGGGCGGTGTCTTCCGCATCACCGACGGTCTCACCGCCCGGTTCGGCGAAGAGCGCTGCTTCGACACCCCGCTCGCGGAATCCGGCATCGTCGGCACCGCTGTCGGCATGGCCATGAACGGCCTTCGTCCCGTGGTCGAGATGCAGTTCGATGCGTTCGCCCTCCCCGCCTTCGAGCAGGTCGTCAGCCACGTCGCCAAACTCGGCAACCGCACCCGGGGCGGCATGCGGATGCCGTTGGTGATCCGCATCCCCTTCGGCGGCGGCATCGGCGGGGTGGAGCATCACTGCGACTCGTCCGAGGCCTACTACGCGCACACGCCCGGCCTCACGGTCGTCAGCCCGTCCACTCCGCAGGATGCCTACTCGCTGCTGCGTGCGGCGATCGCCTCCCCCGACCCCGTGGTCTTCCTCGAACCGAAGAAGCTCTACTGGGCCAAGGGCGAGGTCGACACCTCGGTCACCGCCGACCTGGGAACGGCCCGAATCGCCCGTGAGGGTTCCGACGTGACGCTCCTGGCATACGGGTCATCGGTTCCGCTCGCGCTCGACGTCGCCGACGTCGCCGCCGCCGAGGGGCGCAGCGTGCAGGTCGTCGACGTGCGCTCGCTCTCGCCGTTCGACGATGCGACGGTGACGGCCGCCGTGAAGTCGACCGGCCGCGCCGTGGTCATCGCCGAGGCCCCGGGATACGTGAGCGTCGCATCCGAGATCCAGGCTCGCGTCTTCGAGCGCTGCTTCGAGTACCTCGCAGCTCCCGTGCGACGGGTGACCGGCTTCGACACTCCGTATGCCCCGCCGAAGCTCGAGCACTGGTACCTGCCCGACGTCGATCGCGTGCTCGACGCGATCGACACGCTGCACTGGGAGGACGACGCATGAGCACCCCGCTGAAGCCGCACGCCGGCACGCAGGTGTTCCTCCTGCCCGACCTCGGCGAAGGCCTCACCGAGGCCGGACTCGTGCAGTGGCTCGTGTCGGTGGGAGACACCATCACGACCGATCAGCCGATCGCCGAGGTCGAGACCGCGAAGAGCATCGTCGAGCTGCCGTCGCCGTTCGCCGGCATCGTCACCGCGTTGCACGGCACCGCCGGCGACACGATCGACGTCGGTGCCCCCGTGCTCGAGGTGGCGGACTCCCTGCCGTCTCCGGCCGCGCCCACCGCCGAACCGGCGCAGCCCGAGCACGAGGCCTACCGCGAAGAGGAGCGCGCGGGTTCGGGGAACGTGCTCATCGGCTACGGCACCACCGCGCGTCCCGCCATGGGGCGACGCCGTCCGTCAGCCGCCTCGGTGTCTGCGTCTCGGGCACCGGCGACAGCATCGATCCCCATGCCGACCGCGGTCCCTTCCGCCCCGAGCACCCCCGCGACTCCTCCTCCGTCGCGATCGGCCGACCGCAGACCTGTCGCTGTCCGCTCCCCGCTCGTTCGCCGACTCGCTCGGGACCTCGGTCTCGACGTGCACTCGATCGCCGCGACCGGCACCGACGGCGCCGTGACGCGCGCAGACGTGCTGCGGGCCGCCGTCGAGAACGCCGTCGACACTGCCGTGGACACTGCCGTGGACGCTGCCATGGACGCTGCCGCTGCACACCATGACGGCTCCACCGCAGGCGGCGGCACGCCCGGACACCCGCTCGCCGAGACGGTCGACGGCCTCGGGGTGCTCTCCCGCGAGCGGATGTCGCCGCTGCGCAAGGCCGTGAGCGCGAAACTCTCCCGCAGCCGTTCCGAGATCCCCGAGGCCACCGTCTGGGTCGACGTCGATGCCACCGCGCTGTGGGACCTGCGTTCGCAGATGGCACCGGCGGGAGGCAAGGCTCCGTCGGTGACCGCGCTCCTCGCACGTTTCGTCCTGCTCGCCCTCGAGGACTATCCCGTGCTCGCATCGCGCCTCAGCGAGAGCGGGGACGAGATCATCTCGTTCGACGGCGTGAACCTCGGCATCGCGGCAGACACCGAACGGGGGCTCCTTGTTCCGGTGGTCCCCCGCGCGCACGCGCTCACGGTCGCGCAGCTCGACACGGCGCTGCGCGAGCTCACCGCCACGGCGCGCTCCGGGACGATGCCGCCGGAGCGCCTGCGGGGATCGACGTTCACCCTCAACAACTACGGCGGCCTCGGGGTCGACGGCTCGGCCGCGATCATCAACCACCCCGATGTGGCGATCCTCGGCATCGGGCGGATCATCGAGCGACCGTGGGTCGCGGAGGGGGCGATCGTGGCGCGCCGGATCGTGCAGCTCTCCCTCGCGTTCGACCACCGGGTGTGCGACGGCGGCTACGCCGCGGGCTTCCTGCGGCGGGTGACCGAGCTCATCGAGCATCCGCTGCGCGCGTTCGGGAGGGTCTGAGTCTGCCGCAGTGCGGTGGACTCAGACTCCGATCACGAGAACCTGAGAGGGCGCTTTGTCGCGTCCTCCACCGTGATTCCGATGATCACCGCACCGGGGTCGACGACGTCACGATCGGTGTGGAATCGGAAGAGACGCCCGTCGCGCGTCGCAACGTCGTACCAGTCGTCTCCGGACGAGGCGACGGTGACCGTCGTCCCACCGGGAAATGCCGCGATCGCGTCGGCGATCGGAGCACCCACCCGAACGCCGCCTCGAAGGGGGAGCGCGGCGCCGTCCTGGGCATCCTCGTCGAAGATACGCTCATTGCCGACGGTGATCGATACCACGGCGGAACCGTCATCCGTCGTGGCGACCAGTATCGACCCGGTACGTTCTGCGTTCACAAGCTTCCACGGATAGCCCGCGCCTGCGGGTTCGATAACCCGAGCGGCCTGCCCTGCGGCGACCGCATCGGCGATCGGATCTCCCAGGTGGATCAGCCCGACACCACCAGCCGAGATCGCCCACTCGCTCCACGGCGCCGATTCATCGGTCTCAGCCTCGGCATCGGGTGTCGGAGGGTTCGCGGTGAATTCCTGCGTGAGCGCGGCCCGAGCTTCCTCCGCACGTTCGTGGAGCTTCTTCGTGATCACCTCAGCGTCGGGGATGGCCTCACCGTTGATCGACTGAGACACCTGCACGAGCACGTTGCCCACGGCCGCATACCCCAGGAATGTCGAGTTTCCGCCCTCGCTCTCCGGCAGCGTCACCGTGCCGGCAACCGCTCGCACGTCGTCCGATTCCACAGGCCGGACCGATTCGAATGTCGCGGCGCCGGCGAAATCGAAGTTCGCGCACTGCGAGGATGCCTCGACGAGCTGGTCCATGCGCGCTTGGGCGTGGGCCTCGTCGGCGAACTGCAGAGCCATCATGGCGCCGAAGCGATAGTCCGAATCAGCTGTCGTCGTCCAGCGCACATTGCGCGACCCGATGCTCCACAGCGGCTGCTCGACGAAGAGGACGCTGCAGATCTCCGGGATCGGCAGCGGACCCCCGCCGTCGGAAATCTGCGCAAGAACAGAGGAGGGTTCGCCGATCTCCGTCGAACCGGGGAGCAGAGCAGCGATCTCGTCGGACGTGAACAGAAGTGCGTTCAACTCATCGCCGGTGAAGATGGCTGGTCCGGCATACGGCTCCGGTGATGGCGTCTCCGTAGCAGCTGTCGGTTCCGGATCCATCCCCGGGGTGCATGCCGTGAGCGCGAGAAGTGCGGTCAGAACGACACCACTGAATTTGATGCGTGCGAACCTGGAGCGCGCCATGCGAACCTCCGTCAAGTTGTACTGACCACCGCCCTGGTGCCCCTGACAGCGATCGTAGAGTTTCCCCACTCGATGGCGTAATACGGAGGAGCGGGTCGAGATCAGAACGATATAAGTCGCATGCCCTATCGGACATATACCGACCAGACCACTCACCCTCCGACGCTGCGCGCCATGCGGTACGCTCGGCGATTACTGACCGACCATTCGGTCATGAATAACCGGAGTGCTTCATCGCCCTCTCCCCCTCGGAATCGCAGAACAACGGAGTTCGCATGACGTCAGCAGTGTCCGACCGCACCTCGTCCGCACGAATGCCCGCCGAAGAACGGAGGGTGCTCGCCGGCACCCTCGTCGGTACGTCGATCGAGTGGTACGACTTCTTCATCTACGCCCAGGCCGCAGGGCTGGTCCTCGCGCCCCTGTTCCTCGCCCCCATCGCCGAGGAGAGTCCCGGCTTCGCGCAGGTGCTCTCCTTCGCCACGATCGGCATCTCGTTCCTCTTCCGCCCCCTGGGGGCGATCGTCGCCGGCCACCTCGGCGACAAGCTCGGGCGCAAGAAGATGCTCGTGCTCACACTCATCATGATGGGACTGTCCACGTCTCTGATCGGTCTCCTGCCGACGTACGCGACCATCGGCGTGGCCGCGCCCATCCTGCTCATCCTGCTCCGCATCGTGCAGGGGTTCTCCGCGGGTGGCGAGTGGGGCGGCGCGGCATTGATGGCAGTCGAGCATGCACCGAACAACCGACGAGGGCTCTTCGGGGCCTTTCCGCAGATCGGCGTGCCTGTCGGCATGATCCTCGCGACCTCGACACTGTGGGTGCTCACCAGCTCGATGTCGCCGGAGGCCTTCCTCGAGTGGGGGTGGCGCATCCCGTTCCTGCTCTCGATCGTGCTCATCGCTGTCGGTTACGTGATCCGTCGCGCGGTCGACGAGAGCCCGGTCTTCGAGGATCTGCGACGTCGCCGCAAGGAGGCCTCCGCCCCGCTGAGCCGCCTGTTCCGCCAGAACACCAAGCAGGTCGTCCTGACCGCGATCATCTTCATCGCGAACAACGCGGCGGGCTATCTGCTCATCGCCTTCTTCGCGACCTACGCCGTCACGACGCTGGGCATGGAACGTCCGCCGGTGCTGCTGGCGACGACGCTCGCCTCGTTCGGCTGGCTCATCTTCACACTGTGGGGCGGACATCTCTCCGATCGACTCGGCCGCATCCGCACCTTCCAGATCGGCTACGTGGCGCTCGCGCTCTGGGCGGTGCCGATGTGGTTCCTGATCGATACCGCGAACATCCTCTGGTACTTCGTGGCGCTGTTCGTGATGACGTTCGCCCTCGGCTTGTCGTACGGCCCTCAGGCCGCCCTCTACGCGGAGATGTTCCCCGCGAACGTGCGCTACTCGGGCGTCTCGATCGGGTACGCCCTCGGCGCCATCCTCGGCGGAGCCTTCGCACCGATGATCGCCGAGGCTCTGATGAACCAGTTCCACGCGGCATGGACGATCGGCATCTACATCGCCGTGGCCGCCGTGATCTCGCTCATCGGCGTCTCGCTCGTCAAAGAGACGAAGGGCGTGGATCTGCACACCTGACGAGCCGATCGACGACGCGGGATCGCGGTGGTCACCGCGCCTGTGCCATAATTACCGGACGATCGGTCAGTAATTCGGGCCGATCGTCCGGACTGACCGATCAGCCGGACGACGGTCGCCGTCGAGACAACGAAGTCAGGAGTTCCGCATGACCGAGGCATATCTCGTCGGAGGCGTACGCACCCCGGTCGGACGCTACGGCGGCGCCCTCGCCTCCGTGCGCCCCGACGACCTCGCGTCGATCGTCGTGCGCGAAGCGGTGCGGCGCGCGGGGATCGACCCCCTGCAGGCGGAGATCGACGAGGTGATCCTCGGTGCGGCCAACCAGGCCGGGGAAGACAACCGCAACGTCGCCCGGATGGCCGTCCTGCTCGCGGGCCTCCCCGACACCGTGCCCGCCATCACGGTCAACCGGCTGTGCGCCTCCGGGATGTCGGCCGTCACGATGGCAGCGCAGGCGATCCGCGCCGGTGATGCCGACCTCATCGTCGCCGGCGGCGTCGAGTCGATGACACGCGCCCCCTGGGTGCAGGCCAAACCGGAGAAGGCCTGGGCGAAGCCGGGCGCTGCTTTCGACACCTCGATCGGCTGGAGATTCCCGAACCCCCGCCTGCTCGCACGAGAGAAGGCGACGTTCACGATGCCGGAGACCGCAGAAGAGGTCGCTCGCGTCGACGGCATCACCCGCGACGAAGCGGATGCGTTCGCACTGCGATCGCAGCAGCGCGCTGCATCGGCGATCGCCGATGGACGCTTCGAGGCGGAGATCGTCGGCGTCCCCCTCGACGCCGCCGTCAGCGCCGGTGCGGAGGTCCTCGTGGACGAGGGCCCCCGTCCGGAGACGACGCTCGAGGGCCTTGCGCGCCTGCGTCCCGTCGTTGCCGGCGGTCAGGTCGTGACCGCCGGCAACTCCAGCGCCCTCAACGACGGCGCCTCCGCGATCACGGTCGCGAGTGCGGAGGCCGTGGAGCGCTACGGTCTGGTCCCGCGCGCCCGCATCGTCGCCGGCACCAGCGCGGGCCTCGCTCCCGAGATCATGGGCCTCGGCCCGGTTCCTGCGACGCAGAAGGCGCTGCGACGGGCCGGGCTCTCCATCGACGACATCGGCTCGATCGAGCTCAACGAGGCGTTCGCCACCCAGTCCATCGCCTGCATCCGACGCCTCGGCCTCGATGAGGCGCGCGTGAACGCCGACGGTGGGGCCATCGCCCTCGGCCATCCGCTCGGCTCCTCCGGATCCCGTCTGCTCGTCACCCTCCTCGGCCGCATGGAGCGCGAAGGCTCTCGATACGGACTCGCCACCATGTGCGTCGGCGTGGGGCAGGGCGCAGCCGTGATCGTGGAGAAGGTCTGATGGCCGCCGGCCCCCTCGACAGCGGACCGCTCGTCGTCGAGCGTCACGACGACCGCGTGGTGGCGACGCTCCACCGACCGCACAAGCGCAACGCGATCGACCAGGCCACGATCGACGCGATCCACGTGCTGTGCGCCGAACTCGAAGCCGTGCCGCGCCCGCTGATCCTCACCGGGGCCGGAGGAGTGTTCGCCGCGGGCGCCGACATCGCCGAGCTGCGCGAGCGCCGTGCGGCCGATGCGCTTCGTGGGATCAACGCCCACGCGTTCATCCGGCTCGCCGAGCTGCCGATGCCGGTCATCGCCGCGATCGACGGGTACGCCCTCGGTGGAGGAGCCGAACTCGCCTATGCCGCGGACATCCGCATCGCCACGCCATCGCTCGCCATCGGCAACCCCGAGACCGGGCTGGGCATCCTCGCCGCAGCGGGGGCAGGGTGGCGCCTGAAGGAGATCATCGGCGACGCCAGGGCCATCGAGCTGCTGCTCACCGGTCGCACCGTGAAGGCCGATGAGGCGCTGCGCATCGGTCTCGTATCGGCGATCCATGAGACCGCGGAGCTGCTGCCCGCCGCCCATGCCCTCGTCGATCGCATCGCCCGCAACGACCGGGCAGCCACCATCGCGACCAAGCGTGTCTTCCGCGCGCCGCGCGACCACCACCCCGCCGTCGACCTGGAAGCGCAGGCCGAGCTCTTCGAGAGTCCGGAGAAGTTCCGGCGGATGACCGACTTCCTGGAGCGGAGAGACCGATGACCGAGAGCAGTTCCCCGGCCCCGCGACACGTGGGGGTGCTCGGCGGCGGACGCATGGGCGCCGGGATCGCCCACGCATTCCTGCTGGCAGGCTCCCGCGTCACCGTCGTCGAACGCGATCCCGATGCGGCCAGATCGGCATCGGCCCGCGTGCTCGAATCCGTCGACTCCTCGATCGCCAGAGGCACGGCGGGCGAATCCGTCGACCGGTACCGGGAGCGTCTCGCCACGGGCACGGATCCGGCGCTGTTCGCGTCGAGCGCGCTCGTCGTCGAGGCGGTGCCGGAAGACCTCGCCCTCAAGATCGATGCGCTCCGACGCGTCGAGGCGGCGATCACGCCCGACGCGGCGATCGCCTCGAACACCTCCTCCATCTCGATCGATGAGCTGGCCGCCGTGCTCGATCACCCCTCACGCTTCCTCGGCATGCACTTCTTCAACCCCGTGCCGGCCTCCACGCTCGTCGAGATCGTGCGGGGTGCGACCACCGCTCCCCCGCTCCTCGATTCCGCCCGCAGCTGGGTGGAGGCGCTGGGCAAGACCCCGATCGTGGTGGCAGATGCCCCCGGATTCGCGTCCTCCCGACTCGGCGTCGCCGTCGGCCTCGAGGCGATCCGCATGCTCGAGGAAGGCGTCGCCTCCGCCGAGGACATCGACGCCGCGATGACGCTCGGATACAAGCACCCGGTCGGCCCGCTCCGGCTCACCGACATCGTCGGCCTCGACGTGCGGCTCGGCATCGCCGAGTACCTCGCCGCGCATCTGGGCGAGCGCTTCGAACCTCCCGCCCTGCTGCGTCGACTGGTCGCCGAGGGACACCTCGGCCGCAAGAGCGGACGCGGCTTCTACGAATGGGACGCCTCATGAAGGGAACCCTGATGAAAGGAACCCACATGAAAGGAACAGAGATGATCGAGACCCTCCCCAGCTACGTCCAGGGAGAGTGGTGGACGCCGTCGTCCGACGCGAAGACCACCGAGGTCCGGGATGCGTCGACGGGTGAGGTCGTGGCCCGTGTCTCGACCGACGGACTCGATCTGGGCGCCGCACTCGAGTACGCCCGCACCGTGGGCCAGACATCCCTGGGAGAACTCACCTTCCATCAGCGTGCCGTGCGCCTCAAGCAACTGGCTCTCGCCCTGACGGAACGCAAGGCCGAGCTGTACGAGCTCTCCAGCCGCACCGGTGCCACGGCGCAGGATTCCTGGGTGGACATCGACGGCGGGATCGGCGTGCTGTTCGCGTACTCGAGCAAAGGCCGACGCGAGCTGCCGAACGCGAAGGTGTATGTCGACGGAGGCGTGGAGAACCTGTCCAAGGACGGCTCCTTCCTCGGCCGCCACATCTACACACGGCTGCGCGGCGTCGCCGTGCAGATCAACGCCTTCAACTTCCCGGTCTGGGGATCGCTCGAGAAGTTCGCGCCCGCGTTCCTCGCCGGCGTCCCGACCCTGGTGAAACCCGCCACCCCCACCGGGTACCTCGCCGAAGCCATGGTGCGCGTGATGGTGGAGTCGGGGCTCCTTCCCGACGGCTCGCTGCAGCTCGTCTCGGGCAGCGTGCCCGGTCTCTTCGACGAGCTGCGGCTGGGCGACCTCGTGGCCTTCACCGGTTCGGCATCGACGGCCGAGCAGCTGCGCGCTCACGATTCCGTGCAGACGGGAGGTGTGCGCTTCACGAGCGAGACCGATTCGATCAACGCCTCGATCCTCGGGACGGATGCCGTCTCCGGCACGCCCGAGTTCGACGCGTACGTCAAGCAGCTCGTCGCCGAGATGACCACCAAGGCCGGCCAGAAGTGCACGGCGATCCGCCGCGCGATCGTGCCGACGACTGCCGTCGACGATGTCATCGCCGCAGTCCGGGAACGCCTCTCGACACGTGTCGTCCTCGGCGACCCCCGCGCCGAGGGCGTGACGATGGGTCCGCTCGCCTCGATCGCGCAGCGCGAGGAGGTGCTGCGTCAGGTCGCCCGCCTGCAGGCCGGCGGAGGAGAGCTCGTGATCGGCACGACCGATGCACCGACCGTCCGGCACGGCGACGGCAGCGAAGGGCCGGCCCCCGACGGTGCGTTCGTGGCGCCGATGCTGCTGCGGTTCCCCGACCCGGAAAGCGCGGCGGTCAACGAGATCGAGGCGTTCGGCCCGGTGTCGAGCATCGTCGGCTACCGCACCCTCGATGAGGCGAGCGCCCTCGTGGCCCGGGGCGGAGGGTCGCTCGTGACGAGTGTGGCCACGCACGACCCCGAGGTCGCTGTCGCACTCGCGACCGGCATGGCCGCGTACAACGGGCGCGTGCTCTTCCTCGATCGCGATGATGCGCGCAGCTCGACCGGGCACGGTTCCCCGCTCCCGAACCTCGTGCACGGCGGCCCCGGGCGCGCGGGCGGAGGCGAGGAGCTCGGCGGCATCCGCGCCGTGCTGCACCACATGCAGCGCACCGCGGTGCAGGGCTCGCCCGAGATGATGACCGCCCTCACCGGCGTCTGGCATCAGGGAGCGACCTCACGCCCGTACGAGCAGAGCGACGGAGTGCATCCCTTCCGCAAGTCGCTGGCCGAGCTCCATGTGGGCGACCAGGTGGCGAGCGGTTCCCGCACCGTCACCCTCGAGGACATCGAGACGTTCGCCGCATTCACCGGCGACACGTTCTACGCCCACATGGATGAGACCTCGGCCGCAGCGAACCCGTTCTTCCCGGGACGCGTCGCCCACGGCTATCTGCTGGTGTCGTGGGCTGCGGGGCTCTTCGTCGACCCGGCGCCCGGCCCCGTGCTCGCCAACTCCGGGCTCGAGAATCTGCGGTTCGTGACGCCGGTCTCCCCTGGCGACGACATCCGCGTCGAGCTCACCGCCAAGCAGATCACTCCGCGGGAGACCGACGAGTACGGGGAGGTGCGCTGGGATGCCGTGCTGAAGAACCAGCACGACGACATCGTGGCCACCTACGATGTGCTCACGCTGGTCGCGAAGGAGAAGGCGCAGGTCTGACAGCGGCGTCGCAACGACCGCCGGATCCCGGTCAGACGGCAGGGACTCCGGCGTCGTCGTTCGTGCGCAGCCCGTCGAGGGCGATCGCGACCACGTCGTCGGCGAGACGGTCGGCGCCCTCGCGCCCCCCGGGCCGGTACCACTCGACAATCGAGTTGATCATCCCGAACACGAGACGCGCGACCACGCTCGCATCGATGTCGGCACGCAACGCGCCCTCGCTCTGCGCCTCCGACACCAGCGCGGTGATCCGACGGTCGAAGGCCCGACGGCGGATCAGCGCCTTGCGCTCCACGTCGGTGTTGCCCCGTACGCGCAGCAGCAGCGTCACGGCCGGCAGCTGCTCCACGAGCACACGGACGGCACCGCGCAGCACATGCTCGAGGCGGTCCACCGCGTTCGAGGCCTCCGGTCCATCCTCCGATTCCAGAAGCGGGTTCTCGACCACGGCTTCCAGGCCGCTGAGCGCCGCGTCGAGCGCGAGGTCGAGGATCTCGTCCTTCGATCCGAAGTGGTGATAGATCGCCGACTTCGACAGGCCGAGCCGCTCGGCGAGCATGCCGATCGACGTCGCGTCGTACCCGTGCTCGTTGAAGGCGGCGACGGCGACGCCGAGGATCCCCTGCTGGTCGTAGCCGGGGCGGCCGCGTCGTGTGCTCTGCATCTCGGACATCACCCCACAGTCTCGCACCCGATCAGCCGCACAGGCCGGATCGCCGGCCGCGAGGCGATCCGGGTGTCGCCCGTCGTCACCGCAGGTCGTACACCCGCTTGTACTTCCCCTCGCTTCGCGGCAGCGTCCCCGGCTCTTCCAGCTGGACGGCGACCGTCGACCCGACGAAGATCTTGATGCGCTGCGCGAGCACCTCCGCGGCGCTCTGGCAGGTCTCGACGGACAGGTCGGGGTGGCGTTCGATCCGCACCTTCAACGTGTCCATCCGGCCGTCCTTCGACAGCTCGAGGATGAAGTGCGGCGTCAGCTGTTCGATCCCCAGCACCAGCTCCTCGATCTGGGTGGGGAACAGGTTCACCCCGCGCAGGATGATCATGTCGTCGTTGCGGCCCGTGATCTTCTCCATGCGGCGCATCCCCGCACGCGCGGTCCCCGGCAGCAGACGGGTGAGGTCGCGGGTGCGATAGCGGATCACGGGGAAGGCCTCCTTCGTCAGCGAGGTGAACACGAGTTCGCCGAGCTCCCCGTCCGGCAGCACCGCCCCGCTCTCGCCGTCGATGATCTCCGGCAGGAAGTGGTCCTCCCACAGATGCGGGCCGTCCTTCGTCTCGAGGCATTCATTGCCCACCCCGGGCCCCATGACCTCGCTGAGTCCGTAGATGTCCAGAGCGTCGATTCCCAGACGCTGTTCGAGCTCGTGGCGCATCTCGTTCGACCACGGCTCGGCGCCCAGAACAGCGACCTTCAACGACGTGGAGCGCGGGTCGACCCCCTGCGCCGCCATCGCGTCGGCGATCGTGAGCAGATAGCTCGGAGTGCACAGGATCGCATCCGGCTCGAAATCGAGGATCAGCTGCACCTGACGGGCCGTCTGGCCACCGGACATCGGGATGACGGTCGCACCGAGCGCTTCGATGCCCGCGTGCGCGCCGAGTCCCCCCGTGAACAGTCCGTATCCGTAGGCGTTGTGCACCTTCATGCCGGCGCGGATGCCACTCGCCCGCAGCGAACGCGCCACCAGAGAAGCCCACCGGTCGAGATCGCCCCTCGTGTAGCCGACGACCGTCGGCCGGCCCGTGGTGCCGCTGGATGCGTGGATGCGGGCGACGTCGGACATCGGCACCGCGAACATCCCGAACGGATAGGTCTCGCGCAGATCCGCCTTGGTCGTGAACGGCAGCCGCTGCACGTCATCCAGGGTGCGGATGTCATCCGGATGCACACCCGCATCATCGAACTTGCGCGTGTAGAGAGGGACGTTCGCGTACGCATGGCGAACGGTCTGCTGAAGCCGTTCGAGCTGGAGAGCCGCGATCTCCTCGCGACTCATACGCTCTTCGGCGTCGAGCTCGTCGGCTGCGGGAGGGCGGACACGGGAGGGCGTTGCGGTCGTCGTCGACACGAGGGGCTCCGGAGGTGGGGATCAGAAGGTCTGGTTGGTGATGCGGGAGCGCCCGCGGAACTCGGCGACGGGGTCACCCTGCTCATCGACCACGCTCACGTCGTAGATGCCGGAGCGGCCGGCACGCGTTCGTCGCACCGCCGTCGCGGTGAGCGTCTGGCCGGAGACTGTCGACTTGAGGAAGGAGATGTCGGCGCCGGCGGCCACCGTGACGCGATCGTCTTCGTTGCACGCGATCGCGAAGGCAGTGTCGGCGAGGGCGAACACGAAGCCGCCGTGCGTGATGTGGAAGCCGTTCGTCATGTCATCCCGCACGCGCATCGACACGACCGCATGGCCCGGATCGTCTCGTTCGACGACGAGCCCCAGTGCGGCCGATGCGCGGTCACGTTCCATCATGGCTCGATTCGGGCGCACGGCATCCGGCGTCTGCGTCGTCGCTTTCGTCATCGTCGACCTCCTCGTCGAGCGGGTCGGATGCGCACCTGCAGCACCCGATCCGCTCATACTAACCGACCGATCGTTCAGTTAGTCAACGGGTCGGCAGGTCATGGCGTCGTTCGCTCACCCGTCGACGAGCGCGGCGGCAGCAGCCGCACGTGCCGCATCGGCCGAAGGAGCGCCGACCGCGGCGGCCGCGGCCCGTGCGCACTCCACCGAGGACAGCTCGCTCAGCTTCGCCGCCACCCGACCCAGCGACCGTGGAGCCATCGATAGCGAGGTCACGCCCAGTCCGACCAGCACGGGAGCAAGTGCCGGGTCACCGCCGGCTTCGCCGCACACCCCCACCGGCTTGCCCACCGCACGGCCTGCCTCGCCGACGGCGGCGATGAGACGAAGCACCGCGGGCTGCCACGGATCGTTCAGATCCCCCAACTCGCTGAGCAGTCGGTCGGCCGCCATCGTGTACTGCGCGAGGTCGTTGGTACCCAGGCTCACGAAGTCGACGACCTCGAAGAGTTCGGCCGCGAGCAGAGCCGCCGACGGGGTCTCGATCATGATGCCGACCCGGCCCAGCCCCGCCGCCCGGCACCGGTCGGCGAACTCCGCGGCCTCATCGACCGTCGCGACCATCGGCGCCATCACCTCGACCACGGCCTCCTCCTCGGCGGCGGCCCGTGCGAGAGCCCGCAGCTGGTCGTCGAAAAGCTGCGGCCGACGTCTGGCGATCCGCAGACCGCGGACCCCGAGCGCCGGGTTGTCCTCGCGGTCCGCGTTGGCGAAGGGCAGCGGCTTGTCGCTGCCGGCGTCGAGGGTGCGCACCACGACCTTGCGTCCGGGGAAGGCCGCCAGCACCCCTCGATAGGCGGCGATCTGCTCGTCGACGCTCGGGGCGTCCGTGCGATCGAGAAAGCAGAACTCCGTGCGGAAGAGGCCGATGCCCTCCGCCTGGGCCGAAGCGGCGTTCGTCGCGTCCGCCGCACCCCCGACGTTCGCGAGGAGCGGGACGCGCTGCCCGTCGGCGAGCGCGCCTGCCCCGTCGAACTCGACGACCGTCGCCGACGCTCGCGCCTCGGCGACACGGGACGGCGCAGGCTCGACCTCGACCGTTCCCCGGTCACCGTCGACGAGCACCGTGACTCCGGCCGGGATCGCTTCCGCGTCCGCGAGACCGACCACGGCGGGAAGACCGAGGGAGCGCGCAATGATGGCGGTGTGCGAGGTCGGCCCGCCCTGCGCGGTGACGAGGGCGATGCATCCTCCACCCGCGAGCAGCGCGGTGTCGGCGGGGGCGAGATCCGTCGCCACCAGCACGAAGGGCTCATCGCGCTCGGGCACGCCCGGCATGTCGACCTGGAGGATCTCGGCGATGATCCGGTCGCGCACATCACGGATGTCGGCGATGCGCTCGGCCATCCGTCCTCCCAGCGCGGCGAGCGCCTTCTCATGGACGACAGCAGTCTCCCAGACCGCACGGGCCGCACTGCGTCCCTTCGATCGCACGAGCGCCGTGGCCTCGGACACCAGCTCCGGATCGGACGCCAGGAGCCGGGAAGCGTCGAGGATCGCCCTGGTCTCCCCCGTCGCCTGCGCGGTGCGCGAGCGGAGTTGATCGGCCACGGCGACGGCCGCCCACTCGATCGCGGAGACCTCGGAGTCCCGGTCGGCCTCGGGGACGACCGTGGTCGGGTCGGGCTCGGGAAGCGGGGGCGCGAGGTGGACCACGGGCGCGGCGACGCGGCCGGAGCTCACTCCTCGTCCGCGAAGTACCGTGCCGGGCGGGACCGCACGCGCGGGCTCCCCCTCCCGCGACGACGGCGCATCGACCGCGGATGCCTCTGCGGCTCCGGTCACCCCGGAAGGCGGTGCGACCGCCGTCTCGGGTGGTGCCTGCTCCGTCCCCTCGCCGAACCCGTCGTCGAACAGAGCGACCAGCCGATCCAGTGCCTCCGTCGCGTCATCGCCGCGAGCGGTCAGCTCCAGCTCATCGCCCTGGCGCGCGCCGAGCACGAGCAGGCGCGTCAGGCTCGCGGCGGCCGCATCGGGGCCGTCGGGAAGCCGTCGCAGGCGTACGTCGGCCCCGGCGGCGGCCCGGGCGATCAGGGCAGCGGGACGCGCATGGACGCCGAGCGGATTGCGGACGCGCACCCGACGCACCTGCACGTCACCATCCGCCTGCGGCACAGCCGGTGCGTCGGCGATCTGGTCTTCCCCGGCGCCGAGCGCGCCGGTCTTCACCCCGAGCGCCGCCGTGGCTTCGGCAGCCACCTGATCGAGCGTCCCGCCCGCAGCAGCGGACACGACGGCGGCGAGCAGTCCCTCCACGAACGGTGCCGGGGCGAGCCGCACCGGCACCGCACTCGATCGCAGCTCAAGGGCGAGCTCGGCGCTGAGCACGGCGGATCCCAGATCCATGAGCATGAGCACGCCCTCGCACTCCGCCGCGAGCTCATCGATGGCCGCTGCCACCGCGACGGCATCGGTGCCGAGGATCGGTGCGCCCTCGGCGTCGACACCCGCTCCGGCCGCGACCTGCACGCGCACTTCGCCGTCGTGCACCATCTGCAGGGCAAGCTCCAGTGCCGCCTCCCCGAGCCGTGCGCTGTGGGAGACGGCGACGATGCCGATCATCAGGCCGTGCCCGCGACCGCTGCGGCGAGCGTGTCGAAGAGGATCGCCGTGGAGGCCGCCCCCGGGTCGAGGTGCCCCGCGCTGCGCTCCCCGAGGTAACTCGCCCTGCCTTTGCGGGCCACCAGCGGCAGCGTGGCATCGCGTCCGGCTGCCGCGGCGTCCGCGGCGGCCCTGGTCGCCTCGGCGACGGAGGATCCCGCGGCGAGTGCCGCGTCCATCGCGTCCACCGCCGGCGCCATCGCGTCGAACATGGTCTTGTCCCCCGCTTCCGCCTTACCGCGTGCGACGACGCCGTCGAGTCCTGCCCGCAACGCAGCCGCAAGAGCGGGGCCGTCGAGTTCGGACACCGGCCCGGCCGCCATTCCCGTCCGCAGGAAGAAGGTGCCGTAGAGGGGTCCGCTGGCCCCGCCGACGGAACTCACCAGGGTCATGCCGACGGTCTTGAGCAGTTCGTCGACCTTTCCGGGTGCGCCCGCGGAGAGCTTCTCGCCGACGGCACTCATACCGCGAGCCATGTTGGCTCCGTGGTCGGCGTCGCCGATGGCCGAGTCGAGTTCGGTGAGCCAGTCGCGCTTCTCGGTGACGGCGGCACCGAACCGGGAGACCCAGTCGGCGAGCATGATGGTGTCGACCGCGCCCATCAGACGCCCCACCGCAGACCGGGAGTGTTCACCGGGGCATCCCACAACCGCAGCAGCTCATCGTCCGCCTTGAGCAGGGTGACCGAGCACCCGGCCATGTCGAGCGACGTGATGTAGTTGCCGACGAGGTTCCTGGCGATCTGCACGCCCGACTTCTCGAGGATCGCCGCGACCTCGCCGTACATGAGGTAGAGCTCGATGAGCGGCGTAGCCCCCATGCCGTTGAGCATCACGATCGCGGGTCCTGCGGCGTCGAGATCGGCGAGGATCGGCTCGACCAGCTGCCGGGCGATCTCGGATGCCGGAGCGAGGGGTTCGCGGTGACGCCCGGGCTCGCCGTGGATGCCGATGCCGATCTCCATCTGATCGTCCGGAAGGTCGAACGTGGGCTTGCCTGCGGCGGGCACGGTGCAACTGGTGAGAGCCATGCCCATCGAGCGCCCCTGTCCGTTGACCTTCTTGGCCAGCTCGACGACGGCGGCGAGATCCCGCCCCTCTTCCGCGCCCGCTCCGACGATCTTCTCGAGCAGCACGGTGAGGCCCACCCCGCGGCGACCGGCGGTGTACAGCGAGTCCTGCACGGCGACGTCGTCATCCACGGTGATGCTCCCGACCTCGATCCCGTCCATCGCGGCGAGCTCGGCGGCCATCTCGAAGTTCAACACGTCGCCGGTGTAGTTCTTCACGATGTGCAGCACACCTGCGCCGCGATCCACGGCCTGGGTGGCCACCTGCACGCGATCGGGGGTCGGGGAGGTGAAGACCTCGCCGGCGACCGCCGCATCCAGCATCCCGGTGCCGACGAACCCGCCGTGCAGCGGTTCGTGGCCGGAGCCGCCACCGGAGACAATCGCGACCTTGCCCTGGGCCTTGGGCGTGGCTCGGGTGATGACATGGTTCTCGAGGTCGACGGAGAGCTCCGGATGAGCGAGGGCGACACCCTTCAACGATTCGACGAGAACGTCTTCCGGGGCGTTGATGAGCTTCTTCATCATTCGATCTCCTTTGATCCTTCGAGGTCTCTTTCGCAAAAAATCCGAAAGCAATTCGTTAATGTCGAATATGCTCGGACCCTGCCGGGTTGTCAAGATCAATCGTGAAGCCCGGCTCCATCGGCTCCGGCTCGACGACGCACCGGAAGGAGGCCTCACCGTGATCCAGGCGATCGACCGCGCGGCGAAGATCCTCGAACTGCTCCAGGGAGCACGCCACCTCGGCATCACCGACCTCGCGGCGGCACTCAGCCTGCCGCCGTCGACCGTGCACGGGATCGTGAAGTCGCTGCGGTCGCACGGACTCGTCGCGAAGGAGCGGGGCGGCCAGCGCTACATGCTCGGTCCGACTCTCCTGCGCCTGAGCAACGTCTACCTCGACACCCTCGACGTACGCGCCAGGGCGATGAGATGGACGCAGGAACTCGCGCGCCGCACCAACCTCTCGGTACGGCTGGGCGCACCGCACTTCACCGACGTGCTCGTCATCCATCACAACCTGCGACCCGACGACAGCCAGCAGATGCTCGAGACCGGGGTGGCCATCCCCGCCCATGCCTCGGCGATGGGCAAGGTCCTCCTCGCCTACGACCTGGGTTTCCAGCAGAGCGTGTTCGAACAGCCGCTGCGCAGCCTCACCGGCGACACGATCACCGACGTCGCTCGGCTGACCCTCGAGCTGCCGGCCATCGCCGAACGCGGCACGGCCGGAGAGTTCGACGAGGCGGTGCTCGGCGAGTCCTCGATCGCCGCCCCCGTCGCCGACGCGTCGAACGACATCGTCGCCGCGGTCGCCGTGGTTCTGCCCACATCGCAGACACCCGCCTCGGACGCGATCCTCAATGCCCTGCGCGAGACGGCACGGAACGTCTCCCGCGAACTCGGCGCGACCACCTGGCCACCGCGCGTGGCGCCCGCCGACGACTGACATCCGCGCGTCCGATCCGGTGCGGCGGATCAGCACTCGCCCGACGGACCGGCGCTCGCCGACGCCTCCTCCACCCAGCCCCGAATCCGCTCAGCCGCGAATCCACTCAGCCGCGAAGCGCGAGAGCGAACGGCAGGACCGCGGTCGCCCCGGCCTGACGGAGCGTCCGGGCCGCGACCGTCATCGTCCATCGACTGTCGACAAGATCGTCCACGAGCAGCACCGGCCCCGACGGCACGTCGAGGTGCTGCGCGCTGAAACGGTCCCACAGCCCGGCGAGACGGAAGACGCTGTTCCCGCCCGGCCCACCGGAGGGCCCGCCACCGACGGGTTCGAGCGCGCCGAGGGAGGGCAGACGGCCGACGTCGGCGAGCCCGCGGGCGAGCGAGTCGACCAGGAGCGGGTGCGAACGCGAGGGCATGGCGACGACAGCCACCGGGCGCTCCTCCCAGCCCCATCCGGCGAGCACGCGGACGCAGGCCTGGAGCAGCTGCGGTGTCACCGCGGCGTCGGGCGCGCCCGCGGCGAAGATCTCGCGCAGCGCCCCTCCCCAGCCCAGGTCGGTGAGGCGCGCCAGTGCTCGCCCCTCGGCAGCCTGCTCGTCGGCGGGGATGCGCCCCTTGACCGGCACCTCGAGCCGATCGGCTCCGGTCGGCCAGGCACGACGAGGCTCGATCGGCACACCGACACGGTCGAGCGACTCCGCGGCCTGCGAGCTCGCGGATTCTCCGATCTCACGAGGGAACCATCCGCCCGCGCAGTTGTCGCACCTTCCGCAGGGCGCGGCCGTGTCGTCGTCGAGGGCGCGCTGCAGGAACTCCATACGACAGCCGTCGGTCTGCTCGTATTCGATCATGTGCTGCTGCTCGGCGAGACGCTCGGCGGCGATGCGCTCGTAGCGCTCGGCGTCGTAGGTCCACGGCTCGCCGGTCGCGACCCAGCCGCCCTGCACGCGCCGCACCGCGCCGTCGACGTCGAGCACCTTCAGCAGCAGCTCGAGCGGCGTGCGGCGGATGTCGACCATCGCCTCGAGCGCCGGCGTCGAGATCGGAGCATCGCCGAGCGCACCGATCACCCGCTCCGCCCGCTCCTTGTCGGGCATCGACGCCGTCGCGAAGTAATGCCAGATATCGCGATCCTCGACGCCGGGCAGCAGCAGCACGTCGGCGCTCTCGCTGGCACGGCCCGCACGCCCCACCTGCTGGTAGTAGGCCACCGGCGACGAGGGCGCCCCGAGGTGGAGCACGAAACCCAGATCGGGCTTGTCGAAGCCCATACCGAGTGCACTGGTGGCGACGAGCGCCTTCACCTCGTTGCGCTTGAGCATCCCTTCGGACTCGGCGCGTTCATCGGTGTCGGTCTGTCCGGTATAGGCCCGCACATCGTGTCCGTGGTCACGCAGCAGCCGGGCGGTGTCGACGGCGGCCGCGACGGTCAGCGTGTAGATGATGCCGGATCCGGGAAGATCGTCGATGTGGCTGAGCAGCCACGCGAGACGACTCGCCGAATCGCGCAGGCGGAGCACCCCCAGACGCAATGAGGTGCGGGCGAGCGGGCCGCGGATGGTGAGCACCGGCTCGGCACCCCCTTCGCTGTCGGCCTGAAGGGCCCCGAGCTGCTCGGCGACGTCTGCCACGACCCGACTGTTCGCCGTGGCGGTGGTCGCGAGCACCGGAACATCGGCCGGCATCTGCGCGATGAGGTCGCGCAGCCGCCGGTAGTCGGGGCGGAAGTCGTGTCCCCAATCGCTGATGCAGTGCGCCTCGTCGACGACGAGCATGCCGATGCGACGCACCAGCGCCGGCAGCTGCTGCTCACGGAACGCGGGGTTGTTGAGCCTCTCCGGCGAGACCAGCAGCACATCGACCTCATCGCGGTCGAGCTGCCCGAGCACGTCGGACCATTCGTGCGCGTTGGTGGAGTTGATCGCAACCGCGCGCACCCCGGCACGTTCGGCCGCGGCGATCTGGTCGCGCATGAGCGCCAGCAGCGGCGACACCAGCACGGTCGGCCCTGCGCCCTGACGCCTCAGCAGGAGGGTGGCGACGAAGTACACCGCGGACTTTCCCCAGCCGGTGCGCTGCACCACGAGCGCGCGCCGACGCCCCTCGACCAGCGCCTCGATCGCCTCGTACTGCCCGTCATGGAAGTCGGCGTCGGGGCGGCCGACGAGTTCGCGCAGCGCCGCGCGTGCGACCTCGCGGGTGTCGGCGGGAGCTGCGGATGTCATGCCCCCCACTCTGCCCCACGCCGCAGACACGACGACGCCGTCATCCACAGCTTCGCCGAGCCGTCGGCGAGTCCGGTCGTCTAGCGTGAGGAGATGATCACACGCGAGCTCGCCGTCGCCCTGCGAGACTCCGGACTCGTCTGGCATCCCGCCGAGGGCGACCGCTTCCAGCTCGACCTGCCGGACGAGGTGGAGCTCGAAGCGGAGGCCGAGGTCTTCACGGTCAGCGAGATGACGATCGAAGCCCGCCAGACGCCGAGCGGCACCGATCTGGCGTTCAACGGCACCACGGAATGGGCGCTCGATGCGGTGACCCTCGCGGATGCGGTGTGGCTGCCGCGGGAGGATCAGCTGCGCGACCTGCTCCGGGGCACCTTCCGCGCGCTGGTGCGCCTCGAAGATGCCTTTCGCGTCGACGTCGAGATCGGTGGCCATGTGATCGCCTTCGAGCACCCCGATCCCTCGGAGGCCTACGGCCGGGCGCTCCTCGAGCTGATCTCGCGCTCGCTCTGAGCAGGTGCCTTGAAACCGGCCGTGCTCTGTGTCAGAATTACCTAACGATCGGTCAGTAAAGTTGGCCGGAGGCCGAGGAGTCGACGATGACCAGTCCCGCAGACCTGTCCCTGGTGGGCGAGCTCTCCGATGAGGAGCGTCTCTTCGACGAGCTCATCGCGAACGAGCAGCGCATCGAGCCCCGCGACTGGATGCCCGATGCCTACCGCAAGACGCTGGTGCGGCAGATCTCCCAGCACGCGCACTCCGAGATCATCGGCATGCAGCCCGAGGGCAACTGGATCACACGCGCGCCGAGCCTCAAGCGCAAGGCGATCCTCATGGCGAAGGTGCAGGACGAGGCCGGCCACGGTCTCTACCTCTACTCCGCGGCGCAGACCCTGGGCACCACGCGCGACGAGATGATGGATCAGCTCATCAGCGGCAAGGCGAAGTACTCGTCGATCTTCAACTACCCCACCCCGACCTGGGCCGACATGGGTGCGATCGGCTGGCTCGTCGACGGCGCCGCGATCTGCAATCAGGTGCCGCTGTGCCGGGCCTCCTACGGTCCGTACGGCCGCGCCATGGTGCGCGTGTGCAAGGAGGAGTCGTTCCACCAGCGGCAGGGCTTCGAGATCCTGCTCACGCTGATGCAGGGCAGCGCGGAGCAGCGCGAGATGGCACAGGATGCCGTGAACCGCTGGTACTGGCCGAGCCTGGCGATGTTCGGGCCACCCGACGACCAGTCCCCGAACTCGGCGCAGTCGATGAAGTGGAAGATCAAGCGGTTCTCGAACGACGAGCTGCGCCAGCGGTTCGTCGGCATGCTCGTGCCCCAGGCCGAGATCCTCGGGGTGACGTTGCCCGACCCCGATCTGCGCTTCGACGAGCAGACCGGCCAGTATGTGATCGGCGAGATCGACTGGGACGAGTTCTTCGAGGTGGTGCGCGGCAACGGGCCGTGCAACGCCGAGCGACTCGAGCGCCGACGCACGGCCCACGAAGAGGGCGCCTGGGTGCGCGAGGCCGCCGCGGAGTATGCCCGCAAGCAGTCCCTCGAGACGAAGGCGGTGGCGTGATGGCGACACCGGGCGCGGATGAGCGCGAACCCTGGCCGCTGTGGGAGGTGTTCGTGCGCGCCAATCGCGGGCTCAGCCACGTGCACGTCGGCTCGCTGCACGCGCCCGACGCCGAGATGGCGATCCGCAACGCGCGCGACCTCTACACCCGCCGCGGCGAGGGCGTGTCGATCTGGGTGGCGCCCGCCGACGCGATCACCACGAGCGATCCCGACGCCAAGGGCGCATACTTCGAGAGCCCCGCGGGCAAGAACTATCGCCACGCCGTGTACTACACGGCCTCCGAGGGAGTGCCGCACCTGTGAGCACACCGCACCCGACCACCGCGCCCGAGGACGTCGACGTCCACGGCGACATCCACGGCGACGTCTCGGTCGACGAACTCCGCCTCTCGCAGGAGCTCTCCGGCACCGGCGCGGTGGCCACGTCCGCCGACATCGCCGAGTACGCACTGCGCCTCGGAGACGACGCCCTCATCCTCTCCCAGCAGCTGGGCGCCTGGATCTCGCGGGCCCCGGAGCTGGAGGAGGACGTGGCCCTGGGCAACATCGCCCTCGACCTGCTCGGCCACGCGCGCTCGTTCCTGCACTACGCGGGGTCGTACGACGGCCGCAGCGAAGACGACCTCGCCTTCTTCCGCGACGAGCCCGAGTTCCGTTGCGCGTGGATCGTGCAGCAGCCCAACGGCGACTTCGCCCAGACGATCGCCCGACAGTTCGTGGTGGCGACCTACATGTTCGAGCTCTACGCCGCGTTGCGCGGC
Organism: Microbacterium sp. STF-2; assembly: GCF_034650155.1. Classification (NCBI taxonomy): domain Bacteria; kingdom Bacillati; phylum Actinomycetota; class Actinomycetes; order Micrococcales; family Microbacteriaceae; genus Microbacterium; species Microbacterium sp. STF-2. The sequence continues at coordinate 269,628 of NZ_JARKMW010000002.1, forward strand.
AGCAGCGACGAGACCTTCGCCGCGATCGCCGAGAAATCGCTCAAGGAGGTCGACTACCACCGCGATCACGCCGTGCAGTGGATGCTGCGCCTCGCGGGCGGCACCGAGGAGTCCCGCACCCGCATCATCCGGGCGATCGGTGATGTCTGGCCGTACGTCGACGAGCTGTTCCGCGACGATGAGCTGATCGAGCGACTCGGCGATGCGGCCGTGTCCCCGTCGCGCCTGCGTCCCGGGTTCGACGGGGTGGTCGCGACCGTGTTCACCGAGGCGGAGCTGACGGTTCCTGACGTCATGTCGTCGTCGGCGGGCGGGCGTCGCGGCGCGCACGCGACCCCCCTCGGGCACATCCTCGCCGAGATGCAGGTGCTCGCGCGACGGCATCCGGGGGCGACATGGTGACTCTCACTCCGACGCAGGCCGCCTGGCGGATCGCCGCTTCCGTTCCCGACCCCGAGGTCCCCGTCCTCACGATCGAGGACCTCGGCGTGCTCCGTGCGGTCGAGGTCGACGGCACCCGGGTGCACGTCGACATCACGCCGACCTACAGCGGCTGCCCCGCGATGGACACGATCCGAGACGATGTGATCCTCGCCCTCACCGCCGCCGGCTTCGACCGGGTCGATGTGCGGCTGGTCCTCTCGCCCGCCTGGACGACGGACTGGATGACGGAAGCCGGCAAGACGAAGCTCGCGGAGTACGGCATCGCGCCGCCCTCCGGCCGCGCCGCCGTCTCGACCGGGCCGATCCGCCTGGCGCTGAGCGTGCGCTGCCCGCGATGCGGGTCGCTCGACACCCGCGAGGTCTCCCACTTCGGCTCGACCTCGTGCAAGGCGCTCTTCGAGTGCCGCGGCTGCCTCGAGCCCTTCGACCACTTCAAGGTGCACTGACATGTCGCTCTTCACCTCGGCGCCCGCGCCCACGCCGCGGACGACCGCCGCACGCGCGACCTCCCCCCGGAAGCGCGCCCGCTTCCACACCCTCGTCGTCGAAGACGTGCGTCCGCTCACCGAGGATGCCGTGGAAGTGACGTTCACGGTCCCGGCCGCGCTCGCCGACGAATACGACCACCTTCCCGGTCAGTACGTCGCCCTGCGCACCACCCTCGACGGCGTCGAGGTGCGGCGCTCCTACTCGCTGTGCCGCGCACCGGAGCATCGCGACGACGGACAGGACACCCGGCTGAGCGTCGCCGTGAAGCGCGACGAGGGCGGACTCTTCTCCACGTGGGCGCAGACAGGCCTGCACGCCGGCTTCGAGATCGACGTCATGAGCCCGCAGGGCACCTTCACCTCGGCGCTCGACGACCTCGACGACCGCCATGTGGTGGGGATCGCCGCCGGCTCCGGCATCACGCCGCTGATGGCACTCGCGCACACGGTGCTGAACCGGTCGGACACGTCGCGGTTCACCCTGCTCTACACGAACCGCGCGACGCTCGACGTGATGTTCCTCGAAGACCTGGCCGACCTCAAGGACCGCTTCCCGACGAGGCTCGTGCTCCACCACGTGCTTTCCCGAGAGCAGCGGGCGGCACCTGTGCTGTCCGGACGCATCGACGAGGAGAAGCTCCGCACGATCCTCGGCACCCTCATCCCGCCGATGACCGTCGATGAATGGTTCCTGTGCGGACCTCTCGCGCTGGTCGACCTCTGTCGCGAGGTGCTGGCCGATGTCGGGGTCGATCGCTCGCACATCCGCTTCGAGCTGTTCACGACCGGTGATGAACCGGCACGTGCGGCCCGGCCGGTGCAGGTGCGCGCCGGCGAGAAGACCGTGCGCATCGAGGTCACGCTCGACGGTGTCTCCTCGACCGTGGAGAGCCCGGTGGATGCACACGAGTCGGTGCTCAACGCGGCGCTGCGCGTGCGGCCCGACGCTCCGTTCGCCTGCGCGGGCGGCGTCTGCGGCACGTGCCGCGCGCGCGTGATCGAGGGCAGCGTGACCATGACCGAGAACTACGCGCTCGAGCCCGACGAGCTCGAACGCGGATTCGTGCTCACCTGCCAGTCCCACCCGACCAGCGACCGCGTGGTCGTCGACTACGACGTCTGACCCCGGAGGCCCCATGATCGACCTCACCATCGCCGACGACGTCGCCACGATCGTGCTGAACGCGCCGTCGAAGCGGAACGCCCTCGACGAACAGGCGCTGGCGGAACTCGACACCGCGTATATCGAGGCGGCGACGGCGGGCGTGCGGGCCCTTGTGCTCCGTGGCGAAGGACCCGGGTTCTGCGCTGGGCGGGACATCTCCGGCGTCGACCCGCGGGATGACGATGTGCTCGGTTATCTCGGCGGACGTGTGACGCCGCTGCTGCAGAGGATGTCCCGGTTTCCCGCGCCGACGTTCGCCGTCGCGCACGGAGCGTGCCTCGGGGTCGGCCTCGGCCTCCTGATCGCGACCGATGTCGTGTACGTAGCCGAGTCTGCGAAGATCGGCTCCCCGTTCGCGGCACTCGGCGCGACACTCGACTCCGGCGGCCATGCCCTGTTCCTCGATCGCCTCGGGGCGCACAAGACACTCGACCTGATCTACACGGGCCGCCTCATGAGTGGCGCGGAGGCCGTGGCATCGGGCCTGTTCTCGCGCGTGTTCCCGGATGACGAGGTCGTGCAGGCGACGACGGATGCTGCAGCGACGGCGGCGCGCGGCGCCACGGCGGCGTTCCTGGCGAGCAAGGAGATCATCGCCCGCATCCGCGACGAGCGGCTCGCGCTGTGGGACGCTGTCGGCATCGAGAACGCCGCGCAGGCCGCGCTGTGCGACACCGACGACTACCGCGAGGGCTTCGCGGCCTTCCAGGAGAAGCGGAAGCCCGAGTTCCGCGGGCGCTGACGCGCCGCCCCGCTCACGCGTGCCCGAGCGGGGACACGATTCACGCGGCATCAGGCACTCGCGCCGCATCAGGCAGTTCGGGCGACGATCGGCCTGAATCGGCGCATCGGCCTGAATCCGTCTCCTGTCCAGCGTCGGTGGCCGGTGCGACAATACCGGGATGATGCTCTCCGAGGTCGTCACCACGACAGAAGAGGTCTCCGCCACGGCGTCCCGTCTCACGAAGGTCGATGCCCTGGCGCGACTGCTGGCGCGATCCGCCCCAGATGAGATCGCGACGCTCGTGGGACTGCTGCTGGCCTCCCCACGTCAGGGCCGACTCGGCGTCGGATGGCGGGGACTCACGGCCATCGAGATCGCGCACGCCGACGATCCCGCGCTGACCGTGGGCGATGTCGACGCCTCGCTCGACGCCCTCGCCGCAGCGTCCGGTTCCGGCTCGATGGCCACCCGCACGGGCATCCTCGTCGAGCTCGCGTCGCGCGCCACGGCGGCGGAGTGGGACTTCCTGGTCCGCGCCATGCTCGGCGAACTCCGCACGGGGGCGTTGTCCGGCGTGCTCCTCGACTCGATCGCGAGAGCAGCCGACCGCCCCCTCGCCCTCGTGCGTCGCGCCGCCATGCTCTCCGGTGACCTCGGGGAGACCGCGCGGGTCGCCCTCGCCGACGACGCCGATGCCCTCGAGGCCATCGGACTTCAGGTCGGGCGCCCCGTCCTCCCGATGCTGGCGGCCACCGCCGCGACGCCGTCCGCCGCCCTGGAGGTCACCGGCCGAGCCTCGGTCGAGTACAAGCTCGACGGCGCCCGCATCCAGGTGCATCGACACGGCGACGAGGTCGGCGTCTACACCCGCAGCCTCGCCGACATCACGCACCGCGTGCCCGAGATCGTCGAGATCGTGCGGTCCCTCCCGGCGGAGGACCTGATCCTCGACGGCGAGACGCTCTCGCTCGACGAGGACGGCGGGCCGCGCCCGTTCCAGGAGACCATGTCACGGTTCAGCGCCGAGGTCTCGCGGGAGCTGGTGCTGCGGCCCTGGTTCTTCGATGTGCTGCACGTGGATGGACGCGACCTGATCGACGAGCCGCTGTCCGTGCGGCTGGCCGAACTGGAACGCGTGGCCGGCGACTGGCGGATGCCCGGCATAGTGACAGACGATGCCGAAGCCGCCGAACGTCTCTCGCGCGAGGCCCTCGCCGCGGGCCACGAAGGTGTCGTGGTCAAGGCGATCGACGCGCCCTACGCGGCCGGTCGCCGAGGCAAGTCGTGGGTCAAGGTCAAGCCCGTGCTGACCTTCGATCTGGTGGTCCTCGGCGCGGAGTGGGGTTCCGGCCGCCGTCGCGGCTGGCTCTCGAACCTGCACCTGGGGGCCCGCGACCCGGAGGGCGAGTTCGGTGATCCCGGCGGGTTCGTCATGGTCGGCAAGACGTTCAAGGGGCTCACCGATGAACTGCTGAGGTGGCAGACCGCGGAGTTCCCCGAGCACGAGTCGCACCGCACCGCGTCGACCGTGTTCCTGTGCCCCGAGCTCGTCGTGGAGATCGCGATCGACGGCGTGCAGCGCTCACCGCGATACCCGGGAGGCATCGCGCTGCGATTCGCTCGCGTGAAGGGATACCGCACCGACAAAACCGCAGTCGAGGCCGACACGATCCAGACGCTGCGTTCGCTGCTGCACGCGTGACCCCCGCGCAGCAGGCTCAGGCGGAGGGCGCGAGCCCCTGATCCTCTTCGCGGACGGTTCCACGGAACGACCACGGGAAGTCGATCCAGAGGTCGGTGTCCTTCCAGGCGAAGTCGGGCTCGATGATCGTCGACGGCTTGGTGTAGATCGTGACCGACCTCACGTCGGCCCCCTTGTCCTTCAGCAGCTGCACGGCCAGGGCGAGCGTGCGACCCGAATCCGCGACATCGTCGACGAGCAGCACGCGGCGTCCGTCCAGGTACGCCATGTCGAGCTCGGGAGGCAGCACCTCCGGTGCGTCGAGCACGGTGCCGATGCCGGTGTAGAACTCGACGTTGATCGCTCCGCAGTTCTTGGCGCCGAGACCGTAGGCGATCGCGCCTGCCGGGAGGAGTCCGCCGCGCGCGATGGCCACGACGACCTCGGGCATGAAGCCGCTGTCGAGGATGTTCCGTGCCAGATCGCGCGTCGCCGCTCCGAAGCCGTCCCAGGTGAGTGTCTCGCGCTCGATCTCTGCATCAGTCATTCCTGCATTCTCCCGCATTCCGCAAAGGTCTCCCGCCGGTAGACTGAGCGGGTCCGGCCCGGCCGGTGCCTGAAAAAGAGGCACGAAGCACTCCGCGAAGACGCAGAGGCGAGACACATACGGATTCCGCACTACCTCCGTCCCTGTCTCGAAAGGCTTTCGCATGCCCACCGTGTCCGCGCACGTCGCCCTCACTCTCGCCCAGCACATCGACGCCGTGTTCGGGGTGATGGGCAATGGCAACGCCTACTTCCTCGACGCGATCGAGACGCAGACGGATGCCGTGTTCACCGCTGTCCGCCATGAACAGGGTGCCGTGGTCGCGGCCGACGCCCATTTCCGGGCGTCGGGTCGGATCGCCGCCGGCACGTCGACGTACGGCGCCGGTTTCACGAACACCCTGACCGCGCTCGCAGAAGCCGTGCAGGCGCACGTGCCGCTCGTCCTCGTCGTCGGAGACGAGCCCACGTCCGGTCCCCGCCCCTGGGACGTCGACCAGATCGCTCTCGCCTCCGCCGTGGGTGCCCGCACCTATACCGTGGGGCGTGCGGACGCCGCCGCCACCACCGTCATCGCGATCGAGCACGCCCTCACCTACCGGGTGCCTGTCGTCCTCGCGATCCCGTACGACGTCGCGGCGCTCGAGGCGGGCGAGGTCCCGGAGGCGCCGTCTCCGCGCATTCCCGCTCCGCTCCCCCCGCGCGGGGAGTTCGCCGACGCGATGCTCGACGAGATCGCCGCCGCGCTGGCAGGTGCCGAGCGGCCGTTCCTGCTCGCCGGTCGCGGCGCGTGGCTGTCCGGAGCGAGCGCCGCGCTGGGAGAACTTGCCGCCATGACGGGAGCCCTCACCGCATCGTCGGCTCTCGGCCGCGGGGTGTTCCCCGACACGCGCTACGACCTCGGTGTGACCGGCGGCTTCGGTGCCGATGGCGCGATGGAGCTCGTGCGCTCCGCCGACGTCGTCGTCGTGTTCGGTGCCGCGCTGAACCAGTTCACGATGCGGTTCGGCGAACTGTTCGCTCCGGGCACGCGCGTCTTCCAGATCGACATCGCACCGGCTGCGACACACGCGCACGTCGGAGGCTTCGTGCGTGCCGACGCCCGGCTGGCCGCGGAGGACCTCGCCGCCAGGATCGGGTCGGCCGGATCGGCGAGCCCGTGGCGCGAGACGGTCGATGTCGCGTCCGCGCGCACGTACGATGCCGGCGACGAGCTCGCTCCGGACGGACGCCTCGACCCGCGCTCCGCCGCCCGCCGCATCGCCGAGCTGCTCCCGGAAGACCGCGTCGTGGTGTCCGACGGCGGACACTTCATCGGGTGGGCGAACATGTACTGGCCGGTCGCCGCTCCCGACCGCATGATGATGGTCGGCACCGCGTTCCAGTCGATCGGGCAGGGCTGGCCGAGCGTGGTCGGTGCGGCGTTGGCACGACGGGAATCGACCGTGGTGCTGACATCGGGCGACGGCGGTGGGCTCATGGCGATCGCGGATCTGGAATCCGCGGTGCGTGCTGCCGGCGGCCGCGGCATGGCCGTGGTCTGGAACGACGCCGCCTACGGTGCCGAGGTGAACCTCTACGGTCTCAAGGGGCTGGCGGAGGGCCCGATGCGCATTCCCGAGGTCGACTTCGCGGCATTCGGCGCTGCGGTCGGCGCTGAGGGCGTGGTGGTGCGCGCGCTTTCCGACCTCGAACGCCTCGCGAGCTGGGCGGAAGAGGACCCGGCGACGCGCCCCTTCCTGCTCCTCGATCTGCGCATCTCCGGCGACGTGATCGCGCCCTACCAGCAGGAGATCATCCGCGTGAACTCCTGACCTCGGCGCATTTGCTCCGGGGATCGGTATCGGGATCGGTATCGGGCGATGCCGGCACGACGTTGAGGCCGGGCCGGCACCGCCCGTCGGATCAACCGTGACGCCGACGCCGTCGCCACACGACGAGGCCCAGCCCCACGCCGAGCAGCAGCGCTCCGCCGAGGAGCAACGGCATGCTGTCGGCACCGGTGGTGGCGAGGCTGTCACTCTTCACCGTCCCGCCCCCGGATCCGGGGGCTGCGGCTCCCCCGGTGCCGGGTGCGCCGCCCGGGGTACCCCCTGGCGATTCGCCACCGATAGAAGCGGTCACGGTGAGCGCGACGGTCGTCTCCGCACCATCGGGGTCGATGACGACGATGCTGTGAGCCCCGGGGGATGCGTCCGCGGGAACGGTGACGGTCGCACGGAACGCGCCCGACGCATCCGTCGTCGCCGTCCCGAGCGGCATCGGAGTCGAACGCAGCTCGATCCGCAGCGCGGTCGTGGCGGGGAAATCGGTACCCGAGATCGTGACGTCGCTTCCGGCAGCGACCGAGGCCGCGCCGAGCTGCACGTTCGGCTGCTCGGGCTCGGGCTCGGGCTCGGGCTCGGGCTTCGCGCACCCCTCGTCGCAGACCGTGAAGTTCGCCAGGACCGCCTTGTGATCGGAGGGCCAGACGGCATCCGGAGTGAAGATCTCATCGGCGCTGTCGTCGACGACGCGCGCGTTGCGCACGATGGTCGACTGTGGACCGACCACGGCCGCTCCGTCGATCGAGAGCCGCCGGTCCGGCGTCGCGAAGATGTAGTCGATACGGTCGCGCTCATCCGCTTCCGGCGCCCAGGTGAGCGATGACGTGGGGAACAGGGGGTTGTCCGAAGGCCAGGTGAAGCCCGGGTTCGCCACCGGGTCGGGGTGCACCGTGCGGAAGGCGTCGACCAATCCCCCGTCGAGCAGCCTCTGGGTCGTCTGCCAGGGGACGACGACGCCGTTGTGATCGAAGAGACCGGCGGTGGCAGCCGTCCAGTCCTGCGAGGGTGGTTCGTTGAAATCTCCGCCCACGATGGCGAGTCGTCCCGCCGCTCGCTCGGCGTCGATGTCGGCGACGAGATCCGCAGCCGCAGCGGGGCGGCCGGACTGCTCGTTCGCCTTCAGGATCGCCTCGACATCGGTCACGGGAGCGCCGAGCTTGCTCCAGGTGTTCCAGCCGGCCGGCCAGTCACCGAGGACCTCGCCGCCGTACCCCCGCGGAAGGTAGGTCGTGTACCAGCGGTACTCCAGGTGACCGCCGTAGACGACCACCTCGGAGCCGTTCACATCGAGCACCGCTTTCGACCACCAGCGCCCGACCGTGTCGGTCGAGAGGATCGGATACCGCGAGACGATGCCGGTGTCGGTCGCAGTGAGGTGCTGATACCCGAGCAGTGCCGCGACCTGGGCGGGAGCCTGACCCACCTCGGGCAGGAACGTCACATCGGCATCGGTCTGCGTGATGATGTCGGCGATCTGCCGTGCCCCGTCGGCGACCTGCGTGCCGCCGTGCCACACATTGAACGTCAGCACGTTGAGGCCGCTCTTCCCCTCGATCTCCGGCTTCGGCTCAGCAGGCGTGACGGGCGGCTCGGCGTCATCGTCCGTGACGGTGAGGTCGATGGGTCCGGCGAGCACGTTGTAGCCGTCGTCCTCGAGGAGATAGACGTCGTACTCCCCCGCTCCCATCGTCGACGAGTTGCGGGTCCACCCCTCACGCGTCGAAGGGTTCCAGGTGACCTCACCCGCCGCGGTGGGAACGTATCGCCAGTCCAGAGACGCCGGACCACCGGGCACCACGCCGTCGCGATAGATCCCGATCCAGTTGCGGTCGTGAACAGCCGTGCCGGCATCGAACGTGAAGGTCACGGTTTCGTCGATCGCGATGCTCGGGGAGTCGACCGCGAGCGATCCGTCCGCCGCATGTGCGGGCGGGCCCACGAGGATTCCGGCGAGAGCGATGGCGGCGCCGAGGAGAGCGAGTCGTCCTCGCTTCGGCCGGGAGGGGGAGGTCATTGCGAGGAGGTCCTTTCGAAGCGCGGTCCGTCGCGACGGTACGGGCGTCGGATGACCGGCTCGTGACCTCGAGGTGAATGCCGGTGGCGGGTGGCACGGAGAACGGCTGCCGGAGCGTCGTCGCGGGAGCTTCGAACCACCACGGGCATCGTCCGCTCCGCCGGCTCTCCCCTGGCAGACTCGGACCATGCCGGGTTTCCATCACGTCGAACTGTGGATCGCCGATCTCGACGCGGTACGCGCGGAATGGCGCTGGATCCTCCAGCGCCTCGGTTTCACGCTCGACAGCGAATGGCCCGGCGGTGAATCGTGGGTCGCCGACAGCGCCTACCTCACTCTCACGACGTCTCCGAATCTGTCGGGCCCGACGCACGACCGCCGACGTCCCGGACTCAACCATCTCGCGTTCCACGGCGGTGCGCGCGCTGCCGTCGATGCGCTCATGGCGCAAGCACCCGCCCACGGCTGGGATCCGCTCTACGCCGACCGCTTGCCGCACGCCGGCGGCGACCGGCACTACGCCGGGTGGCTCGAGAACGCCTCCGGCTTCAAGATCGAGATCGTCGCCGACGCCGGGTCCTACGCTCCATAGTCGGGGAGCTGCTGCAGCGTCCAGGAGTTGCCGTCCGGGTCGTCGAACGATACGAAACGCCCCCAGTCCAGCTCCTGCACCCCGCGGGCGGAGACGCCCAGACCCTGCAGGTGGGCGAGCGCCTCATCGGCATCCGGGACCACGACCTGGATCGTGTTCTGGCTGCCCGGCTCGAGGTCGATGCCCAGGCCGGTGCCGAACGCGATCGAGCATGCCGACCCCGGTGGCGTCATCTGCACGAAGCGCAGCCCCTCGGTGGGCGTCTGGTCCCAATCGGCGTTGAAGCCGATCTTCTCGTAGAAGGCCTTCGAGCGGTCCACGTCGGTGACCGGCACGAAGATGAGTTCGATCTTCCAGTCCATCAGGTGCTCCTCCTGTCGGGCGCCGTCGCCCGTCGCCGCCAACGGTACGCGTGAGCACCGACATTCGACCAGCGACATTCGACCAGCGACATTCGACCAGCGACATTCGACAGTGAGCGAACCGCCCCTCAGATCCACCCCTTGTCGAGGGCGATCCGCACCGCCTGCGCACGGTTCGCCGCCCCGGTCTTCCCGATCGCCGCGGAGAGGTGGTTGCGCACGGTTCCCGCTGACAGGAACACCTCGGCGGCGATCATCGCGGCGGAACGGCCGTCCACGGCGAGTCGCAGCACCTGTCGTTCCCGATCGCTCAGGGGGTTCGCACCGTCGAACAGGCTGTCTGCGGCGAGCGCCGGATCGAGGACACGCAGTCCGGACTGCACGCGTCGCACCGCCTCGGCCAGTTCCTCGGCGGGGGTGTCCTTCACGATGAAGCCGCTGGCACCGGCGTCCAGAGCGGAGCGCAGGTAGCCGGGACGCGCGAACGTCGTCACGACGAGGATGCGCGTCCCCGTGCTCACCTCACGGATGCGCCGTGTCGCATCGATTCCGTCCACCCCGGGCATCTGGATGTCCATGAGACACACGTCCGGTCGCAGCTCCTCCGCGAGCCGCACGGCTTCCGCCCCGTCCGCGGCCATGCCGACCACGGTGAGGTCGGGCTCCAACTCGAGCAACGCCCCGAGCGCGCCCCGCACGAGAGCCTGATCGTCGGCGATCAGCAAGCGGATGCCGATGTCGCGGCTCGATGCGTTCACCAGGTCACCTCCACGCGTGTGCCCGCGTCGCCGACGGGCCCCAGGACGAACGACGCACCGGCCGCCGCCGCGCGTTCACGCATGCCGCGGATGCCGTTGCCTTCCACCAGGCCGACACCCACTCCGTCGTCCTCCACCACCAGGCGTCCGGGGAGCAACCTCACCCGAACCGTTCGAGCACGAGAATGCCGGAGCGTGTTCGTGGTCGCCTCGCGGAGGATCCAGCTCGCGGTGATCGCCTGCACCGGCGACAGCGCGCTCGGCTCCCCCTCGACCTGCAGAGCGATGTCCGCCGCACGGAACGAGTCGCGAGAAGAGGCGAGCTGCTCCACGAGCGTGGTCCCTCGCGCGCCGGCCACCGTCGAGCGGACGCCCGCGATCGCCTCCGCCGTGAGCCGTTCGATGTCGGCCAGCTCGGCCTTGGCCCGCTCGGGATCGGAGTCCATCAGCCGCCGCACCAGCTGCGCCTTGAGCCCGACGACGGTCAGCGAGTGCCCGATCAGGTCGTGCACGTCGCGGGCCACCGCTTCACGCCCCTCGCTCGTCGCCAGCTCGAGGCCGAGCCTCTCCGCCTCCGCCGAACGCAGGATGAGCCACGTCGACACCGTGTTGACCACGCCGAGCAGCGCCACGATCGCGAGCACGGACAGATAGCTGATCCCCCCAGGAAGCAGGAAGACGCACAACGCCGTCACCGTGACCGCGGCGATCGTCGTGATCCAGTGCCACAGGCGCGTCAGCCCGTAGGAGGCGAACGACATGAGGAACGGCAGGAAGCTGAGCGCCGATCCTCCCTCCGCCGGGATCGAGATCACGACGCACCCGATCAGTGCGACGAACGTGATCCACTGCCTCCGCGAGGGTGCGCGACCCAGTCCGCCGCCGCCCCGCATCCCGTGCATGAAACCGGTGACGTACAGCACGACGAACGCGACCAGTGCAGCCCACCCCACCACGACCCACGGGACCGGCGCTTCCGAGCGCAGCAGCGCGATCACCGGATAGACGAGGAACACGAGCCAGATCACGGCCATCAGCCAGCCGAACCGCGCCCACGGGTCCTTCCCCGTAGCGCTGCGCGCTCCGGAAGCCGCCCATGCCGCCGGGGCCGCGCCCGCCGCCGCGAACGACGCGGCCTCACGGGCGGACCCTGGCGTCTCTGGACTCTCCGGGTTCGTGTGTCGCGTCATCCGTCCAACCTACTGTCGCCCTGTGCCGCCGTCGGGGCCGCTACTGCCGCGCCCGGGAGCGCTTCATCCCCATCATGACGAGGAGGGCGAACAGCACGAGCCAGACGGCGACGTTGAGGAACAGCATCCAGAGCGGATCGGTCTGTCCCGTCGTGAGCGTCCCGTCGGTGAGGGGCCACCGGCTCAGGGCGACGAAGCCGTACAGGGGGGTGAAGCGCGCGATGTCGAGCATCACACCGTCGAGCGGCATGAACACGTTGCCGAAGAACGCGAAGAACGTCATCGAGATCGAGGCGAGGGCCGCTGCCGAGTCGGAGCTGAAGAACAGTCCGACGCCGAGACCGAAGAGTCCGTACATGAGGCCGATCCCGAGGATGATGCCCGCCGTCGCGACCCAGCGCCAGGCGTCTTCCGCCTCGGCACCGGTCATCATCCCGGCGGTGAACACCGCCACCAGCGCCAGCGCCGCGAAGGCGACCGCGGTGAGCAGCTTCGTCACCGCGTATCCGGCCGTCGTGAGCGGGGTCATCGCGAGCTGGCGTCCCCACCCCTGCTTGGCCTCCGTCGCGGCGAGCGACGTGAGCGAGCTCATGGCGACCGCCGTGCCATAGGCCGCCATCGAGGTCATCACGTAGAAGGAGACGTTCCCGTGACCGGCAGAGAGCGAGCCATAGCCCATTCCGGCACCGAACAGCAGGTACATCGCGACCGGCATCGCCAGAGTGAACGCGAGCGTATAGGGGTTGCGCAGCTGGCGGAGGCATTCGATGCGCAGCATGGTGGGTGAGACGAGCATGTCAGTTCTCCGTCAGTGCCGTGAAGGCGGTCTCGAGGGTGGGCGCGGCGATCTCCAGGTCATGGGCACCGTTGTCGAGCAGGATGCGGGCGGCGGCGTCGGAGTCAGCGGTGCGCAGGCTGAGTCGATCGCCGTCGAGCCGCACGCCCGCGACACCATCGGCCGCGCTCAGCAGGGCGACGAGCGCATCCGCGTCTTCGTCGACCGTCGCCGAGACGGTCCGCTCTCCGAGACTGGCGCGCAACAGCGCGGTGGGGGCGTCGGCGACGACCGTCCCGCGATGCATCACCACGGTGCGGCGTGCGAACTGCTCGGCCTCCTCGAGATAGTGGGTGGCGAAGACGATCGTGCGCCCGGCATCCGCATCCGCCCGCATGACATCCCAGAAGCGCCGCCGGGCTGTGACGTCCATTCCCGCCGTGGGCTCGTCGAGCACCAGGATGTCGGGGTCGGACACCATCGCGAGCGCGAACTTCACGCGCTGCTGCTCACCACCGGAGCACTTCGAGACCCTTCGGCGGGCGAGATGCTCCAGGTCGGCGCGGGCCATGACATCGTCCACCCGGTCGAGGGCGTCGGCACCGTGGAGAGAAGCGATCAGCCGCACCGTCTCTCCGACGGTCAGGTCGCCGAGCAGGCCCCCGGTCTGCAGCACCGCCCCGATCGAACCGCTGGAAGTGGCGCGCTGCGGTGTCGTCCCCAGCACCCGCACGGTGCCGCTGCTGGGCTCGGTGAGCCCGAGAAGCATGTCGAGCGTGGTGGTCTTGCCCGCACCGTTCGGTCCCAGCAGCGCGACGACCTCGCCACGTCGGATCGACAGGTCGACCCCGTCGACAGCCTGCACCCGGCGGTCGCCCGTGCCGAAGTGTCGTTTCACGGCGCTCAGCTCGAGCACCACGGGTTCATCGGTCGGGGCGGCGGTCACCGGTCGAGCGGAGGCCCGCGTCGCCGTCCCGTCCACGGAGGAGTTGTTCATGCCTCCAGCCTCGTCCGATGCGGGCGGTGGCGCCGGAGGGCGGTGTCATCTCCTGGACGTGACACGTGTCATGTCCAGGCGCCCCGCAGCCCCGGGAGGAGAACTCACCCTCGGGCGGAACGACCGGGGCCGACGCTCCGCCCGTCGAGGGGATCTCCGCCGGACGCGGAGCGGAGCCCGGGACCTCAACGCGCCGGAAGCAGCGCCCCCTCGAGGAAGTCGGCCAGCTCGGTCGTGTCATACAGCGGCAGGATCGCTGCCACGTACTGGTCTGGCCGCACCACGACCACCACGCCGTCGCGCGACAGCTCGCGCGCGGCGAAGATGTCGGTCTCGGTCCACTTGCTGGGGCCCGCCGCGTACACCTTCTCCCAGTCGGTCAGTCCGAGCGGCCCGGTCTTCGGCTGGAACAGCGCGGGAGCCGAGGTGACCTCGACCTCTTCGAACGGCTGCTGATAGACCGCCTTGACATCGAAGACGGCATCGACGTCGGCGTCCTCCGGCGTGAAGCGCGCGAGCAGCGGCTCGGCCGCCTCCGCCCATGTGGCGAGCCCTTCACCGGTGCGGTCGCCGAATGCGTACACCCGCCAGCGGCCGTCGGCTTTCGCGTGGTGCCCGAGGTGCACCACGTTGCCGTCGCCCACGCGCACGACCTCGGCGGACTTGAAGCGCTTCCCGAGCGGGAAACCCACGGCCAGATCCTGGTGCCGGTCGGTTCCGGTGATCATCGACGAGGTGTACTGCGTCATGAACCCCGACGGGAACTCGGCCGTGGCGAGGTAGTAGGTCGCCAGCTCGTTGGGGTCGGAGATCTCCTCGGGCTTCCGCGCCATCAGGCTCGACCACTCGCGGTCGAAGTCGATCAGCTGCTGCGCCACGGGCCGCCGCTCGGCACCGTACGTGGCCAGCAGGGCTTCCGGGGCACGGCCCGAGAGCACCGAGCCGAGCTTCCACCCGAGGTTGAAGCCGTCCTGCATCGACACGTTCATGCCCTGGCCCGCCTTGGCGCTGTGCGTGTGGCACGCGTCGCCGGTGAGGAACACCCGGGGCGTGCGTCCCGAACCGTCGATCACGTCGTCGAACCCGTCGGTGACCCGGTGACCGACTTCGTACACGCTGTGCCAGGCGACCTCGCGGACATCGAGCGTGTACGGGTGCAGGATCTCGTTCGCGCGGCGGATGATCTCCTCGATCGGCGTCTGCCGTACGCGGTGGTCATCGTCGTCTGCGACCTCGCCCAGGTCGATGTACATGCGCGAGAGGTATCCGCCCTCCCGCGGGATGTGCAGGATGTTGCCCGCCTCGGAGTTGATCGCGCACTTGGTGCGCCAGTCCGGGAAGTCGGTGTTGACGAGCACGTCCATGACGCCCCAGGCGTGCGCGGCCGAGGCGCCCACGTGCGTGCGGCCGATCGCCTGACGCACACCGCTGCGGGCGCCGTCGCAGCCGACGACGAACTTGGCACGGA
The DNA here is from genome assembly GCF_034650155.1 of Microbacterium sp. STF-2. Taxonomy (NCBI): domain Bacteria; kingdom Bacillati; phylum Actinomycetota; class Actinomycetes; order Micrococcales; family Microbacteriaceae; genus Microbacterium; species Microbacterium sp. STF-2. The sequence continues at coordinate 284,658 of NZ_JARKMW010000002.1, forward strand.
TGGTCCGCTCCTCGCCCGAGCGCTCCCCCGCGACGTAGCGGATGCCGACCTCGACGGGGTACTCCCCCTCGTCGTGCACCGTGAGGCCGGTGAACTCGACCCCGTAGTCGGGCACGATCCGGCCGGGCCCGTTCGCCGCGGCCTCGGCGAAGTAGTCGAGCACGCGGGCCTGGTTGACGATGAGGTGCGGGAACTCGCAGATGTCGTAGGCGTAGTCGGAGGTGCGCGAGGTGCGGACGATCTCGTCGCGCTTGTCCGGGTTCGGGCCCCAGAAGTTCATCCAGCCGATGTTGTACGCCTCGGCGATGATCCGCTCGGCGAAACCGAACGCCTGGAACGTCTCGACGCTGCGCGGCTGGATGCCGTCGGCCTGGCCGAGCGGAAGGCGCCCGTCGCGCTTCTCGATGATGCGGGTGGAGATGTCGGGATACTGCGCCATCTGGGCGGCGAGCAGCATCCCCGCAGGCCCCGAGCCGACGATGAGCACATCGATCTCGTCGGGGAGGTCGGCGGGCCGGGCGACCCCGATGCCGGCGGCGCCCTGCACGCGCGGGTCAGCGGAGACGTAGCCGTGGTGGTGGAACTGCATCGTCGTCGATTCCTTCCGGACGTCATCGTCGGGTGTGTCTGTCGGAGGTGGTTCATCGGGTCTTGCACCCGACGCCATCGTATTCTATATTCGAACACACCGTTCTACTATTGAACACAGCCTAAACCGCGCCGTCCGCGATCGCAAGGGAGCACCCGCATGCCCGACAGCACGATCCCCTCGCCCGCCTCCCAGACTCTCAGTCGCGGCATCCGCATCCTCGAGGTACTCGCCGATGCCCGCGGCCCCCTGACGATCGACGAGATCGCGTCCCGTCTCGGTGTGCACCGCTCCATCGCGTATCGCCTGCTGCGCACGCTCGAAGACCACGGGCTGGTCACGCGCGACGCCTCCGGAGCGGTGAATCTCGGGGCGCGCATGGCAGCACTCGCGGCCGGGGTCGCGCACGACCTGCAGGCCGAGGCGCTTCCCGAGCTCACGGCGATCGCCAACGAACTCGGCATGACATGCTTCCTCGCCGTCCTCGACGGCACCGAGTGCATCACGCTGGCCAGCGTCGAGCCTCGGCACGCGGTCGCGAGCGTCGCCCAACGCCCCGGCGCCCGGCACCCGGTGTCGGTCGGCGCCCCCGGGAAAGCGATCCTCGCTCAGGTGCCGGTCGCGGAATGGCCGGAGGAGGTTCCCGCATCGCTTCCTGCCGACGTCGATGCGGCGCGTGCCCGCGGCTATGCGACGAGCCACGACGAGGTCATCCCCACCGTCCAGTCCGTCGCGGTCCCGCTCACCCTGCGCGGACAGCGCCCGGCCGCGATCGCCGTCGTGCACGTGGCAACAGACCTCGACGATGCCGAGATCGCCGCGCGACTCCGACAGGCGGCGTCCGACATCCGCGACGCTCTCGACGGCTGACGCGCGCGCAGCCCTCGAGACGAAGCTCCCGCCGCGGTTCCTGTCGTCGCCGTATGGCAGACGACAGGAAGCGCGACGGGAGCACGTCATGCCATCCGTGCGAGGTCAGGCCTTGGCGAGTCCGTAGATCGGGCTGACGGACTGCTCTTCCTCATGATCCGGTCCGAGCGGGATGCCCGAGCGGTCGCGGAGCAGCAGGGTCGCGACGAGACCCAGTACGGTCATTCCGGCCAGATACCAGGTGACGGCCCCCGTCGAGCCGGTCGCCTTCACGATGGCCGTCGCGATCGTCGGGGCGAACGCACCGCCGGCGATGGCGCCGATCGCGTACGAGATCGAGACACCGGAGAACCGGATGCTCGCGGGGAACAGCTCGGCGTACAGCGCCGCCTGCGGACCGTAGGTGAATCCGAGGCCGATCGTGAGGATCGCCAACCCGGCGAACAGCAGGCCGATCTCGCCGGTGTTGACCAGCGGGAACAGCGTGAACACGCCGACCAGCTGCAGCGCCCAGCCGACGATGTACGTCGTGCGGCGGCCGATGCGGTCGGACAACCACCCCGCGAGGAGCGTGGTGAGCAGCCAGGTGACCGCGGATCCGGCGACCGCCCAGAGCACGGGGCCGCGCTCGAGGCCGATGGGGCCGGCAGGGTCCGTGGCGTACCCCTGGATGTATCCGCCCGTGGTCATGTAGCCCACGGCGTTGTTGCCGGCGAACACGAACGCGGCGATGATCACGAGCAGCAGATGCTTGCGGAACAGCTGCGCGATCGGCATCCGCGCCTTCTCCTTGCGCGCGGCGAGCTCGGTGAAGACCGGGCTCTCCTCGACCTTGCGGCGCACGTAGTACCCAACGAGGATCAGCACCACGCTGAGCAGGAACGGCACACGCCAGCCCCACGCGAGGAACTGGTCGCCGGGGGCGATCACCGTCATGAGCGCCATCACACCGGAGGCGAGCAGGAGGCCGAGAGGCACGCCGATCTGCGGGGACGCGCCGAAGATGCCGCGCTTCTTGCGGGGCGCATGCTCGACGGCCATCAGCACGGCACCGCCCCACTCACCGCCTGCCGAGATGCCCTGCACGATGCGCAGCAGCACCAGCAGGATCGGCGCCATCAGTCCGATGGTCTCGTACGTGGGCAGGATGCCGATGAGGGCGGTGGCCGCACCCATCAGGATCAGCGTCCACATCAGCACGGCCTTGCGCCCGAGCTTGTCGCCGTAGTGGCCGGCGAGGAAGGCGCCGAGGGGACGGAACAGGAAGCTGACACCGACCGTGGCGAAGCCGATCAGGGCGCTGTTCTCGCCGAGCGGGGCGAAGAAGAGCTGACCGAACACGAGCCCGACGGCCGTGGCATAGATGAAGAAGTCGTACCACTCGACCGTGGTGCCGACGACGGTGGCGAACACGACACGGCGCCGATCGGCCGCTGTCGCGATGGTTCCGGTGGGCGTGAACCCAGCCTGTGACTGCCCACTCATGGGGTGTCTCCTTTGGTTGTGACCGCATTGTCACGGCGTGCAGCGGAGCGGATCCGAAGTGCTTGCCGAGGGGTGAACCGATGATATATGATTTCGAATACGACGCACAAGGCGTCACGCACGACATCGCAGACGAGCGCAAGGAGGCGCCCCGTGACGGCCCCCATCACCCGCCCCGGCAAGATCATCGCGATCCACCTGAGCTATGCCTCGCGCGCCGACCAGCGCGGCAGGCGCCCTGCCTCCCCTTCCTACTTCTTCAAGCCGGCCAGCTCGGTCGGCGTCTCCGGTGGCACCGTCGAGCGCCCTGCCGGCACCGAGCTGCTCGCCTTCGAGGGCGAGATCGCTCTCGTGATCGGTACTCCCGCCCGCCGGGTCTCGCTCGACGACGCCTGGGACCACGTCGGCTGGGTCACCGCCTCGAACGATCTCGGCCTGTACGACCTGCGCGCGAACGACAAGGGCTCGAACGTCCGCTCCAAGGGCGGCGACGGATACACGCCGCTCGGCCCCGACCTCATCGACGCCCGCACGGTCGACCCCGCCGCCCTCCGGGTGCGCGCCTGGGTGAACGGAGAGCTCCGTCAGGAGGACACCACCGCCGGCCTCATCTTCCCGCTCGCGCAGCTCGTGGCCGACCTGTCCCAGCACTTCACGCTCGAGCCCGGCGATGTGATCCTCACCGGCACTCCCGCCGGTTCTTCGGTCATCGTCCCTGGCGACGTCGTCGAGGTCGAGGTGGATGCCCCGGAGGCCCCCGGCGCTCCGACCTCGGGCCGTCTCATCACCACCGTCACGCAGGGCGAGATGCCCTTCGACGGCGACCTCGGATCGCTCCCCGCCGTCGACGACCTGCAGCGTACAGAAGCGTGGGGCTCTCGCGAGGAGGCAGGCCTGCCGCCCCTCGAGAAGACGCACGGGCTCTCCCCCGAGCTGCGCGCCCAGCTCCTCGAGGCGCCGACGGCCGGTCTGTCGGCGCAGCTCCGCAAGCGTGGACACCACTCCTGCTTCATCGACGGCGTGTCCGTGAACATCCCCGGCAGCAAGATCGTCGGCACCGCGAAGACGCTGCGCTTCGTGCCGTTCCGCGAAGACCTCTTCGCCTCCCACGGCGGCGGCTACAACGCCCAGAAGCGCGCGTTCGACGCCGTGGAAGAGGGCGAGATCATCGTGATCGAAGCCCGAGAGGATGCCACGACCGGCACCCTCGGCGACATCCTCGCCCTGCGCGCGAAGGTCCGCGGAGCGGCCGGGGTCGTCACCGACGGGGGCGTCCGCGACTTCGACGCCGTGGCCGAGATCGGTCTCCCCGTGTTCTCGCAGGGCGCGCATCCGTCCGTGCTCGGCCGCAAGCACGTGCCATGGGATGTGGACGTCACGATCTCCTGCGGCGGCGCGACCGTGCAGCCGGGCGACATCATCGTCGGCGACAGCGACGGCGTGATCGTCATCCCCCCGGCGCTGGCTGCCGAGGTCGCGGCGAGCGCCGTCGCGCAGGAGATCGAAGATGCCTGGATCGCCGAGCAGGTGGCCGCCGGCCACCCCGTCGACGGGCTGTTCCCTCTGAACGCCGAGTGGCGAGCCCGCTACGAGGAGGCCATCTCGGACCGGAGCGCCGGCGATCGGAGCGCACGATGACCACGACGGCGGCCAGCAAGTCCGAGGTGGCTTACGAGTGGCTCCGCTCCCGCATCACGGGTCATATGTTCAGCCCTGGATATCGTCTGGTGCTGGGATCCATCGCGGACGACCTCCAGATGAGCGTCGTCCCGGTGCGCGAAGCCATCCGCCGCCTCGAAGCCGAAGGACTCGTGACGTTCGAGCGCAACGTCGGCGCACGCGTGACCCTCGTCGACGAGAGCGAATACGCCCACACCATGCAGACGCTCGGCCTCGTCGAAGGCTGCGCCACCGCGCTCTCCGCTCCCCTTCTCGACGACGCCGCCCTCGATGAGGCCACCCGCATCAACGAGCGGATGGCGCAGATGCTCGACCAACTCGACGCCCACGCCTTCACCGAGCTCAACCGCCAGTTCCATTCGGTGCTGTTCGAGCCGTGCCCCAACCCGCATCTGCTCGATCTCGTGCACCGCGGCTGGTCGCGGCTCTCCGGCATCCGCGACACGACGTTCGCATCGATCCCCGGACGCGCCCAGCACTCGGTCGAGGAGCACACCGAGATCCTCGATCTCATCCGCGCGGGTGCCGACCCTCTCGAGATCGAACTCGCCGCCCGCAACCACCGCTGGCGCACCATGGACGCGTTCCTCGACGCGCTGCACGCCCGTTCCACCCAGACGACTTCCGACCAGACGACTTCTGCCCAGACGACCGGAGAATTCTCATGACCGATTCGCGCATCCCCGCCGACCTCCCCGACCACATCCAGCACTACATCGACGGCGCATTCGTCGACTCCGTCGATGGAGACACGTTCGACGTGCTCGACCCGGTCACCAACCAGGCGTACACGACGGCCGCAGCGGGCAAGAAGGCCGACATCGAGCTCGCCGTCGCCGCCGCGAAGCGCGCGTTCGATGAGGGCCCCTGGCCGCGCATGCTCCCCCGCGAGCGGTCGCGGGTGCTGCACAAGATCGCCGACATCGTCGAGTCGCGCGATGCGCGTCTGGCCGCGCTCGAGTCGTACGACTCGGGCCTCCCGATCACGCAGGCACTGGGTCAGGCCCGTCGCGCCGCCGAGAACTTCCGCTTCTTCGCCGACCTGATCGTCGCGCAGTCCGACGACGCCTTCAAGGTGCCAGGGCGCCAGATGAACTACGTCAACCGCAAGCCGATCGGCGTCGCCGGGCTCATCACACCGTGGAACACGCCCTTCATGCTCGAGTCGTGGAAGCTCGGTCCCGCGCTCGCGACCGGCAACACGGTCGTGCTGAAGCCTGCCGAGTTCACGCCGCTCTCCGCGTCCCTCTGGGCAGGCATCTTCGAGGAGGCGGGGCTGCCGAAGGGCGTCTTCAACCTCGTGAACGGCCTCGGCGAGGACGCGGGCGACGCGCTCGTGAAGCACCCCGACGTGCCGCTCATCTCCTTCACGGGTGAGAGCTCGACCGGACAGCTCATCTTCGGCAACGCCGCGCCGTTCCTCAAGGGGCTGTCGATGGAGCTCGGTGGCAAGTCGCCCGCCGTGGTCTTCGCCGACGCCGACCTCGAGGCCGCCGTGGACGCCACGATCTTCGGCGTCTTCTCCCTCAACGGCGAGCGCTGCACGGCTGGATCCCGCATCCTCGTCGAGCGCTCGATCTACGAGGAGTTCGTCGAGCGCTACGCCGCTCAGGCGAAGCGCGTCAAGGTCGGCTACCCGCACGACCCCGCCACGGAGGTCGGTGCCCTCGTTCACCCCGAGCACTACGAGAAGGTCATGAGCTACGTCGAGATCGGCAAGACCGAGGGCCGCCTCGTCGCCGGCGGCGGTCGTCCCGAGGGTTTCGAGGAGGGCAACTTCGTCGCGCCGACCGTGTTCGCCGACGTCTCCCCCGACGCCCGGATCTTCCAGGAGGAGATCTTCGGACCCGTCGTCGCGATCACGCCGTTCGACTCCGACGAGGAGGCGCTGTCGCTCGCGAACAACACCAAGTACGGACTCGCCGCCTACATCTGGACCAACGACCTCAAGCGGGCGCACAACTTCGCGCAGTCGGTCGAGGCCGGCATGGTGTGGCTGAACAGCAACAACGTGCGCGACCTCCGCACCCCGTTCGGCGGCGTGAAGGCCTCGGGTCTCGGTCATGAGGGCGGCTACCGCTCGATCGACTTCTACACCGACCAGCAGAGCGTGCACATCACGCTCGGACCCGCCCACAACCCGACCTTCGGCAAGAACTGACCCACTGTCTCGTTCCGGTCGCACTCTCCGCCGCCCCACCGACGCGGATGCGACAGAGAGTGCGACCGGAACCTCACGCAAGGACGCTGACATGACACACCGCGACGACATGACCCTGACCTCCTCCGGCTTCTACGTCTCCCAGGAGGCGCCGATCCGCTCCGAGAACCCCATCGCGACGCCGCAGAGCTCGCCGCCGGACATCCTCCGCTGCGCGTACATGGAGCTCGTGGTCACCGACCTCGCGGCCTCGCGGCAGTTCTACGTCGACATCCTGGGCCTGTACGTGACCGCGGAGGACGACGAGGCGATCTACCTGCGGTCGACGGAGGAGTTCATCCACCACAACCTGGTGCTGCGCAAGGGCCCGATCGCCGCCGTGGCCGCCTTCTCGTACCGGGTCCGCACTCCCGAAGACCTCGACCGCGCGGTGGAGTTCTACACCGAGCTGGGCTGCGATGTGCGACGCGATGAGAACGGCTTCGTCACGGGCATCGGAGACTCGGTGCGCGTGGTCGACCCGCTCGGCTTCCCCTACGAGTTCTTCTACGCGACAGAGCACGTCGAGCGGATGTCGTGGCGCTACGACCTGCACATCCCCGGCGAGCTGGTGCGGCTGGACCACTTCAACCAGGTCACCCCCGATGTGCCGCGCGCCGTGGGGTTCATGCAGGATCTCGGATTCCGCGTCACGGAGGACATCCAGGACGACGAGGGCACCGTCTACGCCGCCTGGATGCGCCGCAAGCCCACGGTGCACGACACGGCCATGACCGGCGGCGACGGCCCCCGCATGCACCACGTGTGCTTCGCGACCCACGAGAAGCACAACATCCTCGCGATCTGCGACAAGCTCGGCGCGCTCCGCCGCTCCGACTCGATCGAGCGCGGCCCCGGGCGTCACGGCGTCTCGAACGCCTTCTACCTCTACCTGCGCGACCCCGACGGCCACCGCGTCGAGGTGTACACGCAGGACTACTACACGGGCGACCCCGACAACCCGGTCATCACGTGGGACGTCCATGACAACCAGCGTCGCGACTGGTGGGGCAACCCCGTCGTCCCGTCCTGGTACACGGATGCCTCGCTGGTCCTCGACCTCGACGGCAACCCGCAGCCGGTCGTGGCCCGTACCGACGACTCCGAGATGGCGGTCACGATCGGCGCCGATGGTTTCTCGTACACGCGTGCGGACGACGACAAGGACATGCCCGAGTACAAGCAGGGCGAGTACAAGCTGGGCCACCAGCTCTAAGGGGGCACGGATGCTGTCAGCAGAGACGATCACGCAGATCGCGGCGGAACTCGCGGAGGCCGACCGCACGCACTCCGTGATCCCGCGCATCACGGCTCGGTACCCGGAGGCCACGGTCGAGGACTCCTACGCGATCCAGGGGGTCTGGCGCGACTCGCAGATCGCCGCGGGCCGTCGACTCGTCGGTCGCAAGATCGGATTGACCTCGAAGGCGATGCAGCAGGCCACGGGCATCACCGAGCCGGACTACGGGGTGATGTTCGACGACACGGTCTACGACTCGGGAGCCGATATCCCGGTCGACCACTTCTCGAACGTGCGCATCGAGGTCGAGCTCGCCTTCGTGCTGAAGACCCCGCTCGAGGGCCCCGACTGCACCCTCGACGACGCTCTCGCGGCGATCGACTACGCCGTCCCCGCGCTCGAGGTGCTGAACTCGCACATCGAGCTCGAGGGCCGCACGATCGTCGACACGATCAGCGACAACGCGGCGTACGGCGCGATGGTGCTCGGCACCGTGCGCAAGCGCCCCGATGAGATCGACCTGCGCTGGGTTCCCGGTGTCCTCTCCCGCAACGGTGAGATCGAGGAGACCGGTGTCGCCGCCGGGGTGCTCGGTCACCCGGCCACCGGGGTCGCCTGGCTCGCGAACAAGTTCCATCAGCACGGCGCGCGTCTCGAGGCCGGAGAGATCATCCTGGCAGGATCGTTCACACGCCCGATGTGGGTGTCGCGTGGCGACGAGGTGCTGTGCGATTACGGACCGATGGGAACAATTGCATGCCGCTTCGTCTAGCCCCTTCGTTCCGCGAGCAGATCGCGGACTCCGATCGCCCCTTCGTCGGCATGTGGGTCTGCTCCGGCAGCCCGCTGCTCGCCGAGGTCGCCGCGGGGTCGGGACTCGACTGGCTCCTGATCGACATGGAGCACTCGGCGAACACGCTCGAGTCCGTGCTCGTGCAGCTCCAGGCTGTCGCCGCGTACCCGGTCGCCCCGCTCGTGCGGGTGCCGTCGAACGACACCGTCGCGATCAAGCAGATCCTCGACCTCGGAGCGCAGAACCTGATCGTGCCGATGGTCTCCTCCGCAGACGAGGCCCGCGCCGCCGTCGCGGCCACCCGCTACCCGCCCGAGGGCGTGCGCGGAGTGGGCAGCGCCCTCGCCCGCAGCGCGCGCTGGAACCGTGTCGATCGCTACCTGCAGGAATCGGCGCAGCACATCTCGCTCACGGTGCAGATCGAGACGGCGGCGGGCGTCGAGGCCGCAGCCGACATCGCCGCGGTCGACGGCGTCGACGCGGTTTTCGTCGGCCCTTCCGATCTGTCCGCGTCGATGGGCCTGCTCGGCCAGCAGACCCACCCCGAGGTCACGGCTGCCGTCGAGAAGGTCTTCGCCGCGGTCAAGGCGGCAGGTAAAGCCGTCGGCGTCAACGCGTTCGACCCTGCAACCGCCGACGCCTACTTCGCCGCCGGTGCCGACTTCGTGGCCGTCGGGGCGGATGTCGCTCTGCTCGCACGGGCGTCCGAGGCTCTGGCCGCGCGCTTCATCGCCACCGACGACTCCTCCCGCGCCAGCTACTGACCTTTCGAATCGCGCACGTGGCTGTGTCCAGGATCTGGATGCAACCGTCTGCGCGATTCGAACGACTCCCGCCCGTGGCAGGATAGCCGGGTGCACAGGAGCGAGGTCGTGAGGTGAGCCGCGGGCTCGCCGCGATGCAGGACCGCAACTTCCGCTGGTTCTTCCTCGCCCGGGCGATCACGATGATCGCCGGGTCGATGTCCTCGATCGCCCTCGCCTTCGCGGTCCTGGAGATCGACAACGACGCGCGATCGCTGTCCTTCGTGCTCGCCGCCTTCACGGTGAGCAACATCGTGTTCGTGCTGTTCGGCGGCGTGATCGCCGACCGACTCCCCCGGGCGCTGATCATCCAGGCCTGCTATGTGGTCGACATCCTGTCGATCGGCACGATCGCCGCGCTCCTGTTCACCGGCAACGCCACGATCCCGCTCCTCGTGATGCTCTCGATCGTCAACGGCGCTTCGACGGCGTTCGTGCTGCCGGCGATGCAGGGCATCATCCCGCAGCTCACGACTCCCGAGCATCTGCAGCAGGCGAACGCGATGCTGTCCTTCGTGCGCTCAGCCGTGACCATCGGCGGCCCGATCATCGCGGGCGTCCTGGTGGCGACCGCGGGCCCGGCCTGGGCGATGGTCGTGCAGGCGACCGGATGGGTGATCGCGATCCCGGTGCTGGCCCTGGTGAAGCTCCCTCCCCCGTCGCACGCGGGCGGCACCACGATGTTCCACGACCTCCGCATCGGATGGCGGGAGTTCTGGAGTCGCTCATGGCTGTGGACGATCGTGCTGGCCTTCATGGTCATGAACGCCATCCACGTCGGCGCCTGGGGTGTCGTGGGCCCGTACATCGCGAAGAACAACGATCTGCTCGGCATTACCGGATGGGGCTGGGTCGTGAGCGCCGAGGGCGCCGGTGTGCTGCTGATGACGCTGCTGCTGATGTGGTTCCCGCTGCGACGACCGCTGCGCTACGGCATGATCGGCATGGCCGCCTTCGCGATCCCCGTGACGATCCTGGGCGTGCACCCCGCGGTGGTCCTGCTCGCCATGGCCGCGTTCATCGCGGGGGCGGGGGCCGAGGTCTTCAGCACGGGGTGGAACCTCGCGATGATGGAGAACATCCCCGGCGAGAAGCTCTCCCGGGTGTCGAGCTACGACATGCTCGGCAGCTTCGTCGTGATGCCGATCGGCACGCTCGTGTACGGCTGGCTGATCACACATGCCGACCCCGCGACAGTGCTCATCGCCTCGGGTGCCGTGTACGCGGTGATCGCGCTGGCCACCCTGATGGTGCCGAGCGTCTGGCGGATGGGACGCCCGGAAGCCGCGACGATCTCCGCGTGAACTAGCGGATTCATAGCATCGACCGCGAGACTGTCGGCATGACCTTCGCCGCGCTCCAGCCCCTCGCCGATCGTGCCGCCCTCTTCGTCGCACTCCGTCAGGATGCTCTCTCCGCCGCCGCCGATGCCCTCGGCGAGCACCGCTGGGACGCGGACCTGGCTGCCGGCACGCTGACCTTCACGGCCGACGCCGATCCGTCCCGCCAGCTCGTGGCCCGCGCGCACCTGATCGCGACGATCGCACCGGGACCCCGGTCGCTGCTGTGGGCCTGGGCACACCCGAGCGGCGACCCGCAGGGAGTCGCCGCTCAGCTGCACGCATACGGCAATGAGCACGGCATCGCCGAACTCACCACCGCCGAGGTCGCGTTCCCCGCCGAGGTCTCCGGCGACGACGAATGGATCGCCCAGGCGGCCCACACGGTCGGCGGCGTCGCGGTGGAGCTCACCGGGCGTTCCCCCTACTATTCCGCCCCGGTCGGCAACGGAACGCGGGCGGTCTTCCTGCTCGACGCTCCGCTCGCGCCGCTCACGGTGGCCGATGCGGTCATCGCGCTCCCCCGCGTGCTCTCCGCCGCCGTCCTGCCCGATGCACGCACGGCGGTCTGGGACCTCGCCCGCCTCGCGGGCTGGACGCTCTCCTGGACCGATGAGGCGTTCTCCGGGGCGACGGTGTCGGATGCCACGGGAACCGCGACGTTCCGCTTCGACGAGCAGGCCCGCATCAGCGGGATCGAGAGCACACTGCACAGTCAGGGGTGACCGGGCACGCTCAGGGGTGATCCGCCCTGGAGGTGTGGGATTCTGGGCGCATGAAGAACGGAATCGTCCGGTTCGCCGCGCTCTACGTGTTCGACGTCGCCGTGCTGCTGCTGATCGGCCTGCTGCTGCCCGGTGTGTCGGTCGGTCTGAACGCGCTGTGGGCGTCCGTCATCCTGACCCTCGCCGCCCTGTTCGTGAAGCCGCTGCTCGCCGGGGCCTTCCGCACGTCGACCGCGAAGTCGGCCGCCGAGCGCACCAGGACCGGCGAGAAGGTCGTGCAGTACGTCCTGGTGTATCTCGTCGAGCTCATCATCTGGGTGCTCACGGTGTGGCTGAGCGGGGTGCGTGCCTCCGGCTTCTGGGCGTTCGTGCTGCCGCCGCTCGCACTGCTGTTCGGCTGGATGATCTACGACCAGATCGACGATCGGCTGCGGGCGAAGGCGGGCGAGATCTACGATTCGGTGCAGGCACGCGTGCAGGGAGGCGCGAAGGCCCCATCCTCCGCGCCCGCCGCGCCGTCGGAGTCGCCGGAGACCCGCGCCGCCCGTGACGAGCTCCGCGACGGGCTGACGCCCGAGCAGCGACGGATGCTCGACGAACTGGGCTGATCCGGGCGGTACGCGCCCGGAGCGAGGAAAGGCGCCCTCCCGTCACCGGGCGGGCGCCTTTCTGCGCGAAGGGTCGTCGTCAGAGCGACCGTTCGGCCGCTTCCACGACGTTGGTCATGAGCAGCGCGACCGTCATCGGGCCGACACCTCCCGGGTTCGGGGAAATGTAGCCCGCCACGTCGGCGACATCGGGGGCGACGTCGCCGAACACGAGGCTCTTCCCCGTCTCCTCGTCGGTCTCGCGCGTCACACCGACGTCGAGAACGGCCGCGCCGGGCTTCACGTCCTCCGCGCGGATCAGGTGCTTCACGCCGGCCGCGGCGACGATCACGTCGGCCTCACGCAGGTAGCGCGGCATGTCGACGGTGCCGGTGTGCGTGAGGGTGACCGTGGCGTTCAGGTCGCGCCGGGTGAGCAGCAGTCCGATCGAGCGTCCGATCGTGACGCCGCGCCCGACCACCACGACATGCTTGCCGTTGAGGTCGTAGTCGTTGCGCAGCAGCAGCTCGATGACCCCGCGCGGCGTGCACGGCAGCGGCGTGTGGATCGGGCCGTTGACGTTCAGCACCAGGCGCCCGAGGTTGGTCGGGTGCAGGCCGTCGGCATCCTTGGCCGGGTCGATCCGCTCGAGGATCGCGTCGGTGTCCAGGTGCTTCGGCAGCGGCAGCTGCACGATGTAACCGTGGCAGGCCGGGTCGGCGTTGAGGTCGTCGATCAGTGCTTCGACGTCGGCCTGGGTCGCATCCGCCGGCAGCTCGCGCTGGATCGAGTTCATCCCGATCGCCTCGGACTGCCGATGCTTCATACCCACGTACAGCTGCGACGCCGGGTCGGCGCCCACGAGCACGGTGGCGATCCCGGGCGTCACCCCCTTGCTCTTCAGCGCGGCGACGCGCTCGGTGAGCTCGGCCCGGATCGCGGCCGAAGCCGCCTTCCCGTCGAGGATCTTCGCGGTCATGGTGTCTTCCTTACGTCGTCACCGCCGAGTGCACGGCCTCCCGTCGAGCGCACGGCTTGTTCACGTCGACAAGCCGTGCGCTCGGCAGTACCCCGTGCACTCGCGAGAGGGAGGTGCTGCGGAATTACTGCTGCAGGTCCGGGTAGAGCGGGAACGCGGCGGCCAGGGCGTCGACGCGGGCGCGCAGGGCCTCGACGTCGGCCCCCGGGAGCAGCGCGAGGGCGATGATGTCGGCCACCTCGGTGAACTCGGCATCGCCGAAGCCGCGGGTCGCGAGCGCGGGCGTGCCGATGCGCAGGCCCGAGGTCACCATGGGCGGACGCGGGTCGTTCGGGACGGCGTTGCGGTTCACGGTGATGTGGATGTCGTGCAGGAGATCCTCGGACTGCTTGCCGTCGATCTCGGCGTCGCGCAGGTCGACCAGAACCAGGTGCACGTCGGTGCCGCCCGAGCGTACGGAGATGCCGGCGTCCTTCACGTCCTGCTGCGACAGGCGCTCGGCGATGAGCTTCGCCCCGCGCAGCACACGCTCCTGGCGCTCCTTGAACTCGGGGGTGCCGGCGAGCTTGAACGCCGTGGCCTTGGCCGCGATCACGTGCATGAGCGGTCCGCCCTGCTGCCCGGGGAACACCGCGGTGTTGATCTTCTTGGCGAGCTCGGCGTCGTTGGTGAGGATGAAGCCCGAGCGCGGGCCGCCGATCGTCTTGTGCACGGTCGAGGAGACGACATGTGCGTGGGGCACCGGGTTCGGGTGCAGACCTGCGGCGACCAGACCGGCGAAGTGCGCCATGTCGACCCAGAGCAGCGCGCCGACCTCGTCGGCGATCTCACGGAACGCCGCGAAGTCCATCGTGCGCGGGTAGGCCGACCAGCCGGCGATGATGACCTTCGGCTTGTGCTCGATCGCGAGGCGACGCACCTCCGCCATGTCGATCGTCGAGGTCTCGGGGTCGACACCGTAGGCGACGATGTCGTACAGACGGCCGGAGAAGTTGATCTTCATGCCGTGCGTGAGGTGGCCGCCCTGGTCGAGGGACAGACCGAGCAGGGTGTCGCCGGGACGGGCGATCGCGTGCAGGACCGCCGCGTTCGCGGAGGCGCCGGAGTGCGGCTGCACGTTCGCGAACTCCGCACCGAACAGGCTCTTGGCCCGCTCGATCGCGAGGGACTCCGCGACGTCGACCTCTTCGCAGCCACCGTAGTAGCGGCGTCCGGGGTAGCCCTCTGCGTATTTGTTCGTGAGCACGGAGCCCTGCGACTGCAGCACCGAGACGGGCACGAAGTTCTCCGACGCGATCATCTCGAGGAAGGTCTGCTGACGCTTCAGCTCGCGATCCAGGACCTGAGCGATCTCGGGGTCGACCTCGGAAAGCGGGGCGTTGAAGTAACGGTCGGTCATGATGACGTGCTCCTTTGACAACGGATTCGAAAGGGGTGTTCCTATCGGCCCAGGCGCGCGGTCGAATTCCGTGGTCAGTCGCTCCCCGGTGGTAGTCCACCCAGACGCCAGTCGCGACGGTTACGAGCATAGCCGATGCGAGCCGCCGCGCACGCTGCCGTCTCATGGCGGTCGCAGAATCGATTCGAGTTCTGCCATTCCGCTGAGCGGCACCGACGGGTAGGTTTTGTTCATGGTCCTTCCTCATCCTCTTCCGCTCGTTCCCGTGCCCGTGTCCGCCGTCGCACGAGAGGGACGGATGCCGATCACCGCGAAGACGCGCGTGCGCGGTTCCTCCCCCGCAGCCGCCCAGCTGATCGACGCGGTCGAGCGCCGCAGTGGCATCCGGCTCTCCGTCGTCGACGAGGCCCTCGCCGACATCGAGTTGATCGTCGACCCGGAATCCTCGGCGCCGGAAGGCTACACACTCGAGATCGGCGATCAGGCCATCGTCGTCGGGGCCGACGAGGCAGGGCTCTTCTACGGTGTGCAGACACTGCTGCAGCTGCTGCGCCAGGACGACTCCGGTTGGGCGCTGCTCCGCGCCGACGTCGCGGACTCCCCGCGCTTCCCGCGACGGGGCGTCATGCTCGACGTCGCCCGGCACTTCTTCGGCGTCGACGATGTGAAGAGGTTCATCGACAGCACGAGTGCGCTCAAGTTCAACCACCTGCACCTGCACCTGAGCGACGACCAGGGGTGGCGCGTGCACATCGACTCCTGGCCGCTGCTCACCGAGCGCGCCTCCGGCACGTCGGCGAACGGCGACCCCGGCGGCTTCTACTCGAAAGACGACTACCGCGAGCTCGTGGCGTACGCCGCCTCGCGCCACATGATCGTGATCCCCGAGATCGACCTGCCCGGGCACACCCACGCGATCGGCGTGGCCTACCCCGAGCTCGTCGAGGCGCCGGTGCTGAACGACAACCTCATCGCGGATTCCGCGCGTCTGGGCCAGCCGTTGCCCGTCGCCGGCGAGACCTACCTCGGCTGGGGTGTCGGCCATTCCAGCGTCCGCATCCACGAGGAGCGCACGTACGAGTTCGTGCGCGACGTCGTCCGCGAGTTGGCCGAGATGACGCCGGGGCCGTACATCCACATCGGCGGCGACGAGTCGCTCGGCACTCCCCAGGCCGACTTCGATCTGTTCGCCGCGCGTGCGACCTCGATCGTCGTGGAAGAGGGGAAGATCCCGATGGCCTGGCACGAGATGGGCTCCGCGGCGAACATCGCCGAGGGCACCGTCGGGCAGTACTGGGGGAAGACCACGCCCGAGGGCACTCACGCCGAGGAGGCCGCCCATTTCGTCGATCGGGGCGGCGCTCTCCTCATGTCGGCGGCTGACGTCACCTACCTCGACATGAAGTACGCGGAGGACTTCCCCCTCGGACTCACCTGGGCGGCGATCATCGACGTCCGCTCCGCCTACGAGTGGGAGCCCACCGCGGTGCTCGACGTCCCCGAGGCCGCGATCCTCGGTGTGGAGGCCCCTCTCTGGTCGGAGACCACCCGCACGATCGACGAGGTCGAGCAGCTGGTCTTCCCGCGCGCCGCTGCGCAGGCCGAGGTCGCCTGGTCGCCACGAGAGGCACCGGAGCGCACGTGGGAGTCGTTCCGCCTGCGGGTCGGGTCGTTGGCGCCGCTGTGGAAGGCTGAAGGGGTCGATTTCCACCCCGCAGACGAGATCCCCTGGAGCGCACGTTGAGCACCCACTCCTCTTCGACCGGTTCGCTGGTCATCCACTCCGCGCGGATCGTCGATCGCGGCGACATCGTCGAGGACGGCTGGATCCGGGTCGAGGACGGTGTCGTGACGGCCCGCGGGACGGGATCGGAATGGACGCCGGCGGACGAGATCGTCGACGCGACCGCCGTCGCCGGCGCGGGCGCCCTGCTCACTCCCGGCTTCATCGACATCCACGGGCACGGAGGCGCCGGTGCCGCGTTCGACGACGGCGTGGAGGCGATCCGCACCGGACGAGACCTGCACCGCGCGCACGGCACCACCCGCGCGGTCATCTCGCTCGTGACCGCGTCGCTGGACTCCCTCGCCCGCAGTGTCGCGCTCATCGCGGATCTGACCGAGACGGATACCGACATCCTGGGATCGCACCTCGAAGGGCCCTTCCTCGACCCCGGGCATCACGGAGCCCACGAACCCTCGCTTCTTCGCCATCCGGCGGCCGCGGATGTCTCCCGCCTCCTGGATGCCGGCCGCGGCACCGTCCGTCAGGTCACCATCGCGCCGGAGCTCCCCGGCGGGATCGACGCGATCCGACAGATCGTGGCAGCGGGTTCCGCGGCCGCCGTCGGCCACACCGATGCGGATGCCGCCATGGCGATCGCCGCGTTCGAGGCGGGAGCCTCCATCCTCACCCACGCTTTCAACGCGATGCCGGGGATCCATCACCGCGCCCCGGGGCCGGTTCTCGCGGCGGCGGCCGATCATCGTGTGGTGCTCGAGGCCATCGCCGACAACGTGCATCTGGACCCGCACGTCGTCAAGCTCGTCTTCGACTCCGCCCCCCGTCGGGTCGCGCTGATCACCGATGCGATGGCGGCCGCCGGGAGTGCCGACGGCCACTACGACCTCGGCGCGGTGAGCGTCACGGTGCGCGACGGCGTGGCGAGGGCTGACGACACCGGATCGATCGCCGGATCGACGCTGACGCAGGACGTGGCCCTGCGGCGGACGGTGCAGGCAGGCGTGTCGCTGCCCGAGGCCGTCCGCGCGCTCACGGAGACGCCGGCACGGGCGATCGGCCGCGATTCCGCTCTCGGCGGTCTGCGCAACGGGATGCTCGGCGACGCCGTGCTCCTGGATGCGGAACTGCGCGTCGCGCGCGTGTGGTCAGGACCCCGGCTGCTCGTCTGAGACGGCGCCGCGCGCGACGCGCAGCTCTGCGCTCTCCGGTCATGCATGTGTGACGGGGCGGGAGGCCGCCGTTCCCCAGATCGGCGGCCTCGTTCCCCCTCGTGAGACGGGCGGCCGGGTTCTCCTCCCCCGAGGATCCCGACCTGCCCGACCAGTGCGAATGCCCCCCGCACCAGTGCCTGGATCCCGCCCCCCGGTGGGATCCTCACGGCTGTCTCTATGGGATGAGACGACGCTCCTCCCGATTCATTACGCGACTTCTCGAAATTCCTTCGAGAAGTTCTTCCCGATCCTCGGATCGAACGTGCGGGAGGCCGCCGCTCCCCAGATCGGCGGCCTCGTTCCCTCTCGTGAGACGGGCGGCCGGGTTCTCCTCCCCCGAGGATCCCGACCTGCCCGACCAGTGCGAATACCCCCCGCACCAGCGCCTGGATCCCGCCCCCCGGTGGAATCCTCACGGCTGTCTACATGGGATGAGACGACACTCCTCCCGATTCATTACGCGACTTCTCGAAATTCCTTCGTACGAGTTTCGGGGACCCCCGACATCCGGCTCCGGCGGCACCTCTGGCGAACCCGGGCATCGCCTTGGAGTTCCGGGAAAGGGTGGCTTCCCTGGGAGATTCGCGAGAGAATGGAGAAGTCGCGTGATGAGAGGCGCTCTCATGCGTCTCTTCCCGTGGAGGCGCACCTGCGCCCGGCGACAGATGGATGATTGTGCACGAAGAGAACACGACACACGACGAAGCGATCGGCGACGCCGACCTGATCCTCCGCACCCGTTCGGGCGACACGGAGGCGTTCGGTGAACTCTGGCGACGACACTACCCGTCGGGTCTCTCCGTGGCCCGCTCGGTCACCTCGTCGATCGACCCCGATGACCTCGTGCAGGAGTCGTACACGCGCATCTATCAGGCGATCATCAAAGGGGGCGGGCCGAACGGATCCTTCCGCGCCTACTTGTTCACGAGCATCCGCAACACGGCGGCAGGCTGGGGACGCGCCCGCCGCGAGACCGCGATCGATGAACTCGACACCGTCGCCGACCCCGACACCACCGATCAGGCTGCGAGCGAGGCACTCGACCGCAGCCTCACCGCGCAGGCTTTCCGCAGTCTCCCCTCCCGCTGGCAGGAGGTGCTCTGGTACACCGAGATCGAGCAGATGAAGCCGCAGGAGGTCGGCCCTCTCCTCGGGATGAAGGCCGGCGCCGTGTCGCAGTTGGCCTTCCGCGCCCGCGAGGGTCTGCGCGAAGCCTGGATCCAGGCGCATCTGCGCAGCGCCGAAGACGGCTCCGAGTGCCAGTGGACCATCGAGCACCTGGGCGCCTACTCACGTGGCAACCTCAGCACGCGCGACCACAAGCGGCTCGAGCTGCACCTCGATGAGTGCGCTCGATGCATGATCGTCGCGGCCGAGGCGAAAGATGTCTCCAAGCGTCTCGCCCTGGTGCTCCTGCCTCTCGTCCTCGGCGTCACCGGCGCCGCCGGCTACCTCGCCACGCTGCAAGGCGCCGGCACGCCGATCGTCGCGCTGGCGGCCATGCCGTCGAGCATTCCCGGAGCCGTCTTCGCCGGTGACCCCGGTGCTTCACACGCCGCGACAGGCCTCGCTGCGACCGGTGGTTCAGGTTCAGGTTCCGGTGGCGGGGCCGGCGGCTCGGCGGGAGGCACTGCCGGCTCGTCCGCCGGTGCCGGATCCGCGGGTGGTGTGTTCACCGGGATCGGCGCGCTCGTCGGTGTGGGATCGGCCGCTCTGGTGGTCGCCGGTGTCGTCGCTGCCGCCACGATCCTTCCCGGACTCGCCGGCGCCGACCCGGCGACCTCGCTTCCGAGCGCGGGGGACGAGGACCCGTCGTCGATCTCGGCGGACGTCGGACCGGACGAGAAGCTGAGCCTCGACGAGCCCGTCGTCATCGAGCCGCCGGTCACCGTACCGGAGCAGCCTCCTGCGCCGCCGGCCGTGGATCCGGTGCCGGGAGCAGATGAGGTGGGTCCGGCCGCCGCCGCGCCTCCCGCCACCCTCCCTCCCGTCACGCCCCCTCCGGTCACGGTGCCACCCGTGGACCCGGTCGACCCCGTGGACCCGGTCGACCCCGTGGATCCGGTCGACCCGGGTGTCCCCACGGAGGCTCCCGCGTGGGAGACCGCCACCATTTGGTTCAACGGCCTCCAGGTCCACTACAGCGTTCCGATCACCGGAATGGCCGGTCAAAGGGTCGAGGCCCTTCTCGACGACAGCACCGGCGGCGGTGACAGCATCCTGCTCGACGAGTCCGGCTTCGGCGTCATCGATCTCCGCCCGACTTTCTGGCAGTTCGTCGACGCGGACATCACAACCGTCACCTTCCGTTACATCCTCGCGTCGGGCACCAGCCCCTCCACGGTCACCACACTGCTCGAGCTCGAGCCCAACCGTCTCGAGGGTCCGGAAGAGGAGGCTCCGATCGTGTCCGCCACCGCGACGCCGGACACCGCGAGCGATGTGTCGACCACCTCACCTGCGGCGTCCGAGCCGACGTCGGTGGCCGACCCTGTGACGGCTCCCGCACCTGCACCCGCCGACCCCGCACCCGTCGAGCCCGCGCCCGTCGAGGCCACGCCCGTCGAGGCCACGCCTGTCCCCGCAGACTCGACCGAACCCGCACCTGCGCCTCTGACCGAGGCCGCCGCTGCCCCGGCTGAGGACGCCCCCGCCGCCGAATAGACTGGATCCATGTCCTCGGATCCCGCTCCTGTCCCCGGCGTCGACCGCCCGGTCATCACCGCTCTCGACATCGTCCGCGCCGTCGTCCTCATCGTCGCCGTGGCCTCTCTCGCCCTCTGGGGCTTCGCGAGCTGGGACCTTCCCTGGAACGTCGTCATCGGCGTCGGAGCCCCCGTCGTCGTGATCCTGATCTGGGCGCTGTTCCTGTCGCCGCGTCCGGTCCTGCGCGTGCACCCTTTCCTCCGCGCCGCCGTCGAGTTGCTGATCTACGTCGGAGTCACCATCGCCTGGTGGTCGATGGGCCAGGCGCTCATCGGCACGGCCTTCGCCCTCGTCGCGGTGGTCGCCGGTGTGCTCAGCGGCCGACGCGCGCTGTCCTGAGGCTTCTCTCGTGAGCACACCGTCGTGAGCACGCCATCATGAGCGCCCTCTCCCTCCTGCAGGAATCCCTCGGAGCGCTCGTCGACACCGACGATGCCTCGCTCGAACAGGCCAGGGCCGACCGCTCCGGTCATGCCGCAGTGGGCCGTCCACTCGCCGTCGTCCACGCGGAGCGGATCGAGCATGTGCAGCAGACCATGCGCATCGCCACCGCCACCCGCACTCCGGTCGTGATCCGCGGCGCCGGAACCGGGCTGGCGGGCGCCGCGAACGCAGGAACCGGCGAGATCGTGCTGTCGCTGCGCCGGATGACAGCGATCAACGAGATCCGTCCCGATGATCTGCTCGCCGTGGTCGAGCCCGGAATCCTGAACGCCGACCTCAACGCCGCACTCTCCGAGCACGGGCTGTGGTGGGCGCCCGACCCCGCCAGTCGCGACATCTCGACCGTCGGCGGCAACATCGCCACGGGCGCCGGCGGTCTGCTCTGCGCCAAGTACGGCGTCGTGCGCGACGCGGTACTCGGGGTCGACGTGGTGCTCGCGGACGGGCGGCTGATGCACCTCGGGCACCGCAGCGTCAAAGGCGTCACTGGACTGGATCTCACCGCACTGATGGTCGGCTCGGAAGGAACGCTCGGAGTCGTCGTCGGGGCCACCCTGAAGCTGCGCCGGCTCGTCCCCGGCGAGATCTGCACCGTCACAGCGACCTTCCCCGACGTACGCACCGCGGCCGCCGCCTCCGCCGCCGTCACCGCTGCCGGCGTCCAGCCGGCGATCATGGAGCTGATGGATGCCGCGAGCCTCTCCGCCGTGCATGCTCTCCTCGCGCTCGCTGTTCCCCCGGAGGGCGCGGCCCAGCTGACCATCCAGACGGACGGCCCGGCGGCTGCCGCCGAAGCGGACACGATCGCCGCGATCCTGCGCGATCACGAGGGGGCGGTGATCGTCTCCCATGACCGCGACGAGGGCGAGCGCCTCCTCGCCGTCCGACGGTCTATGCACGCAGCGATGGCATCGCTGGGCACGACTCTGATCGAAGACGTCTCGGTACCGCGCAGCGCCATGCCGGTGATGTTCGACGCGATCGCGCGCATCGAGCGCGAGTACCGCATCGTGATCCCGACGGTCGCCCATGCCGGCGACGGCAACCTGCACCCGAACTTCATCTTCGAGGGGACGGAGACGCCGCCGCACGTGTGGGCGGCAGCAGACGAGCTCTTCCGCGCCGCCATCCGTCTCGGCGGCACCCTGACAGGCGAGCACGGCATCGGAGTCCTGAAACGGCGCTGGCTCGCCGAGGAGTTGGGTGACGACCAATGGCAGCTCCAACGTCAGATCGCCGCCGTGTTCGATCCGCTCGGCATCCTCAACCCCGGAAAGGTGTTCGCCTCCGATGCCTGACATCCATGTGAGCGCGGCGGTGATCGTCGATGAGTCCGGACGCGTGCTGGTCGTCCGCAAGCAGGGCACGACC
Organism: Microbacterium sp. STF-2; assembly: GCF_034650155.1. Classification (NCBI taxonomy): domain Bacteria; kingdom Bacillati; phylum Actinomycetota; class Actinomycetes; order Micrococcales; family Microbacteriaceae; genus Microbacterium; species Microbacterium sp. STF-2. The sequence goes on from NZ_JARKMW010000002.1 coordinate 306,824, forward strand.
ATGTTCATGCAGCCGGGCGGCAAGCCCGAGGCCGGCGAGTCCGCCGCGCAGACGCTGATCCGCGAGCTCGACGAGGAACTCGGGCTGGTCCTCGACGAAGCCGACCTCGAGCCTCTCGGCACGTTCGTCTCCGCGGCAGCGAACGAACCGGGGCACCGGGTCGTCGCAGAGGCTTTCGCGACCTCCGTCGACCCCGGGGCGGTGAGTGTTCAGGCAGAGCTCGCCGAGCTGCGGTGGATCACCCCGGCCGACGTCGCCACGCTTCCGCTGGCGCCGCTGAGCGTCGAGCACCTGCTCCCGATCGCCTGGCCCGCGCCGGCGAGCTGAGCGCGCCGGCGCGGCGCTCGGGCAGGCCTCAGATGCCCTGCCAGGCGGGCTTGTTGGCGAACGTGTAGCGGTAGTAGTCGGCGAGTGCGAGGCGCGACGCCGCGGCTTCGTCGACCACGATCGTGGCGTGCGGGTGCAGCTGGATCGCGGAACCGGGCAGGAGAGCCGTGAGCGGTCCCTCGACCGCTCCGGCGACGGCCTCGGCCTTGCCCTCGCCGAAGGCGAGCAGCACGAGGTGACGCGCCCTCAGGATCGTTCCGAGCCCCTGGGTGATGCAGTGCATGGGAACGTCGTCGATCGAGTCGAAGAAGCGGGCGTTGTCTTCGCGCGTCTGCTCCGTGAGCGTCTTCACGCGAGTGCGGGACGCGAACGACGATCCGGGCTCGTTGAAGCCGATGTGTCCGTCCGTGCCGATGCCGAGGATCTGCAGGTCGACGCCCCCGGCGGCATCGATGGCCGCCTCGTAGTCATCGCCCGCGTGCTGGATCGTCGCCTGCGCACCGTTGGGGACATGGATGCGCTGCGGGTCGAGGCCGAGCGGCTCGACGACCTCACGGGTGATGACGGAGCGGTAGCTCTCCGGGTGCGCGGGGTCGATCCCGACGTACTCGTCGAGGGCGAAGCCGCGCACCTGCGAGACGTCGTGACCCGCGAGCTGCGTGCGCAGCGCCTGGTACACCGGCAGCGGTGTCGATCCGGTGGCGAGGCCGAGGACCGCATCCGCACGACGCGCGATCAGCTCCACGATCTCGGTGGCGACCAACGCACCGGCAGCCTCGGCATTCTCGACGATGACGACCTCAGCCATGGGGAACGATCTCCTTCTCGGTGATGGAAGCGCCGACGAGTGCGGCGCCGAATGCGGCGGCGGGAGAACCCGCGGGGAGCAGTTCGATTCTCTCATCCAGGCGGAGCGACCGCATGAACGGTGACGCCTCGGCGCCCGCGTGCAGGGCGGCGCGGATGCCGTTCTCGAGCCGGTCTCCGAGAGCGGTGAGTCCTCCCCCGATGACCACCGTCTCGACGTCGGCGGAGAGCACGAGAACCCGCACGGCGGCTGCGGCTCCGTGGTAGAGGTCGTCGCGAAGGGAGAGTGCCAGCGGATCGCCGGCGTCCGCCGCGTCGAAGATGTCCCGGATCGGCAGCGCACCGGGGCGACCCCACGCCTTGGCCAGCGCGCCCCCACCGCAGAAGGTCTCGACGCAGCCGTGCTGTCCGCAGCCGCACAGTCGTCCACGCGGATCGACCGAGAGGTGACCGACCTCGCCGGCCGTTCCTCGCGCGCCGCGCCAGATGCGCCCGTCGATCACGATTCCGGCGGCGACGCCCGTTCCGAGGTTCAGGTAGGCCATGGACCCGGCGACTCCGCTCAGCACCGCGGCTCCGAGCGCCGCGGCCTTCACGTCGTTCTCCACCCGGAAGGGGACACCGAGTGCACGCTCGGCCGTGGCAGCGAGGTCCAGGGACTCCACCCCGAGGTTGACGGCGTGATCCACGCGGCCGGCCTCGGCGTCGACGAGTCCGGGGATCCCGATCCCCACGGATCCGACGTCGTCGAGGGCGAATCCGCTCTCGACGGCGAGGGCGGTGACCGCCGCGACGATGCTCTCGACGACGGCGTCGTCACCCCAGCCGGTCGGTCGGCGCAGTCTCCCCCGGATGTCTCCGGACGGATCGACGGCGACCGCGTCGATCTTCGTACCGCCGACGTCCAGGCCCACTCGAATGGGCCGACCGGAGCGGTCGGCACTGCCGGCACCCATCATCGGATGCTGCTCCCTGCCGTGACGGTGATGGTGGCGTCGACGATCACGACACTCCCAGCTGTCCGGAGAGCACCATGACGGCGGCTCCTCGCAGGACGATGTCCTCCTGGTGCGTCAGCCGCACCACGACATCCTCGAAGACGCCCTCGAGGGTCCGCGCGTGCAGCGTCTCGATGGCGGCGTCGATCAGGATGCCGTCGAGCAGCTCGGCCGGTCCGGAGAGCACGACCTCGGAGAGATCGAGCGCCGCGACGATCGGGGCGACCGCGATCGCCATCCGCGTTCCGGCATCACGGAGGATCTCGTCTCGCGCATCGGGGTCCGCAGCGATCGCCGCGCCGAGGCGGCTCACGCTGAGCCACGCTTCGAGACAGCCGTCCTTGCCGCACGCGCAGCGTGGTCCGCCGTCGGTTCCGACCACGACGTGACCGATCTCCCCTGCGGCGAAGCGGCTGCCGAGCAGAGGCTGGCTGCCGGTGATGAGACCGGCGCCGACGCCCTTGCCGATCTTGATCAGCATGAAGTCGGCCTTGGCGTCACCGAAGGTGTACTCCGCGAGCACCGCTGCGTTGGCGTCGTTTCGGGCGAGGACGGGAAGGTCGAGGTCGACGCCGAGCTTCGCCTCGAGCGGGAAGTTCGTCCAGCCGAGGTTGGGCGAGCTGAGGACGAGGCCATCGGGACGCACCACACCGGGCGTGCCGATTCCCACACCCAGCAGAGGCTGGGTCGATGCGGCGACGAGGGCGTCCGCCAGCTCACGCAGTGCCGCATAGGCCGCCTCGCCGTCGGGCGATGCGGGGCGGGCCACCTCGCGCCGCTCGAGCACATCTCCGTCGAGACTCAGCACCGCACCGGTGAAGGCGTCCGGTCCGGAGAGGTCGAGACCGACGATCTGATGCCCGAAGCGGTCGATGTCGATGAGGATCGGCGGCTTGCCGGGGCCGACGGCCTCACGGACGCCCATCTCGATCACGATGCCGTCGGCGATGAACTCTGCGACCAGGTCGGAGATGGTGACCCGGGTGAGTCCGGTCTCCCGGGAGAGGTCGGCACGACTCATCGCGCCGGCGTGGTAGAGCGTCTGCAGCACGAGGGCGCGGTTGTGCCCTCGTGCGTGCTCGGGCAGCACCTTGGATCGTGAGCGCAGGTGGCGCCCGGGGCCGAAGGCGTGCGCATTCGCACCGACGTACTCTGACGGCGATGCGGAACGCTGTTCATCCGAAACGGACATGTTTGTTAGTAGACCTTACGAACAAAATTTGCGCAACCTCTACCCGCGGACGCGCGAGCAGGGTTACCGAAACGTTACATTACTTTCGATCGTCTTCGGCGACCGTGTTCGAGCGCTCGAGGAGACGCTCCACCAGGCCCGCGACGATCTGCTCCCGCGCCTCGATCGTGAGCGGCTTCCCCGGCACGCCGGGACGGCGCTGAGCGGGTTGCGGACCGTCAAGGGGACGATACCGCACCCCGGCGGCGGCGAGCCGGCGCAGATGGGTCGGCAGGCGGCGTCCGAAGCCGGCATACGGTGCGGCGTCGCCTCCTTCCCAGAGTCTCTCGGCGATCGCCGAGAGACGCGGGAACACCGCGAAGTCGACGCGATCCGCTGTCGGCAGATGCTCGCTCCACACGTTCGCCTGTCCCCCCACTGCGCCATCCACGACGCGCAGTGTGTAGGCGCGCTCGATCGTGAGCGGCGGACCGACCCTGATCGGCTCCTCCTCGGACTCCGACTGCGGGTAGTCGAGATAGACCTCGAGGTCGGGGCACGCCACGACCTCGATACCGAGACGCAGCGCCTCGCGCATCGCCGCCGGGCCGCGCCAGGCGAGGATGCGCACCCCCTCGGGGACATCCCCTTCGAGAACCTCGTCCCAGGCAAGCGCGGTGCGCCCCCGGGAACGCACGTGCGCCACGAAGTGCGCGGTGAACCACGGCTGCACGTCATGCGGCGTGGCGAGGCCGAGCTCACGCATCCGCGCGCCGGCCGCTGCGCTCTGCGCCCACTCGGTGACCGGCACCTCGTCGCCGCCGATCCCGATCCACTCCGAATCGAAGGCATCGCACAGCGCATCGATCGCCGCACGTCCGAAAGCCAGAGCGGCATCCGTGGGCGCCAGGGTGCGCGGGTTCACCCCGAAGCGCTCCCAGGCGGAGGGCGCCGGCTCCCCGACGTCGAGGTTGCCGAGCTCGGGGTACGCGGCGAGGCCCGCCTGGATGTGCCCCGGCAGTTCCACCTCCGGCACGAGGGTCACGAATCGCTCGCGAGCGTAAGCGACCAGATCGTGCAGTTCCGCCGTCGTATAGAACCCCTCGTGCACACCGGGGACGACGGTCGACGACGGACCGTGTCCCAGCTGTGTCGCCTCCCGCCGCCCGCCCACCTCGGTGAGCCGGGGGAAGCCGGGCACCTCGAAACGCCAACCCTGGTCGTCGGTGAGGTGCAGATGCAGGACATTCAGGTGATGGTCGGCGAGAAGGTCGATGAACCGGCGGACCTCCTCGACGCTCCGGAAGTGCCGGGCGACGTCGAGCATGGCTCCGCGCCAGCTGTACGTGGGCGCCCCTTGCCAGACCCCCGCGGGGATCAGCGCCGTCGTGGCATCCGGGTCCCGGAGCTGTCGCAGTGTGGTCGCGCCCCGGAACACGCCCACGGGACTCGCGCCCCTGACCTCGATCCCGGACGCGCTCACGGTCACCCGGAAGGCCTCGTCGCCGATGCGGCCGGCGACGACGGCATCCGCGCCGAGGGACTCGTCGATCACCAGACGGATCGGCGAGAGTTCGCCGTCGCCTCCCTCGCCGCCCAGGCGCGTCACGGATGCGCGGAGATCAGCGGCTGTGAGACCAGAAGCGGTGAGATCAGAAGCGGTGAGACCGGAAGCGGTGCGGATCGGCGTCCGTTCCGTCCACAGGAATCCCGGGGCGGCCGGATCGATACGCGCATCGACGCGCGGCACCGTTGCACGGTGCGGCGGCGGCGGCATCCGCAGCGCGCGGCCGGGAGTGAGTCCGGTGACGTCACCGTCCGACACCACCGGTACGCCGTCGACCAGTACCTCGACGATGCCCTGCGGGGCGGCGAAAGGCGCCTCGAAGGTCGCTCCCGCCGCGATGGTCTCCGGATCGAACAGCACCAGATCCGCGGTCGCACCCTGCGTGACGATGCCACGGGGTGCATCGCCGCGATCGAGCCCCAGACGCCTGGCCGGAGTTCCGGAGAGGTGACGGACGGCTTCCTCCCAGGTGAGGATGCCGAGTTCGCGCACGTAGTGCCCGAGGTATCGCGGGAATGTGCCGCGCCCGCGCGGGTGCGGCCGGGCACCGATCAGGATCCCGTCGCTTCCGCCCGCGTGCCGCGGATGCCGCATGATCGCGCGGACGTTCTCCTCGTCGCCGATGTGCATCAGGATCCCGGTGGCCCCGGCATCGTCGAGGATCGTGTCGAGCACCACATCGACGGCGCGGCGGCCGGTCGTGGTGGAGATCTCGGCGATGGTGCGTCCGACGAGATCGGCCAGGGCCGGATCGGCGGTGCCGGAGATCTGGATCTGCGTCCAATCGGCCTTCTCACCGTGGAAGCCGTCGCAGCCGACCTCCTCGAGCTCCACGCGCACGGCCTCTCGGCCGGCACTGTCGAGACCGGCGATGGCACCGAGCAGATCGCCGGTGGCTGCGAGCCTGCTGGGCAGCAGTGCGGAGAGGGTGGTGGCGCCGGGAAGATAGGGATACGTGTCGAGCGTGACGTCCACGCCATCCGCGATCGCCTCGTCGACCAGAGTCAGCAGGTCACGCGCGCGACCCCGGTTCGGAGCGAAGTTCATGGTGGCATGGGTCAGATGCACGGGGCATCCCGTGCGACGGCCGATGTCGAGCGCTTCGCGGTATGCCTCGAGCGCCCCTCCCCCGTAGCTGCGGGTGTGCGGCGCCCAGTAGCCGCCGCGTTCGGCGACGACGCGGCACAGCGCCTCGAGCTCGGCGGTGTCGGCGTACATCCCCGGCGTGTAGGTGAGTCCGCTCGACATCCCGAACGCTCCCGCATCCAGCGCTTCGCCCAGGAGGTCGGCCATGGCGGACACCTCGGCCGACGTCGCCGGACGGTTCTCATGACCGACGACCATCATCCGCAGGTTCCCCTGCGGTACGAGGACAGCGGCGTTCGCGACCGCTGCGGCGTCGATCGCCACGAGCAGATCGTCCATCGTCCGCCATGGCACCTCGGCAGGCATGCCGTTCCATCCGGCGATCTGCGCGGGGATGACCGCGGCCGCCGCATCGTCGAGGGGCGCGTACCCGAGCCCGTCCTGACCGAGCACCTCGGTCGTGACGCCCTGGCGGATCTTCGCGTCGTGCGCGGCACCGCTCAACACGGCGAGTTCGCTGTGCGCATGCATGTCGATGAATCCGGGGGCCAGCACGAGGCCGTCGGCTCTGATCTCCACAGCTCCGTCGGGAAGCGCGAGCACCGGCTCCGACGCCCCTTCGGGGATGATCGCCACCACCCTCTTCCCCTCCACGGCGACGTCGGCGACATACCTCGTCGCGCCCGTCCCGTCGATGACGGTGGCTCCGCGATAGACCCGCACCAGGCCGGCGGCGGCCTTCTCTGCGCTCAGAAGCATGTCGCCACCGCTCCGATCACCCGAGGGTCGGCGGCGTCCGGATCGTCGATCACCGCGACCACCCGCCATTTGTCGAACGCCGTGCAGGGATGTGAGAGCCCCAGCCGCACGACATCGCCGACGGCGACCCTCGCGTCATCCGCGAGGCTCATGAACGCGTGCTGGTCGTTCAGCGCGGTGATCGCACCCGCGACGCTCTGGGGAACGGGCAGGTCGAGATCGAAGGGCACGTCTCGACGACCGGCGTCGAGCAGCGCGAGGCCGTCCTCGGGCTGCGACACCACGCGCGACCAGGCGTGCATCGCAGAACGCAGCGGTGCGGTCCCGGTGAGCGGCCCGAAGGGCGACATGCGGGAGTAGAAGCCGTCGTCGTGGATCTGGAACGCGCCGGAGCGCAGCACGACATCCGCCTCGGCGCCCACCGTCCCGAGCACCGCCGCCGCCCGGTCGGGGAAGGAACTGCCGCCGGCGCTCAGCACAGGGCGCACGTCGTCCGGGTACTCCAGCCGCGTGTGCAGCTCGATGAGCGTCTCCAGGTAGGCGTCGACCGCGGCCACGGAGGTATCGCTGCGGTCCGGCCCGAACGGCCCCTCGTATCCGGTGACGCCCGCGAGGCGCAGTCCCGGGGCGGCGGCGACGGCCTGCGCGATGCGCTCCCCCTCCGCCACCGTGCGCGCGCCGGTTCGACCGTGCGCGCCGCCCAGCTCGACCAGCACGTCCAGCGGACGCGACGCATCGCGCATGCCATTCGCGAGGATCATGACGCCGTCGAGGGAGTCGGCCCAGCACAGCACACGCAGCCCGTCGTCCGCACCGAGTAGGGATCCCAGTCGGCGCACCGCCGCGGGATCGGTGACGGCGTTCGCGATGAGCACGGTCGAGACGCCGGCATCCACGGCCACTTCGGCCTGCCAGGGCGTCGCGACCGAGATCCCCCACGCGCCCGCGTCGAGCAGCCGCTGCCACAGGGCCGGCGCCATGGTGGTCTTGCCGTGTGGAGCGAGCAGCACGCCACGGTCTTTCGCCCAGGTGAAGACGGTCTCCTCGTTGTGCGCGAGGGCACCCTCATGCACCGTCAGGACCGGGGTGACCAGGTCGGAGAGGTGCAGGCCGGCCTCGGCCACCTCGGCGAGACGCAGTCCCGCAGCATGCGCCGGGAAGCCCTTCGTCCAGGCGCCGAGAACGGGATCCGGAATTTGTAGAGGCATCTAACAATGCTACTAGGCTTGACGGCATGACCGAGAAGATCCGCGTTTCCACCGATGCCGCCCCCGCCCCCGCCCACACGTTCTCGCAGGGGATCCGCAAGGGCCCGTTCGTGCAGGTGTCCGGTCAGGGGCCCGTCGATCCGACGACGAACGAGTACCTGTTCCCCGGCGACGTGGCCGCCCAGACCACCCGCACGCTCGAGAACGTGAAGGCGATCGTCGAAGCCTCCGGCGCGACGTTCGACGATGTCGTGATGCTGCGCGTCTACCTGACCAAGCGCGAAGACTTCCCGATCATGAACGACGCCTACGGGGAGTTCGTGACCGCGCACACCACGAACGGGGTGCTGCCCTCGCGCACCACCGTCTTCACCGGCCTGCCGCGCGAGGAGATGCTGGTCGAGATCGACGGCATCGCCATCGTCGACTGACCGGGGCGAAGCGGGGAGGAACGCTATCACGGACCGTTGCCTCCCCGTTACCTCCCATCCCGTACCATTGGACGTCAGGACACGTTTGAGAACCGGGGGGTGAAGTTCGTGACCGATCTGATTTCTGCGCCGGGCGCAGCAGCCGAGGCGCGTGGAGACGACTCCGCGCCCACTGCAGTGCTCACTCCCACGGACGCTCCCACCGAGACCGTTCCACCGACCACAGGCGACCAGCCCCTGGCCTGGGCACCCATCGAGCCGTCTCCCAAGAAGCGCCGCCTCGGCCTCTGGATCGGACTGGGCCTGGGGGTCGTCGCACTCGGCGCCGGCGCCGCATCCATGATCCTCATCGCACCGGGCACCACGGTCGCGGGAATTCCCGTCGGATGGATGACACCTGGAGCCGCAGCGGACGCCATCGACTCCCACCTGGCCGAGACCGAGATCACTCTCACGGGAGACGGAGACGGCGCTGTCCTGACCGGCGCCGACCTCGGCGTCACCGTCGACGCGACCGCTCTCGCCGACAAGGCCTTCGCCGAGCACCCGCTGTGGAACCTCGGCGCGTGGATGGGCGAGCCCGTGCCGGCGGAGATCGCATTCGACGCCGAGAAGGCGACCACCGCACTGCGCGACGCGGTACCGACCAGCTTCGACGACCCCGTGGACGCGGGTGTCGTCTTCGATGCCGCGAGCGGCACCTTCGTCATCACCCCGGCCGAAACCGGAACCGGCATCGACCTCACCGCGCTCAACGCCGCCTTCACCGAGGCGGTCGGCGAAGGCCGTACCACGCTCGAGTACTCGGGCGACGCGGCCGAGGCCCTGCCCGCCGTCTCGGACGACGATGCCACCGCCACGGCCACGGCTCTCAACACCATGCTCCCCACCGTCGGGTTCTATGTCGGCGAGGAGCGCACCGTGCCGGTGGACCCCGCCGTCGTCGCCACCTGGCTCACGGTCTCGGACGACGACGGTCAGCTGCGCATCGACGCCGATCCGCAGGCGATCCAGGCGACCGTCGACGGTCTTCCCGCTCTCGTCGACCGCGCGCCGGTCAATGCGACCAACATCGTCAACTCCGCCGGCACCGTGCTGCGCGCAGAGCAGGAGGGCGTCGCGGGGCGAGCGCTCGGAGACACCTCCGGCATCGCAGAGAAGTTCGCCGACCAGCTCGCCGCCGGCAACGGCGCCTTCGCGCTTTCGGTCACCGAGACGCCGTTCGAGACGGTGAGCCTGTTCCGCCGCATCGACATCAACCTGAGCTCGCAGCGCGCCGTTCTCTACGAGAACAACGTGGTCGTGAACTCGTGGGCCGTGTCGACCGGCCTTCCCGGAACGCTGACGCCCACCGGCAACTTCACGGTCTTCGCGCACACCCGTATCCAGGACATGGGCTGCTACGAAGGTGCCCCGTACTGCACCAAGGACGTGCCCTGGATCACCTGGTTCGCCCCGAACATCGGCTTCCACGGCACCTACTGGCACAACAACTTCGGCCAGCGGATGAGCCACGGTTGCGTCAACCTGCCGATCGACCTCGCCAAGTACGTCTACGACTGGTCCCCGAAGGGCCTCGAGGTCTCCGTCCACTACTGACGAGCGCTGTCCCTCTGCGCACGTGGAGGGACAGACGCGTCCCCCGCTGCCGACGACCGCATCGTCGCGCTCCGGCATCACGCGATCAGGTCGAGTCCGGAGACAGGACGCGCCACCCGCGCACCCGTACGCCCGACGCGGGATTCCGCGCGGACACGACGCGGCGGACGCGCGGGTACGCAGAAGGGGGCGGACGCCGCGGCGTCCGCCCCCTTCTGTCGACTTATGCGTCGACTGCTCAGCGCAGTGCGTCGACGATACCGTTCAGGGTCGCGGACGGACGCATGACCGCTTCGACCAACGCGTCGTCCGGACGGTAGTAGCCGCCGATCTCGACGGGCGCGCCCTGCACGGCGTTGAGCTCGGAGACGATGGCCTCCTCGTTCTGCGCGAGCGTCGCGGCGATCGGTGCGAACGCCGCAGCGAGGTCGGCGTCCTTCGTCTGCTTCGCCAGCTCCTGAGCCCAGTACAGACTCAGGTAGAAGTGGCTGCCGCGGTTGTCGATCGTGCCCAGAGCACGACCGGGCGAGCGGTCCTCCTCGAGGAACGTCCCGGTCGCGGCGTCCAGCGTCTCGGCGAGCACTCGGGCCTTCTCGTTACCGGTGCGGTCGGCGAAGTGCTCGAGCGAGGCAGCCAGCGCGAAGAACTCACCGAGCGAGTCCCAACGCAGGTAGTTCTGCTCGACGAGCTGCTGCACGTGCTTGGGCGCCGAGCCTCCGGCACCGGTCTCGAACAGGCCGCCGCCGGCGAGCAGCGGCACGATCGAGAGCATCTTGGCGCTCGTGCCGACCTCGAGGATCGGGAACAGGTCCGTCAGGTAGTCGCGCAGCACGTTGCCGGTGACCGAGATCGTGTCGAGCCCGTGACGCATGCGAGCGAGCGTGTAACGCGTGGCCTCCTCCGGCGCGAGGATGGTGATCGTGAGGCCCTTGGTGTCGAGGGTCGCGAGACCCTGGTGCACCTTGGCGATGATCTGCGCGTCGTGCGAACGGTTCGCGTCGAGCCAGAAGACGGCGGGGTCGCCGGTCGCACGGGCACGGGTCACCGCGAGTTTGACCCAGTCCATCACCGGGATGTGCTTGGTCTGCGTCGCGCGCCAGATGTCGCCCTTGCCGACCGTGTGCTCGATGAGCACGGTGCCCTCGCTGTCGAGCACCTGGACGATGCCGTCTGCCGCGATCTCGAACGTCTTGTCGTGGCTGCCGTATTCCTCAGCCGCCTGCGCCATCAGCCCGACGTTGGGAACCGTGCCGATCGTGGCCGGGTCGAGCGGACCGTTCGCGATCACGTCGTCGATCACAGCCTGATAGACGCTCGCGTACGAGGAGTCGGGGATCACGGCGAGCGTGTCGGCCTCTTCGCCCTCCTTGCCCCAGAGCTTGCCGCCGTTGCGCACCAGTGCCGGCATCGACGCATCGACGATCACATCGCTCGGCACGTGCAGGTTCGTGATGCCCTTGTCGGAGTTCACGTACGACAGACGCGGGCCCTCGGCGATGGCCTTGTCGAAGGCCGCGGCGATCTCGGCGCCGTCAGCCACGTTCGCGAGACCCGAGAGGATCGAGCCGAGCCCGTCGTTCGCGCTGAGGCCCGCAGCGGCCAGCTTGTCTCCGTACTGCGCGAACACGTCTGCGAAGAACGCTTTCACGACGTGACCGAAGATGATCGGGTCGCTGACCTTCATCATGGTCGCCTTGAGGTGCACCGAGTACAGCACGTCGTCGGCCTTGGCCTCTTCGAGCGTCTGGGCGAGGAACGCGTCGAGCTCCTTGGCGGAGAGGAACGTCGCGTCGATGATCTCGCGCGGGAGTACCTTGAGCCCCTCCTTCAGGACCGTGACCGTTCCGTCCTCCGCCGTGTGGCGGAAGCTCAGCACGTCGTCGTGTGCGGCGACCCAGGAGCGCTCGTTGTGCTTGAAGTCGTCGTGACCGAGAGTCGCGACGCGCGTCTTGGAGCCCGAGGCGAAGGGCTTGTTGCGGTGCGGGTGCTTCCTCGCGTAGTTCTTCACTGCCAATGGGGCACGTCGGTCGCTGTTGCCCTCACGCAGCACCGGGTTCACGGCGGAGCCCTTGATGCGGTCGTAACGAGCGCGGACGTCCTTCTCCTCGAGCGAGGACGGCTCGTCCGGGAAGTCGGGGATGTCGTAGCCCTGCTTCTGAAGCTCGGCGATGGCCCCCTTCAGCTGCGGAATCGACGCCGAGATGTTCGGCAGCTTGATGATGTTCGCCTCCGGGAGCGTGGCGAGACCGCCGAGCTCGGCGAGCGAATCGCCCACCTGCTGCTCCGGGGTGAGCTTCTGCGGGAAGGCGGCGAGGATGCGGCCTGCCAGCGAGATGTCGCGCGTCTCCACCTCGATACCGGCCTGGCCGGTGAATGCCTGGATGATCGGGAGGAACGAGGCGGTGGCGAGCGCCGGTGCCTCGTCTGTGTACGTGTAGATGATGGCGTCGTCGGTCACCGGGAGGTACTCCGTTCGCGGGGAAATTTGTCTCGATACCAAGATACCTGAGCCGGTCTGGCCCTGCGGCCTCGGCCCACGACCGGTGGCCACCCCATATCGACGAACGGCCAGAGCGCAGCGAAATGTTGTCCGGAAAGGTGTCGCGCCTGCCGGGAGGGGTTAGCCTGGGTCCATGTCCGAACTGCGCATGGTCGAACTCTCCGCTGCGACGATCGTCGCCGTGAACAACCTGTCGCTCAAGCCCGGGCAGGAGCAGTTCCTCGCTCCGGTCTCGTACGGGATCGCAGCGACCGTCATCAACCCGCAGACCTCCTGGCAGCGGGTGATCCTGGACCGCAACGAGGTCGTGGGCTTCGTCAGCGCCAACTTCGACGCGGAGGCACCGGAAGAGCACTTCCGTTCAGTGCTGTGGCGCATCAACGTCGATGCCGACGACCAGGGCCGCGGTGTCGGCCGGTACGCCGTCGAGGCGCTCGTCGATGAGGCCCGCGCGCGCGGCGTCGACCACGTCAACGTGATCTACGAGGCGGGCGAAGGCGGTCCGGAGACCTTCTTCCACCGCGTCGGCTTCACCCCTGTGGGCGAGACCGCCTACGGCGAGGTCATCGCCGAGATCCGGGTCACGACCTAGGCCGGGCGGCGGGGTCTCGAATCCCCTCCCCCATCGAGACCTCGTCGCCCTTTCACGGGGTTCCGGGGGAGCGCTCTCACGACCTCCTCACGTGACGCACTGTCGTGGCGTCCCCTCGTGACTCAGGGGCGTTCGTCCGGCTTGCCACCGCCGGGCTTGCGCCGATTCGTCCATGACGTGAGGGCGGCCGCAGCCGCACCGGCCGCCCGGTCGAGGGCTTCCGCGGAGCGGCTGAGCATGTCCTGCGCAGCGTCCTGCCACGCTGCCGTGCTCGGCGCCTCCCCCGCCTGCACCTTCGCGGCGTGCTCGGCCGCTTCGAACGCGCGCTCGAGCTCGGCGACGGCATCGCGATAGGCGGCGAACTCCGCCGGGGTGATGCGCCCGGCCGCCGCGCGGCGCATGTCCGTCGCGTGGCCGGCAGCACGGAAGTAGGCCGCCGTCTCGGGACTCTTGACGTCGGTCATCGCCGGATAGGAGATCTGCAGTGCCGGATCGGTCTCGTACCGCATCCACCGCGCCGTCACAGCATCGTGAGCGGCGTGCAACCGCTCCAAGGGGCGGGGCTCCGATGCCGAGGGCACCGCGGCCCGCGCCGCATTGAGACGCACCTGACGCGCGCGGACATCGGCCGAGGCGGCCTTCGCATCACGCTCCCGCTCCTTCAGCATCCGTCGCGCACCGGCCACCTGTTCGGCCGTCGCCCGCTGCGCCGCCCGCTCAGCGGTGACGCGAGCCAGGTCGGCGCGTGCGATCTTCCAGGCGGTGCGCCTCTCGGCCGCGGCCAGTTGCGCCTCCCTGAGATCATGACGCGCAGCATCGACTGCGAGGCGGCGTCCGCTCACCGTGCTGTTGCGACGACGCATTCCCATCACCCCCACCGTCCCCGCGGCGACCGCACTCGGCGCGATCCACCACCACTCGGCAACGAGCAGCAACGGGTCCATACCTCGATGCTACCCACGCACCGCGCTCGATGCGCGCCCCCGGACGTTCGCCCGAGGTCTCGACTGCTGCGGCCGTGATCGCCTCGCCGGGACGATGAGGCGGGCGTGGTCGCAGCAGTCGAGAGGGGGATCAGACGAGCGTCTCCTGCCACGCCGCGTGCAGCTGGGCGAACTTGCCTGTTCCGCCGATGAGCGCGGCAGGGGTGTCATCCTCGATGATGCGTCCGTGCTCCATCACGAGAACCCGGTCGGCGATCGCGACCGTCGACAGGCGGTGCGCGATGATGATCGCCGTGCGGTCCTTGAGAAGGGTCTGCAGGGCATCCTGGATCAGTCGCTCCGACGGGATGTCCAGCGACGCCGTGGCCTCGTCCAGGATCAGCACCGCCGGGTCGGCGAGGAAGGCCCGGGCGAACGAGATGAGCTGACGCTGACCGGCCGAGACCCGACCGCCGCGCTTGTTCACATCGGTGCCGTAGCCGTCGGGGAGCGACGAGATGAACCCGTCGGCGCCCACGGCCCGCGCCGCCGCCTTGATCTCGTCGAGCGTCGCCTCCGGCTTGCCGAGGGCGATGTTGTCGGCGACGGTCCCGCTGAACAGGTAGGCCTCCTGCGTGACCATGACGATCGCGCGGCGGAGGTCCTTCGGGTGCAGCGAGCGCAGGTCGACGCCGTCGAGGGTGACCCGCCCATCGGAGGGGTCGTAGAACCGGGAGATGAGCTTGGCGAGTGTCGACTTGCCCGCGCCGGTCGTGCCCACCAGAGCGATCGTCTGCCCGGCCGGGATGTCGAGGGAGAAGTTCGGGAGGATCGTCTTCTCTCCGTTGTAGCCGAACGTCACCTCGTCGAACTCCACGTGCCCGCGGGCTTCCCAGAGGTCGATCGGCTTCTCGGGATCCGGAACCGTCGGCACCTCCTCGAGCACGCCCGACACCTTCTCCAGCGCGGCCGTGGCCGACTGGTAGGAGTTCAGGAACATCGCGATCTCCTGCATCGGGGCGAAGAAGTTGCGCACATACAGCACCGCCGACAGCAGCACGCCGACGGTCAGCGCCCCCTCTGAGACGCGGATACCACCCCACAGCACGACGATTCCGAGCACGAGGGCCGCGACACCCATGAGCCCGGGCTCGAACGTGCCGAACAGCAGCATCGAGCGACGGTTGACGTCGCGATAGTCACCGGCGATCTCCTGGAACGCCTTGTCGTTGCGCGGCTCCTTGCGGAAGGCCTTCACGGCCCGGATGCCGGTCATCGTCTCGACGAACTGCACGATCACCTTCGCGCTGATCACCCGCGACTCGCGGTAGACCAACTGCGAGCGCGAGTAGAACCACTTCATCAGGAAGAACAGCGGCACGCCGCCGATCGCCAGAATGAGACCCGACTGCCAGTCCCAGAAGCACAGCGCGATGAAGGTGAAGAGCCCGAAGAGCACGCCGGAGACGAGCTCGTTCAGACCGCCGTCGAGGAGCTCCTTGATCGAGTCGAGGTCACTCGTCTGGCGCGAGATGATGCGCCCGGACGTGTACGACTCGTGGAACTCCAGGCTCAGGCGCTGGGTGTGCAGGAAGATGCGTTTGCGCAGATCGAGCAGCACCGCCTGGGTGAGCTTGGCCGCGATGATCACGTACCACGCGATCAGCACGGCGGCGAGCGCACCCGCCAGCAGATAGATGCCGCCGATCATGAACGTCGGCATCCAGTCGGCCCGATCGATGGCCGCGGGCAGCGCGCGATCGAGGCCGATGCTGATGAGGATAGGGCCGGCGACCTGGAGGGCGGTCGACACGATCAGCACCGCGGCGGCGAGGACGATCCTCGGCTTCAACGGGCTGACCAGGGATCCGAGGAGTCGGAGGGATCGACGACGGATCTCCCGGCTCTCTTCGCGGGTGTACTCGGAACGATCCTCGTTCTGGGTTCCGGTGACGGCGGAGCTCATCGCTGCACCTCCTTCTCGGTGATCGGGTCTTCGTCGGCGGCCTGCATCCCGAGGCCCTCGCGGACCTCTTCGTCGATCTCGGCCTGCTCATCGCGGATCACGGGGATCGCGCCGGTGCGCGCCGCTTCCTCGGCCTCCAAGCTCGAGATGACGTGGCGGTAGTGCCGGCTCGACTTGAGCAGCTCGGAGTGCGTCCCCACCGCCGTCACACGACCCGCCTCGAGCAGGGCGACGCGGTCGGCGAGGGCGACGGTCGAGGGCCGGTGCGCCACGATCATGGCCGTGGTGTCGGCGAGCACGTGTCGCAGGGCCTCCTCCACGAGGGCCTCGGTGTCGACATCGAGAGCCGACAGCGGGTCGTCGAGCACGAGCACCTTCGGCTTCGCCGCGACCGCACGGGCGAGGGCGAGCCGCTGACGCTGGCCGCCGGAGAGGCTGAGCCCCTCTTCACCGATCACCGTCTCGACGCCGTCGGGCAGCGCGTCGACGAACGACGCCTGGGCGACGTCGAGGGCCTCGCGGAGCACGCGCTCGCCTTCGTCGCTGTGCACATCGAGTTCGGCACGTCCGAGCAGCACGTTCTCACGGACCGTCGCCGAGAACAGTGTCGCGTCCTCGAACGCCATGGCGATGTGCTGACGGAGCTCGGCGAGAGGGAGATCCCGCACATCGACACCGTCGAGCGTCACCTTGCCGCCCGTCACGTCGTACAGACGCGTGGGCAGCGTGGTGAGAGTGGTCTTGCCGCTGCCGGTCAGGCCCACCAGCGCCATGGTCTCACCCGGGCGCAGCACCAGGTCGATACCGTCGAGCAGATCCCGCTCGTGGGCACCGGCGTCCTGATAGCGGAAGTGCGCGTTCTGGAACGCGAGCTCCCCACGCGGGTTCTCGATGTGCACCGGGTTCTCCGGGTCGGTGATGGTGTTGGTCTCCGAGAAGATGTCGAACACGCGGTCGGTCGCCGTGCGCGCATCCAGCATGAACGAGAACAGGAAGCCGATCGACTCGATGGGCCACCGCAGCACGACCGCCATCGCGAAGAAGGCAAACAGCTGTGCCTCGTCGATCTGCCCCACGGAGATCAGCCAGATGCCGGACATCAGGCTGAGACCGAAGGCGATCTGCGGCATGAGGTCGAGCCAGAACCAGATCGACGCGATCGCGCCAGCCTTGCTCATCTCGGTCTCGCGCAGCGTCTCGGCCTGGCGGCTGAAGCGGCTGAGAGCGTGCTTGCCACGACCGAACGCCTTGAGCACGCGGATGCCGTGCACGCTCTCCTCGACACTCGTGGCGAGGTCGCCGGCCTGGTCCTGGCTGCGACGGGTGAGCGCGCCGTAGCGCTTCTCGAACAGGTAACCGCGGATCCACAGCGGGATCGCGGTCACCAGGAAGATCGTGCCCAGCAGCCAGTGCCAGCGGAACAGCAGCACGGAGCCGATGATGATCGTGAGGATGTTGACGACCAGCAGCACGAGGCCGAACGCGAGCCAGCGGCGGATGAGGCCGATGTCCTGCATCATGCGGCTGAGCAGCTGTCCGGAGCCCCACCGGTCGTGGAACGACACCGGAAGGGTCTGCAGGCGCGAGTAGAGCTCGGTGCGCATCTTGTACTCGACCTCGGTCGAGGGGTTGAGCACGAACTGGCGTCGCAGCCACACCATCAGGGCCTCGCCGAGGGCGAGAGCGAAGACGGCGACGGCACCCCAGACGATGGCGCTGATCTCACCGGAGCGAACGGGTCCGCTGATGATCTGCTCGAGCACGATCGGGATCATCAGGGCGATGACGGCGGCGATGAGCGCGCTGGCGGCACCGCCGGCGAGCCGCCAGATGACGGGCTTCACGAAGGGCTTCAGGCGCCACAGTGCGGCCGGAGTGGAAAGGGTCGATGAAGGCGAGGGATTCTGCACGGAAGGCGAGGAAGACATGTCTCTCAGACGAGTTTCGTATGGAAAGCGATTGCGGAAGGGGACGGATACGAGAGCGGACTCGTGGAGTCCGGTATCCGACGAAGAAGGGGCGGGGTGGCTCTAGGAGAGCGGACGCGCCGGGGTCGAGCCGAGAGCTGCGATCCGCGCGGTGGCGATCGTGGTCATGGTGTCCTCCTCAGGGGCTCGGCGATGTCGTCCGGTTGGCGCGACAGCCCACCAGCCTATTGCTGTGAACCAGCTGAAAGCAAGAGTCATTCCCGATTCGTCGACCGCGGCTCTCGACGACCGCGGAGGGGAGACGCCGGAGCCTCAGGCGAGGGCTGCGGCTCCGAGCCCGGATCGGAGGAACCGCTGCAGGTTGCCGCCGAGGACGGCGAGGATCTCCTCTTCCCGCCAGCCACGACGCATCAGCGCCTCGGTCACGAGCGGGAGACCTGCCGGGCCCTCGAGGCCCGGCAGGTACCGATCGGCCGGCACGCCCTCGATCGTCGTCTGCACGCAGCACGGTGCCGTGGTGTCTTCGAGCACTTCGCGGACGAAGTCCGGCCCCATCCCGACGTGTTCGATTCCGGCGACCGACACCACGCGTTCGAAGTGGTCGATCAGTGTGTCGATCGTGTACGCGCTCTCATGCAGGTACGGAGCGAAGAAGTTGACGCACACGACTCCCCCGCTCTCGGCGACCCCGGCGATCTGGGCATCGGTGAGGTTGCGGTGGTGGTCGAACAGCGCACGGGCCGAGGAATGCGTGGCCATGACCGGACGCGTGGCGAGCTCGAGCACGTGGTCGACCCCGCCCGCTCCGAGGTGGCTGATGTCGAAGATCATGCCGATGCGCTCCATCTCGGCGAGCGCCCGGACCCCGGTCCGCGTCAGCCTGCTGCCTGCGGCATCTTCGCCGCTGCCGTCGGCGAACGCGCTGCGCCCGAAGTGCGCCACCGAGCCGATCCGCACCCCGAGGCGGTGCACGGTCTCGAGGAGCTCGACGTCGTCGGCGATGCCGGGCATCCCCTCCAGTGCGAGCACCAGCGCGATGCGTCCCTCGCCGATCACCCGATCGAGGTCGTCGCCATCCCCGCACAGACCGACGGTGTCTGCGTTGCCCTCCGCCAGCCGATGCGCGGCCTCGATCATGCGGAGGGTGCGACGCAGCGCTCCCTCCGGGCGATACACGTCATCGATGAACACGGGCAGCACCTGCAGCCCGACACCACCTTCGTGCAGCTGGGGAAGCCACTGGGCACGGAAGTAGTCCGACCACTCATCCGCGGGGCGGCTCGCCACCGAGCAGAGCAGATCGTTGTGTGCGTCGGCGACGACGGCGCGGCGGTGGAGGGCGAGTGCATCGTTGGCGGTCACGGCACGAGCCTATGGCCGCGTCGGTCGGGATGCTTCGTCGACGGGCACCATGTCGACCGCCCGTCGTGGTGCCTGCGACTCAACCCGCGCGACTCTCGCGCGCGAGCAGGCTCTCCTTGACATCGATCCCCCAGGCGAATCCGCCGAGGGTGCCGTCGGTGCGCAACACCCTGTGGCACGGGACGAACAGCGCCGGTGCGTTGCGCGCGCAGATGGATGCCGCCGCTCGCACGGCGCGGGGATTGTCGAGCCGCGTCGCGAAACCGGTGTACGTCAGAGGCTCGCCCGGCTCGATCGACCGCAGCGCCGACCAGCCGGCGAGTTGGAGGACTGTTCCGGTCTGCTTCACGGCGACATCGTCGATCGCGGAGAGGTCGCCGGCGTAGTAAGCGAGCGCTGCCTCGGCGGCCTCGGTCTCACCGTCTCGGAGATCTTCCGGTCGGTGCGCCGCGGACAGCCTGCCGAGGATCGCCTCGACGTCTGAGGTCCATCCGGAAGACAGTACGCGCTGCCGGTCGTCGGCAAGGATCGTGAACGCGCCGTCCGGCGTCTCGATGGTCTGGATGAGGGCGGTCATGGGGTCTCCTTCTTCGTCGTGTCTTCCGCGGGGGTGGGACGTGCCGCAGCCGAGGCGCGTCGAGGACCCACGGGGCGTACAGGTGCTGCGCGCCACAGGTGCGCGCTGAGATAGCTCCGCCAGGGGGCGGTGCGCTCGGCCCAGGCGGTGAGCGCACGTGGTTCGCCCGGCAGGCCGGAGGCCGCAGCGCCGGCGCGCAGCGCGACGTCTCCCGGGAGCAGCACATCGGGATCGCCGAGCACACGCATGCGCACGTAGTCGGCTGTCCAGGGTCCGATTCCCGGCATCGCGAGCAGAGCAGCGCGCTGGTCGACACCGTCGTCTCCGACC
This sequence comes from Microbacterium sp. STF-2, assembly GCF_034650155.1. Classification (NCBI taxonomy): domain Bacteria; kingdom Bacillati; phylum Actinomycetota; class Actinomycetes; order Micrococcales; family Microbacteriaceae; genus Microbacterium; species Microbacterium sp. STF-2. The sequence goes on from NZ_JARKMW010000002.1 coordinate 326,955, forward strand.
GTGAGCGTCAGGGAGCCGTCGGCGAGAGCGGCCGCAGCGCCGGTGATGGCGCGGATGCGGGCGGCCGGCCCTCGCAGCACCTCGGCTCCGTGGGCGGCGATCGCGGTCATCGTCGGGAAGAGCAGCCCGTTCTCGGTGCGCTCCCCCAACGCCTCGGCGAGCGCTGTGAGCGCGGTCCGGGCGGCGACCACGGTGATCTGCTGACCGACCATGGCGCGGATGAGCATCTCATGCGGATCGGCCGACCCCGGCACCCGGATCCCGGGAGTGCGCGCAACGAGCGGGGCGAGTTCGGTGTGCGCGGAGAGCGCCTCGTCGATCGCCTGCGGATCGGCATCGAGGTCGAAGATGCGCCGCACGATCGACACGAGCGGGGCCAGGTCTCCCAGCCGCGCGACCCGGGCGCGCAGGTGCAGACGAGCCGCATCGTCCTGACGCACGTCGAACCAGGCGGGTCCTCCCGACATCCGCAGATGCCGGGAGAACGACGTCGACGTCGTCTCCTCGATACCGGGAACGGCGCGTGCCGCCATCCAGGTGAAGATGCCGCTCGCGTCGAGCGGGCCGCGGTAGGGCAGCACGAGGTCGATCGCGCCGGGAACCGCGGACGCCGGAAGCCTTCGTCGGGCCCTGAGCTCGCCCGGGGTGAGTCCGAACACCTCGCGGATCGTGTCGTTGCATTGTCGGATGCTCGCGAATCCGGCGGAGAAGGCGACGTCGGAGATCGGCATGTCGGTGCCGACGAGGAGCATGCGCGCGGTGTGCGCCCTGTGTGCTCGCGCCAGTGCGAGCGGCCCGGCGCCGAGTTCGGTGGTCAGCAGCCGCGTGAGGTGCCGGCTGGAGTATCCCAGGCGCGCAGCCAGCCCGGGAACGCCCTCGCGCTCCACCACGCCATCCGAGATCAGGCGCATCGCCCGCGCGGCGGTGTCACCGCGGATGTCCCACGCGGGAGAACCGGGCGCCGCCTCGGGCAGGCATCGCTTGCACGCCCGATACCCGGCCTCGTGAGCCGCGGCGCTCGTCGGATAGAAGGTGACGTTCTGCGGCTTGGGCGTGCGGGCGGGGCAGCTCGGACGACAGTAGATCCCGGTCGAGCGGACGGCGGTCACGAACTGCCCGTCGAAGCGGGTGTCGCGCGCGCTGATCGCGCGGTAGCGCTCGTCGAAGTCGGTCACGGGGAAGCTCATGCCTCCACTCTGTCACGCTCCCTCGACGCCGACTGGCGGAAATCGGACACGGCTGTCGAGTCGGGAACGTCGAGACCCACCCGCCTCGTCCACCCCCACGTCGCCGGAGCGGCGCGTGCGGGTCTCGACGTGGAGAGTGGGTCTCGAGGTGCGAGCGCGGAGAGCACTCAGTGGAAGAAGTGGCGCTCCCCCGTGAAGAACATCGTGACGCCGGCCTTGCGAGCCGCGTCGACGACCTCCTCATCACGCACCGATCCGCCCGGCTGCACGATCGCCGTGACTCCGGCGTCGATCAGGACCTGGGCGCCGTCCGCGAAGGGGAAGAACGCATCGGAAGACGCGACCGATCCCGCGGCGCGGTCGCCTGCGCGCTCGACCGCCAGGCGGCACGAGTCGACACGGTTGACCTGGCCCATGCCGACGCCGACCGTGGCGTTGTCCTTCGCGAGCACGATCGCGTTCGACTTCACCGCGCGGCACGCCTTCCACGCGAAGATGAGGTTCTCCATCTCCTCGTCGCTCGGACGCTCGCCGGAGACGAGCTCCCAGTTCTTCGCGACGGAGACGATGTCGTCGGGGAAGCGGTCGGCGTCCTGCAGCAGCAGTCCACCGGAGACGAGACGCACATCCATGCGCTCCTGCTGCCAGTCCTCGGGCAGCTGCAGCAGACGCAGGTTCTTCTTCGCCTTGAACACCTCGAGCGCGGCCGGCTCGAACGACGGCGCGACGATGACCTCGGTGAAGATGTCCTTGAGGTTCTCGGCCATCTTGAGGGTGACCGTACCGTTGGCCGCGATCACCCCGCCGTATGCGGAGACCGGGTCGCACTCGTGCGCGCGCAGGTGGGCGCTGGCGATCGGGTCGAGAGCGTTCGGCGCGGTGGTCGCGATGCCGCACGGATTGGCGTGCTTGATGATCGCGACCGCCGGCTTGACCATGTCGTACGCGGCACGCAGCGCGGCGTCGGCATCGACGTAGTTGTTGTACGACATCTCCTTGCCCTGCAGCTGCGTCGCCTGGGCGATGCCGTGGCCACCGGCACGGGTGTAGATCGCGCCGCGCTGGTGCGAGTTCTCGCCGTAGCGGAGCGTGGCAAGGCGCTCGGCCTGGATCGTCAGGTGGGTCGGGAGGTCGCCGTCATCCTGCAGCGTCCCCTCGGCGAACCACGACGCGACCGCCGTGTCGTAGGCCGCCGTGTGCGCGAAGGCGCGGGCGGCCAGTTCGCGGCGCTGCGACACCGATGTGCCGCCGTCGGCGAGGGCCGAGATGATGCCGGGGTACGACTGCGGTGAGACCACGATCGCCACGTTGGCATGATTCTTCGCGGCGGCACGCACCATCGCGGGCCCGCCGATGTCGATCTGCTCGACGACATCGTCGCCGACGGCGCCCGAGGCGACGGTCTCGACGAAGGGGTAGAGATTCACGACGACGAGCTCGAACGGGGTGATGTCGAGTTCGGCGAGCTGGCGCTCGTGATCCTCGAGGCGCAGATCGGCGAGCAGACCGCCGTGGATCTTCGGGTGCAGCGTCTTGACGCGACCGTCGAGCATCTCGGCGACCCCCGTGACGGAGGCGACGTCGGTGACGGGGAAACCCGCATCGCGGATGGTCGATGCCGTCGAGCCGGTCGAGACGATCTCGACGCCCGCGTCGGCGAGAGCCTCGGCGAGGACCAGGAGATCGGTCTTGTCGCTCACCGAGACGAGAGCGCGCCGGATCGGCACGGTGTCGCGATCGCGGTAGAGCGTGGGGTCGTGGCGGGGGCCGGCCATGATGGGCTCCTTCGTGCGGGGGGCGTCGGGTGGAGGGGGTCAGGAAGAGGGGTCGAGGACGAGCGCGCCGGTGGCGATCCCGCGGACGACGTCGATGAGGAGTCGACGTTCGACGGGTTTGATCCGTTCGTGCAGGCTGTGCTCGGTGTCGCCCTCGAGGATCGCGACACGTTCCTGCGCCAGGATCGGCCCGGTGTCGACACCGTCGTCGACCACGATCACGCTGGCACCGGTCTCGGCCGCGCCGGAGGCGAGGGCGTCACGGACGCCGTGTGCCCCGGGGAACTCGGGAAGGTACGCGGGGTGGGTGTTGATGAGGCGTGGCGAGTACTGCGCGACGAGCGACGGAGGAAGCAGACGCATGAGGCCGCTGAGCACCACGAGATCGGGGGCCCAGACGGCGAGCTGGCGGGCGACCTCCTCCCCCCAGGCTTCGCGGCTCTCGTGCTCATGCCAGGGCACGGTGAAGCTGGGGATGCCGAACTCCTCGGCGTGGGCGAGTCCGTCCGCCTCACGGTCAGCACCGACGACGATCACCCTGGCGGGGAAATCGGGGTGACGAGCGGCCTCGAGGAGGGCGCGAAGATTCGAGCCGGTGCCCGAGATGAGAACGGCGACCGTGAGCACGCGCCCAGTCTACCGGGGCGCGAAGCCCTCTTCCGCCCGGCTTCCGCTCACGGGCGGTGGACGTCAATCGCGCTCGTGACGCGGCGGGGCGAAGCCGCGGACATCGTCCAGGGGCGCCGTGTCGTCGAACGTCGGCGTCTCGGAGAAGGGGATACCGGGCGCTGTCCGCGCCGATGCGAGGCTCGGGTCGAACTCGGTCATCTCGGCGATCCAGCGGTCCGTACGCTCCTCGGCCAGCTCATCGCGGTGACGCGGTGACAGCAGCAGGATCGCGGCGCCGACGAGCACCTCCAGTCCGAGGGCCAGCATGAACGGAAGAGCCGCGGGACCGACATCGGCGAGCTTTCCCGGACCCATCGAGCCGTTCGCGAGCACCGCGGCGAGGCCCGCGACCCCTGCGCTGACGACGGCGATCCCCACCGCGATCGCCGCCCGCTGCATCGTCCCCAACGGCGTGCCCTCCCAGACGAGGCGCGAACGCACCGCCCAGCCGGCGAAAGCACCGGCGGCGATCGGGACGAGCACCACGATCAGCATCCACATCGAACTGTTCTCGGGCAGCAGCCCGAACACCGGGATGCCCGGAACGACTCCTAACTGCGTACCGGCGGGCGAGACCGCGGTTCCGACGCCGACGGCGAAGCCGGGGCCGGCGAGCCAGGACGCCGCCCACACGATCAGGGTCGGGAGATACACGAGCTGCGCCAGCGTCATCACGGTCGCGCCGAGCGCATCGACACGGGCAGCCTGGAACAGCGCCACGACCTCGCCACCGCGGAACAGCGTGATGACGGCGAGGGCCAGAGCGGCCGCTCCGATCACGCCGACCAGGGTGAAGGCCGTGCCGCGCACGATCGCGACGGGGACGGGCGCCCAATCCTCGCGGGCGTCGATGCGGTCGTGCAGACGGTCGAGGACTCCGCCATCCCCCTCTTCCCATGCGACCCGGACAGCCCCGCACACCGCACCGACGAGATAGACGGCGGTGGGGAGCCCGATCGCGAGGGCCAGGGGGGTCTGCACGGCATCCAGTCGCGCGGTCAAAGCGACGCCGGTGGAGATGGCCGCGAACACCACCGTCCCGGACACTGAGCCGAGCAGCCACGTTCCGGCTGCCGCGGCCCTGGCACCCGAGCGGGCGGCGAAAAGCAGGGTGAAGAGCAGGAACGCCAGTGGAGTGATCGAGACCGCAAACGAGGCCGCCTGCGGGGGGATCGCGAGAGCGACCAGCAGCTCGTCCGGGATCGTGACCTCGAGGGGCACGCCGTGGCCGAACTCCCAGAGCGTGCCGGTGAGCGGCCAGAGCGCGCCCCAGTCGGCCGTGACCCCGAAGGCGAGCGTCCACAGCAGCGTCAGCGGCGCGAGCAGCACGACGAGACCGACGGCCGCAGCGATGGCGGCGTCGAAGGCGGCGAGGAGCGCGACGAGGAGGCGTTGCATAGCGTTTCGAGACTACGACGAGTTGTCGACGAAGCCCTGGGGGCGCGCGTGGGGTCGGCGACACGATAGCGTTTCTCCGGAGGTTTCCCGATGACAACTGCCCCGCCCGCCCCGGCATCCACCGAACCCAAGAACTCCCTGGACCGCTTCTTCGAGATCAGCAAGCGCGGATCCACGATCGGCACCGAGATCCGAGGGGGTCTGGTGACATTCGTCACGATGGCCTACATCGTGATCCTGAACCCGATCATCCTCTCCGGCAAGCCCGATGTCGCCGGAGACATGCTCAGCTTCAACGCCGTGGGCGCCGCCACCGCGCTGACCGCCGGTGTGATGACGATCCTGTTCGGACTGGTCACGCGCCTCCCGTTCGGTTTCGCCGCCGGCCTCGGCATCAACGCCTTCGTCGCGTTCTCGGTCGTCGGCCAGGTGACCTGGCCCGAGGCCATGGCGCTGGTGATGATCAACGGTGTCGTCATCGTGCTGCTCGCCGCCACCGGGCTGCGGAAGGCGATCTTCGACGCGGTGCCGTTCCAGCTGAAGATCGCGATCACGGTCGGTATCGGCCTCTTCATCGCGTTCATCGGCTTCGTCAACTCCGGCTTCGTCACGGCGACCGGCGCCTCGTCTCCTCCGGTCGGCCTCGGCGTGAACGGATCGGTCGCGACCGTTCCGACCCTGCTGTTCGTCATCACCCTCCTCCTCACCGGCATCCTCGTCGCCCTCAAGATCAAGGGCGGCATGCTGATCGGACTCATCGGCGGCACCGTGCTCGCAGTCATCGTCGAGGCGATCTGGCACATCGGGGCCCGCGGCTTCGATGACGAGGGCAACGTGGTCAACCCGGGCGGCTGGGGCCTGACGGTTCCCGCGCTCGACGGCTCCCCCGTGGGTGTGCCCGACCTCAGCCTGATCGGCGCCGTCGACTTCAGCTTCGATCTGAGCAAGGTCAGCCTCGTCGCGATCGTGATGATCGTCTTCACGCTGCTCTTCACGAACTTCTTCGACGCCATGGGCACCATGACGGGCCTCGCGAAGGAGGCGAACCTCGCCGACGACAACGGCGACTTCCCCCGCATCAAGTCGGCGCTGGTCGTCGAGGGTGTCGGCGCGATCGCCGGTGGCGCGACCTCCTCGTCTTCGAGCACGGTCTTCATCGAGTCGGGCGCCGGTATCGGCGAGGGTGCGCGCACCGGACTCGCGAACGTGGTCACCGGCGTCGTGTTCCTGATCGCGATGTTCCTGACCCCGCTGACGTCGATCGTCCCGACCGAGATCGCCGCTGCCGCGCTGATCATCGTCGGTGCGATGATGATGGCGCAGATCCGCTACATCGACTTCAGCGATTTCCGCGTGCTGCTGCCGGTGTTCCTCACCGTCTCGGTCATGCCGCTGACCTACTCGATCGCGAACGGCATCGGCGCGGGCTTCGTTAGCTGGGTGCTCATCCACGCGTTCTCCGGCAAGGCCAAGTCCATCAGCCCGCTGCTGTGGGTCGTGGGCGCCGGCTTCCTGATCTTCTTCGCCCGAGGCCCGGTCGAAGCGCTCTTCGGCGTCGGGATCTGACGCCGATCGGAGGTCACGGTAGAGGGGCGGGTGCTGCGGGATCCGCCCCTCTTCCGTACCTCCCGCCGCCGCGGCCGTCACATGCATGTGCATCGGCCGGATGCAGGAACACACGCCCCGAGCGGCCATGCATCCGCTGAGAGGTCATGCATCTGACGAAGACGGCCACCTCGCGCGGCTCAGGCGTAGGCGGCAGCGAACTCCGGCGACGGCTCGATCGGCTCGATCACGTCGATCAGCACACCGCCGGGCGCCTCGACGATGAAGTGGCGCTGACCGAAGGCCTCGTCGCGGAGCGGCAGCCGTTCCGGCAGACCCCGCTCCCCCACCAGGCGCGCATGCTCGGCAGCGGCATCCGGCACCTCGACGTTGAGCAGCAGCCCGCGCACGGGCTCACGAAATCCCTTGGGGATGGTCTCGTGCGAACGGTCGAGGATCGCGAGCTCACCGCCATCGAAGCGCAGGCTCACGTACCAGTCGGCCTCGAACACCACCTCGAAGTCGAACTCCTCTTTATAGAACCGCGCGCTCGCTGCGACGTCTTCGACCATCAGCACCGGGTAGAAGCTCGTGATCCGCATTCGTCTCTCCTTTACATACAGCGTGTTTGTATTCTGCGTGACTAGGATACATACAACCTGTACGTAAGGAAAGAGTCATGCCCCGAGCATCCGCGGCCGACGCCGCCGAGACCGCGCGACGAATTCTCGAGACCGCCACGACCCATTTCGCGGCGCACGGGTACGCCACCGCATCCGTGGACGAGATCGCCCGCCTTGCCGGAGTCACACGAGGTGCGGTCTACCACCACTACACGTCGAAGCCGCTGCTCTTCCGCGACGTCGCGGCCGCCCAGCAGCAGTCCGTGGCCGACGCGATCCGCGACGCCACGGAAGACAGTGCTCCGGATGCCGCTCTCCGCGACGGCAGTCACGCGTTCCTCGACGCGATCACCCGGGGAGCGGCGTCACGCGTGCTGCTCGTCGACGGTCCCGCCGTGCTCGGCGGGGAGCAGTGGCGCCGACTCGACGCGGAGGGACCGGAGCAGGAGCTGCGCACGGGCCTACGCGAAGCCGGCGTCTCCCCCGCGCTCGTGGATCCGCTCACCGCCGCACTCTCCGGAGCGATGAACGAGCTCGCGCTGTGGCTCGCCGCGCACCCCGATGACGCCGACGCGCGGTCGGAAGCGCACATGGCACTCGAGCGCATCCTGGATGCCGTGGTCCCGCCCAGCTGAGTGCGATGCGGCGCGCCGACGGCGCAGCGCACCGACCGGCGTCGAGGGTGGAGTCCCGACCCTGAGGAGATCCCGTGCATCACCGACACCGCGACGACCACCCGTTCGACCTGAGACGGGACGTCGACCGGCGCCTCCTCGAGTACCGGGAGCTCATTCTGGCCAGCCTCGAAGGCCTCACCGAAGAGGAGGCGCGGTCCGCGCCGATCCCCGGCGCTCCGAGTCTGCTGGGAGTCGTGCGTCACACGGCGTACGTGGAGGGCGTCTGGTTCGACGAGAGGATCACCGGGCGCCCCCGGGCCGAGATCGGCCTGCCGGTGGCCACCGCCAACTCCTGGAAAGTGCGGCGCACCGACGATATCGCCTCCGTCACGGCAGAGTGTCGACGCATCAGCGCCCTCGCTGACAGCAATCTGACCGATCGCGGGCTCGACGACGAAGTCGGCGAGAACCGGCGCAGCCTGCTCGCGATCTACGTCCACGTGTTGAGTGAGCTGGGCTGGAACACCGGACAGCTCGACATCCTGAGGGCAGCGATACTCGCTGCCCGCCGCCGAGCCGCCGGACCGACCGAACGGGCATGAAAGAAGGCCCCGGAGTGGAGTCCGGGGCCTTCAGATCAAGCGTAGCTCAGATCAGAGCGCTTCGATGATCGCGCGCATCAGGTCTGCCGTCTCGGACGGCGTCTTGCCGACCTTGACGCCGGCGGCCTCGAGGGCCTCCTTCTTCGCCTGAGCGGTGCCGGCCGAACCGGAGACGATCGCACCGGCGTGACCCATGGTCTTGCCCTCGGGAGCCGTGAAGCCCGCGACGTAGCCGACGACCGGCTTCGTGACGTTCGCCTTGATGTAGTCGGCGGCACGCTCCTCGGCGTCGCCACCGATCTCACCGATCATCACGATCGCCTTGGTCTCGGGGTCGGCCTCGAACGCCGCGAGCGCGTCGATGTGCGTGGTGCCGATGACCGGGTCGCCGCCGATGCCGATGGCGGTGGAGAAGCCCAGGTCGCGCAGCTCGAACATCATCTGGTAGGTCAGGGTGCCCGACTTCGACACGAGGCCGATCGGTCCCTTGCCCGTGATGTTCGCGGGCGTGATGCCCACGAGCGCCTCGCCCGGCGTGATGATGCCGGGGCAGTTCGGGCCGATGATGCGGGTCTTGTTGCCCTTGCTCTGCGCGTAGGCCCAGGCCTCGGCCGAGTCGCCGACGGGCACGCCCTCGGTGATGACCACGAGCAGGGGGATCTCGGCGTCGATGGCCTCGATCATCGCGTCCTTGGTGAACGCACCGGGCACGAAAGCGATCGACACGTCGGCGCCGGTCTCCTTCATGGCCTCAGCGACCGAGGCGAAGACGGGCAGCTCGACGGCGTTGCCGTCCTTGTCGGTGTGCGAGACCGTGGTGCCGGCCTTGCGGGCGTTGACGCCACCGACGACCTGGGTGCCGGCCTTGAGCATCAGTGCGGTGTGCTTGGTGCCCTCACCGCCGGTGATGCCCTGGACGATGACCTTGGAGTCCTTGTTGAGGTAGATCGACATTCTTCTCGTCCTTCAGTCTCAGGCGTTGGCGAGCTCGGCGGCCTTGTCGGCGCCCTCGTCCATGGTGGCGGCCAGGGTCACAAGCGGGTGTGCGTACTCGGCGAGGATCGCGCGACCCTCGTCGACGCGGTTGCCGTCCAGGCGCACGACGAGCGGCTTGGAGGCCGTGGCGCCCAGTGTCTCGAGGGCGCCCTTGATGCCGTTGGCGACGGCGTCGCACGCCGTGATGCCGCCGAAGACGTTGACGAACACGCTCTTGACCTGCGGGTCGCCGAGGATGACGTCGAGGCCGGCGGCCATGACCTCGGCCGAGGCGCCGCCGCCGATGTCGAGGAAGTTGGCAGGCTTCACGCCGTTGTGGTTCTCGCCCGCGTAGGCGACCACGTCGAGCGTCGACATGACCAGACCCGCGCCGTTGCCGATGATCCCGACCTCGCCGTCGAGCTTCACGTAGTTGAGGCCCGACTCCTTGGCCTTGGCCTCGAGCGGGTCGGCTGCGTCCTTGTCCTCGAGCGCTTCGTGCTCGGGGTGACGGATCTCGGAGGCGTTGTCGTCGAGCGTGACCTTGCCGTCGAGCGCGATGATGTCGCCCTCTTCGGTGCGCACCAGCGGGTTGACCTCGACCAGCGTCGCGTCCTCGCCCTTGTACACGTCGTAGAGCTTCACGAAGACATCGGAGACCTTCTCGATGAGGTCTTCGGGGAAGTTCGCCGCGCGAGCGATCTCGACGGCCTTCTCCTTGTCGATGCCCGTGAGCGGGTTGACCTCGACGCGTGCGAGCGCCTCGGGGCGTTCGACGGCGAGCTCTTCGATCTCCATGCCGCCCTCGACCGAGCAGAGGCTCAGGTAGGAGCGGTTGGCGCGGTCGAGCAGCACGGAGAAGTAGAACTCCTCGGCGATGCGCGCACCCTGCGCGACCATGACGCGCTTGACGATGTGGCCCTTGATGTCGAGGCCGAGGATGGCCTTCGCTGCTTCGTACGCCTCGTCGGGCGTCTTGGCGACCTTGACGCCGCCCGCCTTTCCACGGCCGCCGGTCTTCACCTGAGCCTTGACGACGACCACTCCGCCGATCTTCTCGGCAGCCGCCCTCACCTCTTCAGGGGTGTCCGCGACGATGCCGGCGAGGACCGGCACTCCGTACTTTTCGAAAACGTCTCGTGCCTGGTACTCGTACAGATCCACTGTGGTTCCTTCACTGGGCTGCTGTCTGGTAATTCTCTCGATGTCGAGACATCGACCAGTCCCCCAGCCTACTACCCCGAACTGAGCGCTCCTGCGGCCCCGGCGCCTCGACCGCTCAGCGTCGAGTCGGCACCCCGGCTCCACGCGCGGGGAGGGCGACCCGTCGAAGCTGTCGGGTGATCAGGAACGGCATGACCACCAGGGCCGTGCCCGTGGCGACGATCACGGGGCGCACCACGACCACCGGCAACGAGCCCCACAGGGCGATGAGGATCGCGCCGATCATGACGGCACCGAGCACAAGTTCGCACACGAGGAGCTGGCGGCGCACCGATGCGCTGTCCTCGGCCATGGTCGTCTCGCGCCCGCGCACCGAGATGTGCGAGGTCCATCGCGTGCCGTCCCACCAGCGCCGCGTCCCGCGCCGCCGCGTGTCGAACCAGCCGGCCGGAATCTCGTCATCTCTCACGCTCCTCAGTATGACGGCGACGCCTCGGCGTCTCCGCCCGGCGAGGTCTAGGCTTTCGCCATGCACGAATCCGCAGAACTGCGCACCGGCGTCGTCGCCGCAGCGCTCGAACTCTTCAGCGCCCAGGGGTTCGACCAGACGTCGGTGGAGCAGATCGCCAAGGCCGCCGGCGTCTCCCGCTCGACCTTCTTCCGCCAGTTCGGCGGCAAGGAGGACGTGGTCTTCGCGGATCACGAGGTGCTTCTGGAACAGCTCAGGGAGTTCCTCGACGAGGGGCACGATGACCCGTGGGGCGCGGTGTGCGCGGCTTCGGAGTCGGTCTTCGCCCACTTCGCGCACGACCCGGAACTCGCCAGGCGCCGCTATCAGATCGTGCGACAGGTCCCCGTGCTGCGCGAGCGCGAGATCATCACGGTCTTCCGCTACGAGCGACTGTTCGACGACTACCTGCGCGGGGCGCTCCCCGGCGTGGATCCCCTGGACGCGGTCGGCTTCGCCGCCTTGGTGACGGCCGTGCACAACCATGTGCTGCGCCAGCTGCTGCGTGGCCGCAAGAAGGTGCCGCTGGCGACACTGCAGACGGCGCTGGCCGACGTCCGCCGTCGCTACGGGGTCGCGGGCGAGGCGGCCACCGCCCCGGATGACATGGTGGTCGCGGTGTTCCCCCGCTCCATGCCGATCGCCGAGGTCAGCCGCAGGCTGCAGTCACAGCTCGACTAGCTCGACGTGCGGTCGGGTCGTGGAACCGAGTATCGAGGAGTACGATACTTGGTGCCACGAAGGAGTCCCATGAGCACTGCAGCCTCCCCCTTCCCCGGCGAGCGCGTCTCGTCATACGACATCACCGGACGTCAGGACAGCGACTACTACGCCGTCTTCACCGACATCCCCGCCGCCGATCGGGAGGCGTGGGACCGCGCGAAGGCCTACGTCGACGAGGTCGCCCCGCAGATGGCCGACGCCTGGGACCATGCGGAGTATCCGCTCGATGCCGCGCGTCGGATGGGCGAGATGGACCTCGTCGTCGACGGGGTGCAGCACCCGTCGCTCACGAGCCTGTCGCCACTGGCCGCAGGACTGGTGAACATGGAGATCTCCCGCGGCGACGGCTCCCTGGGCACGATCCTCGCGGTGCAGGGCGGACTCGCACTGCGCACCCTGGCCCTGTTCGGCTCCCCCGCGCAGCAGGAGAAGTGGCTGACGGGCCTCGCCGACGGCTCGGTGCTGGGATCGTTCGCCCTGACCGAGCCCGATCACGGTTCCGACTCCGTCTCGCTGGAGACCGTGGCCCGCCGCGACGGCGACGGCTGGAGCCTCCGCGGAACGAAGAAGTGGATCGGCAACGGCGCCTCCGGCGGCATCACCTTCGTCTGGGCGCGCATCGACGACGAGGGCGCCGAAGAGCATGGCGCCGTGCGCTGCTTCCTCGTGGAGCAGGAGACCCCGGGCTACACAGGCAGCGTCATCCGCGGAAAGGCCTCGCTGCGCGCGATCCACCAGGCACACATCGTGCTGGACGACGTACGGGTGCCCCTCGATGCGGTGCTGCCGGGGACCAAGAGCTTCAAGGACGCCTCGATCGTGCTGTACGCGACCCGTTCCGGTGTCGCCTGGTCGGCGCTCGGACACGCGACCGCCTGCTACGAGGCCGCCCTCGCCTACGCCACCCAGCGGGTGCAGTTCGGAAAGCCCCTCGCCAGATTCCAGATGGTCCAGGAGCGTCTGACCCACATGCTCGAAGACCTCACCGCCATGCAGCTGTACTGCCGGCGGATGGCAGACCTCGAGACCGCCGGTGAACTGCGCCCGACCCAGGCCTCGCTGGCGAAGTTCCACAACACGCGTGCCGCGCGCCGCATCGCCTCGACCGCCCGCGATCTGCTCGGCGGCAACGGCATCCTGCTCGAGAACGGCGTGATGCAGCACATGGCCGACATCGAGGCCATCCACACCTACGAGGGAACCGAGAGCGTTCAGGCCCTGCTGCTCGGGCGCGACATCACCGGGATGAGCGCGTTCGCCTGAGGGCGGATCCCCGGAGTCGACTCACCGGCGTCGGGCGCTCACGTGGCGCTCTCGACTCGCCGCCGACCCCGCGACCGCCTGCACCGCGAGGAGCAGCACGAGCGCCAGGACCGGGACGACCCACCCACCGACCGCGGCGTGCAGGATGCCGAGGCCGAGCGGACCGAAGCCGGCCAGCAGGTAGCCGACTCCCTGCGCCATCGTCGACAGGTGCGCCGTGTGCCTCGCATCCGGCGCGCGGAGCACGATGTACGTCAGCGACAGCGAGATGGCGGCCCCCTGCCCGAGACCGAGCAGCGTCATCCAGAGCCAGGGCGCGGCTCCACCGGGCGCGACGAGGAGGCCGATCAGCCCCGCCGCGCAGAGCAGCGCGGAGAGCACGACGGGGAGCCACGTCGGCCGCATGCGGCGCATCATCGTCGGCACGAGGAGCGCCGCCGCGATCCCGGGAAAACTGGAGTACGACAGCAGCACCCCGGCATCCGACACCGAGACCCCGCCGTCCTGCAGCATCGTCGGAATCCATGTCAGGGCCGCGTAGTAGCTCAGGCTCTGCAACCCCATGAACGCGGTGACCGCCCACGCGACCGGGTCCCGCAACAGCGCCGACATCCGCGGCTCGTCGATGGGCTCCGTGATCGCATCGACGGGAACGCCCGCCACCGCCGGGGAGGTGACGACCCGACGCATCGCCCGGGGCAGCCAGACCACCAGGGCGAGTGCGGCAGGAATCGCCCAGACCCCCAGCGCGCCACGCCACGACCCGTCGAGGGCGATCATGAACGGCACCGTGAATGCGGCCGCCGCGGCGGCACCCAGGAACAGCGATGTGGAGTACAGCCCCATCATCAGACCGAGACGGTGCGCGAAGTCCTGCTTGATCACGGCGGGCATGCAGACGTTCGCGACCGCGATGCCCGCCCCCACCAACACCGTGCCGCCGAAGAGAGCCACGGGTGAGGGAAGCAGGCGGATGCCGATGCCGAGTGCCACCACGACCATCGTCAGCGCGAGCAGCCGATGCAGTCCGATCCAGCGTGTCAGCGCGGGCGTCAAGAACGCGAAGGCGCCGAAGGCGAACACGGGGATCGTCGTCAGGAGCCCTGCCGCGGCTGCTGGGATCCCCAGGTCCTGCTCGATCGCGGGGAGGACGGGTCCGACAGAAGCGACGCCCATGCGCAGGTTCAGCGCGATCAGCAGCAGGCCGGTGCCCACGTAGATCCCGGTGAGGATGCCGCCGCGCCGGGTGGACGGCCTGGTCAACGGGGTCGGCGCGGTGTCGAACGGTTCCTGCATCGTGGTCATGCATCGAGTCCAGCATTCACCCGGTATGTCAGGAAACACGTACGCTGCATTTTGATGTCGAATACCCGCCAATCCTCGCGAATGGTCGACCTGAATCTGGTCGACTTCGATTCCCTGGCGGCCCTGCCCATGGAGGGCGCCTACCGGTTCGCGCACGCCGAGACCTCCCCCCGCCACGCCCACCCGCTCGGACACCTGGTGCATGCCGCTTCCGGAGTGCTGTCGCTGCTCACCGACGAGGGTGCCTGGATCGCGCCGTCGACCCGCATGGCCTGGGTGCCCGCCGGCGCCGAGCATCGTCATCGCGCGCACGGGCGCACGGACATGCGCATCGTCCATCTGACCGACGAGCTCGCCGCACTGCTCCCGGCCTCCCCTGCGGTGCTCGTCGCGACGCCACTCGCGCGCGAAGCCGTGCTGTCGATGACGTCCGACCGCACACGCAGCGACGAAGCCCTGGACCACCTGCGTCGCGTGATCGTCGACGAAGTCGTGACCGCGCCCGAGCAGCCACTCCATCTCCCGGAGCCCCACGATCCGCGCCTGCGCTGTGCCGCACGCATCGTCGAGGATGACCTCGCCCTGCCCGTGCCGCTCGGAGAACTCGGCGCACGCACCGGCACCGCCGAGCGGACGCTGAGCCGCCTGTTCCAGCAGGAGACCGGCATGGGGTACCGGCAGTGGCGCCTGCAACTGCGCGTGCATCGGGCACTCGTCCTGCTCGCCGACGGCGCCACGGTGACCGACACGGCCTCCGCATGCGGGTGGGCCACGACCAGTCAGTTCATCGAGCAGTTCACACCGCTCGTCGGGATGACCCCCGGCCGATACCGGCTGTCGCAACCGACCGCGTGAGGGGAAGGACCACGACTGCGGTCGGCTCAGACCACGCGCGCCATGCACACGAGGCGTTCGCGATCGTCCCACGAGGGCACCCGCTCGAAGCCTCGCGATTCGTAGAGACGCACGGGGCCGTCCCGCCATTCCCACACCGACAGCCGCACCTGCGACGCACCGAGATCGACCGCATCGGCCACCGCCGCGTCCAACAGCGCCGAACCCACCCCGCGGCCGCGCACGTCAGGCTGCGCCCACAATCGCTTGATCTCCGCCACACCGTCGTGCACGGACAGCACCACGACCCCGACGATGCGTTCGTCGAACTGCGCGACCCGCACTCGATGCGCGGCGTACGCCTCGGCCGGGTCATCGACCTCGCGGAGATAGCGGTCGGGCAGCGGCACGGCGGGATCGCGCTCGGATCCGTGTTCCTGCAGACTCTTCTCCCGCTCGGTCTGCAGCAGATACGCACGCACAGCCGCACCGACCTCGAGTGCGTCGGGTCCGGTCAGGTCGGCGAGCCGGATCGACGGTCGGTCGAGCCCGGATCCCGCCTCGGCGCTCACGGTCAGTCGCAGCCGCAGCCGCCGGACGGCGTCTTCACCATGAAGCACACGTCGCACACGCCGTAGTCGCGATCCTCGACCGGCTTCGGAGCTTTCTCGGCCCGCGGGGCGGAGACGCGAGGAGTCGTCGTGCGCTTGGCCGCGCGCGGCGGGGTGAGCGGGATGAACTCGCTGGGGTGGCTCACGTAGAAGTACGGCGCCCGGCCTTCGCTCGGCTGCAGACGCAGCGGAGCGGAACCGACGACGAGGCGCTCGTCCTCGGCGAAGCCGTTCGTGTAGGTGCGCCCGATGTGCAGAGGGGCGCCCTCACCTCGACGGATCGCTTCGATGTAGCGACCGCGGTCGATGAACGAGCTGATCCCGATCTCTTCGACGATGGCGGTGATGAACGCGTGGTTGGCCGGATCGATGCGGTGCGCGCGCAACGCCTCCGGGAGCGAACGGTATGGACGGGAGGTGCCTGCGGGGGTCGGCCCCTGTACTTCTTTCATCAGTTCCAGGATCGCACGCCCAGAGGGGTACAGCCGACCGTTTTCCGCTCGTATACGTGCCAAACTGACGTCATGGCCCAGGCGACGATCATCGGCTCCGGCCCGAACGGGCTCGCTGCCGCCGTGGCGCTCGCCCGCGCCGGCTACCGGGTACGCGTGCTCGAAGGCGCCGACACGATCGGCGGCGGTGTGCGCACGCGCGAATCCACGCTTCCGGGGTTCCGGCACGACCTCTGCTCCACCGTGCATCCGGCCGCCCTCTCCTCCCCGTTCTTCCAGGCGTTCGGCCTCGACCGGCGGATCGAGTGGATCCGTCCCGACGCCTCGTACGCGCATCCGCTCGACGACGGGCGCGCAGCGATCGCCTGGCGCGACATCGAGCGCACGGCGGCGGATCTCGGAGTAGACGGATCCGCCTGGATCTCTCGCCTGCGTCCACTCAGCAGCCACATCGACGGGGTCGTCGACTTCACCGGCAACCAGCTGCTCCGCATCCCCCACGACCCGGTGACCGCCGCGCGTTTCGCGATCCGGATGCTGGACCAGGGCACTCCCCTGGCAGCTCGCGCCTTCCGCACGGAGGAGGCGGCGGCGCTCATCTCCGGGGTGGTCGCGCACGCCAACTCGCCGCAGCCCTCCCTCGCGGGTGCGGCGGCCGGGCTGCTGCTGGCCGCGCTCGGACACGCAGGCGGCTGGCCGTACCCGCGCGGAGGTGCGCAGCGCATCGCCGACGCGATGGTCGCCGACATCGAGCAGCACGGCGGAACGATCGAGGCGGGCACCCCCGTCTCCGATCTCGGTGCCCTGGACTGGGGCGACCCGCAGCAGGGCGACCTGCTGCTGCTCAACACCTCGCCGCGACTCGCCCTCACGCATCCCGACGTGCCCGCCGGCTACGCACGGGCCCTCCGCTCGTACCGGTACGGGCCCGGAGCAGCGAAGGTCGACTTCGCGCTCGACGGCCCGATCCCGTGGACGAACGCCGACGTGGCAGCGGCCCCGACCGTGCATCTGGGCGGCACCCGCGCCGAGGTATGGGCGAGTGAGAACGCCGTCGCCGCCGGACGCGTGGTTGAGCGCCCGTATGTGCTCGCCGTGCAGCCATCGGTATTGGACGACTCACGCGCCCCCGCGGGGAAGGCCGTGCTCTGGGCGTACATCCACGTGCCCCCGGGTTCGGACCTCGACCCGACCGAGCTGATCACCGCCCAGGTCGAGCGCTTCGCTCCGGGCTTCCGCGACCTCGTCCTCGCGCACCACGCCGTCCGGGCGTCGTCGCGCGAGGCGATCAACCCCACGGAGATCGGTGGCGACATCTCCGGTGGCGTCTTCGACATGCGCCAGGCGCTCCGGCGCCCGGTTCTCTCCCCCTCCCCGTGGCGCACGCCGATGCGTGGCGTGTACCTGGCGTCCGCCTCGACACCCCCCGGCCCCTCCGTGAACGGGATGGCCGGTTGGCATGCCGCCCGCACGGCGCTGCGGGATGCCGGAGAACCCGCCACCTTGACCGACCTCTTCGGCTGATCGTCCTCCCCTTCCGCCGCGGATCATCGGCGGCCAGGATGGGAGCATGCGCTACGACATCCCCGCGCCGATGCTCGCCAAGGCGGCGCCGGCCGTCCCCGACCCCGCGAAGACGCCGGGCGGACTGCTGTACGAGCCGAAGTGGGACGGCTTCCGTGGACTCATCGCCTGGGACGGGGAGACGGTGGAGATCGGGTCACGAGGCGCCAAGCCGCTGACCCGCTACTTCCCCGAACTGGTCGACGTGATCCCCCAGCTGCTTCCGGAACCGTGCCTGCTCGACGGCGAGATCGTCGTCGCCACCGGGCCGGACGGCTCGCAGCGCCTGGACTGGGAGGCCCTCAGCCAGCGCATCCACCCCGCCGCCTCACGCGTCGCGAAGCTCGCCGTGGAGACCCCAGCCATGTTCATCGCGTTCGATCTGCTCGCCGTCGGAATCGACGACCTGCTCGCACAGTCGTTCGAGACGAGGCGCGCACGCCTCGAGACCCTCATGGAGGGCGTCGGACACCCGCTGCACATCACCCGCGCGACCCGCGATCGCGAGGCCGCGGTGCGCTGGCTCGCCGAGTTCGAAGGGGCAGGGCTCGACGGTGTCGTCGCGAAGCCGCTCGACCAGCCTTACTCGCCGGGAAAGCGCGCTCTGTTCAAGATCAAGCACGCCCGCACCGCCGACGTCGTCGCGCTCGGCTATCGCATCCACAAGTCCGGATCGGGAGTGGGTTCCCTGCTGGTCGGGCTGTACGGCGACGACGGGGAGCTCCACCAGGTCGGCGGCGTGGC
The DNA here is from genome assembly GCF_034650155.1 of Microbacterium sp. STF-2. NCBI lineage: Bacteria > Bacillati > Actinomycetota > Actinomycetes > Micrococcales > Microbacteriaceae > Microbacterium > Microbacterium sp. STF-2. The sequence goes on from NZ_JARKMW010000002.1 coordinate 345,513, forward strand.
CGCGTGGAGCGATGCCCGTCGGCAGGAGCTCGTCGAAGAGCTCGCCCCGCTGGTCGAGCGCGACGAGTCGGGCGACGCCGTGACCGCCGAGGGCGAGCGGTCGCGATTCAGCGGATCGAAGGATGTGTCGTTCGTGCGGCTGCGCCCAGAGCGGGTGCTCGAGGTGCGCTACGACCAGCTCGAAGGATCCCGCTTCCGCCACACCGTGCAGTTCGAGCGCTGGCGCCCCGATCGCGACGCCCGCTCCTGCACCTACGAGCAGTTGGACACGGTCGCAGGCTACGACCTCGCCGATGTCCTGAGCTGAGCGGGAGCCCTCACTCCTTCTCGGCAGGGGTGCCGTCCTCGTCCCAATTCGCTGCGACCTTCTTGCTCGGCTGCACGCGCGGCGGCTCACCCGGCATCTTCGGGAACTCCGGCGGGAAGGGCAGTTCGCCGAGACCGTTCTGCGCGTCGCGCTCCCACCACTCCAGCAGCGTGTCGATGCGGCCAGGGTTGTGCGGCATCGACGCCCACGGGTCGCCGACCTCGCCCAGACGCTTCGGGATGCTGCGCACCGTGAACACCTTCGGATCGAGACCGTCGAGCTCGTCCCAGGCCACCGGCGTCGACACGGTCGCTCCGGGAAGCGCGCGAGGACTGTAGGCACCGGCCATCGTGCGGTCGCGGTTGGCCTGGTTGAAGTCGACGAAGATGCGCGCGCCCCGCTCCTCCTTCCACCAGTTCGTCGTGACCTGCTCCGGCATCCGTCGCTCCAGCTCGCGCCCGGCGGCGATCACGGCGTGCCGCACCTCCAGGAACTCGTGGGTCGGCTCGATCGGCGCGAACACGTGCAATCCTCTGTTGCCGCTGGTCTTGGCGAACGCCTCCAGACCCGCCTCGCGCAGCACCTCGCGCAGGGTGTGCGCGGCCGTGACCGCGTCTGCGAAGTCGGTACCGGGCTGCGGATCGAGGTCGATGCGCAGCTCGACGGGGTTGTCCGCGTCAGTGGCGAGCGACGCCCAGGGGTGGAAGACGATCGTGTTCATCTGCACGGCCCACACGATCGCGCTCGCACGGTTCAACACGATCTGCGGATGCTGGCGCCCGCTGTTGTATGTCACCGTCACCGCGTCGACGAAGTCCGGGGTACCTTTGGGCGGGTTCTTCGAGAAGAAGCCCTCGGCCCGCGCCCCGCCTGCGGGTCCGATGCCGTCACGGAACCGCTCGAGCGAGACCGGGCGGTTGCCGTTCGCCGCCAGGAACGGCACCGCGACGAGCTGCACATACTCGGCCAGCTCCGCCTTGGTGATGCCGAGGTCGGGCCAGACCACGCGGTTCGGGCTGGACAGCGCGACCTCGCGTTCTCCATCGGAGTCGGCGACGGTCAGGGTCACGCGTTCTGAGGCCATGCTCCGACCCTAGAGCGCCGCCCGGACAGACGGAACCCCGCCGACGCGGACAGTGCGCGGAGTCCGGATCGTCCGTGTCCGGGTCGGTTCAGTCGCCGAGGTCGACCGCGAGCACGAGGACCGGCGTGAGCGCAGCCCGCTCGACGACGATCGACGGACCGGCCGAGTCCACGATCACTCCGGCGATGTCGGCGTGGCTCGTGAGGACCTTCGCCAGCTGCTCCGGCGCGAACGGGAGCGGACGGTCGCCGCGTCCGAGCGCGATGACCTCGAGCGGGTGCGAGAACAGCTGCAGGAACCGACGTCCGTCGGTCGTCTGCGCTTCGGCGATGCCGACGGGGCCACCGCCGGAGCCGTCGTTGACCGCGACCCACATCCGCGTGGTCGCAAGGGCTTCGCCGACCTTGACGACGGAATCCTGTTCCCGGGGAGCGGCGAGGATGCTCTTCACCGTCATGTCGACATCGGCCTGCTCGAGCGTCTTCTGCAGCAGCTCCGTCGGGAACACCACCCGATGCGGGGCCGACGCGTTGTCGACGATGAGGCCGGCGAAATCTCCGGACACGACCTGCTGCAGCACCGAGGTGACGGGCTGGGCGACCGCCGAGGTCGACGACGGGTCCGCTTCGAGCTGCACGGAATCACGTACCGCGCCGGCCGAGCTGAACGCCAGCATGTACTGGTTGTCTTCACTGTCGCGGACGACGGCGACGGAGAGCGCCTTCCCTTCGCTGATCTGGGCACGCGCATCGCCGTTCACGCGGATGTAGAGGTGTCCCTGAAGAGCCTGACGCATGACGCCGAGGAGCTGGTCGTTGGTCGCGCCCGCCTCGATCTCGCTGAGGGCCTCACGCAGGAGGACATTGTCCTTCATGCCGGCGACGGTCTCGGTCTGCTCCGGCGGCAGCACGGAGGCGAGCGGCAGGCGCCGCTCCTGGGGCGTCTCGGGCTGAACGGGCGGAGAGGGAGAAGCCTGCGGCGCGGCGGGCGCCGCCGAGACGGACGGGGCGTCGGAGTTCGAAGTGCCGTCGGACGTCGGAAGGGAGACCTCGGGGCCGGCCTCGGCACCGACGCCCCGGAACGCCTGCACCGAGATCCCGATCGAGGGCGCTTCGACGGGCTGCTCGGCGGTCGGGCTCTCTGATGTCGTGTGCTCTCCGGCGACCGCGCCCGCACCGTTCTGCGTGGTGTCGTTCGGCGTGGTGTCGTTCGGCGCGCTATCGCTCGCGACAGCCTCGGCGGTGGGGGCGACGACATCGTCACCGGACTTCTTGCGGCGGGAGAAGAGGGCCATATGAGCCAGCCTAACCGGCAATCCGGTCGGTGTTTCGCCGAGGCGGAAACGCCTGCGGTGGGCTACATCTTCTCGATCGGCGCGACCTTGATGAGGAGCTTCTTCTGCCCCGCCGAGTCGAATCGCACGTGAGCGATGCGCTTGGCACCCTCGCCCGTCACCGCATCCACCCGCCCTTCGCCGAAGTCGACGTGACGGATGCGGTCGCCGGCGGCGAGCTCGAGATCACCGTTGTCGCGCATCTTGGCCGTGACCCGGTTGGGGAACTTGTCCATCGCCGTCGACAGCGGCTTCAGGGAGTCTCGACCCGGCAGCGACTTCACCGCGAAACGATCGCCCGAGCCCGAGCCCGAGCCCGAGCCGCCGAAGCCGCCCTGGCGACGCGCGTTCAGTGCGCGCGACTGCATCCCCCCGCGCGAGTTCACGTCGCCCGGAGACTGTCGCCAGTCGATCAGGCCCGCCGGGATCTCCTGCAGGAAGCGGCTGGGCATCGCGACCGTGACCTCGCCGAACTGCGCCCTCGTCATCGCGAGAGAGAGGTGCAGACGCTTGCGCGCACGCGTGATGCCCACATAGAAGAGACGGCGTTCCTCCTGCGGTCCCCCGGGCTCGCCGGCCGAGATGCGGTGCGGGATGAGATCTTCCTCGACGCCCGTGACGAACACGGCGTCGTACTCCAGGCCCTTCGCCGTGTGCATGGTCATGAGCGAGACCGAGCCCGACTCGTCGTCGAGGTCATCGGCATCCGAGACCAGAGCGACCTCGGTGAGGAAGTCGACGATCGTGCCCTCCGGGTTGTTGCGCGCGAAATCACGAGCCACCGCGACGAATTCGTCGAGGTTCTCCACGCGCGCCTCGTCCTGAGGGTCGCGGCTCGCACGCAGGGCGTCCAGGTATCCGCTCTTGCCCAGCAACAAGCTCAGGCCGTCGGCCACCGCGGTGGGGGGAGGCAGTTCGCCGCTCGCGGGGGTCAGGATGGCGGCGGCTTCAGCGAGCACCGCGTCGAGCTGCCCGATCGCCGCCTGGATCTTCGGCCCGACCCCGAGCTGACCCGGCATCGACAGCGCATCGCGGAAGCTGATCCCGTGCTCCTCGGCGAACCGTGCGATGGCCGTCTCCGTGACGTCGCCGATGCCGCGCCTGGGCTTGTTCAGGATGCGGCGCACCGACATCTCGTCGGCCGGGTTCGCGACGGCGACGAGGTAGGCGAGCGCGTCCTTGATCTCGGCGCGATCGTAGAACTTGGTGCCGCCCATGATCTTGTACGGCACCGCCGAGCGGATGAAGATCTCCTCCAGCGCACGGGACTGCGAGTTGGTGCGGTAGAACACCGCCATCTCGGAGTAGGGCATGCCGGCGCGGTGCAGGGCCTCGACCTCGTCAGCCACGAACTGCGCCTCGTCGTGCTGCGAGTAGCCGGTGAAACCGATGATGGGATCGCCGTCGCCCTTGTCGCTCCAGAGCTTCTTGTCCTTGCGATCGAAGTTGTTGCCGATCACCGCGTTCGCCGCCGACAGGATGTTCTGCGTCGAGCGGTAGTTCTGCTCGAGCAGCACGACGCGGGCGCCGGGGAAGTCACGCTCGAACTCGCTGATGTTGCGGATGTCCGCACCACGGAACGCGTAGATCGATTGATCGGAGTCGCCGACCACGGTGAGCGAGGCACCGGGTTCGCCGGCGTCTGCGGTGGGGGCGGGATCGGGCTCGAAGATCATCATGCCGTTGGAGGCATACGGATCCGGCGCGGCACCGACAGCGCCGGACACGGGGCGCGTGAGCTCGTGGATCAGCGAGTACTGCGCGTGGTTCGTGTCCTGGTACTCGTCGACCAGGATGTGACGGAAACGACGACGGTAGGTGTCGGCGACCTGCGGGAACGCTCGGAACAGATACACGGTCTGCCCGATGAGGTCATCGAAGTCGAAGGCGTTGGCCTTCTGCAGCTGCCGTTGGTAGTCGGCGAAGACCTCGACGAAGACGCGCTCGGCCGGGTCGCTCATGTTGGCCTGACGCGCATACGACTCGGCGTCGGACAGCTCGTTCTTCAGCTTCGAGATGCGCGACTGCACGGACGCGGGTGTGAGCCCGTAGGCATCGGCCTCGTGCTCTTTGACCAGGCGCTTGAGGAGAGCCCGCGAATCGCCCGAATCGTAGATGGTGAACGACTTCGTGTACCCGAACTGCTCGGCCTCGCGACGCAGGATGCGCACGCACGCGGAGTGGAACGTGGAGATCCACATGCCACGGGCGGCATCGCCGATCAGCCCTTCGACACGCTCGCGCATCTCGCCCGCGGCCTTGTTGGTGAAGGTGATCGCGAGGATCTGGCTCGGCCATGCCTCTCGGGCCCGCAACAGCGAGGCGATGCGGCGGGTGAGCACGCTCGTCTTGCCCGATCCGGCGCCCGCGACGATGAGCAGCGCCGGGCCGCGGTAGGTGACGGCCTCGAGCTGCTGAGGGTTGAGGCCGGCGAGGAGATCGTCCTGCCCCGGGGCTCCCGACGAGCGAGGACCGGCGGTGGAGGGGACGATGAGAGGAGCTTCGGTCATGGCCCTATGAGTCTAGGCGTCGGCACCGACACCGCGGCACGGCCTCGCGCCGTCCGGAGGCCTGCTCACGACGCGGCGTCCCGAGCAGGCTACCGGGTCTCCAGCGCGAGACGTCCGGCCAGGAGCACGTACGTCGCGGCGAAGGAGCGGCGCAGCCACGTCATGACCCTCGGTCGCCCCAGCACCTGGGCGCGCATGGTGGCCGCGAAGACGCCGTACAGCGCGAAGACCACGAACGTGAGCGCCATGAACACCAGGCTGAGCCCGACCATCTGCCAGGTGCCGTTCGGCGTCTGGGCCGGGACGAACTGGGGCAGGAAGGCGAAGAAGAAGATCGTGAGCTTGGGATTGAGCACGTTGATGAGGACAGCGGTGCGGATCACACGCCAGGATGACAGCGGGGCGACGCTCTCGTCGGCCTGGATCAACGACTTGTCCCTCATGGTCTGCCAGGCGAGGAACAGCAGATAGGCGATGCCGAGCCACTTGATGGTCTCGAACGCGATCGCGGAGGCGTTCAGGATCGCTGCGAGCCCCGTGATCGCGGCGATCATGTGCGGGATGACACCGAGGGTGCAGCCGAACGCGGCGATGACGCCCGCTCGGCGTCCTCGCGAGATGCCCGCCGCTATCGAGTAGACGGCACCGGTCCCCGGCGTCGCGACGATCACCAGGGTGGTCAGCAGGAATGCGATGCTCATCGACGGCCCTCCGCGCGCGGTCCTTCCGCGCCTCCCCCATGTCTAGCGGTGCCGGGGCCCGCGCGCATCCTCCATTGCAGATGATTCACGCGGAGCGGCGGGCACGTGACCGTCCGGCCGCCGGAGGGGGCACACGAGCGCACGCGCGCGCCCCCTCCGACGGCTCATGCCGTGCGCTTGCGCCGCACGGCCACCGCACCCGCGGTGAGCAGCATCAGCGCCAGTGCGAGGGCGGCGACGGGGAGTTCCGCACCGGTCGTCGCCAGCCCACCGGCCCCTGCCCCTGCCCCGGCCCCGGCCCCGGCACCGGCACCGGCACCCGCCGCGACGCGGAGGTCTGCCCAACCGAGGAGCGCGCCGCTCGCGTCGAACACCGCGATCCTGTGCGCGCCGAGCGGAGCGTCCGCCGGGACGGTCACCGAGATGGCGCCCGCGTCCGTGAGCGTCCCCGACGCGATCCGCGTCGGGTCGGAGTACATCCACACCGACACGTCCGTTCCCGTGCCGCCGGCCCCGACCGTGATCGTGACCTTCTGCCCGCGGGTCGCGACCGACGGGTCCACCGTCAGACCGTGGCGATTGTCGTCGACGAGGCCGGTGCCCGGGAGCGGCGGGGTCTCGCCACCGGGGGTGCCGTCGTCGACTCCCGGCAGCGTTCCCGTGCGCAGCGCCTCGGAGGCGAACCCGTCGGCGAACCACCACACCGGGCGCTGTCCGTCGACCGACAGCGAGGCCGGCGCGGTCGCGAAGCCCTCGTTGTTGATGTCGGGCATCCCGGCAGGGCGGGCGTAGTGCACGAGGCTCGGCTGCCCGGTGCCGTTCAGCGTGATCTCGGCGGAGCGGCCCTGGCAGCCGTCGTCGCACACGGCCCACAGGGTGTTGCGCACGGTGTCGTAGTCGAGCGCCATGACTCCGGTGAGACCGGGAGCGATCTCCGACACGAGCGTCGCGGAGCCGTCGGCCCCGAGGGCGAATGCGTAGACGTGACCGTTGTCCTCGACCGCGACGAAGAACAGCCCGTCACCGTGACCGGCGTAGTCCCTCGGGTCGTACGCCGCACCCGTCCTGTCATCGAAGAGCTTTCCGGCGAGCGCGGCATCCGGCACCCACTGCACGGCCTCCATGCCGAGGTTCGCCCCGACGGCAGGAAGCAACGCGGTCAGATCCCATTCCTGCTGGGCGACGAGATCGCCGTCCGAGGCCTCGGGGTCGACCTTCAGCACCACGTTCTGGTTCACGCCCTTGGCGCTGTTGTCGCGTTCGGACGCCACGTAGACGAAGCCGTCTCCGTCGACTGTGATGCCTTCGGTGTCGGGGCCCGCGGCGCCCGGGTTCGCGGCGTCCTTCTGGAAGCGCACACGCTTGCCCGCATCCCAGCCGTCGACCTTCTCGACCGAGCCGTCGGCGTGCGCCTCGAGCTTCCAGATACGGCCTTGTCCGTTGTCGACCGCCCAGAGGAACGCGCCGTCGGCGGTCTCCTGCACGTCGAGCCCCGAGCTGTCCTCGAGGAACGTCGGGATGCTGTCCACCACGCGCACCTCGGCAGAGCCGGGCCACGGCGACACGGCGACCTCACCGGTGCACACGTTCGCGGTGCCCTTCGTGGGCGCTGCGGTGACGGCGAACGCGCCGCTCGTGTCGGGGCAACGCCCCCAGGTGGTGGCGGCGTGGCCCGCACCCCAGGTGGTCTCGTCCACGAGCAGGTCGCCGTCGAACACCCGCACCGCATCGCCAGCGCCGAGGCCGAAGCCGAGCTGCGCCCGCTCGATCACGAGGTACTCCCCCGCACCGATCGACGTACCGGCCGGGATCGCGTACGCGTGGGTGTCGTCGTCGTCCTTCACCACGATGCCCGACACATCGAGCGCCGTGCTCGTCGGGTTCACGAGCTCCACCCAGTCGTCGGGCGAGCCGCCGTCGGATTCGACCTCGTTGATGCGCACGGGGTTGCCGCAGGCGTTGCGCAGCCCCTTGGTCGAGACCGCGATGTCGACGAAGTCGCCGGTGCCGTCGGCGCAGCGGGCGAGGACGCCTGCGGCATGCGCGGCGTACACGTGCTCATCGACCGTGTTGCCGTTCGCGTCGCGGATCGACACGGTATCGCCGTTGCCGAGACCGAAGACGAAGTTCGTGGGCTGGTCGAAGACGAAGTAGCCTCCGGGCTGCAGGATCGTGCCTGCGGGCAACGGAGTGGTTTCACCGGCGTGGCCGACGGGGTCGCTGTCCATCACGGTCCAGCCGGAGAGGTCGACCGCCGTGCTGCCGGTGTTGACGACCTCGACCCAATCTGTGGTGTCGCCGTTCGACTCGATCTCGTTGATCACGACGTCGGGCATGACGCACGAGTTCGTGGCGCCCGGGGTCGGGTGCGCGAGCACGAAGGAGCCGACGCCGTCAGGGCAGCGCGCCAGGGTGGCCGCGGCGAAGTCGCCGTCGATCGCCGCGTGCCCCTGCCACGGGAGCGTGTCGTCGATCATCGCGCCCGAGGTGTCGTAGAGGCGGATGCGGTCGGCGCTGCCGATGCCGATCGGCTCGCGGAATGCGGCCTCGACGCCTCCGGAGACCCCGACCGTACCCTCTTCGACCACGAGGAACTGTCCCGCGCCGATCTGCGTTCCCGGGAGGAACTGCCAGCGGTGATCGTCCGAGTTGTCCCGGATCTCGTAGCCCGAGATGTCGAGCGCAGCGGTGCCGGGGTTGTAGAACTCCACCCAGTCGGCCGGCTGCGAGTCGACCTCGTTGATCACGATGGAACCGGCGACAGGAGCAACCTCGCAATCGTTCGCAGCGCCGGGCGTCACCTGCGTCGCCGGCGCCCAGGTACCCGTGCCGTCAGGGCAGCGCGCCCACACCGACAGCGGCGCGGTGTTCGCATAGGCATAGGAGTCGACCTCGGTGCCGTCCGGGTCGAAGAGCACGACCTCGTCGCCCTTGCCGAGCCCGAACGCGAAGTCGACGTCCTTCACCAGCACCAGGAACTCCCCCGGGGCGAGCGACGTGCCATCCGGGGCCGCGCCGAAGGTGTCGCGCTTCTCGTCCGCGATCTTCCACCCCGCGAGATCGACCACCTCGGTCCCGGCGTTGTAGATCTCGACCTGGTCGGCGAGGCCGGTCGCCGCGTCGTCGTAGACGATCTCGTTCAGGACGAGACTCGGAGCGGTCGACGTCGCCACGGACGGGCGGATGCCGGGGTCGGCGCCGATCGCGGCGATGGGAGTGGCGAGCAGGGCGGCGGCGCTCAAGGCGCACACCGCCGTGACCGCCGCTGCACGGTGCAGGCGGGGCATGGAGGACTCCTGGGTGGCTGGGCCGGCAGACCCCAGGGTGCAGGGCCGGACCGGAGGGGGGACTCAGTCGGGTACCCGCCCAGACCACCGACCCCACGTGGCCGCAGAGGATCCGCCGAGTGCACGGCAGATGAACGGAAGGTGGCCATCCGCTGCCCACGTCTTCGCCGTTCCCGGTTCCCGTCCCGGTCGCACTTGCCGCCGCATCAGAGCGTCCGGAACGGCGGGTGGTGCGACCGGAACGTGCCCGAGGGGAAGAGCCTCAGGCGATGCGCGTGCCCGGGGGCAGCCGGCGAGCCGGCGTCCGCGTGCGCGCCCATGCCCCCGCGAACAGCGAACCCGCGATGACGATCTGCACCCCCAGGCCGACGAACCAGCTCGGCACCGTCGAGTCGATCACCTCTTGGGGTGTGCGGTACCCGCCACCGGGGTCGCACTCGTCCCAGCGCTGTTCCAAGGGCGAGAGCTGCGCGCTGCGCAATCCGTACTTGATCTGACCGAACATGTCGACGGGATAACCCCCCGTCGCGTACTCGGTCGGGGTCGCGTCGGCGAGCACGACGAACGGGTTCGCGGCGAGCGTCCACCACACCAGATCGAACCGAGGCACATCCTGGGTGCTGTTCACCTCCCAGCGATCACAGTCCGGCGTGCCGTTCGCGTCGTACGGGCGCGAGTACACGGTCGCTTCGCTGCGCACCGCCATGCCGCCGAGTCCGAACACGATGAGCGTTCCGAACACGAGCGCGGCGACGACCAGGTAGGTCGTCGCGACCGAGAACAGCGGACGCGCGATGAGTCCGCTCAACCCCACTCCGATCGCGGCCACGATGATGATCTCGGCCGCGAGCACGAGCAGGGAGATGAGCAGCACGGCCGGGTTCGCTCCCCCACCCAGCAACGACAGGGCCAGGAACGGCACCGCGACCACCAGGAAGGCGCCGCCGGTCGCCACGGCCGCGACGAGCTTGCCGAGCATGATGTCGCCGGTCGACGCGGCGGTCACCTGCACGGCCGCGAGCGTCGCGGCATCGCGATCCCCGTTGATCGCGTTGCCGCTGAGCGTCGGCGACACCAGCACGACCAGCAGCAGCACGATGTTGACGACGATCGAGTAGACGCCGGCACCGACCGCATCGCCCCAGGAGTACACGGCGAACGAGAGCCCCGTGACCCCGAGCAGCACCAGGGCGAAGACCCCGAGCAGCACATACCAGCCCACGCTGCGCAGGCGCTGGGTCAGTTCGAGTCGGGCGATGATGCCGATGTTCGCGAGGCTCATGCGCCCGCCTCCGTTCCGGTGGATGCCTGGGGTGATGTCGCATGATGCAGGTTCAGGAACGTGTGCTCCAGCTGGTTCTGCGCCGGAGCGAACTCCACGACCGGGAGCCCCGCCTCGATCAGATGTCGAAGGGCCTGTGCTGCGGCATCCTCTCCCTCGAATCCGACGAGCACCGCTCCACGATCCTGCGAGAGGGATTCGGGGGCGATACCGAGATTCGAGGCCACCTGCCAGGCATCGGCCTTCATCCGATCCTCGGTCGCACCGGCGAGACGCACCCGCCACGCGCGCAGCATGCTCCGCGCCGGTGCGGCATCGACGACGGCACCGGCGACGAGGAAGACCGCGTCGTCGACGACCTCTTCGAGCTCCGAGAGGATGTGGCTCGAGATCAGCACGGTGCGCCCCTCCGCCGCGAAACGGCGCAGCAGCACCCGCAGCTGCACCCGCGCCTCCGGATCGAGACCGGAGGCCGGTTCGTCGAGGAGCAGCACCTGAGGGTCGTTCACCAACGCGCGTGCCAGGCCCAGCTTCTGCTTCTGCCCTCGCGACAGCACCTTGGCCGGGGAGTCGGCGAGTTCGGTCAGCCCGACGAGGGCGAGCAGCTGCTCCGCACGGACCGCGGCCTGCGGCTTCTCGATGCCGTACAGGCGGGCGGTCGTGACGATGGTCTCCCGCGCGGTGAGCGACGGCCACGCACCGAGAGCGTCCGGCATCCATCCGAGCAGGCGTCGTGCGGCGAGCGGATCGACGGAGGGGTCGACGCCTCCGATGCTGATCGTCCCGGTGTCGGGAGCGAGGAGGGAGGCGAGCATCAGCAGCAGAGTGGTCTTGCCTGCTCCGTTCGGCCCCACGAGGCCGGTGACCCGGCCGGGCTCGGCCCGGAGAGTGGCGCCCCTCACCGCCTGCACCGTCCCGAACGCTCTGCTGACGTCTTGCACCACGATTCCGGTCATGCGGTCAGTCTGGCATCCGGAGTCCGTCGCCTCCGGGACCTCGGGGCGGATGCTCAGGCCCGGCCGCAGAGGGGTGACACAATCAGCTCATGCGCACGATCCTCAACATCATCTGGGTCATCCTCGCCGGCTGGGCCCTGTTCCTCGGGTACGTCCTCGCCGGCATCCTGCTGTGCATCCCGATCATCACGATCCCCTGGGCGATCGCCTCGTTCCGCATCGCCGCCTACGCGATCTGGCCGTTCGGCCGCGAGGTCATCAGCAAGCCCACCGCGGGTGTCGGGTCGTTCCTCGGCAACGTGCTGTGGGTGATCCTGGCCGGCTGGTGGCTCGCGATCGGACACATCGTGTCCGGAATCCTGCTCTGCATCACGATCATCGGCATCCCGATGGGCATCGCCGACTTCAAGATGGTCCCGATCTCGCTCATGCCGCTGGGCAAGGAGATCGTCTCCACCCGCCGCGGTGCCTTCGACCGCACCCTCTGAGCGGGAGTCCGCCGACACCGGCCCCATTCACACCGGCCCCCTCTACACCGGCCCCTCTACACTGGGCCGATGGATGCCGCCCGTCTGATCGCCTGGGATCAGGAGCTCCGGTCGGCGCACTCCCGTCTGCGTGCCGCCCTCGCCGCCACGCGCGACGCCCTCGACCAGGGCACGGACGTCCCCGATGCCACATCGGAACTCGTGCTCTACTGCGTCGGATTCTGCGCCGCCCTCGACGGCCACCACGGCGCCGAGGATCGGCAGCTCTTCCCTGCTCTGCGCGCGGAGCATCCGGAGCTCGGCGGGATCATCGACAAGCTGATGCAGGACCACTCGATGCTCGCCCACCTGCTCGCCTCGCTGCGCGGTGCAGCCGAGCGCGGCGACGATGCGACCGCGATCGGCGGTCACCTCGACGGGATCGCCGCGATCATGGAATCCCACTTCCGTTTCGAGGAACGCCAGATCCTCGAGCCCCTGCGCGCCGTGATGCTCGAGAGCGACGTGCAGAGCGTGCTCGGACCGCTCTGACGCCGCGGACCTGCGCGACCGCATCAGCTGCGGAAGAAGGCGACGCCCAGATCCGGATGATCGACGAACACGCCATCCACGCCCTGACGTGCGATGACGCCCCACTCCGCCTCGTAGTCGCCGTAGGCGCCGCGCCCACCCCGGCCGCGGAACTCCGCCGCGAGGAAGGCGTTCTCCGGCCGGCACGTCCATGTGAAGACCTGCAGACCTCGTGCATGCGCATCCGCGACGATCGTGTTGCCCCGGTCGAGCAGCATCTTCTTGCTCACGCTGATGCCGTCGACCTGTCCGACGAGGGCGTCGAGCCCCTCCGGGGTGACGGTCTCCCTGTACGTGCGGGCGTGCGTGCCCTCGGCCACCAGGAGGTCGTACGGACGCCCCGACGCCTCGATCAGGTAGATGTACGATGCGGAGATCCCGCGTTCCCGCAGCTGCCCGAGCACGGTCGACTCGAAGCACTCGATCACCAGCGGCAGCTCCCCCTCGGCCCATCCGGCGTCGCGCAGCTCGCGGTCGATGAGGGGGGCCAGGTCCAGGCCGATGCTCGCGAAGTACGTGGCGTGCTTGACCTCGAGCACCACGCCGACCTCGCGTCCATGCTCCGCCGATCCGTCGCGCACGATGTCGAGCACATCGCGCAGGCGCAGGATCTGCTGGGCGCCGTCGAAGCTCGCGCTCGACGCCCGCACCTCGGGCAGCCGCTCGCGGATGCGCAGGGTCGACAGCTCGTCCCAGGTGAAGTCTTCGCTGAACCATCCGGTCAGCGCCTGCCCGTCGACGCGCTTCGTCGTCTTACGGTCGGCGAACTCCGGATGTTCCGCCACGTCGGTCGTGCCCGAGATCTCGTTCTCGTGCCGCACGATGAGCACGCCGTCCTTGGTCGCCACGACGTCGGGTTCGACCGCATCCACCCCCATGGCGAGAGCGAGCTCATAGGAGGAGCGGCTGTGCTCCGGGCGATAGCCGGGCGCACCGCGGTGCCCGATGACGAGGGGGGATTTCCTGGGCACGCTCTCAGCGTAGAACACCCCGGCGGTGCGCCCTCCCGAGTATCGTGGAGGAAAGAGACCTACTACCCCCCTTTGGAGTGAGGCCCACCAATGAGCAACTTCGCTTTCAACAACCCTGCTTTCCAGCAGCAGGACCCGCGCAACGTCGCGACGTACCCGGGCGGACCTCAGGCTGCCCAGGGCGCGCAGAACGCCTCGCTCCAGCACGGGGCGATGGACGCTGCGGCCAACGCACAGCTCGAGGGCATGTACGCCGCCCCGCCGGCCGGAGCGATCGAGACCGACCGCATGTCGGTCGAGGACACGGTCTGGAAGACGGCCGGCCTGTTCGGCATCCTGCTCGTCACCGCCGCGATCGGCTGGGTGCTGACGCTCGGCGGCCTGGACGTGCCGCGATATGACCCGTACAACCCCGCGCCCGTCAGCATGCTGCCGTGGATCGTCGGCGCCCTCGGCGGCTTCGTGCTCGCGATGGTCATCACCTTCACGTCGCGCAAGAAGGTCCGGCCCGCGCTGATCTTCGCCTACGCGGCGTTCGAGGGCCTCTTCATCGGTGGCATCTCGGCGTTCTTCGAGGTCATCTACCCCGGCATCGTCTTCCAGGCGACGCTCGCGACCGTCTCGGTCGTCGGGGTGACCCTGGCTCTCTTCGCGAGCGGCAAGATCCGCGCGTCGAAGAAGGCGACGAAGATCTTCATGATCGCGATGATCGGCTACCTGGTCTTCTCGCTGCTGAACCTGGTCCTCATGTGGACCGGCGTGCTGCCCCAGGGCCAGGCCTTCGGCCTGCTGAGCGCCAACATCTTCGGCATCCCGCTCGGTGTCATCATCGGCGTGCTCGTCGTCATCATGGCGGCGTACTCGCTCGTGCTCGACTTCGATCAGATCCAGCAGGGCGTCCGCAACGGTGCTCCCCGCAAGTACGGCTGGCTCGGCGCCTTCGGCATCATGGTCACGGTCGTCTGGCTCTACGTCGAGATCCTGCGCATCATCGCGATCGTCCGCGGCAACAACTGACCGCGAACCGATCCGACCGCGTCGAGAGGCCCGTCTCCCCTGGGGAGGCGGGCCTCTTCGCACATCCAGGCATGTGTGCGCAAGGGGTTGGCACGCGAGCAGCGATGTCGGCACTCTGGATACCAGAAGCCCCGGCACCCCGGGGCTCCCGATCCACAGGAGCTGACCATGAGTTTTCTCGGCTTTCTTCTTCTCGGCCTCATCGCCGGAGCCATCGCCAAGCTGATCCTTCCCGGCAAGCAGGGCGGCGGCTGGTTCATCACGCTGCTCCTCGGCGTCGTGGGCGCACTGCTCGGCGGCTGGCTCGGCAGTCTGATCCTCAACCGTCCGCTCACCGAGTTCTGGGACCTCGGCACCTGGCTCCTCGCCATCGCCGGTTCCATCATCGTGCTCCTGATCTACGGCCTGATCGCCGGTCGCGGCCAGAAGGCGCGCAGCTGACGGCACCCGCCGTCGACGCCACGCGCGTCACCCTGATGCCCGTCCCCTTCGGATGCCTCGTGCACCCGAAGGGGACGGGTCATTTCTGTGCCCCTCGTGCCTTCCGCTCCAGCAGCGATCGCTCCCGATCATTGCCGGCGAGTCCGGCGGCGACGGTGAACGCGCTCCGGGCTTCCTCCTCGCGCCCGAGCCGACGCAACAGTTCGCCGCGTGTCGCGGGCAGCAGGTGGTAGCCGCGCAAGGCGCCCGAACTCGACAGCTGGTCGATGATGAGCAGAGCGGACGCCGGCCCGGTCGCCATCGCCACCGCAGCCGCTCGGTTGAGCTCGACCACCGGCGACGGAGAGAGCCGCCCGAGCGCCTCGTAGAGCAGCACGATCCGTTCCCAGTCGGTCTCCTCGACAGACGCCGCCACGGCATGGCACTCGGCGATCGCCGCCTGCAGCCCGTAGGCACCGCGCCCGCGTCCGAGAGCATCGGCGGTCGCCAGCGATGCACGTCCACGCGAGATGCGGCCACAATCCCAGCGCCGACGGTCCTGATCGGCCAGCAGCACCGGGTCGCCGTGTCGATCCACGCGCGCCCCGAACCGCGCGGCCGTCAGCTCCATCAGCGCCAGCAGGCCGTGCACCTCGGGTTCCTGCGGCATCAGCGCGGCGAGCACGCGCCCGAGACGGATGGCCTCGTCACTCAGCTCGGGGCGCATCCAGTCGGGTCCGCTGCTCGCGGCGTGGGCCTCGTTGAAGATCAGATACAGCACGCCGAGGATCGCACCGATGCGCGGCGCACGCTCCTCGCGCGAAGGCACCTCGAACGGGACGTTGGCGGCGGAGAGCGTCTTCTTCGCCCGCACGATGCGCTGCTGCACGGTGGCGGTCGGCACGAGGAACGCGCGGGCGATCTCCTCGCTGGAAAGCCCACCCACCACCCGCAGCGTCAGGGCGACCTGCGCCTCTTTCGAGAGCACAGGGTGGCAGGAGATGAAGATCAGACGCAGCACGTCATCGTCGACGGCGTCCGGATCCCACAGCAGGTCTCGCCCCTCCCGCTGCTCCTGCTCCAGGTCGTGTGCGAGAAGGGCGACCCTCTCGTCCAGACGCTCCTGTCGACGCCACCGATCGATGGCCTTGCGTTTCGCGACCGCGGTCAGCCAGGCCCCGGCGTTGCGCGGGACGCCGTCGACCGGCCACTGCCGCAACGCATCCACCAGCGCCTCCTGAGCCAGGTCCTCCGCGAGGCCGAAGTCACCGACCATGCGCGTCAGAGCTCCGACGATGCGGGCGGACTCGATGCGCCACACGGCGGCGACGGCGCGCTCCGCAGACCCGGTATCGGGAGCGGAACGCGCCGTCTCGCTGTATGGGGAAGAGTCCGTCACTGCTGTGCCATCACTGCTGTGCCATCACTGCTGTGCTGCGCGCTGAGCTGCTTCCTCGCGCCAGCCCTCTTCCTTCTGGATCCACTCGTTGTCCGCCGGGAAGTCCTCGACGCCGGTCACGCGACGCACTTCGAGGAACGAGCCGGCGCCGAGAGGCGCACGGCTGGCCCACTCGGCCGCCTCTTCGCGCGTGGGGACCTCGATGATCCAGAAGCCGTTGAACAACTCCTTCGTCTCGCCGTAGGGACCGTCGGTGATGAGCGGCTTCTCGGCGCTGAAGTCGACCACGAAACCCTCGGCCGCATCGGTCAGGCCCTCGCCCGCGACGAGCACTCCGGCCTTGATCATCGACTCGTTGTACTTGCCCATGGCCTCGATGACCTGCTCGAAGGGCATGTCCTTGTAGGCCTCGACGGCCTCGTCGGTCGCGCGCATGATGAGCATGAACTTCATGATGTTCTCCTTGTTCGAAGGGCCGTCTCTCGACCCTCTCATCAATGACGTCGAACGGGAACGGCCCGGATCGACATCATCTCGGAATTCTTTCTGAAGAACTTCTCGGGGCGGTCGTAGACTCGCTCCCGTGACCGCCGCAGACCTCGTGCAGAGCATCCGATCCGCGCTCCGTGATGAGGCCGATCCGGAGCTGGCACCCGCGCAGCAGGCGTACATGAAGTCGGCGCTGCCCTTCCTCGGCGTACGTGTTCCCGGGGTGCGAGCCGTGGCGCGTGGGCTCGCGCGCGAGGTGACGGATACGGCGGTGTTGCGCGGTACGGCACTCGTGCTGTGGCGGGAGGCGGCGTTTCGCGAGGAGCGCTACGCCGCCAGTGCTCTGATGGCTCTGCGTCCGGTGCGAGCCCGACTCGACATGCTCGATGTGCATGAGGAGATGATCCGCACAGGAGCGTGGTGGGATCACGTCGACGAGGTCTCGCATCGGCTCACCGAGACGCTCGATGCGCACCCTGCCGAGATGACGCCGGTGCTGCGGACGTGGTCGCGCGACGACGACTTCTGGGTGCGCCGGGCGAGCATCATCTCCCAGCTCGGACGCAGAGGTGCCACCGATCGCGAGCTGCTCGCCACTGTGATCGAACCGAACCTCGCCGACACCGAGTTCTTCATCCGCAAGGCCATCGGCTGGGCACTGCGCGAGCTCGGCAAGACCGACCCGGCGTGGGTGCGAGCCTTCGTCGAGTCGCACGAGCTGTCGCCGCTCTCTCGCCGCGAGGCGCTCAAGCTGCTCTAGATCACGCTCCGGTCGCAGTTCCTGCCGCGCGGGCCGCCGTGAGGCGACAGAAAGTGCGACCGGAGCGGTCAGGCGACGCGGTCAGGCGACGCGGTCAGGCGACGCGGTCAGGCGACGCGGTCAGGCGACGCGGTCAGACGCGACGGGACGGGCGCGCGGCGACGTCGGCGATCGCCGCGGTCAGGGCGTCGAGCGAACGCTGCGGGCTCCAGGCCGCAGCGACCGACGGGGCCTCGGCGCTCAGCGCCGCGAGCCGATCGGGGTCGGTCAGCAGCGCGCGGATCGCCTCGCCCAGCGCCTCGACGTCGCCGCTCGGGACCAGGACGCCACCGCCCTGTTCCAGAACGTCACGGATGCCGTAGCGGGCGTCGTATGACACGACAGGGGTCCCATGCAGGAGCGCCTCGACGATCGACAACGGCTGGCCCTCGAAGGCGGTGGCCGTGACGATCATCGACGCCCGATCGAGGACGGTGCCGGGCGAATCGGTGTAACCCGCGAGCAGCACGCGGTCCCCCGCGCCGAGCTCCTCGATCAGCGCGCGCAGCCGATCCTCTTCGGGCCCGCCGCCCCAGATCTCCATCCGGGTCCCGGCGACGTCCGCGGCGAGGAACGCCCGGATCGCGTGATCGATGCGCTTGCCTGGCGCGAGACGACCGAGCACGACGACGAGCCCGTCTTCGCGGAGGTCGTCCCGATGCTCCACCGGGGCGATCGGGTTCGGCACCACGACATGAGAAGCCGCGGAGCCGAAACGCGCCACGACATCGTCGCGCTGGGTGGTGGTCGGCCAGATGACGGCGTCGAAACGGTCGGTCAGCCGGAACCAGCGCGTCCAGAGCGTGTTCATCGGAGCATCCGGGGTGTACGGCGCCTCCACGTGCATGGTGTGGATCGGGTGGACGATGCGCACACGCGGATCGGACCAGTCGGCGATGAGCTCGCCGAGCTGCCGGGATTCGCAGATCACGACGATGAGGCGATCACCGAACGCGTCCGCGACGTGCTCGAGCCAGGCCCGGTAGAGCCCGCGGAACCCGTGCAGCGCCCCGACCACCTCGCCTGCGGCGTCGTAGACGAGAACGGGTTCCCTGGTCAGATGCCAGTCCGGATTACCGGGGATGATCGGTAGCGCGGCGAACGGCCGGCCGTCGACATCCGTCAGCACGCGGTACTCGACGTCGGGGTCGGCGGTCACCGCGGGGTCGGCGGCAGCGCGCAGCCAATCGGCCGCTCCCCCACCGGAATCCGTGGCCTCGTCGAACAGGTTGCGCATGCGTGAGGGGTCGACGAGCGCCCCCTGCTCCGCGAAGGTCCGACGGTGCGCGGCATGATCGGCAGCCGCCCCCGGGTCGAACGTGAGCAGCTGCGGACCTGCCCCCTTCGCGACCCCGGCCTCGGCGAGCTGCCGGGCACGTGTGAGCGTCGCGATCGTGTAGCCGCCGTCCATGCCCGGGATCAACCGACTGGACAGCACCACGTACTCGGCGTCGGGAAGCACCGGCGCCGCATCGGGGAGCATGGCGCTCCCTACTCCCACTCGATCGTTCCCGGCGGCTTCGACGTGACATCGAGCACGACGCGGTTGACGTCGCGCACGCCGTTCGTGATGCGGTTCGAGATCTTCGACAGCACGTCATACGGCAGACGCGTCCAGTCGGCGGTCATGGCGTCTTCGCTCGACACCGGGCGCAGCACGATCGGGTGGCCGTAGGTGCGGCCGTCGCCCTGCACACCCACCGAGCGCACGTCGGCGAGCAGCACGACGGGGCACTGCCAGATCTCCTGATCGAGGCCGGCCTTGGTCAGCTCCTCGCGGGCGATGGCGTCGGCCTCACGCAGAATCTCGAGACGGTCAGCGGTGACCTCACCGATGATCCGGATACCGAGGCCGGGCCCCGGAAACGGCTGGCGTCCGACGATCGCCTCGGGGATGCCGAGCTCGCGACCGATCGCGCGGACCTCGTCCTTGAACAGGGCGCGCAGCGGCTCGATCAGCTCGAAGTCGAGGTCGTCGGGAAGGCCGCCCACGTTGTGGTGCGACTTGATGTTCGCCGTGCCCGCACCACCGCCGGACTCGACGACGTCGGGGTAGAGCGTGCCCTGCACGAGGAACTTCACGGGAGCGCCGCCCGAAGCCTTGGCCTCGGCGACCAGGTCGAGCTGCACCTTCTCGAACGCACGGATGAACTCGCGTCCGATGATCTTGCGCTTCTCTTCCGGGTCGGTCACCCCCTGGAGGTGGCCGAGGAAGGTCTCTGCCGCGTCGACCGTGATCAGACGCACGCCGGTGGACTCGACGTAATCCTTCTCGACCTGCTCGCGCTCGCCCTTGCGGAGGAGGCCGTGATCGACGAAGACCGCGGTGAGCTGGTCGCCGATGGCCTTGTGCACCAGTGCCGTGGAGACGGCGGAGTCGACACCGCCGGAGAGCGCGGAGATGACGCGGGCGTCACCCACCTGCTCGCGGATGCGCTCGATCTGCTCGGCGATCACGTTGCCGCTGTTCCAGTCGGACGCGAGGCCCGCACCCTTGTGCAGGAAGTTCTCGAGCACGCGCTGACCATGGTCCGAGTGCTTGACCTCGGGGTGCCACTGCACGCCGTAGAAGCCGCGCTCCTCGTTCGCGAACGCCGCGACCTTGGTCGCATCCGTCGTCGCGAGCACGTCGAAGCCCTCGGGGGCCTTGGCGACCTGGTCGCCGTGGCTCATCCAGACGTTCTGCTCGGCCGGCTGACCGCCGAGCAGCGTCCCGCCGTCGCCGGTGATCACGGCATCCGTGGCGCCGTACTCGCGCAGACCGGTGTTCGCGACCTCGCCGCCCAGCGTCTGGGCCATGTACTGGAAGCCGTAGCAGATGCCGAGGGTCGGCACCCCGAGGTCGAAGACCGCCGGGTCCAGCTTCGGCGCTCCCTCCTCGTACACCGACGAGGGGCCTCCGGAGAGGATGATCGCGACCGGGTTCTTGGCGGCGATCTCCTCAGCCGTGGCGGTGTGCGGCACGATCTCGCTGTACACACCCGCCTCGCGGACGCGGCGGGCGATCAGCTGCGCGTACTGCGCGCCGAAGTCGACGACGAGCGCAGGACGCTGCTGGGTCTCGGACTGTTCGGTCAACGGACACCTTCCGGGGCGGGGGCGGAGGCCTCGGCGGCCTCTCTGGTGGCGAGATAGGTCTTGACTTCACGGGCGACGACGGCCTCCATGAAGAACGACAGCAGCGGCACGACGCCGCCGAGCGCGAGCAGGATGAAGCGCGGGAACCGCCAGCGCATCAGGCTCCACATGCGGAAGCACGCGAAGAGGTAGACGACGTAGAACCAACCGTGCGCCACGAGGATGAACAGCGACAGGTTGAATCCGTCGCCCAGCGAGGTCATCTCGCAGGAGTTGGTCATCGGGGCGAACAGCGACCACCACTGGCAGTCGGGCCCGGCGAGCACGCCGGCGAACCAGAGCGGTCCTCCGGAGCCTCCCATGAAGAGCTCGAGGTGGATCGGCGTGTACTTGAGCACCATCTCGGTCAGCAGCAGGAGCAGCATGACTCCTGTGATGATCGACGCGATCTGGTAGAACTTCAGCGCACCGCGGATCGCCGGAAAGCTGGCGACTTTCGGTTCGGGCATGCGTCCAGTCTAGCCGCCGGGAAATCGTGTCGAATCCGGGCACCATCGTGCGGAGAGAGCGCTGCGCATCGGTCAGGAATCGAGAAGCACGCGGGAAGACGCGCTCGTAGCGTCGTCGACATGAACACCACGATCGATTCCCTCACCCTCGACGTCCCCGACGTGGACGCCGCCCGCTCGTTCTACGCGCACGCGTTCGACCTCGGCGATCGCCTGCGATTCCGCACCGCGGATGCCGACACCACCGGCTTCCGCGGCTACACCCTGTCGCTCGTCGTCTCCCAGCCTGCGAATGTGCGTGCACTCGTGGATGCCGCGGTCACCGCCGGCGCCACGGTGATCAAGCCCGTGTCGAAGTCGCTGTGGGGCGTCGGCGGCACGATCCAGGCCCCGGACGGCGCCATCTGGAAGGTCGCGACCTCGGCGAAGAAGGACACCGCTCCCCCGAGCCGGACGGTCGACGAGATCATCCTCCTGCTCGGAGCGGACGAC
Organism: Microbacterium sp. STF-2; assembly: GCF_034650155.1. Lineage (NCBI taxonomy): Bacteria > Bacillati > Actinomycetota > Actinomycetes > Micrococcales > Microbacteriaceae > Microbacterium > Microbacterium sp. STF-2. The sequence continues at coordinate 367,205 of NZ_JARKMW010000002.1, forward strand.
GTCGTCGCATCGAAGACCTTCTACACGGAGCGCGGCATCCCGGTCGGCAAGAGCTTCGGCCGCAGCTATGTGCAGTTCGACACCGGAGCCGGCCCGATCGGCCTCGGCCTGTACCGGCACGCATCCCTCGCGAAGGACGCGGGCGTGCCCGCCGAAGGATCCGGCTCGCATCGGATCACGGTCAACGGCGTGCTCGGCGCTGCGGTCGACCCCGACGGATTCGTGTGGGCTCCCGTCGCAGTCGACGCCTGAATCCCGGACGACGTGGCGAAGGCCGCCGGGAGAGTCCCGACGGCCTTCGCCTGTGTCATCCCCTACCCGATCAGAACCACCGGGTCAGCAGCTCCCAGAGCCAGTCGAGGATCGCACCGATGATGCCGCCGGCGCGATTGACGGTGACCGTGGCGGTCGCCGCGTCTCCATCGGCCTGCGACGCTGCCACGGTGTACTTGCCCGACGGGGCGCTCTTCGGCACGGTGACCGAGGTGCTGAACGTGCCGTCGGCGCCGACCTGGACGGTGCCGACCTGCACCGGCTTGCCCTTCTTCGGGCGCAGCTCGATCGACACGGTCTCGCCGGGCACGTAGCCCTCACCGGTGACCTTGAGGCTCTTGCCCGCGGTCACCTTGGACGAGCCGAGGGCGATCGTGCCGGCGAACTCGGCTTCTCCCGCGATCGTGAACGGCACCTGCACCGTGGTTCCGGTACCGGCGACGTTCACGGTGAGCACCTGCTCGCCGAAGACACCGGACGGAACCGTGAAGGTCAGGCTGGCGCGCCCGCCCTCGTCGGTGGTGTCGACGACCGCCGGGTCGACCGCACCGGCCGCGAGCTGCGTGTCGCCGAGCGACAGCGACACCTCACCCGGAGCCGGCTCGCCCGCGCTGAAGGCCAGCGAGGAGAGCGACACGGTCACCTGGTCGCCGGCGCTGTAGCCGTCGGCATCCGCGGGGCTGACCGCCACGCCGACCGCGCGCTGGGCGTAGTCGGGGCTCGCGGTCTTGTTCGCGTCGAACCAGTCGACCATGGACTGCAGGTCGACCTTGCCGGTGTCGCGCTTGCCCGTGCCCTCCTTGAAGGTGAAGAAGTTGTCTCCACCGGCCGCGAGGAACGAGTTGGCGGCGACCGTGTAGTTCTTCGCCGGATCGAGCGGGGCACCGTCGAGGGTGATCGAGGTGATCCGCGAACCCTGAGCTGCGGCGGGATCGTAGGTGTAGACCAATCCCTTCGAGACTCCGAGCTTCAGGAACGGGCGAGCCGAGCCTGCCGGCTGCCACTGCTCCTCGAGCACGCCCTTCAGCTGCGCCCCCGTGAGCGTCAGCGTCACGAGCGTGTTGGCGAACGGCTGGACCGTCGCCGCCTCACGGTAGGTGACGTTGCCGTCGGGGTCGGACGCGCCGGCCGATGCGTACGTGAGGTTCGCCCGGATGCCGCCCGGGTTCATGATCGCCACATCAGCGCCCGTGGACCACTTCTGCACATCGGCGACGAAGTTTCCTATGGTGGACTCGCCACCGCGGTTCTCGGATCCGTTCGTCTGACGCGCGCGGTTGAAGTCGGCCGTGATGTCGCCGACCTTGATCGCACCCAGCACATCGGCCTCGGCCTTCGCCTTGGCCACGATGTCCGCGACCTCTGGGACGGCCGGGTAGAGCGGCTTGCCCGCAGCGGTGAGGGGCTTGATCTCGTTGGTGATCGAGATCAGGTCCTTCGTCTTCGGGTCGACCTTGATGTTCATCAGGCCCAGGTTCTCGCCGTACTGCCCTGCGGAGACGACCGGGCGGCCGTCGATCACGTGGTTGTAGGCGAGGTGGGTGTGCGCCGACACGATGGCGTCCACGTCGTCATCGACCCCGTAGACGATCTCGCCGAGGGGCGAGTCCGGCGTGATGCTGGAGAGCTCGACGCTGGACGCGCCTTCGTGCACGAGCAGGATGACGACATCCGCCTCGCCGTTGGACTCATCGCCGTCGCGCAGGTCGTCGGCCACCGCGTTCACGGAATCGACGATGCTGCGGACCTCGAGGTCCTTGATGCCCTCGGGCGAGACGAGCGAATCGAGGTCTTCGGTGACCGCGCCGACGAAGCCGACCCGCACGCCGTCGAGCTCCTTCACCCAGGCCGGTGCGAGCGCGGGCTCGCCGGTCTCCGTGACGAACACGTTCGAGGAGATGTACTCCCAGTCCGCGCGCTCCTGCACGCGATCACGCAGGTCTTCCCAACCCTGATCGAACTCGTGGTTGCCCGCCGCACTGACATCGAGGCCGGCCGCGTTGAGCGCGTCGATCGTGGGGTTGTCGTCGTTGATGAACGAGGTGAACGTCGACGCGCCGATCAGGTCGCCGGCACCGGCGAAGATCGTGTTCGGGTTCGCCTCACGGAACTGCTTGACCGCACCGGCCAGGACCGCCGCACCCGCCGCAGCGCCGTCGGCCTCGATCCGACCGTGGAAGTCGTTGACCGTGACGACGTCGATGCTCACCGGCGGGATCTCCGAGGAGACGCCGACGATGATGGGGTCGTGGTCGCTGGAGCGGTAGGGCGTTCCCTGCTCGGTGGCGCCGAACGCGTAGCCGCGGTCGCTCCATTCCGGGGAGTTGATGCCCCACACGCCCGCACCGGTGATCGACGAGGCGAGCGACGGCGACGCGATCACGTGGTCGAGCGAGCCGAGCTCGCCGTCGAACGAGTACGTGTACTGGCCGGAGGCCTTGTCGGCGACCAGGTCGCTCCACCCGTTCGAGGTGAACACGTCGATCGGATCTTCCTTGCCGTAGGCGTTGAAGTCGCCGATCAGCAGCATGTCGCCGCTGCCGGTCGTCTGCTCGAGCTGGTCGGTGAAGGCGAGGATGGCGTTCGCCTGCTTCACGCGGTCGGCGTTGAAGAAGCCCTGTCCGTCGGCCGGCTCCGCTCCCGCTCCCTCGGGCGGCGACTTCGACTTCAGGTGGTTCGCGACGACGGTGACGACGCGGCCGTCGATGTCGAACGCCTGCGCGATCGGCTCGCGGGCGTTGCCCCACACGGTCTCGTCGGTGACGGTGACGCTGTCTCCGACCCGCTTGACCGCATCCTTCTTGTAGATGATCGCGTTGGTGATGAAGTCGGTCGTCGCCGCGTTGTTCAAGGCGGCGGGAGTGGGCACGTAGCCCCACACGTCGCTGCCGGCGTCGGCGTTGAGGCCGGCGACGAGGTCCTTGAGGGCGGTGTCGATGGGCTTGCCCAGCTTGACCGAGTTCTCGATCTCCATGAGCGAGACGATCTCGGCGTCGAGCCCGTTGATCGCCGCGACGATCTTGGACTTCTGGATCGCGAACTGCGCCGCGTTCGCCGCACCTCGGGCGTTGGAGTTCTCGCTCTTCAACGTCGTGAAGTAGTTGTAGACGTTGAAGGACGCGACCTGGACGTCGCCGCCCACGGACGGCGCGCTGTCCGTGCGCGGGTTCGTCGCCTCGAAGCCGACCTTGAGGTCGGCCGACGAGGAGTCGTCGATCGGCACGACCGGCTGCAGGCGCCAATCGTTGAAGCCCCACTGCAGCACGTAGCCGTTGTCGCCGAAGTCGACGGTGTCGCCGTTGCGGACCACCGTGTCCTTCGTGAAGTAGGGCTGCTCGCCGGGGTGGCCGCTGTTGGACACCTGGATCGACCAGCCGTCGTCCAGCAGGATGCGGTTCGCCCGGTTCGCCGCGGCGATCGCGGCAGCCTCGGCACCGGGACGCGTGGTCTCGGTGCTCTTCACGGCGAGTGCGTCCCCGGCATTCAGCCAGAGCGTGCCGAAGTTGAAGAGCTGGTGGCTGGAGGCGAGACGGTAGGTCCCCTCCGGAGCCACGTACATGTTCTCGAACTGCTCGCGGTCGGCTCCCTGCACCGCGGCGGGCAGCGGTGTGACGGCGGGAACACCGACGCCTGCCGTGACGACGGAGACGTCGGCGGCCGCGGCCGGGTTGATCTGCGTCTGTCCGAAGTACTCGCTCACAGAGCCCGTCACCGAGACGAGGTCGCCGATCGCGAGGGTCGGGTTCAGCGCGTTCAGGAAGACGAAGACGCCATCCGAGGCACCGGGCGTCGCGTCGGTCGCGCCGCCGGAGCCCTGGGTCTGGATGACGATGCCCTTGTAGCCGCCGGTGCGGTAGTCGGCAGTGACCACGCCCTCGACCTGCACGGTCTGCCCGTTCAGCGGCGAGACGTCGGTCGTGCCCTGGACCTCGGCGATGGTGGCCGTGGTCGGATCCGTGCCCGGACCGGTGCCAGGGTCGGTGTCGCCGGAGTTCTGCGGGGTGATCGTGGGCGAGAGCGTGAAGTCGGCGCTGTTGACGTCGGTGTCGACGCCGCCTGTGCGGTTGAGCGACTTGACGTCGGTGTTGCCGGAGGGCGCGGTGGCCGCCGTGCCCTCGAAGGTGTTCGAGGTGCCGTAGCCCAGCAGGTCGACGACGCCGTCGACGCCGACGGCCGAGCCCGGCGTGAGGCTCACGGCCGCGGTGCCCTCGACGAGCGCGAGCGTACCGTTGGTCCCGCTCGGGGTCAGGGTGCTGACGGCATCCGGTGCGGGCAGTTCGGCACCGTTCGCGCCGTTGCTGTTGCCCTGCACCAGGTAGTAGCCGCCGGCGGGGATGACGCCGGTGAGCGGAGCCACGCCGTTGAACGCGGCCGTCCCGTTCGCCGAGCGGTACTGCAGCGACATGCCGTCGAGGGTGATCGGAGCCGAGGTGGGGTTGTACAGCTCGACGAACTTGTTCTTGAACGCCGCTCCCGCGCTGCCGCCGGAGAGATACGCCTCGTTGATCACCACCCCTGTGCCCGAGGTGTCGGCGGTGGCGGGAACGGCGGCCAGCGAGCCGAGGCTCAGCGCGGCGACACAGGTCACGGCGAGAACGCCGATGCGCCCTCGACTTCTACGGTGCGAGACGGGAGCCATGCGGTTCCCCTCGTCTGGAGCGGACATCATCGGTGCGGTCTCCTCGGTCGGGTTCGACACTTCTCAGGACTGTCACGGCACACAGGGGAAACTCCCAGCGTGCTCACATGGTTGCGAGCATACGGAGCGGTCCGGACATCCTCAACGGAGTTTTCCGATTCGTCATCGAGCGATCACCGGATGGCCGGAACGACCCCTGACGAAGGTCACTACCCACACACGATGGCGCACAATTGCGCACATGAACGCGCGCGGATGCGCGTGAGATCAGGCGGTGGTGCCGCCCTGCGCCTCGTCCTCGAACTCCTCGACCTCGCGCTCCCAGGCATCCTTCGCGAGGCGATACCAGAGATAGAACGCGAAGCCGGCGAAGATGGCCCACTCGACCGCGTAGAAGACGTTGAGCCAGTTAACGGGAGACATCTCATCGGGTGCCGGCGAGGAGATGTCGACCAATCCTGCCGTCGCCGTGGTCGAGGCGAGGTAGGGACGGTAGACGTCGAGTTCCTCGACATCGTGCCAACGGCTGAGGAGCGCGGCCGGCGACATGCGATCCAGCCGCTGCGGATCGGAGTGCGGCGGTACACGGGGACCCTCGTCCGAGATGATGCGTCCGGTGACCTCGACCTCGGAGCCGTCGGCGCCGGCTTCCAGTTCTTCCACGGCCGCGTCAGCCGTCTGCTGATCGGGCGCCCAGCCGATCGCGACGGCGATGGAGGTGCGCTCGGCCACCCGCAGCTGACCGGTGACCCAGTAGCCCTCGACATCGTCGTTGAAGCGGCTCGACACCACGATGAAGTCCCCGGGAACCCAGGTGCCGGTGGTCTCGACCCGCTGACCCACGAGCGGCTCGGGCAGATAGGCGCCCGGCTCGAGGACGTCGGTGAGCTGCTGGACCTGCTCGGTGGCACCGGGAGCGGGCGGATCGGTCTCGATCGCGCGCTCCAGCTGCCACTGTCCGAGCCAGGCGAAGACCCCGGCGACGAGGAGGCAGAGCAGGAGCATCCCGATCCAGCGTCCCCGCAGCATGACCTCGCGGAGAGTCGGGGGGAACAGAGCAGGAGTGGTCACGGTGGAGCGCAGGACCCTCAGGCCTCGTACGGTGCGAGCACGACCTCGACCCGCTGGAACTCCTTGAGGTCGGAGTATCCGGTGGTCGCCATCGACTTGCGCAGCGCACCGATGAGGTTCGCGGTGCCGTCTGCCACGGGCGCCGGGCCGTAGAGGATCTCTTCGAGCGTGCCGATGCCGCCGACCTCGACACGGTGGCCGCGCGGCAGCTTGGGGTGATGCGCCTCGGGCCCCCAGTGGAAACCGTGGCCCGGTGCGTCGGTGGCACGGGCGAGCGCGACACCGAGCATGACCGCGTCGGCGCCCATCGCGAGAGCCTTGACGATGTCGCCGGACGTGCCCACGCCGCCGTCAGCGATCACGTGCACGTAGCGTCCGCCGGACTCGTCGAGGTAGTCACGGCGAGCGGCGGCGACGTCGGAGACGGCCGTCGCCATCGGCGCGTGGATGCCGAGGGTGGCACGCGTGGTCGACGCCGCTCCCCCGCCGAAGCCGACGAGCACACCGGCGGCGCCCGTGCGCATCAGGTGGAGGGCCGCGGTGTAGGTCGCGGCACCGCCGACGATGACGGGCACGTCGAGGTCGTAGATGAACTTCTTGAGGTTGAGGGGCTCTGCGACACTCGACACGTGCTCGGCCGACACCGTGGTGCCGCGGATCACGAAGAGGTCGACGCCGGCGGCGGCGACGGTGTCGTAGTACTCCTGAGTGCGCTGCGGGGTGAGGGACCCTGCGACCGTGACGCCCGCTTCGCGGACCTCGGCGAGGCGACGGGTGATGAGCTCGGGCTTGATCGGCTCGGAGTACAGCTCCTGCATCCGCACCGTGGCCCCGGCATCGTCGAGACCCGCGATCTCCGCGAGCAGCGGCTCGGGGTTCTCGTAACGCGTCCACAGGCCCTCGAGGTCGAGGACCCCGAGTCCGCCGAGCTGACCGAGCATGATCGCGGTCTGCGGGCTCACGACCGAGTCCATCGGCGCGCCGAGCACCGGGATCTCGAAGCCGAAGGCGTCGATCGTCCAGGCGGTGGACACGTCCTCCGGGTTGCGCGTGCGCCGCGAGGGCACCACCGCGATGTCATCGAACGTGTACGCGCGGCGTGCACGCTTTCCTCGGCCGAGCTCGATCTCCATGGTCACCCCACCAGCCTACCCGGCGGCCGGACGGGCCCGTGCTGGAAGACTGGCTCCGAGACCGGGAGGACGACATGAGGACCGAGACCGTGGACGTCGTTGTGGTGGGCGGCGGCGTGATGGGGCTGGCGACGGCGTGGGAGCTGGTGCGACGAGGACGTCGTCCCGTCGTGGTCGACCGGTTCGCACGCGGCCATCATGAGGGCGCCTCGCACGGGGCGACCCGCAACTTCAACAACGCGTACGACGAGGATCACTACCTCGATCTGCTCGTGCGCGCCCGCGCCGGGTGGGATGCACTGGGCGACGTCGACGGCGAGCCGCTCCTGCGCCTGCACGGACTCGTCACCCATGGCCACCCCCACCTCGCCGCGATGCACGCGGGGCTCGACGCCCACGGCATCCCGAGCGCGGTACTCTCCCCCGCCGAGGCGAGCGCCCGGTGGCCGGGGATGCGCTTCGACGGCGACGTGCTGTGGTCCTCCGACGCCGGGGTCGTGCGCGCGACGGAAACACTCCGCGAGCTGGAACGGCGGATCGTCGCCGGGGGCGCAGAGGTGCGCTGGAACATGCCGGTCGCGCACATCGATGAGTACCGGGACGGCGCCGCGGTCGATCTCGCCGACGGCAGCCGGCTGCGTGCGGAGGTCGTCATCGTGACCGCCGGCGCGTGGACGCAGAAGCTCCTCGCCCGCTTCGGCCTGCCGCGACTCGCCGTCACCGAAGAGACGCCGGCGCACTTCCGGCCGCTGACCGACGCGACCTGGCCCTCGTTCAATCACTACGTCGATCCCGCGGCATACCCTGCCACCGTCTACGGCATGCCGACGCCCGGCGAAGGCGTGAAGGTGGGTTTCCACCGCGTGGGAGATGAGGTCGACCCGGACGCCCGACCGCACCTGCCCACGCATCAACCCGCGCTGGCGGACTACGTGCGCGAGTGGATGCCGGGGCTCGACGCCGCATCCGCCGTGCCGATCAGCTGCACGTACACCTCGACCGACGACGGGACGTTCGTGCTGGATCGCCGGGGCCGGATCGTGGTGGGCGCCGGATTCTCCGGTCATGGCTTCAAGTTCGCCCCGGGCGTCGGCGGGATCCTCGCCGACCTCACGATGGACCCCACCGCGCGCGCCGCTGCGCCCTTCCGGCTGCCCTGATCCGCGCCGGACGTCAGCGTGTGCGCGCCACCCGCTTCTCGTCCCACACCGGCTCGTCGGATTCGTACACGTCCCCGTCCGATCCGAACACCAGGAACCGGTCGAACGACCGCGCGAACCAGCGGTCGTGGGTGACGGCGAGCACGGTCCCCTCGAATCGCGCCAGCGCGTGTTCGAGCGCCTCGGCCGACTCCAGGTCGAGGTTGTCTGTCGGCTCGTCCAACAGCAGCAGCGTCGCCCCGGAGAGCTCCAGCAGCAGCACCTGGAACCGCGCCTGCTGTCCCCCCGAGAGCGAATCGAACGTCTGCTGAGCCTGCCGCACGAGGCCGTAACGGTCGAGCGCCGAGCTCGCGGCATCACGCGGCATCCCGGCGCGTCGATCGTCGCCGCGGTGCAGGATCTCGAGCAGCGTGCGTCCGACGAACTCCGGATGCGCATGCGTCTGCGCGAACAGGCCGGGTACCACGCGCGCACCGAGTGCGGCTGTGCCGGTGTGCTCCACCGCGCTCAGCTGCTCGCCGGTCGCGGTGACATGGCCGAGCGTCGCATCGGGATCGCTGCCGCCGCGCGCCAACAGCCGCAGGAAGTGCGACTTCCCCGATCCGTTCGAGCCCAGCACGGCGACCCGGTCGCCGTACCAGACCTCGGCATCGAACGGACGCATGAGCCCGGTCAGCTCCAGCCGCTGCGCGACCACCGCCCGCTTGCCCGTGCGCGCGCCGCGCAGTCGCATGTCGAACTCCTGCGCGGGCGGCCGCTCCTCAGGCGGGCCGGCTTCCTCGAACTTGCGCAGACGGGTCTGCGCCGCCTGATACCGCGACGCGAAACCGTCGTTCGCCGAGGCTTTCACCTTGAGGTTCGCCACCAGGGTGCGCAGCTTCTCGTGCTGCTCGTCCCAGCGTCGGCGCAGCTCGTCGAGCCGGTCCATCCGGTCGGTCCTCGCCTGCTGGTAGGTGCCGAAGCCGCCACCGTGCACCCAGGCCGTCGCGCCGGCTCCCCCGGGTTCGAGGGTGATGAGCCGATCGGCCGCACAAGCGAGCAGCTCGCGGTCGTGCGACACCAGCAGCACGGTCTTGGGCGTCTGACGCAGTTGTTCCTCGAGCCAGCGCTTGGTGGGCACGTCGAGGTAGTTGTCCGGCTCGTCGAGCAGCAGCACCTCGTCGGGCCCCCGCAGCAGCGCCTCGAGCGCGAGCCGCTTCTGCTCACCCCCGGAGAGCGTGGTGAGCTCGCGATACCGCGCCCGCTCGTACGGCACCCCGAGGGCAGCGATCGTGCACTGGTCCCAGACGGTCTCGTGCTCGTAGCCTCCGGCATCCGCATACTCGGCGATCGCCGACGCGTAGGCCATCTGCGTGTCGTGCTCATCGCGTTCGATCAGCGCGTTCTCCGCCGCCTCGAGCCCTTCGGCCGCCGTGCGGATGCGTGCAGGAGCGACCCGCACCAGGAGCTGCTGGACGGTCTCGCCCGCCTCGCCGTGACCGACGAACTGGTCCATCACGCCGAGTCCGCCGTCGATCGTCACCACGCCGTCATCGGCCGTCTGATCGCCGCGGATGATGCGGAGCAGGGTGGTCTTGCCCGCGCCGTTCGGGCCGATCAGCGCGCTCGTCGAGCCGGCGCCGACGCGAAAACTCGCCTCGTCGAGAAGAGGTCTGCCGTCGGGGAGCGTCAAGGAGACGCTGGATACATCGATAGAGCCCACGGTGCGTGGCCGTCCTTCCGCCCGCGCATGCCGAGCCGACCAGGCTATCAGCAGGAGCGGGCATGCTCCACACCGCGTCCGGAGATGCTCCGAACGGTCAGACCAGAACGCTCGACGTCGGCACGGGAGCGGCGAAGAGATCGAGCACGGGGCAGTGCGCGTCGACGACGGTACGCAGGTTCTCGTACTCCTCCGGGGTGTTCGGGCCGGTGATGTCGACCGCCACCCGCACGTCGTGGAATCCTGCACGCCCCGACTCGTCGATGCCGAACAGCTTGCGCACGTCGAGGTCACCCTCCGCAGTGATCTCGATCCCGTCGATCGTGAGCCCGAGAGCCTGGGCGTAGAGCCGGTACACGACCACCTGACACGAGACGAGCGCACCCAGCGCATACTCGACCGGGCTGGCCGCCACGTCGTCACCCGCGAGCGCGCCCGGCTCGTCGACGATGAAGCGGTGCTTGCCTGCGCGGATCTCGGTCGCCACGGAGCCGATGCCGCGCCCACTGACCCGATACGTCAGCCGGGCATTGGCGTCGTCCGCCGCGATCCGGTCGTTCCACGCCGATCCGGCGTCGGTGAGGCGCTGCGCGCGCTCGGGGGTTGTGACATCGGCGACACCGGCGAGCTGGTCCTGGAGAAGAGTCATGGCCCGACGGTAGCGACCATCCCGCGTGCGCTGCCGGCCATTCGTCATCCGGCTTCACACCGGGACACGCAGCGTCACGACGCCGAGATGTTCTCCGCTCGGGTCAGCGTCGCAGCTGCTCGATGCGCTCGGACTCGCCCCACGCGCGGTCCGCCGTGAGAACGGGCATGTCGAGACGCCGCGCGAGTGCGAGACACAACCGATCTCCCAGTGAGAGTCCGCTCCCGCGCTCCCATGACTCCGCGGCGGCTTCGGCGTCGCGCTGAGACACGGGTTCCACCCGCACTCGGTAGCTGAGCAGCAAACCGGAAGCGACCCCCCAATCGGCACCGGATGCGCGCACCTTCTGCGCGACCTCCGACCAGTTCGCCGCTCCGATCACCGACTCATCGAGGACTTCCTCGACCCGATCGGCGCCCGGGTCTCCCTGCAGGAACGCGAGGAGCGCTGACGCATCGACCACCATCACGCAGCCGCGTCCTCGGAGTTCGCTGATCTGCGTCGCTCTGCAAGAAGGGACTCGAGAGCGTCCTTCCCTTCCAGCTGCGACCTCACCAGCGCCTTGGCTTGCTCCCGGGTGACGAGAATCACGCCTCCCGCCGTCTCGATCATGAGCAGGGGAACCCCCTGCTCCCAGTGCTGACGGGCACGGAGCTCGGCAGGGACCACCAGGCGCCCACGGTCGCCCATCGGTGCAACGAATGTGGTACCCATGCCCCGAGAGTACCACCCTCCAGCTCGATGAGGGACTCAGTCGGGCCGGCTCAGGCTCATCAGCACTTCGGTACGAGGCGCAGCCGGCAGGAAGAAACGGAACTCCGTCCCGACACCCTCCTGACTCGTCACGTCCATCGTCCCCCCATGCGCCAGCACGATGGCCCGGGTGATCGTGAGGCCGAGCCCCACCCCCGGCACCGCGTTGCGCGTCGCGGTCGATGCACGGAAGAAGCGGGTGAAGAGCATCCCCTGCTCGTCCACCGGAATGCCCACTCCGGTGTCCGCGATCGAGAACTCCACGCCTCCGTCGAGCGTCCGCACCCGAGCGGTGACCGTACCGCCTCGCGGCGTGAACTTGATGGCGTTCGAGAGCAGATTGTCGATGGCCTGCCCGATGCGACCAGCGTCGACGAAGACGGGGATCGCATCCGTCCCGACCTCGGCCACGAGATCGATGCCCTCGCGCTGCGCATGCGGCCCGGCCGACGTCACGGCCGATCGCACCAACTCGGCGACGTCGGTCTCCTCGCGCTCGAGCGGGAACCGCCCCGACTCGACCTGCGCCGTGAAGAGCAGGTCGCCCACGAGGTTGAGCAGACGCTGCGCGTTGCGCTCGATGATGCCGACGAACTCCTGCTGGTCATCGGTGAGCGGCTGCCCCGGATCGTTCTGGAGCAGATCGAGGAAGCCGATGATCGCGCTGAGAGGCGTGCGGAGCTCGTGCGAGATCATCCCCACGAACTCATCCTTCATGCGGGCGACCTCGACGGCCCTGGTCTCGTCGGTCAGCACGAAGAGGTAGCCCTGCTGTGCGCCGGCGCCGTCCTTGTGCGGGCTGACCGTCACGCGTGCCGGAACCGTGGTGCCCCCTGCCGTGACCACCTCGATGTCGCTGTCCACCGTCGACCCGGCATCGGCCTGCGCGAACAGCGCTTCGATCCCGGCGGCGAGCTCGGCATCCCGCGGAGGATTCCCCCGCACGACCTGCGCGTCCTGCGCGTTCTCCGCGGCGAGCATCGAGAGCACGGCGGTGGAGAAGAAGCGATCGATGCGCACGTCGCGGAGCGCCTCGTCGACCGGCAGCCCGAGAAGCCGCACCGCGCCGGGGTTCCACGCCGTCACGATGCCGCGCCGATCCGTGGCAATCACCGCCTGTGCCGTGATGGACGACCAGAGGCTCTCGAACGAGTCGAGCAACTCACGGTACTGACGCTCCTTGTCGCGCAGCTGCACGATCATCGCGACGTTCTCCGACAGCGCCCTGGTGCGTTCGGCGACGAGCTCCTCCGCCTGCTCCACGCGCATGCGCTGCTGTCTCGAGAGCTGGTTGATGACCGCCGCCACCGCCGAGAACACGAGCGGTCCGACCACGCCGCGCAGCCATTCGACCGAGGTCTCGGGCGGGTCGGTGAAGTACGGCATGAGCAGGGCGATCGAGGTCAGCCCGCCGACCACGAACACCCAGCGGATTCCGGGCGCCGCGGCCAGCCAGACCACGGGGAGGAGCACGAGCGAGGAGAAGAGCGAGGTGGCGCCGCCGGTGCCGGTGCGGAAGAGGCCGAGCCCGGCGATGTCGACGATGGGGATGAGGAGGACGGCCCACCCGTCGATCGTGCCGCGCGCGGTGAGCACGGCGGCGAACGCGGTCGCCGCGAGGACCACCGCGATTCCCGCCACGGCCGGTGCGACGTGCGTGATCGGCAGGTCGGGGACCCACCAGGTCAAGATCGCCGCGATGACGGTCGCGATGACCGTCGGTGCCTGCTTGAGCAGCGGGCTCGGGTTGTCGAAGACCTGATACCAGCGGTTCTCCGCCCGGTCGAGCGGAGTCGCCCTCATCGCCGCACCGTCCCCACGATGGCATGCAGGTCGGAGCCGGTGATCGGCTTCGGCAGGGCGGCATCGGCCGGCGGATAGTCGGCGGCGTCGAGCACCGAGCTGATCACGAGGAAGCACTCGGGGAACCGCTCCCGGACCAGTCGCGCGCACTCCTGTCCCGAGATGCCGGGGAGGATGAGGTCGAGCACCGCCAGCACGGGATCGATCTCGGAGAACGCCGCGATCGCCGATTCCGCGTCACCGGCGATGAACACGTCGAAGCCCTCACGATCGAGGTATCGACGCAGCAGGGCGGCCTGGTCGGGAGCGTCCTCGACGACGAGGGCCAGCGGCCTCCCGGTCATCGAAGGAACAGCTCTCGCACGACGACGATGATGACGACGACGACCAGGGCGAGCAGGGCTTGAGGGATCAGTCGCCGCTCTCGTCGGGCGTCCGCGGCGATCTCCTCGACTTCGGCATCGTGCGACGGGGTTGCGGTCATGAGTCGACACGTCCGATCTTCTCGGTCTTGATCCAGGAGGCGTCGGCTCGACGCCATTCTTTGATGTAGGAGTCCACGGTGATCGCACACAGCAGCGACCCGTAGCCGCAGATGTACAGCAGCAGACCGGCGAAGAACCGTCCACCGGGAAGAGGCTCCACCGCGCGCGCCAGCCAGATGCCGAGCATCGAGATCGGGCCCCACAGGTAGAAGATCACGGCCCAGACGAAGCGGGATTGATCCGTCAGCCCCAGCCCGACGGCGGTCAGGAGCGATTCGAACGCCCAGGGGAAGAGGGCGATCGCCATCAGGATCAGGGCACCGAGCCCCGGGAACATGATCGCCTCGCGCCAGGAATGTCTGCCGGTCCGCGGGTCGAGCTGCACGGAGTAGAGCATCGAGAAGAGGTAGATGCAGGCCGCGGAGATCCACATGAAGCGGAAGACGAACTCGGCGATGTCGCTGTGCAGGACGAGCAGTGCGAGCATCCCCGCAGCCGCGAGCAGCATGAAGGCGGGCAGCAGCAGGATCGTGAACCAGGCCAGCCCGAAACCGAAGCTGCCCAGGTTGTGTTCGCGGCTCGGGCGGAACCAGAGCTTGCGGTAGATCGAGGTCAGCTGCACGTTGCCCCGCGCCCAGCGCAACCGCTGCTTCCACAGGCTGTCGATCGTGCGCGGCTCCTCGGCCAGCACGACCGCGTGCGGCTCGAAGACCATCCGACGTCCCTTGAGCTGACCCTCGAAGGTCGTCATGGTGTCTTCGGCGAGCGTGCCCGTCGGGATGCGTCCCCCGATGGCCTCGAGGTTCGCCCGCGAATGCAGCTGCGCGCCACCGGCGAGGCAGGCGATCGCACCGCCCACGTTCTGCACCCGGCGGGCGGAGAGCTGGCCGATCACGTACTCGATCGCGATGAACCGGGTGAGGTAGTTGCGGTCGCGGCTGCCCTCAGCGATGTACGCCGTCACCGCGCCGACCTTCTCGTCGGCGAGGTGCCTGGTGAGCTTGCGCAGCGAGTCGCGCGCGAAGATCACGTCCGCATCCATGATGAGCACCGCTTCGGTCCACGAGTCGGCGAGGACCACATCGAGACCGTGGTTGAGCGTGTGCGCCTTGCCCTCGCCACCCTTCTCGCGACGCAGGTGCACGACGCGACCCGGATGGGCCTGCGCCTTCGCGCCGACGATCGCCGGGGTGTCGTCCGTGGACGCATCGTCGACGACGAAGACCCGGAGGCGTTCGGCGGGATACTCCAGCTGCAGCAGTCGTTCGATGGCCGGACCGATCACCGCGCCTTCGTTCCAGGCCGGGATGATGACGGCGACGTGCGGGTGGTACGGCGCCGCCTTGCCGTAGTGATTGCGGAACGCGTGCAGCGGCAGCACGAGGAACTGCAGCCCGGTATTGATCACGGGCAGCGTTCCCACCAGCACGCAGAGCAGGAGGACGATGACCAGCACGGCCTCCAGCACCGAGAGATCCGTCATCACGACACCTCCATCGCGTCGAGCAACGCGATCACCCGGGAGTATCGGCCGACCTCCGAGGCGTCATGACTGTCGGTGGAGGCGACGATCTCACCGCCGACGCGACGCAGGGCGGTCAGTGCCGGGACGTCGGGGCACCCCCACTTCTCGTTGACCTCGACGAGGGTGTCGGTCTCGGCGGCGGCTCGGGCCCAGGCTTCCGTCCGCTCCGGGCCGAGATCGTCTTCAGACAGGCCGATCTTCGGCAGGATCGAGAAGCAGTGCGCGAGCTGGTTCCCCGGGTACCGGCGCATCGTGGCGACGAGCGCCTCGACGAGCTGATCGAGCACATCGTCGGTCGCCCAGCCGGCGGCGATCCGCTCCCGGACCGCCGAGGGCCCGAGAGGACCGGCCGCACCGGGGAACTGATGATCGGCGATGAGGATGCGGTCGATCCCGTCCGGGAGCGTCGGGATGTCCAGCGTTCCCGCGGCGTCGAGGATCTTCGCCTCCACTCCCGTGAGCACCGCGAGACCATCCGGCACCCGGAGGGCCCGCACCGCAGCGAGGTACTCCGGCACCCAGGTGGTGCCCTGTCGCACGTGATCGACCAGACGCAGGGTGTTGAGTCCCGCGGCCGCTGCCGCCTCGACGTTCTGGGCGAGCGTCGATACGGCATCGTCCGAGAACGTCGAGTGGACGTGGTGATCGCCGCGAAGCAGAGCGTGGCTCACAGCTCCTCCTGATGCCCTGCATGGGCGGAGACCAGCACGTCTTCGATCTCGACGATCACGTCCTCCAGGAAGCGCACGGAAGCGACCTCACGGAACGGTATCCGCACCGGCAGCTCGCGCCCCAGGAACAGGTCGGCCACGAGCGACGGGATGTCGACGCCCGCGGCTATCGTCAGCGGCAGGGCCCCGGGAAAGCGCGGATTGACCTCGAGCAGCACGGCACGACCGGTGCGATCGCGCCGCAGCTGCACGTTCGCGACGCCGACCAGTCCGATCGCGCGCGCGATCGATGCCGCCGTCTCCTCGAGCTCCGGGTCGCGGACGGTGCGCCCGGCGATCGCCACGCCGGAATCGACCCGGGCACGGGTGCGGGGCACGGCCGCGACGACGTTGCCGGCGGCATCCGCGATGACGTCGACCGAGTACTCCTCCCCCGGGAGGAAGTCCTGCACGATGAGTCCCTCGTCCGTCGGCAGCGCCTCGAGAGCCGCGCGATCGGGGACGAGCCGCACGCCACGGCTTCCCGCGCCTTGACGCGGTTTGGCGAAGACCGGGAACTCCCAGTCGACGGCCTCGGCGTCACGTCCGGCGAGAACCGTGCGCGGGGTGTGTCCGGTCGGCGCGCAGCGCTCGGCGAGCGCGAGCTTGTCGAGCGCGGTGTTCAGGGTGTCCGCCGACGGAGCGGCCAGGACAGCGGGGGCCAGCTCCTCCCGACGCTCGGCGAGCGCGATGAGCTCGACGTCGACGGTCGAGATCACCAGGTCGAGGCCGTCTTCCGCGACCAGGCGGGCGATCGCCGGTATGAAGTCGGCGTCCCTTCCCGGCGGCACCAGACGCCGCTGCGCCGGTGGAACCAGGTAGATGCCGCTCGCCCAGCCGTCCATGTCGGCGGCGAACACGGTCAGATCGGATCGGCGCAGCAGCGACCGGATCACCGCCACTCCTGCCGGTCCCCCGGCACCGGTCACCAGCACCCGCTTGGTCATCAGCTCTCCCGTCGCGTGAGTTCGTGGGCGCCGATGAACTCGGCGGTCTCGCGGACCACTTCGAGAGGTTCGACCGCGGTGCCTCCGCCGAACCTCGACCAGTACCGGGCCGTTGCGGTGACGAACTCGGGCGCCAGGTAGTCGCGGCTCGCGGTCTGCGATCCGAAGCGCTCCAGCAGCCGCAGCTTCTCGTCGAGGTAGTGGTCGATGCGCACGAACCTCGTGGGACGGAAGTCGATCGTGGAGGACGGGCTCTGGTAGCAGGCAACGGTGCCCACGCGCCGCGTCGCGACGATGGTGGCCTCGCTCACGGCGCGGTGATCCTGATGGCGGTCGTGACTCGAATGCGTGTAGACGATCGTCGGCTGGATCTCCTGCACGACCTCTTCGATGATCCGCACCGTGGAGCCGCCTCCGGAGATCTCCGTGTCGACGAGGTCCTTCAGGAACAGACGGGCGCCCAACATGTCGGCCGCGGCCAGGGATTCGTTCTGACGGCTGTCGGCGTCGCCCCCTCTGGCCCCGCGGGAGAGCGTGAGGATGGTGATCTCATCGTGAGCCGCGGCGTGCGCCGCGAGCAGCCCGCCGACGCCGATCTCGACGTCGTCGGGGTGCGCACCGATCGCGAGCACCCGCTCGGGCTTGCGCGCCTCTTCACGGCGTCGCCGCCCCTCTTCGACGAGACGGGTGACCGCCTCCACGAGCTTGCCGTTGTCGAGCGGCTTGGTGAGGAACTCATCCGCCTGCGCCCGCAGAGCAGAGACGGCGTACTCCACCGAGACGTGGGCGGTCATCACCACGACCGGAACCGAGGGAACCGTCTTCCGCAACTCGGCGAGCAGTTCGAGCCCGTTGAGTCCCGGCATCTCGATGTCGGTGACGACGACGTCCGGACGCACTTCGGCGACGCGCTCCACAGCCGAACGGCCGTCTTCGGCGACGTCGACGATGCAGCCGGCTCGCCGCTCGAGCACGGTCTTCACGAGCAGGGCGACGTCCGGATCGTCATCGACGACGAGAACGCGAGGGGATTCCTCCATGTACAGCTCTCCTTGGGGAGGTTCCCTGACCGATGGGGGTCGGTCACGCGATCTCGATGCCCTTCGACACCGGGTCCGCAGGGAAAGTCGAGCGGGGTATGTCGATTCTGGCATACGGCACCGTCCTGGCGACGGCGCCTCTCCTACGCTCCGGCGCGGGCCGCGCGCTTCTCCTCCTGGAAGACCCGGATCGCCTCGTACCGCTCAGCGGATCGGGCCCGCCTCTTCGCCGCTTCGTCTTCGCGATTCTTCGGCGGCGCCGTGGTGACGAGCTCGCTCAGGAGCCGGCTGACGACCACGGCGATCTCACCGACGGCGCTGTCGAACGCCGGCTGGTTGGCTCTCGACGGGGTCGTGGTCCCGGCGATCTTGCGCACGAACTGCAGGGCGGCGTCGTGGCATTCCTCATCGGTCGCTGCGGGTTCGAGGTTGTTCAACGGGACGATGTTCCGACACATACCGGAACGCTACGCCGCCCCGCACGCAGACGGAAGAGGCCGACCGGAGGTCCACGGCGCGGAGGGGATGGTGCGGTCGTGGGGCGGTCGCTACGCTCGGGGGCAACCGGGACCGCCCGTGCGTTCCCTCCCGCCTCGTCGACAGGAAAGCACATGACCAACCCCCCGTTCCCCGAACCGCCAGCGCCCGACTCCTCGAACCCGGTGCCGCCGCCGGCAGCCGCCCCCACTCCGCCTCCGCCCGCCTCGGCACCGACCTGGGATACCGCTCCGGGCGCGGCACCCGCCTCCGGATACCCGGCTCCCGCAGCACCCGCGTATCCGCAGCCGGAACCGACCCCTCCTGGACGCGTGCTGTCCATCGTCGGCCTCGTCCTCGCGTTCGTGGCTGCACCGATCGGCCTCATCCTGAGCATCGTCGCCGTCGTGAAGCTCGGCAAGGCGGGGCAGCCGAAGGGACTCGCGATCGCCGGCATCATCATCGGCGCGATCCTGACCATCGCCGGCATCATCGGGATCATCCTGTTCGCGACGGTCATCGCCGGCCTCATCGGCATGTGTGCCGAGCTGGGCACCGGCGTATGGGAGGTCGACGGCGTCACCTACCGGTGCGGCTGAGCCACCCCCGACGAGAAGACGAGAGGGACCGGATGCGACACGCATCCGGTCCCTCTCGTCGTCTGTGGCGGCTACTTCTTGTAGTTCGGCGCCTCGACCACGATCTGCACGTCGTGCGGGTGCGACTCCTTGAGCCCCGCCGAGGTGATGCGCACGAACTTGCCACGCGTCTTGAGCTCTTCGATGGTGCGCGCGCCGACGTAGAACATCGACTGACGCAGTCCGCCGACCAGCTGATAGGCCACGGCGGAGAGCGGACCGCGGTACGGCACCTGCCCCTCGATGCCCTCGGGGATCAGCTTGTCGTCGCTGGGGACGTCGGCCTGGAAGTAGCGGTCCTTGGAGTACGAGGTCTGCTTGCCCCGGGTCTGCATGGCGCCCAGCGAGCCCATTCCGCGGTACTGCTTGAACTGCTTGCCGGACTGGAAGACGATCTCGCCCGGGGACTCGTCGGTTCCGGCCAGGAGCGAGCCGAGCATCACGGCGTCGGCACCGGCGACCAGGGCCTTGGCGATGTCACCCGAGTACTGCAGCCCGCCGTCGGCGATCACCGGAACCCCCGCGGGACGCGCGGCGAGCGACGCCTCGTAGACCGCGGTGACCTGCGGGACGCCCACACCGGCGACGACGCGCGTGGTGCAGATGGACCCGGGACCGACACCGACCTTGACGGCGTCGACGCCCGCGTCGACCAGCGCTTGGGCGCCCTCGCGGGTCGCGACGTTGCCGCCGATGATGTCGATGTGCTCGAACGAGGTGTCGGCCTTGAGACGGCGGACGAGGTCGATGACGCCCTGCGACTGCCCGTTGGCGGTGTCGACAACGAGCACGTCGACACCGGCGTCGCGCAGCGCCTCCGCACGCTCCCAGGCATCGCCGAAGAAGCCGATGGCGGCACCGACGCGCAGGCGGCCCTGGTCGTCCTTGGTGGCGAGCGGGTACTTCTCGCTCTTGTCGAAGTCCTTGATCGTGATGAGGCCGGCGAGCTTGCCGTCGCCGTCGATGAGCGGCAGCTTCTCGACACGGTGCTTGGCGAACAGCGCGATGACCTCGCCC
Organism: Microbacterium sp. STF-2; assembly: GCF_034650155.1. Taxonomy (NCBI): domain Bacteria; kingdom Bacillati; phylum Actinomycetota; class Actinomycetes; order Micrococcales; family Microbacteriaceae; genus Microbacterium; species Microbacterium sp. STF-2. The sequence continues at coordinate 387,227 of NZ_JARKMW010000002.1, forward strand.
GCGGCGACGCCGACGGGAGCGGTCACGAGGTTCTCCCGCGTCATGACGTCCTTGACGAAGGTGGTCTGACGCTCGAAGCCCGAGACGAACCGCATGTCGCGGTTCGTGATGATGCCGACCAACTTTCCTTCGTCGTCGACCACCGGAAGACCGGAGATGCGGTACTTCGCGCAGAGGTTGTCGACTTCTTCGACGGTCGCATCCTGCGTCGTCGTGATGGGGTCGGTGATCATGCCCGACTCGCTGCGCTTGACGCGGTCGACGTGCGCGGCCTGGTCGGCGATGGAGAGGTTGCGGTGCAGGATGCCGATGCCGCCCTCACGGGCCATGGCGATCGCCATGCGGGATTCGGTGACCGTGTCCATCGCGCTCGACAGCAGCGGGGTGGCGACCGAGATGCGGCGCGTGATCCGCGACGAGGTGTCGGCCTCGCTGGGGATCACGTCGGTGTGCCCGGGGAGCAGCAGCACGTCATCGTACGTCAGTCCGACGAAGCCGAAGGGATCGTGCTGTTCCATGGATTCTCCTTCTGCGCGAGTCGCGCATGTCCGAGTGCGAGGGGGTGGTCGACGTCGGCCGGTGCGGGGCCGCGGCCCGTATGAAGATTCTAAGCGAGACACGCCCGAGAACATTCCCAGAGCCCCGTCGTTACCGGACTGTTGGCAGGGACCGTAGGCGAATCGCCGATCGCGCATTACGCTCAAGTGCGTCGTCCATCCCCGCGGTCGACCCGACACCGCGGAGACACAGCACTCAAAGTGGAGGTTGCGTGGGACCCACAACAATCGCCGTGCAGCGAAAGCGCCCCTGGGTGGTCGCGCTGCTCGCTATCCTCATGGCGCTCACCGCGTTCGTGTTCCTACCCCCCTCATCGGCTTCGGCCGAGACGACGGACGACGGGCAGGAGGTCACGGAGTTCTACTTCGCCGGTGTCGTCACCTTCGACGATCAACCTGTCGAAGGCGTCGTCATGTCCATCGAAGGCAAGGGCTTCAAGGGTGAGACCGAGACCGACGCCGAAGGCAAATGGCGTCTCTACGTGCCCGAGAAGGAGAAGTACACCCTGACGGTCGATGAGTCGACCCTGCCCGAGGGCGTGATCGTCGACGCGACCCAGTTGCCGGAGGGAACGCAGCCGATCGCGGGGACGACAGCCTCCTTCGAGGTCGAGTTCGGTCTCACCGGGACCAAGATCATGAATCTGTTCCTCGGCGAGGGCCAGCGGGTCACGGTCTCCTTCATCGACCAGCTGCTCTCGCGACTGGTCGGCGGACTGAACTTCGGTCTCCTGCTCGCACTCGCCTCGATGGGTGCCGCGCTCATCTACGGCACCACCCGGTTGTCGAACTTCGCGCACGCGGAGATGGTGACGTGGGGCGGTCTCGTCGCCCTGGTAACGACCACGTTCTGGCATCTCCCGCTCTGGCTCGGCATCGCCGCGGCCGTCATCGGCGGCGGCCTGTTCGGCTGGGCGCTGGATGCGGGGATCTGGCGTCCGCTGCGGCGACGTGGGCTCGGTGTCGTCCAGCTCATGATCGTCAGCATCGGACTCTCCCTGGCCCTGCGCTACGCATTCCAGTTCATCATCGGCGGAGGCACGTACCAGCTCCCCGGTGCCAGCCCCACGCCGATCCAGTTCGGTCCGATCTCGCTGTCGTACATCGACATGATCGCGATGGGCGTGAGCATCGTCGTGATCCTGGCGGTGGCGTTCTTCCTGACACGCACGCGGATCGGCAAGGCGACGCGAGCGATCTCCGACAACCCCCAGCTCGCCGCTGCCTCGGGCATCGACGTCGACAGGGTCATCCGCTATGTCTGGATCCTCTCCGGAACACTGGCCGCGATCTCCGGCATCCTCTGGGCCTACTTCCGCCCGGGTGTGAAGTGGGACATGGGCATGCAGATGCTGCTGCTGATCTTCGCCGCCATCACGCTGGGCGGTCTCGGCACGGCGTTCGGCGCCCTCGTCGGCTCCCTCATCGTCGGCATCGCGGTCGAGGTCTCGACCCTCTGGATCCCGTCGGACCTGAAGTATGCGAGCGCCCTCGTGGTGCTCATCGTCATCCTCCTCGTGAGACCGCAGGGTCTGCTCGGACGCAGGGAAAGGCTGGGCTGATCACCATGGACTTCGGAAGCATCTTCTCGAACACGGCCGTCTACCTGTTCAGCCCGGTCACGATCGCCTACGCCCTCGCGGCGACCGGCCTCGCCGTGCACTTCGGATACGCGGGTCTGCTCAACTTCGGCATGGCCGCCTTCATGGCCATCGGCGGCTACGGCTACGCCATCTCGGTGCTGAGCTTCGGCCTGCCCTGGTGGATCGGCATGCTCATCGGTCTGCTCGGCGGCGCGTTCTTCGCCGTCCTCCTGGGCATCCCGACGCTGCGCCTGCGTGCCGACTATCTCGCGATCGCGACGATCGCGGCGGGTGAGATCGTCCGCCTCCTGTTCACGACGCAGCTGTTCGACGAATGGACCAACAGCGCCGACGGCCTCGCGCAGTACAACGGCGGATTCCGCGATGCGAACCCCATCCCCACGGGCACCTACGGGTTCGGCCCCTGGATGTACAGCGCGAACGATCTCTGGAACCGCGTCTTCGGCGTGATCGTCCTGGCGGTCGCCATCCTCCTGGTGTGGGCGCTGATGCGCAGCCCGTGGGGTCGTGTGCTCAAGGGCATCCGCGAGGACGAGGACGCGGTGCGCTCGCTAGGCAAGAACGTCTTCGCCTACAAGATGCAGGCGCTCGTGGTGGGTGGTGTGATCGGCGCCGCGGGCGGGATCATCTTCGTGCTCCCCTCCGCGGTCGTCCCCGGCAGCTACTCGACGTCGCTGACGTTCTTCCTGTGGACCATCCTCCTTCTCGGCGGCGCGGCCACGGTGTTCGGGCCCACGCTGGGTGCGGTGCTGTTCTGGGTGGTGTTCGCCTTCATGGCCAACCTGCTCCCCTCGATGGCGAAAGCAGGGCTGCTGCCGATGTCCGACAGCCAGGCATCGACGCTGGTGTTCGTCTTCGTCGGCATCGCGCTCATGCTGCTCGTGATCTTCCGCCCCCAGGGCATCCTCGGCGACAAGAGGGAGATGACCTTTGTCAAATGAACTGACCCCCGAACAGGTCCCCGGCCCCGGCGATGACGCCGCGACGGCTGCGCCGTCCACGGGGAGCATCCGCCGCCCGAAGACGACCGGCCTGACCAAGGGAGAGGTCAAGCCCGGCGTCGCCAAGGTGGATCCGATCCTCGTCGTCGACGCGGTCCAGCGTCGTTTCGGTGGCCTGACCGCCGTCGACGTCGATCACCTCGAAGTGCCCCGTGGCGCGATCACCGCTCTGATCGGCCCGAACGGCGCGGGCAAGACGACGCTCTTCAACCTGCTCTGCGGATTCGACAAGCCCAACAGCGGCACCTGGTCGTTCGACGGCACCAGCCTCTCCGGGGTGCCGTCGTTCAAGGTGGCCAGGATGGGGCAGGTGCGCACGTTCCAGCTGACAAAGTCGCTCTCGCTGCTGACCGTCCTCGAGAACATGAAGCTCGGCGCTCCGCATCAGCGCGGCGAGGGCTTCTGGTCGAGCCTGTTCCCCTTCCTCTGGCGCGCACAGGACACCGAGATCGAGGGCAAGGCGCGGGAACTGCTGACACGCTTCAAGCTCGACGCCAAGGAGAAGGACTTCGCCGCATCGCTCTCGGGAGGTCAGCGCAAGCTCCTCGAGATGGCCAGAGCGCTGATGAGCGATCCGACGCTGGTGATGCTCGACGAGCCGATGGCCGGCGTCAATCCCGCCCTCACACAGTCGCTCCTCGACCACATCCTCGACTTGAAGGAGCAGGGGATGACCGTGCTCTTCGTCGAGCACGACATGCACATGGTCCGCCACATCGCGGACTGGGTGATCGTGATGGCCGAGGGCCGCGTCGTCGCGGAGGGGCCTCCCGACGAGGTCATGGAGAACCCGGCGGTCGTCGATGCCTACCTCGGTGCGCATCAGGACCTCGACCTGGGAGCGGTCACCGGGCGCATCCCCGTGCTCGAGGACGCCGCGGCGATCAGACTCCGCGAGAAGATCGAAGCAGAAGCGGAGGCCGAGCTCGAAGCGAGCGACCCGGTCTCCGGGACAGAGGGAAAGGGCAGCGCATGAGCGCGGAGACGCCGACGAACGCACCGCAGGCCATACCGCAGGACGACGTCGTCGTCGAGCTGACCGATGTCCATGCCGGGTACCTCCCCGGAGTGAACATCCTCAACGGTGCGAACCTCATCGCCCGCCAGGGGGAACTGATCGGGATCATCGGCCCGAACGGCGCCGGCAAGTCGACCCTGCTGAAGGCCATCTTCGGTCTGGTGAACGTGCGCAGCGGCGACATCACGGTGAAGGGCGAGAGCATCGTGGGCCTGAAGGCCGACAAGCTCGTCCGGCGCGGGGTCGCCTTCGTGCCGCAGACGAACAACGTCTTCCCCTCTCTCTCGATCGAGGAGAACCTGCAGATGGGGCTCTACCAGAACCCCAAGATCTACACGGAGCGGCTCGAGTTCGTGACCGGCATCTTCGCCGAACTGGGAAAGCGGCTCAAGCAGCGCGCAGGCTCCCTCTCCGGCGGCGAGCGGCAGATGGTCGCGATGTCGCGCGCGCTGATGATGGATCCGTCGGTGCTGCTGCTCGACGAGCCGTCGGCCGGCCTCTCCCCCGTGCGTCAGGATGACGCGTTCATCCGGGTGTCCGACATCAACAAGGCCGGCGTCACGACGATCATGGTGGAGCAGAACGCCCGACGCTGCCTGCAAATCTGCGACCGCGGGTATGTGCTCGACCAGGGCAAGGATGCCCACGAGGGCACCGGGCGGGATCTGCTGAACGACCCGAAGGTGATCGGTCTCTACCTCGGAACGCTCGGCACCGACGCGGCCTGAACCGCCGACGCCGACGCGGCGACACCACGACAGGACATCACACGACAAAGGCCCCGGATCGGATCCGGGGCCTTCGTCATGTGATCGTCTGATCAGTTGGTGCGGGTGATCATGTTGTCGGCACCGTACTTGTAGATGCCGATCGATGCGCCCTGCGGGTCGCCGGCCTCATCGAAGGTGATGTCGCCGGAGTAGCCGTCGTAGTCGGCCGTGCCGCCGTCGTTGATGATCTTGGCGCACTCGGCGAAACTGGTGCACTTCTTGCCGTCGCCGGAACCGCCCGAGACCTCCTGCATCTTGGCCGCGATGTCCGCGCCCTCGGTGGAGCCCGCCGCCAGCGACGCCAGAGCCACGAGGATGACGGCGTCGTACGCCTCAGCCGCGTAGGTGAAGTCCTTGACCTCGGGGTTGCCCTCGCCGGTCCAGTAGTCCTGCAGACGCGAGGTGAAGTCGTCCGCGAGCGCAGGACCGGCCTTGGTTCCCTGCGCGCCCTCGAGCGAGACCGGGATCTCCGTGCCGTAGTCGGACAGGTTGCCGTCGACCATGTAGAACTTGTCGGCCGAGATGCCGGCGTTCACCAGCAGCGGTGCGATGGTTTTGAACTGGTCGAACGACACGATCGCGACCGCGTCGGGGTTCTGCGCCTTGATCGACTCGACCTGCGCGTCGAACTGCGCGTCGCCCACGTTGAACGAGACCGACTCGACGACCTCGCCGCCGGTGCTCTCGAACGTCTTCGTGATGGCGTCGTTGAGGCCGGTGCCGTACGCGTCGTTCTGGTAGATGATGCCGAGCGTCTTCGCGCCGTCCTCGGCGATCAGGTTGCCGAGCACCTCGCCCTGCAGCAGGTCACTGGGGGCGGTGCGGAAGTACAGGCCGTTGTCATCCCACGTGGTGAAGTCGGGCGACGTGTTCGACGCCGAGATCTGCAGGATGCCTGCGCTCACGTTGCCGTCGAGGATGAGCTTGGAGACGCCCGACGCCGCGGCGCCGACGATGGCGGAGACGCCCGCGCCCTGCAGCTTGGTGATCGACGTCTCGTAGGCCTTGGTGTCGGTATCGCCCTCGTCTTCGGCCGTCAGGTCGATCGTGACGCCGGCGGCGGCGTCGTTGACCTCCTGGACGGCGAGCCCGACACCGGACTCCATGGGCGGGCCGAGGAACGCCAGCGAACCCGTCTGCGGAAGCAGCGAACCGAGCTTGAGCGTCAGATCGGCGGCGGGCTTGTCGCTGCCGCCGCTCTCCGAGCTCGGAGTGCTGCTGCAGCCGGCGATGACGATGGCGGATGCACTGATCAGTGCGATCCCGGCGAAGACCTTCGCTGTGCGCGAGCCCTTCAATGCGTTCATGATGCTCCCTTGCGTAACTGAACGTGGATTGTGGCCACAATCGGGTGCTCTAACACTAGGGCGTGAGTCCCGCGCACAGGGGTCGCAAGTATCTCGGTGCGTTAACGATCCGACACCCGGTCCCTCTGCGGATGAATCCGGGGATCAGGCGGGTTCGGCCCGGGGAATCCTGCGCCCCCGACGCGCGGCGAGCAGCAGGTCGACGATGAAGACGCCGATCGCGATCCACACGATGATGAAGCCCGCCCAGCGTTCGGCCGGCATCGGCTCATGCAGCACCAGGACGCCGATGAGGAACTGCATCACGGGGGTGATGAACTGGATCATGCCGATCACGGTGAGGTTGATGCGTCGGGTCCCCGCGGCGAAGAGCAGCAGCGGGACGGCCGTGGCGACACCGGCGAAGGCCAGCAGCAGCGCGTGCGCCCAACCGTTCGTCCCCATCGTGATCCCCGTGGTCTGTGCGACGACGATCAGCTGCACCACCGCGATGGGGATCAGCCAGAACGACTCCAGTGTCAGACCGCTGACCGCATCGACGGCAGGGCCGATCTTCTTCTTGATGAGTCCGTAGACCCCGAAGGACGCGGTGAGTGACAGCGCGATCCACGGGAACTCCCCGTAGGCGACGACGATCACGATGACGGCGATCGCGGCGATGCCGATCGCCGCCCACTGCAATCGGCGGATGCGCTCCTTCAGCACGAAGACGCCGAGCAGGACGGTCGTGATCGGGTTGATGAAGTAGCCCAGACTCGTCTCGACGACGTTGCCGCTGAGGGTTCCGATCAGGAACACCTGCCAGTTGACGTAGATCAGCAGCCCCGCGAGCGCCGTCCAGCCCAGCAGCCGGGGTTGCCGGATGATGACGCCGAACGCCGCCCAGCCGCGCATGACCGTGAGCAGCAGGAGGCAGAAGACGAACGACAGCAGGACGCGCCAGGCGACGACCTCCCACGGCCCCGTCGGAACCAGGAGGAGGAAGTAGAGGGGAAGCACGCCCCAGAGGAGGTAGGCCCCACCGGCGTAGGCGACGCCGGCGGTCTGCGTGGCGCGTGTGGTCTGTGGTGGCACCGCACAACCCTATGCCCGCGGCGGCGTCGCGAACGGCGCCGCCGGCCCGTCGATCGCAGTTCGGCAGGAATCGGACGCTCGCTGGCGGATGCAGAAGGGGCCCGGATGCGATACGCATCCGGGCCCCTTCGATGGCCTTGCCCGCCCCTCAGGAGAGACGGGAATCAGGTTCCGCAGATCAGCGGACGACGACCGCCAGGACGTCGCGGGCCGACAGGACGAGGAACTCGTCTGCGCCGAACTTCACCTCGGTGCCGCCGTACTTGCTGTAGAGCACGCGGTCGCCGACGGCGACGTCGAGCGGAACACGGTTGCCGTTGTCGTCGATGCGGCCGGGGCCGACCGCCACGACCTCGCCCTCCTGGGGCTTCTCCTTGGCGGTGTCGGGGATGACCAGGCCACTCGCGGTGGTCTGCTCGGCCTCGACCTGCTTGATGACGATGCGGTCCTCGAGCGGCTTGATGGAAACCGACACGGTCTACCTCTTCTTTCTTGACGCTGACACGAAAGACTTGTTCGCACTCTCAACCCGAGAGTGCTAATCCAGTCTAGGCGCTCGGCTGGCACTCACGCAATGCGAGTGCCAGTGCGCGCCGCAGTTCGACGACTCGCACGGGCAATTAGGCTGAGCGGGTGGAGATGTCCGAGCTGCGCGCCCTGCTGACCCCCGCCGGTCTCGAACTGCTCGACGCGGTCGGGCCCATCGAATCGACCGCCGATGTCGCCCGCACCGTCTCGCGGCTGCGCGCGGGCGGCCACTCCCCCGAGCTGGTCTCCGCCGTCGTCGGCCAGGCCCGCCTGCGCTCCAGGGCCACCGCGAAGTTCGGGCCCTTCGCCGCACGCATGCTGTTCACCCGCGCGGGGCTGGAGCAGGCGACGAGGCTGGGCGTCGCAGCCCGGCATGCGCAGCGGATCCGTCACGCCGGTTTCACCCGTGTCGCCGACCTCGGCTGCGGAATCGGCGGTGACGCCCTGGCCTTCGCCGGCGCCGGACTCGATGTGCGCGCCGTCGATGCCGACGACGTGACCTCGGCGATCGCCGCCTACAACCTGGCCCCGTTCGGCGACAGCGCGGTCGTCGACCATCGCACGGCCGAAGACGCCTTCTCGTCGCTGGACCCGGGGAGCGCGGTCTGGATGGACCCGGCCAGACGCACTTCGGGTCACAGCGAGACCCGACGCGTCTCGGCCGACGACTACTCCCCCTCGCTGGACTGGGCATTCGAGGTGGCGGCTCACCATCCGACCGGTATCAAGCTCGGACCGGCACACGACCGCGACGCCCTGCCGGTCGACGCCGAGGCGCAGTGGGTCAGCGCCGACGGCAGCGTGGTCGAACTGGTCGTCTGGAGCGGCGCGCTCGCCCGGGAAGGGGTGCGGCGTGCGGCCCTCGTGATCCGCGACGAGCGCTCGCACGAGCTGACGGCGCCGGCGGACGCCCCCGATGAACCCGTGCGCGAGCTCGGCGCATTCGTGCACGAACCGGACGGCGCCGTGATCCGTGCGCGGCTGATCGGCGAGGTCGCCCGGAGCCTGGAGGCGGGGATGCTCGACGAGCACATCGCCTATCTGACCTCCGACGCGGCGTTGACGAGTCCTTTCGTGCAGTCCTTCCGGGTGCGCGAGACCCTCCCGGCCCATCCCAAGGCGATCAACGCCGCCCTGCAGGCGCAGGGCATCGGGCGCCTGGAGATCAAGAAGCGCGGAGTCGACGTCGATCCCGCCGCGTTCCGCAAGAAGCTCACGCTGCGTGGGGACCAGGAGGCGACACTCATCCTGGCCCGCATCGGCGATCAGCGCCGCGCGATCCTCGCCGACCGGGTGCCCGCAGCGAACTGACCCCCGCTCAACGCTCCGCGTCGCGACCCGGCGGCTCGACCACGATGGGGTCACCGGGAGGCGCGTCGACCCGGACGGTATCCCCCGGCTCCGCGCCGGTCACCGGCGCGTCGGTGATGGTCAGATAGGGCGTCTGCCACCTCGTGAACCGCGCCTCGAGCACCGAGGAGCCGACGACCCCGCCGGAAGCCCCGTCGACGTCATCGATCCGCGCTTCGATCCCGGATTCCGCTGCCGCGTCGAGAGATGCGCACGCCGTCAGATCGACGGCGTCGACGACGAGGCACTTCTCGATCTCGCCCTCGTGAGAGAGACGGTCGCCGACCCACACCGGGGCCGTGCGGAAGTAGCCCACGATCTCGATCGTGAACGCGAACCCCTCATCCACCAGTTCCTCTGCCCGCGTGCGCTCGCCGCCGGCGAACTGCGACGGCGCGGTGGAGGGCATCGACCAGTGCTGGAGCACGACCATCGGCTCCCCCGTCGTCGAGACGAGCATCGTGGCGTTCACACCCCCCACACCACGCGGGTCGCCTTCCGGGTCGTCGTCCGGCGCGGCGAGCGGCACGGGAAACGACACGCTCAGGCCGCGTCCGGTGTCGGCGACCGGCAGACAGTTCGACTGCGACTGTTCGCCCGCATCGAGGATCACGCAGACGATGCTGCCGTCGTCCTTGGTCGCGTACCACGCCAGGGCCTCTTCGTCCCGAGCGACGGCGCGGATCGAGCCGGGGTCGAAGTCGGCCGCGGCGAGCACCTCGCGGCGTTCCTGCTGCGCTGCCGTGAGCGGGATGCTTCCGTCTCGTGGCGCGAAAACGGCCCCACCGATGGCGGTACCGAGCGCCAGAAGCAGGACGGCGAGCGCCGACACGCCCCACCGATAGCGCCGAAGGGCACGGCGAACCGCGCCCCATGACCGTGGCGCATCCACCGGCTCAGACTCAGGCGCAGGCACAGGCACCGGCACAGGCACCGGCACCGGCACCGGCACCGGCACCGGCACAGGCTCAGGCTCAGGCGCATCCACCGGCTCAGGCGCATCCACCGGCTCAGACTCAGACAGAGGACGCTCCGGGCCGATGCTCACCGCGAGTGGCTCCGCAGGAGTCGGCGTGCTCGTCGACATCGCGGATCGTCGAGCATCCTCGAGCTCACGCAACCGCCGGAGCTCGTCATCCGTCACTACACCGTCACGGGCGTAGGCCCTGCGCCGGAGCGCGCGGAGCTCGTCGGCGTCAGCCTCCCCCTGCACGGCCGGCACCCCCCTCACGCCTGATCGTCAGAGAGGAGTTCCCGTTGCTCGCGGTCGGAAGCTCGAGGCGCACGAGCTCGCCGCTCGCATCGTCGAGCACGTTCAGCACCAGCGTGGCACCCTGCTCCTGCATCGTGAGTGCATCCGCGCAGACGCGCGGGAAGCGGTCGTCCGAGCCGTCGTAGATCAGGCAGGTCTGGAAGCCCTCGAGCTCCATCCCCGTCCACACCGGCACCTCTCCGTCGTAGCCGATGACCCAGAGCGAGTTGATCTCGAACCCCTGCCCGGCGATCCGCTTCGCCTTCTCCGCCTCCTCGGCGTTCTCGTAGATGACGCCGTTGGTGGTGCCGGGACCGTACTCCGACGTGTGGACGGCGACGGCGGGCTCCCCGGAGGGGGCGAACATCAGCTGCACATTGAGCTCGCGTCTGATCTCGTCCTTCGACTCCAGCGTGACCGCGCCGAAGAGCCCCGTCCTCTCGACCGTCTCGGTACGCTCGCAGGTGGGCAGGGCCGACGGGGATGTCGCCACGAGCAGGCACGTGCTCTCTCCGTCGTCCTTGGTCGCCGCCCAGATGACCGCGCCCTGTTCCACCGCGAGGGCGCGCAGGGATCCCTGATCGTAGCGCCCACCCGCGATCAGGGCGCTCTGCCATTCCTGCTGCTGCGCGGTCAGGGCGACCGAAGCGGTGCCGGATCTGCCGAAGAGCATCCAGCCGCATCCCACACCGACGACCAGCAGCACCGCGACGGCGATCGCGGCCGCCCGCCAGTGCACGCGCAGCAGTGGGAGGACGCGCGGGGCGATGTCGTGCGAGGCTGCGTCGTCGGCAGCCGTCCCCGCCGCAAGCGACGTCTCCGCATCCGATACCTCGGCGGCATGTGTGCCCTGGCGCTCGGTTCCGGTGTCCGGGAGATCGACCGGGGATCGTCCAGCCGCCTCCGACGCGGAGGAGGTCACGGCATCGACGGGTGACGCCTCGCCGTGCGGCGCGATCGGACGCGCGACCCGGCGCTCCTCCAGCTCACGCAGTCGAACGGCATCGGCGTCGGTGAGGGACGCTTCACGCCCATAAGCCCGCGCCTGCAGGGAGCGCAGTTCCTCGAGCTCCGCCGCGTCCAGCACCGGTCAGCCGAGTCTCTCGAACTGCATGCCGGCCCAGACCAGCCAGCCCAGGCTGTAGACCGTCGCGCAGAGACCGAGCACGAGCGCCCACCGCGCGATCGCCCGGCTCTCGACAGGGCGACGCAGCGACATGATCGCCGCGATCACCGAGACCACCGCGACGGGGATGCCCCAGCCGACGAAGAACGATGCCCCGAGAGCCACGATCGCGGCCAACAGCGCCCAGGGAGCGAGACGGGTGTCGTCGATCGGCACGGATCCCGTCGACGGCTCCCACTCCGTGTCATCGGGCGCATCGATGTCCGGACCGGTCGCGACGACCGGTTCGATGCCGACAGGCCCGGTCGGCATCTTGGTGTAGCCGTCACGGCGGGCGCCGGGCAGACGAGCGTTCCCGGCCGGATGCTCGACCTCGCCGCTGGGACGTTCGATGCGCGCCGCCGGCGTCGTCGAGGGTGTCGCCTCGGGAGAGCCGGAAACGTCGCTCATGCCGACACCGCCTCCGCGATCTGGATCTCGGTCACGGGAAGCGTCGAGTCCGCACCGAAGTCCAGGGTGGACGGACGGCGGCCGGACGAGATCAGCTCGGCGGCGAGCGCCGCGATCATCGCGCCGTTGTCGGTGCACAGGGACAGTGGCGGAATGCGCACCGTGACCCCCGCGGCTCCGGCCCGTTCCAGAGCGACCTCACGCAGACGCCGGTTGGCGATCACGCCGCCTCCGAGCAGCAGCCGCGGCACACCGAGGTCGGCGCAGGCGGCCAGCGCCTTCGTGACCAGAACGTCCACCACCGCTTCCCGGAAGCTCGCAGCGACATCGGCGACCGGGACGTCGACCCCCTCGGCTTCACAGCGCTCGACCCAACGGGCCACCGCGGTCTTCAGCCCCGAGAACGAGAAGTCGTAGCGGTGCTTCGCCAGGTCGGAGGCACGGGACAGCCCGCGGGGGAACCGGATCGCGTTCGGGTCGCCGTCGGCCGCTGCGCGGTCGATCTCCGGTCCGCCGGGATACGGCAGCGAGAGCAGGCGGGCGACCTTGTCGAAGGCCTCTCCCGCCGCGTCGTCCATCGTCTCCCCCAGCAGCTCGACGTCGGTGGTGAGGTCGCGCACATGCAGCAGCGAGGTGTGTCCACCGGACACGAGCAGCGCGACGGTCGGATATTCGAGCGGAGCGGAGTCGGCGGTGAGGATGTCGGCGGCGATGTGCCCGACCAGATGGTTCACCGCGTACAGGGGCTTGTCGAGCGAGACCGCCAGGCCCTTCGCCGCGCCGACGCCGACCATCAGGGCCCCGGCGAGCCCAGGGCCGCTCGTGACGGCGACCGCGTCGAGGTCGTCCAGGCGCACATCGGCCTCGGCGAGTGCCGCATCGATCGCCGGCTGCAGCGCCTCGAGGTGCGCTCGGGCGGCGACCTCGGGCACGACGCCGCCGTATCGCGCGTGCTCGTCCATGCTCGAGGCGATGGTGTTCGAGAGCAGGGTACGTCCGCGTACGATGCCGATCCCCGTCTCGTCGCAGCTCGTCTCGATGCCGAGGACCAGCGGTTCGCTCATGACTTCGCCTCCTCGGCCGTGGTGCCCGGCACCGGGTGACCTGGCAGTTCTCGACGCATCACGATCGCGTCGACGTCGTCGGGCTGATAGTAATGCGGGCGGCGGGCGATCTCTTCGAAACCCTCGGCCAGGTAGAGCCCCTCGGCAGAGGGGTTGTCGGCCCTCACCTCGAGGAAGATCTCGCGCGCACCACGCTCCGAGGCCGCCGCGAGCAGCGCACGCAGCAGCGTCCTGCCCCGCCCCTGGCCGCGGTACTCGGCGAGCAACGCGATGGTCTGGACGTCGGCGTCGGCGCTTCCCTGCAGGGCGCGCACCCCGCCGTACCCGACCACCGCCCCCTCATGCTCGTCGACCAGGTACCGTCCGTGCGGGCTCGCCAGCTCGGCGGCCATGGTCTCCGAGCTCCAGGCGTCCGACGGGAACGACCGGTTCTCGATCGCCATGATCGCGTCGAGGTCTTCGACGGTGGCGTGGCGAAGCGTCATGTGCCCACCTTCTTCGGGGCGCCGGGGAGCGTGACGTCGGGGTGACGCATGTAGAGGGGCTCGTCGCCGGCGAGGGTGCGACCGGCCGCGAGCGCGCGTGCGCCGACCCGCGCCAGATCCGTCCCGGAGAGCGTCGCCACATCGATACGTCGGATGCCGTCGAGGTACGCGTCGGCCTCTGTGGCCCGCACGAGCACGGTGTCGGAGACGGTCACCGGGATGCCGTCGTCGTCGAGGCCGTGGAACACGGTGATCGCGACCTCGCGGCGGCGGGCGTCCGTCACGATCGCGAACGGCGCGGTCACGGCGTCGGTCTCGAGAGCGGTGAGTGCTGCCGCGAGATGGCTGGGGACGGGGATCACCGGCAGTCCGCGCCCGAGGGCGAAGGTGCGCGCTGCGGCTATGCCGATGCGCAGCCCGGTGAAGGGACCGGGTCCCATGCCCGCGACCACGTGGGTGATCTGGGCATCGCCCGCCTCGTGGAGAGCACGGACGAGGAGGTCGCCGATGACCTCGGCATGGCCGAGCGGGTCGACGGCACCGGCTTCGGCGCGGCGCGTCCCGTCGGCATCGATGAGGGCGACAGCCGTGCCCAGGGAAGTATCGACGGCAAGGATCACGACTCCAGATTAGCCGCCGCCGCCTGAGGAGAGCGGCCGACGGGAGCCCAGGTCCGGGGTCAGCCGAGCGGGGCGCGCAGCGGGTAGTCCTGATCCTCGAGGATCACCTGCGATGCGGCTCCCGTCGTCCGGTTGACGATCACCGGGGCGAGGAGATTCACGCTCACCCCCTCAGCGGACGGATGGGCGACCACGAGGATCAGCGCGTCATCCGGCGATCCCAGCGCAAGCCCCTCCGCCTGCTCGTCGGTCAGGGTCGGCGCGTACTCGCTCAGGACGCTCCGGGGATCGACGAGGTAGAGGCGCAAGGCGGAGTCGTCGACGGCGCGCATCGAGAAGAGCCCGTCGGATCCGTCGACGGGTGCGAGCGCGAAGTCGACGTGGGGGGCGAGTCCCGGCGGCGGGGCGAGGAAGGTCAGTGCGGCGGTCATCGGAGGAAGTCCATGAGCGAGGGCTGGAGGACGCGCGCATTCACGGCGAGCGCCGAGCGGTACACGAGCTCCTGTGCCTGCAGGCGCACGAGCACCTCGATCGAATCGACGTCCTCCACCGCCGTCCTGCGGGACTCGAGGGACACGGAATTCTGCACTGCCGCCTCCTTGGCGCGTTCGATCTGAGCCTGTCTGGTGCCCACGGAGCCCTGCACCGCGAGCATGGCCGTACGGCGACCGTCGATCTCGCCGAGACGGGGACCGACGTTCGTGCCGGATCGGAGGTCGGCGACGATCTTGTCGACGAGGGCGAAGACCGAGTCGTCTCCGGTGCCGTACACGGCGGCGCCGTCGGTGTCGACGCGGACGGATGCCGCGTCCGACACCCGTCGGGTGACCTCGGCTCCGGGCACCCCGCTGTGGCTGTAATCGGCAGCGAAGGCCGCGGTGTCGGAGGTACCGGCGAACACGGAGCGTCCGAGCAGCCGGGTGTTGGCCTGGGAGAGGAGCTCTTTGCGGATGCCCTCGAGCTCGACGGCTAGGGCCTCCTTGGCGGTGGCGTCGAGCGCACCGTCGTTCGCTCCCTGGGCGGTGAGGTCGCGGACGCGCCCCAGCAGGGCCGTGCTCGCGGTGATGGCCGTGTCGGCGGCGGTGACCCATGCCAGGCCGTCGTCGATGTTGCGGGCATACTGCTCGGTGCGCCGCTGCTCGGCATGCAGTGCGAGTGCGGCTGCCGCGGCTGCCGGATCGTCGGATGGGGCGGCGAACGCGCGCTGGGACGTCGCCTGCTCCTGCAGACGCGCCAGCTCGGAGAGGTTGGACTGCAGCTGGCGCATGGCCGTCTGCGTCATCGCGGATGACGTCACTCGAGAGATCACGGTGCTCCTTCGCTCAGCGTCCGACGAGACCCGTGCGGTTGATGAGCACGTCGAGCGCCTCATCCACCGCGGTCATCACGCGGGCTGCGGCCTGGTAGGCGGTCTGGTAGGTGAGCAGGCTGATCGTCTCCTCGTCGCCGTCGACCGCCGCGACCGACTGTTGTGCGCCGACCGCGGCGACCGCAGCGGAATCGGAGAGCTTGGCGCGCTGCACGTCGGCGGCCGTCGCGACGCCGAACCGGGTGACCTGATCGGACCAGATCGCATCGGGAGAGCCGGCGCGCCGGCCGATCTGGGAGATCAGGTCGGCGTTCGTCGCGTCCAACGCCCCCGACCCCGGAGCGGCGAGCGCCAGTTCGGAGGCGGATCCGACCGCGACCTTCAGACCGAGCGCTGCGGATCCGGTGGCGGGGAGGGTGAAGAAGTCGCCGCCGGCCTGGCCCGTGGAGGTGACGCCCGCGCGGTGCTGCGCGTTCATCGCGTCGGCGAGGGCCGTCGCCACCGTGTCGTAGGTCGCCGCGAGTCCGGCGAGCATGCCGCCGTCGGCCGCGGGTGCCAGAACCGAGAGCGAGGCGCCGAGCTCGCCGCCGTCGATCGACACGGGGAGATCGGGCGCGGACGCCCAGGAAAGGCTGAAGCGCTGACCGGAGTCGATCGAGGCCGGGCCCGTCAACACGAGATGGCGGGCGTCGGAACCCGAGACCAGTGCGTTGCCCCCGAGGCGGACCGTCATCGTGCCGTCGGCCTCGATCGTGGCCGCTGCCCCGGACATCCTCGCCACGTTCTGCGCGAGGACGCTGCGCTGATCCATCAGTTCGTTCGCCGAGCGACCGGAGGCGAGCGCGTCGCGGATCTCGTCGTTGAGCACCGCGATCTGGTCGGCGGTCGCATTCACCTGCGAGACCGTGCGGTCGGCGGAGTCGCGGGCGTTGCTCCATTGCGTGGCGACGTTGCGATACCCGCCGGCGATGTGCGAGGCGAGCTCCTTCGCCGATTCGAGGATGCTCGATGCCGCCGCACCCGAATCCGGGGTGTTCGCGAGATCCTGCCAGCCCGACCAGAACTTCGACAGCCGCGCCGCGAGTCCGTTCGCGGTCGGCTCGGCCAGCGATGCCTCGATCGTGGTCGCGGCCACGGCCCGAGTGGACCAGTACCCCGAGGCACCGAGGGCGTCACGCACCCTGGCGTCGAGAAGAGCGTCACCCAGTCGCGCCACCCCGTCGATGGACACGCCGTGCCCCGGGAGGGCACCGACGCTGAAACGGCCGGTCTGCGCGATCGCGGCGACCGCGGAGGTCGTCACGCGCTGGCGCGTGTATCCCTCGGTCTTCTGGTTGGCGATGTTCTGCCCGACCACGTCCATGCCGCGCCGGGCGGCGGCCAATCCGCTGGCCGCCGTGTTCAGTCCACTGAAGGTCGACATGATCCCCTCTCGGTCACATCTCGGTGTCGATGATGCGCGCAGCGTCGTCGCGTGCGCGGTCACCCTTGGTCGTGTACTCGCCGGTGTCGTGTCCGAGTGCGGCGATGGTCTCCTGCGTCGCGCGGAGCACGCCGCTGAGCTGCTCGGCATTGGCGTCGCGCATCTGCTCGACCTCGGCGGCGAGCTTCGTGAGCGCGCGCAGGTGGTCGGCGAACACCTCCTGCCATGCGCCTTCGGGGGCGTGCGCGATCAGTTCGCGGATGGTCGTCGCGTCGGGAGCTCCCCACTCCTCGGCGACGGTCGCGACCTCGACGGTGCGGGCGAGCCCCGCGCCACGCAGCCTGTCGAGTACCTGATCGATCTCGCGCGCGGCAAACTGGATCCATTGGGATCTTCCGGCGGCGAGCAGCAACTGCTGCTCATCGAGTTTGAAGAGCAGCATCTCGAGCAGTTCACGCTCGCGCCACAGCTGTATCGATAGTTCGTTGGCTCCCATGATCCCCTTTTCCCCAGTGATCGCCCCGCCTGACAACGCGGCCAAAGGTCACTATCGGCCAGCGCTCGCCTAACGTTACTATGTGGAACGGCGATGGACAGTTCTCCCCATGTACAGATCACGAGAAGTGTGATATGTGCATCTGTTCATCTCCTCGGAACTTCCGGAGTGCATCCAGAGAGGTGGATCATCCCCCATGTCGTCGCGCGCTGAGCGCAATCTGCTCATCGAGAGCAACCTCCCTCTGGTCGGATACCTCGCCGCCGAGACCCATGCCCGTGCCACCCACATCCCCCGCGACGAGCTCGCCGCCGTCGGAGCGCTCGCGCTCGTGACCGCGGCCGAGGCCTTCGACCCCGAGCTCGGAGTGCCCTTCGGCGCCTATGCCCGTCGTCGCATCCTCGGCGCCTTCGCCGACGAGATGCGCTCGATGGACTGGGCCTCCCGGGGCATCCGCAAACGCATCAAGGAGACCGTCGCCGTCCGCGAGACCCTGACCGCCGGTCTCGGCCGGACCGCCACGGCGACCGAGGTCGCCACAGCGATGGGCGTTCCGAAAGAGGTCGTCATCGAAGCGCTCGGCGATGCCGCCAGGACGCTCACCACCATCGACGATCCCTCGGCCCGGGACGTCGCCGCCGACATCCCCCTCCCCGAGGAATCCGCTCTGATCGGGGAACGGCGCGAGGTGCTCGAACAGGCCGTCGCCGCCCTTCCCGAACGGATGCGCCGGATCGTGCAGGCCGTCTACTTCGACGAGCGTCCGGTCAAGGAGATCGCCGAAGAGCTGGGCGTGACGCACTCGGCCGTGTCGCAGCAGCGGTCGGAGGCGATCCGGTTGTTGCGCGACGCCCTGGATCGGTTCTTCGCCGAAGGGACCGCACCGACCACCACGACGCGGGTCTCCGCCGGCGCCCGCGATGCCTACTTCACACGGATCGCCGACGTCGCGGGTTCCCGGATCGCCGGGGTCTTCCGCGATCCGGCACCCGCCTGAGCCGATTCCCATACGCACGGCTAACGCCCGCGTCCCCTCCGCCGATAGGTGTGACCGGGAGACCACGGATGGTCTCCCGCACAACACCATTCACGGAGGAGAACCCTTATGGGTATGCAGATCAGCACGAACGTGTCGGCCCTCAACGCCTACCGCAACCTGTCCAACACCCAGAACGACCTGTCGAAGTCGCTCGAGAAGCTGTCCAGCGGCTTCCGCATCAACCGCGCGGCCGACGACGCTGCAGGCCTCGCGATCTCCGAGGGCCTGCGTTCGCAGGTCAACGGTCTGAACGTCGCGGCACGCAACGCCCAGGACGGCATCTCGGTCATCCAGACCGCGGAAGGCGCCCTGACCGAGGTCCACTCGATCCTGCAGCGCGTTCGCGACCTGACCGCTCAGGGTGCGAACGACTCGAACAACGCGAAGTCGCGCGACGCGATCCAGAAGGAGATCAACACCCTCGGTGATGAGCTCACCCGGATCGCCGGCAGCACGAACTTCAACGGCATCAAGCTGCTCTCGGGTGGCGACACGCTGACGTTCCAGGTCGGTGCGGGCTCCGTCGCCGCCGAGGACCAGATCTCGGTCGCCCTGACCGACTTCGCCACCCTCGGTGCCGACATCAAGACGCTCGCGGCGACCATGACGGACGCGGCGACGTACGGTACCGCACTGGCGGGCATCGACACGCAGATCCAGGCGGTCTCGACCGCACGTGCCGGCTACGGTGCGCTGCAGAACCGCTTCGAGTCGACCATCAACAGCCTCAACGTGTCGGCGGAGAACCTCGCCGCTGCCGAGAGCCGTATCCGCGACACCGACATGGCGTCCGAGATGGTCAAGTTCACGTCGAAGAACATCCTGTCCCAGGCAGGTACGGCGATGCTGGCCCAGGCCAACCAGGCCAACCAGGGCGTGCTCCAGCTCCTGCGCTGAACCATGCCATAGGGTCCGGGCGCCCACCGGCGCCCGGACCCTGTCCGCTCCCGACCTGGAAAGGCGACCATGTCCCTCTCGCTCGACGGCCTCGTCTCCGGCCTGAAGACCACCGAGGTCATCAAGGCGCTGATGGATGTCGCGGCCATCCCCCGTTCGCTGCTCAAGGCGAAGATGGATGACAAGAACGGCATCGTCACCCAGTTGCGGACACTGAACACCGCCGTGCAGAACCTCGCCACGGCGGCGGAGAAGGCCGCGACGCGCGACGGGCTGGCCCGCTTCACCACCACGTCGTCCTCTCCCACGGTCACCGTCGCCACCCGCGAGGGCGCGGCGCCGCTCGCGGCCGACATCGTCGTCGACAAGGTCGCCAAGAACCACACCATCGTCTCGGCCGCCTCCAACGGCTGGCCCGTCGACCCGCCCGTGATCACCCTCGAGAACGCGAAGGGCGAGCGCGTGCAGGTCACGGCCGACTCCTCGTCCATGCAGGATGTCGCGCGGGCCGTGAACGAAGCGGGCTTCGGCATCGTCGCCGCGGCCGTTCCCGCCGGACGCGACGCCGACGGCAACCCCATGCACCGCCTGCAGCTGCGTGCCGCCGATTCCGGGGAAGCCGGACAGTTCCGCGCCTATCGCGGAGACACAGCGGCGGTCGCTGCGGGCACCGCCTCCGACATCTCCACCGAAGCAGGAGCAGCCGTCATCGACGTCGGCGCCGATGCGCAGGTGCGGCTGTGGGCGGGCACCAGCGCCGAGCAGGTGTTGACGTCGTCGAGCAACACGTTCACCGACCTGTTCGACGGCGTCGACGTGACCGTCTCCGCCGTCTCCGCGGCCCCCGTCACCATCGGCGTCGCCGTCGACACCGCGGCACGCACCAAGGCGTCCGCCGACTTCATCGCCGCCGTCAAGGACATCCTGACCCGCATCGACAACGGCTCGAAGGCGACCGTCGCCGCCAAGCAGGGCGACAAGACCACACTGGGCGTCTTCACCGGCGACAGCGCGGTCCGAGGACTCCGCACGGCCCTCGCCGACGCGGTGCAGCACCCCGTGAACGGCGTCTCCCCGTCGTCTATCGGCATCTCGACCGACATGTACGGCGTGCTCAGCTTCGACGAGAAGAAGTTCGCCGAGGCACTCGCGAAGGACCCCGACGCGGTCGCAGGGCTGTTCTCCGACATCGCCTCGCGGGTGCAGGACACCTCGAAGGTCTACTCCGACAAGTACGAGGGCCTGCTCACCACGCGCATCACCGGCCAGGAGAGCGAGGTGAAGGGTCTCGGCGAGCAGATGGAACGCTGGGACGTCCGCCTCGCGCAGCGCAAGTCCACTCTCGAGCGCACCTACGCCCGCCTCGAGGTCATGCTGTCGCAGCTGCAGTCGCAGTCCTCGTACCTGTCGTCCCAGATCGCCGCCCTGCCGGGCTCGAGCTCGAACTCCGGGAAGTGAGCATGAACGCCGCCCTGCGCGCCCAGCAGCGCTACCGTGACGACGCCGTGCTGTCGGCACCGCCCGAGCGTCTCGTCACGATGCTCTACGACCGTCTCCTGCTCGACATCGAACGCGGAGAGGTCGCCCAGCGCGCCGAGGACTGGGAGGAGGCGAACGCCCAGCTGCAGCACGCGCAGGCGATCGTCTCGGAACTGTCCTCGTCGCTCACCGACGACTGGAACGGCAGTGCGGGTCTGCGCTCGCTGTACGTGTTCCTGTCGCAGACGCTCATCGGGGCCAACATCGGTCGCGATCCCGAGCGCACGCACGCCTGCCACGAGATCATCTCCCCCCTGCGCGACGCCTGGCACGAGGCCGCGCGCACGGTGGCCGAGGCGCGGGCGTGAGCGTGGAAGAGTGGACCTCGCTGCTCGACCGACTCGAGCAGGAGGCCGAGCAGATCCTCGACGCCGCCCCCGGTGCCGCCGCCGAGGCCACCCTCGCCCCATGGACGCCCCCGCGCACGCCGCTTCCCCCTTCTCTCGCCGACCACGCCCGGCGGGTGATCGACCTCCAGCGCTCAGCGATGGACCGTGCCCGTTCCGACCTCGACGGCATGCGTCGGCATCTCGGCGCCGTGAGCCGCATCCCGAGCACGCGCCGTCCCGAAGAGCCCGCCTACCTCGACGTCGACGGGTGAAACCGCTTCCTAACATCGCGGACGACCCTGCCGATAGAGCAGGGCGAGCACGGATGGCTCGCAAGACTCGGCCATGGATCGGCCATACCAGCCACACACGGGGAGCCGGTTCGTGTTCGATTCTGTGACCATCAACGCACTGACGAGTGCGCTCGACGGCCTCGCGCAGCGCCAGCGCGCGATCTCCGACAACATCGCCAACATCAACACCCCGAACTATCACGCCAAGCGCGTGCAGTTCGAAGAGGCGCTCGCCCGCTCGATCGATGCCGGCGACGGACGGGTCGGCGCGACGGTCGGCACCTCGCTCGAACCCACGCGCCTGAACGGCAACAACGTCAACCTCGACACCGAAACCCTGTCCAGCATCGACACGATGCTGCGCTATCAGTTCGCGACGCAGGCCGTGAACGGATCGTTCACGTCGATGCGCACCGCGATGAGGACCTCATGACCTTCGACGCCATCGGCATCGCCGGCACCGGCCTGACCGTGCACCGCAAGTGGCTCGACGCCATCAGCGACAACATCGCCAACATCAACACCGCCGCCCCCAGCAACGGGGCGGCCTTCCGGGCCAGGTACATCCTCGCCCAGACGAGCGAGCAGTCCCCGGGCGTGTACGTGGCCGGAACCGCGCAGGGCAGCGCGCAGGGACGCCTCGTCCATCAGCCCGACCACCCTCTCGCGGACGCGGACGGCTACGTGCGCTACCCCGACATCGACCTGGGTGACCAGATGAGCCAGCTCATCCTCGCTCAGCGCGGCTACCAGGCGAGTGCGGCCATCGTCGACCGCGCACGCAACTCCTACGAATCCGCCCTCCAGATCGGACGCAGCTGATGGCCTCACTCCCCGGCATCGAAGCCATCTCCTCCGGTTTCACGCTCGCCCCGCCGGCCCCCGCGACGACCAAGGCCGCCGACGACACCGCCTTCGCGAGCAGCGTGACCGGGGCCATCGACGAGCTGCGTTCGCTGCAGTCCGAGTCCGACAAGCTCAAAGTCGCGGCCGTCACCGGCGACCTCGACGACATCCACTCCGCGATGATCGCGTCCTCGCGCGCATCCGTGACCCTCGAACTCGTCGCCGCCGTGCGCAACAAGGGTGTCGACGCGTTCAACGAGATCATGCGGATGCAAGCCTGATGCCCCAGGCCGTCACGAACGTGTTCCAGCGCATCGGACGCGTGATCGCGGGCTTCTCGCTCGCCCAGCGCACGATCGCCATCATCGGCGTCGCCGTGCTCGCCCTCGGCATCGTCGCGCTCTCCAGCTGGCTCAGCCGCCCGACGTACACGCCGCTGTTCTCCGGCATGAGCGCCTCCGACGCGAACGCCGTGGTCGAACAGCTGCGGTCGTCATCGGTGCCGTACGAACTCGCCGACGGAGGAGCGACCGTCCTCGTCCCCGAGAAGGACGTCTACGACCAGCGGCTCGCCGCCGCGTCGGCGGGGCTCCCCGGCACCAGCTCCGGCGGATACTCGCTGCTGGACAAGATGGGCGTCACGACGAGCGAGTTCCAGCAGTCGGTGACCTTCAAGCGGGCCATCGAGGGCGAGCTCGCCGCGACGATCTCCTCGATCAAGGGTGTGACCGCCGCATCGGTGCAGCTCGCGATCCCCGAGGAGAGCGTCTTCGTCTCGGAGACCATCGATCCCACCGCCTCCGTCTTCGTGGAGACCTCCGGCAGCTCGACGCTGTCGCCGAAGCAGGTCGAGGCCATCGTGCACCTGACCTCTGCCGCGGTCAGCGGCATGAAGCCCGAGAACGTCGCCGTCGTGGACCAGAGCGGGCAGACCCTCTCCGCCGCGGGCGTCGGGACCACCGGCGGCATCGACCAGCAGGCCAGCGACTACGAGGCGCGGGTCACCGCGAACGTGCAGCAGATGCTCGACACCGTCGTCGGGCCCGGCAACGCCAAGGTGACCGTCGTCGCCGAGATCGACCACTCGGTCAACGAGCGCGTCGAAGAGACCTACACCCCGGCCGAAGGCGCTCCCCCGCTCACGGAGCAGACCAGGACCGACCGGCAGAACGGCTCGAGCTCGAACGCCGGCGTGCTCGGCCCCGACAACATCGCCGTCCCGTCCGCCGACGGCGACGGAACCTCCGAGTCCACCGAGACCTCGAAGACCAACGCCGTCAACAAGAGCACGCAGAGCACGTCCACTCCCGCCGGATCGCTGCTGCGCCAGTCGGTCTCGGTCGCGGTCGACGCGGGTGCGGGCGGTGACCTGAGCACCGCTCAGCTGAGCGACCTCGTCGAGAGCGCCGCCGGTATCGACACCGAGCGCGGAGACTCGATCGCGGTCGAGCTCGTCTCGTTCAACCAGACCAGCTCCGAAGCGGCGCAGGCCGCGCTCCAGGCCGCGAAGGACGCCGAGGGGGCCGCACGTCAGGCCGCGCTGCTGAACACGATCATCATCGCCGCCGCCATCGCCATCCCCCTGCTCGCCGGCCTCGCCGCCCTCATCATCCGTGCACGCCGACGCAGCAGCGCCGACACCGAGTTCGACCAGCTCTTCGGCGAGCGCCCGCCCGCGCTCACCGTCCTCGATGCCGGTGCCACCGCGGCGATCGACCAGGCGCCGACCACTCCGCTCGCCTTCCTCGAGACGACTCCCGACCCGGAGCCGGAGCCCGACCCGGAACCCGCGCAGGTCAGCCTCGAGCGCCGCCGCGCCGAGATCGACTCCCTCACCCGGCAGGACCCGAAGCGCACGGCCGACCTGCTGCGGACCCTCATCGACGACAGGCAGCAGGTATGACCGGACTGACCGACAGGCAGACAGCGGCGGTCGTGCTGATGAACCTCGATCGCGCGCAGGCGATCGAGGTGATGAAGCACCTCTCCGAATCCGAGGCGGAGGCCGTCGCCGCCGAGATCATCGA
This sequence comes from Microbacterium sp. STF-2, assembly GCF_034650155.1. Classification (NCBI taxonomy): domain Bacteria; kingdom Bacillati; phylum Actinomycetota; class Actinomycetes; order Micrococcales; family Microbacteriaceae; genus Microbacterium; species Microbacterium sp. STF-2. The sequence continues at coordinate 411,631 of NZ_JARKMW010000002.1, forward strand.
CCTGCAGAACCTCGATGCGGCGACCACCGCGCAGGCTCTCGGACAGTTCCACCGGATCGCCTCGGGCCACCTGCCGCCCGCCCGTGGCGGCCGCGACATCGCCGCAGGACTGCTGGAGGCGACGTTCGGCGCCGAACGTGCCGCCGCCGTGCTCGGCAGAGTCGGTTCCTCCTCGATGACGTCGTCCTTCGAATTCCTCGGATCCGCCGACCCTGCGCAGCTGGCGACCCTTCTGGACGGCGAGCTCCCGCAGACCGTCGCCCTGGTGCTCGCCCACCTGCCGACCGACCGCGCCGCCGCGGTGCTGGCCGCCCTTCCCGACCCCACCCGCACCGATGTCGCGCATGCGATCGCGACGATGGGAACCGCATCGCAGGAGGCCATCGCGATCGTGGCGGATGCGCTCAAGGCGCGGACCGGGACGTTCGCCGCACGCGACACCCCCGAAGTGCTCGGCGGTGTGGAACCGCTCGTCGAGATCATCGCCCGCTCCGGGGCGACGGTCGAGAAGGCCCTCCTGGCGAGCATCGAGGACAGGGACAGTGCCCTCGCGGAGGACATCCGCTCGCGCATGTTCACCTTCGCCGACATCGTCAAGCTCGACGACCGCGACACGCAGCGCGTGCTGCGGGGCATGGACATCCGCTCGCTCGCCCTCGCGCTGAAGGGTGCGCACCAGCCCATCGCCGACCTCATCCGGCGCAACGTCTCCGAACGGAACAGGGAGAACCTCGACGAGGAAGCCCGCACCCTCGGCCCGGTGCGTGTGTCCCAGGTGGAGGAGGCCAGAGCCGAGATCGTGCGCACGATCCGCGCGCTCGAGGCGGCCGGCGACATCACCGTGCAGCGCGCGGACGAGGACGAGTATGTCTACTGACGCCTTCTCTCCGGTGCTGTTCCCGCGTCTCGACGGACGCGGGAGCGGAGAGGAGCATGCCAGGGCGAAAATGCGCGGCTATGCCGACGGACACGCGGAAGGCTTTCGCGCCGGCCGCGCCGAGGCGGAGGCGGCACAGCGCGTGGCGGAGGAGGCATGGGCCGCCCGTGAGGCGGTCGAAGCCGGAGAGGTCGCGCGCGCGGTCGCCGTGCTCCACGCCGCCGCTCGGTCGCTGAACGAGCGCGAACGCGAACTGACCACGGCCGCGCAGGACCACGTGCTGCGGTGCGCGATCGAGCTCGCGGAGCTGATCGTCGCCGGTGAGCTCTCCGATGCCGGCGCCTCCGCCGCAGCCGCCGCGCGACGAGCCGTCAGCGGTGTCGACCCGTCGGAGATCCGCGAGGTGCGCCTGCACCCGGACGACCTCCGGACGCTCCGAGGATCGGCAGCCGAACCGGCCGGCATCGCGCTCATCGCCGACGACACGCTCGCCCGGGGTGACGCCATCGCGACCCTGCCCCACGGGCACATCGACGCCCGCGTCGCCCGTGCGCTCGAGCGCGCCCGCCGCGCCCTCGCCGAGGCCGGTGCATGAACGCCTGGGACGCAGTGCGCGAAGCGGTGCGACCGGAGCGGGTCGGCGAGGTCTCCCAGGTGCGCGGGCTGAGTGTGCAGGTGCGCGGACTCGAGGGAGCGGTCGGCGACGTTGTGGCCCTCGACGGCATCGATGCCGAGGTCGTTGCGATCGGCGAGGGCGGACTGCGATGCATGCCGCTCGCCCCCGTCGCCGGCCTCACGGTCGGCGCTCCGGCGCGCGCACGCGGAGGGGCGCTGCGTGTACCGACCGGTACCGCGCTGCTCGGACGGGTCCTCGACGGGCTGGGGCGCCCGATCGACGGGAAGGGGCCCCTGACCGGTGCCGTCCCCGTGAGCCTCGACCATGCTCCGCCCTCGATCATGGGGCGCGACCGGATCGACTCGCCTCTTCCCCTCGGCGTACGCGCGCTCGACACGCTCGTGAGCGTCGGACGCGGGCAGCGTGTCGGCCTCTTCGCCGGCTCCGGTGTGGGCAAGTCCTCGCTGCTGTCGATGATCGCGCGCGGCACCGAGGCGGAAGTCACCGTGATCGCCCTCGTCGGCGAGCGCGGTCGCGAGGTGCGCGAGTTCATCGAAGACGATCTGGGACCCGACGGGCTCGCCCGCTCGGTCGTCGTCGTCTCGACCTCGGACCAGCCTGCCATGGCGCGCATCCGTGCGGCCTACACCGCCACGCGGATCGCCGAGGCGTTCCGCGACGACGGCGCCCACGCGATCCTGATGATGGACTCGCTCACCCGCGTGGCGATGGCGCAGCGGGAGATCGGCCTCTCAGCCGGGGAGCCTCCCGCCACCCGGGGCTATCCGCCTTCGACGTTCTCCCTCCTCGCCGGCCTGCTCGAGCGGGCGGGCACCGACACCCGCGGCTCGATCACCGGCATCTACACCGTGCTCGTCGACGGCGACGACCACAACGAGCCCATCGCCGACGCCGTCCGGTCGATCCTCGACGGTCACGTGGTGCTCGATCGCGCCCTCGCTCTCTCCGGTCACCATCCCGCGATCGACGTGCTCGGCTCGGTGTCACGGGTGGCCGGCAAGGTCACCGCTCCCGAACGCCGGGCGCATGCGGCCACGCTGCGCGCCGTGCTCGCGGCGCGGCGGCGCGCGAACGATCTCATCGACATCGGCGCGTACCAGGCCGGGGCGGACGCCCGCATCGACGCGGCGGTCGCCCACGAGAAGGCCATCAGCGCCTTCCTCACCCAGTCCCTCGACGAGACGAGCGAGATCGGCGAATCCTGGCGGCGGCTGGACGAACTCGTCACGGCGTTCGGAGGAGTCTCATGACGCGGTCCTTCTCCCTGGCCGGTCTGCTGCGCGTACGCGAGATCCAGGAGCGTGCGGCGGCTCAGCGGCTCTCGCGCGCCGTGATCGACGCCCAGCACACCGAGGCCCGCGACCGCTCGCTGCGCGCGCACCTGTCGGGCGTCGGGAGCGAGGCCGTCGACGTGCGCTCCCTCGCCGCCCTCGCTGCCGCCCGTGTGGCCGGCCGGACCCTGCTCGCCGACCTCGCGACGCTTTCGGAGCTGCAGGAGCAGACGGTCGATCAGGCACGGACCGAGCACGCGGACGCGCGACGAGCGATGCGCGGACTCGACAGGCTCGCCCAGGCGCACGCACTGCAGGTGCGGGCCGCCGAGCTGCACGCGGAGCAGGCCGAACTCGACGAGATCGGCGCGCGCGCCCAGACGGACAGGGAGGGCCAGGCATGACGTCTCTCGGCATCGTGGATCTGCTCGGCGCGCGGACGAATCGCGCATCGGGTACACCCGCACACTCCCGGCAGGTCACGCCGGGAGCAGCGGCATTCGCCGACGTCATCCTGGATGCCTCGCGCGGCTCGACCGATGCTCTCGCCGGATCATCCGCCGCGTCGTCTGCCGACGGATCATCTGCCGACGGATCATCGGCGGACGGTTCGACGTCGGACACGCCGATCCCGTCTCCCCCGCCTGTCCTCCCTGCGCCCACGCCGGGCCACCCGGCGTCTCCGGATGGTGCCGTGGTCGGCATCGACGGCTCTGCGACCCGAGCCCCCCTCGTGCCGGGGCCTGCGCCGGACGGCGCGGATCCGACGACGACCGCCGAGGGGACACTCGAGGACGAGGCCGGTGCCGCAGGGCTCGCCACGCACACCGTGTCGAACGGCGCTCCGGTTTCTTCGTCGGCGGCCCCGGCAGCGGCCCCCGCGAACACGCAGACCCCCGCGCTCGCGACGTCGCAGAGTTCCACCCCCGGACCCACGGTCGCTCCTGTTCCGGGAGGCGTCGCGCCTGCGGTGACGGCCGCGATCGGCACGGCCGGCCACGCAGCGCCGTCGGCGAACCCGGCTCTTCCGAGCGTCCCCCGCATCAGCGTCGGTGGGAATCCGACCCCGACCGTCCTCGACGGTCCCGGAGCCCCGATCCCGACAATCCGGACAGGAACGTCGGAGACGTCCGCGACCGTCGGCGACAGCTTCCCGGATGCCGCGACATCCGCTGCTGCGGCGACCTCGACTCCCGTCGCTACGGCGTCTCCCTCGCCGACAGCCACGCCGACAGCGACGCCGGGTGACGCGGCCCTTCCTCCTGTGGGCACCACGCCCGCCCCTGCGCCCGTGACCTCCGTGGCGGCTCCGGTCGCGGTCCCCACCGCCCGGCCCGCGCTGCTCCCGCAGATCGCCGCGCCCGTGGTGTCGCTCGCCCAGGCTCCGGACGGCGACCACAGCCTCACCCTGACGGTGTCCCCCGAGAACCTCGGTCCCGTGACCGTGCGGGCGCACATCTCCGGCGGTGCCATCCACATCGAGCTGCACGCGCCGAACGACCTCGGCAGAGAGGCGCTCCGTGCGATCCTCATCGACCTGCGCCGCGACCTGGCCGCTGCGGCACCGCACGCCTCGCTCCTGCTGTCGAGCGCGGACGACGGCGCGGCGTCGTCGAACCCGCAGCATTCCGCCCCGGGCAACGGCACCGGTTCCGGGAGCAACGGCGGTTCCGGGAACGGCGCCACCGGGACTCACGGCGGCCAGCCGGGAACCGGCACGGGTCGCGACGCGAATGCCCTGCCCACCACGCCCGACGGCGCTCTGCCGACTGATCCGTCGTCACCCGCAGACCCCGCCTCTCCCCCGTCCCTCATCGCGCCGCACGGCGGCATCGACGTCTTCGCCTGATCCGAGAGGAACCCATGACCACGGTCGACCCCATCTCCGGCACCATCCCGCCCTCCGGCGTGCAGACGGGCAGCACCACGCCCCCGACGGAGCGCAAGAAGACTCTCGACTCCGAGGTGTTCCTGAAGCTGCTGGTCACACAGCTCACGAACCAGGATCCGAGTTCGCCCATGAACACCAACGAGATGATCTCGCAGACCACGCAGCTGGCCTCGATGGAGCAGTTGACCGCGCTCACGGCGACCTCGACCGAGAGCTTCGCGCTCAGCATGCGCCAGACCGCAGCCGCTCTGATCGGCCATGAAGCGCAATACGTCGATGAGAAGGGTGTCACACAGAAGGGCATCGTCACCTCGGTGTCCTACGCCGGCGCCGTGCCCCTCGTCACCATCGGCGACGCCTCCATCCCTCTCGACGCCGTCTCCGGCGTCGCCCTCGCTCCCCGTTCGCAGTCCTGACCAGTCCCTTCCAGAAAGGCATCACCATGCTCCGCTCTCTGTTCGCCGGAATCTCGGGTCTGCGTTCGCACCAGACCATGCTCGACGTCACCGGCAACAACATCGCCAACGTCAACACGACCGGGTTCAAGGCCTCGGCCGTGCAGTTCCAGGACTCGCTCTCGCAGCTCGTGCGCAACTCGATGATGCCGCAGCAGGCCGCCGGCGGGCAGAACCCCGCCCAGGTCGGTCTCGGCGTGCAGGTCGCCGGCATCAGCACGAACTTCGCCTCCGGGGCTCCGCAGCCCACCGGCGTGCCGACCAACCTCATGATCGCCGGCGACGGGTTCTTCGTCGTGCGCTCGGGTGGCGAGACCCTGTACACCCGCAACGGCGGCTTCTCGTTCGACGCGAGCGGCAAGCTGGTCTCGGCGGACGGCGCTCTCGTGCAGGGGTGGACGGCCCAGAACGGAGTGATCGTGCCCGGTCAGGGCATCGGCGACATCCGCCTTCCGGTCGGAGCGCTCAGCCCCGCCACCGCCACCACCACCGCCCGCGTCACCGGCAACCTGCCCTCCGGTGCCGCCGTCGGCGAGCAGCTGGTGCGCGACATCAAGACCTACGACGCCGAGGGCACGGCCACGTCGCTCCGTCTCACCTTCACCCGCACCGCCACGGGCTGGAACGTCACCGAGCCCGGCGGCACCAACACCGCCCTCACGTTCACCGACGGCAAGCAGCCGGCGGCCTCCTCCATCGTCTCCGGCGGTGTCACGGTCGACCTCTCGGCGGTCACCGGGTTCGCCGACGTCAGCGATGTCGCGATCAAGGAGCAGAACGGCAAGCCGGCCGGCACCCTGAGCTCGTACGCGCTGATGAACGACGGCAGCCTCGTCGGCACGTTCAGCAACGGCGACACCGAGGTGCTCGCCCGCGTCGCACTGGCAGGATTCGTCAACCCGGGCGGACTCGAGAAGGCCGGATCCTCCCAGTACCGCCCGAGCGGGAACTCCGGAGAGCCGACGCTCGGTCAGGCCGGCACCGACGGGCTCGGCGGCATCATCAGCGGCGCGCTCGAGATGTCGAACGTCGACCTGTCGCAGGAGTTCACCAACCTGATCGTCGCGCAGCGCGGCTTCCAGGCGAACGCCCGCATCATCACCACCAGCGACGAGGTGCTGCAGGAGCTCACGAACCTCAAGCGCTGAGTCGGTGAGACTCTGCGGAGTCTCGGTCGGTGGGTGGCGGCGCGGGTCGCCACCCACCGCTCCCTAACCGAATTCGCGGAGCTCGGATGTCAGCTCACCGCCGGCATCGCCCGTGTTGACGGTGCCCTTCGGCTCGAAGAGGATCGCGTGGACCTCGTGGTCGGCGCGCGGGGCAGTGCTCGACGCCCTTCGGGACGACGAACACATCGTTCGGTCCGAGCACGACATCGCGGTCGCGCAGCTGGATCGTCAGCTCTCCCTGCACCACCATGAAGAGCTCGTCGGTATCGGGGTGGGTGTGCCAGACGAACTCGCCGAGCAGTTTGACGACCTTGACGTCGTAGTCGTTGATGCTCGTCAATCGATGGGGCTGCCAGTGCTCGGTGATGCTCGCCAGCGCCGCCTGCACGTTCCGTGTGTCTTCGTCCACCCCGTCAGCCTAGGCCGCCGGGTTTCGCCGGTACTGTCGTCTGAGGGAGAACGGAGCCGGTCATGAACGCGGTCGACGCTGTCGGCACCATCGCCGAGGTCCTCTCGTGGATCGGCCTCGGCATCGGGCTCCCGCTGCTCGCGATCGTGCTCCTGGTGAAACTGCACGACGGCTCCTGGGTGCCGCACGAGGTGGTCATCGTCGAGGACGACGGCGGCCGGGCGCGAGCACGCTGGTTCGCCGCCGGTGACTTCTGGGAGCGCCCGCTGCGCGCGGAGGAATCGATCCATTGGCACGGGCGGGAAGAAGCCGACGCGTTCCTCAGCGAACGGCACCCGAGCCTGATGCGGTTCGAACCCCGACGGCCCCTGCTGCATGCGTTCCAGGTGCTGGGGATCACGCTGGCCGGGGTCGGCGCGGCCTCCGTCATCCTGTCGATCGTGCTCCTCTTCCTCGGCTGAACGGATGCGGTGTCCGCTGAGAGGGATCCCGGGCAGGATGGAGGCATGCCCGAATCCCCGCTCGCCTCCCGACCCTGGCTCGACTCCTACGCGGAGGGTGTCCCCGCGGAGATCGCGGACCCGTCGCAGACTCTGCCCGAGATGCTGTCGGCGAGTGTGAAGTCTTTCGGGCGGCGCCCGGCACTGGACTTCTTCGGAGCGGTCACGACCTATCGCGAGCTCGGGGAGCAGGTCGAACGGGCGGCAGAGGGTCTGCGGCGCCTCGGCGTCGGCCACGGCGACAGGGTCGCGCTGGTGCTGCCCAACTGCCCACAGCACGTGGTCGCCTTCTACGCGATCCTCCGGCTCGGCGCGATCGTGGTCGAGCACAACCCGCTCTACACCGCGCGCGAGCTGCGGCATCAGTTCGAGGATCACGGCGCCCGCGTCGCGGTCGTGTGGGACAAATCGGTCGACACGGTCGCCGGATTCCCCGACGATGTCAGGGTCGAGCACATCGTGAGCGTCGACATCACCACGGCGATGCCGCTGTCGAAGCGCCTCGCGCTCCGCCTGCCCCTGCCCCGGGCCCGCGAGGCCAGGGCGAAGCTCACCGGCGCCCCGAAGGCGCGGCACCTGATCGCGTGGAAGAGCCTCGCCGATCACCGACGCCTCTCCCGACGGGTGGTGGGACCGGGCCTGGAAGACATCGCCCTGCTGCAATACACGAGCGGGACGACGGGTGTCCCGAAGGGAGCGATCCTCACGCACGCGAATCTCCGTGCCAACGCGATGCAGGGACGGGCGTGGGTACCGGGTCTCGTCGACGGCGAGGAGACGTTCTACGGCGTGCTGCCGCTGTTCCACGCCTACGGCATGACCCTGTGCCTCACCTTCGCGATGAGCATCGGCGCGCGACTCGTCCTCTTCCCGACGTTCGACCTGGGATTGGTCACCGCGGCGGCGCGTACGACCCCGCCCACCTTCCTTCCCGCCGTGCCGCCGATCTACGACGCGCTCGCACGTGCGGCCTCCCGCGGGACCATCGATCTCTCGACGGTCCGCTTCGCGATCTCCGGGGCCATGAGCCTTCCGGTGGCCACCGTGAAGCGCTGGGAGGAAGCGACCGGTGGCCTGCTCGTCGAGGGCTACGGCATGACCGAGAGTTCACCGGTCGCGCTCGGCAATCCGATGGGTCCCACCCGTCGCCCCGGCACCGTGGGGGTGCCCTTCCCGAGCACGGAGATCCGCGTCGTCGACCCGGCCGACCCTGCGGTCGACCTTCCCGCCGGCGAGCCCGGCGAGCTCCTCATCCGCGGACCGCAGGTCTTCCAGGGGTACTGGGGGCGTCCGGGCGAGACGGCAGATGCCCTGCTGCCGGACGGCTGGCTCCGATCCGGCGACATCGCCCAGGTCTCCTCCGACGGGTTCGTGAGCATCGTCGACCGCCTCAAGGAGCTCATCATCACCGGCGGGTTCAACGTGTCTCCCAGCGAGGTGGAAGACACGCTGGTCGCCCACCCCGATGTCGTCGCCGCGGCGGTCGTCGGTCTGCCGCGACCCCACGGCGGAGAAGAGGTCGCCGCCGCCGTGGTGCTCCGCGACGGTGCGGCCCTCGACGTGGATGCGCTGCGCGATTTCTGCCGCACCCGGCTCACCCCCTACAAGGTGCCTCGCCGGATCACCGCGGTCGACGACCTCCCCCGGTCGCTCATCGGCAAGGTGCTGCGTCGTCAGGTGCGCGACCGCCTGCTCGCCGACCGCTGACCTCTCGACCCACCCATCAGTTCAGACGTGACGAGCACGAAGCATCTCGGAGCGACGCCCATGTGATCGCCGTTGGTCCTTCAGTTGCCCATCTCCGCCTGGATCCGCCGGTCGAGGTCGTCGAGCTCCGCGAGCAGTTCGGCGGCGACCCAGACACGGTCCCGCTTGCGTCCGGTGATCTCTTGTACGAATCCTGCCGCTTCGAGCTGAGCGATGGCCTTGTAGGCCTGTTGCTCCGACGAACCTGAGCGCTGCTCGATCTCGCCTGCTGCCATGACGGGGTGATCGTAGAACCCGGGAATCAGCGCGGCGACCGCAGAACCGGCCCGCGGGCGCAGCTCGTTCGCCCACTCGTCTGGAAGAACTTTGATGCGGGCGATGGATTCGCGCGAGCACGAAGCCGCTGCGCGGGCCGCCCGGGCGAACAGCGCAATGAGCGGCGACGGCTCACCCCGCCGATAGTCGCCGAGCGCGGCGAAGTACTCGTCCCGTTTGGCGAGAAGCCCGCTCGCCAGGGGAACGACGGCGTTGACGGCAGCGCCACGGCGACGAAGCACGGCCGACACGAGGGCGCGGCCGAGACGACCGTTGCCATCCGTGAACGCATGAATGGACTCGAACTGCGCATGTCCGATCGCCGCCTGCACGATCACCGGGATGTCGTCGCGGTTGAGGAAAGCGATCAGGTCGTCCATCAACGCGGCGACTCGTTGCGGCGCCGGTGGCACGTGAAGCGCACCTCGCGGTGAGTGGTCGCTTCCCCCGATCCAGTTCTGCATGTCACGCAAACGACCGGCATACGCCGCTTCGACGGGATCGTCCTTCATCAAGTCGTGATGAGCGATGAGAAGGTCCTCGACCGCGAACCGACCTCGGTCGCCGACTCCGGCGACGAGGCCATGCAGCGCCGTGCTCGCCGCCACCATGCTCGTGGCCGACGCGTTCGAACGGTTGCCGGCCAGCGCCCTGGCGTAGTCGGTCGCGCTGGCGGTGATCCGCTCGATCTTCGACGACGCGACGGATTCTGTGCGCATCATGAATCGGCTCAGCGCCGCCGAATGCCCCTCTGCGTCGGTATCCGCTTGCGCGATAGCAAGCAGAGCACCCTCCGAGGCGACGACCGTCGCCGTGGGGGCGGCGTAGTCGAGACCCGCGATCATCGGGGGGATCGTGGCGTCGACGGACGCCAGCGTCCGATCCTCCCGAGTGCCGCCACGGACCTGTTGGCGCCACGGAAGCGTCTCCACGGTGTGTGCCGGCCACCTGGTTCCCGGCGTACTTGCTTCAGTGTCCACAAAGACGAGTATCGCACTCGTTAATAAGGTTTAGATCAATTAAAGACGAGTAATGTCGGACTGCTCGCGCTTCTGCTCCCCGCCGACGGCAACTTCGTCGCGCGAACCTCCCGAACCGGGCCTTGCTAACGACCGGAGCCCGCCGGCCGACAGTCACCCCCGACAGCCCAGGACGGGCCGTCGGGTCCGTGCTCCCCGGAACACGGACGGATCTTTCCAGGATGGAGCCCATGATCGTCCTCACGCGCCTGAACCGTTCGCGGTTCGCGGTGAATCCCGACCTGATCGAACGTGTCCAGGCCACGCCGGACACGACGCTCATCATGGTCGACGGTGCGACCTTCGTCGTCACCGAGACGATGGATGACGTGATCGCGCAGATCACCCGGTTCCGCGCCGGAGTGCTCGCCACGGCCGCCGCTCTGATCAGCACCGCCGGATCGGATTCCGCCGCCCCCGATGCCGAGGTCGGTCTCTGATGGATCCGTCTCTCATCCTCGGACTGGTCCTCGCGTTCGGCGCACTGATCGCCATGATCAACCTCGAGGGCGCCACCATCGGATCGCTGCTGATCCCCGCCCCGATGGTGCTGGTCTTCGGAGCCACGATCGCCGTCGGCATCGCGAGCGGCACGGTGCGCGATGCGCTGCATGCGGTCAAGTCGCTCCCCCGCGCCTTCCGCGGCGAGCGCCGCACCGCGTCGAGCATGATCGACACGGTGGTCGGCTACGCCGAGAAGGCGCGCGCCGAAGGGCTCCTCGCCCTCGAGCAGGGACTCGAGGACGAGAAGGACCCGTTCCTGCGCCAGGCACTGCAGAGCATCGCGGACGGGACCGACGCCGAAGACCTGCGAACGCTGCTGGAGGATGAGCTCACATCGACCGCCGCCCGCAACCGCACCGCCTCACGCTTCTACATGACGCTCGGTGGCTTCGCGCCCACGGTCGGCATCATCGGCACCGTCGTCTCCCTCACGCACGTGCTGGAGAAACTCGACAAGCCCGACACGCTCGGTCCCATGATCGCGACAGCGTTCGTCGCGACACTGTGGGGTCTGCTCTCGGCCAACTTCATCTGGTTGCCCATCGGCGGACGCCTCCAGCGTCTCGGCGAGCTCGAGCTCGAACGCATGACCGTGCTCATGGAGGGCATGCTCGCGATCCAGGCCGGCGCACCGCCGCAGTTCGTCGGCGAGCGCCTGCGAGCCCTCGTGTCCGAACGCTCCTCCGCCCGCTCCGGCCGGAAGGCCCGCACCCGAGCAGCCGAGGAGACGGAGCAGGCGTCATGAGCGTCCGTGCCCGTCGCCGCGTGCCGCAGGAGGAGCACAGCGGTCCGGACGAGCGGTGGATGGCGTCCTACATGGACATGGTCACGGTGCTGATGTGCATGTTCATCGTGCTGTTCGCGATGTCGACCGTCGACCAGGAGAAGTTCGAGGCTCTCAGCGCCTCCCTCGCGACCGGCTTCGGGCAGGAGCCCTCGGACGAGATCGACGCAACGACAGGCGTGGTCGTGCCTCCCGAACTGGTCGATGAGAAGGGCGAGGACTTCGCCGACATCGACCTCGCCGCTGCGCAGACCGAGTTCAACGAGCTGTCGGCGCTGCGTGAGCGCCTGCGTCAGGTGCTCGCCCAGAACGGTCTCGAAGCCGACGTCACCTTCACGATCGATGAGCGCGGCCTCACGATCGGCCTCGTGAGTGCCGAGACCTTCTTCGACACGAACAGCACGACGCTCAGTGCGAAAGCGCTCCTCGTCCTCGACGCGCTCGGCTCGGTGCTGGTCACCACCGCCAACGAGATCTCGGTCGAGGGTCACGCCGACGTGCGCGGATCGGTCGCCCCGTACCCCACGAACTGGGAGCTGTCCGCCGGACGCTCCACCCAGGTGCTGCGGCACCTCGTCGAGGCCTCGGGGCTGCCGCCCGCACACCTGAAGTCGGTCGGGTTCGGCGACACGAGGCCGGTCGCCCCAGGCGACTCCCCCGATGCCCTGGCCCAGAACCGACGGGTCGACATCGTCGTCCTCTCCGATGCGGACGAGGAGGTGCGCGCGCTCATCCCCCAGGCACAGGCGGGAAAGCCGTCCTCCTGACCCGCCTTCTCACCTAACGCACGCCGTTCACCGCCCGATAGTCCGGTTCGTGGTGATCGAGGACAGCGTGCGCTCCGACGTGCGCGCGGGAACGGCGACGAAGACCGCCGACGTCGAGGTGTACGACTTCGGCCGTTCGGCGACCCTCTCGCGCGAGCACACCCGAGCCCTGGAACTGGCCTTCGAGACCTTCTCCCGCCAGTGGTCCGCGCAGCTCTCGGCGAAGATCCACGTGCGCGCCACCATCGCGGTCGAGCACGTCGGCATGATGACATACGGCGAGTACGCCCAGTCGCTGCCGACGACGACCACGATGATCGTGTGCGCCCTGCCCGACTCCGAAGAGCGCCTCATCGTGCAGCTGCCGACCTCCGCCGCGACCGCCTGGATCGTGCAGATGGTGGGCGGACGAGCTTCCGCAGCCTCAGAGGACCGCACGTTCACCCCGATCGAGCAGGCCCTGATCCGATCGCTGATCGTCGACGCGATCGACCACCTCACCGGTGCACTCGACGGTCTTCTCCCCACCGGGGTCGCCTTCAGCGGCATCCAGTACAGCTCGCAGTTCGCCCAGGTGGCGGCATCCGGCGAGCCCGTCATCGTCGCACGGTTCTCGATGCGGCTCGCCGGTCGCACCGTGCCGACGAGCGTGATGCTGCCGGCCTCCGTGCTCGCCGGTTTCACCGTGCGTCCGTCCGACGACGAGCGCACCGCGGCACCCGCCCGGATCCGTCGCCAGGTCGAGATCGCCCCGGTCGAACTCGCGCTGCGACTCGCACCGCGAGCCGTGCTGCCCCGCGAGGTCCTGGATCTGTCCGTCGGCGACGTCATCGCGTTCCCGCACTCCGCCGATCGTCCGATGGTCCTCTCCGTCGGTGATCAGACCGTCGCCACGGCAGCCGTCGGCAGCGCAGGAGCGCGCTTGGCCTGCGTCGTGACCACCACCGTCCCCGATCCCGCTTTCGCCGAGGAGCCCGCGTGACCAGCACCACCACCTACGAGTCCGCCGTCGCCGCCGCCTTCGCCGCATCGTTGCCGACCGCCTCCCCTCTCGTCGCGCGCGCCTCGCAGGTCTCCGGCGACACCGGCGACGCCCTGGTCGTGCAGTTCGTCGGTGAGGCGAGCGCGCAGTTGGCGGTGCAGCTGTTCGAGCCCGAGATCCTGGTCGACGGCCTCGGCGGCACGCCCCTGGCCGACCGGCTGCGCGACGCGCTGGAGAGCGCGACCAGCGCGCTCGGTGCCGGTGCCCTCGGCGCAGGCACGGTCGGCGATGCCTCCTCCCTCTTCGCCGACCCGGCCGTGCAGCTCTTCGACCTCCAGGACGACGCCGACCACACGGTCGGCCGGCTCGCCGTCGTCGTGACGCGCGCGCCCGCCGGTGCCTCCTCGTCCTCGCGGCGGCTGCACCGCATCGCGGGCGTCGAGATGGAGCTCACCGTCGAGATCGGGCGCACCAGGATGGCGGTGCGCGATGTGCTCGATCTGGAACCGGGACGCATCGTCGAGCTCGATCGCTCCGCCGGCGCTCCGGCCGACATCAAGCTCAACGGACGCATCATCGCGCACGGCGAGGTCGTCGTCGTCGACCAGGACTATGCGGTGCGGATCACCCGCATCCTCGAGAACGTCGAGGCCTGACCCTGGACGACCTCCTGCTCGGCCTACGGGTCGTGCTCTCGCTCGCCGCAGTGCTCGGGGTGCTGTGGTTCCTGCAGCGACGCGTCGCGCGCACGCAGGCGCGTCGCCGCGACAGCGAGGCGATCACGGTGCTCGGGCGCCAGGGGGTCGGCCCGAAGGCGCAGATCGTCGTGATCCAGACGGAGGACGCCCGGTACGTGCTCGGCGTCACCGAGCACGGCGTGAACGTCGTCGACCGTCTGCCGGTCAGACCCGCAGATGAGCCGGAGGAGACCGCACGGTCGACGTGGTCGGCGACGACGTCAGAGGCGGCGTCCGACGCCGAGGAGTTCGACCGCATCCTCGCCGCCACCGCCCTGACCGAATCGGCGGCCGGCCCTCCCGTGACCCCGGCGCCGCAACGCCGGGTCCGTCACCGGAACGACCCGCTGCGTGGCTCCATCCTCTCCCCCGAAACCTGGCGGCAGACCGCCGAGGCCATCCGGCGCACCCGATGAGCGTCGCCCGTGGGGTCGTCGACGGGCGCGCGCTGCGGCGAATCGCGCTGATCCTCGCTGCGGCCGCGGTGCTGGTCGTCGTGATGACGCTCCTGTCGGGCACGGCCGCCCACGCACAGGTGACCCCGGACGACCCGGGCGAGGGCGTCACGATCGACATCAACGGCGTCGACGGCGGTCCGTCCGGCTCGATCCTGACCCTGCTGGGCATCACCCTGCTCTCGGTCGCCCCCGCGCTCCTGCTGATGATGTCGTCTTTCACGAAGATCTTCGTGGTGCTGGCGATGACCAGGAATGCCCTCTCGCTGCCGACCATCCCGCCCAACCAGGTGCTGGCCGGCCTGTCGCTCTTCCTGTCGCTGTTCATCATGTGGCCGGTGCTCACCGAGATCAACACGGTGGCAGTGCAGCCCTACATCGACGGCACGCTCACCTTCACGCAGGCCATCGACGTCGGCCAGCTGCCTCTGCAGGAGTGGATGCTCCGCTTCACGCGCGAAGAGGACCTCGCCCTGATGACCCGGATGGCGGGTCAGCCCAACCCCGAGGACCCTTCGAGCGTCCCGATGTACACGCTCATCCCCGCGTTCATGATCTCCGAGCTGCGGGCCGCGTTCATCATCGGCTTCGTGATCTTCGTCCCGTTCCTGGTCATCGACCTCGTCGTGGCCGCGGCGCTGATGTCGATGGGCATGATGATGCTCCCGCCCGTGATGATCTCGCTGCCGTTCAAGATCCTGCTGTTCATCCTCGTCGACGGCTGGGGGCTCATCATCCGGGCGCTGCTCGAGAGTTACGGAGGGGTGGGATGAGTCCCGAAGCCGTCATCGACATCGGAACGCAGGGGCTGCTCATCGCGGCGAAACTCGCCGCGCCCGTGCTGGTCACCGCCCTCGTGGTGGGCTTCGCCATCTCGCTGCTGCAGTCGATCACGCAGGTGCAGGAGGTGACGCTGTCGTTCGTGCCGAAGATCGTCGCCGTCGGGATCGCCCTGCTCATCGCGGGCAACTGGATGATCGCGGAGATGATCGCCTTCACGAACGAGATGTTCGCCCGTATCCCCTCGCTGCTGAGCGGATGACGACGTGTACATCCCGATCGACTTCGCCTGGCTGGAAGCCACGATGCTCACCGCCGTGCGCATCACGGCCTTCATCATGATCGCCCCGCCGTTCTCGTACGGGGCGATTCCGGTGCGGGTGAAGGCGATGCTCGCGATCGGGCTCTCCCTCGCGGTGGGCACGGCCGTGGCCCCCGGCTACGTGAACCTCGACACCGGCCCGTTCCTCGGGGCCCTGGTTCTGCAGTTGGTCACCGGTGCCCTGCTCGGCTTCCTCGTGCTGTTGTGCTTCTCGGCGCTGCAGGCCGCCGGCAGCCTGATCGACGTGTTCGGCGGGTTCCAGCTCGCTCAGGCTTTCGACCCGCACTCGCTCGTGAACGGCGCCCAGTTCACCCGGCTCTTCCACCTGACCGCGCTGACGCTGCTGTTCGCGTCCGGCGGGTATCAGCTGATCCTGGCCGGGCTCGCCCGCAGCTTCGAGGCCGTGCCCGTCGACGGCATGTTCCAGGCGGCGGGACCCGCAGAGCTCCTCGTCGACGGGGTCTCGCAGATGGTGCTCGCCGCCGTGCAGATCGCCGGGCCCCTGGTGCTCGTGCTGTTCCTCGCCGATGTCGGGCTGGGACTCATCACCCGCGTCGCTCCCGCGCTGAACGCGTTCGCGATGGGCTTCCCGGTCAAGATCCTGCTGACGCTGCTGCTCGCGGGCGCCGTCTACGCCGTCCTCCCCGGCATCGTCGACTCCCTCGCCGCGCAGGCCCTGCGCATGATGCAGGGGGTGCACGAATGAGCGGTACGGACAGCGGCGAACGCAGCGAGAAGGCGACGGACAAGCACCTCAGCGAGGCCCGCAAGAAGGGGCGGCTGTCACGCAGCCAGGATCTGACCGCCTGGCTGGGGATCGGCGCGGCGGCCGTCACGATGCCGGCGGCCATCGCCCTGGGGGCTTCGGCGGGAACCGAGCAGCTGCTCACGCTGACGTCCCTGGTCGATGCTCCGACACCGCAGGCGGCTCTGGCGGCCCTCGGGCGCGGTCTCGCCTCCGTGCTCCCGACGCTCACCGTGATGCTGGCCGCCGTCGCGATCGTCACCCTGATCGGCGCGGTCATCCAGGGCGGGGTGCATCTGAAGCCGCTCACCGGCCGTTTCGAACAGTTCAACCTCGTCACAGGGATCCGCCGGGTGTTCGGCATGCAGGCCCTCTGGGAGGGCGCCAAGGCCCTCATGAAGACCGCGGCCATCGGCATCGCCCTCTGGTTCGTGATCGCGAGCCTGATGCCCGTGCTGACCGCGAGCGGCGCGCACTCGATCTCCCGCCTGCTCGGCACCGCGAGCGAGGGCACGACCGCGCTGCTGCAGACCGCGATCGGGGTCGGCCTGGCCCTCGCCGCGATCGACATGTTCGTGGTGATGCGCCGCAACCGCAAGCACACACGCATGACCAAGCGCGAGATCCGCGACGAGAACAAGAACTCCGAAGGCGATCCGCTGATCCGCCAGCAGCGACGTTCGCGTCAGCTCGCCGTCAGCCGCAACCGCATGATCGCGGCCGTCGCCGGCTCCGACGTCGTCGTGGTCAACCCGACGCACATCGCGATCGCCCTGCGGTACGAGCCCGGCCGCGCCGCCCCCAAGGTCGTCGCCAAGGGCAGCGGGGTGATCGCCGAGCGCATCCGCGACGAGGCCGTGCGCGCCGGTGTGCCGCTGGTGCGCGAGATCACCCTCGCCCGGGCCCTGCACGCCGCGTGCGAGCTGGGCCAGGAGATCCCCGAAGACCTGTACAACGCCGTGGCACGCGTGCTCGTGTTCGTCGACTCGCTGCGACGACGCGGGGCGGCCCGCGGCATCCACTCCCTTCCCTACCGGAGGACCGCATGAGACAGCTGCTTCCCAAGCTCGGGGTGCCGATCGGCGTCGTGGGCATCATCATGCTCCTCGTCGTGCCGGTGCCGCCGTTCCTGCTCGACATCCTCATCATCCTGAACATCATGTTCGCGCTCGTGATCCTGCTCACGTCGATGTTCGTCAAGAAGCCGCTCGATTTCTCGGTCTTCCCCTCGCTGCTGCTCGTGGCGACGCTGTTCCGGTTGGGACTGAACGTCGCCTCGACCCGTCTGGTGCTCGGCGAGGCGTACGCAGGGCAGGTGATCGAGGCGTTCGGCGCCATCGCGGTCGGCGGCTCGCTCATCATCGGCGCCGTCGTGTTCCTCATCCTGGTCGTCATCCAGTTCGTCGTGGTGACGAAGGGCGCAGAGCGCGTCGCCGAGGTCGGTGCACGGTTCACGCTCGATGCGATGCCCGGCAAGCAGATGGCCATCGACGCCGATCTCAACGCCGGACTCATCACCGATGCGGAGGCGCGCGAGCGTCGCGCCGAGGTCGCCGCCGAGGCCGACTTCTACGGAGCGATGGACGGTGCGTCCAAGTTCGTGAAGGGCGACGCGATCGCCGGTCTCGTCATCATCATCATCAACGTCGTGGGCGGCATCGCCATCGGCATCGTGCAGCACGGCATGACGATCGACGAGGCCGTGAACACCTACAGCCTGCTCACGATCGGTGACGGTCTGGTCACGCAGATCCCGGCGCTGCTGATGGCGGTCTCCACCGGCATGATCGTGACCCGCTCCACGGCGGAGGCGGAGATGGGGACGGCGGCATCCGCCCAGCTCGGCCAATCCCGCAATGCGCTCATCATCGCCGGCTGCGCCGCGATCATCATGTCGCTCATCCCGCACATGCCGATGCTGCCGTTCGTCGCGATCGGCGCCCTCCTCCTCCTCATCGCCCAGCGCATCAAGGCGACCCAGAAGCGCGAGGAGGCGGCCGCCGCCGCGCAGAGCCCCTCCGCCGCCCCGGCCGACCAGCCCGAGGAACTCATCGAGAAGATGCGCGTGCATCCGCTCGAGATCCTCCTGGCCCCCGACATCATCGATCTGGTCACCGGCGGACCCGACGATCTGCTCGCGCGTGTCAAGGCCCTCCGACGCCGGATCGCCCTCGATCTCGGGCTCATCGCGCCGCCCGTCCGCACCCGCGACAGCATCGAGCTGCCGCAGGCGACCTACGTCATCCGCATCGCCGGTGTCGAGACCGGCCGCGGCACGGCGCCGGTGGGTTCCGTGCTCGCCCTCGGGCAGGGGCTGGACAGCCTCCCCGGCACCGCGACGCTCGACCCGGTCTTCGGGCTCGAAGGCAAGTGGATCCCGATGGAGATGCGCCACAGCGCCGAGTTCGCCGGTGCGACCGTGATCGACAGGGCGAGCGTGATCATCACGCACCTGTCCAGTGTGATCCACGCCCATGCCGCACGCCTGCTCAGCCGCGAAGACGTGCGCCAGCTCACGGACGCCCTCAAACAGGTCTCCCCCGCTGCCGTCGAGGAGCTCACGCCTGCGCTGATGTCCCTGGCCGAGGTCCAGCGCGTCCTGCAGGGCCTCCTCGCCGAACGGGTGCCGATCAACGACCTCAGCCGCATCTATGAGGCGCTCGCCCTGCGCGCCAGGGTCTCCACCGACCCCGAGGGCCTGATCGAAGCCGCACGGGCCGCGCTCGGCCCCGCGATCGCCGCCCGGTTCGCGGATGCCGGTACCCTGCGCGTGGTGATGATCAACCCGATGCTCGAACAGGCGATGCTCGAGAGCCTGCGCCCGGGCGACGACGGCAGCCAGATCGTGTTCGATCCACAGCGCATGGAGGCGGTGGTGGATTCCGTGAAGCAGGCCGTCGCCTCGGTACACGAGGGCGGCGAGCCGGTGCTGGTGTGCGCACCGTCGCTGCGGCCGGCCGTGCGACGCCTCGTCTCGGCGCAGACGGACGGCCTCCCTGTGCTCTCGTACACCGAGGCGACCGCGGCCGCCCTCACGATCGAGACCGTCGGTGTCGTACGAGACATCCCCACGCCGTCGGTCGGCGTCGTCCCCGCAGCACTAGGCTGAACGAATGCTGGTTTTGACGAGGCGGATCGGTGAGAGCGTGCGCATCGACGGCGACATCGAGATCACGCTGCTCGAGATCAAGGGCGACAGCGTGCGGATCGGCGTGAAGGCACCGCGCGAGACGCGCATCCAGCGCACCGAGATCATCGAGGCGGTCGTCGCCGAGAACGTGTCCGCCGCCGCGGAGACCGATGCCGAGGCCGAAGGAGCGATCGCCGCCGCCCTCGCGCGCGGCCGGGAATCCCGCCCCGCCTAGCCGGACATCTCCTCAGGCCGACGTGAGATCCGCCGCGGTGGCGCGCTTCCACTGATCGCCGCCGGCATCCCGCGCCCTGACCGCTGCTCTGCCCGCCGCGGCGACGAGGGCGTCGTAGTCGTAACCGACGACCGAGGCGGTCGCCCAGCCGATGCTCGCCGAGGATCGGATCCCGGTGACCGCCGTCTCCCTGTCGATCACCGAGATGCGGGTCAGGATCCCCCGCAGGTGGTGCCGGACCGACTCGTCGCCACCGCGGATGACGACGATCGCGCGACCGTCGGCGACCCGATCGGCGTCGGCCGACGCGGGGAGCCCCTCCTGGATGTCGTGATGGAAACGGTCGACGATCATGGCGAACGCGGAACCCGTCGACGCCTCCCGGAGGTCGGCCGGATCGTCGAGCCGGATGTCGAGGACCGACCACGGCAGGTCGTTCTGCGCCTCGGCCTTGCGGAGCCGGCGACGGGCGCGGTCGGCGATGTCATCGGCGTCCCTCGTCTTCTGCTCCGAACGCACCAGCAGCACCAGGGTGAACGCCGCGCACGTGCTCACCACCACCGTGCCGACGGCATTCATACCGCGCAGTGCGCTCAACTGCGCCTCGGTGCCGGCGCCACCGGAGACCAGGGCGGACACGGCGCTCACGACCGCCACCACGACGAAGCCGCATGAAGCGAGGGCCAGCGGCAGCACGATGTCCCTGACGGCCGGTCTGTCCCGCAGCAGCTCGTAGGCCACCAGGCCTGCGAAGACGGCGCTCCCGAGGAAGACGAGCTGGAACGAAGGCAGATACCAGACGCTGCCGGCCGTGGCCACCAGGAGCGTGGGAGAGACCAGGATGAAGACGACGACCGGCCACCAGCGCGCTCGCCGACCCAGGTGCATCCGCAGGCCGATCCAGACCAGCGGTTCGAAGCAGAGCATCAACGCGGAAGCGGCTCCGCGCAACACCGGTTCCTCGGTCTGCTGGCCCGCGAGCCAGAGGTAGGCCGCCAGCATCCCCAGGCCGAAGGCCGCTCCCCAGGTCACCGTCGCCTTCGACGGGCGGGCGAGGGTGCCGAGGCCCACGACCATCACCGTGAGCACGGTGACGACGGCCACCATGCTCGTCGTGATGTCGACGTTGACGGGGACGAGCGGGTTCACGTCTGCACCTCTTCCGGGGAACGCGGCGGGAAGCGGAGTGTCACCCGGGTGCCGACCGCGATCTCGCTGGAGACGTCGATGCTGCCCTCATGCGCGGCGACGATCTCGCGCACGATCCCCATTCCCAGTCCCGTGCCGCTGATGCCGGCACGCACAGCGCTCTCGGTGCGGAAGTAGGGCTCGAACACCCGTGACAGATCCTCCGGGGTCATCCCGAATCCGTCGTCGACGATCGTGACCTCCGCCTGACCCGTCGTGGCCGTCCCCAGACCGATTTCGATGCGCCCTCCTGCAGGGGTGTACTTGGCGGCGTTGCTGAGGAGGTTGTCGAGCACCTGCCGCAGCCGGAAGGGATCGCCCGAGATCACCAGGCGTGCGGCGCCCCCGATCCCGAGTTCCTGTCTGTTGCCGGCGATGACGGGTGCGTACGAGGCGGCCGCCGCCTCGACCACCTCGCGCAGATCGACCGGGGCGAACGGCTCCTGCGCGGAGCGGCTCGTCTGCTGCAGGATGCTCGAGACCAGGTCCTGCATCCGCTCACCCGCGTGCGCGATGATCTCGAGCTGCGCCGGCACGCGTCCCGGCAGGTCGTCGCGCTCGCGGAGCAGATCGACGTGACCGAGGATCGCGGTGAGCGGATTTCGCAGTTCATGGGAGACGACCGCATTGAAGGTGCGTCGTTCCTCGTCGACTTCGAGCAGCGCCGTCACGTCGTCGATCACGACGAGCGTGATGTCCTCGCCCTCTCCCGCGGTGGCCATCGGCTGTGTGCTCACCTCGAGCGCACGCCACTGTCCCGTGCCGTCGAACAGCCACACCCGTTCCGCCTGCAGCCGCTCGCCACCGGCGGCTCGGGCGAGCGAGGTGCGCGATGGCGGAAGCGCCGTGCCACGCCGCGCGTCGTACTCGACCGCGGCCGAGGGCAGAGCGGCACCGAAGCGATCACGACCGTAGAGCGTGCGGTAGGCGTCGTTCATCTGCAGGACGCGCCCGCCGGTCGTCACGACCACGAGCGCCACGCTCAGCGCGTCGACGATCTGCGTGACGCGTCGCTGGTTCGCCTCCGCCCGCTCGGCGGCGCGGTTGACCTGCTCGGAGCGGCGCTGCAGGAGGCGGCGCGCGGCGCGGGAGCGCTGCGCGCCGATGCGGACCGTCACCCCGAGGAAGCCCAGGGTGATCACGAGGGTGAGCAGCCGCAGCAGGATGTCGGCCGGGGCACCGCTCTGATCGGCGAACAGCACGAGAGTGGCGCTGATGAAGGCGATGCCTCCGAGCACCCAGGGCATCGTGAAGTAGCTGGCCAGCCACACGACGGGAAAGACCCAGAGGAACCCGAGGCGGAGGTCGGGCGCGTTGGTCGTGAAGCCCACGGCGAGCGCGTCCAGGAGCGGCACGACGGTGGCGGCCGTGCGCGGGAGCCGGTGCCACGGCAGCGCCAGGGTCATGAGCGTGGTGACGATCACGAGACCGACGCCGGCGACCACCAGTGGGTTGGCGAAGGTCTGCGGCTTGAACGCGGTGATCATCACGACGATCGCCACGATGCTGCCGGTGAAGACGAGCTGCCAGCGCCAGATAGACACAGTGCGGACCATCAGCGCTCACCCTCCCCCTCGAACCTCAGCTTTGCCGCAAGATTACTCAAAGATCGATGCAGCCCGCTCTTCAGGCGGCCTCGCACCCCTAGCATTCTGAGTGGGGGCCGATACTGCGACTGGGGAACAACGCAGACGCTGGGGCCACGCGAGTGGGGATTCGCAGGCAACCGGGGCCGTGGTTGGGGAACCACGGTCCCGCCCCGCGGCATTCACGGACCATCGGCCGGCGTGAGACGATAGCCGACGCCGCGCACCGTCTCGATGTAGCGCGGCTGCGTCGTGCTGTCGCGGAGCTTGCGCCGCAGATTGGCGATATGGGTCTCGATCGCCCGTTTGTCCGGCTCGCTCACGTACTCGTTCGAGCCCTCGGGTGCCCCGCGCAACCCTCGCGCGAGATCGGCTTTGCTGCGCACGCGGAGCCCGGCCTCGAGCAGCATCGCGAGCAGGTCGAACTCGGTCGGCGTGAGGTCGATGCGCCGCTGCCCGATCAGGACCATCCGTGTGTCGAGGTCGAGGCTGAGATCCCGATGGACACGGCCCCGCCAGGTGAGGACGGTGGCACCGTCTGCCGCCGGGTCGGGCTCGACCGCCGCTCGTCCGGTCTCCGGGAGCCGGGGAAGCACGGAGCGGGGTTCGGAAGGGTGGGGTTCCGAGGGGCGGGGATCGGCGACGCGGGGGCGCCGCAGCAGCGCCTCGATGCGCGCACGCAGTTCGCGCGGACGGAACGGCTTCACCAGATACTCGTCTGCTCCCGACGTGAGGCCGAGGACCACGTCGGATTCCTCGGAGAGCGCGGAGAGCATGATGATGAAGGTGTCGCTGATCCGCCGGATGCGTCGTGCGACCTCGAAGCCGTCGATGCCGGGGAGATTGATGTCGAGCGTCGTGATCACCGGCTGGTGCTGCTCGATGGCCGCGAGCCCCTCCAACCCGGAACCGGTGAGGATCGTCTCGAAACCGGCGGCGAGGAACACCTCTTCCAGGAGGGATCGCACATCGGGGTCGTCCTCGACGATCACGGCGACGAGAGCGCGATCCACGGCCGGGGTCATACGATGCTCTCTCGCACGATCGTGACGATCCTCGGCGCGTCGGCGTCGAGCTCCGACGGGTCCAGATCGGAGGATCCGACCGGGCGCTCCACCTCGACATCCCACCACGAGTCGGCCAGTTCCTCGGCCATACCGCGTCCCCACTCCACCACCACGACCGATCGCTCGAGGTCGAGATCGAGGTCGTCGAGCTCCGCGGCGGAACCGAGCCGGTAGGCGTCGACATGCACGAGTGGCGCACCGCCGACCAGCGAGGGATGCGTGCGGGCTATGACGAAGGTCGGACTCTGCACGGGACCGCGCACTCCGAGCCCCTCGGCGAGGCCGCGCGTGAACGTGGTCTTCCCCGCGCCCAGCGGGCCCGTCAGGACGAGCAGGTCGCCGGCTTCCAGCTGTTCCCCGATCCGCACGCCCAACTGCTCCATCGCGTCGGCGGTCGCGATCTCTCGTCGGCCGAGGAACGCAGGGTCCACGCTCACGAGGTCCGCCGGGGGACGCGCGGACCGATGCGGGTGACGATCTCGTAGTTGATGGTGTCGGCGGCATCCGCCCAGTCCGTCGCGGACGGTACGCCGAGGGTGGGGTCGCCGAACAGGACCACCTCATCGCCGATCGAGACCGGAGCGTCGCCGACGTCGACGACGAACTGGTCCATCGCGATGCGCCCCACATTCACGAACCGGCGTCCGCCGATCGAGACCGGGAGCTTTCCCGATGCGTTCCGCGGCACCCCGTCGGCGTATCCGAGAGGCACCAGGACCAACGTCGTGTCGCGGTCGGTGCGATGGTCGTAGCCGTAGGAGACGCCGGTTCCTGCTGGCACTCTGCGGACGGCGGCGATCGCACCGCGGAGCGTCATCGCGGGGCGCAGACCGAGCTCCGCGGAGCTGCGGTCGTCGAACGGCGAGAGGCCGAAGAGTCCGACGCCGATGCGCACCGCGTCGAGGCGCATCTCCGGCAGGTCGATGGCGGCGGCCGTCGCAGCGATGTGCCGGATCTCGGGGCGGATGCCGAAAGCCGCCGCCGCGGCGACGCCTTCCTCGAACTTCGCGAGCGCAGCTCTGTCGTCGTCGACCGACGTGTTGGAGAGGTGACTGAACAGCCCGACGATGCGCAGTCGTCCGATGCGCTCGAGGCGCGCGGCCTCGGCCAGCACGCGGCCCCAGTCGGCGGGGGCGATGCCGTTGCGCGACAGCCCGGTCTCGAACTTCAGGTGCACGCCGACCGGACGGTCGACCGCGGCGGCAGCTCCGGCTGCCTCGAGCTGGTCGAACGACGAGATCCCCACCTCGATGTCCTGCGCGGCGGCGTGCTCGAATCGTTCCCCCGGCGCGTGCAGCCACGCCATGATCGGTGCACGCACGCCCTGTCGGCGCAGTTCGAGCGCCTCGGGGATCTCGGCGACGCCGACGCGGGTGGCACCGGCGGAGAGCGCCGCGACGGCCGCCGCCGCCGCGCCGTGGCCGTAGGCGTTGGCCTTCACAATGGCGATCACCTCGACCCCGGTGAGTCGTCGGAAATGACGCACGTTGTCGGCGATCGCGTCGAGATCGATGGTCGCTTCGCGGAACGGGACGGTCACAGCGGTGCTCCTTCGGCGACGACGAACGCTGCGGCGAGACCGGCGTCGTGGGTGAGTGTCAGATGCAGCGTCAGGATGCCGCGTTCCTCGACGACGGCGGCCGTCGAGCCGGAGAGCACGAAATGCGGGCGACCCGACGGCTCCGACGCGATCTCGATCTCGCTCCAGTGCACGCCGTCCGAGCCACCGAGCGCCTTGATCAGCGCCTCCTTGGCCGCGTAGCGGGCGGCGAGGGACGGAAGGCGGAGGGTGCGCTCCGACGGGGCGAAGAGCCGTTCGCGCAATCGCGGCGTCCGTGCCATCGTCCGCTCGAATCGCGGGATGTCCACGAGGTCGATTCCGGTGCCGATGATCACCCGTTCAGCCTACCGAGCCTGATTCCGGTTGAAATCGCCCAAATGGCTCCGTTTCCACTGGAAACGAAGCCATTCGCGCGATTCGAAGGGCGGGTCTACTCGACCGTGACCGACTTGGCGAGGTTGCGCGGCTGGTCGACGTCGAGGCCCTTCGCCGTGGCCAGCGCCATCGCGAAGATCTGCAGCGGCACGACGGCGAGCAGCGGCTCGAACATCGCTCCGGCGAGCGGGATGTGGATGACCTCGTCGGCGAACGGCAGCACGGCGGCGTCGCCCTCCTCGGCGATCACGATCACCCGGGCACCGCGCGCGCGGATCTCCTGGATGTTCGAGACGACCTTGGAGTGCACGAGCGCGGAGTGGCGCGGCGACGGAACCAGCACGAACACCGGCTGCCCGGGTTCGATCAGTGCGATCGGTCCGTGCTTGAGCTCGCCGGCGGCGAAGCCCTCGGCGTGGATGTAGGAGATCTCCTTGAGCTTGAGAGCACCTTCGAGGGCGATCGGGTACCCGACGTGGCGTCCCAGGAACAGCACCGAGCGGGTGTCGGCCATCCACCCGGCGAGCTGGGTGACGTGCTCCTGCTCGCTCTCGAGCACCTTGGCGATCTTCTCGGGAAGAGCAGCGAGTTCGTCGACGTCGACCGAGGCATCGGCGACCGCACCGCGCACCCGGCCCATGTGCAGGCCCAGCAGCAGGAGCGCGGTGATCTGCGCGGAGAACGCCTTGGTCGAGGCCACGGCGACCTCGGGGCCGGCATGGGTGTACACGACGGCATCCGACTCGCGCGGGATCGTGGCGCCCTGCGTGTTGCAGATCGACAGGGTGCGCGCACCGCGTTCCCTGGCGTACTTCACGGCCATCAGGGTGTCCATGGTCTCGCCCGACTGGCTGATCGACACGACGAGGGTGTCGGCGCCGATCACGGGGTCGCGGTAGCGGAACTCGTGGGCGAGCTCCACGTCGACGGCGACACGTGCCCACTGCTCGATCGCGTACTTGCCCACCAACGCCGCGTATGACGCCGTGCCGCAGGCGGTGATGATCACGCGGTTGATACCCACGAAGAGCTCGTCCAGTCCGTCGAGCTCCGGGATGACGACCTGTCCGTCGTGGATGCGACCGCGGATGGTGTTGGCGACGGCCTCGGGCTGCTCTGCGACCTCCTTGGCCATGAAGCTCGACCATCCGCCCTTCTCGGCAGCGGCGGCATCCCACGACACGTCGAACGGCTCGGGCTCGACGGGCGTACCGGCGAAGTCCATCACGGTGACGGCGTCGGGGGTGATCGAGACGATCTGATCCTGGCCGATCGCAAGCGCCTTGCGCGTGTGCTCGATGAACGCGGCGACGTCGGAGCCGAGGAAGTTCTCGCCTTCACCGAGTCCGATCACGAGCGGGGAGTTGCGGCGGGCGCCGACCACCAGACCGGGGTGGTCCTGGTGCATCGCCAGCAGGGTGAACGCACCTTCGAGGCGGTTCACGACGCTGCGGAAGGCGAGCTGCAGGTCGCCGCCGTTGCCGGCGTACTCGCGTCCGAGGAGCGCAGCAGCGACCTCGGTGTCGGTCTCACTGCGGAACACGACGCCGTCGGCGAGGAGCTCGTCGCGCAGTGCGGCGAAGTTCTCGATGATGCCGTTGTGGATGACGGCGAGCTTGTCGTCGTCGGCAAGGTGCGGGTGCGCGTTGCCGTCGGTCGGTCCTCCGTGGGTCGCCCAGCGGGTGTGCCCGATGCCGGTCGACCCGTCAGGAAGCGGCGCGTCGGCGAGCGAATCGCGCAGCACGGCGAGCTTTCCCGCCTTCTTGCGCATGCCGAGCGAGCCGCCGCCATCGATGACGGCGACACCCGCCGAGTCGTATCCGCGGTACTCCAGGCGTGCGAGGCCTGCGAGAAGGATGTCCTGGCTGGGGCGCGGGCCCACGTATCCGACGATTCCACACATGCGATCAAGAGTAAGACGAGTTTTTTGCGAGTCGTCCGTACATTCTTCCGCCCCGTCGCGGGTCGCACGCGGGGTCAGAGCTTGCGCAGCAGCACCGTCTCGACATCGTGGTCGGCACCCTTGCGCAGCACCAGGCGCGCGCGGTGCCTGGTGGGCATCACGTTCTCGATGAGGTTGGGCATGTTGATCTCGTTCCAGTAGCCGAGAGCCGTCGTGATCGCCTCGTCGTCCGTGAGGTGCGCGAACACGTTGAAGTAGGACGAGGGGTTGCTGAAGGCCGCCTGCCGGAGTGCGAGGAAGCGGTCGACGTACCACTTCTCGATATGCGACGTATCGGCGTCGACGAAGATCGAGAAGTCGAACAGGTCGCTCACGGCGACATCGTTCGGAGCCGGCGGCGGCTGCAGCACGTTCAGCCCCTCCACGATGACGACGTCGGGGCGACGCACTACGACGTTCGCGTCCGGCACGATGTCGTAGCGCATGTGCGAGTAGAACGGGGCGCGCACCTCGGTGGCACCGCTCTTGACCTCGGTGAGGAACTCGATCAGCGCGCGGCGGTCGTACGACTCGGGGAAACCCTTGCGGTCCATGATCCCGCGGCGCTCGAGCTCGGCGTTCGGGTACAGGAAGCCATCCGTGGTGACCAGCTCCACCCGCGGCGTCCCCGGCCAACGGCTCATGAGCTCGCGCAGCAGACGGGCGATGGTCGACTTGCCCACCGCCACGGAACCGGCCACGCCTACGACGAACGGCGTCGTGGTGTCGTCCTCCTGGAGGAAGGAGGAGGTCGCCGCCCCCAGCCGTTTCGTCGCCGTGGCGTACAGGCTCAGCAGGCGGCTCAGGGGCAGGTACACCTCGCGTACCTCGGTGAGCGAGAGACGGTCCCCGATACCGCGGAGCTCGACGACCTCGGTCTCGGTGAGCGGCTGGTCGAGCCCGGCCGCGAGCCGCGCCCATTCCGCGCGTCCGATCTCCCGATAGGGCGACAGCGGCAGTGTGGGGTCGGCGGTGGTCACGGAGTACATCGTATCCGGGGGGCGAGTAGTCTCTTCCCGTGCGCCTGGGAGTCCTCGACATCGGATCCAACACCGTCCACATGCTCGCTGCCGACGTCCGTCCCGGTGGACGGCCGCTCGCGACGACGAGCGATAGGACGGTGCTGCGCCTCATGCGCTATCTCACCCCCGACGGCTCCATCTCGGAGGAGGGCGTCGCCGCGCTCGAGGAAGCGGTCGCGCAGGCACGGCGTGTGGCCGAGAGCGAGCGTGTCGACGCGCTGCTGGCCACCGCGACGAGCGCGGTTCGCGACGCGCGCAATGGCAGCGAGGTCATCGCCCGTATCGAAGCAGCCCTCGGCCAGCCGTTGCAGGTGCTCGACGGTGAGACCGAGGCAGAGCTGACGTTCCTCGCGGTACGGCGCTGGTTCGGCTGGTCCGCCGGTCAGATCCTGCTCCTCGACATCGGCGGCGGCTCGCTGGAGATCGCCGCCGGCGCGGAGGAGATGCCGGACGCGGCCGCGTCCGTTCCGCTCGGCGCCGGACGCATGACGGTGCAGTTCCTGCCGCACGATCCTCCGGGCGAGGCCGAGGTGGAGCGGCTGCGCGCGCACGCGACGACAACCTTGGCCGATGTGCTGCCGCGGTTCGTCGCCCTCCCCCGCCCAGACCATGTCGTCGGATCGTCGAAGGCGATCCGCTCCCTTGCCCGCCTGGTCGGCTACCCGGTACCGGGATGGTCGGGAAGCGAGCGGATGCTGCTCCCCCGCGCCTCCCTCGGGTCGTGGATCCCGCGCCTCGCACGCCTTCCCGCCTCCGCGCGGCAGGAGCTGCCGGGCATCACTCCGGACCGGACGTTCCAGATCGTGGCCGCCGCGGTCTCTCTGCATACGGCGATGACGGCCCTCGACGTCGACGAGCTCGAAGTGTCGCCATGGGCTCTGCGCGAAGGCGTGCTGCTGAGGTACATCGAACAGCTCAGCTGGTCCGCCTCTCGAACCTGAGCGGCGTCCGCCCCTCGAACATGAGCGGAGGACGACGCGGCACGAACACGCCCTGTTGCCGCGTACCTCCGTGCGGGTATCCTCTGACGAAGCGAGCACCTCTCCCGCGGTCGCAGACCGCTGGCGGGAGGTACGAGCCCGGCGAGCCGACCTCATCGTTCGGCGCCGCCCATCGATCATCGGCGTCGGGGGGTGCTGAGTGAATCCGGGAGAGGCATTGGCCATCGGCTCGGCCGAACTGATCTCGCACGGCGTACGCGCAGTCGACGATCCGGCGACGATCCGCGCGACGCGGCGGACGCCCGGGCCTGTGATCCTGCTGTCGATGCAGGGCACGGCGACCGAACTGGCGATCGACACCACCACCGCGCACCCGCACCACGCCGTCTTCGCCTTCGTGGAGGCAGGGGGAATCTCGGCGAAGGAGCAGCACGGCCCGTGGGTGCCGCTCGGCAACGGGCTCGTGATCGCCCCGCCCGGGATCGACCAACGTGTTCAGTGCGACGGTGCCTGGCGCATCATCGCCGCCTATGTTCCCCGCTCCGCGCTCGGGGCGTTCGTCGCGACGCTGCCCGCCACCAGTCGAGTCCTCGAAGAGCGGCGCCCGTTGGATCGCGCCATGCAGGCGTTCATCGAGCAGGTCCTCACCGTCGACGACGACGCGACGGCGATCGAGCGATATGCCATGGAGCATCTGATCGTGGAGATGAGCGGAGCGATCCTGCTCGACCGCGTCGACACGGCGTCCCCGCAACGCTCTCCCCACGCCGCGCTGCGCGACCGCGCCATCGCCGTGATCGCACAGCAGTGCGGCGACCCGGCGTTGAATCCTGACCTCGTCGCCCGCGAGGTTCAGGTCTCCCTCCGTCAGCTCCAGCTGGTCTTCGCCGAAGTGGAGAACAGTGTGGCCGGCGAGATCAGACACCAGCGCGCGCGCCGCGCCCGATCGCTTCTCATCGACAGCCGTTTCGATGCGCTGAGCATCGAGCAGGTGTCCCAGCGCTCCGGCTTCCATTCCCCCATCAGCCTCCGTCGCGCGCTCCAGGAGGACTACGGAGCCACGCCGCGGGCACTGCGCGCCCACAGCGGCACAGGATCGCAGAGCGACACGGGATCACGGAGCGGCGAACGCGAGACGGCCGATCGCTGAGATCAGCGATCGGCCGTCGTAGCGTCAGGTCAGGTCAGAGCGACAGACGCTCTTGGACCACCTCTGCGAGGCGTCCGGCGTACGCATGCACGGATTCGGCATCGGCCGCCTCCACCATCACGCGCACCAACGGCTCGGTGCCGGACTTGCGCAGCAGCACCCGTCCGGAGTCGCCCAGCTCGGACTCGATGTCACGGACGGCTTGCTGCACGACCTCGTCATCGGACACGCGATCCTTGTCCACGTCGCGCACGTTGATGAGAACCTGCGGGTAGACCGTCATCACCGAGGCGAGCTCAGCGATCGACTTCTTCTGCCGCGCCATCTCGGCCACCAGGTGGAGGCCGGTGAGGATTCCGTCGCCTGTCGTGGCGTACTCGCTCATGATGACGTGACCGGACTGCTCACCGCCGAGGGCGTACCCGCCCTCGTTCATGTCCTCGAGCACGTAACGGTCTCCGACGGCCGTCTGACGCACGGTGATCCCGTGCTCGCGCATGGCGACATGCAGACCGAGATTGCTCATCACCGTGGCGACCAGCGTGTCGTCCGTGAGGTGGCCGCGCTCCTTCATGGACACTGCGAGGATGGCCATGATCTGGTCGCCGTCGATGTGATTGCCCTCGGCGTCCACGGCGAGGCAGCGGTCGGCGTCGCCGTCGTGAGCGATGCCGATGTCGGCCCCGAGACGCACGACGGCCTCGGCCAGGTTGTCCAGGTGAGTCGAGCCGACACCGTCGTTGATGTTCCAGCCGTCAGGGTCGGCACCGATCACGGTGACCTCTGCTCCCGCATCGCGGAATGTCTCCGGAGAGACACCGGAGGCCGCGCCATGGGCGCAGTCGAGCACCACGTGGATGCCGTCCAGCCGGTTCGGGAGCGATCCGAGAAGATGCACCACGTAGCGGTCCTCCGCGTCGGAGAACCGGTCGATGCGACCGACGCCGGCACCCGTCGGGCGCAGCTTGTCGCCGGTCAGCGCTTCTTCGATGCGCAACTCGACCACGTCAGGGAGCTTGCGTCCTCCGCGGGCGAAGATCTTGATGCCGTTGTCGGGCGCAGCGTTGTGCGACGCCGAGATCATCACGCCGAAATCGGCATCGCGATCGGCGACGAGGAACGCGAGAGCGGGCGTCGGGATGACTCCCGCCTCGAGCACGTCGACTCCGGAAGAGGCGAGACCCGCGGCGACGGCCGCGGCGATGAAATGTCCGGAGACCCGGGGGTCCCGGGCGACCACTGCGGTGAGTCGCTTGCCTTCGGCTTTGCGAGCCTCCGCAGTACGGCCCTGGCCCAGGACGACAGCAGTCGCCTGGGCCAGGGTGAGCGCCAGGTCGGCGGTGAGGGTGCCATTGGCGAGTCCTCGCACACCGTCCGTGCCAAAGATCGGCATCGGAGCAGTTGACCTTAACGCTTCGAGTACTGAGGCGCCTTACGGGCCTTCTTGAGTCCAGCCTTCTTGCGCTCCTTGACACGGGCGTCGCGCGAGAGGAAGCCGGCCTTCTTCAGGGTCGGACGGTTGTTCTCCTCGTCGATGCCGTTCAGCGAACGGGCGATTCCGAGGCGAAGCGCACCGGCCTGACCCGAGGGGCCTCCGCCGGAGATGCGTGCGATGACGTCGTACGCACCAGCGAGGTTCAGCACGGTGAACGGGTCGTTGATCAGCTGCTGGTGCAGCTTGTTCGGGAAGTAGTCCTCGATCGTGCGGCCGTTGACCGTGATCGTGCCCGAGCCGGGGACGATGCGCACGCGGGCGATGGCCTGCTTGCGACGGCCGACAGCGGCGCCCGGGACGCTGAGGACGGGGCGGGGAGCCGCCTCGACCACGTCGGTCTCGGGAGTCGACGTCGAGAAGTTCTGGGGGGTTTCGGTGGTGTCCTGGATGTCAGCCACGAGTATGTCCTTAAGTCTTTACGGCGCTTACTGGGCGACCTGGTCGAGGGTGTACGGCGTCGGCTGCTGTGCGGCGTGCGGGTGCTCGGCACCGACATACACCTTGAGCTTGGACAGCTGCTGGCGGCCGATGCTGTTCTTGGGGAGCATGCCACGGATGGCCTTCTCGACAGCGCGGACCGGGTTCTTCTCGAGGAGCTCGGCGTAGGTGACCGACTTCAGGCCGCCCGGGTAACCGGAGTGGCGGTAGGCCATCTTCTTCTGGAGCTTCTGACCCGTGAGCGCGACCTTCTCCGCGTTCACGATGATGACGAAGTCACCCGAGTCGATGTGGTTGGCGAAGGTCGGCTTGTGCTTGCCACGCAGGAGCGTTGCGGCGTGCGAGGCCAGACGGCCGAGAACGACGTCAGTGGCGTCGATGACGACCCAATCGCGCTGGACTTCGCCAGCCTTGGGGGTGTAAGTGCGCGTCACGATAGTGCTGCTTTCTTGTGTCGAACGGAGAAGTTCGTGAATCCCACTCCGGGGTGGTTCTTCCCGACAGGGAGGAACACGCCAGTGGAGGGCTCACGTTCGGACGATGCCCCTTCTCCGCGGACGGGGAAAGGCACCAAAGAGAAATCATACGCCACGCCGTGCGTATGCCCAAACCCTGGCCTCAGTCGGGCTTGACCGTGACGAGGATGGGACGGTGATCGCTCGCGCCCTGCGGGAGAGTCGTGATGCGTTCGATCTCGAAGCCGGTCGACGTGGCGAAGTCGTAGTGCCCCCGGAACACGCGGTAGCGCGTATACGTGTGGTCGTCGCTGAGCGACAGCGCATACCCGTGCTCTCGAACGGCCTGACCGAGGTTCTCCTTGAAGATCGGATAGTTGTAGTCCCCGACCATCAACTGCGGCAGTCCCTCGCCGAGCGCAGCGAGCTCGCTGAGGGCGGCGCGGATCTGGTGACGTCGCAACGAGTTCAACGCGGTCAGCGGCGCGGCATGGAAGGAGGCGACGATGAAGTCCTGGCCATCGTCGATGTCGCGCAATCGTGCGCCGAGGACGCGCTCGTGCGCCGGCTTCGCGATGCGGTCGTGCAACGACTTCTTGAGGCCGAGCATGCGGATCGCCTGCAGATGGAATGTGCTCGCTCGATAGAAGAGCGCAAGCCCGAGACGATTGCCCTGCGTGGCGTCAGCCAGCACGAGGTCGCCGATCTGCGCGGGCAGCTCCGGAACATCGCACTCCTGCAGGCAGAGGACGTCGGGATCGTGCGCACGCACGAGCGCGGCGAGTTCGCCGGCTGCCCGGTGCTTCTGGAGGTTGTACGAGATGACCTTCATGATCGTTCCCACGCTACTCCCGACCGCTGTGCGTGGGCTCCGCGCAGCCGCCCGACGGCGTGTCCTGGACGTGATCGGTACCGGCGCCCGCGCCGATGAGGGCGCCGGTACCGACACGCATCGAGCCCTGTGCGGGGATGGGGAGTTGTCCCCATCGACGGTGTTCGTGGGTGCGCCGTAGGGTAGGTGTTGTTCGGGCCGGAGGGGTCCGGTTCTCTCGATTGGCGGAGGTGTGGACGATGGCCGATTTCGGTGCGTCTTATGCGGAGATGGAGCAGGTGGCGTCGTCGCTGTCGCAGGCTCGTGATGACATTCAGGGTCAGTTGGACACGTTGAAGGGTCAGGTGGACACTCTTCTGGGTGAGGACTTCAAGACGCAGCATGCGTCGGGGAAGTTCGGTGAGGGGTACACGGAGTTGACGACGGGTCTGAAGACCGCGGTCGATGGCATCAACGACATGTCCGAGTCGCTGTTGGGCATGATGCGGGCGATCCAGGACCTGGACCAGCAGCTCGCCGGCAGCTGACACACGGCACGGTTTCACGAAGAGGGTCGACCACGACGGTCGGCCCTCTTCGTCGTATACGCCGCTCTCACACCGAGTGTCCGCGCGGGAGGTCGAGTGCTGCTGGGCGCGCCGACGCCTTCAGTCGCTGCCACGCGTGTCATCGCGTCGCGCGCGGGTCTGCTCCGCCCGCGCCGAGAGCAGCGCGTCGGCCGGATACCCGACCTCGGTGAGGATCAGGCCTCGCGCGGCCAGCACCTTGAACTCGCTCGTCCTCGTCAGCGCGTCACGCAGCACCACCAGGTCGTCCACATCGAGACGCCGCTCCCCCACCGCCACGCAGGCGCCGACCAGTGCGCGCACCATGCTGTGGCAGAACGCGTCGGCCTTGACCTCCGCCACGAGCACGCCATCGGCATCGCGCTCCCAGCGGTAGTCGAGCAGGGTGCGGATCGTCGTCGCCCCTTCCCTGGGCTTGCAGTACGCCGCGAAGTCGTGCAGCCCGATGAGCGTACGCGCGGCGGCATCCATCGCCTGCTCGTCGAGCCGCCCGCGAACCGTGGTCGTGTCGTGGCGGCGCAGCGGATCGAAACCGGCCTGCGCGTCGGCGAGACGGTATCGGTAGCGACGCCACACCGCAGAGAATCGGGCGTCGAACCCCTCCGGGGCGATCGACGTCCGCGTGACCGTGACGTCGGAGTAGGCGCCGAGCACGCCCCTCATGCGACCGGCGATGGTCTCCGCGGGCTCCAGCGGCGCGCGTCCCTGCCGGGCCTCGATGCGCGCCCACTGTCTCTCATCCAGGTCGACGTGCGCGACCTGGCCGCTTGCGTGCACACCGGCGTCGGTGCGCCCCGCGACCACGAACTGCACGTCGGATCCGACGATCCGGGCGAGCGCGGCCTCCAGCGTGCCCTGCACGGTGCGGAGAGTCGGCTGCTTCGCCCACCCGCGGAAGTGGGTGCCGTCGTAGGCGATGTCGAGCCGGATGCGCACGGAGCAAGCCTAGGACACACACTTCTCCTCCACCGGTCGCCCCTCAGCGTTCGACGAGGATCCCGTCCTCATCGCTGTAGAGGTGGGCCCCGGGCCGGAACACCACTCCGGCGATCACGAGCGTCACGTCGCGCTCACCCGCGCCGAGCTTGGCGCTCTTGCGCGGATTGGTGCCCAGAGCCTTCACCCCGAGGTCGAGCGCGTCGATGGCGACGCTGTCCCGGATCGCCCCGTTGATGACCACGCCCGCCCACCCGCTCGCAACGGCCGATGCCGCGATCAGATCGCCCATGAGCGCCGTCTCGAGCGATCCGGCGCCATCGACGACGAGCACGGCCCCCTCGCCGGGGCTCGCGAGGACGGACTTCACGATCGCATTGTCCTCGAAGCAGCGGACGGTACGGATCGGCCCGTCGAATGCCGTTCTGCGCCCGAACGAGCGCAACTGCAGCGAAAGGGATTGGATCCCCTCTCCGAGCTGGTCGTAGAGGTCGGCCGTCGCGACCGGCATCCTCAGATGCCTCCGTCGATCGAACGGATCGTCACCGCAGGCTCGTCCGGCACCATCACCTCGGTCTCGCGGTTCAGGCTCTCGCCGCGGAAGAACCGCTTCGACCGCGGGAACAGGTACCAGACGAACATCAGCACCAGGCCGAAGGCCAGCGATCCGACACCGATGACGAAAGTGCCGCCGATGCCGAACAGCACCGTGTAGCCGTAGTCGACGTCCCACATGTCGATCGCCGACTGGAGGAACGCCCACGTGAGCATGAGTCCGCCCAGCAACGGGAACAGGCCCTTGAAGAAGAACTCGCGGGCGGACGACGTCAGGTCCTTGCGGAAGTACCACACGCAGGCGAAGCCGGTGATGGCGTAGTAGAACGCGATCGCGAGACCGAGCGAGAGGATCGAGTCCTGAAGGATGTTGTCGCTGATCAGCGTCATCCCGACGTAGTAGACGGAGGCGACCACTCCCATGACGATCGTCGAGAACGACGGGGTCTTGTAGGTCGGGTGCACGTCCTTGAACTTCGCGGGCAGGGCACGGTAGACACCCATCGCGAGTGTGCCGCGGGCCGTCGGCAGGATCGTGGTCTGGGTCGACGAGATCGCCGAGATGATCACCGAGACCACCAGCACCCATCCGAACGGGCCGAGCAGCCCGTCCTTGATCGCCAAGAAGAAGTCGTCGGCGTTCGCCTCGTTGCCCAGGCCCGTGCCGTCCTCGCCGAGACCCGCGTACATCATGGCCGCGATGGTCACGGCGACGTAGGTGAACAGCAGGATCACGGTCGTCAGCAGCGCGGCACGACCCGGGATGCGCTTCGGGTCCTTGGTCTCCTCGTTGAGAGCGAGGCAGGTGTCCCATCCCCAGTAGATGAACAGCGCGAGCAGGATGGCCTCGGTGAAGCCCGACCAGTCGGTGAACGCGAACGGGTTCATCCACTCCCAGTCGAAGGGGGTCGGGTTCGGGGCGGTGCCGGCGAAGAACTGCCACAGCGCCGCGACGACGAAGATCGCGAGCGCCAGGTACTGGATCCCGAGCAGGATGTTCTGGATGCGCTCGCCGATCTCGACCCCGCGCCAGCTGACCCACGTCATCGCCGCGATGAAGAGCACGGCGACGACCACGACGCGCCAGTCGTTGTTCTCGAGGTCCTGTCCGATCAGCGACCAGAAGTAGACCGAGGCGATCTGGGCGAGGTTGGCGAGCACGACCATGCCGGCGACCGCGACACCCCAACCGCCCATCCATCCCACCCAGGGGCCGAACGCCTTGGTCCCCCAGGTGAAGGTCGTGCCGCAGTCGGGCACCGCGTTGTTCAGCTCGCGATAGGCGAAGGCGATCAGGAGCATCGGGACGAAGGCGATGATGAAGGCGATCGGAGCCTGCGCGCCGACGGCGAGCACCACGAAACCGAGCGTCGCGACCAGCGAGTAGACCGGGGCCGTCGAGGCGAGACCGATGACGGTCGACCCCCAGAGTCCCAGTGTTCCCGCAGCCAGACCCTTGCCGTCGGGTCGTTCCAGATGAATCGGCGTCGTTGCTGCCATGTCAGAACAGTAGAGCCACCACGGTTATCGCGTCAATGGGTTTCTTCGACCATCTGAATCCGAAGCACAAGATGCGCCTTGACGACGGATTCCGTCGATTCAGGTCCTTTCGAGCATGGCGTCAGCATGATCGGCCACCCACTCCATCAGGGGCAGCATCCGCTCCATCAGATCGCGACCGAGCGGCGTCAGGCTGTACTCCACGTGCGGGGGCACGGTCGGGAGCGATTCCCGGTGGACCAACCCGTCGTCCGCGAGCGTGCGCAGAGTGGACGCGAGCATCTTCTCACTGATCCCGCCGACCTCCCGACGCAGCGCACCCCAACGGTGGGTGCCATCGGACAGGCAGGAGAGCACGAGAACTCCCCACTTGCTCATGATGTGATCGAGGACGACCCGCGTTCCACAATTCTGATCGAAGACGAATGGAGTCGATTCCTTTATCTGCGCGAAACTAACCGTCATGTGGGTACCTTACTTCAAAGTGGGTACCGTCGGATTGGAATGCCGGACGCCCACCCCGGGGTTGTCGAGGGTGTCACCTAAGAAAGGACCCTCATGACCATCCTCGTCACCGGCGCCACCGGCAACCTCGGCCGCCTCATCATCGCCAGCCTGCTCGAGCGCGGAGCCGCTCCGCAGTCGATCGTCGCCGGAGCCCGCGACACGGCCAAGGCCGCTGATCTCGGCGTGCGCGTCGTCCCCCTCGACTACACCGACCCCGCATCCGTCGCCGCTGCCGTCGAGGGTGTCGACACCGTCGTGCTGGTATCCGGATCCGAGGTCGGCCAGCGCGTCGCACAGCACCAGGCGGTCATCGAGGCCGCCAAGGCCGCCGGCGTCTCCAAGTTCGTCTACACGAGCGCCCCGAAGGCGACCACGAGCGACCTGATCCTGGCGCCGGAGCACAAGGCGACCGAAGAGCTCATCGCGGCCGCGGGACTGCCCGCGGTGATCCTCCGCAACAACTGGTACACCGAGAACTACGCCGCCGACCTCGCGCGCGCCGCCGAGACGGGCGTGCTCGCCGCCGGCGCCGGCGACGGACGTGTCGCCTCGGCGAGCCGCAAGGACTTCGCCGAAGCCGCGGCCGCAGTGGCGCTCGAGGACGGGCACATCGGCGAGGTCTACGAGCTGGGCGGCGACGTCGCCTGGAACTACTCCGACCTCGCCGCGGCGTTCGCCGAGGTGACGGGACGAGGGGTCTCGTACGTCCCGCTCGGCTTCGACGACCAGATCGCCGCGCTCCGCGGCGCCGGCCTCGACGAGGGTACGGCCGGATTCGTCGCTGCGCTCGACGCCGGAATCAAGAACGGCGCCCTCGGCGACACCGACGGCACGCTCGCACGTCTGATCGGCCGCCCGACGACCCCGCTCGTCGAGGGGCTGCGCGCCGCCTCCGCCTGATCCCGCGGGGAGACCGCGTGCCGTCGTCCCCCCGGACGGCGGCACGCGGTGGCTTTCCTCGCTGGGTCAGGTCGCCGCGTGCGCTTGCACCGGAACCTGCACGTGAGCGACGGTGAGGGTGATGCTCTCACGGCGGACGCCGCGCTCCGCGAGCACCGCATCGACGGCCGCCTGCACGGCGTGGAGGATCTCCGCCGAACGCGCTGCGGAGTCGACACCGAGGGTCGCCTCGATGACCACACCGTCACCGTTCCCGGCGACGGAGACGATCGGCTCCTCGTTCGTGCGCACGCCGATCGCCTCGGCCCCCGCACGCAGCAGGTTCGAGATCAACGACCCGGACCGATAGACGCTGCGGACGCCCGGCGTCGACCGGACGACCGCCTCGATCGCTGCGGCGAGCTCGCCGCGCTCCTGTGCATCCATCAGCTCTCCCCCGCCCACGACGACACCTCCCGGATGTCTCTGATCGCGATGTCGATCGCGACGACGTTCAACTCGGTGTGTGCACGCAGACCACGATCCACCTCGGCTCGCAGCTCGGCGGCGACCTTCGGGATGGACTGTCCGTGCAGCGCGCTCGCATCGATCTCGACACGGATCGGGGTCCCGGGTCGGGTCACGTCCCCGTCGAGTCGGCACCGTCCGATGAGAAGGCCGGGCACGGCGTTCTCCGCCGACCGGATGAGTCCTCGCACCGCACCCTCGGTGATCGCGAGATCCACCTGCGGATCCGGAGACTCGAACGGGATGCGCCTTCCGGCGCGCGCATCCATGGCGATGCCACTGAGGATGCGATCGACCCAGTTCTCGTCGACCGGAGGTTCGGCAGCGGCTTCCGCAGCGATGAGCTCGGCACCGAGCCCCTGCAGCCGTGTCAGTGCGTCGAGTGCGAGCTGGCAACCGGGAGACTCGTCGATCGAGCGATCTGCGGGCTGTCGCCCCGCATCGAGATAGTCGGTGAGCTCGTCGAGCGTGTGCCCGTCGAGATCGGTCGGTTCCAGGCCGAGCCGGCGGACGTCGGGACTCTCTCTGTCGTCGGTCATCGCCACTCCTCCATCCGTACGATCATGTATTTCCGTGCTCGGGCGAGCAGTCCGCGGGCCGTCGAGACGGGGATGTCGAGCTCCTCGGAGATCTCCTCATAGGAGTACCCGCCGATCTCCCGCAGAACCCAGCACTCGCGCTGCGCATCCGGCAGCTCGCGCAGGGCGGCACCGAGCGCCGCGACGCCCGCGCGCGCTTCGACGACCGCGGTCGGCGACGCGTGCAGCGGGGCGGGACGGTCGATCGAGTCGATGTCCACGGCCGGTCGGGTCGCACGGATGCGATCGACGGCCTTCCGACTGACGATCCGCATCAGCCAGCTCTTCACCTTGGTCGGGTCGTCGAGCTCGCCGAACCGCTGCCAGGCGGTGACGAAGGATTCCTGGACGATGTCGTCGACATCGGCCGATGCGTTCAGCATCCGCTGCGTGTACGCCCGCATCATGGGCGTGTACCTGCGCACGAGAACCGCGAACGCCGCGACGTCGCCATCCATCGCGCGGCCGGCGACGATGCCGTCGTCCGCATGTTCGAGCGCTGTGCGAAAGCGTTCGTCTTCCATCTACCCCACCCCTCGACCCGATCCCCTGAGAGGTTCGGAACAGTCGCCCCACCGGATCGGATCATTTCTCACCCACCTGGGAAGGATCGGGGAGAGGCCGCGCGGCCTCTCCCCGCCTCGTCACTTCTTGAAGGCATCCTTCACGTTCTCGGCGGCGTCGCGGACGTCGCCCTTCGCCTGCTCGGCTTTGCCCTCGGCGACGAGCTTGTCGTTGTCGGTGAGCTTGCCGACGGTCTCCTTCGCCTTGCCGGAGACCTTCTCCGCAGCGGCCTTGATCTTGTCTTCAGCACTCATGGCTTCTCCTTCTCCCATATCGGCCCCGGAGTTCGGGACCGCGTCTTCGACGAGGCGCCCTATGCGGTCGGCGCGTCGTCCGTGTCGTTGTCATCGTCGGAGGGCACGTGCACGTCGTCGATGGTGACGTTGACCTCGACGGCCTGCACGCCCACCAGCTCGACGATGTCCCGGTGGATGGCTGCGCGCACGTCGTCGGCGACCTTCTGCAGCGACACCGGATACTCCGCGACGATCGTCACATCGACCGTGATCTGTGCTTCGCCGACCGCGACGCTGATCCCCTGCGAGAGGTCGGTCGTGTTGAGCGCATCCCGAATCGCGCCCACCATGCGCGCGGCGCCCCCGCCGAGCGTGTGGACCCCACTGACGTCACGCGCAGCGATGCCGGCGATCTTCGCGATCACCGCATCCTCGATCGTGGTCGTCCCCACTGCAGCCCCCTGCACCGGAGTGACGACCTGGATCTCGGGCTGAATGCCACCCGTCGTGTTCGTCATCGTGAGCTCCTTCATCCGTGTGCCGCCCGCAGTGCGGTGCGCAGGTCGCGGTCGGCGACGCCATCACTAAGACGTATGCCGGAGGGCAGATGTCACAGATCGGTCGAAAAGATTCTCGTGAAGGCTCAACGCACCACTCTCAGTGCACTCCAAGGTTGAGAGTGCAATATTGCACTCCATGAGCGAGAGTGCAGATTCACTGCGGGAGCAACGCAAGCGGGACACCTCCCGCGCCCTCACCGATGCCGCGCGGCGACTGACGACGGAGAGGGGCTTCGCCGGTTTCACGATCGAGGAGCTGTGCGCCGAGGTCGGGGTCTCCCGTCGCACGTTCTTCAACTACTTCGAGAGCAAGGAGAACGCGGTCTTCGGGTTCGCGACGATCGATTCCCGCCAGGAGGCGCTCGAGGAGGAGTTCGCCGCCCGCCGCGGCGACCTCATCGACGACTTCATCCAGCTGACGATCAGCCGCTTCGAGCTCTTCAATCCCGTGGAAGACGCCCCGGCGATGTTCGCCGTGATCGAGCAGGAGCCGCGTCTGCTCAAGGCCGCATTCGAGCAGATCGCGAAGAACGAACGACGCGATGTCGGCCTGATCCTGCGCCGCACTGTCGACGCCGAAGGCTCCGATCAGACCGACGACACGGCAGACGCGGAGTTGCGCGCCGAGGTGGTCGTGCACACCGTCGGCGCGCTCGTGCGCATGAGCATGGACCAGCTCCTGCATCACCAGTCCATCGAGTCGTTCGCCGACCTCATCACCCGACGCCTCGACCTCGCCCGATCGCTGTACGCGCCGTCACAGAAAGCCCACTGAATGTCCGTCACCGCCACGAAGGATGCGCCCTTCCTGCTCACGAAGCGCCGCATCTGGATCATCTTCAGCGCCCTCATCGCGGGCATGCTGCTCTCCAGCCTCGACCAGACCATCGTCTCCACCGCCATGCCGACGATCGTCGGGCAGCTCGGCGGCGTCGACCACCAGGTGTGGATCACCACCGCCTACCTGCTCGCGACCACCATCGTGATGCCCATCTACGGCAAGTTCGGCGACGTCCTGGGTCGGCGCAACCTCTTCCTGGTCGCGATCGCGCTGTTCACCCTCGCCTCGGTCGGCTGCGCGTTCGCCACCGACTTCTGGATGTTCGTCGTGTTCCGCGCACTGCAGGGTCTCGGCGGTGGTGGTCTGATGATCCTGTCGCAGGCGATCATCGCCGACATCGTCCCCGCCAATGAGCGTGGCAAGTACATGGGACCGCTCGGTGCCGTCTTCGGCCTCTCGGCTGTCGCCGGTCCACTGCTCGGTGGCTACTTCGTCGACCACCTCACCTGGCAGTGGGCGTTCTACATCAACATCCCGGTCGGCATCGCCGCCTTCATCATCGCCCTGGTCGCGCTCAAGCTGCCGAGCAAGAAGGCCGAGAAGCCGATCGACATCTTCGGGGTGATCTTCCTCTCCATCGCCACGACGTGCCTCATCTTCTTCACCGACTTCGGCGGAGACAAGGAGTTCGGTTGGGATTCGCTCGCCACCTGGGCCTGGGGCGCCGGACTCGTCGTCGCAGCGACCGCCTTCGTGATCACGGAGTCGCGAGTGCAGGACCCGATCATCCCGCTGAGCCTGTTCCGCAACCCGATCTTCGTGAACGCCACCGCGATCGGACTCGTCCTCGGAATCGGCATGTTCGCGGCGATCGGATTCGTGCCGACCTTCCTGCAGATGTCCTCCGGCACCTCTGCCGCGGAATCCGGTCTGCTGATGATCCCGATGATGGTCGGCCTGATGGGGACCTCGATCTTCTCGGGCATCGCGATCTCGAAGACCGGCCGATACAAGATCTATCCGATCCTGGGCACGATCATCACCGGCATCGCCATGGTCTCGATGACCACGCTGTCGGCGTCGACCCCGATCTGGCTGATCTGCGTGTTCCTGTTCGTGTTCGGCGCCGGTCTCGGCCTCATCATGCAGGTCGTCGTGCTGGTCGTGCAGAACGCGGTCCCGGCCGGCGAGATCGGCACCGCGACCAGCACGAACAACTACTTCCGCGAGGTGGGCGCCTCCCTCGGCACGGCGGTGTTCGGCACGATCTTCACCACGCGGCTCACCGAGAACCTGCTCGGCGTCTTCGCGGGAGCCGGCGCCTCACCCGAGGCGGCCTCCGAGGCCGCGTCGACGATCGATCCGTCGACGCTCAGCTCCCTGCCCGACGAGGTCCGAGAGGGCATCGTCACCGCCTATGCGGACGCCCTGGCGCCGGTGTTCTGGTATCTCGTCCCATTCATCGTGCTCGCGCTCCTGCTCTCGCTGTTCCTCAAGCAGATCCCGCTGTCGGATCAGGCCGGACTGGTCGCACGCGGCGAGGCCATCAGCGGTGACGAGGCGGAGCGGCTGGAGGCCGAGCAGCGCGGGGGCGGACGGTCGGATACGGCCGTCGCCGACGCCACGACCGATGCCGGGCCGACGGACCCCGGCTCCAGGCCCGTCGCGCGCTGAGCGAGCCGCCCTTGCCCGCCTGGGGCAGGGGCGGCTCTCTGTCAAGGGGCTCCCCTTTCGCGTCCCGATCGAGCAGTGTTCATCGTGGGGGCAGCGAGGAGAATGATGGAGCACGATCCAGACCGGAGATTCACGCTGGTCGAGGTCAGCGCGAGCGACTGGGCGATCCACGATCTGCAGTACCCGGAGAACGACCACCGCAGA
Organism: Microbacterium sp. STF-2; assembly: GCF_034650155.1. NCBI lineage: Bacteria > Bacillati > Actinomycetota > Actinomycetes > Micrococcales > Microbacteriaceae > Microbacterium > Microbacterium sp. STF-2. The sequence goes on from NZ_JARKMW010000002.1 coordinate 455,442, forward strand.
GTCGTCTGCACGATCTTCGAGGACGCCCCCACCGAGGTCGAGGTGCTGTGGCGCCGCGACCTCCCGCTCGCCCTGCGTTACTCCTCCGCCGAAGACGTCCTCGAGGCCGTGCGGCGGTTCCAGGACACCTCCCGAGCGACGCGCCCCATCCCGATCCCGCACCTTCCCCCGGCCCGCGGCGCGCACGGCAGAAAGTCTGCACCACGCTGACACGCCGTGATGATCAGGTGGACGCGATATGTCGGTCTGCGCCAGACTGACGACCAGTAGGCCGTCCCCCACCTCGCCTGGAGTCCCCGTGTCGTCACCCGCACCCGCCGCATCCTTCTGGAAGACCTTCTGGGAGAAGGGCGGCTGGTGGCGAGCCCTCTTGCTCACCGCCGTCTACTTCGCCCTGTTCCAGCTGTTGTCACTGGTCTTCACCCCTCTCGCCGAGCAGGTCCAGGACCCGGCGGGCACAGCCGGTGTCGCAGTGTTCTACCTGCTGCCCGAGATCATCGGAGCGGTGATCCTGGCGCTCTTCACCCTGTCGGTCGGATGGTGGCGCGAGCTCTTCGCGCGGCAGCCGATCCGCGGCCGTGGCTGGATGTGGATCGCGATCGTCGTCGTCCTGCTCTTCAACATCCTCCGGTTCGCCACGATCGACTATGGAGCTGTCGGCGTCGACGTCGTCCTCACGTGGCTGCTCACCGGACTCCTGATCGGGCTGACGGAGGAGGTCCTCACCCGCGGCCTGGTCGTGACCCTGATGCGCAAGGCCGGCTACCGCGAGATCGTCGTCGCGGTGATCTCGGCCACGCTGTTCTCCCTCCTCCACGCGGGCAACCTGCTCTCGGGACAGCCTCTGCTGACCACCGCGATCCAGGTCCTGTACACCTTCGCCTTCGGCATCCTGATGTATCTGGCCCTTCGCGTCACCGGCACGCTGATCGCACCGATCCTGCTGCACGCGAGCACGGACCCGAGCATCTTCCTGCAGTCCGCGTATCCCGCGGACGGTGCGCTCACGGCCTTCGCCGCCTTCGGCAACATCGCGGTGATCATCACCGGGTTCGTGCTGATCTTCTTCATCCGCGGTCGCGTCGGCGACGCCCAGCCGTCCTTCTCCGAGACGCGCCCCGCATGACGGCGCCGTCGCTCCGCGTGCAGCCGCGGGTATGGATCGGCCTGGTCATCTGGGTCGGCTACATCATCGTGGTGTTCGCGATCCAGAAGTCCACGGGGATCCCCTACGACACTTGGGGCGACAGCGCCGGCAACCTCTTCTTCGGCGCCGGGCTCTCCCTCATCGTCGCGACGATTCTCCTCGCGATCACCACGAGCCTGCTCGGCTGGTGGGGCCCGGCGATCCACGAGGCGCAGCGCAGCCGTCACACCTGGCCGATCTTCGTACCGATCCTGGTCGCCGTGGCCGCCGTGCTGAATCTCGCCGGTACCGATTGGAGCGCGTACAGCGGTGCGTTCCTCGGCGCTTCGCTCGTGCTCCTCCTGGTCGGCTTCACGGAAGAGATCGTGCACCGCGGACTGCTGCTCACGGCTCTGCGATCCCGGTTCGCCGAGGTCTGGGTGTGGCTCCTCTCCTCGGCCCTCTTCGCGGTGATGCACTTCGTCAACGTGCTTCTCGGCGCACCGTTCGCCGGCACCGTCAGCCAGGTGGGCACCGCCTTCCTCATGGGGACGGCGCTCTACATCCTGCGCCGGGTGACCGGATCGCTCATCTGGGCGATGGTGCTGCACGGCGTGTGGGACTTCTCGGTCTTCGCCGCGGGGGTGGGCACGCCGAGCGGGGTCTCCGTGATCGCCAACCTCCTCTACCTGCTGGTGGGGATCGTCGGTGTCGCGATCGTCTGGGTCGTGATCCGCGGAGTGGACGAGCGCACCCCCGCGCTCGGGTCGGCCTCACTGCAGTAGGTCTGCCTCCGGCCAGTCGGTCACGACGACCTTCCCGATGGTGCGGGACGATTCGACGATCTCGTGCGCCCGACGCATGGTCTCGGCGTTCAGCGGGGTGAGGTGGGTCGTGACCGTGGTGCGGAGGGTGCCGTCGTCGACGAGGGTGGCGACGCTCTCCAACAGGTCATGCTGGTAGTGATCGGCGGGGTCGGTGACCGGCCGGGTGAACATGAGCTCCCAGTGCCAAGTGACGCTCTTCGCCTTGAGCGCGTCGATGCTGCCCCCTGTCTCGTCGATGGAGACCACCTGTCCTCGTGGACGGATGACGTCGGCGATCGCGCGGACGTTGCCGGGCGTGAACGACGTGAACACGTAGTCGACACCGGTCGGAGCGAGGGCCGACACCTCGGTGGTGAAGTCACGGCCGACGACGTGATCCGCGCCCATCTTCCGCACCCACTCCGCCGTCTCAGGCCGAGAGGCCACCGCGACGACCTCGAGACGGGTGAGCGCCTTCGCGAGCTGGATGATCAACGATCCGACGCCCCCTGCGGCGCCGATCACCAGGAGCACGCCCTCGCTCTCGCGGGTGAGGGCGAGGCGGTCGAACAGGCTCTCCCAGGCGGTGATGACGGTGAGGGGCAGAGCGGCCGTCTCGGCCACCGAGAGCGTGTGCGGCGCATGCCCCACGATGTTCTCGTTCACGAGGTGGTATCGGGCGTCGGTGCCGGGGCGGTCGATCTGCCCGGCGTAGTAGACGCGATCCCCCACCGCGAAACGCGTGACCTCGTCACCGACGGCGACCACGACTCCCGCCGCGTCATATCCGAGGATCCGCGGCGCACCCGACATGGGAGCGCCGGCGCGCACCTTCACGTCGACGGGATTCACCGACACGCCCTGCACCTCGACGAGGAGATCTCGACCGACGGGGTTCGGCACGGGAAGCGAGATGTCGCTGAGGGACGTGGGATCGGTCACGGGACGCCGACCGCGGGCGCCGATCGCGGGCATGCGCTCGGGGAGAGGATGCGACGAGGAGGCGGAGTTCGGAGTGTTCATGGTTGTCATGCGCGTCACGCTATCCGAAGCACTCTAGTTACCCACAAGCGCTCCTGGTATCCAAAAGATACTGGCCTGCATCGTGGAGATGGGCGACCTCGGCGGAGCGTTCCCGCCGCAAGGAGCGCCGAATCGCGATACCCAGCAGCGAGGCTGTTACATTCAACGGCATGCGCGCGGCGAACTCCTCGGTCGGAACAGCGGATCAGGAACGGTCGGATCGGCGCGGACTCGCGGTCAGCCTGTGGATCCTCATCCCTCTGATCCTCCTCGTGACGTACTTTGCGCAGATCCTCGAGTCGTTCAGCGCTGTCGGCTGCGAAGGCGACTGCGATCTGGATCTCGCCTTCGGCGCCCGCGCCGCTTATCCGTGGGCGATCGGGGCCTCGATCCTCGCGGCGGTGGTCGTCGCCGTGGTGTCCCGACGCACGAGGAAGCCCGCGTACTGGGGCCCGTTGCTCGGCGTCGTCCTCGTCCTGCTGTCGGCGATCGTGACCAGCATCCTGTTCCAGGTCGGCCTGGCCCCGATGCACGAGCGGAACGACCGGATCGCGAGCGGCGAGATTCCGGTCGAGACGCCACCGCCGCTCCCCGACCCCGTCGGAGACTGGGAGGCGAGCGTCGGCGGCACCCCGTACCTGCGGTTCTCCGCCGACGGCACGGTTGACGGCAACGACGGATGCAACGACTTGAGCGGCCGATGGACGCAGGAGTCCTCCGGCAGGATCGACCTGGAAGCGCTCGTCCCCCAGACGACGAACGTGTGCGACGGCGTCGACACCTGGCTGAGCGTCGGTCACTCGGCCGACATCGTCGACAGGTACATGTACGTCAACGGCGATATGGACTCACCCATCGGAGGCCTGCAACCGGCGCGCTGAGGCTCGGATCGCGCCCCGGGAACCAGAAAAACCCCGGCGAACCGGGGTTTCGTTCTGTAGCAGGAGCGGGGCTTGAACCCGCGACCTCACGAGTCTCAACCCGTGTTCTTCATTGTTCGGCATCCGTCCCCGACTATCCCGCTTCGCTTACTCCGGCCTGCTGTGATCGTCCTCGTCGTTCGGAGTTGATCGGTACAACTGCTCGTGCTTTCCGCTGGGTACTCGCTGGCGCGTCCCCCATCGCGTCGAGCCGGTCACGCACGTCCGGTGCGATCGTCGCCCGCGGCAGATAGTGGGTCTTCGTGACCGTGCTGTCCGCATGGCCGAGGAGTCCAGCAACGAGCTCCGGATCCTTCACAAGCGCTGCAGCTGTCTTCCGGAAGACATGCGGGTGCACCCATTCGTAGCCTGCGCGTTCCTTGAATGCGTCCCATCCCTTGCGAAAGTTCGCGGGATCCCGCACCAGACCGCGGTGCGAAGGGAACACGAGTTCCGGGTGCCGAGCCTCATTGACGCGCCCCAGTAGCATTCGTGCCACGAATCCGGGCAACGGTACGATCCGCCGAGATGACGATGTCTTCGGATGCTCCTGCACCACCATGCCCACGCCCTTCACGAAGATCACCGTGGCGTGGAGACGAACGGTCAGGACGTCCGCCTCGAGGTCGAGGTCGAGCCACCGAGTGGCCAGCATCTCGCCGATGCGCGCGGACGTTCCAAGCATGAAGTCGACGCCGCCCGGGATATCGCGCCCGACCGCATCCGCATCCGCATAGAGCAGGGTGCGCATCTGCTGCACCTCGAGCTGTTCGAGGGCCTCGACGGTCTTCTTCTCGATGTGAATGGATCCGACGTCGCGCAGCGGATTCGCGTTGAGCGCGCCGAAGCGAGCCGCCATGCCTAGCACGCCGGTGAGCACCGTCTTTGCATGCTTCGCGGCCGATGCCCCCCTTCCCTTCTCGACGTCCTTGAGAAAACGGTCACATCGCGCGACTGACATCTCGCGAATTCGTACCATCCCGCCCCCGGGAGCACCATCAGATCCAGCACCTCGCGGTATCTGCGCTCGGTGTTGTAGGCCTTGCGCCCGTCGACTTCGTCCGCGTACCACTTCTCCGCTATCACCTTCACGGCAGTGTCTGCCTTGATCTCCTCGCCGTGCAGCGCAGAGCGCTCCAGCAGCGCCGCTTTCAGTGCATCCTCCGCCTTCTGTCCGGTCGCCCCGGTTCGCTCCACTTGACGCGTCGCGCCGTCATGATCCCGGAAGCGCGCGTACGCGACCCACAGTTTCCGTGATCCCGATCGCTGCGATCACGATCCCTACGACAGGTGACGCGCTTCTTGGCGTGGGCCTCGCCGCGGCTGGCGCGGTCGCGACAGCCGTCCTCGCGGGTGCAGCGTCCGCGCTGTCGATCGTGTCGAACGGCATCCCGAAGGACTACGCCGACGTGACCCTGGTGAAGCAGGCCACCATCGAGCCCATCGAGGCGCTTGCGAACACCGATGCCGCGGTCTCCCGCGTGCTACGGCGAGACCTCCGCTGACGCGCTTGTGCTCAAAAGACCCCCACCTAGCCTTTGGCCGGGTGGGGGTCTTTCGTCGTTCTGTCGCCGGTGCTACTGGCCCAGGTACCAGCCCTTCCACTGGTTGAAGGATCCCTGTGTCAGGTACGCGGCGTTGCCGTGCTGCGCTGCGAGTGCGTTTGCAAGCGCCTGATCGGTAGTTTCGAGCCAAGCGGCATTTCCGACGCCGTCACCTGCGAGCGCGAAGGTGGTGACACCGTTCACGGTCGTGTAGTAGAGAGATGCCATGTTGTTGTTCCTTTGAATCGTTCGATAGATGGCGTTGTCTTCGGGTGTGGGAGTGGCGCCGTTCCAGGTGCCGTTGTACTCCCAGTGCCAGGCTTCGGGGCGAGAGCCATTTGGCTCAGCCCACCCTGGGTGGATCCATCCGAAGGCTCCCGCGTTAGCTTTGAGCCAGACATAGATCGGCTGTGAGAAGCCGATCTGCACTCGGTTCGTGTTCGCGACGTCGATCGCGATCGCCCAGCCGTGGTTCGACTTTCCGGGAGTGTCTGCGTTGTTCCCGTACTTGGCTTTCGCTCGGACCTGTTCGGCATAATCGCGATAGCCATCGTTGATGGTGATGTTGTGCCCGAAGTGGGCCCGAAACGCGACGTTCAAGGCGACGAGAGCGTCACGGGCGTCGGTCCGAAGAATTCGGATCGTGTCCCACGGAATTGGCGAAAGGACGGAAACTGGGATGTATCCGTTGCTGTAGCCGCCCCAAGTGGCGTGTGCTGCATCGCTGGCTACGACCGATACACCAACGGAAGCGGCGAACGCGGCGACACCTGAAGCGGCCATGAAGCCTCGGCGGGACAAATACGGTTTTGGGGGCGGGCTTTCGTCCGGAGAAGTTATCACGCACACACCGTATCGAATAATTGCCAGCGTCGGGTCGGCAGCGAGTTGGCAAACGTGAGACCCCCGCCCAGCCTTGCGGCCGGGCGGGGTCTCACGTTGACCTAGGGGGTTAGGACGTGGGGGCACCGATGTAGCCGGCGAGGAACGAGAACGTGTCCCATGCGACGCCAGGAACCTTCGATAGCTCAGGCAGCGCCATGACGTCGGTCGCGCCGAGCGAGCGAAGCGTGTCGACCTGCTGGCGGAAGGTGTTGTACTGCTCCACGCTGGAGAAGTCGGTCTTGCCGCCGTAACGCAGGTGAACGATAGTGCCGTTGGGGACCTTGACGATTGCTTCCATGTTTTCCTCCGATTTTCCGGGGCCGGGGGTCGGCGTGCCGGGATTGTTGTTGATGAATGTGATCGGGTCGATCGAGGTGTTGCCGTCGTGGCATCGCCCTGCGGTGGTCGCCATCTCGAGGTGGAGATGCTCGCCGTACGACAGGTAGTGCCAACGTTTCCGATCGGGGTCCCGAGTGTCACCCGATCGCCGTTGTTCTTCGACGACGGGTTCTGCATATGTGCGTAGTGAGACCACATGCCGTCGTCGTGCTCGATGTAGACGCGGTTGCCGTAGTTGTTGTGCCATCCCTTGCCGCGGATGTATCCGTCCGCGATCGCTCGGATGGTCTTCTCGGCCGATCCGCCAACGATGTTGTAGTCCACGCCAGCATGCGGCGGGTAACTACGCCACGCTGCCCTGTTGCCCCATTCGCCTTCAGCTTGTACGAACCAGCTTTCGGTGAATGGATGCCGATAAGCAAGACTCATCAGCCCTCCTTTGCTCGTCTTTTGTATTGACGAGTCTGCCGAATTTCGAAGATATGTTCGAACTATGTTCGTGTGGGAGTCTCGTCAGCGAGAGTGGCGGCGTTGCCCCAGACCTGTGAGACTCGGGTCGGCCGATCTGGGATTGGCTGGCAGGGTTGGCGTTGGCCGTTCCTACCGTGTTCGTGACTCACCCCAAACCTGGCCCCGTTCGGGTGCCTTCTGCTGGACATGTCCGTACTCGATGGGACGGCCGACGTCGACCCGGCCCACATCGGTGGCTTGATTAGAAGCCTGTCCAACCGATCAAGGTTGTGACTCCTCACAGAGTTGCCCCGAAGTGATTTCCTCCCGGATCAACGCCGGCCGCGTGCGGCCAGCCCTGAATGATCCATCGAGAGGAAAGGAGGCGGCCGCGGTGACTATCGTCGCGCAATCCCGCTCCTATGTCATCGGCGTGGACTGCCACGCCCGCACCCACACTTACGCCATCATCGACCCGCGAACCGGCGAGCAGCTCGGCTGCGAACAGTTCCCGACGACCCCGCCCGGCATCCACCGGGCAATTGGCTGGGCGGCCCGCCGCACGGGCGGCGACGCGTCCACGCTCTGGGCGATCGAGGGTGTCGCCACCTACGGCGCCCAGATCGCTCGCGCCGTCGCCGACGCAGGGTTCGATGTCGTTGAAGCACCGCAAACGAGCGCCAGAGCACGGCACGGCATCGGCAAGTCCGACCCGATCGACGCGCGAATGATCGCAGCAGCGACGCTCGGGCTGGACGACACCCAGTTGCGGCAGCCACGCCAGGACACAGGCGTCCGCGCTGCTCTGCGCACGCTCGTCGCCGCGCGGGACATGATGGCCGGCGAAAGAACGATGAACATCAACGCCCTCACCGCCCTGCTCCGGGTCAACGATCTCGGTGTCGACGCACGCAAGTCACTCACCCGCACACAGATCGCCACGGTCACCAAATGGCGGGAACGCACTGAGACTCTCGAGACCCAGATCGCGCGTGCAGAAGCCATCCGGCTCGCCAGGCGCATCCGGGATCTCAACGACCAGCTCGACACGAACAAGGCCGACATGGTGCTTCTCATCAAGAGCAGCCCAGCCGCTCCGATCCTTGAAGAACCCGGCATCGGCCCCGTCACCGCCGCAGTCGTCTTGACCGCCTGGTCTCACCACGGCCGCGTCCGGTCGGAGGCCGCGTTCGCCGCTCTCGCCGGCGTCAACCCCTCCCCCGCCTCCAGCGGCCAAGGGCGTTCGGGGCTGGCGGGCTACATCGCTGCCCAAGGGCCGAACGCGCCTCCGGGTGTGGATTGCCCCGATCCGACGATGGCACCAGCCGAGCTCGTGCCGTAGATCGCATTGAGGCCTGCTGTGGTGCGGATGCTGGCGAGGGCGGTCATCAGGGTTGCTCCCGAACCGATCTGCCCCCACCCTGCTGGAGTTGGGACGGCGTTCACAGTCGAGCCCCAGACCGTGCCGTCGCCGCCCAGAGAATAGATGGAGTAGGTAGACCCTGTTTGCAGGACTGACGGTGTCGCGCTTCCGACCGATACTGGACCGGAGCCCAAGTTGACCCAGGCGCCGAATGCTCCGTTAGGGACGTCGTGCGACACGCTCGAGACAGTGCTTCCGGCCCCGGCGAATACGGTGAGTCGGTCCGAATCGTTGATGACAGCGGGGTCGGTCGAGATGCCCGCGCCACCAGTCCCTAGGTCGGCCCACGCGGCAAAAGTCGAGCCCACGGATGTCTGCGCGGTGCCGAAGATCTGGGATGACTCGGTTCGGGCAAACAAAGCGATCCGGCCGTCCGAGTACTTTGCGAGCGCCGGTTTGCCGAGAAGGCGGATACTGGACGTACCGATCGGGGTCCATGAACCGAAGGATGCGCCTGCAGATGTCTGTGCGACACCGGCGATGGTTCCCGAATCGGTCGCGGCATACACTCCGATCGCACCGTTATCGAACTGGACCACAACGGGGTCTCCGACGATTCCGTTACCGCCGGCACCGATCGTCGTCCAGGGAGTGAAGGGCCCACCGACGGAGGTCTGGTTAGTGCCCACGATCGTGCCAAGCGTGGTGCGGGCGTAAATCGCGAGGATGTTGCCGTTAAGCCACAACACAGATGGGCGACCGCTCAAAATCCCCAGGTCCCCGCCCAGCTTCACCCACGGTGACAGCCCAGCCCCGGCGCTGGCTTGACTAGCGCCCCAGAGGTTTCCGTCGGTGCGGATCGCGTAGAGAGAAATGCGATTCGTCGTGTCGATGACTGCGGTCGGTCCGTTGGATGCTCGGGCTGGACCGCTGGGTGTCGTTGTGGCGAGTGGAGCGCCGTTCATGAACGGGTCAGGGTTGATGGGGGCGTCGTTGAGGCGAATCTCGAGGTGCAGGTGCGGACCGGTGGATTTTCCCGTATTGCCCACTCTTCCGAGATAGTCTCCGCGCCGGACCGGGCCGACGGGAACTCGCGTTCCCTCGAGCATGTGCCCGTAGATGGAGCGGTAGCCATCTGCGTGCTGAATCCAGATGCTCTCGCCATAGGCATTGGCCGTGCCGGTGATGCCGCTGATGATGATCGTCCCATCTGCGACGGCATAGATGGGAGTGCCCTCACCGGGAGTGAAGTCGATTCCCGCGTGCACGTTCGGTATGAATCCGCGAGACCGGGATGACAAGGACGCAAACGGGTAGCCCCACGTCACCGCAGCGGATGCTGCTGTCGGGCGTCCGAAGATGTCTGCTGCGACCGCGGATGCGGCTATAGCTGTCCCTGCGGCGGCGACGAATGTGCGGCGAGACAACGGACGAGGTGGGTGGGAGCTGGGTGTGGAAGACGTCATCCCCGCATCCTACTGACCAGTTCGAAACGCAACGCGGGCTGCTACTACTTTCATGGTGTCAGCCGCCTCGATAGGCACCAGGCAAGCCTCGGTCGCTGGTTGCATCACGGACGCTTCAGTGGCGCCGGCGGTGCGAGCGTTGTTCGCCTTCCGGTCAACGATGTACGCGCGGCCCTGGCAGCGACGTCGGTGAACACCCTCCGCACCGCCCCGCGTCAGCTTGACATTTATAGAAGCGTCCAGCAGCGGAACGTCTGGTCCTCGACACGGAACTCGATCCCGGCGGCGAGGGGCGTCGACCGCACCAGTTTCGCGTCTACGCGCACCGCCTCAGGCCCGAACCGCACCCACGCACGCACCCGCTTCGGCCGCGGGTAGACGGTCATCGGCTGCTCACGTTCGTCGAGCTCTCGGGGTGTCAGCGACTGCAGCGGACCATGCTTCGCAGCTTCGAGAACTGATCGCGCCTGCGACTGCATGTCACGGTAAGCGGAGAGCATCGCCCCAGGGTTCCCCATAGCCGGTGATTCCTTCCTCCGGCCGAGGATACGATCCTATGTCGCGGGAAGCACGTCGCGAACCGTCAGAGGTACGGCTTCCACTTGTCGAGCTCACCCTCCAGCATCGAGTAGGCGAAGTTCCGGCTTCCGAGGGCATCGTTGCATTCCTGCGTTCCATTCGGTTCCGAGTCCTCACCGCAGACGGCGGCGAGATCCGTCTCCGAGATCAGCCCGAGAACCTTCGACGTGCTGGCGACCAGATCTTGCATCGATGACGGGATTTCCATCTCTCCCCATTCGCGGACAGCCAACTGCGACGTGATGCCGATCGTCTTCTCGGTAGTGAAGCAGGTCGTGCCCTGGAGCTGCCCCGTGGGGGTGTCGTCCACGGTCCATGTGAAACGGCAGTCGATCGCGCCGTCGATGACGTCACGCCAATCTGTCTCGTACTCGGCGAGTACCGACGCGACCTGCTCAGGCGTTGCTTCCTCGGGAGTCGGAGCTACCCAGGGGGTGACCGTGGACTCGGGCTTGGCATCGCCGCCAGCGCTACATCCGGCGAGTAGCAGGAGAGTGATTGCCATAGGCGCCAGCGCGTCGCGAGTCTTCAAGATCGTGAGCATAGCGCGGCCGGAGCGAATCGTTTCCGCTGGGTAAACGCTGGCCCGCTAGGTGAGATTCACCTGCGGGCCCAGTGTTTTGTAGCAGGAGCGGGGCTTGAACCCGCGACCTCACGATTATGAGTCGTGCGCTCTAACCAGCTGAGCTACCCTGCCGCGAGGCATCCGTCCGCGTGAGAAGAATGCTTGCGAGCCCCGAGTCAGGATTGAACTGACGACCCCTTCCTTACCATGGAAGTGCTCTGCCACTGAGCTATCGGGGCGTGCTGCCCCTCGCGGGGCAACCGTACGAGAATACCATCACTGTGGCGTCCTCATGAAATCGAGCCGGTCAGTACGACGTTCGACCCGCGTTCTCCTTGAGCCACGGCATCGGGTCGATGGTCGATCCGTTGACGATGAGCTCGAAGTGCAGGTGGGCGCCGTAGGAACGGCCCGTGTTTCCGGTCTTGCCGACGACAGTGCCGACCGTCACCGTGTCGCCGGCCTTGACGTTCAGAGACCCGTACTGCATGTGCGAGTAGTGGCTCGTGATGACCTGGCCATCGATGACGTGGTCGATGTAGACCGTGACACCGAAGGCACCGCCCTGTTCGGTCGCGATGCGGACCGTGCCGTCGGCGATGGCCTGGATCGGCGCGCCATTGCCCGGCACGAAGTCGATGCCCTCATGGAGGCGGCCGCTGCGCATGCCGTAGCCGTAGCTCATGCCCACGCCGACGAGGAACGGCCACTGGATCGCGGCGTCGGGGTCGTTCGTGAAGATCTCGCCCGAATAGTTGATGCCCTGCTCCGCGGCGACCTCGGCGAGCGAGACCGTGCTGAAGTCATCGGCGCGGGTGAGCGCCTCGCTCTCGACACCGGATGGCGCGACGAACGCCTGGATCTCACCCTCGGCCGTGTCCTTCGCTTCTTCGGCGGAGGACGACACCAGCGACATCGATGCCGCCGAAGCACCCTGCACGCCGGCGACCGCCTCGGCGGGGAGCGTCATGGACACCGCGAGGAGACCGGCGAGGCTCATCACCCCGACAGTCGCGCTGAGAGTCACAGCCTTGCGGATGTTGCGGGGACGACGGGCGGCCACATGCACGGTGGCGACGGGCTCGTCGTCGGAGGCGCGCGCCGACTGCGCCCGCGCACGGTCGGCTGCGGAGACGGTGGGAACGGGACCGGTCGCACGGAACGCGCGGGAGGCACGCTCGAACGCGTCGGCGTCGTCGCCGGGCACATCGGGAACATCGGCGATGATCGGCTCCGGGTTCGGAGCGATGAAGGGCTCGACCAGCGGCTCGGCGGCGACATCGTCGGCCGTGGGGCGCTGGCGGGCGGCACGCCGGGAAAGCGGGGCGACAGCAGCCAGGGCGACGGCAGTGGCGTCGACCGCGGCAGTGGGGGCGGCGGCAGTGGGCGCGGCGGCGGATTCGGCGGCAGAGATGGGTGCCGTCGGTCCCGCCGCGGGGGCCTCAGAGGCCGCAGTGCGGAGTCGGCTGGACCGGCGCGTGGGCGCAGAGGCAGCCTGGGAAGTCTCGAAGGGCAAAGCGTTTCTCTCGGTCGTGCGTCAAGCTCGGGGGGCGCAAACTTTGACTTTCACCTTCGGGTGGCGAAAGTAACGATCGCATAAACCATATCTCGATCAGTCTGGGAATGCCATGAATCGTTCAATGTTTCTGGTCGAGGATGGCGCGCAGTCGCGAGTGCACTTCCACCCCGCCCGCGAGCAGCATCGGACGCGGGGAGTCGATGTCGATGCGCGACACCACGCCACCCGCTTCTTCGACGAGGAGGGCGCCGGCGGCGAAGTCCCACGGACGAAGCCCCCGCTCGAAGTATCCGTCCAGTCGCCCCGCCGCGACGAAGGCGAGGTCGAGCGCTGCGGCTCCCATGCGTCTCAGATCCCGGGCCATCGGCATCACCCGCCCCACGGTGGCGATGTCGCCCTCGTGCGTGGTCGGGTCGTAGCCGAACCCCGTGGCGAGCAGCGCTCCGGCCGGGGTCTCTCCGGTCACCTCGAGACGGTCGCCGTTCGACCACGCGCCCTGGCCGCGGGCGGCCGTGAACATCTCGCCGAGCGCGGGGGCGTTGACCGCACCGGCGAGTGCTTCCCAGGTCTCCGGATCGGGATCGCCGCGGACGGCGGCGATGCTCACGTTGTACGCCGGGATGCCGTATGCATAGTTGACGGTGCCGTCGATCGGATCGACGACCCACGTGATCCCGCTGCTGCCGGCCTCGGCACCGGTCTCCTCCCCCAGGAAACCGTCGTCGGCCCTCGCGGCCCGAAGGCGTTCGCGGATGAGCGCCTCGACCTCACGATCGGCTTCGGTGACGATATCGGCCAGCGACGACTTGGTGGCCGCCAGACGCACCCCCTCCTGTCGACGCGTGCGCGCGAGCCGTCCGGCTTCTTCCGCGATCTCACTCGCGAGCTCGAGGAGCTCGAGCTCGAGTTCGAGTGTCACTGGGCAGGCCGCTGCGGGGCGGGGGGAGGCGGAGGGAAGGCCGGCAAGGTCTCCTGCGGAGGAGCCGTCGGCTGCGCGGCCGGCGCCGGTGGCACCGGATGCTCTCCCGGAGCCACCTGCGGCGAGGCGACCGGTTGCGTGAACTGCGGAGCAGCGGGCTGTGGCGATGTGGGCTGTGGCGATGTGGGCTGTGGCGCGACCGGGAAACTCGAGACCGGCGCTGCGGCGAGCGCCTGCTGCGGCGGCACGACGGTCGGGTAACCCGTGTAGTAGGCGTTCCAGTCGGGCGATGCGTCGGGAAGCGCCGGGAGCGGGGTGATGCCGTCTGCGTAGGTGGGCCAGGACGGCGGCGAGGCCACAGCGCGATCGGCGGGCGTCTTCTTCTTGGGAGCGAAGAGCGCGTTCAGCAGTGGGATCAGCGTCGTGCCGACGGCCACCAGGATCGTCAGCGCGACCACGATACGCCAGTAGAGCTCGCCGTAGTGGAACGTGTTCGGGAACGCCAGGAAGAACACGAGCATGCCGACGAGGCCAGCGAGGAACGTGATGGTGACGATGTAGATGACCCGCGTGAATGTTGTGACGTATCGCTGCGCCGCGGGAGTGAACAGGCGCACGTGCAGCAGGGCGAGCTGAAGGATGCCGATCACGAGGAGCAGCTGGAAGAAGCGCTCGGCACCGAAGTAGAAGCCGTCTTCCGGCAGCCAGATCTTCACGGCTCCGACGAGGAGCGCGATGATCCAGCTCACCATGCTCGCCAGCTGGAGCCAGTCGGGACGGTTCGGCGCGAGACCAGCTTCGAGGATCGCGATGCCGGCGAACGCTGCGAGCAGCAGAATCGTGAGGAACGCCCGGCCGATCAGACCATCTTGATCGCCGATGAGCACCCAGATGACGCACACGAGCGCCGCGGCGATCAGAGCCCCGATGGCGATCCACAGGGAACCCCTGATGAGCAGCGACATGTTCTTCTTCTCACCCTGCGTCTGATGCGTGGTGATGTCCGGCTGGGACATGGCGATCCTCTCGTCGTGCGGCGATGCCTTCATCCTGCCACGCGCGCCCGCAGATGCCACGGGCGCCGCCCTCGTCGCCGAAGACCTTTCCCGATCTCTGCCTCTGTGGAGGAGAGGTCAGCCGGCTTTCTTCGCCGATGCTGCGGCGAAGGCTGCGACTCTGGCCTGCGCATCCGGCGTCTCCAGGGCTGCTCCGATCGAACGCGCCTCCTCACTCAGTTGCTCGACGAACGTGCGCTCCGGCTGCGATCGCACCAGCCGCTTCGCCTGGCCGTAGGCGTCTGCGGCGCCCGCCAACCAGAATCGCGCGATCTCCTCACCGCGAGCACGCACCAGTTCCGCCTCGGAGACGGCGTCCGCACCTTCGACGGCCTCGGCGACGAGACCCCAGTCCACAGCCTCCGCCGACGACAGCAGTCGATCCTGCAGCACGAGCTGCAGGGCACGGCGCTGACCGACGGCACGGGCGAGCTGAGCGGAGACCGACAGATCCGGGGTCAGACCGATGTTCGCGTAGAGGCTGCCGAGCTTCGATCGCGAGCCGACCACGGCATAGTCGCTGCACAGCAGAATCCCCAGACCACCGCCGGCCGTGGTGCCGTGGGCAGCGGCGACGACAGGCACCGCCGATTCCGTCAACGAGCGGATGCCGGTGTTGATGACCTCGGCGAGAGCGGTGATCTCCGCGCCGGAAGCCCCCATCGTCGTCGCCATGTCGATCACATCGCCCCCGGCGCAGAAAGCGGGGCCGACGGCATCGATCAGGATCGCCTTCACATCGGATCTCGACGTCGCCTCGGCCGTCGCGTCCTTCCAGGCGTGCGCGAGGTCGGCGTTGAAGGCGTTGAGGCGAGCGGGGCGGTTCAGCGTCAGCCGTGCCAATCCCTCTTCGACGGCGAACAGGATGGCATCACTCATGGCTTCTCCTTCGAGCGCAGGACGTGTGGGACCAGCGTAACCGCGATCAGACCCGCTCCCAGACCTGCGAGACGAAGCTCTCCATTCGGCGACGCGTGCCGTCGAGGCGGAAGTCGACCTGCCCCGGAGTCCTGACCTCGTTTGGTGCGAGCGGGTGGGCGAGACGCACGTTCTCGTGGCAGGAGAGGTCGGCGCACATGTAGGTGCCGAACGAGTCGCCGCGCTTCCCTGCCTCCCCCGCCCGACGTGCGGAGAGGAGCGCGACCTGATTGCCGGGCTGCATCGTGTGACAGATGTTGCACATGCCCGAACGCGCACGTCCGGGATCCGTCGCGCGCAGCACGATGCCGACGATCTCCTCGTCGTGCGGGATCAGCACATAGCCACGGCGACTCGCGCCGGGATCCTGCCAGGCGAAGAAGTCGAGATAGTCCCAGTCGACGAGGAGGAAGTCGTGCGGCATCTCCATGAGGCGCAGTTCGTCGGCATCCGCATTGACGAACGAGGCCCGGACTTCGGCTTCGGTGAGCGGTCGCATCAGTCCAGTCTATGAACCGTTCGCACTCGCGGGGCCACGTCACATCCGCCGCATCGTGACCATCGAGAAGACCGTCTCGAACAGCTGAGCCGCGAACACCGATGCCCAGACGGACGCCGCGAGAAGAAAGACGACCTGGATGGCGATCATCACGATCAGCGGTGTCGACCCCCGTCCTCCCCGTCGACGGACCACGACATGACGACCGATCACATAGACGAGAGAGGACAGGAAGGTCCATGCCCAGGGGAAAGGTCGGGAGAAGCCTCGGCCGGCGAGCTCGCGGGAATCGCGGGCGGAAAACCAGACGGAGAGCCCGTAGATCGTCCAGCCCGACAGCGTCAGGACCAGGTACCACGGCGTGAGGAAGGCGTTGATCTCCGCGGCGATGAATCTCTCCACGTCGAGGGACGACGAGCCGTCCAGCGGGACGACGGCGAGCATGTCGAACATCCCCTGCTGCATCTGCACCAGGTATCCGATGGCGGCGATCGCGCTGAGCACCGGGAGGAGCACGATCAGCCACACCCATACGGTGTTCGCGCTCGTTCCCTCCGGGACCGACGGGAACTCCCCCGACGTCACGGGGGTCGGCGCCTCGCCATCCCATCGGGATCCGTCCCACCATCTCGTCGCACCCTGGTCATCGGTGTACCACCCGGCGGGGGCGCTCATGATCGCTCTCCGAGGTCGACGCGGGCGCGGATCGTCTGGAGCATGTGACCACCCTATTCATGGTGGCGGCGTCCGGGGGCGGGGATGAGAGAAGGCCCCCGCGGTGATCGCGTGGGCCTTCGGATTTCCGCAGTCTTCCGCGGAGGTGATGGATGGTGGCGAGTGAGGGATTCGAACCCCCGAATGCAGAGCAGTCTGATTTACAGTCAGATCCCTTTGGCCGCTTGGGTAACTCGCCAGAGCGCACCCGTCCGACTTCGACAGCCAACCGGGGGCACGAGAGACAAGCATACCTGTCGGAGGCGGGTGCAAGAAATCGGACCGTCAGCTGCCGCTCACGCCGCGACCGGAGGCCTCCAGTGACTCGGGTGTCCGCAGGAGTCCGCCCTCTGCCCGACAGGTCGCGGCGGCAACATCCATGGCCCTCTGCAGCAGTGCGCGCCACTCCCCCAGGTCGGACGGAGACGCTGTGACCAGGCCCTCTGCGACGGCGGCGAGAGTCGCATCCCCCGCTCCGACGGTGTCGATCACCGCGCCGGGAAGCTGCGCGATGGGGGCGGAGACGATGCCGGCATCCGCGTCGATCGTGGCGCCGTCGGCACCCGCGGTCGCGAGGACCGCCGCAGCACCGAGGTCCCGCAGGCGCGCGCGCAGCGCGTCGAGGTCACCGTCGTAGAGGATCGCCGCATCATCCGCACCGACCTTGACGATGGCAGCCGAAGCCACGAGCTGTTCGAATCCGCGGACGAACTCCTCCCGGTCGCTGAGCATCCCGGCGCGCGGGTTGGGATCGATCGCGACGCGTGCGTCTCCCAGGGCATCGCTCAGTGCGTCGACCTCTGCCGGCACATCGAAGGGGAAGCAGCTGATCGCGACGAGCCCGGCGTCGGCGATCGCCTGACGAGCGTCGTCGGAGTATCGGATGCTGCGTCTCTGGGCGGCCTCGTTGAAGACGTACTGCGGTTCGCCGTCGGCCGCCCGCTGCACGATCGCGCGGGACGAGCCGAGGGGGGCCTCACTCCCTATCAGGCGCACACCGTGGTCGGACAGGTACTCGCGGATGTGCGCGCCTGCCTCGTCCTCCCCGACCATGGCGATCAGCGTCGTCTCGACTCCCAGCCGCCGCAGTCCGACGGCGACGTTGAGTGCCGCACCGCCCACGAGCTCGCGGACGCCGGAATCGTCGCGGATCTCATCGATCAAGGCATCGCCGATCACAACAACGGAACCGGCGGAAGAAGTCTGATTGCTCACCCGCCGACACTATCGTGGCGCCGTGCACCGACGGGCTGCATCGCGTTCCTCTCCCGTCGCGCCGCCGACGAGCAGTACGGTGTGGACATGAAGCCCCGACTCGCCGGCGCTGCCGCCGCGTTCTTCCTCCTCGTCGTTCTGACGGCGTGCACCCCGCAGGCAGGCGATGGCGGGGACACTTCGCCCAGCCCCACGGAAGGCCACACGGCAGGCAGTGAGGAGACCAGCACCCCGTCGCCCACCCCCACCCCGACGACCGCTCCCGTCGCCCTGCCGACCGACTGTCGTGCGATCTTGTCGGAAGCCGTGCTGGCCGAACTCGGCGACATCCCTCTCAACGACGCCGCCTTCGGGCCTTCGGGAGTGGGCGCTGACGGTGCCCTCACCTGCAATTGGGCGGACCCGCGTGCAGACACCACGCGACTCACGACGACGATCTCGCGGATGAACCGCGGGCCCGCGCTCGACAAGCTCAATGCGCTCGCCGACGACGAGGGCTTCTCCTGTTTCACGCCGGACGGCGGCACGCGCTGCGAGAAGACCTGGCCGAACGAGCAGTACCCCGTGACCGACGGCCGCACGCTGTTCTGGCGTGATGATGTGCTCATCGACACGCGCTACACGAACCTCGCGCCGACCGGTTACACCTCGAGCATCGTGGAGCACATCTTCGGCTGACGTCCAACGCGCTCCGCGCGTGTCAGGATCCTCCGCCGACTGCACGGCTTCTCGACGAGTGCACGGCTCGGCGACACACGTCACCCGTGCGCTCGGCAGCTTCCCGTGCACTCGCGCCACGTCGCACACCGCCGGGCACGCAGAAGGCCCCAGGCGAGTCGCCTGGGGCCTTCTGCGTCATTCAGTACTCAGTACTGCGGCTCTCGCCTCGATCAGTTGTAAGTACCGGGGGTGATGTCGTCCGTCGAGAACGCGTCGAAGTCGACGTAGCCGAAGTCACCGTCGGCGTACGCACCGTCGGATGCGAAGATCCGGTTCGGGTAGCGCTCGCTCTTGGCTTCCTCGGTGGCCTCGACCGTGACGTCGCGGTACTTCGAGAGACCGGTTCCGGCGGGGATGAGCTTACCGATGATGACGTTCTCCTTGAGACCGACCAGCGGGTCGCGCTTGCCCTGCATCGCAGCCTCGGTGAGCACGCGGGTCGTCTCCTGGAAGGAGGCGGCCGACAGCCACGATTCGGTCGCGAGCGACGCCTTCGTGATACCCATCAGCTCCGGACGGCCGGACGCGGGACGCTTGCCCTCTGCCACAGCCTCGCGGTTGATCGACTGGTAGCGCTTGAGGTCGACCATCTCACCCGGGAGCAGGGTCGTGTCGGCGTGATCGACGACGGTGACCTTGCGGAGCATCTGACGGACGATGACCTCGATGTGCTTGTCGTGGATCGGCACACCCTGCGAGCGGTACACGCCCTGGACGCCGCCGACGAGGTAACGCTGCACCTCGCGAGCACCCATGACACGCATGATCTCCTTGGGGTCGAGCGTGCCCACCAGGATCGGCTGACCGACCGTGACGTGCTGCCCGTCCTCGACGAGAAGCGTCGCGCGCTTCAGCACCGGGTAGATGACCGGCTCGTCACCGCTGTCGGGCGTGAGGATGACCTTCTTGCCCTTGTCGGTCTCGTCGATCGTGATGCGGCCATCGGCCTCGGCGATCGGCGACGCGCCCTTGGGGGTACGCGCCTCGAAGAGCTCCTGCACACGGGGAAGACCCTGCGTGATGTCATCCGCCGATGCCGAACCACCCGTGTGGAAGGTACGCATCGTCAGCTGGGTACCGGGCTCACCGATCGACTGTGCCGCGATGATGCCGACGGCCTCTCCGATGTCGACCGTCTTACCGGTCGCGAGCGAACGGCCGTAGCACTGCGCGCAGACACCGACAGCAGAGTCGCAGGTCAGGACCGAGCGCACCTTGATGCTCTCGACACCGAGTCCGACGAGCTTGTCGATCAGCACGTCGCCCACGTCGTCACCGGCCGAGGCGAGAACCTCGCCCGACTCGTTCACGACGTCGGAGGCCAGCGTACGAGCGAACACCGAGTTCTCGACGTTCGCGTCGCGCACGAGCTCACCCTGCGAGTTCGGAGCGGCGATCGGGAGCTCGAGGCCCTTCGACGTGCCACAGTCCTCTTCGCGGATGATGACGTCCTGCGAGACGTCCACCAGACGACGGGTCAGGTAACCCGAGTCGGCGGTACGCAGAGCGGTGTCGGCCAGACCCTTACGGGTACCGTGCGTCGCGATGAAGTACTCCGCAACCGACAGACCCTCGCGGTACGAGGAGATGATCGGACGCGGGATGATCTCACCCTTGGGGTTGTTCACCAGACCACGCATACCGGCGATGTTCCGGATCTGCAGCCAGTTACCACGAGCACCCGACGACACCATGCGGTTGATGGTGTTGTCCTCGGGGAAGTTCGCCTTCATGGCGGCCTGAACCTCGTCGGTCGCCTCGGTCCAGATCTTGATGAGCTCCTGGCGACGCTCCGAGTCGGTCGTCAGACCCTTCTCGTACTGCGACTGGACCTTCGCGGCCTGCTTCTCGTAGCCGGCGACGATCTCCGCCTTGTTCGGCGGGGTGAGGATGTCGCTCAGGGCGACGGTCACACCGGAGCGCGTGGCCCAGTAGAAACCGGCGTCCTTGATGCGGTCCAGCGACGCAGCCGTCTCGACCTTGGGGTACTCCTCGGCCAGCTTGTTGACGATCTGCGACAGCTTGTTCTTGTCGGCCTGCTCGCGGACGAACGGGTAGCCCTTGGGCAGCGTGTCGTTGAAGATCGCCTGACCCAGGGAGGCGTCGACGAGACCGTGACGCTCGTAGCCCTCGGGAGCTTCGCCCTCGAGGAAGGTCAGACCGGGGATGCGGATGCGGATCTTCGCCTGCAGGTCGAGGGAACCCTCGTCCTTGGCCAGGATCGCCTCGCCCACGGAACCGAACGCACGACCCTCACCGGCAGCACCCTCCTTGACCGTGGTCAGGTGGTGCAGACCGATGATCATGTCCTGCGAAGGCAGGGTGACCGGACGGCCGTCAGACGGCTTCAGGATGTTGTTCGACGCGAGCATCAGCACGCGGGCCTCGGCCTGAGCCTCGACCGACAGCGGCAGGTGGACAGCCATCTGGTCACCGTCGAAGTCGGCGTTGAACGCCGCGCAGACGAGCGGGTGCAGCTGGATGGCCTTGCCCTCGACGAGCTGAGGCTCGAACGCCTGGATGCCCAGACGGTGCAGGGTGGGTGCACGGTTGAGCAGCACCGGACGCTCGCGGATGATCTCCTCGAGCACGTCCCAGACCTCAGGACGGGTGCGCTCGACGGCGCGCTTGGCCGCCTTGATGTTCTGCGAGTGACCGAGGTCGATCAGGCGCTTGATCACGAACGGCTTGAAGAGCTCCAGAGCCATCTGCTTGGGCAGACCGCACTGGTGCAGCTTCAGCTGCGGGCCGACGATGATGACCGAACGGCCCGAGTAGTCGACACGCTTTCCGAGCAGGTTCTGGCGGAAACGACCCTGCTTACCCTTCAGCATGTCGCTGAGGGACTTCAGGGCACGGTTGCCGGTACCGGTGACGGGACGACCACGGCGACCGTTGTCGAACAGTGCGTCGACGGCCTCCTGCAGCATGCGCTTCTCGTTGTTGACGATGATCTCGGGGGCACCGAGGTCGATCAGACGACGAAGACGGTTGTTGCGGTTGATCACACGGCGGTACAGGTCGTTCAGGTCGGAGGTCGCGAAGCGGCCACCGTCGAGCTGGACCATCGGGCGCAGCTCCGGCGGGATCACCGGGACGACGTCGAGGACCATCGCGGCCGGGCTCATGCCGGTCTCGAGGAACGAGCTGACGACCTTGAGGCGCTTGATCGCACGGATCTTGCGCTGACCCTTGCCCTCGGAGATCTGCAGACGCAGGTTCTCCGCCTCGGCGACGAGGTCGAACGCCGCGAGGCGACGCTGGATCGACTCGGCACCCATGTAGGCCTCGAAGTACTGGCCGAAGCGGTCCTGCAGCTCGTGGAAGACGTCGTCCTCCGGGCGCAGAGCACCGACCTCGAGGGTGCGGAAGTCCTCCCACACGCGCTCCAGCTTCAGGATCGCCTCGTCGGCACCCTTGCGGATGAGCGACATCTCCTTCTCGGCGGCGTCCTTGACCTTCTTCTTGGCGTCGGCCTTGGCACCCTCTGCCTCGAGGGCAGCGAGCTCCTCCTCCAGCTTGGCCAGGCGCTCCGCGATCTTGGCATCGCGGCGGTCGCCGAGCGTCTTCAGCTCGAGGCGGATGTTGTTCTCCTGCGTGCCCAGGTCGCGGTGACGAGCTTCCTCGTCGACCGAGATGACCATGTAGGCGGCGAAGTAGATGACCTTCTCGAGGTCCTTCGGAGCCATGTCGAGCAGGTAGCCCAGACGCGAGGGCACGCCCTTGAAGTACCAGATGTGGGTGACGGGAGCGGCGAGCTCGATGTGACCCATGCGCTCACGACGGACGGAGCTCTTGGTGACCTCCACGCCGCAGCGCTCGCAGACGATGCCCTTGAAGCGGACGCGCTTGTACTTGCCGCAGGCGCACTCCCAGTCGCGGGACGGGCCGAAGATCTGCTCTCCGAAGAGACCATCCTTCTCCGGCTTCAGGGTGCGGTAGTTGATGGTTTCGGGCTTCTTGACCTCGCCGTAGGACCACGCGCGGATGTGGTCTGCGGTCGCCAGGCCGATGCGAAGCTCATCGAAAGTTGTGGACTCGAGCACTAGTTCTCCTGTGTCGGAAATTCTTTTTGAGAAGTCTGCTTCGGTGGGCCCGGAACGCGTGTCCCGGGCCCCCGAAGGATTAGATCTCGTCGATCGAGGCGGCCTCGAAGCGGCTGGAGATGTTGATACCGAGCTCTTCTGCGGCGCGGAACGCCTCATCGTCGGTGTCGCGGAGGTTCACCAGCGTGCCGTCGGCCGAGAGGACCTCGACGTTCAGGCAGAGCGACTGCATCTCCTTCATGAGCACCTTGAAGGACTCGGGGATGCCGGGCTCCTGGATGTTCTCGCCCTTGACGATCGCCTCGTACACCTTGACGCGGCCGAGGATGTCGTCGGACTTGATCGTGAGGAGCTCCTGGAGCGCGTATGCGGCGCCGTAGGCCTCGAGGGCCCACACCTCCATCTCACCGAAGCGCTGTCCACCGAACTGCGCCTTACCACCGAGCGGCTGCTGGGTGATCATCGAGTACGGACCCGTGGAACGTGCGTGGATCTTGTCGTCGACCAGGTGGTGCAGCTTCAGGATGTACATGTAGCCGACCGAGATCGGGGCCGGGAACGGCTCGCCGGAGCGGCCGTCGAACATCTGGGCCTTTCCGCTGGAGTCGATCAGACGGACACCGTCGCGCGTCGGGATGGTCGCGTCGAGGAGACCGGCGATCTCCTCCTCGCTCGCACCGTCGAACACCGGGGTGGCGACCTTCGTGCCGGGAGCGGCCTCGAATGCCTGCTCCGGCAGACGGGCTGCCCACTCCGGAGTGCCTTCGACCTTCCAGCCCTGCTTCGCGATCCACCCGAGGTGGGTCTCGAGGACCTGGCCGAAGTTCATTCGACCGGGGATGCCGAGCGGGTTCAGGACGATGTCGACCGGGGTGCCGTCCGCCATGAACGGCATGTCCTCGATCGGGAGGATCTTCGCGATGACACCCTTGTTGCCGTGACGGCCGGCGAGCTTGTCACCCTCGGTGATCTTGCGCTTCTGGGCGATGTAGACCACGACGCGGCGGTTGACGCCCGAGCCGAGCTCGTCGTCGCCGTCCTCGGCGTTGAACTCCTTGACCGCGATGATCGTGCCCTGCTCGCCGTGAGGCACCTTCAAGGACGTGTCGCGGACCTCGCGGCTCTTCTCGTTGAAGATCGCGCGGAGCAGACGCTCCTCGGCCGACAGCTCGGTCTCACCCTTCGGCGTGACCTTGCCCACGAGGATGTCGCCGGGGCGGACCTCGGCGCCGATGCGGATGATGCCGCGCTCGTCGAGGTCCTTCAGCAGCTCCGGGCTGACGTTGGGGAGGTCACGGGTGATCTCCTCCTTGCCGAGCTTGGTGTCGCGGGCATCGACCTC
This sequence comes from Microbacterium sp. STF-2, assembly GCF_034650155.1. Taxonomy (NCBI): domain Bacteria; kingdom Bacillati; phylum Actinomycetota; class Actinomycetes; order Micrococcales; family Microbacteriaceae; genus Microbacterium; species Microbacterium sp. STF-2. The sequence continues at coordinate 479,455 of NZ_JARKMW010000002.1, forward strand.
GTACTCCTCGATGTGGATCGAGGAGAGGGTGTCGTCCTTCACCAGGTCCTGGCTCAGGATGATCGCGTCCTCGAAGTTGTAGCCCTCCCACGTCATGAAGGCGACGAGGAGGTTCTTTCCGAGGGCCAGCTCGCCGTTCTCGGTGGCGGGGCCATCGGCGATGACCTCTCCGACCTCGACGCGCTCACCGGCGTTGACGACGACCTTCTGGTTGTACGACGTGCCCTGGTTGGAGCGGTCGAACTTGCGGAGGTGGTACTCCTGCGTCCCGCCCTCGTCGAGCATGACGACGACGCGGTCTGCGGAGACCTCGGAGACGACACCGGCCTTGTCGGCGGTGAGTACGTCACCGGCGTCGATGGCCGTGTAGCCCTCCATACCGGTTCCGACGAGCGGCGAGTCGCTGCGCAGCAGCGGCACAGCCTGACGCTGCATGTTGGCACCCATGAGGGCGCGCTGTGCGTCGTCGTGCTCGAGGAACGGCACGAGCGAGGTCGCGACCGAAACCATCTGGCGCGGGGAGACGTCGATGTAGCCGATGTCCTCCGGGAGGAACATGTCGACCTCGCCGCTGCCGCCCTTGGGGCGCGCCAGCACGTGGCTCTCGATGAAGCGACCCTTGGCATCGAGCGGGGCGTTGGCCTGCGCGATGTTGAAGTCGACCTCTTCGGAAGCCGTGAGGTAGTCGATGTGCTCGGTGACGACGCCACCCTCGACCTTGCGGTACGGGGTCTCGATGAAACCGAACGAGTTGATGCGCGCGAAGGTCGCGAGAGCACCGATCAGACCGATGTTCGGGCCTTCAGGCGTCTCGATCGGGCACATGCGGCCGTAGTGCGAGGGGTGGACGTCACGGACCTCGACGCCGGCGCGGTCACGGGAGAGACCACCCGGGCCCAGCGCGGAGAGACGACGCTTGTTCGTCAGACCGGCGAGCGGGTTGTTCTGGTCCATGAACTGCGACAGCTGCGACGTTCCGAAGAACTCCTTGATCGCGGCGACGACGGGGCGCACGTTGATCAGGGTCTGCGGGGTGATCGCCTCGATGTCCTGCGTGGTCATGCGCTCGCGGACGACGCGCTCCATGCGGGACAGACCGGTGCGGACCTGGTTCTGGATCAGCTCGCCGACCGCGCGGATGCGACGGTTGCCGAAGTTGTCGATGTCGTCGGTCGCGAGACGGATCTCGGCCTTCTTGCCGCCGCGGATGCCCGTGAAGGTCTCCTCGGTGCCGGCGTGCAGGCGCACCAGGTACTTGATCGTGGCCACGATGTCCTCGACGGTCAGCACCGAGGAGGTCAGCGGCTGGTCCAGGCCCAGCTTGTGGTTGATCTTGTAACGACCGACCTTGGCCAGGTCGTAGCGCTTCGGGTTGAAGTAGAAGTTGTCCAGGAGCGCGCGGGCGGCCTCGGCGGCGACCTGCTCGCCCGGACGGAGCTTGCGGTAGATGTCGCGGAGCGCATCTTCCTTGGTGACGATCGTGTCCTTCGCGAGCGTCTCCTCGATCGAGGTGTAGCCGGCGAACTCGGCGAGGATCTCCTCGCTGGTCATGCCCAGTGCCTTGAGGAAGACGGTGACCGACTGCTTGCGCTTGCGGTCGACGCGCACGCCCACCTGGTCGCGCTTGTCGATCTCGAACTCGAGCCATGCACCACGGCTCGGGATGACGCGCGCCGACACGATGTCCTTGTCGGACGTCTTGTCGGGGGTCTTGTCGAAGTAGACACCCGGCGAACGCACGAGCTGCGACACGACGACGCGCTCGGAGCCGTTGATGATGAACGTGCCCTTGTCGGTCTGCAGCGGGAAGTCGCCCATGAAGACCGTCTGGGTCTTGATCTCACCCGTGAGGTGGTTCATGAACTCGGCCTCGACGTACAGCGGAGCGGCGTAGGTCTTGCCACGCTCCTTGCACTCCTCGATCGAGTACTTCTCTGGCTCGAGGTAGGGGTTCGTGAACGACAGCTGCATCGTCTCGCCGAGGTCCTCGATCGGAGAGATCTCCTCGAAGATCTCGCCCAGACCGCTGTTCTCGTTGACGTCGGTGCGACCCTGCTTCTTGGCCTCGGCCACGCGCGCCTTCCAGGCGTCGTTGCCGACCAGCCAACCGAAGGACTCGGTCTGCAGGGCGAGAAGGTCAGGGACCGTCAGCGTGTCGGAGATCTTGGCGAACGAAAGACGGGAAGCTCCGCGTCCGTTCTTGGTGGTGGTGGATGTGGATGCGTTGCGAGCAGCAGCCAAGGGAATAACCTCCGTGAGCCCCGCAGGGCTTCTCGATTCCTTTGTCGTCAGGTGGAGTGTGCGCCCGGGAACTCGACAGATGCCGACCACCATATGAGGGCAGGGAGAAACGAGCGCAACTACTAACTATACGCACGATTATGCGACATGGCAAGCGCAGTCCTTGACCAATCTCGGAAGCTGCGGTATGAGTCTCCGATCGCCGGACCGGAACACATGCGGCCCGGCGATCGGAGGAGGTGATCTCAGGACGCGATGCCCAGCTCGTTGCCGGGGATCGACGCCAGCAGACGCCGCGTGTACGGGTCACGGGGATTCGTGAAGATCTCCTCGGACGTCGCCGCCTCCACGAGCCTGCCGTCCTTCATGACGCACACGTAGTCGCTGATCAGCCGCACCACCGCGAGGTCGTGCGAGATGAACAGGTAGCTCAGTCCGTACTCCCGCTGCAGGTCGCCGAGCAGCTTCAGGATCTGGTCCTGCACCAGCACATCGAGCGCCGACACCGGCTCGTCGCAGACGATCAGATCCGGCGAGAGGGCGAGAGCCCGTGCGATCGCGACACGCTGTCGCTGGCCGCCGGACAGCTCGGACGGATACCGCCGCAGCATCGACTGCGGCAGGGCCACGTCGTCGAGCAGCTGCCGCACGCGCTTGCGCCGATCGGCGCCGCTCCCCCGCTTGTAGAACTCCAGCGGCTCGGCGATCAGGCGCTCGATCGTGAACATCGGGTTCAGGCTCGAGTACGGATCCTGGAAGATCGGCTGCACCTGCTGCCGGAACTCCTTCGTCTCCGCCCGGCTCAGCGACGCGATGTCCTTGCCCTCGTAGCGGATCAGCCCGCTCGTCGGCTCGATCACCTTCAGCAGCATCCGCGCGGTCGTGGTCTTGCCGGAACCCGACTCACCCACGATCGCGACCGTCTCCCCGCGCGGGATCACCAGCGACACGTCGTCGACGGCCACGAAATCCTCGCCGCGGCCCCGCACCGGGTACACCTTGGTGAGATTCTCGATCTCGACGATGTTGTCCGCGGGGGCCGCCTCGACGACCGCATCGGCAGCAGCGACGGCATCGGCCGCCCGTTCCCGGGTCCGGAAGGCCTCGGGTCGCAGGCGTGCCGCCGCGACGGACGGGGCCGCCTTCACGAGCGACTGCGTGTACGGATGCTGCGGGTCCTCCAGGATCTGGCGCGCATCGCCCTGCTCCACCACGTTGCCGCGGTGCATCACGATCACCCGCTCCGCACGCTCGGCGGCGAGGCCCAGGTCGTGCGTGATGAGCAGCACCGCCGTGCCCAGCTCGCGCGTCATCTGCCCGATCTGATCGAGGATCGTCTGCTGCACCGTGACGTCGAGCGCGCTGGTGGGCTCGTCGGCGATCAGCAGTCGCGGCTTGCACGCCAGACCGATCGCGATGAGCGCACGCTGGCGCATGCCGCCGGAGAACTCGTGCGGGTACTGCTTCGCGCGCCGCGCCGGATCGGGAAGGCCCGCGGCGGTCAGCGCCTCGACCACCTTCGCCTGCACGTTCTGTCGGGTGGCGAGGCCATGCGCGAGCAGCGTCTCCGCCACCTGCGTGCCGATCTTCGCCACCGGGTTCAGGTTCGACATCGGATCCTGCGGCACGAGACCGATGTCACGACCGCGGATCGTGCGCAGTTCGTGCTCGGGTGACCGCGAGATCTCCTTGCCGTCGAGCCGGATGCTGCCGGACGCGATCCGGCCTCCCCCGGCCAGCAGTCCGATGATGGCCATCGCGGTGGTGGACTTGCCCGAGCCGGACTCCCCCACGATCGCGACGGTCTCGCCGGGGCGGATCTCGAGGTCGACGCCTTCGACGGCGTGCACGACGCCGTCCATGGTGGCGAAGTCCACGGCCAGTCCCTGGACCGACAGCAACGGTTCGGTTGACATCTGCTTCTCCTTCGCGGCGCTCACGGCACCGTCGTCCCGCGCGTTCATCGCGCCCTCGTCCGGGGATCCATCGCCTCGCGCAGCGCTTCACCCAGCAGGGTGAAGCCGAGCGCCGTGACGGCGATGCAGATACCGGGGAGGAAGGCGAGCCAGGGCGCGATGGCGAGCTCGGCCTGCGCGTAGGTGAGCATGCGCCCCCACTCCGCCGTCTCGGGCCGTCCGCCGCCGAGGCCGAGGAAAGACAGCGCCGCCGCATCGATGACCGCGGTGGCGAGCGTCAGGGTGCCCTGAACGATCACGGGTCCGATCGCGTTCGGCAGCACGTGCGACATGGTGATCTTGCCGCGACCCAGACCGAGCGTCTGCGCCGAGAGCACGTAGTCGCTGGAGCGCTGCTGCAGCATGGAGGCGCGCAGCAGCCGGGCGAAGATCGGCACCTGGGAGGCCCCGATCGCGATCATGATGGCGAACGGGGTCTGCCCGAGGATCGCGGCGATCGACACCGCCAGCAGCAGGTTCGGCACCGAGAGGATGATGTCGACGATGCGCATGATGAGCGTGTCGACCCAGCCGCCGAACGTGCCGGCGAGCAGACCGAGGATCATGCCGCCGACCAGGCCCATCGCCGTGGAGATGACCCCGATCATGAGAGACGCCTGCGCGCCCCAGATGAGCTTGGACAGCACGTCGCCGCCGAAGCGGTCGAGGCCCAGCGGGAACTGCGGCAGCTCCCCCGGTCCCGGGATGTAGGTCGGCGTGATGTACTTCGCACCCGGCAGCGCCGTCTCCGGGTAGGGAGCGATCAGGGGCGCGAGCGCGGCGATGAGCAGGAACGCCACCACGATGGCCGCGCCGATCCATGCCGTCGGGTTTCGGCGGAGGCGGCGGAACACGTCCCGCCAGAAGCCGCCGGAGCCGTTCTTCAGATCGGCCTGGGCGATGGCGACGGTGTCGATGCTGCCGCCGCTCTCCGCGGAGGGGCCCTGGGCGGGCGGGAGCGCGATGGTCATGCGACCGCCTCCTTTCGGACGATGGGGAGGGACATCACTGCACCCTCACTCTCGGGTCGATGAAGCTGTAGGAGACATCGACCGCCAGGTTGATCAGCGCGTACGCGATCGCGATGAAGATGATGAAACCCTGGAGGACCGGGAAGTCCCTGGTGAAGATCGCTCTCGCCAGGAACGAGCCGATGCCGGGGAAGGCGAACACCGTCTCGGTGAGCACCGCCCCCGAGATCAGGAGCCCGGTTTGCAGGCCGATCGTGGTGATCACCGGGAGCATGGCGTTGCGCAGGATGAAGCGGTTCCGCAACGTCGGCGATCCGACACCCTTCGCGCGGCCGGTGCGCACGTAGTCGGCGTTCTGCACTTCCAGGACGCTGGCCCTGGTGATGCGGACGATGATCGCGAGCGGGATGGTACCGAGCGCGAGCGCCGGGAGGATCAGGTGCAGGATCGCATCCCATGCGGCATCGAACTCGCCGGTGATGATGCCGTCCCACACATAGAACCCGGTGGGATGGGTCGCGTCTATTCGTGGATTCTGGCGCCCGTCCGACGGCAGCCATCCCAGCTGGACCGCGAAGACGTACTTCAGGATGAACGCGAGGAAGAACACCGGGATGGTGATGCCGATCAGGCTCAGCACCACCGACGCGTGGTCGGTGAACTTCCCGTGGCGGCGGGCGGCCCAGTACCCCAGCGGGATGCCGATGCCCACCGCGAAGATGAGCGCCATGACGCTCAGCTCCAGCGTCGCGGGGAACCGGCGGAGGAACTCCTCCGTCACCGGTCGGTTGGTCTGGATGGAGGTGCCGAAGTCTCCCTGCAGGAGGCGTCCGATCCAGATGAAGTACTGCTCGATGAGGGGCTTGTCGAAGCCGTAGAGCTCGTTGACTCTCGCGACGGCCTCGGGTGTGGCCTTCTCGCCGAGCAGGGCGACCGCGGGGCCGCCGGGGAGGGCCCTGACCCAGGCGAACAGCAGGATGCTGAGCCCGAACAGGGTGGGGATGAGGAACAGCAGTCGCCTGCCGATGGTGCGCAGCACGAAGATCTCCGTCGATCAGAAGGTACGCCGTTCCCCCGGTCCCGCTGAATGCGCGGGACCGGGAGAGCGTCGTATCAGGTGGTCAGGCCTACTTGGTGAGGACGATGTCCGTGAAGACCTCGTCGTTCACCGGGCTGGCGGGATAGCTCTTCACGCGCGGGTCGAACGCCAGGGTCGGCGCCGGGTGCGCGAGCGGGACGCCCGGGATGAACTGGGCGACCATCTCGTTGATCTCCTCGTAGAGCGCCGTCTGGTCCTCGAGGTTGGAGACGCCGCGCGCCTCGTTCAACTTCTGGAACAGCTCGGGGTTGTCGAAGCCCCACTCGGAGCTCTGCTGGCCGAAGAAGACGCCGACGAAGTTGTCGGTGTCGTTGTAGTCGCCGGTCCAGCCGAGCAGATGGATGCCGTGGTCCGAGGTGCCGGTGGTGCGGTCGAGGTACTCGACCCACTCCTCCGAGACCGGGGTGGTCTCGACGCCGACCTCGGAGAGCTGCGACGACAGCACCGTGAAGATCTGCTCGGGGTCCGGCATGTAGGGACGCGAGACGTTGACCGGGTAGTTGAAGGTGAGCTTCAACGGGTTCGCCTCGGTGTAGCCCGCCTCGGCCAGCAGCGACTTGGCCTTCTCGGGGTCGTAGTCGTAGGTCGTGACATCGGGGTTGTATCCGTTGACGACCTCGGGCACGAACTCGATCGCCTTCTGCGTGCCCTCCGGCAGCACCTGGCTGATCAGCGCATCCTTGTCGACCGCGTACGAGAGGGCCTCACGGACCTTCGGGTCCTGCAGCTCCGGGACCGCCTGGTTGAAGGCGAGGTAGAGGATCGTGAACGGCGGACGCGACACCATGGTGAAGCCGTCGTCCTCGAGCGCCTTGGTATCGGCGGGGCCGACCAGGTCGTAGCCGTCGATCGATCCGGACTCGAGCGCCTGCCGGCGAGCGGTCGGGTCGTCGATCGTGCGGAAGATGATCTCGTCGACCTGTCCCTTGTCTCCCCAGTACCCGTCATAGGACTTGAGCGTGACCTGCTCGCCCGGTGCCCATTCCTCGAAGGCGTAGGGCCCGGTGCCGACGGGGTGACCCATCGCGTACTCGGAGAGCTGCGGGGCCTCGGCGGAGCCGCTGACCTCATCCGCGCCGAACTCCTGCATCGCCGAGGGGCTCTGCATGGCGAAGGCCGGCAGCGAGAGCGAGGCGACGAAGCCGGCGAACGGCTTGTTCAGCTCGATCGTGACCGAGTTCTCGCCGTCGGGGGTGCAGGACTTGTACACGGCGTCCGCCGCGTTCGAGGCGTACCCCTTGAAGAGCTTGTTGTAGTAGTAGCCGAAGGCCTCGGACGCGGCGAGCCCCGTCCAGTTGAACCAGCGGTCGAAGTTCACGCAGACGGCCTCGGCGTTGAACGGCGTGCCGTCCTGGAACGTGACGTCTTTCTTCAGCTCGAAGGTATGGGACATGCCGTCCTCGGACGACTCCCACGACTCGGCGAGGAGCGGTGCCGGGTCGGCGGTACCGGGCTCGGTGCCGACGAGACCTTCGAAGATCTGACGCGAGACGCGGAAGCTCTCGCCATCCTGCGCGAAGGCGGGGTCGAGACTCGCCGGGTCGGAGGAAGCGGCGAAGACGAACGTGCCGTCGACGTCGCCGGAACCTTCAGACCCTTCGTCACCACGCTCGCTGGCGACGCAGCCCGCGAGGGCGAGCGCAGCGATCGTGGCTCCGGTTACGGCGATGAGTCCTCGCCGACGCTTGACTGATTGGTGCATTGTGTGACCTTCCCTGTCGGGCGCTTCGTTGCGCGTCCCGAGGCTTCTTCGCCTCGGGGACGGTGATGACTCGACGGTACCCAGCAGATCCTCAGATGCCAAACGCATCCATGTTGCAATCCGATATCAGCGCAGCCCGCACCGATCCGGTAGTGTCCAGATCGTGCCAGACACCACCCCGCTCGCCGTCTGCTTCGGCGAGGGCATGGTCGCCCTCGTCGCCGCCACTGCCGGTCCGCTCGAGGACTGCCGGACCTTCCACCGCTCCCTCGCGGGCGCCGAGTGGAACACCGCGATCGCCCTGGCCTCGGCGGGCATTCGCACCTCGGTCCTCTCCCGTGTGGGCGACGACGGATTCGGACGCTTCCTCCTCGCCGAGCTGCACGCCCATGACGTCGACGCCTCCGCGGTCGAAGTCGACGGCGACGCGCCCACCGGCCTCTACGTGAAAGAGCTCTCGGCCCGTGACGACGGAGCGGTCGACGGCACCATGCACTATTACCGTGCCGGCTCCGCCGCCGCAGCCCTCTCACCGCAGACGCTGACCACACCGGCGGCATCCGCCCTCCTCGCCGATGCCGCACTCGTGCACACCTCGGGCATCACGCCGGCACTCTCTGCCTCGGCGCTCGCGGCCCAGGAGGCCCTGTTCGCGGATCGACGATCCGACCGGCTGCTCAGCTTCGACCTGAACTGGCGCCCGGCGCTCTGGCGAGGCCGCGAGGCGGAGGGCAGGAGGATCGTCTCCGACTTCGCACGCCGGGCCGACGTCGTGTTCTGCACCAGGCCCGACGCGGAAGCCGTGTTCGGGACGAGCGATCCGCAGCAGCTGCGAGCACTCTTCCCCGAGCCGCGGTATCTGCTCGTCACCGATTCGAGCGGGGCCGTGGCGTTCGACCGCACGGAGACCGCCGAGAGCGACGCGCTGGATGCACCCGTGGTGGAGACCATCGGGGCCGGAGACGCCTTCGCGGCCGGCTTCCTCGCCGGGATCCTCACCGGCCTGTCGCTGGCGGGGAGCGTCGCCCGAGGGCACCGCATCGCGACGCGTGCCCTGGTGAGCACGCGCGACCACGTGGACTGAGGCGCGTCGCCGCGGACGGAGAGATCCCCGCGGGGAGGAACAGCTACGCCCACAACTCCGCCTCACGCAGCGGCCTCCGCCCGACGAAGCGGATACCGATCATCAGGTCCGGCGTCGTGTGGGAACGGCGTCGTGGGTCCGCTGAAGCGAGACCGCGACCGGTTCGCCGCGGTGCTGCACGACACGCACGAACAGCACGTCGACGAGGGCGAGCTGAGCGATGCGGCTCGACATCGCGGCCATCCGGAACGGCGATTCGTGCGCGTGCGTGAGCAGCACGACATCCGCTGCGAGCGCCAGCGGCGAGTCCGGTGCGCTGGTGACCGCCACGGTGAGGGCTCCGGCATCGCGCGCGACTTCGAGGGCACGCAGCGTCTCCGCGGTCTCTCCGCCGTGGGAGAACGCGATCGCCACATCGTCGGCAGTCCGCAGCGAAGCCGTCGTGACCGCGAGATGCGGGTCCGCCGAGTGCGACACGGAGCATCCGATACGTGACAGCTTCAACTGCAGGTCCTGCGCCGTCAGCGACGACGCCGCCTGACCGAAGAGGTCGATGTGCCGCGCGTCGACCACGGCGCGGGCGACCCGATCGAGGGCGAGGGGGTCGAGCGCCAGGGCGGTCTTCTCGATGGCGTCGATCTCCTGCGCAGCGAGCTTGGCGGCGATCGCCGCTGGACCGTCGTCGGGATCGATCGCCGTGGTGTCCAGACCGAACCGGGCCTGCTGCGCCTGTTCCAGGGTGACCGCGCGGGCGACTGCGACCCTGAGCTCCCGGTACCCGCTGTATCCGAGCGCCTGGGCGTACCGGGCGACCGTCGACAGCGACGTGCGGCAGAGCTGGGCGAGATCGTTGATCGCCAGGTCGACGACGAGTGTCGGGTCTCCCAGGATCGTCTCCGCGACGCGCGCTTCGGCGGCGCTCACCTTGGGAAGTGAGCGCCGCACCCGAGCGAGAACGTCGTCGTCCATGGAGGGAATCCCGTCTCAGCCGGCGCTGGTCATCCTCTGCTGCACCGGGAACCGCCCCAGGAGTGCTTCACGCGCCGTCTGCGCACCGAGCCTACTGGCTGCGGCGACCTCGATCGTCGGCAGCGGCAGCGGATTCGCCGTGGGGAGGCCGACGTTGACGACCACCGCACGAGGATCACGCACAGCGGCACGCTCGACGAGTGCACGCTGCGCGGCGTCCGTGTCGGGACGATCGATCAGCAGCACCGTCGTGCCTGCGGCTGCGGAGACCTCGTCGATCACGCGGTCCTGTTCGGAGACCGGGGCGGATGCCACGTCGAGGCGCACCCGCACGCCATCTCCGGCCAGCGCACTCGCGACGTACGACCCCGCGCTGTCGACGGCGAGCGTCGAGCGTCGACGTGCGTCGATGACGGCGAGTTCGGACGTCGCCTGCGGGGCGTCGCCGGAGACGGTCACCACGCGGCGCACGATCTCCGCCGCGTCGAAGGGCTCGATCTGCTCGTGCGTCTGCTCCGCAGCGACGCGGAGCTTGGCGGCGAGGGATGCGACCCTGGCTGCCGCCTCCTCGACACGCGCCCGCGAGAGCGAACCGTCGCGCAGCGCGGCGACGATCCCGTCTCTGGCGGCGCGGAAGTCCTGCTCGTCCTGGTCGGGAAGAGCGGCATCGCCCGGATTCGTCGGGTTGCCGATGCAGAGGAGGTCTGCGCCGGCAGCGAGCGCCTGGGCTGCTCCCCCGCCGAGTCCGACCGTCTCACGGATCGCGGCCATGTCGAGGGCGTCCGTGATGATGACGCCGTCGTAGCCCCAGTCGCGCAGCATGCCGAGCACGCGCGGGTTGAGGGTGGCGGGCTGCTCTCCCCACGCCGGAACCACGATGTGCGCGGTCATGACCGCATCGACACCGGCATCGACCGCAGCGCGGAACGGTTCGAGGTGCACCCGTTCGAACTCGTCGAGATCCAGAGTGATCTCGGGGAGCGCGTGGTGCGAGTCCATGTGGGTGTCGCCGTGGCCCGGGAAATGCTTGACGCAGGCGGCCACCGCCCCGTCCTGGATGCCGTCGATCGTCGCCACCACGTGCCGTGAGACGAGCGCCTCGTCAGCACCGAAGGCCCGCACGCCGATCACCGGGTTACGGGGGTCGGTGTTGACGTCGGCGACCGGACCGAGCACCACGTTGGCCCCGACGGCGCGCACCCGACGCGCGAGTTCGGCGCCGGTCTTCTCCGACGCGACGAGGTCGTCGAGCAGACCGAGCTGGGCGGCGCCCGGAACCGTCGAGCCGGTGGCGGACTCGAGCCGGGTGACGCTGCCGCCTTCCTCGTCGATGCCGATCAGGGCGTCGGGGTTCGCGTCGAGGATCGCGGCGCTGAGGGCGGGAAGACCCGCGCCGACGTTCTGACCGAAGTACACGACCCCGGCCAGTCCGTCGCGCAGCTCGTCGCGGAGCCACTCCGGGGCTTCCGTGCCGAAGAAGCCCGGCCACAGCACGCCGTTCGCGAGGCGTTCGAGGTCGTCGGTCATCCCTTCACCGCTCCCGCCACCATGCCGGAGGCGAGCTTGCGCTGCACCAGCACGAAGAAGATCATGACGGGCACGGTGATGATCGTCGACGCGGCCATGATGCTGCCCCAGTCGTTGGAGTGCAGGCCGAAGAACGACTTCAGACCGATGGAGACCGTGTACTGGTCGGTCTGCGCGCCCAGGATGGTCATCGCGAAGATGAACTCGTTCCACGCGGTGATGAAGCTGAAGATGCTGGTCGCCACGAGGCCGGGCATCACCAGCGGCAGCAGCACCGATCGGAACATGCGCCACCAGCTCGCGCCGTCGATGTATGCGGCCTCCTCGAGCTCGACCGGGACGGCGGCGACGAAGCCGCGGAGCATCCAGATGCCGAACGCGAGCGACAGTGCGACGTACACGACCATCAGGCCGAGGATGCTGTTGAGCAGACCGAGGCTCTTCACCTGGAGGAAGAGCGGGATGACGAGCGCCTCGAGCGGCACCATCTGCACGATCAGGATCATCATCAGGATCGTGGTGCGGAACTTGAACTTGAAGCGCGCGACCGCGACCGCGGCGAGCAGGCACACGAGCGCGCTCACGAGGACCGTGACGAGCGCCACGATCGCCGAGTTGCGCAGGTAGGTGCCGAATCCGCCGTCGGTGAGCACGAAGGCGAAGTTGTCCCACGTGAACTCCTGCGGGAGCAGTGACTGGCCACCGCTGGACGCCTTGCCGTCGAATGCGCTGGAGACCATCCAGTAGACGGGGAACAGCGTGAAGATCAGGACGGCGGCGACCGCGATCCCGATTCCGATGCGGGAGCGGAGCCTCGGGCGCGGGTTCACAGCTCGTCCTCCTTCATGAGGGAGCGGATGTAGACGATGGTGATGCCGATCAGCACCAGCGTGAGCAGCACGGCGAGCGCCGCACCGAAGCCGTAGCGGTTCTGGCCGAAGGACTCCACATACGACCAGACGCCGAGGTTGAGCACCTGACGGTTGCCACCCCCACCGCCGGGCATCAGGTACACCTGCGCGAAGACCTTGAAGTCCCAGATGGTCGACAGGATGATCACGACCGAGAAGACGGGCTTGAGCGTGGGGAAGATGATCTTCCAGAATCGACGCCAGGCGCCGGCACCGTCGAGAGCGGCGGCCTCGAGCATCTCCTTCGAGACACCGAGCAGGCCGGCCAGCACCGTGATGGCGACGAACGGGAAGCCGTGGTGCACCACATTGAGGAGCACGATGGCGTAGAACGACCACTGGTTGGTGAACCAGTTCACCGGGTCGTCTATGAGACCGAGGTCACGCAGCACCGTGTTGAAGATGCCGCGGTCGGCATCGAAGATGAAGGTCCAGACATAGGTTCCGGTCACGGCGGGCATCGCCCAGGCGACCATGATGCAGCTGGAGACGATGACGCGCCAGGTGGTGCCGAGGCGTGCGAGCAGGAGCGCCACGAGCGTGCCGACGGCGACCGTGACGAACACGGCCACGGCGGCGAACCCGACGGTGTTGGGCAGCACCACCGTCCAGAGGGTCGGGTTGGTGAGCGCCTCGACGTAGTTGTCGAGACCGATCCAGTTGTTCTCACCGGTGTTGATCTCGCGCAGACCGTAGTCCTGCAGCGAGTAGATGAACACCTGGACGAGCGGCCAGAGCATGAGCACCGCGAGGATGGCCAGCCCGGGCGCGAGAAGGAGCCAGGGGCGGGCCGCGACGATCGAGAGACCGCGTCGCTTCCGGCCGCCGGCCACGGAGGCGGAGGTGGACTCCGCCTTCGTGGCCGGCAGTGGCGCTTGCACCATCGACATGGAAGGGATGCTTCCTTACTTCTGGTTGAGGAGTTCGGTCATCTCGGCGGCGGCGTCCTTCGTCGCGGTCGCGACGTCCTTCTGTCCGCTGAGGATGGCCTGGATCATGGAGTTGGTCGTCTTCTTCGCCTGCACGGCACCGAAGTTCGGGGTGACCGGGACGGATGCTCCGCCGTCGACCATCTGCTCGGCGAACGGTGCGACCAGCGGGTCGGTCGAGGCCAGGGCCTCTTCCATCGCGGACTGCACACCCGGGAAGTACCCGGTCTCGTCCGACCACTGCTCGGCGAACTCGCCGGTGGTCATGAGCTTGACGAACTCCCACGCCAGGTCGGCGTTCTTGGTCGTGTTGAAGACCGAGAGGTGCGATCCGCCGAGCACGGACGGAGCGATGCCACCGTCTTCGCCCGGGATGACGGCCGCGCCGATCTTGCCCTCGAGGTCGGGGTTCGCCTCGACGAGCGACTTCGGCGTCCACGAGCCCGAGAGCATCATGGCGACGTTGCCCTGGGTGAACGCGTCACGGAGGTCGGTCTCCTTCCAGGTGGTCGCACCCGCGGAGGAGAAGCCGTGCTCGGTGGCCAGGCCCGTGTAGAACTCGATGCCCGCCTGCGACTCCGTGCTGTCCAGCTCGCTGGTCCAGGTCTTGCCGTCCTTCGTGGCGATCTCGCCGCCGGCGCCCCAGACCCAGGGGTAGACCTGGAACTCGGCGTCGCCCGGGACCGGGAAGGGCAGCATGTCGGGCTTGGCGGCCTTGATGGCGTCGCCCGCAGCCACGATGTCGTCCCACGTCTTCGGGGCCTCGAGTCCGAGCTCCTCGAACACGTCGGCGCGGTAGACGAGCGAGCGGACGCCCGCGTACCACGGCATGCCGTACAGCTCGCCGTCGTAGGTGCCGGCGACCTCGAGGCCCTCGACGAGGTCGTCGCGGAGGCGCTTCTCGGCATCGACGTACTCGTCGAGCGGCTCGAGCGCACCGGCGTCGGCGAACTCGGCGGTCCAGGTGGTGCCGGTCTCGGCGATGTCGGGGGTCGTGTCGCCGGCGATGGAGGTCACGAAGCGGTCGTGGGCGTCAGCCCACTGGATCTCCTCGATCTTGACCGTCGCGCCGGTCTCCTTCTCGAAGGCGTCGGACACCTTGTCGTAGAAGGCGGAGGCATCGGGGTTCGTGCCCTTCATGATCCAGACGGTGAGTTCCTGACCCTTGCCGTCGGTGGAGCCGGTGTCGCTGCCGCCGGCGCAACCGGCGAGAGCGAGCGTGGCCACGGCGCCGAGCGCCACGGCCGAGAGAATGCGCTTGTGCATTGCGGGGATCTCCTCTTTGAAAAGTCCTGGCAAGCATCGGGTACTCACCGGGGGTTAGGAAAAAGTATCCACGACTAACTAATTACCTGCAAGTTCCTCTCACAATCGTCATGCGGCCGTAACATCAGCTTCTCCCGGTAGGCTCCCCGGATGGTTCGCCGCACCCCTGACAAGGACCGTTCGACGGTCGCCCGCCACGCGACGCTCCCCTCCCGCCGGCCCGCCAGAGGAATCCTGAAGATCGCCGGCATCACCCTGGGCATCGTGCTCGTCTCCGCGATCGCGGTCGCTGCCTTCGTCGTGACCGACTACTTCAACCGCTTTAATGAGGGCGCCGTCACCCTGGAAGGGGCGCCCGAGGTCGAGCCGCCCTCGATCAGCGCGTACCCCGGCGAGTTCAGCATGCTCATCATCGGCACGGACGAATGCGGTGAGGTGTCGACCGGCCTGCTGGGCGAGCGCTGTTCCGAAGCCGACGGGGGGATCCTCAACGACGTGAACCTGCTGGTGCACGTGTCGGCGGAGCCCCGCAACGTCACGGTCGTCTCGCTCCCCCGCGACCTCATGATCCCCACCCCCGAGTGCACCAGAGAAGACGGATCAGTCGCCTCGGAGACGAGCAAGTCGCAGATCAACTCGATCTATCAGAACGCCGGGATGTCGTGTGTGGCGAAGAGCGTCACCGAGCTCACCGGCATCGAGATCCCCTTCGCCGCGAAGATCGACTTCGACGGCGTGATGGAGGTGACCGATGCGATCGGCGGTGTGGAGGTGTGCATCGGTGGCGATGGCATCCGCGACCGGCACACGGCCCTCGACTGGGAACCGGGACTGCGCACCGTCTCGGGTTACGAAGCCCTGCAGTTCATCCGCACCCGGCACGGCGTCGGCGACGAGAGCGACATGGCGCGCGTATCGAACCAGCAGCAGTACATGTCGCGCCTGGTGAAGAAGATCATGAGCGACGAGGTGCTGTCCGACCCCGGCAAGGTGCTGGGGCTCGCCGACACCATCGTGGACAACATCGATCCGAGCGACGAACTGGGGAACCCCCTCCGACTTGCCCAGCTCGCGCTCTCCATCAAGGACGTGCCGTTCTCGGAGTTCGTGTTCCTGCAGTATCCGGTGTTCGCCGATCCAGACGACTCCGATCGTGTGGTCCCGAACCGGGACGCCGCGACCAGCATCTGGGACGCGCTGAAGGCGGGCCAGCCCGTGCAGCTCACCGGCGATGTCAGCAACAACGGAGGCGTCGAGCTCGTCGAGCCCGCGCCGGGAACCGAACCTCCTGTGACGGAGACTCCCGCCACCGACGCTCCGGCGACCGACGCCCCGGCACCGCGCGCGACGCTCGACTCGGCGATCTCCGGACAGACGGCGGAACAGGAGACGTGCGCGAACGGAAAGCAGCGCTGAGCCGCACCGCCAGCGCGTAGGCTCGTGCCCATGGGCCGGACGAGATCGCGCGACACCGAGCATCCCCAGGTCCGGTTGGATCACGGCGGCATCGCCAGCATCATCCCGTCGGAGTTCACGAGCGGCTTCGAGCTGATCGTCGACGGCACGCCGCAGTCGCACGTCGATCTGGACGACCCGACGCACCTGCACTTCGAGTACATCGTGCGCATGGGGGCGGTGATCGACCAGCTGCCGCCCGGCCCGCTGACCGCCGTGCATCTCGGCGCCGGTGCGCTGACGATCCCCCGCTACGTCGAGGCGACGCGGCCTGGCTCCCGGCAGCAGGTCATCGAACTCGAGGCCCCCCTCGCTCAGCTGGTGCGGGAACATCTTCCTCTGCCGAAAGGGGCGGCGATCCGGATCAGGATCGGCGATGCCCGCGAGGGCGTCGCGAAGCTGCCGAGCGGACTGCAGGCCAGCTGCGACCTCGTCGTCTCCGACGTGTACTCCGGAGCCCAGACGCCCGCCCACCTCACCAGCGTCGAGTTCTACCGTGAGCTCGCGGAGCTGCTCGCGCCCGGCGGCGTGCTCCTCGTCAACGTCGCCGACGGCCCCGGTCTCGCCTTCGCCCGCCGACAGGCCGCGACCATCGCAGACGTGCTCCCCGAGATCGGCATCCTCGCCGACACACAGGTGCTCAAGGGCCGGCGGTTCGGCAACCTCGTCGTCGCGGCCTCGGCCGCTCCCCTGCCGACGGAATGGCTGCCGCGCATCCTGGCCGCCGGTCCCCACCCCGCGAAGATCGCGCAGGGCGCCGAGGCGGACGCCTTCCTCCACGGGGCGCGGATCGTGACCGACGCCGACGCCATCGCCTCCCCGCGACCCGACGCCTCGCTCTTCCTGCGCTGAGCCACGAGCGTCTCCGGCGTCCGAGGAGAGGCACGATCGGTGACAGCAGCGCCGGGGCGCCGTGTGTCGAAGAGAGGATGCGGAGACCAGGGCGCGCCGCCCCGACGACCCCGTCACCGGAAGGCAGACTGGTGGGGGACGCTGCGGAAGGAGAGCAATGAGTTTGATCCGGGGATACGACCAGGACACCCTCCGCGAGAAGGTCGATCTCGACGAGTGCGAGGCACGACTCGCGGAGATCGATTCGCAGCGCAGCCTGCCCGCTCTGCTGGAGCGCGTGTGGCTGCTGAAAGTGCTCGACCGCCTCGACGAGGCGCTCGCGCTGGCCGATGAGACGGTGCGTCAAGCGCGCATGGCCGGCACCCGGAAGGACGTTCTGCGCGCCCGCGTGCTGCACGCCACGATCCTGCAGTATCGGGGCGCGCACGCCGCAGCCGAACAGGAGCTCTCGACCTGCGCGACCGAGGCGGAGGGGCAGCGCTGGCTGTCGATAGCCGCGTTCGCGTACCAGCACCACGGCAAGAACGCCTACGACGCAGGCGACTACGAGACCGCCAGGGAGAGCTTCAAGCAGTCGCTGTTCCTCCGGCGCGAGTCGGGTGCGGAGGACAGCGAGCTCGAGACGGCGCTCCTGGCCATCGAGGCTGTCGAGCGGCGCCGCCCGCCGCAGCTCATCGCGGGCTGAGTCTTCGTGCCACCGCGATGTCGGCGGCATGGCTTAGCCTGATCGCATGGCGGAACTCGACCGTGTGCGCGTCTGGGGCGAAGCACTGATCACGCTGCACCTCGACGACAGCTGGTCGTTCGGCTTCGACAACGCCAAGCGGCGGGCCGGGCAGTGCGACTACACGAAGAAGCGCATCACCGTGTCCCGCTATCTCGCCGCACGCTTCGAAGACGACGACATCCATCAGGTGCTGCTGCATGAGGTCGCGCACGCCCTCGCCGGTCACGCCGCTGCGCATGGTCCCGCGTGGAAGCGCGTCGCCCGTGATCTCGGCTACGTCGGGGGAACGACCCACCACGGTGAGACGGCCGTGGAGCTCGCCCCCTGGGTGGGCAGCTGCCCCGCAGGTCACGTCACCTACCGGCACCGCCGCCCGACGAGACCGACATCGTGCGCCCGGTGCTCGCGCACATTCGACTCCCGCCATCTCTTCGCCTGGACCCGACGGGAGATCTCGACCGACGTGCGCCTCGCCGCGCAGATGCCGCGCTGACCGCGGCTCAGCCCTTCGGGTCGTCGCGGCTCTCCGCATCGGTCGTCAGTGCTGCGCCGGGTTCGACGGCCGCGCCGGAATCGACCACTGCGCCGGAATCGACCCCCGCGCCGGATTCCACGGTCACATCGGCAGCGCTGCGCCGACGACGCAGCAGGGCTGCGATCGCGCGCCAACCGACCAGGAACGCCCCGAGCACGAGCGTCGCCACGATGATGAACGGCAGCTCCGCCGTGTCGCCGCTGAGCACACGGATGAGCATCCCACCCGCGACCGTGACGGCCCACACCACTGCACCCCATGGCAGCGACCAGGGACGACGGGGACGGCCGGGCAGCAGCGCGGCGAGGAGATGGCCCACGAGCAGAGCGATCAGGAACGGCCATGCCGTGAGCAGGAACCCCGCAGGGTTCTCATCGTGGGACGCGCGACCGATCGCGGCGAAGATCAGCACGAGCACGACATCGACGACGACAGCGGGAAGGTACCTCATGCCACGACCCTACGTGCCCGCGGCCGTGCCGGTGCCTGCCCCGCGGTAACCGGCGGAGATCTCCGTGTCGGGAGGATGTCCTGCGGCCGCGCGTCCGCCCGTCGGGGAGAAATCCTCCAAACGGGGTGGGCATGCGCATCAGTCGAAGCGGACGAACGATCCCTCGTGGAGCACCGGGACGACGTCGACCGCATCGAGGACGGCGGCATCCGCCACGGAGGTCGGAATCAGACCCGATGCTTCGATGCGGGCGGTCGCGACGACGCCGGCGGCGAGCTCACGGCCGGATCCGCTCGCACCGACCATGTGCCGCATCGCGCCGCGCAGGGCGTGGAAGCCCTCGGCGGCGACCGCGGCGTCCGGAGCCGTGTGATCGATACCCCGATCCGAGAGCGCCGAGACGATCGCACCGGCCCCGAGCTGATCCTCGACGGCGAACCGCAGCGCACCCGCCTCATCCAGCTCGCCGGCCGCGATCACCGCGACAGAGGTGCGTGCCTGCCGTCGCTCCTGGATGGTCTGCACGGCCCGTGCGACGGCCGCCGCGTTGCGGATGCCGCCGACGAGCACCGTCGCCTCGGAGGGAGCCGCAGCGACGACGGCCGCCCCGTTCCGCGACCACCCCTCCGCCTCCGCGAGCGCGACCGCAGAGCCGGACGCCGTGGCATCGATGACCGTGGAGGAGAACCGCAGCACATCGACGACCACGACGACGTCGGCATCGGCGAGGCGGGCGAGACCCGCGGTGCCCCAGTCGAGGCGGACCTGATAGGTGGACTGATCGAACGGCGACGGCATCCGACAAGCCTAGAGGCGTCAGTCCGCCGCGAGCGCCTCGACCGGGGCCACCCTGGTCGCCAGTCGGGTGGGCGTCGCCGCCGCCACCAGCGTCAGCACCGCCGTCGCGACGACGATGATGGCGACGGGGATCCACGGGATCTGCGGAGCGATGAGTCCCGCGGGAACGAAGTCCGGCAGGGTCGGCACCGATCCGAGCAGCGACTGCGCGGCTATCCAGCCGTATGCCACGCCCAGGACGAGTCCCGTCAGCGTCGCGGCGACCGTGATGTGGGTCGCCTCCAGCAGCACCATCCGTCGCACCTGGCGGTTGGACAGCCCGATCGAGCGCAGCAGCCCCAGTTCGCGACGACGCTGCACCACGCCGATCGTGAGCAGGTTGACGAGCCCGACCGCCGCGATCACGGCCGAGACGGCGACCAGCACCATCATCACCGCCGCGAAGGCGTCCATCGGGGCGAAGAACGCCGCAGGAACCTCTCCGGTGGTCTGGCTCATCATCAGCCGCTTGGCCGACTCGAGGGCCACGGCGAACATCGTCACCAAGGTCACGCCCATGACCACGCCGATCGCCATCCTCGACGAGCGTTCCGGGTAGCGCAGCGCATTCTCGGCCGCGAGACGAGCCGTCGCGCTCGATCCGAACATCCGCCCCACCAGTCGCAGGACCGGGGGCATGAACAGCACGGATCCGAGAGCCAGGCCCGTGAACGAGAGCACACCGCCGAAGAAGGCGACGACGACCCCGAGCGGTGTGACGAGACCGACGAGCACACCACCCACGAGGAGCGCGGCACCGGCGATCAACAGCACCCAGGCGCCGATGTGCCGACCCGGCGTGCCGGAGACGTCGTCGTGCGTGCGCTCGACAGACCCGCCGAGCGCCTGCAGAGGCGTGACCGACAGCACACGGCGGGAACCCGCCCATGCCGCCGCCCAGGTCGTGAGGGCGACGCCGATCGCCGGCAGCGCCACGAACGGCTGCGCGAGGGAGAAGTCGGTCGGGGCGTTGGCGATCAGCTGCCCGCCGACCTGCACCCCGACGACCGCGAGCACGAGACCCGCGAGCATGCCGATCGCCGCCCCGAGCAGCCCGACGACGAGCCCCTGCTTCCCGACCTCGGCCCGCTGCGACCGCGCGGTCGCCCCGATCAGACGCATGAGGGCGATCTGGCGGGTGCGTCCGGCGATGATCGTCGAGAAGGTGTTCGCCGTGACGATGGCGGCGACGTACATCGCGACGACCGTCAGCAGCACCGACAGCAGTGCGACAACGAACGCGAGCGTCCCGCTGTCGCCGATGAAGGGATCGGCCTGCAGCACGGCGCCGATGTAGGCCGTGATCTCGACCAGGAGCACTCCGAACGCGGCGGACAGCGCGGCGACCAGGACGCTCGCGCCCATCCCCCGGTCTCGCAGCCAGGCCAGTCGAGGACCGGTCGCGCGGGTCTCGGGGACGACCGTGGCGACGGCGGTCATGCTGCCACCTCGGCGGCGAGCATGTAGGCCGAGATCTCTTCTGCGGTCTGACGCGGGTGGTCGGCGACGATGCGTCCGTCACCGAGGTAGAGCACGCGGTCGGCGTGGCTCGCCGCGATCGCGTCGTGCGTGACCATCGCGATGGACTGGCCGTGCTCACGGCTCGCGGTGGCGAGCAGACGCAGCACCTCGCGTCCGGTCTTCGAGTCGAGGTTGCCCGTGGGCTCGTCCGCGAACACCAGATCCGGTGCCGTGGCCAGGGCTCGGGCGATCGCCACACGCTGCTGCTGCCCGCCGGACAGCTGATGCGGGCGGTGAGAGAGACGCGAGCCGAGCCCGAGCGTCTCGATCAGTCCGTCGATGCGCGCCCTCTCGATCGCGCTCGGACGACGACCGTCGAGCTCGAACGGCAGCATGATGTTGCCGAGAGCGTCGAGCGTCGGCACGAGGTTGAAGGCCTGGAAGATGAAGCCGACCCGGCGACGACGCAGAATCGTGAGATCGATGTCTCCGAGCCCCGTGATCTCGGTGTCACCGATCCACGCCCGTCCCTCGGTGGGGCTGTCGAGCCCCGCCATGATGTGCATCAGGGTGGACTTGCCGGAGCCCGATGGCCCCATGATGGCGGTGAACTGTCCCCGGCGGATGCCGACGCTGACGTCGTCCAGCGCATGGACGGTGCCCTCACCGGAGCCGTAGGTCTTCTTCAGGTGCTGGACGCGGGCGGCGAGCCCCAGGTCGGTGGTCGTGATCTCCATGCATCCGACGCTATTTCCGCGGTACCTCGCCGGTCATCGCTCCCGGGGACCCTTCCGCATACATCGCAAGGATGATCCGCGGACTCCGCCCGCGGAACGGCGTTCAGGCGAGGCCGTGCTCGAACGCGAAGACCACCAGCTGTACGCGGTCGCGCAGCGCGAGCTTGCTGAGGATGCGGCTGATGTGGGTCTTCACGGTCGCCTCGCTCAGGTACTCCCGGCCGGCGATCTCGGCGTTCGAGAGCCCCCGGGCGGCGAGCGCGAAGATCTCCCGCTCGCGGTCCGTGAGGTCGGCGTACTGCGGCGGCACGGGCTTGGGTGCTTCGGCGAAGTGCTCGAACAGGTCGCGTGTCGCGGCGGCGGCGATCACGCTCGAGCCCGAGTGCACCGTGCGGATCGCGGCGAGCAGGAACTCCGGATCGGCATCCTTGAGGAGGAAGCCGCTCGCGCCCTGCCGGATGGCCCGTGCCGCCGCTTCGTCGAGGTCGAACGTCGTGAGCATGACGACGCGCGGCGGTTCCGGGCGTGCCAGGATCTCGGCGGTCGCCGTGAGCCCGTCCATGACCGGCATCCGGATGTCCATCAGCACCACGTCGGGCCGGGTCGTGCGGACGACCTCGAGCGCCTCCTTGCCGTCGCCGGCTTCTCCGACGACTTCGAGGTCGGGCTGGGAGGCGACGAGCATGCGGATCCCGGCACGGAAGAGCGCCTGGTCGTCGACGAGCACGACTCTGATCATTCGGAGACTCCGATCGGGAGCGTGGCGTGGACGACGAACTGTGCCCCTCGGCGCTCGGCTTGCAGACTACCGCCGACGAGCTGCGCACGCTCGCGCATGCCGATGACACCGTGCCCGCCGGGAGACACCGTCGCTTCCCCCGTGACGGTGTTGCGCACATCGACGTCGACGCGGTCCGCGAGCCAGGCGAGGTGCACGTCGACCGCGCCGTCCCCATGCCGGATCGCGTTCGTGAGCGCTTCCTGCAGGATGCGGTAGACCGCGAGCTGGATGGCCGCCGGCGGCTCCCCCGGCGGCATCGGGTCGACGGTGACCCGCGGTTCGATTCCGGCCTGCCGCACCTGCGAGAACAGCGCTTCGAGGTCGGCGAGCGTGGGCTGCGGGCCGTCGCCCTGCCGGTGCCGCAGCTGTGTGAGCAGCATCCGCACGTCGCTCAAGGCGCCACGCGCCGTCTGGGCGATGGTGCCGAGCGCCTCGGTCGCGAGTTCGGGCTTCACCGCGGCCGCGTACCTGGCCCCGTCGGCCTGCGCGATCACCACCGCGAGCGAGTGGGCGACCACATCGTGCATGTCGCGCGCGATCCGCACCCGCTCCTGCTCCTCCGCGGCGAGCGACTCCGCCTGCAGCTGGGCCGACCGGGTGCGGCGAGCGCGCAGCACGACGCGCCACAGCAGCCCGCACACCCAGGCGAACCCGAGCGCCATGACGGAGACGACGAGCAGCAGTGTGCCCGCGCTGACCTTCTCCCACCCGCTGCCCGTGCCGAAGGCGACGCCGTTGACGATGACCATGAACACGGCAGCGACCAGGCCGCCGAACAGCGCCGAACCGAATCCCCACCAGAGCACGCGGCGTGTGCCCCAGGCGGAGGTGGCGTACAGCACGAGCAGGATCGCGATGTCGATCGGCAACGGTCCGAACCCGGAGAGCATCTGCAGCACGGCGCCGGCCCATGCGGCAACGAGCGCCCACCCGGGGGCGAGCCGGCCGATGGCGACGCCGCCCGACATCAGGACGCTCGCGATGACAATGCCAGCGACCGCTGCTCCCCCGATCGCGGTGTTCCCCGTTCCGGGCCCGTAGAACACCAGCGACATCGGCACGAGCACGAGGAAGAGCAGCGCCGCCCCGACGATGTCGAGGATCAGCGCGGTGCGGGACAGCGGGCGGATCACTCCCCCACGCTACGCGAGGGCCCCGGCGCCGGCATCCGCCGCGGGATGTATCCCCGTCCGTCAGGCGCGGGCGAGGATCTCGCCGTGCGGCACCAGATACCAGCCGTCGCCGTCGTCGGCCCAGCGCCTCCACGCATCGCTGATCTCCTGCAGATCGGCGCGCGTCGCCATGTCGCTGTCGACGAGCTGCCGCGCGAGGGCGGATTCGAGGATGCGGTCGGCCCACATCCCACCCCACCAGGCACGCTCGGCGGGTGACGCGTAGCACCATGTGGATGCCGTCGCCGTGATGTCGGTGAAACCCGCGGCGCGCGCCCACGACAGCAGCCGGCGCCCCGCATCCGGTTCCCCACCGTTGGCCTGTGCAGCCGCACGGTAGAGCGCGAGCCAGCGATCGAGCTCCGGCAGCACGGGGAACCAGACGAAGCCCGCGTAGTCGGCATCGCGCGCGGCGACGATCCCGCCGGGAACAGTGACGCGGCGCATCTCCCGAAGTGCCTGCACCGGGTCGCCGACGTGCTGCAGCACCTGATGTGCGTGTACGACGTCGAAGGAGTCGTCGGCGAAGCCCAGTGCGTGCACGTCCTCGACCGAGAAGTCGAGGTTCGTCAGGCCCCGGTCGGCCGCGAGTCCCTGGGAGAGCGACAGCGCATCCTCGTCGATCTCGGTCGCGGTCACGTGCGCGACGATGCCGGCGAAGTCGACCGTGATGCTGCCGGGGCCCGCGCCGACATCGAGAAGGCGGGTCGTGGACGTGAGGTGGGGGCGGAGGTACGCGGCCGAGTTCGCGATGTCGCGCACGTTGTGCGAGCGGAGGACGGATTCGTGGTGTCCATGCGTGTACGAGGCCATGCGGTTCAGTCTGGCAGAGCCCGCCCTCAGTGCAGCTGCGCGACCATGCGGCGGATGGCCTCGCGGTCGGGTTTGCCGGAGGACAGCACCTCGATCTCGTCCACCATGATCAGACGAGCCGGTCGGGCATGCTTGCCGAGTTCGTTCTCGACCGCGTCGCGCGCCTGCGCGAGCTGCTCCGACTCGCTGCGACGCAGCACCTCGCCCCGGGCCGCGACGATCACGGACGCCTCGCCCCAGCGCTCGTCCTCCACGCCGACCACCACCGCCTCGTGCAGCCCCGCGATCCGGCGGACGACCCGCTCGACACGATCGAGCGAGATGTTGATCCCTCCGGACACGATCACGTTGTCGGCACGGCCGTGCACCCGGACGACACCGTCTTCGACGAGACCGAGATCCCCGGTCCGGTACCAGCGGATGCCGTGCTCGTCGCGCACGAACGTGCGCGCGGTCAGTGATCCGTCACCGATGTATCCCTCGGCGAGCATGGGGCCCGCGATCCGCAGCTCGCCGTCGACCGTGCGCACGCCGACCGTGTCGAGAGGAACGCCGTCGTAGACGCAGCCGCCGCTGGTCTCGGTCGAACCGTAGGTGCGCACCAGACGCACCCCCAGATCGGCGGCACGCTCGCGCAACGGTTCGGGGAGCGATTGCCCGCCCACCAGGATCGCCCGGTAGGCCGTCAATGCGGCACGGACGGCGGTGTCGTCCGCGGCGTCGAGCAGAGTCGCGACCTGCGCCGGGACGAGCGACGTGAACAGCTCCGGGACCCCGGCCCCTGGCGATGGCCGCAGCATCTCGAGGGTCGCCTCGGCGAACGATGTCGGCGAGAAGCGGCCCTCGATCCGCGCGGGCTGCGTGTCCGCGAGGATCGAGCGCACCAGCACCTGCAGTCCCGCCACGTAGCCGGCGGGAAGGGCGAGCAGCCAGCGACCGCTCCCGATCCGCGCGGCCGTGGCCTCGGCGCTCGCCCGCAGGGCCTCCCCGCTGAGCGCGACCCGCTTCGGCACCCCACTCGACCCCGAGGTCGCGATCACGGCGGCGAGGCCGTCCGCCACGTCCTCCGGGGCGCCGGTCACCATCCCGAGCCCCAGCGCCGGACCGCCGTCGAGCGCGCGCTGCAGGGCCTCTCGCAGGCGAACCAGATCTTCGGCATCCGTGGGGATCAGGGCGGTCATGCGCGTCTCCGACTCTGGGCTGCCCTGGTCAGTAGTGCCAGGGGAAGGGCGACCAGTCCGGGTCGCGCTTCTCGAGGAACGAGTCGCGGCCCTCGACGGCTTCGTCGGTGCCGTAGGCGAGGCGGGTGGCCTCCCCCGCGAAGACCTGCTGGCCGACCAATCCGTCGTCGACCGCGTTGAAGGCGAACTTCAACATGCGGATCGCCGTGGGAGATTTCGTGAGTACGGTGCGCGCCATCTTCAGCGCCTCGCGCTCGAGCTCGGCATGCGGCACCACCCGGTTCACGGCGCCCATCTCGTAGGCACGCTGCGCCGAGTACTCCTCGGCGAGGAAGAACACCTCACGGGCGAACTTCTGACCGGTCTGACGGGCCATGTACGCCGAGCCGTAGCCGGCGTCGAAGCTGCCGACATCCGCATCGGTCTGCTTGAAGCGCGCCTCTTCGGCTGAGGCGATGGTGAGGTCGCACACCACGTGCAGGGAATGTCCGCCACCGGCAGCCCATCCCGGCACCACCGCGATGACGACCTTGGGCATGAAGCGGATGAGGCGCTGCACTTCGAGGATGTGCAGGCGGCCGACCGCTGCGCGGCCCGCCCCGTCGACGATCGCCGTCTCCGCGTCGGAGTACTTGTACCCGTCACGACCGCGGATGCGCTGGTCGCCGCCCGAGCAGAACGCCCAGCCGCCGTCCTTCGGGCTCGGTCCGTTTCCCGTGAGCAGCACCGCGCCGATGCGCGCATCCTGCCGGGCGATGTCGAGTGCGCGATAGAGCTCGTCGACGGTGTGCGGACGGAAGGCGTTGCGCACCTCCGGCCGGTTGAACGCGATGCGTGCGACACCGCCGTCTCGCGAGACGTGAGCGGTGATGTCGGTGTAGTCCTCCGCCCCGGGCGCGAGCACCCATTCGGCCGGGTCGAACAGATCGGAGACGAAGGCGGTGGTCACGTATCCAGCCTATTCCTCGCGCCCACGCCGCGCCCGCCAGGTCTTCATCCAGCCGTCGACGATGTCCCAACCGACGCCCACCGCGATGCCGAACCCCAACAGGACGGCGAGGATGCGGAACACCCCGCCTTCGTCGGCCGACTCCGCCTGCCCTGACGCGAACTCCTCCCCGCCTGCTGCGGTGATCTGCGCGAGGAACTCCGGATTCACCAGGTCACCGGTCAGCAGCAGCACGAGAACCCAGGCGAGGAACGCGACGGCGAGCACCGTGTTCACCACGGCCAGTCCGGTGCTCCACCGTCCCCTGCGGTAGAGGACGACGGCGAACACCGCCTCCGCGACGATGAGCAGTAACAGGACGCCGATCCCCCACGGCCACAACTGCGGATTCAAGATCGGCAACGCCCCGCCGTCGACGTGGACGAAACCACGGAAGCGATCCCAGAGGAGAGCACCGATCGCGATGCCGAGGAAGACGAGCGAGGCGATCAGCTCACTCCGCCCCACTCCCTTCTCTGTCGGCTCCGGCAGCTGATCCAGATCCCACTTCTCGATCGCGGTCGTGCTGTTCGAGCGCTCGAGGATGACGAACACGAGCGTGGTCCAGAAACAGATGTGCAGGATCGCACCACCGGTCGCGAGGATCGAGGTCGAGATGATCTCCCCGACGGGGGCGTTGGAGATGGTCTGTCCCAGCGCGACGCCGCCCAGAACGCAGACGGGAACGATCATCAGCAGCAGCTTGAGCAGCCGCCACCAGGTCAAGTAGAAGCGCGGCCCGATGAGGTAGAGCGGGCGCTCCGCGTAGCCTGCGGCCAGGATTCCCGGGTCGCCGAGTTCGGTGAGCACTGCGCGCTCTGCCGACTCCGGTGCCTCCCCCTGCTCGACCCTGGCCTCGATCGCGTCGGCGATGGAGGCCTCGAGCTCAGCGCGGACGTCGGCTTGGGCGTCGGGGCGCAGACTGCGGATCGTCGCGCTGATGTAGCGCTCGGTGAGTGTGAACGTCGTGGTCATGTCAGTTCTCCTCTGCGGTGAGGGACGCGATCGCGGTGGTGAGTGATCGCCATTCGTCGGTGAGGGTGTCGGCGAGGCGGATGCCGGCGTCGGAGGTGCGGTAGAACTTGCGGGGCCGCGCCTCGTCGGTGTTCCACTCGCTCGTGAGGTACTCCTGCTTCTCCAGGCGGCGGAGCAGCGGATAGAGGGTGTTCGCGTCGGTAGCGAAGCCGCGCTGCTCGAGCTGCTCGAGCAGCGAATAGCCGTACCCCGGCGTGCGCAGCAGCTGCAGGCAGGCGAGCACCACGGTGCCGCGCCGCAGTTCCTGCAGGTGCGTGTCGAGCGTCTCGTTCATGACGATCACATTACTGTGCGTCACACACCATTGTCAATCACACATTTATGCGCGATCCAAGGCGAGACGAGAGAGCATCGAGACGGGAAAGTGTCGAGGCGGGAAAGTACCGTGGAGACATGACGCTCGAGATCACGCGCATCGACCCGTTCGACGCCGCTGCGGTGGATGCCTGGTGGGACGCCTATGCGTCCGCCGAGCGCGCAGACCGCGGGGACGACATCCCCGTCTGGTCCCGGGAGGAGACCCGCAGCGAGCTGCAGCAGGAGTCACGGGTCAACGAGCGGCGCGCCTTCCTGCTGCACGACGACGGCCTCGTCGTGGGTGCCGCGAGCCTCACCCTCCCACTGAAGGACAACACGCACGTCGCCTACCTCGACATCGATGTGCCCCTCGCGCACCGACGGCGCGGAGTCGGGTCCGCCGCCCTCGCCTTCCTCGAAAGCGAAGCCGCGGCCGCCGGACGCACCACCGCGCAGGGCGACACCTCGTGGCGGTACGAGCTCGGCTCCGACGGCTCCGGCGACCCTGGCCGGGAGTTCGCTCGTCGACACGGCTACGCGCTCGCGCTCGGCGATGTGCAGAACAGGCTCGCACTCCCCGTCGCGCCGACGGTGCTCGACGGCATCGATGCCGACATCGCCGCCGCGATCCAGGGCTACACGATCCGCAGCTGGGTCGGGCCGGTACCGGATGATGTCGTCGAAGGCTGGGCGATCCTCGATGCCTCGATCGACACCGAGGCGCCCAGCGGCGATCTCGACATCGAACCCGCGAAGCCCGATGTGGAGAGCATCCGCGAGCACGAGGACCTCCTCGTCCGGCAGAACCGCCTGTCGATCGGCACGATCGCCCTCGACCCGCAGGGCGAGGCGGTCGCCTACACGCAGCTGGTCGTGTCGGGGGACGACGGCAACGCCTACCAGTGGGGAACACTCGTACGTGGCTCGGATCGCGGCCACCGCCTCGGCACCGCGGTGAAGATCGCCAATCTCCGCCTGCTGCAGCACGCGGCGCCGCAGGCACGGGCGGTCTACACCTACAACGCCGAGTCGAATGCCCACATGCTCGCCGTCAACACCCTGCTCGGGTTCGCCCCCACCGAACGGATGGGCGAGTTGCAGAAACACCTGACCTGACGTCCGGCGCTCAGAGACTCCGCGGGGACAGAATGGGCACATGATCCCGCCACTCGCAGACCTGCTCGACTCGGCCAGGGTCGTCGCCCTCCCGATGCACAGCCGCTTCCGTGGCGTGGACGTGCGGGAGGCCCTGCTCTTCGAGGGGCCGGAAGGGTGGGCGGAGTTCTCCCCATTCGTGGAGTACGAGGATGCGGAGGCGGCGACGTGGCTCGCCGCCGCGATCGACTATGCGTGGCGTGCGCAGCCGGAGCCGCTGCGCAACCGAGTCGGCGTGAACGCCACGGTGCCGGCGATCGATCCGGAGCGCGTGCCCGAGCTGCTGGCACGGTTCCCCGGATGCCGCACAGCCAAGGTCAAGGTCGCCGAACCGGGCCAGACCCTGGCCGACGACGTGGCGCGAGTGCGCGCCGTGCGGGAGGTCATGGGGCCGGAGGGACGCGTCCGCGTCGACGCGAACGGCGCGTGGAACGTCGACGAGGCCGAGCACGCAGTGCACGCGCTCGGCGAATACGACCTGGAGTACGTGGAACAGCCGTGCGCGACGGTGCCGGAGCTGGCGGAACTGCGCCGGCGCGTGAAGTACATGGGCATCCCGGTGGCAGCCGACGAGAGCGTGCGCAAGTCGACCGACCCGCTCGCGGTCGCACGTGCCGGCGCCGCGGATCTGCTCGTGATCAAGGCCCAGCCGCTGGGCGGCATCACCCACGCCCTGCAGATCGTCACCGCCGCGGGGTTGCCCGTCGTGGTCTCCAGTGCCCTGGACACGGCGATCGGTCTGTCACAGGGGGCCGCACTCGCTGCCGCGCTCCCGTCGCTCGACTACGACTGCGGGCTCGGCACGGCGTCGCTCTTCCTCGACGACGTGGCGGACCTGCGTCCCGTCGACGGCACGATCCCGGTCGGCCACGTGACGCCCGATGCCGAGTCCCTCAACCGTCTCGCCGCGTCGGACGAGCGTCGCGAGTGGTGGTTCGCCCGACTCGCCCGCTGCCACTACGAGCTCTCGAGCAGCGCGCACTGAGCAGGGTGGACCTCTCCACCTCCACCCCGGCGAACCTGCGGACTACTGCTCGATGAGCAGCTGCACCAGACGACCGAGCTCTTCGCCACCGGAGTGCCGCAGCTGGGCGTCATCCTGGCCCGCCATGGCGCCGCGCACGGTCATGCCCTCCCAGATGATCATGAGCATGCGGGCAGCCGTCTCGGCCGGAAGGCGAAGGCGCAGCAGGCCGGCGGTGACGATGTCGTCGACGATCTGCGCGATGCTCGAGACCATCTCGCGCTCCTGCGCGAGGTAGGCCTCGCCGAACTTCGCGTCGCGCAGTGCACGGATACGGATCTCGCTGAGCAGCATGACACCGAGACGGTCGTCTCCTCCGAGCTCCATGATCTGCTGCACGAGGTCGATGGGATCGCACCCCTCGACCAGGGCACCGGCGGCCGTCAGCTCCTCCACGCGGGTGCGCACCGCGTTCACGCGCACCTCGGAGACGCTGGCGGCGAGCATGAGGAACAGCTCGTCCTTGGACTCGAAGTTCGAGTAGAACGCACCGCGGGTGAACCCGGCACGCTCGCAGACGGCCTCCACCGACGCTCCATCGAGCCCGACTTCGGCGAAGACCTGCGCCGCCGCCTCGAGCAGGCGGGCTCGCGTGTTCTCGCGGCTGCGGGTTGCGGGTGTCGACATCGAAACCTCCTGACCCTTCACTCTCGCATGATTCACACCCCGCACACAGGCTTGGCCGGGCGGGTCACCTTACGATACATCTATGTATTGGATACACCTGTGTATCCACCCCGCACCCCTCGGAGGAACGCGTGTCCACACTCCTGTCCTCGCTCGGACGCTGGTCCTTCCGGCACCCGTGGCGGGTCCTCGTGTCCTGGCTGCTCGCGCTCGGCATCGCCGGCGCCGGAGCGCTCGTGCTGGGCGCGGGAACCGACAACACGTTCTCCATCCCCGGGACGGAGTCGCAGGCGGGGCTCGAGCAGCTCTCCCGCTCATTCCCGCAGGTGAGTGGCACGAACGCGCAGTTCATCGTGGTCGCGGCCGACGGCGACAAGATCACGGATGACGAGTACCGGGACGACATCGAGGGCGCGGTCGACGAGCTGAGCGACCTCGACGGTGTTCTCGCGGCCACCTCGCCGTACGACGAGATGGTCAAGGGCATGATCAACGACGACGACACCGCCGCCATCGTGCGCGTGCAGTTCGACGGCGAGTCCACCGACGTCTCGGACGAGACGAAGGATGCGCTGCGTTCGGTCGTGAGCGACCTCGACGCCGAGCTCCCCGCGGGCTCGCAGACCTCCCTCGGCGGCGACCTCTTCGCGATCTCCATCCCCGGCGTCACCCTCACCGAAGCGGTCGGACTGCTCATCGCCCTGCTCGTGCTGATCGTCACGTTCCGCTCATTCGTGGTAGCGGGCCTCCCCCTGCTCACCGCGATCCTCGGCGTCGGCATCTCGATGGCCGGCATCTTCACCGCGACCGCGTTCGCGACCGTCTCCTCGACCACCCCGCTGCTGGCGCTCATGCTCGGGCTCGCGGTCGGCATCGACTACGCACTGTTCATCATGGCTCGACATCAGGATCAGGTGCGCGCGGGCGTGGACCCGGAGGAGTCCGCCTCGCGCGCCGTAGGAACCGCAGGCTCCGCTGTCGTGTTCGCGGGCGTCACGGTGCTCATCGCGCTGATCGGCCTCGGCTTCGCGGGTATCCCGTTCCTGACCACGATGGGCATCGCCGCCTCCGCCGCGGTCGCCGTGGCCGTGGCGATCGCCGTGACCCTCACCCCGGCCCTGCTCGGCTTCATGAAGGGCAAGGTCGTCGGTCGCCCGAAGAAGGTCAGGACGCCGAAGACGAAGAAGGGCGCCGCGCCCGACTCCTCGGAGGAGCCGAAGGCCGTCGTGGCCCCGGTGAAGGGCAGCGCCCGCTGGGTCGGCGGCGTCATGAAGCACCCCGTGCTGGTGTCTCTCGCCGTGGTCCTGGGACTCGGGATCGTGGCCGTTCCCGCGCTGAGCCTCGACCTCGCGCTGCCGAATGCCGGTGTGCTCCCGAAGGACTCCGAGGCCCGCCAGAACTACGACCTCGTCGGGGAGCAGTTCGGCCCCGGCTTCAACGGTCCACTGATCCTCACCGGCACGATCGTCACCTCCACCGATCCGCTCACCCTGATGGAAGACCTCGGCGATGCCGTGGCGAAGGTCCCCGGCGTCAAGGAGGTCGCCCTCGCGACGCCGAACGAGACGGCCGACACCGGTATCGTGCAGATCATCCCGGAGACCGCCCCCGACGACCCGGCGACCGCCGATCTCGTGCGCGAGCTGCGCAGCCATCACGACGAATGGCTCGACGAGTTCGGCATCGACCTCAAGGTCACCGGGTTCACGGCCGTCGGCATCGACATCTCCGACCAGCTCGGCAACGCGCTCCTGCCCTTCGGCATCTTCGTGATCGGCCTCTCGCTGATCCTGCTGACCATCGTGTTCCGCTCGCTCTGGGTGCCGATCACCGCCGCCGTCGGCTACCTGCTGTCGATCGTCGCCGCCTTCGGCGTGGTGGGCGCGGTGTTCGAGTGGGGCTGGTTCGCCGATCTGCTGCACGTCGCCAAGGTCGGGCCGATCATCAGCTTCATGCCGATCATCCTGATGGGCGTGCTGTTCGGTCTCGCGATGGACTACCAGGTGTTCCTGGTCTCCCGCATGCGCGAGGACTTCGTGCATGACAGGGACGCGACGAGCCCGAACCGTGCCACCCGGCGGGCCGCCGCGCTCCGGGCCGTGCGCAGCGGCTTCACCGGCTCGGCGAAGGTCGTCACCGCGGCCGGGCTCATCATGTTCGCGGTCTTCGTCGCGTTCGTCCCCGAGGGCGACTCGTCGCTCAAACCGATCGCACTCGGCCTCGCCGCCGGTATCGCATTCGACGCCTTCCTGGTGCGCATGACGCTGATCCCCGCCCTCATGGCGATCCTGGGCGAGCGTGCCTGGGAGCTCCCGCGCTGGCTGGAGAAGATCCTCCCCCGCGTCGACGTCGAAGGCGAGGCGGTCGAACGCGAACGCCACCTGGCCGCCTGGCCCGGCGACGGATCGGTCGTCGCGGCCGACGACCTCGAGATCAGCGCAGATGCGCCGCTCGTCGAGGGCCTGTCGATGCGCATCGCCGAGGGCGGTGCGGTCATCGCGACGGGCGGCGATCTGCGGACTCGTCGGGCCCTGGCCCTCACCGTCGCCGGACGCCTCGTGCCGACGGACGGGAAGCTCCGCGTCGCAGGACACCTGCTCCCCGGTCGTGCGGCCTGGGTGCGCGCGCACGTCGGCTGCGTGCTGGTCGACGACGCGGATGCCGCACTCGGCGACCTCTCCGAAGCGCTCCGTGGGAAGTCGCAGATCGTCGTGATCGACGGCCTCGACCGCCTGACAGGTGGCCAGCGTGACCAGGCGACGGCCATGCTGCGCGATGCCGCGGCCTCCCGCACGCTCGCGGTGTTCGCCACCGCCTCCGATGCCGACTCGGCACGGGCCGTCCTCGCCGAGGCCGGATGGCCCGACCCCCAGACTCTCGACACGCGTGCTCGTCGCCGGAGTACCGCAGATTCCACCGAGGTGACCGCATGACCCTCCCCATCGAGCGCGCGCGCTCCCGCAAGCCCATCACCTGGCTGACCATCCTCGGCGTGCTGCTGCTGCCGGCTGCGGTGGGCGGCATCCTCGTCGCGGCGCTGCAGAACCCGACCGAACGCCTGGACTCGATGACCGCGGCCATCGTCAACCTCGACGAGCCGGTGACCATCGACGGTCAGATGACTCCCCTCGGACGCCAGCTGGCTTCGGGTCTCGTGGAGGGGTCGGACGACCTCGATTCGAACCTCACGTGGGTGATCTCGAACAAGGACGACGCCGCCGACGGTCTCGCCGACGGCTCCTACCAGGCCGTCATCACCATCCCCGAGGACTTCTCGTCCGCCGCCACCTCCGCCGGCACCGCGATCTCCGACGGCGGAGGAAAGGCCGAGCAGGCCACCATCACCGTCACGACCCCGGAGGACGGACTCGTCGCCGACGACCTCATCACCGGGCAGATCGCGGACGTCGCCGCCTCGACCATGGGCACGATGCTCTCCGAGGCGACGACCGAGAACATCCTCGTCGGCTTCACCACGATCGGCGATCAGATCGGCGAGGCGGCAGACGGCGCCCTGAAGCTCGCGAACGGCGCGCGCGATGCCGCCACCGGAGCGGCAGCGATCCCCGAAGGCGCCAGGAAGCTGGCCTCCGGTGCGGGTGAGCTCGGGACGGGGGCATCGTCGCTCGCCTCCGGGCTCGACACGATCGCGGGCAAGACGCGCGAGGCTGCGGCCGGCGCGGGTGCGATCGGGGCCGGACTGACGGATGGCGGCGCGCAGCTGCAAGGAAGCGTCGCCGGGGTTCAGCAGCTCGTCGGCGGGATCCAGAGCGCCTCGGCATCCGCACGCTCCGCCGCAGACGACTCGGTCGCTCTCGCCCAGCAGCTGGGCGGAATGGCGCAGGCCGCCTGCACACCGCCCGTCGCGGACCAGGCCGAGTGCGCGCTCTACACCTCCCTCGCAACGCAGGCCGGTTCCGTCGCGACGGATGCCGGCACGGCATCCGGCATCCTCAACGCGCCCGAGGTCGCGAATGGCGTCGCCGCCCTCCCCGGTACGTTCACCACGCTGGCCTCCAGCATGTCGCAGGCCGGAGCAGGCGCCACCCAGCTCTCAGGTGGCCTCACCCAGCTCGCCGACCAGGGCATCGGAGCGTCGGCCACCGGCGCCCGCGGCCTCGCCTCCGGCGCGACCCAGCTCTCCGGCGGAGCGACCGCCCTCGCCGACGGAGCCACCGAACTGACCACCGGGCTCGACACCCTGGCGACCGGCACAGGTGACCTCGCAGGCGGGCTGCGCACGGCATCCGATTCCCTGCCCTCGTTCAGCGACACCGAGTCGAAGTCGCTCGCCTCGGTGATCGCCGACCCGGTGTCGTCGAACTCGTCGACGAACACCATCTTCGGCCCGACAGCGATCCCGCTGCTCGCGGCGGTCGTGCTCTGGTTCGGCGGTCTGGCGTCGTTCATGGTGATGCGCGCGCACACCGCTCGCACCCTCACCTCGCGCCGGTCATCCGCTACTCTCGCGCTGCGGGCCTTCGCCCCGGCCGCGCTGATCGGTGCGGCTCAGGGCCTGCTGGTGTCGCTGATCGCGCAGATCGTGGCGAGCTATGACGCCGGCACCTGGTGGGCGTTCGCGGGCACGGCCGTGCTCGCCGGTGTGGTGTTCGCCGCCGTGAATCAGGCCCTCGTCGCCCTGTTCGGCGGCGTCGGGCGCTGGATCTCCGCCCTCGTCGGAGTGCTCGCGGTCGCGACCGGCCTGATCTCGACCGTGCCGGACTGGCTGGCTGGCATCGGAGCCGCCCTCCCGACGGCTCCGGCCTTCGCCGGTCTGATCACGCCGAGCGGTTCCGCGGTCGCGGCACTCGTTGTCTGGGGCGTGCTGTCGCTCGTGGCCACGACGCTCGCGGTGACGCTGCGACGCACGACCTCGGCCAAGGCGGTCCTCGCCACGGCCTGACGTCGTCCGAACCTCCCTGCCAAAACGGAGACCACCCGTGCCCGGCCCGGCGCGTCGACGCATGACGCGCCGGGCCGCGCCTGTGACCGTCTCCGTTTCGGCACGCGTCGCCCGCGACCTAGGATCCTGACATGCGTCGACCGTTCATGGACACCCCCGACCAACTCGCGAGCCTCGAGGGGCAGCAGTACCTCGTTCTCCGGCCCACCGGTGCGGTCGCCGAGGTCTATCGGGAGATCCAGGAGACCGCGCTCGATCGCCTCGGCATCCCGGCGCGGCGTCCGCACACCGGACACGTCACGCTCCGGGGGTTCTCTGAGCCCGAGCGGCGCGAGGAACTCGCCGCGCTGATCCGCACCTGGGCGGCACAGCAAGAACCGATCGAGGTCAGCGCCGAGGCCGTCGACGTGTTCCCCCTGCCCTGGCAGATCCTGATCGTGCGCCTCGCCCGGAGCGCCTCGCTCATCTCGGCATACTCGACCCTGACTGCCGCGCTGGACGCCACGGACTACCGCCGCCTCGGCGAACTCCCGCTGGCCGACTGGACGTTCCACCTGTCGGTGCTCTACGGCAAGACTCTCGACGCGGCCGACTGGTCGCGGTTCGTGAAAGCCGAGGTCCGCCCGCTCTCACCCGCGCCCACCGAGGTCATCGCCGAAGCAGAGCTGGTCTGGTACGAAGACGGCATCGAGTACGCCGAGGTACTCCCTCTCGGCGGCTGATCCTCGGCCCAGCTCGCCCCTCGGCCAAAACAGAGACCTCCCGCACCCCGCCCCACGTGTCTTGCTCAGACGCGCCGGGACGAAGCCGGGAGGTCTCCGTTTTCGCAGCCGGAGGCAGACTCAGCTCAGGCCGGAGTAGGCGTGCAGGCCCTTGAAGAAGACGTTCACGATCGTGAAGTTGAAGATCACAGCGGAGAACCCGACGATCGCCAGCCAGGCCGAGGGGTTGCCGCGCCAGCCGCGCGTCGCACGGGCGTGGATGTATCCGGCGTAGATGACCCAGATCACGAAGGTCCAGGTCTCCTTGACGTCGAAGCCCCAGAAGCGGCTCCAGGCGTAGTAGGCCCAGATGGACCCCGCGATGAGCGTGAAGGTCCAAAGGATGAAGCCGATGATGGTGAACATGTACGCCAGGCTCTCCAGGCGCACGGCGTTCGGGAAGGTACGGAGGAAGCCGGGCCCGGTCTTCTTCGCGCCTTCGCCGAGAAGTCGCTCACGTCGCGACTGCATCAGCTGGATCACCGACAGGGCGAATGCGAGGGCGAAGAACGCCGTCGCGACCGAGGCCACGAACACGTGGATGACGAGCCACACGCTCTTCAGCGGGTCCATCAGCGGCGAGACATCGACGTAGAAGTTCGTCGCACCGAGGCCGAGCAGCACCACGACGAGGCCGGTGATGAAGGTACCGAGGAAGCGCAGGTCGATGCGAGTGAGCACGACGAGGTACACCGCGATGATGAGCAGCGTGCCCATCATCGCGAACTCGTACAGGTTGGCCCACGGCACCCGGCCTGCCGCGATGCCACGGGTGACCGCGGCGGCGAGGTGGAAGAGGAAACCGAGCACGGTCAGGGAGGTGCCGATCCGGGCCATCACGTATCGCTGCGGAGCGGCGTCTGCCACGGGAGCGCCGGTGGATGCGGTGATGCTGCCGCCACCGGCCCCGACGAGCACAGACTCGCGCACGTTCTGCGCATCGGCCGTCGCCTGCGAGCGCCGCGCGAGATCGAAGGCGTACGCCACGAAGGCCGCCGCGTAGATCGCGATCGCCGTCCAGAGCAGGACCGGCGAGATCACGTTGAGCTCGAGCATGGTGTCAGTCTACTTTCCGGGTGTCGGTTGCCGGGGCTTCCGGCTCGGCGGACTCGTCCGCGGGATCATCGATCGGTGGGCGCGCCGTGGTGCCCCCGGCCGCATCGAGCAGTCGGGCGTGACCGGCGACGAGGTCTTCCACGGCTGCCGCGAGCGTCGGGTCTTCCCCTCGCGCGAGGGCCGCGTACTCGAGGGCGATCTCGCCATCGTGCGCCGTGGCCTTGACCCACACGCGTCGGCGCGGAACGAACAGCGCGATCATGAGGCCGCCGAGGGCGAGCAGCGCGAAGCCGAGCACCCACACTCCGGACTCGTCGCGGTGGATCTGCAGCGAGGCGAAGCGCTTCACCGACTGCGAGGCATCCGTCGCACCGGCCGGCGACTCGTCCTCGAAGGTCACCGAGCCGAGGCCGTTGGGCAGCTGGGCGGTCTGTCCGGGGGCGAGCTCGATCGACTTCACGTCGGTGGTGCGGCCGGTGAGCTTTGTCATCCCGGTGGTGTCGAGCACGTAGACCGAGCGCGGCACGCCCTCGTTGATACCGAGGTCGCCCGTGTACACGTCGAGCGTGAGCGTCGGGTTCGTGAGGTCGCCGTACGCGGAGAAGAACGCGCCGCTCTCGAGCACACCCGTCGTCGGGTAGAAGAATCCGACCAGGCCGACCTGCTCGGCCAGCCCGTCCGGCACCTTGAGCACGCCCAGCGAGGTCATGTTGTTGTCCTGCGGGAGGAACGGGGTGCTGTTCGTGAACACCACGTTGCCTTCGGGGTCGCGCACGGTCACGGTCGGCGCGTAGCCGTTGCCGAGCAGGAAGACGTCGTCGTCGGCCACCCCGAGCGGCTCGTTGACCTTGACGGACCCCGTGCGCTCCTCCCCGTTCTCCTGCACCGTGACGTTGGCGGAGAAGTCGCCGGCCTGTCCGGAGCCGGGCTCGCCGAACGGCTGATACGTCACATCGAACGAGTCGAGGCGCATCGAGTACGGGGCGAACGCATCGTCACCCACGAAGCGACCGCGGTTCATCGAGTCGTA
Organism: Microbacterium sp. STF-2; assembly: GCF_034650155.1. NCBI lineage: Bacteria > Bacillati > Actinomycetota > Actinomycetes > Micrococcales > Microbacteriaceae > Microbacterium > Microbacterium sp. STF-2. The sequence continues at coordinate 517,987 of NZ_JARKMW010000002.1, forward strand.
GTCGAGGAGCGTGTTGGCGAACGTCTCCCCCTCCACCAGCACGCGCTGACCGGTGTACGAGAAACCGCCGCCGATGCCGACCGTGACGAGCACGCCCACGAGGGCGAGGTGGAAGATCAGGTTGCCGGTCTCGCGCCAGTAGCCGCGCTCGGCGGAGACTGAGAACGTGCGTCCGCGGTCGTAGCGCTCCACCCGGTAGCCGAGGGCCTTCAGCTGTTTCGTCGCGACGTCGATGGACGCGGCCGCCTCCGCTTCCGCATCACCCGTCTTGGTTCCGGAGTCCACAGCGGGATCGCGCGTGACGGCGCGGTAGTCCTCGAGTCGCTGCAGTCGGGCGGGAGTGCGCGGCGGACGCGCGCGCAGTGCCTTGGCGTGGTGCTTGATGCGCGGGATCACACACCCGACGAGCGAAGCGAACAGCAGCAGGTAGATCGCCGAGAACCACGGCGACAGGTACACATCGAACAGCTTCAGCCCGTCGAGCACCGGGAAGAGGTCGGGGTTGTCGCGCTCCCACTGCGTGACGCCGTTCGGGTCGGCCATCCGCTGCGGGAAGATCGAGCCCGGGATCGCGGCGATCGCGAGCACGAGCAGCAGGATGAGCGCCGTGCGCATCGAGGTCAGCTGACGCCAGCCCCAGCGCAGCCAGCCGACGAACCCCAGCCGCGGCTGGGTGATCGAGTCGTCGCCGTCGACGTGGTCGGACGGGCGGAGCGGATCGCTGGAGTCGCTGTTCGCGGCACCCTTGTTCTTGGTCATGGCCTTCTCAGTGCGGGGGTTCTTGTCGGAGCTGGTGGACGTCGTGGAGCGATCAGAGCGGGAGGATGACACTTCCGATCACCGCCGTCAGGCGCGACATGATGTCGGTCCAGAGGCCGGTCACCATCAGGATGCCCAGCAGGATCAGCATCACGCCGCCGACGATGTTGACGACCCGGACGTGGCGGCGGAGGAAGCCGACCGCTTTCGTCGCCCAGCCGAAGCCGAGGGCGACGAGCAGGAACGGGATCCCGAGGCCCAGCGAATAGGCCAGGCCGAGGAAACCTGCGCGCACCGGATCGCCGGCGTTGAAGGAGAGGGCGAGGATGGCCGCGAGCGTCGGCCCCATGCACGGCGCCCAGCCGATCCCGAGCGCCACCCCGAGGAGCGGCGCACCGACGATCCCCGCCTTGGAGTCGACGTGGAAGCGGAACTCCTTCTGCGCGAAGCCGAAGAGGCCGAGGAACACGAGGCCCATCCCGATGATGACCACGCCCAGGATGCGGGTGATGAGGTCGCCCCACTGCAGCAGGAAGACCCCGGCCGTTCCGCCGAGCACGGTGTAGAGGATGAAGACGATCGTGAACCCGAGGATGAACAGCAGCACGCCCCCGACGAGCCGCCCCCTCGTCGCGGTTTCGGTTGTCTGCGTCTTCGTCCCGCCTTCCGCACCGGCAGCAGCGGTCGACCGAGGCGCGACGGCACCGCCGAGGAAGCCGAGGTAGCCGGGGACGAGCGGGAGCACGCACGGGGAGAGGAACGAGACGAGTCCCGCGAGCATCGCCACCGGGATCGCGATCCAGAGGGCCCCGGATCCGATGATCGCTTCGGGATTCACGACGTTCCCCGGGTGGTCACGACGTCTCCGCGAGGGCGTCCTTGACGAGCGTGGAGAGGATCGACTTGCCGTCGATCGGGCCGATGATGCGCGCGGCGACCCGGCCCTGCTTGTCGAGCACGAGGGTCGTCGGCGTCGCGGCGATTGGCGTCTCCTTCGCGAAGGCGAGCTTGGCCTGGGCGGTGTCGACGTCGATAAGGCTCGGGTACGTGACGCCGTACTCGTTCGCGAAGGCCACTGCCGTGTCCGCCTGGTCACGGGTGTTGATGCCGATGAACGCGACGTCCTGATCGCGGAAGTCCTGCCAGACACCTTCCAGATCGGCTGCTTCGAGGCGGCACGGCGCGCAGCCGGCGTACCAGAAGTTGACGACAGCGACCTGTCCGGCGATGTCGGCGCTGTCGAACTCCTCGCCCTTCTCGGTCACTCCGCTGAAGACGACGGGTTCACCACGCTCGGAGACCGGGATCTCGACGATCGCGCCGTCAGCGGCGACATAACCGGTGTTCTCGCCGTTCAGGAACGATTCGCTGACCGGATCGGGAGCGCAGGCGCTCAGACCGATGGCGAGCACCGCAGCGAGCGCGGCACCGACCGCACGGCGCGAGCGCCGTGTGCGGGAGGAGCGGCCGCTGCGGATCGGACGGACCGTCGAATCGCTTGGCACGACTCCGAGTTTACGCAGAGCTTCCTATGCGCGAGCCGGAAACGAGCACCCTTCGGAGGCCCATCAGAAGCGCGCCAGGACGTCGTCCACGCCCGCCCGGAACCGCGGACAGGTGGCGATGTCGTGCGCGCGGCAGCCCATCGCGTGCTCGGTCATCTCCCGCGATCGACGCATCTCCTCCATACGGCGATCGATGTCGTCCAGGTGCTGCTGCAACACCTGGTGCCGCCCGGCGCTCCCGTCGTCGAGCAGCACCGCGATCTGTTCGAGGCTCATCCCCGCTGCCTTGCTGCGCTGGATCACGGCGATGCGCACGACCTCATCCTCGCCGTAGCGCCGCCGCCCTGCGGAGTCGCGCGGAGGAGTGAGCAGCCCCACCGACTCCCAGTGCCGCAGCACGTTCGTCGGCAGCTCGAAGCGCTCGGCCACATCGCCGACGGACCAGGGGTGCGCATCGCTTGACTTCATGTTGACATGAAGTCACAGACTGACGGGGAAAGCAACCCCGCCACCGGAAGGACCCCCATGTACGACGCCATCGTGATCGGCGCAGGACCGGCAGGACTCCAGGCCGCCCTGACCCTCGGACGGATGCACCGCTCGACTCTGCTCCTGGATTCGGGCGAGTACCGCAACGGCACCGTCCTGCACATGCACAACATGATCGGCGCGGACGGGATGCCACCGTCGGAGCTGCGCGCGACCGCCCGCGCCGAGCTCGCGGAGTACGACGACGTGGAGATCCGCGACGCGGCGGCGACGAGCGTCTCGGGCGTCGAGGGCGCGTTCGTCGTGGGCGTGTCCGACGGCACCGTCGTCGAGGGACGTCGGGTCATCCTCGCCACGGGCGTCGCCGACGATCTCCCCGATGTCCCGGGGCTGCACGACCTGTGGGGCACATTCGCCTTCAGCTGCCCGTTCTGCGACGGACACGAGCATGCCGGCAGGGACATCGCCATCATCGGCGCCGCACCTCGGGCCGAGCACCTCATCGGCCTTTTGGGTCGGATCGCCGGGAACATCACCGTCGCACCCGTCGGGGAGGAGTTCGCAGACGACGAGATCCGAACTCTCGAGGCGAAAGGCGCGCAGGTGCGCCGCACGCCGGTCACCTCCGTCGAGAAGGTCGACGGAGGTGTCCGCGTTCACACGGACACCGACGAGAGCGTCGTCGACGGCGTCTTCATCTCCGCCGGGGAGATGCGCCAGCGGTCGCCGTTCGCCGCCCAGCTCGGACTGGGAATGCTCGACTCCGGGTGCATCGAGATCGACGAGTTCGGACGCACCTCGCGCCCCGGCGTCTTCGCTGCAGGCGACCTCGCGCATCGCGCGACCCTTCCCGGGCCCATGGCCTCAGTGCTGCTGGCCGCGGCTGCCGGTCAGCTCGCAGCGGTCGGCATCATCCAGTCGCTGCTGGCCGCTGAGCATTGATCACGCCCGAATCGCGGATCAGACCGCGCCGACGTCGACGGCGCCGCCGGTCGCCGCAGGCTCGGCATACGCGACCTCATGCCAGACATCGCCGACGCGCTCGAACGAGGTGACGCTCGAGAGGGCGCAGCGACGGGTGCGCGGGTCGTGCCGCAACGGCAGGCCGGCGACGCGGAGGTGGGTGATCCAGATCGGCGCCTGGTGCGACACCATCACGACGTCGCCGTCGGGCGCCGCGTCCCAGGCTTCGTCCATAACACCGAGCATCCGCTCCGCGATGGACGAGTAGGGCTCGCCCCAGCTGGGCAGCGAAGGCTGCCGCAGGTGCCACCAGTTCATGGGATTCATCAGCGAGCGACGCATCTGCGTCCCCTCGAACACGTTCGTCGGCTCGATCAGACGGATGTCGATCTCCGGCACGAGGTCGAAGCGCTCGGCGAACGGCTCTGCCGACTCCTGCGCGCGTTCGAGCGGCGACGCGTAGAGCGCGGAGACGGGACGGTCGAGCGCCGCCACATGGTCGGCGGCCGCTGCGGCCATCCCCCGGCCCGCGTCGCTCAGGTGGTAGTCGGGAAGACGACCGTAGAGCACGCGGGCCGGATTGTGCACCTCGCCGTGTCGGACGAGGTGCAACCGGGACACCGTCATCTCACGCCTTGCTGTAGCGCGAATCCCCGAAGCCGAGGATCAGGTACCCGATGTACGGGAAGAGGAACAGCAGGAAGAACGAGAAGACCCCGCCCTTGTTGAAGCGCTCGCCGAGCTTGAACGCGACGATGATCGCGAGGATCAGGTTCGCGATCGGGATGAGGTAGAGCAGTGCGAACCAGCCGGACAGGCCGGCGATCTTCACCAGGAAGACGAGGTTCACGATCGGGATGATCGCGAGGATGCCGGGGTATCCGGCCTTCGTGAAGACCTTCCACAGCCCGATGGCGACGAGGATGTAGAAGACGAGCGCGATCAGGCCCGTGGTACCGGAGAAGATCGATGCGTAGAGATCGGAGATGCCGTTGTTGTCCACGTGCACCCTTTCTGTGTAAGAGCTGTGTCGTGGCGATCCTACTGATATGCCGGCCCGGGGGCGGGTGACCGGGCCGAAGACCTCCCGACCGCCCCCGTAGAATGGGCGGGTTCCCCATTTCCCAGATCAGAAGGAATACTCCGTGCTTCGCACCCACTCGGCAGGCTCTCTGCGAGCCGAGCACATCGGTCAGACCGTCACCCTCTCGGGTTGGGTCGATCGCCGTCGTGACCACGGAGGAGTCGCTTTCATCGATCTGCGGGACGCCTCCGGCATCGCCCAGGTCGTCATCCGCGACGAGGAGATCGCCCACCCGCTGCGCAACGAGTTCGTGCTGAAGGTGACCGGCGAGGTCTCGCTGCGCCCCGAGGGCAACGCGAACCCGAACCTGCCCACGGGCGAGATCGAGCTCATCGCGACCGACGTCGAGGTGCTGAACGAGTCCGCGCCTCTGCCCTTCCAGGTCTCCACAGCTCTCGCCGACACCGAGACCGTGGGCGAGGAAGCCCGCCTCAAGTACCGCTACCTCGACCTGCGCCGCCCGGCCCCGGCCGCTGCCCTGCGTCTGCGCTCGAACGTGTACAAGGCGATCCGCGACGTGCTGCACGCCGACGACTTCACCGAGGTCGAGACCCCGACCCTCACCCGCTCGACGCCTGAGGGCGCCCGTGACTTCCTGGTGCCCGCTCGTCTGAGCCCCGGCAGCTGGTACGCCCTGCCGCAGTCCCCCCAGCTGTTCAAGCAGCTGTTGATGGTCGGCGGCGTCGAGAAGTACTTCCAGATCGCGCGCTGCTACCGCGACGAGGACTTCCGCGCCGACCGGCAGCCGGAGTTCACGCAGCTCGACATCGAGATGAGCTTCGTCGACCAGGAAGACGTGATCACCCTCATGGAGTCGCTCATCGTGGCGATGTGGGCGACGATCGGCGTCGAGGTCGCGACGCCCCTGCCGCGCATGACCTACGCCGACGCCATGGCCAAGTACGGCTCCGACAAGCCCGACCTGCGCTTCGGCCTCGAGCTCGTCGACGCGACCGAGTACTTCCAGAACACCCCGTTCCGCGTCTTCCAGGCCGAGTACGTCGGTGCGGTGCGTATGCCCGGCGGCGCCTCGCAGCCGCGCAAGCAGCTCGACGCCTGGCAGGACTGGGCCAAGCAGCGCGGCGCACGCGGCCTCGCCTACGTCCTGTTCAACGAGGACGGCACGCTCGGTGGCCCCGCCGCGAAGAACCTGTCCGAGGCCGAGCAGGCCGGGCTCGCCGACCTCGTCGGCGCCGAAGCCGGAGACTGCGTCTTCTTCGCTGCCGGTGCCACTAAGGAGAGCCGCGCACTCCTCGGCGCCGCGCGTGTCGAGATCGGCCGCCGGCTCGGTTACCTGAACCCCGACGAGTTCGCGTTCACCTGGGTCGTCGATGCTCCGATGTTCGAGCCGGCAGCCGACGCCGTGGCCTCCGGCGACGTCGCCGTCGGCGCGGGTGCCTGGACGGCCGTGCACCACGCGTTCACCGGCCCGAAGCCCGAGTTCCAGGACACGTTCGACACCGACCCCGGCTCCGCTCTCGCCTACGCCTACGACATCGTCTGCAACGGCTCCGAGCTCGGTGGCGGCTCGATCCGCATCCACCGCGAAGACGTGCAGAAGCGTGTGTTCGAGGTCATGGGCATCAGCGACGAGCAGGCCGACGAGCAGTTCGGCTTCCTGCTCGACGCGTTCAAGTTCGGCGCACCGCCCCACGGCGGGATCGCACTCGGCATGGACCGCGTGCTGCAGCACCTGACCAAGACCGAGTCGATCCGCGAGGTCATCGCGTTCCCGAAGTCGGGCAACGGCTTCGACCCGCTGACCTCCGCTCCGGCACCGATCACCGACGCGCAGCGCGCCGAGGCCGGTGTCGACTACGAGCCCGAGGACGACGAGGCCTGACGCCCACCGCCTCGCGCGAGCCCAGGCACACACGCCGGATCAGGCGGTTCTGCGAAGAACCTGCCTGATCCGGCGTTTCTGCCTGATCCCCCAGGCCGCGCGCCGCAGAGCATCTCGAGCCTAGGACGAGAGCGCCGCGAACGCGGGCACGATGTTCTCGTTCCACACGTCGACGCCGAGCTTCGCGATCAGCGCGATGACGACGACGAGGAAGACCACGCGGATGAAGGTGGTCCCGCGCGAGATCGCCATCCGCGAGCCGAGGTAGCTGCCGGCGACGTTCGCGACTGCGAGGATGCCGCCGAGCAGCCACAGCACGGCGCCGTGCGGGATGAACAGCATGAGCGCACCCGCGTTCGTCGCAAGGTTGACGATCTTGGCCTTGGCGCTCGCCTGCAGGAAGTCGTAGCCGAGCAGCGCGACCAGGGTGATCACGAGGAAGGTCCCGGTCCCCGGTCCGATCATGCCGTCGTAGAAGCCGATGCCGAGCCCCGCGGCACCCGCCATGATGTGGTGCTTGTGGCCGTGGAACCGCAACTGGGTCGCGGCGCCCATCTGCGGACGGAACGCGGTGAACAGTGCCACCGCGAGCAGCGCGATCACGATGATCGGCTTGAACGCGGCCGGCGGCAGCACCGTCGCGACGGCTGCTCCGCCGAAGGACCCGATCAACGCGATGATCGCCATCGGCACGGCAGTGCGCAGGTCGGGTCTGGCTCGTCGGTAGTAGGTCACACTGCTGGTCGCGGTGCCGAACACCGAGGCGAGTTTGTTGGTGGCGAGCGCCTGCACCGGGGAGATGCCGGGGATCAGCAGCAGGGCCGGCAGCTGCAGCAGCCCTCCCCCGCCGACGACCGCGTCGATCCAGCCGGCGCAGAACGCGGCGATCACCACGAGCAGCAGCACCCCCCACGTGAGCTGCTCGAGTCCGAGCACGGCGCCGATATCCACCTCGCCATGATTCCAGAGAGTCGGCACGACCCCCGCATCCGCGCTCGCACCGGACGCGGGCGCTGGCAGACTGGAGGCATGCTCGACGCCCTCCCGCTGCCCCAGCCGCTCGAATCGCGTATCGGAACCGCGCTCCTGCGCCGTGCGACGGTCGACGACACGGATGCCGTGATCACACTGCTCGCCGACGACCCGATCAGCGCGGCCCGCGGCGATGTGGCGTCCGACGAGGATCGTCCCGCGTACGCACGCGGGCTCGTCGAGATCCTGGCAGAGCCGTCGAACGATCTGCTCGTGGTCGAGCTCGACGGCACGATCGTCGGCACGCTGCAGCTCACCTCGATCCCCGGGATGGCGCGCCGCGGCGCGCGGCGGCTGCTCGTCGAGGCCGTGCGCGTGCAGAGCAGTCTGCGCTCGTCGGGCATCGGCTCCGCCGTGATGCGCTGGGTGGGCGAAGCCGCAGCCCCCGCGGTCGGCGCGACCATGGTGCAGCTCACCTCCGATGCCGCCCGCACCGACGCGCACCGCTTCTACGAGCGTCTCGGCTACGTCGGCTCGCACCGCGGCTTCAAGTACAGCGTGCCGCAGGGCTGAGCTCCGCGGCCCTGTTCGGCCACCGCCTCGCCACCGTCCGTTCACCAGACCCGCGACGGGCGGCAACCTGCACCTCATAGTGTCCTCTCGCAACCCGAAACCGGCTCACAGCGCCGGACACCGAGAGGACACTCATGGCTCGCTTCACCCGCCGCGCGCGCATCGGCGCCGGCATCGCCCTGGCCACCACGGCCGCACTCGCACTCACGGCCTGCTCCGGCGCAGCTGACGCGACCGGCGGAGGCAGCTCCGACGTCGACGCCTCCGCCGCGACCTCTGTCACCGACTTCGGCACCTTCGCCGACCTCGAGGCTGCAGCCAAGGCCGAAGGCTCGCTCAACGTCATCGCGCTCCCCCGCGACTGGGCGAACTACGGCGAGATCCTCGACCTGTTCGCCGAGAAGTACCCCGAGATCACCATCAACGAGGCCTCCCCCGACGTCTCGAGCGCCGAGGAGATCCAGGCCGCGAAGACGAACGAGGGACTCGACACCGCGCCCGACGTGTTCGACATCGGCCTCACGGTCGCCCTGCAGAACACCGACGTCTTCGCGCCGTACAAGGTGCAGACGTGGGATGACATCCCCGAGGAGCTGAAGGAGCCCACCGGCCTCTTCGTCGGCGACTACGGCGGGTACATGTCGATCGGCTACGACTCGTCGAAGTTCGACGCTCCGGCCGAACTCTCCGACCTGCTCTCGGCCGACTACAAGGGCGCCGTCGCGATCAACGGCGACCCGACCCAGGCCGGTGCGGCCTTCGCCGCCGTCGGCCTCGCCACCGTGCAGTCCGACGGCACGCTCGACGACTTCCAGCCGGGCATCGACTTCTTCTCCGAGCTGCAGAAGGCCGGAAACCTGCTCAAGGTCGACGTGACCACCGCGACGATCGCGAGCGGCGAGACCCCCGTCGTGTTCGACTGGGACTACCTGAACGCCTCGCACACGGCCGACAACAAGGACTGGAAGGTCGTCGTGTTCGACGGCACCGGTTACGCCGGGTACTACAACCAGGCCATCAACGCCGACGCCCCGCACCCGGCTGCTGCCCGCCTGTGGCAGGAGTTCCTCTACAGCGACGAGGTGCAGAACCTCTGGCTGAAGGGCGGCGCCCGTCCGGTGCGCATGGAGGCCATGACCGACGCCGGCACGATCGACGCCGACCTCGCTGCGGCACTCCCCGAGGCACCGGCGGAGACGGTCGTCCCGACCGAGGAGCAGTCGACGAACGCCGGTACGCTGCTCGGCGAGAAGTGGGCCTCGGCGGTCCAGTGACCACCCTCACCGCAACGGGGGCGGATGCCGCGGCATCCGCCCCCACCACCTCCGCCGGGTCCTCGCGGCACGCGAGGGCCCGGCGGTCCGCTCCGTCCTTCGCCTGGCTCGGGCTCGTCCCGTTCGCCGCATACGTCGTGCTCTTCCTGGCGGTGCCGACGATCCTGTCGATCGGCTCCGGCTTCTTCACGAAGGACGGCTCCTTCACCTGGTCGAACATGTCGGCCCTCGCCGATCCCGTCGTGCTGAACACCTTCGCGAACTCCGCCGGGCTCTCGCTGCTCACCGCCGTGGTGGGTGCGCTCGTCGGTGCGCTCGTCTGCTACGCCCTGCTCGGCATGGACCCCGAAGGCCGAACGCGCTCGGCTGTGGACGCCGCGGCCGGTGTGCTCGCCCAGTTCGGCGGGGTCATGCTGGCGTTCGCCTTCATCGCGACCATCGGCATCCAGGGTGTCGTCACGGTCTTCTTGAAGGACTCGTTCGGCATCAACATCTTCGAGAACGGCACCTGGCTGTACGAGCTGCCCGGACTCGTCCTCCCCTACTTCTACTTCCAGATCCCGCTCATGGTCATCACCTTCATGCCCGCCCTCGCCGCGCTCAAGCCGCAGTGGGCCGAGGCCAACCTCACGCTCGGCGGCACCCGCGCGAGCTTCTGGCTGCGCATCGGCATCCCGGTGCTCGCGCCGTCGTTCCTCGCCAGCCTGCTGCTGCTGTTCGCGAACTCGTTCTCGTCGTACGCCACCGCCGCCGCCCTCGCCAGTCAGGGAGCGCAGATCGTGCCGCTGCAGATTCGCACTGCCCTCACGAGCGAGACGGTCCTCGGCCGCGAGAACCTCGCCGGCGCCCTCGCGCTCGGCATGATCGTGATCGTCGGGATCGTCATGGCCCTGTACTCCCTCGTGCAACGACGCGCGGCCAGGTGGCAGTCGTGAACCGGCTCGGTCCCTCCCTCGCGACCCGCGGGGTCATCGGCATCCTCGTCGGTGCGTTCTTCGCCGTTCCCCTGGTGTCGACGTTCCTCTTCACGCTGCGCGACCCCGAGGGCGGGATGTCGTTCGCCCGCTGGATCGCGCTGTTCGATCCCGCGACGGCCGCTACCCTGAGGCCGATCTGGGCGGGCCTGGGCAACTCCCTGATCCTGGCCGTCGTCACGGTGGCCATCGTGCTGCTCCTGCTCGCCCCCACCATGATCCTGGTGAACCTGCGCTTCCCCAAGCTCAAGCCCGCCTTCGAGTTCGCGGTGCTGCTGCCCATCTCCATCCCCGCCATCGTGCTCGTGGTCGGCCTCGCTCCCATCTACCTGCAGATCGGTCGCGCCTTCGGCACCGGCACCTGGACGCTCGCCTTCGCCTACGGGATCACCGTGCTGCCGTTCGCGTTCCGCTCGATCCAGGCGTCGATCGATGCCGCCGACCTGCGCACCCTCTCCGAGGCCGCACGGTCGCTCGGCGCCAGCTGGCCGACGGTCGTCCTCCGGGTGCTCGCTCCGAACCTCCGCCAGGGGCTGCTCGCCGCATCGCTCATCTCCATCGCGGTGGTGCTCGGCGAGTTCACGATCGCCTCGCTCCTGAACCGCCAGGTGTTCCAGACCGCCATGGTCGTCGTGAACAAACAGGATCCCTATGCGCCGGCGATCTTCACGCTGCTCGCGCTGGTGCTCGTCTTCCTCCTGCTCCTCGTCATCGGCCGCGTCGCCCGCGGTACCGGAAAGGCCCGCTCATGACCCTCGACCACGCGCTGCCGCGCACCAAGGACAACCTGCTGCTCTCGCAGGCGGGCGAGGGAACGCGCGTCGAGCTGCAGGGCATCGTCAAGAGCTACGGCGGCAACCGGGTGCTGCACGGTGTCGACCTGGACATCGCCCCCGGGGAGTTCGTCTCACTCCTCGGCCCCTCCGGCTGCGGCAAGACCACGCTGCTGCGTGTGCTCGCCGGTCTCGAGGGTGCGGACGAGGGGGCCGTGCTCCTGGGCGGCGGAGACGTCTCCCGAGTGCCCACGAACAAGCGCGACATCGGGATGGTCTTCCAGTCGTACTCGCTCTTCCCGCACCTGCGGGTCGCCGAGAACACCGCCTTCGGCCTGCGCCGGCGCGGGATCGCGAAGGCGGAAGCCTCGCGCCGCGCCGTCGATGCCCTCGCGCTGGTCGGACTCGCCGACTTCGCCGATCGCTTTCCGCACCAACTCTCCGGCGGACAGCAGCAGCGGGTGGCGCTCGCCCGTGCGCTGGTGACCGAGCCCAAGGTGCTGCTTCTCGACGAACCGCTCTCCGCGCTCGACGCGAAGGTGCGCGTGCAGCTGCGCGACGAGATCCGCCGCATCCAGCTGCGCCTCGGCATCACGACCGTGTTCGTCACCCACGACCAGGAGGAGGCGCTGGCCGTCTCCGACCGGATCGCCGTGATGAACGACGGTCGTATCGAGCAGATCGGTTCCCCCGAACAGCTCTACACGATGCCCTCGACCGCCGGAGTCGCGGCTTTCGTCGGCCTGTCCAGCGTCGTATCCGGGGTCGCCGAGGGCGATCATGTGATGGTCTGGGGGCAGCGGCTTCCTCTCCAGTCACGGGCGGACGGGCCGGTCGACGTGTATCTGCGACCGGAAAACGTCTACTTCGCATCCGAGGCCGACGCCGCAGCCGATGCCCTGGTCGAGGAGAGCACCTTCCTCGGCAGCATGCGTCGTACGCTCGTCCGCACCGAATCCGGTGAGCTCGTCCGGGTGCAGCATGCGCCGGGCACCCACCCCGCGTTCGGGGATCGGGTGCGCATCGCGATCGCTCCCGAGCCTGTCGCCGTGCACCCGCGCGGCTGACTCACCGCTCTTCCCCTGACATACCCCGGGCGCTAGCGTGAGGGCCGAGGGGCGGGGCTCCCTCCATCCGAGAGAGAAAGGACGCCTCATGGCAGGCAAATTCGAGCTGTACACCGACAAGTCCGGCGAGTACCGGTTCCGCCTGAAGGCCGGCAACGGCGAGGTCATCGCCATAAGCGAGGGCTACTCGTCGAAGTCCGCCGCTCTGAACGGCATCGACTCCGTGCGCCGCAACGCCGCGGACGCCGAGGTCGTCGAAGCCGACTGAGCTCAATACCCACGCTTCACGCCGAGACCCCCTGTCGCAGATGTCTGGGACAGGGGGTCTCGGTGATTTCGATGGGTCTCGGCGACCCGGGATCTCGGATCAGAGGACGCGCGAGAGGAAGTCCTTCGTGCGCTGATGCTGAGGGTTGCCGAGAACCTCGCGCGGGTCACCTTCCTCGACGATGTGCCCACCGTCCATGAAGATGAGGCGGGATCCGACTTCGCGTGCGAATCCCATCTCGTGCGTGACGACGAGCATCGTCATCCCCTCGTCGGCCAACGATCGCATGACCTGCAGCACCTCGCCGACCAGCTCGGGGTCGAGCGCCGAGGTGGGCTCGTCGAACAGCATCATGTCGGGGTTCATGCACAGTGCACGAGCGATCGCCACACGCTGCTGCTGCCCTCCCGACAGGTGCCCCGGGTAGGCGTCGGCCTTCTCCGCCAGACCGACCCGGGCGAGCATGGCGTGCGCGATCAGCTCGGCTTCCTTCTTCGACCGCTTCTTCACGCGCTGCTGGGCGATCGTGAGATTGCCCAGCACATCGAGGTGCGGGAAGAGGTTGAAGCTCTGGAAGACCATGCCGATGCGGGTGCGCACGCGGTCGATGTCGACGTCGGGGTCGGTGATGTCGATCCCCTCGATCAGCACCTTGCCGCCGGTCGGCTCCTCGAGCAGGTTCACCGAACGCAGCAGCGTCGACTTGCCCGAGCCCGAGGGTCCGATCACGCACACGACCTCGCCCTTGGTGACGGTGAGGTCGATGCCCTTGAGCACCTCGTTGTCGCCGAACGACTTCACGAGCCCCTGCACGTCGATCGCGGGGGCGTGGACATCAATCAGGTCGGTGATCATCGCTGCCTCGACATCCGTCGCTCCAGCCACGCACTGAAGCGCGTGAGCGGGATCGTCACGATCAGGTACAGGATCGCCGCCATGATCAGCGGCGTTCCGTTCGCGTTCTGCGTGCTCGCATCGCGGGCGAAGGTCGTGAGCTCCTTCGACCAGATGAACGAACCCGCCACGAAGAGCAGCGACGTGTCCTTCAGCAGCAGCACGAACTCGTTGGTCAGAGGCGGGATGATGATCCGGAACCCCTGCGGCACGATGATCCAGAACGTCGTCTTCATGGGCGACATGCCGAGGGAGCGCGCCGCCTCGGTCTGGCCCTTCGGAACGGCCTGGATGCCCGCACGGATCGTCTCGGCCATGTATGCCGAGGCGACGAGGACGAGACCGATGAGACCGAGCACGACGGGTCCGCCCAGCTTCGTGCCGGGCACGCCCAGCGCGATCGGCAGGATGAATGCGATGCCGAAGATCGTGAGGATCGCGGGGAGCCCCCGGAACAACTCGATCCAGCACGTCGCGATCCACCGGAACGGCGCGATGGTCGACAGCTTCATCAGTGCCAGCACGACTCCGAGCAGCAGCCCCCCGGCGAAGGCAACGGCCGTGAACCACAGCGTGTTGACCAACGCGGTCGTGATGATCCCGGGGAACATCTTCGCCGCGACTTCAGGATTGAAGAACAGCGGGCCGATCTTCGCCCAGTCGGTGCTCGCGATCGCCCAGACGGCGATCGCGATCAGCACCGCGTAGACCGTGTAGCGATACAGCTTGCTCTTGGTGGTACGCCTCAACGCCATCGTCGAGGACCTCCCGCTCTACCGACCCCGCCGGTCACTTGGCCGCGAGGTACTCGTCGTAGATCTTCTGGTATCCGCCGTCGTCCTGGAGCTCCTTGAGCGCCTTGTTGACCGCGTCGCGCAGCTCGTCCTTCTCGCCCTTGGCGAAGGCGAAGCCGTACGACTCGTCGGTCGGGTACGTCTCGACGATCTTGTAGTCGGGGTCGTCCTGCTCGTGCACGTAGTTGACGGGCTGGTCCTGCAGGATGGCGTCGATCTGACCCGCCTGCATGGCCGGCCACAGCTCACCGTCCGAGGGGTACTGCACCAGCTGCGCACCCGGAGCGTTCTCGCCCGCGTAGGTCTCGCCGGTGGTGCCCTGCTGCACGCCGACGTTCTTGCCGTCGAGGTCGTCGATCGACTTGATGTCCGAGTCGGCGCGCACGAGGAGCGACTGCAGCGAGTCGACGTACGGGTCGGAGAAGTCGATGTTCGCCTTGCGCTCGTCGGTGATGGTCATCGCAGAGGCACCGATGTCGCACGTGCCGGCGGCGAGCGTGGTGCCGGACTGGAGCGCGTCGAAGCCCACGTCCTGCACGGCGAGCTTCAGGTCGATCTTCTCGGCGATCGCACTGAGCAGGTCGATGTCGAAGCCGGAGTAGCCGGTCTCGCTGGAGGGGTCCTCGACCTCGAACGGCGGGTAGGGGACGTCGGAGCACACGGTGAGCGTTCCGGCCTCGACGAGACCGTACTTGTCGTCGGCGGCGGGAGCGTCACTGCTTCCCGCGTCGGATGATCCGGTGGCGCAGCCGGCGAGCGCGAGGGTGGCCGTCGCCACGAGGGCGAGGCCGGCGATGAGGTTGCGACGAGGCATGTCGGCTCCTGTGAGTCGAGGGCACGGAGGCCCGCTGACGGGTAGGAGTTCATCTAAACATGCGGCTCGTCGCGTGACCAATGACATCGGCATCCGCGCGCATTACGTTTGTGTTGCAAGTACGCCCCGATCACACGTGGAAACCGAGTTCCTGGGTCGGTGCGACGCGGTGTCAGACCTCGAAGTCGACGGCGACGCGCGAGGCGACGACCGATCGGATGTACGCGGCGACCTCGGCGTGCGCGGGGTGCACCTGGTACTCGTCGATCGCCGCGACCGAGGCGAAGTCCGCGACGAGCGTGACGTCCCAGTTCGCCTCCGGATAGGCGACGTTCGCGCCGGCGGAGATGGAGAGGAGCTGCGGGACGACACCGTCGAGAGCGTTCAGCCGGCGAGCGACCTCGGCAGCCTGGGCACCACGCTCGGCGGCGTCTTCGGCGGCGAGCTTCCAGGTCACGACATGGCGGATGGTCACAGGGCTTCCTTCAGTTCGGTCGGGGATTCACCACGGAGTGCGTCTTCGAGCGCCTCTCGCAGCCGGTCGGGCGAGACGCGCCAATGCGCGTGCAGCTCGCCGTCGATCAGCACGACCGGGATCTTCTCCCACCACAGCTCGTACAGCGCGGGATCGTCCTGGATCGACGCCTCGACGATCTCGATCTGCTCGGCGGCGGCGTCGGGCAGCTCGGCGACGACGGCATCGATGACGTCGGAGGCGACGTCGCACAGATGGCAGTCGGGCTTGCCGATCAGAGTCAGCGTGGTCACGCCGACGGCACCTCGACCGCGCGGCCCTGGGCGATCCACTCGCCGGTGCCGCCCTCGACGTTCGTGGCGTCGTAACCGCGCGACTCCAGAGCCTCGACCACACGAGCCGAGCGCCCGCCTGCCTGGCAGATGACGTCGAACGCCTCGGCAGGCAGCTCTTCCAGCCGGTTGCCGATCTCGGACATCGGGATGTTGACGGCCCCCGGCACATGGCCGGCAGCGAACTCGTCCACCTCCCGCACATCGATGAGCGGGATACCGGTGCGCTCGGCGAGCTCGGTGACGGTGATCGACTTCATGACATCCTCTCGGCGGGACGGAGATGCGGCCGGAGACACAAAGCGCCCGTCCGAAGACAGGCGCTCGTGTCTGGTCGCTTACTTCTTGTTGCGACGCTGGTGGCGAGTCTTACGAAGCAGCTTGCGGTGCTTCTTCTTCGCCATGCGCTTGCGGCGCTTCTTGATGACAGAACCCACGGAAACCTCACTAAGTCAGTGGCTGGGTGTCGCCGAAATCGGACACCCGGGTACGGGCACGGAAAATGCCTCGGGTCAGTCTAGCAAACCCGAAGGCGTCGCCTGTCACACGCATCGACCGCCCACCGGCGGCGGAGCACGAGAAGGCGATCGACGTCAGCCGACGTCGGCGATCGGGCGCTGCAGCGCATCAGCCACAGCGGACTCGGGTACGCGATAGCTGCGCCCGAAACGGACGGCCGGCAACTCCCCCGCATGGACCAGCCGATACACGGTCATCTTGGACACGCGCATGAGCTCTGCGACCTCAGCAACCGTGAGGAATCGGACGTCAGGAACCTCGGGCATCCCACGTACCCCTTTCTCGATGTGCACACTCTATGTGGTAGCTGGGACGCGTGTAAACCTCTGTGACTCGTGTGATCAGTGAGGTGCGACAGACCGCGAGAACTCAGGTTCAGCCGGACTTCTTCACCTTCGCCGACCGCTCCCTGGCCTCCCGCCATGCCTGACGCTCGATCTTGCGGGCCGCCCGCAGAGCCTTCTCAGCCTCGCGCACCGCCTTCTGCGCCTCTTTGAGCCGACGATCCCCGGACACCTCGGCCGGGTCGATGTCGATCCACTCCGCCGCCTCGGCGTGCATCTCTCCGCGGTCGAGGCCCGCAATGTACGCCGTGACCCCGTCGAGGGTCCGCTCGACGGCGAACCGGAACGGATCGGCCGTCGAGGTGAACACATCGTCTTCGATCGCGCGACGGAGCGCGGGGAACTCCTCGGCCGTGATCACCCGATCGAAGAGAGCGGCTTCGTTCGCGGCCACCTCATCGGGGGTGAGTCCCGTGCCGCGGGACTGCTCGGTGTAGCCGGCCTGCACGATCCCGCACCAGCGGGCATGCCCGGTCACCGCGAGCGCGACGGCCATGCGCTCTTCCGTCGTCAGCGCGGTGCCGTCGAGAGCGGCGAGCCCGGCATCCAGCCAGGCCGAGCTGTTCGGGGTGATCGGCGATCCGGTGATCGGCAGGGACAGCATCCAGGGATGGCGCAGGTAGAGCTTGACCTGCTCTTCATACAGGGCGATCAGTCGTCCGCGCCAGCCGTCGGCCTCGAGGTGGCTCTGCGGCGGCAGCCCCGTCGCCTCTTCCTGCATCAGCAGCAGCAGATCGTCCTTCGCCGTCACGTATCGGTACAGCGACATCGGCGTGAATCCGAGCCGCGCCGCGACCGCGGCCATCGACACGGCGCCGATCCCCTCGGCATCCGCCAGCTCGACGGCGGCGTCGACGATCTTCTCGACGCTCATCTCGCGCTTGGGACCACGCTGCGGGTTCGCGGCGACACCCCACGCCAGCGCGATCCCGCGTGGCAGCTCCGGCGGCTCCGTCTCAGTCATGCGCTCATCCTACTTCTGTTTATTAGCTAAACAGTGTGTTACGGTCATACACAGTTGCGTTGGTGATACACAGTTTTCTACATACACAGAAAGGAGCGCCTGATGGAGACAGCCATCGAGGTGCAGGGGCTGCGCAAGGCCTTCGGGAACAAGACCGTCGTCGACGGACTGGATTTCGCGGTCGCCCGCGGCGAGGTCTTCGCCCTGCTCGGGCCGAACGGCGCCGGCAAGACCACGACAATCAACATCCTCACCACCCTCACCGCGGCAGACGCCGGCTCGGCGCGGGTCGCCGGCTGGGACATCGGGACGCAGGCGATCGAGGTCCGGAGACGGATCAGCCTCACCGGCCAGGCGGCAGCCGTCGACGATGCACTGAGCGCGTCCGAGAACGTCGTCATGTTCGCGCGGCTCGCCGGGCTCGGACGGGCAGCCGCGCGACGACGTGCCGCCGACCTGATCGACCAGTTCGATCTCACGGATGCCGCCTCCCGCATGGTGCGCACGTTCTCCGGCGGAATGCGACGTCGCCTCGACCTCGCCCTGAGCTTCGTGGTGACGCCGGAGGTGCTGTTCCTCGACGAGCCCACCACGGGTCTGGACACCCGCAGCCGTCGCAGGCTGTGGGACATCATCCGCATGCTGGCGAACGCGGGGACGACGGTCTTCCTCACCACCCAGTACCTGGAGGAGGCCGATCAGCTGGCAGACCGCATCGCCGTGCTGCACGACGGCAGGGTCGCCGCCCTCGGCACGCCTGCCGCATTGAAGGCGCGCGTCGGCGGAGACACCGTCGAACTCCACGACCGCCGCGGCGAGCTTCACCGGCAGATCCCCACCGATGGCACGGTCGCCGACCTCCGGCGAGCGCTCGACCTGCTCGACGAAGACGGAGAGGACGGCACCGTGACCCTGCGCCGCCCCACCCTCGACGACGTGTTCCTCGCCGTCACCGCGGCCGCCCCCATCGACCACCCCGTGAAGGAGCTCGCATGAACATCACCCTCGCCGCCCCTCGCTCCGCGGCATCTGCCCTCCCCGCCCCTTCACCGCGCCCGCGCCTGCGAGGCCTCACCGCCGAGGCGGTGTTCGTCGGTCGCAGCCTGCGCCACTCGCTGAGGGACGGCGAATCGCTGCTCATGGCGATCATGCTGCCCGTCATGCTCATGCTCATGTTCACGTGGGTGTTCGGCGGAGCGATCGATCCGTCCGGCGCCTACGTCGACTACGTGGTGCCCGGCATCATCCTCACCTGCGCGGGGTTCGGAGCCTCCTCCACCGCCGTGTATGTCGCGAACGACATGCGCACCGGCATCATCGACCGGTTCCGCACGATGCCGCTGCGAGCGGGGGCGGTGCTGACCGGGCACGTCGTCGCGAGCGTGCTGCGCAACCTCATCGCCACGGCGATCGTGATCGGCGTGGGAGTGCTCGTGGGCTTCCGTCCGAGCGCGAACGCAGGGGAGTGGGTGGGGCTCGCCGCCCTGATCGCGCTGTACATCCTCGCGATCACGTATCTGTTCGCCGCCATCGGCCTTGCCGCAGGAAGCCCGGAAGGGGCGAACGGCTACGGCTTCCTGCTGCTCTTCCTCCCCTACCTGTCCAGTGCGTTCGTCCCGGTGGCGAGCATGCCGGAGTGGTTGCAGCCGGTGGCCGCGAATCAGCCGATCACACCCATCGTGGAGACGATCCGCGGGCTGCTCACTGATGCTCCCGTGCAGAGCGAGGCGTGGTGGGCGACCGGCTGGTGCGTCGTCATCCTCGCGATCGCAGTCGCCTGGGGCGCGTGGCTCTTCCGCCGCAAAGCCGGGCGACGCTGAGCGGACCCGCGGCAGCGGGCATCCCCGCGAAGACATATCCCCGCGGAGCCCACATCCCAGCGGAGACATAGGCGTTCTGCGGCTTTCGCTCATCTGCCGCTGGGACTGTTGACGCAGGGCTCGTGCCGGCACCGCCGAGTCCGCCCCGGGTGTGGGGACCCGCACCTCGCCCCTGATGACAAGCCCCCCTGTCGTCAGGGGCGAGTCGTTGCGGGTCTCCGCCAGCTGACGGGGAGATCGCGCATCACCAGAACGCTGTCGATCTGCGCGGCGCCCTGCGGAAGACCGTCGAAGAACGACGACCTGACCTCGTTCACGCGGCCCGCCTCCACGGCCCAGCGCGCCGCGGACAGCTCTACGGCCTCCGCTCCCCTGCCGTCGCGTCGCGGCGACCAGCCGGTGGCGCCCGCCCGGTAGAACCGTGAAGCGTCGCCCACTGTCGGGAAGAGCGAGCTCTCCCATTCCTCCGACACCTCGATGTCTGCGGAGACGCTCGCGTCGGACGCCTGCATCCGGACCTGGATTCGCGAGTCGGTCTCGTCGATGTCGAACCGCGCGCGCCGCTGCACGCCGGGGAAGAACCGACCCCCGCCGATGACGGGCACGATGTCCGAGGAGTGCCGCTCGATCACGTAGACGCCCGTGCGCGTGGTCCCGCCCTCGTCCCACTCGACCGCGAACCGGTGCGCGGCGTTCTCCGTGGAGATGCCCCACCGCGGTCGCAGCCAACCGGGACGCAGCTCCGTCAGCGCGATCAGGCACACCCCGCCGACCGCGCTCCCGTCGATGAGCTGCGGGCGGAAGGGGGCGGGGATCATCTCACCGGCCACCGACGGATCGACCCGATACGTCAGCAGCAGACGGCGCCGCATACGGCCGCGAAGTGTGAGCATGAGGAGGTTCATGCCTAGAATTTAACAGCTTTGCTAAATAGCTACAAGCCTTTGATGCGGTCGTTCGGCGTCGCTCGAACCGTCACGCTCCGAGCCGCTTGAGCGCGTTCGCGACGACGTGCTTCGCGGAGGCGGCCGCCCGTCCGACGACCTCGGCGGCATGCGCCGCGCTTTCGGGAACCGCGTGGTAATCGATGTCGGGTGCGCTGTCGCCGTAGGCGTCGACCAGGAACGGCACCAGCCAGTCGTCCACGACTTCGAGCGGCTCGACCGCGAGGCTGTAGAAACGGCGCTGACCGTCTTCGCGCACGGTGACCAGCTCGGCGTCGCGCAGCACCTTCAGGTGCTTCGACACGGTGGGCTGGCTGATGCCCAGATCGGCGACGATCTGGCTGACGCTGGTGCCGGCCTCCCCTTCGGTCGTGCGCCGCAGCAGGAGCTGGAGGATGTCTCGCCTCGTACCGTCTGCGATCACGTCGAAGATGTCCGTCATGAGTTCAGGGTAGTCGTCCCCGGCACGGAGTACCATGACGAAGGCTCGGCGACAGGCGCCGTGCGGTCGCTCGGCGCGACCGAAGGAGAAACCAGAGGGGGCAGCGATGTCGGGCATCGTTTCGGCGTCGTCCCCGCGGCAGAGCCTGAAGAGTGCGGCCGGGTGGGTCAAGCACCTCGTCACCTCGTCGCCGTCGCGCTTCGCGATCGTCGTCTTCGCGCTGCTGATCCTCGTGTTCACGGTTCTCCTCTCCCTGCCGATCGCCTCCGCGAGCGGCACGGTCACGCCGCTGAGCGACGCCCTCTTCACCGCTGTCTCCACCATCTGCGTCACCGGACTCGCAACGGTCGACATGGCCAACTACTGGTCCCCCTTCGGACACGTCGTGGTGTTCCTCGGCGTGAACATCGGCGCCCTGGGTGTCCTCACCCTCGCGTCTCTCATGGGCATGCTGATCTCGAAGCGCCTCGGCCTGCGTGCCAAGCTGATGGCCGCCGGCGACACGAATCCGATGCGCGCGCACGGCGGCGTGGTCAACGAGAGCCAGACCGTGCGGCTCGGCGAAGTCGGCCAGCTGCTGACCACCGTCGCCGTCTCGGCGCTCATCATCGAAGCGTCGCTCGCGATCCTCCTCTACCCCGCGCTCGTGATGGCCGGGGTCGACCCGATCGCGGCGCTCTGGGAGGCGCCCTACTTCGCGGCGATGGCGTTCACGAACACCGGTTTCGCTCCCAACAACGGCGGCGTCGCGGTGTTCGCCGACGACTACCTGGTGCTCTCGCTCCTCATGGTGGGCGTCTTCCTCGGCAGCATCGGCTTCCCCGTCATCTACACGCTCGCCAAGCACGTCTGGCACGTGAAGCGCTGGTCCCTGCACACCAAGCTCACGCTCGTCACGACCATCCTCCTGTTCATCCTGGGCGCGGCCGTCTTCGTCATCCTCGAGTTCAACAACCCGAAGACCTTCGGCTCCATGGACGCCACCGACACCACCTTCCAGGCGTTCTTCCTCTCGGCGATGACCAGATCCGGCGGTTTCAACGTGATCGAGATGGACGACCTGAACGGGTCCTCCCTGCTCGCGGCCAGCATGCTGATGTTCGTCGGCGGCGGCTCGGCGTCGACGGCCGGCGGCATCAAGGTGACCACCCTCGCCGTGCTCGCCATCGCCGTGTGGTCCGAGGCCAAGGGCCGTCAGTCCGTCGAGGCGTTCGGCCGCCGCATCCCGAGCGACGTGCAGCGCGTGGCCCTCAGCGTCGTCGCGTGGGGGGCCACGATCGTCGCGCTGTCGACGATCGTCATCGCCCAGATCACCAAGGCCGATATCAGCCACGTGCTGTTCGACGTGATCTCGGCGTTCGGCACGGTCGGCCTGTCGACGGGGCTCACCGCGGAACTTCCCGATTCGGCCTCGTACGTGATGGCCGCGACCATCTTCATGGGCCGCGTTGGTACAGTGACACTCGCCGCGGCGGTCGCCGCGACATCGCGAACGCAGTACTACTCACTGCCCGTGGAAAGGCCGATCGTTGGTTGAAGTCCTGCGGGGCGACGCTCCCGTCCTCGTCATCGGTCTCGGCAGGTTCGGCGCTGCCTGCGCCGGAGAGCTCGATCGCCTCGACCGCGAGGTGCTCGCGATCGACGACAACCTCGAACTCGTGCAGAAGTGGTCCGACCGGGTCACGCACACCGTGCAGGCCGACGCGAAGAACATCGACGCGCTGCGTCAGATCGGCGCCCAGGACTTCCAGGTCGCGGTCGTCGCCGTCGGATCCTCGATCGAGGCGTCGGTGCTGATCACCGCGAACCTCGTCGACCTGAAGGTGCCGCAGATCTGGGCCAAGGCCGTCTCCCAGTCGCACGGCAAGATCCTCGCCCGTGTCGGCGCCAACCACGTCATCTACCCCGAGCGCGAAGCGGGTGAGCGCGTGGCGCACCTCGTGAGCGGACGGATGCTCGACTTCATCCGCTTCGACGACGACTTCGTCCTCGCCAAGATGTACCCGCCGAAGTTCATCCGCGGCGTCGGACTGAACGAGTCCGGCGTGCGATCCAAGTACAAGGTCACCGTCGTCGGGGTGAAGAGTCCGGGCAAGCCGTTCCGCTACGCCGAAGCGAACACGATCGTGACGAACCACGACCTCATCATCGTCTCGGGCACCAACAGCGACATCGAGCGCTTCGCCGGCCTCGACCGCTGACGACGCGTCGTCCGGTCTGCCGACTCCCCCTCGCGGCGGATGTGAGGGTCCCCGTCGTCGTGATGGGATGGGACCCATGACCGACCACACCGCGGCTCCTCCCGTCCTCGCCCTTCGCGGGCTTCGCAAGCAGTTCGGGCAGAAGGTCGCCGTCGACAGTCTCTCCCTCGACGTGCCGGCCGGATCCATGCTGGGGCTACTCGGCCCGAACGGGGCGGGCAAGACCACCACCCTCGCGATGGCCACGGGCCTGCTGCGTCCCGATGCGGGAACCGCCTGGGTGCTCGGTGCGGACGTGTGGCAGAACCCCGCCGAGGCGAAGGCGCGTATGGGCGTGCTGCCCGACGGCATCCGCATGCTCGACCGACTGACCGGCGCCGAGTTGCTGCGATACACCGGGCTCCTGCGCGGCATGGCCGAGGCGGACGTCGTCTCCCGGACCGTCGACCTGCTCGAGGCCCTCGGGCTCGCCGACGCCCGCGACACGCTCGTCGTCGACTACTCCGCGGGCATGCGCAAGAAGATCGGACTCGCCTGCGCGCTGATCCACGCTCCGCGCCTGCTCATCCTCGACGAGCCGCTCGAGGCCGTGGACCCGGTGTCGGGCGAGACGATCCGGCAGATCCTGCGATCGTTCGTCGACGGCGGCGGCACGGTCGTGCTTTCCAGCCACGTGATGGAACTCGTCGAATCGATGTGCGACAGAGTCGCCATCGTCGCCGAGGGACGCCTGCTCGCGCACGGCCCGCTCGACGAGGTGCGAGCCGGCCTCTCGCTGCAGCAGCGCTTCCTCACGCTCGTGGGGGCGCACGACCTCGGAACGGAGACGCTCGCATGGTTGCGCTCCTCGTAAGTCTGCGCTGGCGGCAGCTCCGCCATCAGTTGTCCCGCAATCCCTGGATGATCGTCACCTTGATCATCACGGGCATGGTGGCGCTCGGGCTCCTCGCCGGGCTCACCGCCGGACTCGTCGCGCTGCGCTTCGCCGCGCCCGACGGCGCCGTCACCGCCATCGTGCTCACCGGCTCGGTGATCGTGCTCGGGTGGTGGATCGGGTCGATCCTGGTCAGCGCCGACGACTCGCTCGCTCCGGAGCGCTTCGCTCTGCTGCCCGTGACCGCACCCGCACTGCTGCCGGGTTTCGTCGTCGCCGGAGCCACGACCATCGGTGGTATCGGCACCACGGTCGCCCTGCTGCTGATGCTGCTCGGCTGGTCGGTCAGCATGCCCGCTCTGTTGAGCGCCGTGATCATGATCCCGGTGGCCGTCAGCACCTGTGTGCTCGGTGCCCGCGTGGTGAGCGGCCTCCTCGCCGGCTGGCTGGCGCGCCGCAGCACACGCGACCTGGTGCTGACCCTCGGCGTGCTGCTCGCCGCCTCGTCCGGCCTCATCCTCAACCTGGGGATCGGGGCCTTGACCAGGGTCGGTGACGTCGGAGAGGCGTTCACCACCATCGCCGACATCGCCGCCTGGACACCGGTGGGTGCCGTATTCGGGGTGTCCGCCTCGGCCGCACAGGGTGACATCCTCACCGCCGCGCTCCGCCTGCTGATCGCCCTCGCGACGGTGGTCGTGCTGTGGTTCGCGTCGCAGCGGCTGCTGGCCGCGCGACTCGTCTCGCCGATCCAGAGCAGCGGGGGCGGACGGGTGCGTTCCGGCGGTCTGCTCGACCGGGTGCTGCCGGCGAACTCGATGGGGGCGATCGCCGCACGGTCGCTGCGCTACTTCCGTCGTGATCCGCGCCAACTGGTCAACATCGTGATGCTCCTGCTGCTGCCGGCGATCTTCATCGGCATCGCGCTGATGAACGGTCTGCAGGAGGAGGCGATCGGCTTCGCCCCGGCCATCACCCTGATCCCCGCGATCAACGCCCTGCTCGCCGGAACAATCGTGCAGATGGCGATCGCCTACGACAACGATGCCGTCGCCATCCACATCCTCACCGGGGTCAGCGGTGCCGCCGACCGCGCGGGACGCCTGCTCGGCTTCGGGCTGATCGCGGTTCCGGTGACGATCGTGCTGTGCGTGGCGACCTGCCTCCTCGCCGGACGTCCCGACCTGCTGCCGGGCAGTCTCGGCGCCGCTCTCGGCCTGACGGCGATCGCCGGCGGCGCCGGTGCATGGGTGGGGAGCTTCCTCCCCGGACGCGCACCCGCCCCGGAGGCGAATCCCTTCGGACGCGGCTCGTCCGGAGGAGTGCAGTCGTTGCTCGCGATGATCATCATCGGTCCGATCACGCTCGCCCTCGGTGCCCCCGCACTCGGATTCGCGATCGCGGCGATCTGGAACCCCGCCCTCGGCTGGGTCAGCCTCGCATGCGGCATCGCGTTCGGCGGACTGACGATCTGGGGTGGAACCGTGCTCGGCGGGAGGGTCCTGGATCGTCGCTGGCCCGAGGTGCTCGCCGACGTGTCCAGCGAGAGCTGAGCGAGACCGGAACCCGTCAGGCGTCGATGTCGAGGGTGATCTCGACCACGTCGCCCACTCCGACGCCCTCGCGGTCCTGGAGCGCCTTCTTGATCGGCACGATGTACCCGCCGTCCTTCGGCCACAGGGCGGTGGTCACCGTGGTCTCACCGACAGTGACCGATGCGGGGATCATGCCCCACCCGTACGTGACGACGGAAGCGATCTCGTGGATCAGCTCGCTCTCGGCGGCTGGCACCGTGACGAAATGGAAGGGCGCGGGACCGCGCCAGTACCAGATCGCGCCCTCGATCCGCAGTCGCATCACTCACGCCCCGGCGGCGAGTTCCCTGGCACGCGCGAGAGCCGCAGCGGCGGCATCGGCGAAGGTGCGTTCGAGATGCGCGTCCTGCAGCACGGCGACCGCACGCTCGGTCGTCCCCTTCGGACTGGTGACCCGACGACGAAGTTCCGTCGGGTCTTCGCCCGAGGCGTCGAGCAGCGCCGTCGCGCCGATGAACGTCTGCTCGACCATCAGGCGGGCGTCGGCGTCGTCGAACCCCATGCCCACCGCGGCCTTCGTGAACTCCTCGATCAGCAGGTAGACGTACGCCGGACCGGAGCCCGAGATCGTCGACAGCGCATCGATCTGCGACTCGGGCACCTCGACCACGGCTCCGACGGTCTGGAAGAGGCGACGCACCAGAGCCAGGTCATCGTCCGAGACCGCGGCGCCTGCCGCGATTCCCGTGACCCCCTTGCGGACGGTCGACGGGGTGTTGGGCATGGAGCGGATGACGCGGGCATCCGCACCGAGCACGTCGGCGAAGGTCTGCAGCGTGACGCCGGCGGCGACGCTCACCACGATCGTGTCGGCGGCGAGGTGCGGGGCGATCTCGCGGAGCAGGTCGGGCACCATGGCCGGCTTCACGCCGACCAGCACGATGCGGGCGCCCTCCACCGCCTCGGCGTTGCCGTCCGGCCGCTCGGCGAGCGCGATGCTCGTGACGCCGTCGAGCCCGGCGAATGCCTCCGCCTTCTCCGCGGTGCGGTTCGTCGCGGCGATGCCGCCGTCGATGGGGATACCCGAGGCGACCACCCCACGGAGGATCGCACCACCCATCGAGCCGGCACCGAGGAAAGCGAGCGAAGGAAGCGAGTCAGCCATGTCGTCATCCTACGGCGGGCACTCCGACATCCTCGGGCGGGCGGTTCTAGACTCGTCCCATGAGTGCATCCGGAGGCAACAAGGCCATCGTCGCGGCGTTCCTGGCGAACATGGGCATCGCCCTCGCGAAGTTCATCGCCTGGGCCCTCTCCGGGTCTGCCTCGATGCTCGCGGAGGCGATCCACTCCGTCGCCGACTCCGGAAACCAGCTGCTGCTGATGCTGGGAGGGCGCAAGGCCCGACGCGAGGCCGACCGTGCGCACCCGTTCGGGTACGGGCGAGAGCGCTACGTCTACGCCTTCGTCGTCTCGATCATCCTCTTCTCGGTCGGCGGCCTCTTCGCGATCTACGAAGGCGTCGAGAAGCTCACGAATCCGCACGAGCTCGACAAGACGTGGTGGTGGCTGCCGCTCGTCGTGCTCGTCGTCGCGATCGGGCTCGAATCCTTCTCGCTGCGCACCGCCGTGCGCGAGAGCAACCTCGTGCGGGAGAAGGGCCAGTCGTGGGTGTCGTTCGTGCGCCGTTCGAAGGCACCTGAGCTCCCGGTCGTGCTGCTCGAAGACGTGGGAGCGCTGACCGGCCTCACGTTCGCCCTTCTCGGCGTCGGCCTCACCCTCATCACGGGCAACCCGATGTTCGATGCACTCGGCACCGTGATGATCGGTGTGCTGCTGGTGCTGATCGCGATCGTGCTGGGCGTCGAGACGAAGAGCCTCCTGGTCGGTGAAGGCGCGACGCAGGCGGACCACGACCGTATCGTGGACGCGATCAACGCGGGCGACGAGATCGAGAAGATCATCCACATGAAGACGCTCTACCTCGGCCCGGACGAGCTGATGGTCGCCGCGAAGATCGCGCTGAACGCCGACAAGCCGCTGC
The DNA here is from genome assembly GCF_034650155.1 of Microbacterium sp. STF-2. Taxonomy (NCBI): domain Bacteria; kingdom Bacillati; phylum Actinomycetota; class Actinomycetes; order Micrococcales; family Microbacteriaceae; genus Microbacterium; species Microbacterium sp. STF-2. The sequence continues at coordinate 545,527 of NZ_JARKMW010000002.1, forward strand.
GCGAGGCCGCCGACGACATCAACGCGATCGAGGCCCGTATCCGCGAGGCCGTTCCGGTGGCGCGGATCGTCTACATCGAGCCCGACGTGTACCGCCCGGCGATCGACCCCGAGCCCTCGACCGACGTCTTCGTGCTGAAGTCGTCCGACTGAGTGGGGCTCGACTCAGCGACGCTGCTCGAAGAACGAACGCAGCACCGCTGTGGCCGCGTCGGCCTGGACGCCGCCGATGACCTCGGCCCGGTAAGGCAGTCGGCGATCGCGCAGCACGTCGTACATGGACCCGGCCGCGCCGGCCTTGTCGTCCCAGGCTCCGAACACCACACGGCCGACGCGGGACTGCAGGATGGCACCGGCACACATGATGCACGGCTCGAGGGTGACCACGAGCGTGTGCCCGTCGAGGTTCCAGGAACCGACGGACGCCGCCGCGCGCCGCAGCGCCTCGATCTCGGCGTGACCGGTCGGATCGTGGGTCTCCTCGCGGGTGTTGCGCCCTTCGGCGATGATCCGCCCTCCCCCGTCGATCACGACGGCACCGACGGGGATCTCGGATGCCGCGGCCGCCTCGGCGGCGAGCACGAGGGCGCGCTGCATCGCGAGGTCGTCTGCAGCGGTCATGCGTCGAGCCTACGACAGCCGCCGAGCGCGGGCGGAGCTTCGATGTCGTGCCCGACCGCGCGGCGCATTACCCTGTATCCATGCGTGTTCACGTGGCCGACCACCCTCTCATCACTCACAAGCTCTCGGTACTGCGCGATGCGCGCACGCCGTCGCCGGTCTTCCGGCAGCTCACGGAGGAGCTCGTCACGCTGCTCGCGTACGAGGCGACACGCAACGTGAAGGTCAGCCCGATCGAGATCACGACCCCGGTGACCACCACGACGGGCGTGAAGATCTCGGAGCCGCGACCGATCGTCGTGCCGATCCTGCGTGCCGGTCTCGGCATGCTCGAAGGCCTCGTGAAGCTGCTCCCGACCGCCGAGGTCGGCTTTCTCGGCATGGTGCGCGACGAGACCACGTTCGAGCCGACGACCTACGCCGAGCGTCTGCCCGACGATCTGAGCGACCGTCAGTGCTTCGCGATCGACCCGATGCTCGCGACCGGGGGTTCGCTGGCCGCCGCGATCCAGTTCCTGTTCGACCGCGGTGCGAAGGACGTCACGGCGATCTGCCTGCTCGGCACCCCGGAGGGCGTCGCCGCGATCGAGGCGATGGCGGGCGACCGCGATGTGACCCTCGTGCTCGGCGCGCTCGACGAGCGCCTCGACGAGAAGGGGTACATCGTGCCCGGACTCGGCGACGCCGGCGATCGGCTCTACGGCACGGTCTGACGCTGACCTGCCCCGACGGGGTCAGGCCTCGAGAGTCAGGCGGTAGGCGCGCTCGTCGCCGAAGTGGGTGAAGCCGGCGCGCGCCAGGATCGGCGCCGACGTCGAGATGCGCCCCTTGACGAGCGCCGTCGTCGCTCCCCAGGCTGCGCTTTCTCGGAGGCGTTCGGCGAGGACCGCGCGGTACGCGCCGCGACCACGGTACTCCGGCAGTGTCGAAGCACCCCAGAGCCGGACGAATCCACCGTCGATCGTGCACCCGCCGGTGCTGACCGCCCGGCCGCCGATCCGCGCGAGAATCCGGAAGCCTTCGCGAGTCTCGAGCGCCGTCGTCACCTCGGCGAGCTCCGCCCGCAGTCCCTGCGGGTCGAGGGGCTCCTGCTGCCACACGGGCACGTTGACCGCGTCGACGTCACGCACCTGCTCCAGCGTGCGCACGACCTCGACGGTGATGTCGTCCGGCACATCGACTGCTGCGGCGCCATCGACCGGTCGAGCGAACACCGCCACCGTGTCGATATGCTCCGCTCCCCGCCGACGAAGCTCCTCCTCGATGTCCGGACGGTCGGAGGGGTTCGTCCAGAAGGTGAATCTCGACGCGCCCCACGCTCCCGTCCACTCCAGAGCATGGTCGACGATCTCCGTGGGATCGAGGACGGAGCTCACCTGGGAACCGCGGACTCCGCCGCCGAATCTCGACGGATCCCGCACGAGGAGCAGCTCACTGCGCTCGTGCTCGCTGTCGCGCGGGAACCACACCCAGGCCGCAGCCGCGCGCAGGATCTCGTCTGTCGAGTGCGCGTGCGTCGACTCGCTCATTCCGCCGCACCGACCAAGCGGGCGAAGGCGCTGAGCCGAGCCACCCCCTCCGGCGTGTACGGCAGATCGTCGAGCAGCGCGGGCGAGTGGATCAGGTAGGCGACGACCTGCGCACGGGAGATCGCCACGTTGAGCCGGTTCTGCAGCAGCAGGAACTCGGGGCCGCGCGGGGCATCCCTCCCGCTCGATGCCGCCAGCGAGGTGATCGAGACGACAGCCTCCTTGCCCTGGAAGTTGTCGACCGTGCCCACAGGAACGTCGGGGAAGCCCGCGTCGGAAAGCGCGTCGAGCACCAGCTGACGCTGCGCGTTGTAGGGCGTGACGACGATGATGTCGGACGGCGCGAGCGGCCTCGTCGAGGCGTCGGGGTCGTTGTCGGTGAACGTTCTCCCGACCAGATCGCGCACGAGTCGCACGACCTCCGCGGCCTCCTCGGGCGATTGGGTCGCATTGCCGCGATGACGCAGCGGCACGACGTGCAGTCCCGGCTCGATGCCGTCGAGCGCCCGGAGTTCGGTTCCGGGGGCCGAGGCGAGCTGTCCGGCGTAGGCGAGCTTCGACACCGGCGCGGCCACGAAGGGATGCATCCGCCAGGATCGTGCGAGGAAGTAGCCGTACTCGGATCGCACGACCGGGTCACCGTCCATCACCCAGCCGAGCGCAGACGTGTCGACCGGCTCGGGGTGGGCGCCCTGGCTCACCTGCGGGAGCTGCTGCGGGTCGCCGAGGAGCAACAGCCGCTTCGCCCCGGCCGCGACGGCGATCGTCGAGGCGAGCGAGAACTGGCCCGCCTCGTCGATCACGAGAAGGTCGAGTCCGGCACGGTCGACACGCTGTGTGTTGCTGAAATCCCAGGCCGTGCCGCCGACGACAGCTCCCTCACCCGCATGCTCGGCGAGGAAGGATGCCATGCCGTTCTTCGGGATCACGGTGTACGCCGGCTCTGCATCGGGATCTTTCGGCGCCTTCGCGACCTGCGCCGGCGGGACACCGTCGGCGACGACGCGCGCGAGAAGGGTCTCGATGATGGCATGCGACTGCGCGACGACGCCGATCTTGAAACCGTGTTCGTTCACCAGGCGTGCGATCACCCGCGATCCCGTATAGGTCTTCCCCGTCCCGGGAGGGCCCTGCACGGCGAGATAGCTGCGGTCGAGGTCGAGCACACCACGCACGATCGCGTCGATCGTGTCATCGCCCGCCGGGGGCAGTGCTTCACCCGATGTCGTGCGCGGGGGGATACGACGCAGGATGTCGGTCGCCGCATCATGCGGGAAGCCGGGGGCGGCGACGTGCACGGCATCCGCCCACTCATCGATCGCACCCTGCAGCGAGACCACCCGTGGGGGCGCTGCCGGCGTGAGTGCGAGCGGCAGCTCATCCCAGGTCTGGCCCTGCACGGCCGACTCTGTGACGAGGTAGCCATCGTCGAGCACCTCGACCACCGTGACGGTGTGCGGCACATGGACCGCGCGTGAGGGCACCTCGGTGTCGAAGGGAGCCGGGACCTCGTAGAGAGCGAACGGCTGGGCGCCGGGACCGAGCGTCGTGCCCGGCGACACCTCGCCGCGGATCTCGATGTCACGCGACATCACGCGTCGCCCCTCGCCGATGCTCCACTCGCGGCGCACGACCGACGACGGGCGATCGACCTTCACCACATCACGCGTGCCGTCCCACATCGTCACCGGCTCTCGCAGCCGCTGGAAATGCGACACCCAGAAGCTCTTCGCCTCGCGGGGGAAGTAGTCGATGGCCGCGGCGGCGATACGGTGCACGAGCCCGTCGCCGCCGCCTTCCACGGCGCGTTCCGCATCGGCGAGCAGGGCCACGGAACGGGGCGACGGTTCGTAGATGACCTCGTCCGCATCGTCGGGCGGCGCGGGCGTCACCCCCTTCTGGCGAGCGATGTCGATGAGCCAGTTGCGCAGGCGTCGTGTCGACACGCAGTCGTAGCGGTTGTAGTCCGCGAGGTCGGCGAGCACCGCTTCGGCCTCAGACTGCTCCCCCGCCGCCGCGAGCTCGCGCGCCGCGACGTACTGCACGATCGAGTCGTCGCCCTTCTGCACGTCGCTGGTGCGCACGTCTTCGCCCATGTAGAGCGGTTCGAGCTTCTTGATCGAGTACGACCGGGAGCCGACGCGAACGGTCCGAAGCACCAGCGGGTAGAGGTCGACGAACACGCCCTCGCGGAGCAGGCGATCGACCTCGCCCTCGCGCACGCCGTGTCGCGCGGCCATAGCCACGAGGTGCGAGGTCTCGTACGGCGCGTAGTGGTAGATGTGCATGCCGGGATGCGCCAGCCTGCGCGCATTGACGAAGTCGAGGAACGTCTCGAGAGCCCGCTTCTCGTCGGCGAAGGTATGAGCCCACAACGCCGAGTACTGGTCAGCGTTGTCGACCCAGCCGAAGAGGTAGTCGATCCCCCACAGCGCCTCGCCGTCGGGAGCGGGTTCGGTGTAGAGCGGGTCGCCCTCGAAGTCGAAGAAGATATCGCCGTGACTGGGCAGCGGGAGTGTGTGGATCGCCTGCGCGTAGTGGACGTCGAATGTCGGTGCTCCCTCGGCGTCAGCACGCAGCTGCAGACGCGCCTGGGCTCGGAGAGTCTCGAACGTGTCGACGTTCATGCCCGCGGGAGCGTCGGGTGCCACGGCCAACTCGTCGATCGTCTCGATGCCGGATGCCCGCAGACGTGCTCGCTGCACCGGACGCATCCGCGCCACCATCAGGAGGTCGCGATGCGCGAGCACCTGCTCCTCGCAGGTGGCGCAGCGGCCACAGGCCACGATCTGGAGGTCGCCGCGATCATCGCCCCATGCGAGCGGCGCGCCCGCCGCGCCGTCGGCGATGCGTCGATCGGCGATGAGGGCACGCAGTCGCGCCCGCCGCACCTGGAACAGCGGAAGGAGATCGTCGACGGCGTGCGTGCTGAGCGTGCTGTCGCCGAGGATGAGGTCGACCTCGTCGGAGCGCGGGATGCCGAGGCGATCGAGCTGGTCGACATATGCCGCCAGCTGCATGAGCGCCGTGACGCGGGCCTTGCGGGCGAGCTTGGAGTCCTGCACCCGCCAGCGGCCGTCGTGATCCGTGCGGAGGAAGTCGGCGAAACCGACGAACTCCTCGGTCGCGAAAGCCGCCTGGAAGACGACCTCCGCATCCGAGCGGAGGGCGGCAATGGTCTCGTCGACCGCATCCGCCAATGCATCGGCATCGACGGAAGAGACCTTCTCGATGCGGTGGACCTTCTCGTCACCGAGGTCGTCGATGTAGCGGGCCAGCACGTTCTGCTCGTGCACATCGCCCAACTCGGCGGCCCGCTTCAGGGTCGCGTCTTCCGGCTCTTCGACCGCAGGCACTCTTCCGAGCTTCGCGTCGATCGCCCGACACCACGCGAACTCGCACTCCGCGGCCGCCTTGAGGTCGCTCGCGCTCCAGATGACGCGCTGCGCCTGAGTGTCGATCCGCACGATGCTCCCGTTCTGTCGGATGCTTCGACACTATCCGCGGCATCCGACACGGGCGAAAGCGTGGACCTCCCGGGAAAGCGGGTCAGCGCCACCAGGTGTCGTCGGGCGTCACCGGAAGATGGCGCTTGTGCTGCGTCGCGAGGTACCTCGCCTCGATGCGGCCGGCGACCTCGGGCTCGACGTCGCGCCCTTCCAGGAAGTCGTCGATCTGCTCGTAGGTGAGACCCAGCTCGTCCTCGTCGGCACGGCCGGGCTGGCCGTCGAGCAGGTCGGCGGTCGGCACCTTGAACGCGAGGCGGTCCGAAGCACCGAGGAACTGCAGCAGTGAACGCCCCTGCCGTTTGCTCAACCCCGACAACGGCAGGACGTCAGCCGCACCGTCGCCGAACTTCGTGTAGAAGCCGGTCACGGCCTCGGCGGCGTGATCGGTGCCGATGACGAGCATCCCGTCGTGGCCGGCGAGTGCGTACTGCGTGACCATGCGGACGCGGGCCTTGATGTTGCCGCGGTTGAAGTCGCTGATGTCGCTCGTGACCGCGAACTCGATGTCCTCCTCGACCCCGTCGACACCGTTCTGGATGTTGACCTCGACCGAGGAGTCGGGTGCGATGAACTCGAGGGCGGCCTCGGCGTCTGCCGCGTCGTGCTGCACGCGGTAGGGCAGACGCACGGCGAGGAACTTCGCCTCGCCTCCCTCGGACCGCACCCGTTCGACCGCGAGCTGTGCAAGGCGTCCGGCCAGCGTGGAGTCCTGCCCACCGGAGATGCCGAGCACGAAGCCCTTCGCGCCGGTCGAGCGAAGGTACTCGACGAGGAACCCGACCCGGCGCTCGACCTCGGCTTCCGGGTCGATCTCCGGCCGGACGCCGAGGTCTTCAGAGATCTGCTGCTGCAACGACATGTCATCCTCCGTCTTGTCCTCGAATCAGTATCGCCCCTCTGTGTTACGCACGGGTGACGCCGCGGCGTTCGCACGTTCCTGCCAGTGAAGTCCTGAGAGAATGGGGCGGTGAAGCTCCTCGTCGCTGCCCTTGATTCCGAACTGTCCGCCTTCCCGGAAGAGCTGGACGGCTTCGACCGACTCGTGACCGGCCCCGGCAAGCTGCCGGCGACGTATGCGCTCACCCGCGCGCTCGATGCCCGGGTCTACGACGAGATCGTGGTCGTGGGCACGGCGGGCGCGATCGACCCCGCTCTCGAGGCGACCGTGCATGAGGTCGGAACCGCATTCCAGCACGACGTGACCGACCTCGACGGCGTCCGTGGCCAGCACGTCTCCCTTCCGGCGCGCGTCAGCACCGGAAGGGAAGGTGTTCTGATCGCCACCGGTGACCACTTCGTGGAGGACGCCGAAGTCACCGCCGTGATCCGTCCGTCGGGGGCGGCCCTGGTCGACATGGAGACGTACGCCTTCATCTGGGTCGCCGCACAGTTCGATGTGCCGATCCGCGTGTTCCGCGCCGTCTCCGATCAGGCTGAGGACGGTGCGCTGATGGATTGGCGCGAGGCCGTCGCACGATGCAGCGTGCAGCTGCGCGACTTCATCCGCAGCGAGTACGGCGTCTGACGAAGGGGGCGCCCTCCCGCGCTCGCGTCAGCCTCGGTCTCGGGTCAGCGCGCCTCGATGACGCTGGGTCCGTTCGGCAGTGCGCGCACCGTGAGCTGGGCGGGGATCTGCTCCTGCATGGCCTCGACGTGACTGATCACTCCGACGGTGCGGCCCCCCTGCCGTAGTTCGTCGAGAGTTCGCATGGCGACATCGAGCGTGTCGCCGTCGAGGGAACCGAATCCTTCGTCGATGAAGAGCGTGTCGAGACGGATGCCGCCCGCGCGCGCGGTCACGACCTCGGCCAGTCCGAGGGCGAGGGCGAGCGATGTGAGGAACGTCTCGCCCCCTGACAGCGACTGCGGCGGCCTGGTCTGCCCGGTGAAGGCGTCGAAGACCACGATGCCGAGTCCGGATGCCGCCCCGCGGGCAGCGAGCGCATCGGAGTGCTGCAGCTGATACCGACCGGCGGACATGTCGTGCAGTCGACGGTTGGCCGCCTCGACGATCTCCTCGAGCTCCGCGGCCAGCACGAACGTCTCCAGCGTCATCTTGCGGGTGTTGGCACCTCGCCCCGCGATCGTGTCGGCGAGGTTCTGCAGCACCTCGAACTCCGCGGCATCGTCGGCGGTGCGAGCCTGCTCGTCCGAAGCCGAGTCGATCAGCCCTCCGAGCCGCTCTGCGGTTCCCGCGGCTCTGGCGGCTTCGTCGACCGCGCGCGTCCAGACGCTGCGCGCGTCCGCCGATGCCTGCTCGGCCGGCGCGAGGTCTATCGGCTCTTCCGGCAGCGTGCGCAACTCGAGGTCGAACAGGATGGCCCGTTCCTTCTCTCGTTGCACCGCATGCTGCGCGATCCGCGTGTCGAGCGCCTCCTGCTCTGTGGCCGAGCGCAGAGCGTCTTCCGCCGCCGCCACGTCATCGAACACGGAGTCTGCGAGCGCGGCCTCGCGCTCCGCCTCGGCTTCGGCGAGAGCTTCGACCCTGCGTGCCCGCTCCGAGATGGCATGGATCACGGCGCGCGCCGCGGCGATCTTCGCCTCGGTGTCGGACATCCGTGCGGCAACCGTGTCGAAACCGCCCCGCGCCTCGGCGATCAGCTCGTGTGCCTCCGCGCTGCGCTGGCGGAGGAGCGCATGCCGTTCGCGCAGTTCTGCGAGAGCCCTGGCATCGTCTTCCCGCTCGGCGTCGAGGAGTTCGACACGGGCGACGAGTTCGTCCATGCGACCGTCGAGCGTCTTCAGCGTCTCGGCGGCGGCACGGCTGCTCGAGAGTGTCGCAGCGGCCTCGGCGTAATCGCTCTCGGCCTGTTCGACCTCCCGACCGTCGGCGCGGGCGGTGACGGCGGCGAGTTCGGCGCGCAACGTCGAGGAGCTCGACGCCAGATCACGCTCCTTCTGCGATGCGGCATCTCGCGCGCCCTCTGCGGCGGCGATGTCTTCGGGCGAGACCGGATCCGAATGCGTGGCCGGCGCCGGATGATCGAGCGAGCCGCAGACCGGACAGGGGTGCTCGTCGCGGAGCGTCGAGGCGAGCTCTCCGGCCATGCCGTCGGCTCGTCGCTGACGTAGTCGCGCCAGAGCTGACTGCGTATCCGCGTGCAGCGCGGTGGCCTGCGAGAGCTCCTGCTCGAGGGAGATCTCGGCGATTCGCAGCCGTTCCACCTCGTGCGCCGCCGTGAGGCGTAGCTCTGCCGCCTGCTGCGCGGCCTGCCGGTCTTCCCCCCGATCGGCGAGGCGACGGGTCTCGTCGCGCAGCGTGTGCAACGCGGCGATCTCGTCGGGAAGCGCGGCACGCCTCACGTTCGCAGCTTCGATGCGCGCGGTCGCTGCCACGACCGCCTCCTCCGCTGCGCGGACTTCGGCGTCGAGCGTCGGCGCGCTCTCCTCGAGTTCTCGCGCGCGTTGCCAGGCACCGCTCTCTCTGGTCGCCGCCGCCGTCCAGGCCTCGAGGTCGCCGTCCACGTCGAGACCGAGCGCCTCGCCCGCCGCGTGGGCGTCCTGTTCGTCTCGGGAGGCGACCGCGAGCGCGGAATGCGCGCGCGCCACTGCGGCGATCGTCGACCGCAGTGCCTCCGCGGCTCGGGCCGCAGCGAGCTCTGCGCGGGCATCGTCGATCAGGGGCGCTTCGGCCTCGAGTCGTTCGAGCGCCGACCTCGCGCGGTCGCGCTCGCGCTGCGCCCGCTGCTCGTCCCGCGCCACGGCGAGAGACTCGTCGGCTGCGGCCGACCGCTTCTCCGCGTCGACCTGCTCGGATGCTCGACGCTCTGCGCGGTAGTCGGCGCGGGCCTTCGCACGTCGGAGGGCGTCGAGTCGATCTTCGATCGAAGACGGGGCGCGAACCGTCTCGGGCGGGGTCTCATCGCCCTCTCCTGACAGGCCATCGGCGGACACCAGCCGCTCAGCCTCCTCGACGCGGGCCTCGACCGTCGCGAGCCGGGCGCCCAGAGCGTGCTCGGCCACACGACGACGCTCATCGAACCGCGCCTGCACATCTTCGAACCGCTGGGTGCCGAACAGGCGGCGCAGAAGCGCCTGGCGGTCTCGACTGCCCGCGAGGAGGAACTCCGAGAACCGGTTCTGCGCGAGCAGGATCACCTGCAGGAACTGCTCACGGCTGAGCTGCAGGATCTCGTCGAGCTCTCCGGCGACATCGACGGCCCGCGCCGCACGACCGATCCACCCGACATCCGTCCACTCGTCGAGGGCGACGGCCGAGGCCTGCTTGGTCATCCCTCCCCCGCGCTTGGCCGGGCGCAGATACTCGGGCGACCGGGTCACCCGGAAGCGGCCGGTCGGCGTGCTGAATTCGACGACGACCTCGGAGGGATCGTCGGGCTCGCAGTGGTCGCTCCGCAGCCGCTTCTCGCCACCGTCGTAGCGCGGCACTCCGCCGTAGAGCCCGAAGCAGACGGCGTCGAGGATGCTGGATTTGCCCGCCCCCGTCCGTCCGGCGATCAGGAAGATGCCGTCGTCGGCGAACGCGTCGAAGTCGACGATCTGACGTGACCGGAAGGGGCCGAACCCCTCGACCTCCAGGCGATGAAGACGCATCTAGACGAGAGCCTCGGCACGAACTCGCTCGTCGAGCACCGCGCGGATCAGCTCGCCCTCCGCCTCCGTCGCTCCGTGCCCCGCCCTGACGTGCTCGAGGAAGGCCTCGATGCGGTCGGCATCGGTGACCGCGGTGCGCAGACGCTGCACATAGGAGCGCTCGTCCGCCTCGGCGGTGACCGAGGGCTGGTGCTGCACCATGGCGCAGTACGGGTAGCTCTCGCGAAGACGCCGCATCGGCTCTGTCTGCGGCACGGCGTCGGTGTAGACGGCACAGACCCAGTCGCCCGCGTGTTCTGCGACCAGTTCGGTCGACAGGAGATCGTCGAGCGCGCCCGTGAGTGTGACGAGGCGGCGCGGCACCGGCAGCTCCAACCATTCGACTCCGGAGAGACCCTCGGCATCGATGTCGACGAGCCAGGAACCGCGGGGCTTGTGCTGCTCGCCGAAGCTGTAGTGCAGAGGAGCGCCCGCGTAGCGCACCCGATCGCTGAGCTGCTGACGCCCGTGGATGTGGCCGAGCGCCACGTAGTCAGGACCGTCGAAGACGCTCAGCGGCACGACGTCGAGGCCGCCCTGACGCACCTCGCGTTCGAGCCCGGCGGTGGCGTCGACACCGGCGGCGAAGCAGTGCGCGATCGCGACCGAGCGCCCCGGGTGCTGTTCCATGCCGGCGCGGACCAGGTGCATCGCGTGAGCCATGGTCTGCGCTTGCGTGCGCAACGGGCGCCCGGAGCTGTCACCATCGGGCCAGTGCTGTCGCACGATGGCGGGTTCGAGGTAGGGAATGCCGAAGAAGTGCACGGGCCCGAGCGCATCGTTGACGGTCACAGGCGCTCCCACCGCGAGCGGGTCGGTCAGCACGTGGATGCCCTCGCGGAGCAGCCGCGCCTGGAAGCCGAGGCGCGCGGCAGAATCGTGGTTGCCGCTGGTCACGATCACCCGCGCCCCTGTCTCATGCAGCGCCACCAGCGCATCGCCGAGCAGGGTGTATGCGGTTCCGGAGGGCGTGGCGGAGTCGAAGACGTCTCCCGCGACGACGACGACGTCGACCGCGTTCTCGCGAACCTGCGCGGTGAGCGCCCCGAGCACCTCGGCGAGGGCGTCCATGGTCGAGTTGCCATGGAACGTCCGGCCGATGTGCCAGTCGGAGGTGTGCAGGATGCGCATACTCACACCGTACGAACCCCCTCCGACATTTCATCCGAGGCGTGCCGCAGCACCGCTCTCACGCCCTGCGGAGGAGGAAGCGGAAGGTCCCCTGACCCACCCTCGTCACGATGATCGGCACGCGGTGATGCGAGATGCCGTGTGCACCTTCACCTGTGCGGCGTGCGGGGCTGCGCGATGCGATATCTGGGCTGCCCTCCGCCCGACAGGTGCCGGCTTGCCCCGCCGGCTGAGGGTTGTGCCCGCCTCGTCGTGACTACCGACTTCCGCTCTCCTCCTCGAGGTCGTTCGACCAGTTCGCCTGCTGGATCCGATTGTCGAGCTCGCGCAGCTCCTGAGCCACGGCGTCGGCACGGGAGCGCAGCGGCGCGACGGGCAGCGCGGAGACCTGACGCAGCTCCGACCTCATCTGGCGGAGGAACTGGTCGTTGGCCCCCGAGGCGGCGGTCGCGGCATCGGTCAGCACCGAATGCCGCAGGCGCAGGACATCACGGGCGGCGAGCGCATCGGTCATGGTGCCGTCCGCCCCCAGGTCGAGGCGCGCGTTGGTGGCGTTGATGCGGCGGATGAGATCGCGCAGCTGCGTGAGCGCGGCATCGGCCTCGACGATCAGCGCGGCCGCGTCCTCCGCCGGTTCCTCGCCCTCCTGGTAGCGGGCGTTCGCGACGATACGCGCCCGCAGCTGCTCGATGCGGCGCTGCAGGTCGGCGCGTGCGGTGAGGGCCTCGGCGAGTTTCATGAGCTCATCCTCGCAGGGAGCGACCGTAACAGTTCGTCATATGACCGGGGAGTCAGCGGGAGCGCAGCAGACCCGAGTGCTCCGGGTGCGCGGTGAACCAGTCGGCCACGTACCAGCACACGGCATCGACCTTGCGATCACCGCGCTCCTCGATGTCGGCCACCGCACCCTCGACGACCTTTCCCGCGTAGCCGTTGCCCCGGAAAGTCGGGATCGTGAAGGCTCGGGTGAGCGCGATGGTGCGCCCGTCGTCCCGGTAGTCCAGAACACTCACGAGCGTCCCGTCGCGCATGAGCGTGTAGCGCGAAGCGTCCTTCTCGTCGGTCAGGATGAAGCCTCCGACGGTGTGCGAGATCGTCATTCGAACCACGTTACGCCCGCCCGGAGCCGCCGGGCGTTTTGACATGGGGCGTCACGATCGGACATAATCCCCCCATGACCACCAACGCACGCCCTTTGTCCGCCCAGGAGGCGAACAGGACTGCCGGGATGATGATGCCCGGTCGCGTTGGCATGTGTTGCCGAATGTGTCGCTGAACGAACAGCCACCCCGCCTGACCTGAACTCCTCGCGATCTGCGAGGTCAGCGTCTCCGAGCATCCACCCTTGCTCGCTTCCCGGCTCCGCCGGTCATTCATGCAACGCATCAGAGCCCCGCTCGATCCGGGCTCACGTCCTGAGGACTTCATCATCATGTCGAACACCGCACTTCTCGAGCGTCCCGCCACCACCGCCGCGATCCGCACGCAGCACGAAGCCGCCGCGCCCCTGTCCGCCGCAGGAGCCGATCTTCCCGCCGTGCGCTCACCCCGTGGCTTCGCCCTCTACGTCGGGCTGGACGAGATCAAGGCCGCCGAAGCCGGCGTCAGCCTCCCCCTTCTCGTCGACGCGCTGCGCCGCACCCTCGCCGAGCTCGCCCCGGGAGCCGAGACGCACGCCACGGTCGCTCTCGCCCCGCACGGATCGGGCGGCCGCGACCTCGACGTGGTCCGTCTCGCTCTGCAGGAGCCCGGTGCCATCGCGCGCACCAAGGCCGCTGCGGAAGAGGACACCACGGACGAGGAGACGGGCGTCACCGTCGACATCTCCCGCAAGCGCGTGCTGATCGACGGCGAGTCCGCCGCCTTCACATACAAGGAGTTCGAGCTGCTGCAGTACCTCGTGCTCCGCGAGGGGCGCACGATCGAACGCAGCGAGCTGGTCTCCGCGCTCTGGCAGGCCCAGGACGACGAGACGCCCGGTGAGCGCACGATCGACGTGCACGTGCGCCGCCTGCGCGCGAAGCTGGGTCGCTATGAGGACATCGTCCGCACCGTGCGCGGCATCGGCTACCGCTTCGACCGCCACGCCGACGTCGTCATCCGCTACGGCCACGGAACCCCCTCGCCCGACCGCTTCTGAGTCGCCGGGAGCCGGTGTCAGCAGCTGCGCGTAGGGTGGGCGCATGACCCTGACAGCGCGCTCCGCCTCGGCGGACGCCGCCCCCGCGGACACTGCTCAGGAGACCGTCTACCGCCCGCCGCACGAGCTCGATCTCCACCGAACGGTCGGCATGCTCCGCCGCGGTCGCAACGACCCGACGATGGTCATCGACGGAACCGTCATCTGGCGCGCGTTGCGCACACCCCTCGGACCGACGACCCTCGCTCTGCGCATGCTCGGCGGCGAGGTCCACGCGACCGCGTGGGGCCCGGGATCGGGCATCGCCCTCGATCTGGTGCCCGCGCTCTGCGGTGCCCACGACGACGCCTCCGACTTCGATCCTTCCCTGCACCCGCTCATCGCCGACACCGCACGACGCCACCCGGGGCTGCGTCTGACGCGTACCGACGAGGTGTTCGATGCGCTCGCGTGCGCGATCATCGAGCAGAAGGTGACCGGCATGCAGGCTTTCGGCGCGTGGCGCTGGCTGATCTCGCGGTTCGGAGCACCCGCTCCCGGTCCCACCCCGCGGCCGATGTTCGCCGCGCCATCCCCCGACCAGTGGCATCGCATCCCGTCCTGGGCCTGGCATCGTGCCGGCGTCGAGCCGCCCCAGTCGCGCACCATCGTGCGTGCGGCCGAGCGCGGAGATCGCATCTCCCGAGCCGTCAGAGCCGCCGCCTCGGGAGATGACCGAGACCGCGTGCTCACGAGCCTTCCCGGCGTGGGGGTCTGGACGTCGGCGGAGACGCGCATCCGCGCTCTCGGGGATCCGGACGCGGTCAGTATCGGCGACTACCACCTCGCCCATGAGGTCGGCCACGCGCTGACGGGTGCACGCACCGATGACACCGGGATGATCGAGCTCCTCGCGCCGTGGGCCGGACAGCGACAACGCGTCGTCCGCCTCATCCATGCGAGTGGTGTGCAGGAACCGCGCCGGGGGCCTCGTCTCGCACCCGAAGACCATCGCCGCCGCTGATGTCGGCACCTAAGCTGGTGCCATGTCCCGTTCCATGCTGCGCATCCTCGTCACCGTCGGCCTGCTGATCGTCGGCGTCGTGATCGGGCTGATCTTCCAGAACGTCTGGCTCGGCGTCCTGCTCGCGGCCATCGTGTGGCTCGGCTGGTTCCTCGGATACGAGTCGCGCCGCGGCAACAACGCCGGGGTCAACGACGAGGACCACGGCATCGAGCTCTGAGTGGTCGCCCCGACTCAGTAGTAGACGGCGAGCGGGCCCGACGGTCCGTCGACCACCCGCACCGGGGTGTCGAACACCCGCGTGAGCACGTCGTCCGTCATGATCGCCGCCGGCGAGCCGAACTCCACGACCGCACCGTCTTTCATCGCGCAGATGTGGTCGGCGTAGTGCCCGGCGAAGTTGATGTCGTGCAGCACGATCACGATGGTGCGCCCGAGTTCCTCCGCGGCCCGGCGCAGATGCTTCATCATCTGCACGGCGTGCCGCATGTCGAGGTTGTTCAGTGGCTCGTCCAGCAGCACGAACTCGGTGTCCTGGGCGAGGACCATGGCGACATAGGCGCGCTGACGCTGCCCGCCGGAGAGCTCGTCCAGGTAGCGCCCCTCCAGAGCGCCGAGGTCGAGGAAGTCGATCGCCTGACTGATGATCTCCTCGTCGGCCCGGTTCAGCCTGCCCTTCGAGTGCGGGAAGCGCCCGAAACCGACCAGCTGGCGAACGGTGAGGCGGGTGACGAAGTGATTCTCCTGACGGAGGATCGACACCACCCTCGCCAGATCCTTCGATCTCGTCGAGGCCACGTCGAGCCCCGCGATCTCGATGGCACCGGCATCCATCCCGGTCAGACGCCCGATCATCGTGAGCAGCGTCGACTTGCCCGCGCCGTTCGGACCGATCAGGGCGGTGATTCCGCCGGCGGGGATCTCGAGGTCGACGGGGCCGATCGCGACCTCGCTGCTGTATTCGCGGCGGACGCCGTCGAGAGCGATCACAGTCTGCCCTTTCTGAGGATGACGATGAGGAACACGGTGCCGCCGACGAGCTCGATCAGGATCGACACCATCCCCTGCGCGTAGAAGATGTTCTTCATCACGAAGTAGGCCCCGGCCAGGATCGTGAAGGCCGTGAGCACCGCGACGGGGAAGATCAGCCGATGGTCGTGCGTGTCGGCGAACTGGTAGGCGAGCGTCGCCACCAGGAAGCCGAGGAACGTCATCGGTCCCACCAGCGCGGTGGAGGTGGCCATCAACACGGCGACGAGGAACAGCACGATGAACAGTTCGCGGCGATGATCGACGCCGAGGGAGCGCGCAGCGTCCGGGCCGAGTGCCATGAGGTTGAGCCGGCGCGAACGGAGCCACAGCAACGCAGACGCCGCGACGACCAGCGGGATCGCCAGCGGGAGGTACGAGGGGTCGGCATTGGACACGTTGCCGAACAGACGCGCGGCGAGCACGTCGAACTCACTGGGTGTGAGCAGGCGCTGCATGAACGTCGCGATCGCCCCGAGGCCGCCTCCGATCACGATGCCCACCAGGAGCATGATCTGCAGATTGCCGTAGCGTCCGGACAACAGCCAACCGTAGAGGGCGACGGCGAGACCGACCATGATCGCGACCTGGATCGCGAACTGCC
Organism: Microbacterium sp. STF-2; assembly: GCF_034650155.1. NCBI lineage: Bacteria > Bacillati > Actinomycetota > Actinomycetes > Micrococcales > Microbacteriaceae > Microbacterium > Microbacterium sp. STF-2. The sequence goes on from NZ_JARKMW010000002.1 coordinate 561,685, forward strand.
CGATTCCCTGGATCGCCACGATCCCTGCCACTCCGAACAGGTACACGGTCGAGGTCTGCACGACTCGATAGAGCGATTCGAACCCCATGATCGACGGCGTGATGATGCGGTTGTTGGTGACGGTCTGGAAGCTCACCGTGGCGACGGCCTGAGCGACCGCGACGAGGGCCATCACCGTGACGTCGGTGGCGCGATGCTGCGCGATCCGCCAGAACCCGGTGGAGCCGACCGGCATCGGATTCGCCCAGGCGAGCAGACCGAAGCCCGACCCTGCCGCGAGGACCAGGAGGATCCCGAGCACCACGGCGTAACGCCGGCGCGCACCTGGGGTCGTGAACGAGCCCGCCGACCGGAGCGCACCGGCGGTCGCCACGTCGCCCGTCCCCCCGCTAGCCACGTCGACGCTGCCTGAGCAGGAGAAGGACGAACACCACGGCGCCGACCACCCCGAGGATCAGCGACACCGGCACTTCGAACGGCATGATGATCGTGCGTCCGATGATGTCGCACACGGTGACGATCGCTATGCCGAGCAGGCACACCCACGGAAGATTGCTGCGCAGATCGTCGCCGCGCACCATCGAGACGATGTTCGGCACGATCAGCCCCAGGAAGGGCAGATTGCCGACGACGACGGTGACGACGCCGGTGGTGACCGCGATCAGCACCGTCCCGAGCAGGATGATCCTGTTGTAGTTCACGCCGACGTTGGTGGCCACTTCCTCGCCGAGCCCCGCGATGGTCAGCCGATCGGCGACGATGAAGACGATCACCCCGATGACAGCCACGATCCAGAGCATCTCGTACTGACCTCGCATCACCGAGGTGAAGCTGCCCGCGAACCAGACGCCGATGATCTGCAGCGAGTTGGTGGCCAGCGCGAGGTACGTCGACAATGCGCCGACCACGGCCCCGAGCATGATGCCGACGATCGGGACGATCAGGGACGACTTGAGTGCCACCCGGCGCAGGAACGCGAAGAACACCATCGTGCCGATGAACGCTGCGAGCACCGCGCCGGCCATCCGGAGGGGAAGCGACGGCTGCGGCACGAGGATCATGACCATCAGGAGCCCGAGGCCGGCCCATTCGGTGGTGCCGGTGGTCGTCGGTTCGACGAAGCGGTTCTGGGTGAGCAGCTGCATGACGAGGCCCGCCATGGCCATCGAGGCGCCGGCGAGGACCAGGGCGATCGTGCGGGGCACTCGGGTGATCTGGAACATCTGCGCGCCGTCGTCCGCGCCGGTGACGTCGTACACACCCGTGAAGAGCGAGATCGCGAGCAGGACGACGACGATCAGCACGCCGATGAGCAGTTTCACGTCGAAGAGCCGCCCGGCGTAGCGGGGCGGCGGAGCGATGTCGGTGGAGACCATGATGATGGGGCGGCGGCACCCGGATCGTCCGGATGCCGCCGCCGTACCTCAGTTCTTCGCGCTCTTCTCGAGGGCGTCGGCGAGGTCGTCGAGGAACGTCGTGTACGTCTGGATGCTCTCGTTCAGGTACGTGTCGGTGGGCATGTACACGATCTGCTTCTGCTTCACAGCGGTGACGCCGGCGAGCGCCTCGGAGCTCTCCAGGATCTCCGCGGCCTGCACGTAGTCGGGGGTGTCGGCCGCGAAGACGGCGTCACGGTCGAGCACGAGGATCCAGTCGGGGTTCGAGGCGGCGATCGCCTCGACCGAGATGTCATCGCCCTGGTGGTCGTCGGTCGCGTCGTCGACCTCGAGCGCGGGGGTCAAGCCGAGCATGTCGTAGATCGGTCCGAGCGAGCGTCCGACGGTCGGGGCGAGGTAGCCGATCTGTCCGCCGGAGGTGTTCACGGCCATGACGGTGTCGGCATCGTCGTACGCCGCCTTGGCGCGCTCGACAGCGGCGTCGAAGTCGTCCACGAGCTTCTTGGCTTCGTCCTGCTTGCCGAAGATCTCGCCGAGGACGGTGACCTGGCGCTTGAGCTCGTCTCCGAAGGGCTCACCTTCGCGCGGCTCGAGGTCGACGATCGTGGCGTCGGGGACCAGATCGGCGATCGCGGCGTTGTGCTGAGTGAACCGCTGGCCGCTGATGATCAGGTCAGGCTCGACGGCGACGACCGCTTCGAGGTCGGGCTCGCTGTGCAGTCCGATGTCGACGATCGCGTCGTCCTTCACGTACGACACGGTCTCCGGCATGAGCGCGACGGCCCCGGCGGAGAGCTCGACGTCCCAGTCGGAAAGCGTCTGGAAGGTGCGGTTGTCGAGCGCGACGACGGATGTGGGAGGCGTCGCGATCTCGTGCGTGCCGGTGTTGTCCTCGATCGTGACGGTCGCTGCTGCGGGTTCGGTCTTCTCCGGTTCCGCCGAGCCGCCGGAGGTGCAGCCGGCGAGGGCGAGGAGGCCGACGAGAGCGGCGCTCGTGGCGGTGAGGGTTCTGGGCACGGACATGGAGAGACTCCTGTTCTGCGGGATCGATGCGCACGCTGCGGCGCCGGAAGCCGAGAGTGGAGGGCGACTCCCCTCGGCACATTTAGGTTAGCCTTACTTTATGAGCGATACGAAATCCGGTTTCTCGATCGAGCGTCGCGGCCTCGAGCTGCGCTTCCGCAACGTCACCTTGAGCGCCCGCGAGTGGCTGGCCCCCGACTTCGTGCGTGTGCGCCTGACGGGCTCCGATCTCGCCGGCTTCGACTCTCCCGGCTCCGACGACCACATGCGCCTGTTCTTCCCCGCGGGCCCCACCGAATCCGTCGAGGAGCTCCGAGCGTCACCCAGCCGCGAATACACACCGCTCGCCTGGGGCGAGGACTGGCTCGACGTCGAGTTCGCCGTGCACGGTGACCAGGGCGTCGCCGCGCCGTGGGCGGCGACGGCACCGCTCGGATCGACGATCGGTGTCGGCGGTCCCCGCGGAGCGGCAGTTCTGTCGGGTGAGCCCGGCTCGTGGCTGCTCGTGGGCGACGAAACCGCTATTCCGGCGATCCGTCGCTTCGCCGCACTGATCCCCGACGGCACGCCCGCACGCATCGTGATCGAGACCGTGAACCCCGGCCGAGAGGTCGACATCGACGCGCCCGTCGACATCGAGTGGCTGCATCGTGGCGAGGCGCCCTCCGGTTCCGCCCTCATCGCCTTCCTCGAGGGGCTGACCGCCGAGCACGCGATCGGTGCCGACCCGTTCGTCTTCATCGCCGCCGAGCAGTCGATCGTGAAGCCTGGCCGAGCGCTGCTCGAGCGCTGGAGCGTCGACACCGCGAAAGCCGTCGTGAAGGGTTACTGGAAGCGCGGCGAAGCCGAATACCACGCCCCGCACTAGTACGACGTCGGCGGTTACTGGAAGACTCGACCCATGGCTCTTCTGGATCATCTGGGCATCACCGTCGCCGACCTCGAGCGCGGACGGGCGCAGTTCCACCCCGTGCTCACCGCTCTCGGATATCAGAGCGGGGGCGCGAACGATCATTCGATCTCATGGAACAACGGCGACGAGACCGAGATCATCCTCTACACCTGGGATGAGGACTCCGCTCCGCATCAGCATGGCCGCATCGGCTGGCAGCACATCGCCTTCGCGGTACCGACGCGCGAGCAGGTCGACCGCCTGCACGCGGTCGCGGTCGACGCCGGCTGGACAGCCGTCCGCGAGCCCAAGGAGTATCCGCGCTACTCGGAGAGCTACTACGCCGCGTTCGTCGAGGACGCGGACGGCATCCGGGTCGAGTTCATGCACAACCCGCCCCGTGAGACAACTTGACTCCCGGGCGTGTCGCGCCCTAGTGTGGCAAAGCTGTGCCGATCGGCGCAGCACACCAGCCGAGGAGCACGACGGATGACCGCGCAGCGGAACCTTCCCCAGGCAGCGGTGTTGCCGCTTCAGCAGAAGCGCAATGACCGCTACGAGTCGTACCCTCCGGCACGCGCCGTGTGACAGCATCCGCTCTCGCAACGCCCCGTACCGTCAGGTCCGGGGCGTTTTCCGTTGGAGACTCCTCTGACCTGTGGCTGAACATCACCACAAGGAAAGGAATCATGGAGAGGCTCTCCGCACGGCTGCTGTCGTGGGCGTCCCTGATCGACGAGAAGACACTCGCTCAGGCGCACACCACGGCCCGCATGCCGTTCATCCACCCGCACCTGGCACTGATGCCGGACGCGCACCTCGGCAAGGGGGCGACGGTCGGCTCGGTCATCCCGACGCTCGGCGCGATCATCCCCGCCGCCGTCGGCGTCGACATCGGCTGCGGGATGATCGCCGTTCGTACGCCGTTCACGAGGAGCGACGTCGACGGTCGTCGGCTCGCCGACCTCCGGGAGCAGATCGAGCGCGCCATCCCCCTGTCGGCCGGCCGGTACAACCGCAAGGTCGTGGCCACCGCGGAACCGCGCATCACCGAGCTGGAGCAGCTCGCCGAGAAGAACGGCTTCGACCCGGCGCAGTACGCCGGGAACTGGCGTCGGCAGTTGGGCACGCTCGGTTCAGGCAACCACTTCATCGAGGTGTCGGTCGATGAGCTCGATCGGGTCTGGCTGTTCCTGCACTCGGGCTCGCGAGGCGTCGGCAACAAGATCGCCGGGCACCACATCGCCGTCGCCCAGCGGCTGGCGAGGCAGTGGTGGATCGACCTTCCCGACCCCGACCTGGCATACCTGGTCGAGGGCACACCGGAGTTCACCCGCTACATCCGGGAGCTGCGGTGGGCCCAGCACTTCGCGCTGCTGAACCGGGAGGAGATGATGGATCGCGTCATCCGGCAGGTGTCGGAGTTCCTCGGAACCCCGGTCGACGAACAGGAGCGCATCAACTGCCACCACAACTTCACCGAGTCGGAGAAGCACTACGGGAAGCAGGTGTGGGTGTCACGGAAGGGCGCCATCCAGGCGGACGCCGGTCGACCGGGCCTCATCCCCGGGTCGATGGGGACCGCCTCGTACGTGGTGGAAGGGCTCGGCGACCCGCAGTCGCTGAACTCCTCCCCGCACGGTGCCGGACGGGAGTACTCCCGCTCGGCGGCGCGGCGGACCTTCACGCACGACCAGCTGCGAGAGGCGATGACGGGCATCGAGTTCCGTGACACCGATGCCTTCATCGACGAGATCCCGCAGGCGTACAAGCCGATCGACCAGGTGATGGCGGATGCCGCCGGACTCGTATCGATCCGGCACACGCTGCGGCAGATCGTCAACGTGAAGGGCGACTGAGCAGGACCGGGCGGTGGGATCCCACCGCCCGGTCTCCTCTCCACCTCTTCCCCGCGAGTTCCCCGCGAGATCCGCGGGCGGATCGTCTTCTCCTGCTCCGACACGTCAGAGGCCGGGTTCTCCCCCTCTCGTGCGCGACCGATATCTTCGGCTCCCGTGCTCTGGCAGGCTTGCCGAATCGATGCGACGATGAGGAAGTGGGATTCATGAATGACGCGCAGATCTGGACGATGATCGGATCGTTCACCGTGCTGATGTTCAGCACGCTCACGGTCGTCTCGACCCTGTTCGTCCGGATCATCCGCAGTGAGATCGGCGGTCTGCGCACCGAGATGAACGGGCAGATCGGCGGTCTGCGCACCGAGATGAACGCACGATTCGATGCCGTGAACACCCGCATCGACGGGCTCGACCGCGACGTGCAGGCGATCGTGAAGCGCACGTTCGGTCTCGACCGCGACGGATGACGACGCTTCGAGACCACGCTTCCGTCGCCCCACCCGACCGGTATGACGCCTATCCGGAAGTGCCCAACGGCACCGCGATCCTGCTCCTCGCGGGGTCGAGTGGGCGCGTGGAGGCAGAACGGGCCGACCTGTTCGCACGGCACGGGGCCCGGGTCCGCGCCATCCGCTGGTTCGGGGGTGCGGGTCAGCGCCCCTCACCCCACGAAGTGCCGATCGAGCTGTTCACGGATCAGCTGGACCTCCTGCGGCACGATGCCGACCGCGTCGCGATCTTCGGAACGTCGTTCGGTGCGGAGGCTGCCCTGGTCACCGCGTCCCTTCACCCGGTCGACGCGACGGTCGCGGTCGCACCGGCATCCGTCGTCTGGGCGGGGTTCGCCGACGGGGACTGGTCGTCGCACTGGACCTGGCAGGGGGCTCCGCTCCCGGCTGTCCCGTTCGACTCGTCGTGGTCGCCGTCGACCGAACCGCCCGAGTACCGGTCCCTGTACCAGTCGAGCCTCGATCGCGCTCCTGACGCCACTGCAGCCGCCACGATCCGCTCAGAGAGCATCCGCGGCGTCGTCGTGCTCATCGCGGGAGGCGACGACCGTGTCTGGCCGAGCGACCGGTTCGCCGCCGAGGTCGTCGAGCGCCGCAGAGCGAACGGACGGGAGACGACGCTGATCACGCACTCCCCCGCCGGGCACCGGATGATCCTGCCCGGCGAGTCGATCGCCACCGGTGGAGTGACGATGGCACGAGGAGGCTCACCATCGGCTGACGCAGAACTCGGTGCCCTCGCGTGGCCGCAGATCGTGCACGCACTCGGGCTGCGCGCCTGAGCGTCAGAGGGCCGAGGCCGCCTCGGTCTCGACAGATCGGTCGGTGAACGCGGTCTTCGGGACGAACACGAGGATCACCGCGGCCACGAGGGCGGTCACCCCGCAGACGATCCACACCGTGAAGTAGCCCGCGAGCGAGCCGGCCGTTCCCTCACTCGCGCCTGCCGTGCTCGCGACCCCATGCAGGAGCGCGATGCCGAACACGCACGAGGCGATCGCGCCGCCGACGGTCTTCACCGAGTTGGTGAGCCCCGTCGCGACACCGGTCTGCGTGGCCGGAGCGGCCGATGCGGCAGCGGCGGGGAGCGCGGCGACCAGCGCTCCCGAGCCGAGTCCGACAACGACCATGTTCGTGATGACCTGCGCGTACGTGTCGTGGAACGGAAGGAAGAGGAGGAACCCGATGCCGACCAGCACGGACGCACCCATCAGCGTCAGGCGCGGCGTGGCCCGCCGGGCGACGGTCGGGAACAGGAGAGCCCCCGCGATCATGGCGATCAGATACACGCCGATGATCAGCGAGGTCGCGAAGCCGCTCGTGCCGAGACCGTAGCCGTAGACCGTCGGATCGGTACGCGCGAACGTCGACAGCGGGGCCTGCGCGCCGAGCACGCTGACGCCGAAGAGCCCGGCGGTCAGGAAGACGGGGCCGAGCGCCGGCGAACGGAACATGCGCACATCGATCAGCGGATCGTCGGCGCGGAGCTCCCACAGGACGAACGGGATCACCAGCAGGACGCCGAGCACCACCACCGCCCAGGACCAGGGGTTGGTCAGGCCGCCCTCCAGCCGAAGCAGACTGAGACCCCCGGTGAAGCAGACGAGGGCGAGGGAGATGAGCACGAGGCCGACCGTGTCGAAGAGACCGCCCGTCGGCTCCGGCGACTCCTTGACCCCGAACAGGATCACGAAGAAGCAGACCACGATCAGCACGGCAGGCACCAGCAGCACCACGGTGAGCGGCAGGACATCGATGAGCGCGCCACCCACGAGCGCGCCGATGATCGCACCTCCTTCGAGCGCCGCGACGAGGAGGCCCGCTGCCTTCGCCGTGATCGAGGAACGCCCCTCCATGCGCCGCGAGCGCGACCAGATCAGAGCGATCTCCAGCGGAAGCCAGACCACGTAGAACCCCATCAGCGCCCACGCCGCGAGGAACACCGGGAACGAGTCGGTGAAAGGCAGCACCAGAGCGGCGGCGGCGGTGACAGCGGTCGAGATCAGCAGCATCCGCTTGTGGCCGACCATGTCACCGAGCTTCGCGAACGCCGGGACCACGAGCGCCGACAGCATCAGCTGCGCCCCCTCGAGCCAGTTCACATCGGCGTCGTGGATCCCCAGATGGCGCGCGATGTCGGTGAGCATCGGGGTGTAGTACCCCTGCAGCACACCGCTCGTGAACTCCACGAAGGCGAGGAAGCCCACGACGATGGCGAGGGTGCCCAGGGTGCGGGTGCGCGTCATCGCGTCTCCTGCTTCTGCTTCGGGTTCCCCGGCACACTCCGGGGGAAGGGTGAGATCACCCTAGCCGTTCGAGCAGCGCCCGGTGGAATCGCTCCCCCCGCTCCAGGGCGGCGATCTCGACGCTCTCGTCGACGCCGTGGATCGAGGCACGCTGGGCGTTCGACATGTCCAGCGGTGCGAAGCGGTAGACAGCCGGCGAGAACCGGTGGAAGTGTCGCGAATCGGTGGCGGCCATCATCACATACGGCACCGCCGGCACCCCGGGGAAAGCGACGTCGAGGGCTTCGGCGAGGAGCGCGAACTGGGCGTTGTCCGTCGGTGACTCCGGCGACGGCTCGCTCGCTTCGACGACCTCGACCGTGACGAGCGGGTCACGGATGCGCCGTCGTACCCGGAACACCGTCTGCTGCGTCGTCTCGCCGAGCGCGATGCGCAGGTTGACGGTGGCGGATGCCTGAGACGGCAGCACGTTCGCCGCAGTACCGCCCGACTGCATCGTCGGCGCGACCGTGGTGCGCACGAGAGCTGCGGGTTCACCGCCGAGGGCGGCGAAGACCTGCGCGGTGAGCAGCGGGGCAGAACTCAGCAACCGCAGCAGGTGCCGAGCCGGGCCCGGAGTCTGCCCGGCCAGCTGCGACAGCATCCGCAGGATCGCCTTCGACGCCCGCGGGCGGAAGGTGGTGGGTCCGAGTCGGTCCACGGCCGTGGCGATGCGCCGGACGGCGGTCGACGACGGCGGAGCGGAGGCGTGGCCGCCGTCGCCGCGGGCCGTCAGCCGGAGCGTCATCACGCCCTTCTCCCCGACACCGATCATCGCGGCACGGCCGGGGACGAAGGGCAGGGGCGCGTCGACCACGGCACCACCCTCGTCGACCACGAGCCACGGGACCACCCCGCGTTCGCGCAGCACTCGCGCGATCTCCTCGGCGGCGCGCCCGTACGTCTCCTCGTTGCCCCCGAAGGAGAGGTACACGTCACGGGGCGGCACGAACCCGTCGGCGAGAAGATTCTCGACCGCCTCGAGGACCACGATCAGCGGGCCCTTGTCATCCAGCGCTCCGCGGCCGTACACCGATCCGTCGGCGATCACGCCGGCGAACGGCGGATGGGTCCAGTCGTCGCTCTCGTCGACCGGGACGACGTCGTAGTGGGCCATCAGCACGACGGGCTCGTCGGAGGTCGCACCGTTCCCCTCCCAGTGGAACAGGAGGCCGAAGTCGGTGTGCCGTTCCAGACCCAGCTTCTCGTGCGTCAACGGGTAGAGCTCCGCGATCAGCGCGACGAACTCTTCGAAGGGCGCAGGTCCGCGTTCCTCGAGCTCGGCCGAGACCGTCGGTATCCGGATCATCTGCGAAAGTCGCTCGGCGATGCCCGGGCGCACGGTCGGTGTGGTCACAGTCGCCATCGTACCCAGCAGCGGGGCCGCGTTCCGGCGCGATCCGACATCACGCGTTTCGGTCGCCTGCATCGTCGATTCCGGAGAAGATGTACCGAGACGAAGGAGAACACGGATGAGGATCGCCGTCGCAGGAGGAACCGGGACCGTCGGACGGCACACCGTCGAGGCGGTGCGCACAGCGGGACACGACGCGGTCGTCCTCAGCCGGTCGCAGGGAGTCGACCTGGTGACCGGGCGGGGGCTGGACGACGCCCTGGCAGGCGCTGACGCAGTGGTCGACGTCGCGAGCATCGAGACGCTCAAGGCGAGCGCGGCCATCGAGTTCTTCACCGCCGCGACCGGAAACCTGGTCTCAGCGGCGTCGAATGCGGGAGTCGGACAGGTCGTGCTGCTGTCGATCGTCGGGATCGACCGCATTCCCTACGACTATTACGCCGGCAAGATCGCCCAGGAGAAGATCGTCGAGGCGTCGCGCGTACCGTGGACGATCCTGCGGGCCACGCAGTTCCATGAGTTCGCGGAGCAGATGTTCGCGCGGGCGAAGTTGGGACCCGTGCACATCGCCCCGAACGCCCGCACACAGCCCGTGGCTGCGAGCGAAGTGGGCGCGCGTCTCGCAGCACTCGCCGCTGCCGATCCGCAGGGACGCGTGCGTGACCTCGCCGGCCCTCGGGAAGAGCAGTTGTCTGACATGGTGCGTGCGTTCGCGCGGCGGAGGGGATTCCGCGGATGGATACCGAGACTCAACGTGCCGGGGCCGCAGATGGCCGGCATGAGAGCGGGGCATGCTCTCCCCGGTCCTGACGCAGATCTCGGACGTCAGAGCTTCGCCGAATGGCTCGCCGCCCGCTAGCGGTGCCCTTGATCCAGTCCCTCTCCACATATTGCTCCGGAACAGGCTTCTCCCCACTCGCCGCATCCAGGTTCGTGGTCTTGGCAGGATGAGATCATCCGACCAGAATGAGAGCGTGATCACGATGACCGAGCCGCAGATCTGGACCATGATCGGTGCCGTCATCGCGCTGATGTTCGGAATGGTCACGGTGGTCTCGACGCTGTTCATCCGAGTGTTGCGAGCCGAGATCGGCGGCGTGAGGTCAGAGATCGGCGGGCTCCGCACCGAGATGGTCGCGCGGTTCGGGGCCGTCGATGCGCGGTTCGAGGCCGTCGATGCGCGATTCGTCTCGGTGAACACTCGCATCGACGCCGTGGGGAGCCGTATCGAAGGCCTCGACCGTGACGTGCGCGCGCTCGTGAAGCACACCTTCGGCCTCGACCGCGGATGACCTCTCGAGGCTGATCCGACCGAGCGTGCGGCGTTCCGTCGCCTGAGCACCTCCGCCGCCTCTCGGGAACACCACGGAACAGGTGACGGTTGCATCCATGGTGGCGCGCGGCGCCCCCTGGAGGTGCACATGGAACTGACCCTGGTGTCATCGTCGTTCTGCGGCGCCTGTGCCCGGACCCGGGCCGTTCTCGCCGAGGCCGCACGATTCCTCCCCGACGCGACCGTGACCGAGATCGACGTCGCACAGGATCCGGATGCTGCCGAGAAGCTGGATATCGGGTTCACACCGACCGTGATCATCCACGATTCCACCGGCACCGAAGTCTTCCGGGCCACCGGTGTGCCGACGGTCCCGCAGGTGCTCACCGCCGCGGTCAAGGCGCTCCCGGCCTAGGGCCGCCGTCGCTCCGGATCCCTCTTGCGGACCCTCTCGATACGAGCGCAGACTGAGTTCCAGCGGTGCCGGTCATGACACCGTTCACACACTCCTGGAGTCTTCATGCCCGCTCTCAACCCGTATCTCTCGTTCCGCACCGAGGCCCGCACGGCGATGGAGTTCTATCAGAGCGTCCTCGGCGGTGACCTGGTGATCAACACCTTCGGAGAGTTCCCCGACATGGTGCAGGATCCGAGCCAGAAGGACCTCGTCATGCACGCCCAACTCGATGCTCCGGGCGGTCTGGTGCTCATGGCCTCCGACTCCCCCGACGGCATTCCCTACGAGAAGCCGCAGGGGTTCTCGGTGTCACTGAGCGGCAACTCCCAGGACACCACCCGCGCCGTGTGGGAGAAGCTCGCCGACGGCGCGACGATCACGATGCCGCTGGACGTCCCCCCGTGGGGCGGCCTCTTCGGCATGCTCGTCGATCGCTTCGGCATCCCGTGGATGCTGCACGGCGACCCGGAGGAGTGAGACCACTCCGCGTCAGCGCGGCTGCACCGCCCGACAGGCGAGATGCAGCGCCAAGCGCGCTTCCGGGTCGGTCAGGTCGATGCCGAGGAGTTCTTGCACACGCCGGATCCGCACGGTCACGGTGTTACGGTGCAGACCGAGCGCCGTCGCGGTCGCAGCGATGCCCGATTCGTGGTCGAGGTACGACGAAAGGGTGGTGAGCAGCTCTCCCCCTCCCTCCCGCAACGGTGCGAGCAGGGATTCCGCAGCGGGGACGAACGTGTCGTTCCCGGTCCAGGCGAGCAGGAGCTGCTCGAGTCCGAGGCTGTCGACGCGCACGAACCACCCCGTCGCCGATCGCGACGCCGCGATGCGCGCCGCATCCCCCGCCTCGTCGAGAGTCGCGGCGAGTCCTTCCGGTCCTCCCTGGAGCGAGCCGATGCCGGTGGCGACGGCGAAATCGCGCAGGGCACTCAGATGGAGCTCCCGCAGGGACGCGACCGCCCGCTCCACCCGGTCAGGATCCGGCGACTCCGGGAAGGTCAGCCACCCGCTCAGTCCTCGACCGGCCGTCGTCGCGTGCGCATCGCCGTCGATGGCGCTGAGCCCGGCACTGACCGTCCGCAGCAGCGAGAAGGAATCGAGTCGTCCCCTCGCCACCATCCGGAAGCCGAGGTGATGTCCACCGGTGCGCCAGCCGCGCTCGGCCATGCGCCGCTCGACATCGGCGTCGGCCGTCCCATGCAGATCGACGAAGTCGCGCAGCAGCCCGGAGGACACGGCGACGTCGTTCACCGCCGCCACCTCGTCGATCAAGATGCGTGCGGCGACCGCCGGCATCGCCACCTCGGCGGCGACGGAGAGCGACTGCACCTGTGCCTCCCCGAGTCCTCGACCGAAGAGCACGAGCCGCAACCCGCTGCGCCCCGGGCTGTCCACACGCACCGACGCGGCCGCCGCATCGCCGACACCGGCCCGATCGAGCCAGGATTCGAAACCGATCGCGGCGTGCAGTCGCTCGTCGAGATGCGCACCTGCCTCCTGCAGCACTCCCGACGAGTCGATCAGCGCGGCACCGACACCGAGGTTCGCGGCGATGTGCCCCAGCAGATCGGCCAGGTCATCGGCGGCATACTCGAACGACTGCGCGACCTTGCGCACCTGGCTGAGCGTCAGCGCATCCCGCGCCTCGATCAGCATCCAGCACGCTTTCGCGAGTTGGATGGGACGTTCGACATCGAGCAGGCACAGACCGATCCGATCCGCGAGGCGGAAAGCACCGGCATCGAACGAGGCCGCTCCCGAGAGCGCCAGTCCCGTGTATCCGCGATCACGCAGCCGCCGCAGCAGCGCGTCCTGCTGCCAGGTCGACGTCGGGGCGGTCGCCGTCAGGACTGCGAGCCGATCGGGCCCGCTCGCGCTCAGCTCGGACTCCCCCGCCCCTACCGTCACCGCTTCCCACGCGGCGTCCTCGGGGCCCGCGACTCTCCGAAGCCCGCCGTTCTCGCCGTGGGCGAGCAGCGCGCTCAACTGCAGTCTCTCGTTCACGCCGCGTCCAGATCGTCGAGTCCGTATGCCGAGGGCAGCACTTTCGCCCGCCGATCCGGTCGGGCATTCCACCATTCCGGCGCGGGGATGGCGAGCACCGCGACGTTCCGCGCGAGTCGGAGCTCGGTGACCTCCAGGATCTCCCGCGAGATCGCATCGATGACCACGATGATCGTCGGCGCGGATGCGACCAGACGGCCGTCGGTCAGCACGGCGAGGGTCTCGGAGCGACTGACCACCCGGTGCACGGCCCCGGCGAGCCCGCTGATCTCCACCGCGTTCACGTGGGGATCGTGCGCAGACGAGGAGACCGAGACGATGCGCCCCTCGGCGAGAAGCTCCGCCCCGAGCGCATCGGCGAGGATCGGGAGCGGAGCGGTCGCGGCGCCGAGATAAGCCCGACCGAGGTCGAGCGCATGGGCGAGGTGGCCGCCGATCGCGTGCTCCCGCAGATCGCCGACCGTGAACCCGCCCAGCACGGCGCAGCCGACCCCGCCGGCCTGGATGATCGCCGATCGGACGACACGCTCGGCATCGATCGCCCGGTGCGCCTCGACGAGCGCGACGCCATCGAAGCCCGTATCGCAGGCGAACACGAGGCCGGGGACGCGATCCACGAACAGCGACATCTGGTCGAGTCCCGGAACGGCCCGGCCGGTGCAGTCCGCATCGACCACGACATGCGACCCGGCCAGCAGCAACGGCGCCAGCCCGTTCATGCCTCCGCCTTCTAGGGAACAGACCGCCGGGACCGGATGACCGATCCACCGCTCGACGGCGTCGAGCAGCCGGGTGAACGGTGCCGCCCCCGGAAGACGCTCCTCCAGCAGCATGGTCGAGCCGACGAAGGCAACCCCGAGACAGGGCGTGGAGGGGTCGAGCGCCGAGATCGGCGAGACCTCGATCGGCCAGCCCTCGGCACCGGCGAGCATCAGCTCGAGCATGGTCGTCGAGCCGCCGCCGCCGGAGCCGAGCAGCGCATAGCCGCGGGCGAGCGCCGTGAGGTCGTCGCGCTGCAGCATCATGCGCTCCAGCCTAGGGAGAAACGTCCTCACCCGCGGCCAGCGTCTCGAGCGGAACGAACTCCGCCGTGAGGCCGAACGCGGACGGGCCGAAGGCGGCGAGCGCGTCGGGTGTGCGCATCATCTCCGGTGTGGAGATGCCGAGCACCCGCACGCGCTGCCCGTAGCGGAGGCCCTCCGTCGTGATGGGCTCCGCCGTCTCGTGATCGACCACGCAGATGAGGTCGGGCACGATCGCCACCAGCGTCCCGCTCCGGTGGGCGATGAGGTTCTCGTTCTGGAAGGAGATCTCGAAGGTGTCGCCTTCGTCGGCACCGAGGGGCGCGATGACGGCTCTCCCCTTGGCGAACCCCTCGGTCGTGCGCCGCTCGACGTCGACGACCTTGCCGACGCAGAGTTCGCGCAGGTGCGGGTAGAGCGTGCTCGCCAGGGTCTCGGCGATCGCGTCGAACGGCGAGCGATGCTCCTCACGGGCGATCCGGATGGCGCGGCCCAGCGCGAGGGCCATCGAGATCGTCCGGGGAACGGCCGTCCGGCGCACGTCGGCTCCGGTCATCGCGTACTCGGCGATGTGTCCCACACCGCCGAGTCGGATGGTGATGCCGCGGGCGAGCCACTCCATCTGGCGGTCGTCGTCTCCCGTGTCGATCACGACCTTCTCACCCCGCTCTCCCGCGAGCGCGAGGGGCGACCCGTGCACGCCGTACACGGCGAAGGTCTCCATCGACAGCTCAGGGAAGGCACGGCCCATGCCGTCGGCGTCGACCACGGGCAGCCCGGTCTCCGCCGCGACGATGAGGGGGATCATCGAGTTGATGCCGCCGCACTCGATCGGCATCGTCGCGTCCGCCTTCCGCCCGAGGTGCTCTTCGAGCGTGCGCAGGGCGAGGGTGGGCTCGGTCCCGGCGGGGATCTTCTCGATCATCACGGTCGGCGCGCCCATCTGGGCCGTCGGGATCACGAAGAGGTCGTCGGCGAGCTCGTCCGGGTCGAGGATCGTGATGCTCCCCTCCCCGAGCACGCGCTCGACCAGCATCTTGCCGATGTACGGGTCGCCCCCGCCGCCGGTGCCGAGCAGCGTCGCACCGCGGGCGAGATCGGGAAGGTCTGCGGCGGTGAGCTGCCAGCTCATGCCGCGGCTCCCGTCGAGACGAATCCTGCCGAGATGCTGCCGTCGAAGCGGTGCGACGGCATGTCGTACCCGAAGTAGCCGGGGCCGACCATCGCGAGCGCCGCCTCCGAGTGCCAGCGCTCGTCTGCGGGTGCCGCGATCACCCGCACCCGCTGCCCGTACCGCAGGGCCTCGGTCGTGATCGGCTCGCCGGATTCCCCGTCGAGCACCATGATCAGATCGGGAGTGGTCGCGAGCACGGTCCCGTCGGCCTCGGCCACGAGATGCTCGTTCTGGAACTGCAGCGTCAGCGTCGCGTCGCCGTCGCCGTCGATGCGTGCACGTCCGCGCGCGAAGCCGGTCGTGGTGGCGCGGTGCACATCGATGACTTTGCCGTCGAACAGCTCGCGCCCGCCGAGAAGCTCGATGACCGCCGCGACCGGATCGGTCTTCTCGTCGCGTGCGGCGGCGATACGCCGCCCGATCTCGATGCAGCGGGACAGCGACCCCGAGACGAGCGACTCCCGCGCGGCAGATCCCGACATCGAGAACCCGGAGATCATGACCGAGCACCCCATCTCGACACAGGCCACGCGGGCGATGCGCTCGGTCCACGAGTTGTCGACCGTCTGCAGCACGCCGGTGTTGCCCTTCTCATCGCTGAACGCGAGCGGCGATGCCGTCACGCCGTACAGCGTCGGGAGCACCATCTGCAGTTCCGGAAATGCCCGCCCCATGCCGTCGGCGTCGAGCAGCGGAAGGCCGAGCGCGGCAGCGGCGGCGATCGGGATGGTCGAGTTGACCCCTCCGACCTCGGCGCACGCGATATGGGTGATCGGACGGCCGAGGTGCACGCTGAGCGCCCTGACCGGTTCGATGACCTCGGCGAGGCTCGGGAGCTTCTCGACCATCACGGTCGGTGCTCCCATCATCGCGACGAACAGCACGAGAGCGTCGTCGGGGACCTCGTCGAGGCCGACGACCGTGACGTCGCCGGAGGTCAGCGCCTGACGAGCGAGCAGCGCTCCGATGTAGGGGTCTCCTCCCCCGCCGGTGCCGAGGACGGCAGCACCGCGGGCGAGACCGTCGACGTGCGCGGGAGTGATCGTCCAGCTCATGTCACGCTCCCATGTCGAGGTCGCCGACGGCCTTCACGCGGATGCGCGTCGCGTTGCCGGGGAGGTACGGGATCGGCACCTCGTCGAAGTCGATGATCGACACGGTCGACGGCTTCGCGCCCGCCGCGATCGCCTTGTCGACAGCTTCCGCGCGGACTTCGGCGATCGTCTCGTCGCGACGCCCCGGTTCGATCGCGTAGACCTTGTCGATCTCGCCGCCGACCTGCGCGATCGACGCGCCGATGGCGTTGGCGACGGCATAGTTCTCCGGGCGGTGCACGGTGCCGAACAGTGGCAGCTCGTCGGGAAGCAGGATGGATCCCCCGCCGACAGCGACCACCGCGATGGGCTCGGGCGAGGTGCGCATGCGGTCGACGGCTTCGGACACGCGCTCAGCGATGCGGGCGAGCACCCGCTCGACGAATGCCGGGTCGAGGTGAGCGACCTTGCTCGCATCACCCACCTGTGCGCGACCCGCGGCGACCGCGATGTCGGTGGCGGTCAAGGTGGAACCGCCGAAGACCAGAGCCTCGGTGGTCAGCTTGTATCCGACCGAAGCCGGACCGACCTCGGCGGTCTCCTCGTCGACGATGCTCCCGCCCCCGATGCCGAGGGAGAGCACGTCGGGCATCCGGAAGTTGGTGCGGATGCCCGCGACCTTCACCTCGTTCGCGGTCTCACGCGGGAAGCCGTTGATCAGCAGACCAATGTCGGCCGTGGTGCCGCCCACGTCGATCACGGCGCAGTCGTCGAGTCCGCTCGTGGCAGCAGCCCCGCGCATGGAGTTGGTCGGGCCGGAGGCGAAGGTCGCGACCGGGTAGCGCCGCACATACTCCTCGTCCATGAGCGTGCCGTCGTTCTGGCTGAGGAAGATCGGCGCCTCGATGCCCTGGGCGCGCACGGCGGAGGTGAGCCCGTCGACGATCTCCGATGCGAGCTCGCGCAGCGCCGCATTGATGATGGTCGCGTTCTCGCGCTCCAGCAGCCCGATGCGACCGATCTCGTGGGACAGCGAGATGGCGGCGTCCGTGCCCAGCACCTCCGCGACGATCTCGGCCGCCCGCACCTCGAGGTCGTGGTTGACCGGACTGAACACCGACGAGATCGCGACCGAGCGGATGCCGTGCGCCTTCATGTCCTCCGCGTGCGCCCGGATCTCGTCCGGGTCGAGCGGCGAGATCGGCCGGCCGTCGAACTCGTAGCCGCCGTGGGCGAGATAGCTGCGGGCCTGAGTGGCTTCGACCAGAACCTCGGGCCAGTCGATCAGCGGCGGCAGCGCCCGCGTGGCGGGCAATCCGAGCCGGAGGGCGGCGACCGGTGCCAGGCGGCTGGCCTGCACGAGCGCGTTGATGAAGTGCGTCGTGCCGATCATGACGGCATCGACGTCGGCGCCCTCGAAGGCGTGCCCGGCCCGCAGGTCCTCGATCGCCTGGATGATGCCACCGGTGACATCGGGGGTGGTCGAGTGCTTCACGCCCGCGAGCGTGCGGGTGCCGTCCATGAGGACTGCGTCGGTGTTGGTACCGCCGACGTCGATGCCGATATGCATGATTCTCGCTTTCCTGTGAGGGGTGTCTGTCTCAGGCGGCTCAGGCCGCTGCTGCTGCTTCGACCGAGGTGGCCTGTCGTGTCGTCGCCACGCCGACGCCACGGACCCAGCCGAGCTTGCCGGCCACGATGTAGAGCACCATCGAGAGGAAGAGGCTCAGCAGCGACGGGATGCCCCAGGTCACGAAGTAGCCGACCAGCGCGGAGACCAACCACACGACGATCGTCGCGGGAACGATGCGCGGAGCGGTCGTCGGAAGGGTGCCGGCTTCTCGGGTGGCGTCGAGGTCGGGGCGCCAGCGGCGCACGATGTAGTACTCGGCCACCATGATCCCGGCGATGGGCGGGAACGCGACGCTCAGCACGATCAGGAATTCGGTGAACTGTCCGAGGATGCCGACCGCGGCGAGGATCGATCCCACGACACCCAGCACGATGGTCGTCGTGACACGGTGCAGGTTCTTGCCGAACGCGGTGGAGATGAAGTTCACCAGGCCCAACGTGGAGGAGTACAGGTTCCAGTCGTTGATCTTCAGGGTGCCGGTGAGCACGATGAACAGACCGATGAAACCGACCGACGAGGTGACGATCGCGACGATGTCGCCCGTGGCGGCCGCGTGGGCGAGCAGCACGCCGGCGAGACCGATCACGAACTCGCCGAGCGAGACGCCGAGGACGGTCTGCTTGATCACGTCGGCGCGCGAGCGGTTGAAGCGGGTCATGTCACCCGTGATGATCGCACCGACGATGAGACCACCGGCGACGATGCCGGTTCCGGCCCAGACGCTCATCGTGGGTCCGGGCGCCGGTCCCGTGAGCAGCTCGCCGATGTCGTGACGGCTCAGCTCGGTGATGACCGACCAGCCGACCAGGATGAGGAACAGCGGAACGGTGATGTTCGCGAGCCACTGCATCCCGACGAAGCCGAAGGCCACGATCGCGGTGACGGCGAGGCCGAAGATGAGGCTCCAGGCCCAGACCGGCAGGGCACCGGGCATGAGAGCGTCGAGTGACTGCGCGGAGATGGCCGACTGGATGCCGAACCAGCCGATGAGGCTGATACCGATCGCGAGGCCGACCAGCGAGGCGCCGATCTCGCCGAAGCCGGTCCAGCGTGCGAGCAGAGCGGTGTTGAGGCCCTCGCGCTGGCCGATGAAGCCGACCACGCACATGATCACCTCGAGGATGAGCGAGCCGAAGAGGAAGGCGAGGACGGCCTCGCCGAAAGTCATGCTGTAACCGAGGGTCGCGCCGAGGAGGAACTGCGAGAGGGCCGAGACCTGCCCGAATCGCTGCACGGCGATTCCGAACCAGGGTCTGCGGGCCTCGGGAGTCACTCGGGAGAGCGCGAAGTCGTCTGCGTGCGCCGTGCGTGCCATGAGGATCCTTCGGGAGGAGGGAACGGGTTGTGCGCCACAGTAGCGACGCTTCCCACACGGCCGACATGTGCATATCGCACGAGAATCACCCATGGATGTGCAGATCGCACACCACTCGCTCCGTCAACGGCCGCCGGTACATCACGACCGACGACGAGACCCACCCCTGCGGACATCGCCAGGGGTGGGTCTCGGCTCGAGGCGTGGTCTCGACCACCTCGCGGGTCGAGGTCGAAGGTCAGTGCAGCGCGTTGGTCTCGATGAAGGCGCGGAGCGCGTGCTCGTCGTCACCCATCTCGGTCACGTGCTGAGGCGCGTCGAGCATCTCCTGCAGCTCCGGCGCGTAGCCGAGCTCCACACCGATGGCCTCGTGGATCGTCTCGGCGAACTTCTCCGGCTTGGCCGTCTCGAGCACGAGCATCGGCACACCGGGCTCGATGTACTCGCGTGCGACCTTGACGCCGTCCGCCGTGTGCGGGTCGATGACCTCACCGGTCGTCTCGTACACCGCGCGGATGGTCGCCAGTCGATCCTCGTGCGTCGAGGTGCCGCTGACGATGCCGAACTCCTCCAGGAAGCGCTCCTGCTCGGCGGAGAAGTCGAAGTGGCCCTGCGCCTCGAGGTCGTCCCAGGCGCCGACGACGCGGGCCGGGTCGCGACCGACCAGCTCGAAGATGAACCGCTCGAGGTTCGACGCCTTGGAGATGTCCATCGAAGGGCTCGAGGTCGCGAGGGTCTGGGCCGCACTGCGCGGCCGGTAGACGCCGGTGCGGAAGAACTCGTCCAGCACGTTGTTCTCGTTCGCCGCCAGCACGAGGCGCCGGATCGGCAGTCCCATCTGCTTCGCGAAGAATCCAGAGAGGATGTTGCCGAAGTTCCCGGAGGGCACCGTGAACGACAGCTCGGTCCAGCCACCGGCGTCCGTCGCCCGCAGCCACGCCCAGAAGTAGTAGACGGTCTGCGCCGTGATGCGCGCCAGATTGATGGAGTTCACGGCCCCCAAGTGCTGCGAGCGCTTGAAGTCGAGGTCTCCTGCGAGCTTCTTCACGAGGTTCTGGCAGTCGTCGAAGACACCATCGACCGCGATGTTGTGCACATTCGCATCGTCGAGCGAGAACATCTGCGCCCGCTGGAACGCGCTCATGCGTCCCTGCGGCGACAGCATGAACACCGCGACGCGCTCCTTGCCGCGCAGCGCGTGCTCTGCCGCGGATCCGGTGTCTCCCGAAGTGGCGCCGAGGATGTTGAGCACGGAGTCGTTGCGCTCGAGCGTGTACTCGAGCACCTGGCCGAGGAACTGCATGGCCATGTCCTTGAACGCCAGGGTCGGCCCCTCGGAGAGCCCGACCAGGGTGAGCTCGTCATCGATCACCCGCAGCGGCACCACGCCGTCGGG
This sequence comes from Microbacterium sp. STF-2, assembly GCF_034650155.1. NCBI lineage: Bacteria > Bacillati > Actinomycetota > Actinomycetes > Micrococcales > Microbacteriaceae > Microbacterium > Microbacterium sp. STF-2. Next base: position 582,312 of record NZ_JARKMW010000002.1, read on the forward strand.
GAAGTCGGCGTAGGCCGCATCCGTCATGCGCGCCAGGTCTGCGCGGGGGATGTCGGTCGCGAACAGACCGAGCACCTCGGTCGCCAGCTGCGGGTACGTCAGCGCGCGCCAGCGCTCGAGCGTCTCGCCGTCGACGGTCGGCATGACCTCGGGCACCGCCAGTCCGCCGTCGGGCGCGAGGCCCTCCAACAGCGTCTCGCTGAACGACTGCGGCTGCATGCCGCCGCGGGTGGAGATGAACTGCACGTTGGCTCCTCGGCTCGGGACTCGGCCCGTCCATTCTCGCAGGGTGTTCCCGTCCGCGATGACGCGATGACACGAGAGGCGGCTTCCGCTCAGAAGAGAGCCGCTCAGAACAGAGCCGCTCAGAACAGAGAGGTCGGCAACGCACCCTCGTGTTCCAGCAGCCAGCGCTTGGTCTCGAGCCCGTGTCCCTCATCGCCGCCCGAGTACCCGCCGAGCCCATCGCCCGCAACGACCCGGTGGCAGGGCACGATCAGCGGGACGGGGTTCGCCCCCATGATCGACCCGATCCCCCGGGCCGGCACATCTGTGCCGCTGCGCGCGGCGAGTCCACCGTAGGTGATCGTCTCACCGTGGCCGACCGTCTCGTGCAGCACCGTGAGGACCGCCCGCGTCGCGACCGTCTGATCCCCGAGATCGACGGGGACGTCGAAGCGATGCAGGGTGCCCGCGAAGTACGCGGCGAGCTGGGCGAGCGCCTCGGCGAGCAGCGGATCGGAGGTGGGGTCCGACGGCGCCAGGCTCCCTTCGGGCGGAGTCGATCGCCACGCGACGCGGGTGATCGCCGCACCGTCGCTGACGACGCCGATGACGCCGACCGAGGTCGCGAGCGTTGCGAAGGCGGGCATGCGTCGAGGGTACCTCTCGACAGCGACAGCGACAGCGATCGTCCGCGGCACTCTGCGGACGGGTATGGCGCCAGGACGCATCGGGGGGCGAACCTGGACCTACCGAAACCGCAGAACACGGGAACGCCACCTCGATGACAAGGAGCACCACATGAGCACCACCACGGCTGCGCTCGACCTGCCCGACGTCCGTCTCCACTACGAACTCCGCGGTGAAGGACCGCTCCTCGTCCTGATCGGCGCCCCCATGGACGCCGATGCCTTCGCCCCGTTCGCCGTCGAACTCGCGACCGATCACACGGTGCTCACATCCGACCCGCGCGGCGCCAAGCGGAGCATCCTCCACGACCGTTCCCGGGGTTCGAGCCCCCAGCAGCGCGCCGACGATCTCGCGGCACTCATCGCCCACGTCGATCGCGGGCCGGCGGTCGTCTTCGGATCGAGCGGCGGCGCGGTGACCAGCCTGGCGCTCGTGCAATCGCATGGAGACCTCGCGTCCACGGTCATCGCCCACGAACCCCCGCTGCTCGAGCTGCTCCCCGACCGCGTCGAGCAGCGTCGTCTCACCGACGAGCTCACCGCGGCAGCCCTCTCGGGCGACCGCGTCGGCGCCTGGCGGCTGTTCTTCGCGCAGGCGAACATCCCGATGCCGGAGGAGATGCTCGTCCAGTGGTTCGGCGGCGAGGTCGATCCGCAGCATCAGGAGGACGAGCAGTTCTGGTTCCAGCACGAGCTGCCGGCCAGCGTGCGCTGGGAGCCCGACGTCGAGACTCTGCGGGCACGGGCGGACGACCTCGTCCTGGGTATCGGCGAGGAGTCGGTCGACCAGCTCTGCGAGCGCACGACGACGGCACTCGGTGCACAGCTCGGCATCGAGCCGACCCGTTTCCCCGGCGACCACACGGGATTCGTCGATCATCCTGCGGAATTCGCGGCCCGCCTGCGCGAGGTCCTCGCGCACTGAGGACGACGTGACGGACGCGGCCGTCGAGCCCCTTCAGCGCTCGACGGCCTCAGCGCGTCATTCCCGCGAGACCTGGCGCCAGAGCGCGGCCCAGTGCTCCGGATGCAGATCACGAGGAAGACTCCGGCCGGTCACCCCCGCAGCCGCCACCACGCGTCGTGCTCGAGACATCGGGATCCGCGCCGCACCCGCGACGACGGCGGGCAGACTGCCTCCCCGCCCCGTGAACATCACCCGAACGAACTCCTCGTACGCTCGCCGATCGGAGACAGGGACGAGCGGAGAACCACGTCGGGTGATCGCGAGCAGGCCACCGTCCACACTCGGCTGCGGCGAGAAGCCCCACGCCGGCACCCGCCCCTCGAGGGAGAATTCGAACCACGGCGCCGATTGCGCGGTCATCATGGTGCCACCGCCGACGCCTGCCCGCTTGCGCGCCACCTCCCACTGCGTAAGCAGCACCGCCTCGTTCCAGCGGCCTCGGGAGAGCAGCCGTCGCAGGATCGGCGTCGTCACGTGGAAGGGGATGTTGCCGACGACCACCTCGGCATCGAGCGGATGACGTGTGGCGTCGGCGATCTCGATACGGATGCCGGGCAGCGTCGCGCGCAGTCGGTGCACGCGGTGCTCGTCGATGTCGATCGCGGTGAGCGGCCTGCCCAGCTGTGCGAGAGCGCGGGTCAGGGCGCCGTCACCGCAGCCGAGCTCCAGGATCGAACCGGACGTCCGGCGGACGAGGCCGGAGATGCGGGTGAGGGTCGGACGATGGGTGAGGAAGTTCTGGCCGAGTTCGTGACGGCCACCATGGATCGAACGAGGCATGAGTGCGCTCCAGAAGAAGAATCGGAGCACCTCGGAGGAGGGAGGACGCGAAGAGGCGTCGCTGAGGACTGCCCGTCCCGAGGTGCGATGACATCTCGGTGGACGGCGCGCAGATGCGTGCGATGAGCGAGCGCGCCGTCAGGCGCGGCGGTCGCGGAACACGAGGTTGCGCCCCATCACGTGCGCTGCGCATATCGTTCCCATGCGCATCAGCATATCGGCCGTCAGATCCAGCCGCGCTCCTCGGCGATGAGAACAGCCTGCTGACGGGTGCCGACCGCGAGCTTTCCGAGGATGACGGAGATGTGGTTGCGCACCGTCCCCGGGGCGAGAGCGAGCGCTCGTGCGATTTGCCCCGTCGTCTCCCCACGCCGACCGGCACGCAGCACGTCGAGTTCACGGTCCGTGAGCGGTGAGCGCTCGTCGCTCAGGGCATCGGCGGCGATCTCCGGATCGACGTAGCGAGCCCCCGCCGCGACCCGGCGGATGACGGCGGCGACCTCGTCGGCCCCACGGGACTTCGGCAGGAAGCCGGAGACACCGGAGGCCAGGGCACGGCGCAGCACGCCTGGACGCGCGTGACGGGTGACGACCACGCACCGCGTCGCGATCGCCCTGTGCAGCTTCTCGGCCACCTGCACGCCGTCGAGCCCGGGCATCTCGAGGTCGAGCAGGCACACATCGGGCTGAAGTCGCAGAGCCTCGACGACCGCCTGCTCGCCGTCCTCGCACTCGGCGATGACCTCGATGTCGTCTTCCAGCCGGAGGAGGGCTGCGAGCGCGGAGCGGATCATCGCCTCATCGTCGGCGATAAGCACACGGATCATCGTGTCTCCTCCGACCGCGCCGGGACCGTCACGACCACCACGAACTCGTCCCCGTCCCGACGCACGTCGAGCGTGCCGTCGACCTCTTCGACGCGCCGACGGACGCCGTCCAATCCGGATCCGTCACCCTCGTCGACCGCGCCGGGCACGACGTCGTTGGCGATCTCGTATCGCCACGTGCCCGCGACGCGCGTGAGCACGAGGCGTGCGCGTTCCCCGCCGCCATGGCGCAGCACGTTGGTCGTCGTCTCACGGATGACCGGACCGAGGGCCGATGCCGGTGCGGAGTCGGCATCCGCACCGATCGTGGCGTCCACCTCGAGCCCGGCCGCGGTCAGCAGGTCGCGGGCGTTGGCGAGTTCATCGCCGAGAGGCACCGAGCGGAAGCGCGTCGCGAGGTCCCTGGTCCCCTGACGCGCCTCGTCGACGCTGACCCGCGCGGCGCGCAGCTGCTCCATGCCGGCATCCGGATCGCTCGGCAGGAGACGCTCGGCGAGTTCGAGCTGCAGCGCGATGACCTGGAGATGGTGACCCTGCAGGTCGTGCACGTCGGTCGCGACCCGCAGCCGCTCCTGGGTCGCGGCGAGCTTCGCCTCCGAGGTGCGGGCGCGGTCGAGGGTGACGAGCACATCCCACCACCACAACGAGCTCACGGTCATCACGGGGAAGAGTGCGGTGTAGATCACGGCCACCCACCACGCGAGCACCGCACCGAAGGCGTGAGCGGAGGAGTCGACGGCGGCCAGCACCAGCAGGAGCAGCGTTCCCGCCACGACGACGCGGATGCGGATGCCTCGCGGCCAGTTCAGGAGCACCACCGACTGGACGATCGGCATCGCCGCGAGCTGCCAGCTCCCGGCAAGCGCCCCGGCGACGGTGCCGTACGCGACGGCGATGAGCAGGGGGACGGCGATGCGGCTCCAGCGGAATCCCGGCACCGCGTCGACACGGTGGCGGTAGTCGAACAGGAGCAAGGCCGTCGATGCGCACCACACCAGGCCGCCGACGGCGACCACCAGGATCAGCGGACCGTTCTGACCCTGCGCGGCGAGGATGCCCGTCCACGCGAAGACCAGCATCACCTGGAGGAACATCACGGCGGTCACGGTGTACCACCACGTCGCCGTGATACCGCGAGACAGCTGTCTCGCCCCCGGACTCGGTTCGACGGGGGCGAGGGGCTCGACGCGGCTGCTCACGCTCCCACGATAGAGCCGTGACAGTTGTCACGGATGCGTCGTGCGATCCGCCCGGGAAGCGATGACGGGCCGACACTGCCGCCGAACGGAGCGCTCGGCTGGACTGGAGTCATCGCGGCGGAGACTCCGTTCGCACCGACAACCGGGAGCATCCCTTGAACCTCATCGAGACCTTCCAGAACCTGGTCGCCCAGGTCCCCGAGCTCGTGCAGCCGCTCATCGTCGCCCTCGCCGGCGCGATCCCCTTCATCGAGGGCGAAGGGGCGGTGAGCATCGGCATCATCGGCGGCATCTCTCCGGTGATCGCCGCGATCGCCGCGATCGTGGGCAACTTCCTCTGCGTCCTGGTGGTGGTGCTCGTCAGCTCCGGAGCCCGACAGGCCGTCGTGAACCGTTCGCGCGCCAAGACCGCGGCGCTCGCCGGTGCCGGCGGCGGCACGATCGACGAGCCGGCTGCAGATGCGGCCGAGACGGGCCGCGGCACCGCGCGCCGCGAGAAGTTCCAGCGTGCGTTCGAGCGTTACGGCGTTCCGGGGGTCAGCCTGCTCGGACCGCTCCTGCTGCCGACGCAGTTCACCGCGACCATGCTCGCGGCTTCCGGCATCGGCAGGGCGCGCATCCTCTTCTGGCAGGCTCTGGCCATCATCGGCTGGACCACCGTCGTGGCCGTCATCGTCGGAAGCGCGGTGTACGCGATCCGCTGAGACCCTCACAGAGAAGGCTGAATTCAAGTTTTCTTGAATTCAGCCTTTTCTGTACAGTAGTGCCGTGACCACTGCTCTGGCCTCCCTCACCCACACGGCCGCCGTCGCCCGCCTCGGGCATGCGCTGTCGGACCCCACCCGCGCCGGCGTCCTGCTCGCGCTGCGCGAAGCACCGCGCTACCCCGCCGACCTCGCGGACACCCTCGGCGTCTCGCGGCAGGCGATGTCGAACCACCTCGCCTGTCTCCGCGGATGCGGGCTCGTCGAGAGCGTTCCGGAGGGACGCCGCAGCAGCTACCGACTCGCGGATCGCCACCTCGCTCCGGCCCTCGACATGCTCATGCGGGTCACCCTCATCGTCGAGCCGGACTGCTGCTCGGGCGAAGGCTGCACCTGCTGATGACCGCCACGGCAACCGCGGCGCGCCGCGACACCCTCCACCGCCGCATCCGCCTGATCGTCGGCATCACGATCGGCTACAACCTGATCGAGGCGGTCATCGCGATCGCCGCCGGCTCCGTCGCCTCATCCGCCGCGCTCATCGGCTTCGGGCTGGACTCCACGATCGAGGTGCTGTCCGCGGCCGCCGTCGCCTGGCAGTTCACCCGCCGCGATCCGGAGCGCTGGGAGAAGCCGACCCTGCGGGTGATCGCCGTCGCCTTCTTCGCGCTCGCGCTCTACGTGACAGCCACCTCCGTGGCCGCGCTCGTCACGACCGAGCGGCCCGAGCACAGCACGATCGGTATCGTCCTGACCGCGGTCAGCGTCGCCGTCATGCCCTTCCTGTCCCTCGCGGAACGACGTGCGGGCAAGGAACTCGGATCGGCCACCGCCGTCGCGGACTCGAAGCAGACGCTCATCTGCACCTATCTCTCCGCCGCCGTGCTGATCGGGCTGATCGCCAACTCGCTGCTCGGATGGTGGTGGGCGGATGCCGTCGCCGGTCTCGTGATCGCCGCCTTCGCGGTGCGCGAGGGCATCGAGGCCTGGAAGGGCGATGCCTGCGCGACCTCGGTGGGGATGCTCCTCGACGACGAGGACGCGCACGACCACGACCACCACCACCACCACCACGATGACTGACCACTGACGCGCACAACGCCTAGGTTGGGGAGATGGATGCCGCTCCCCTCCCGCCCGCAGACCTGCGCGGACGCACAGTGCTGGTCACCGGCGCGAACGCCGGCATCGGATACTGGTGCGCCGAACAGCTCGCCGCCCGGGGCGCACGCGTGCTGTTGGGCTGCCGCTCCCCCGAACGTGCGCAGACCGCGGTCGCCGCGATCCGAAGCCGGGTTCCGGCTGCCGACCTGCGCGTGCGGGGGCTCGACCTCGGCTCCCTCGACAGCATCGCCCTGGCCGCAACGGGGGTGGGCGAGCGACTCGATGCGGTCATCTGCAACGCGGGGGTGAAGGCGGCCGACCGCTCGGCGCGCACGAGCGACGGCCTCGACCTCATGGTGGGCACGAACTTCCTCGGTCATTTCGCACTCGTGGCCCAGCTCGAGCCCCTCCTCGCCCCGGATGCCCGCGTGGTCGCCGTCGGATCGATCGCGCACCGATTCGCACATCTCGATGCCGCCGCCCTCGATGCCGCCAGCCTCGACGCACCGTGGAGCGGCTCCTCGCTTCGACAGTACGGAAGGTCGAAGGCATCGTTGATGGCCTTCGCCTTCGAGCTCGCGCGACGCTGGTCGGGTTCCTCTCGCGCGGCGGTCTGCGCACACCCGGGCTATGCGGTCGATCCCCTCACTCCCCCACGACTGGGCCTCGCCGAGGTCTCCGGCTTCGTCCGTGCCGTGGCCTCCCCGACCCGAGCACTCGTGCAGGGCAAGGACGGCGGGGCCCTCCCGATCGTGCATGCCGCGACCGCCTCGGAGGTCGTCGACGGCGACTACTGGGGTCCGGGCGGACTGCTCGAGTTCCGCGGAACGCCGACACGGGTGACCGCATCGGACGACGTGCGCTCCGCCGCGGTCGGGGCGCAGCTGTGGACCGCGGCAGAGCGCCTCACCGGGGTGCGTTTCCCGACATGATCAGGGCCGCTATGTCCGACCCCCGCGGCAGGATGAGCCCATGATCACACTGCTCTCTGCCCCGTCGAACCTCGGCCTGCGCCCGCCGGAGCGCGGGAGCGTGCCGGGCGCGGCGAAGGCGCCGGAAGCGCTACGCGATGCCGGCCTCTTCGCGCGCTTCGTCGAACGCGGCGCCTCCGACTCCGGCGTCGTCCTCGCCGGCCGCTACGTCGATGACGACGACACCCGGCCGGCCGGCCGCGTGCGCAACGAGAGCGCGATGATCGACCACTCCCAGCGCCTCGCCACGCGCATCGGCGCGGCCATCGACCGCGGCGAGGCTCCCCTTGTGATCGGCGGCGACTGCGCGATCCTCCTCGGAGCGGGTCTCGCGACCGCACGCCGCGGCGGTGTCGGCCTCGTGCACATCGACGGCCATACCGACTTCCGCCACCCGGGCAACAGCGACGAATGCGCGAGCGTGGCCGGGGAGGCCCTCGCCGCCGCGGTCGGCGCACACTGGCCGTCGATCGCCGACATCGACGGGCTCGCGCCCTACTTCCCGTCCGCGCACACCGCGCACATCGGTCACCGCGCCGACGATGAGGATCAGGACGAGGTACGTGGCATCCTCGGCAGCGTCACGCCCGCCGCCGATGTCACCTCTCTCGGAGCCGCTCGCGTGGGTGCAGAGAGCGCCGCCGTCGCCGGTCCCGCGTACTGGCTCCAACTCGACGTCGACGTGCTCGACCCGACCATCATGCCCGCGGTCGACAGCCCCGATGCCGGCGGAATCAGCGCGGCGGAACTCACCGCACTGCTGCGGGAACTCGCGCCTCGCGCGATCGGCGCCTCCATCACGGTCTTCGATCCCGACCTCGACCCGGATGGGCGCTACGCACGCCTGCTCGTCGAGGTGCTCACAGCGGGCCTCGGCGAACTGGGCACTCGGGTGCGGCGCCCCTGACGTCGGCGCCTCTGACATCGGCGCCTCTGACGGCCGGGCTCCTGACGGCCGGACTCCTGACGGCCGGGCTCGTGACGCCCGGACTCGTCAGAGCCACCGCCTGGACTCACGCCTCCGGCTCGACGATGGGTTCGGTCATGACCCGCACGCGGGCGATGCGTCGGCGGTCCACCTCTGCGACCTGGATCGTGGCTCCGGGCACCTCCACGACGTCACCGACGACCGCGAGACGCCCGAGCTGCTCGGTCACGAAACCCGCGATGGTGTCGGATGAACCGCGCGGCATCGCCAGCCCCGTCGCCTCCTCGAAGTCCTGCAGGTTGAGACGTCCGTCGATGCCGTCGTCCGCAGAGATGAACACCTCGGCGTCGTACTCATCGAAGATCTCGCCGACGACTTCCTCCACGAGGTCTTCCAGGGTGACCAGACCGTCCGTGCCGCCGTACTCGTCGACGACCACCGCGATGTGGTGGCCCTCGGCCCGCATGCGCGTCAGAGTCGGCAGCACGCGCGCGGTCGAGGGGATGTAAGGGATGTCGCGCATCAGCGCGCTCAGCGGACGCTCCGGGTCGTCGGATGCGGCCTCGAACAGATCACGCACGTGCACGAATCCGGTGATGTCGTCGATCGAGGTCTCCGAGACCGGGTAACGCGAGAAGGGAAGGTCGCGCACCTGCGCCATCACCTCGCCGACGCTCGCGGCCTCATCGAGGGCGACGACCTCGGGGCGCGGTCGCATGACCTCGCTGACCTGGCGCCCACGGAGGGAGAGCACATCATCGAGGATGCGCCGTTCGTCATCGGGCAGCCCCTGATGGCTCGCCACGATGTCGCGCACCTCCTCGTCGGTCATCTCGTCGCTCGTCTTGTGCGGATCTCCCCCGAGCACTCGGACGAGGGCGTTCGTCGAGACCGAGAGCAGCCAGATCACCGGCCGCATGACCGTCGCGAACCCGTTGAGGGCAGGCGCGACCGCGTAGGCGAACTGGGCATTTCTCTGGATCGCCAGACGCTTGGGCACGAGCTCGCCGAGCACCAGCGACAGGTAGGCGATCACCAGCGTGAGCACGAGGGTCGCGACGGTGAGGGCGAGAGCGGGGGCGAGACCCCATGACTCGAGCACCGGCGCCAGCGACGGCGCGATCGATGTCGCTCCGTACGCCGCCGAGGCGAACCCGGCCACGGTCACACCGATCTGCACCGCCGAGAGGAACGTGTTGGGGTTGCGGGCGAGGGCGGCGACCTTCGCACCGCGCCGCCCTCGTTGGCCGATCGCATTGATCTGGCTTTCGCGCAGCGTGACCAGCGCCATCTCCGTCGCAGCGAAGACACCGCCGATCAGCACGAACGCGAAGACGAGGGCGATGTTCCAGAGCAGGTCGCCCATCAACGGGCCGCCTCGTCTGTGGTGGGGTGAGCGCCCGGGACGAACCGGGCGCTCGTACTGTCAGAGTCCGAAGAGTCAGAACAGCGCTGCGCGCTCAAGAGTGCTCCTTCTTGGTGGTGGTGTCGGCGGATGAGATGTCGTGGGAGGTGTCGCCCGGTGCACGGCGCGTCTTGATGAGGCTCGCCACCGTGGCGACCGCGATGGTCGCGCCGATGAACAGCAGCGAGAACCAGATCGGGATCTCCGGCGCCCACTCGACGCCCTGGCCGCCGTTGATGAACGGCAGCTCGTTGACGTGCAGAGCGTGCAGGACCAGCTTGACGCCGATGAATCCGAGGATGACGGCGAGTCCCTGCGCCAGGTAGACGAGGCGCTCGAGCAGACCGCCGATGAGGAAGTACAGCTGTCGCAGTCCCATGAGCGCGAAGGCGTTCGCCGTGAAGACGATGTAGGCCTGGTCGGTCAGGCCGTAGATCGCGGGGATCGAGTCGACCGCGAACACCAGGTCGATGAAGCCGATCGCGATGATGGTGAGGAGCATCGGCGTGACGAAGCGCTTGCCGTTCTTCACGACCGTGAGCCGGTCGCCGTTGTACTCGTCGCTGACGGGCAGGTGCCGACGGACGAACGTCATGAAGCGCCCGTTCGCGGGGTTGCTCTCGTGGTTGCTGAACGCCTGACGATAGGCGAGCACCAGCAGCAGAGCGCCGAACAGGTAGAAGATCCACGAGAAGTTCTCGATGAGCGTCGCGCCGACGGCGATGAAGATGCCGCGCAGGATCAGCGCGATAACGATGCCGATCATCAGCACCTTCTGCTGGTACTTCTTCGGCACGGCGAAACCGGTCATCACGATGAGGAAGACGAACAGGTTGTCGATCGACAGGGCCTTCTCGGTGAGGTATCCGGCGAAGTACTCGCCGCCGAACGTCCACCCGGAGAAGACGCCGATACCCACACCGAACAGCAGCGCGAGGCTGATGTAGAAGATCGACCAGCGCGCCGATTCCGCGATCGTCGGCTCGTGCGGTGTGCGCACGTGAGCGAAGAACTCGTAGACGAAGAAGGCGATCGTGACCGCGATCGTGATGATCCAGATCAGAGGGGTGATATCCAAATGCGGACTCCAGACTCGGGGTACGACAGTACCGCCAAAGTCTTCTCCATTCCATGGAACATGGAACCGGTGGCCCGGGATGCGACGTGCATCCGTAATGACGACCCCACCGTGTCGGAGTACTCCCCTTGGGTGTCTTCAGATTAGGAGAAGACCCTTTGCTCTTCCTGTGGATCTGCCGATAACGTCACGCCACGAGAGAGAACGGCATATCGGGTTTCGACGCGTGAATCAGTAACATTTCACGTATTACCCGTCTATCCCTTTTCGGTCGCGTCCGATGCTGCGGAGCGTCACCCGACCAGACAGGAGCCGCGATGCCGCACGCCAGCGATGATGCCGCCGAGAAGCCGGGCGCCCGAGACCGGGCCCCTGATCTCGAGAACGACCGCGAGAGGCTCGGCGACGTGTCGACGTCGGTCCAGGACTTCGCACACGAGCAGACCGGGTATCACACCTCTCTCAAGGCGCGGCATCTGCAGATGATCGCCATCGGCGGAGCGATCGGCACCGGCCTCTTCATGGGAGCGGGGGGACGACTGCACACGGCCGGCCCCCTGCTCGCTGTCTCCTACCTGATCTGCGGTGTCTTCGCGTTCTTCATCCTCCGAGCGCTCGGCGAGCTGGTGCTCCACCGGCCGTCATCCGGATCGTTCATCTCCTACGCTCGCGAGTTCTACGGCGAGAAGCTGGCCTTCGCCGCAGGGTGGCTCTACCTGCTGAATTGGGGCATGGTCGCGATCGTCGACTCGACGGCCGTCGCACTGTACGTGCATTACTGGTCGGCGTTCGACGTCGTGCCCCAGTGGCTGCTCGCCCTGGTCGCGCTGGTGGTGGTGGTCGGACTCAACCTCGTCTCGGTCCGCCTGTTCGGCGAGATGGAGTTCTGGTTCTCGATCATCAAGGTCGCCGCTCTCGTCGCCTTCCTCCTCATCGGCATCGTGGTCCTCGCCGCGGGCTGGGAGACAGATCAGGGACCGACGGGATTGCAGATGCTCAGCGAGAACGGAGGCTTCAGTCCCGAAGGCGTGCTTCCCGCGGTCATCGTCATGCAGGGCGTCGTGTTCGCCTACGCCTCGATCGAACTGATCGGTACAGCTGCCGGCGAGACCGAGAATCCGGCCAAGCTCGTACCTCGAGCCGTCAACTCCGTGATCCTGCGGATCGGCGTCTTCTACGTGGGGTCGGTGCTCCTGCTCGCACTCCTGCTCCCGTATACGGTCTACCGAGCCGGGGAGAGTCCTTTCGTGACCTTCTTCACCCACATCAGCGGCCCGGAGATCGGGGCGATCGCCGGGAGCGCCATGAACTTCGTCGTGATCACCGCCGCGATCTCCGGGCTCAACGCAGGCCTGTACTCGACCGGCCGCGTCTTCCATTCCCTCGCCGCCTCCGGTGCGGCCCCGAAGGTCGCCGGAATGATGAGCAGGCGTGGCGTCCCGGTCGCCGGAATCCTCTTCACCGCAGGGTTCGCCCTGATCGGGGTCCTGCTCAATCTCGCGGTTCCCGACGACGCCTTCGAGATCGTGCTGAACATGTCGGCGCTGGGCATCATCTCCGCGTGGGCGACGATCATCCTGTGCCAACTGCGCCTCCGCTCCTGGGCGTTGCAGGGACGCATCGTGCGGCCGTCGTTCCGACTGTTCGGGGCGCCGTTCACGTCCTACCTCACCCTCGCCTTCCTGGCGTCGGTGATCGTCCTCATGGCGTTCGACTACCCCACCGGAACCTGGACCGTTGGCACGCTGATCGTCATCGTCCCCGCACTGATCGGCGGCTGGTTCCTCGCCCGGCGAAGGATCAGCGAGGTTCAGGCGCTGCGACGGGGTGCGAACTTCACGCCTGAACCGACGGAGACGTCCGACTCGGCCTGAGCGAGCTGCAGTCCGTTAGAACTGGATGAGCCCGCTAGTCCTGGATGAGCCCGCTAGTCCTGGATGTCGGAGCGGATGAGCTCCTGTTCCTGGGCGCGATCGATGATGGCGGGGAGCACCTCGTCGAAGAAGGTGACGAGGACGGCGCGGGTCTTCACCGCATCACGCTCGAGGATCGCCTCCCGGAGGGAGACGACGAAAGCACCGACGACCTCCCAGTCGAATGCATCCCGCGAGTGCTGGCTGAACCTCCGGATCTGCGGCCCGAGACGTTCGATGATCACGGCTCGCGACGCGTTCCCCTCGATGCGCGCGAATCCGGTGGCGGCCGCACGGAGCGCGATACCGAACCCCGCCACATCGCGTGCCTTCACCGCCGCGGACATCTCGTCGGCAAGCTCGGTGAGATAGACGATGTCGTCGTCCTGGATCAGGGGCATCACGTGGCGCACCGAGCCGATCCAGATGTCTCCGAAGAGATCGACGGCGTTGCGGACCTGATCGAGATCGATCGGGGCGACGCGGGTGTAGCGGTTGCGCTGCATCTCGACGAGACCGTGGTCGGCGAGGCGGTCCAGGGCATGCCGGATCGGGGTCTTCGACGTGCCGAGGCGCTCTGCGAGCTCATAGTCTCGCAGACGTTCACCCGGGCGCAGCTCGCCACTGATGATCGCATCCTGCAACCGGTTGTACGCCTCGTCGCTCATCGACCTGCGCTCGAGGGGTCCGCCTGAGAGTGCCACCGCTTTTGTCCTCCACTCGAGCACGGAATCGCTGTAGAGCCTGAAGTTCTACCTACACTGCAATGTATCGCATCCGACGTAACGGACAAGCGAATACCGGGTCGTGGAGGTGACCGTGCGCGCGTTCACGGCATGGGGAGAACGGCATCAGGTGACGCTGTACCTGGCGTCGATCGCGGTCGGCGCCGTCGTCGGCCTCCTCTCCCCCTCGACGGCACCGGTGTGGGAGTCGGCGGTCACCCCACTCCTCGGCGTTCTGCTGTTCGCGACCTTCCTGGGCGTGCCGTTCGCGCACATCGGACGGGCATTCGTCGACGGGCGTTTCCTCGGCACGCTTTTGCTCCTGAACTTCGTGGTGGTGCCGGCGCTGGCTTTCGGCGTGAGCAGAGTGGTGGCGGCCGATGAGGCGATCCTGCTGGGGGTGCTTCTCGTGCTGCTCACCCCGTGCGTCGACTACGTGATCGTGTTCACGGGCCTGGCGGGCGGCGACCGCTCCCGGCTTCTGGCCGCGACACCGCTGCTCATGCTGCTGCAGATGCTGCTGCTCCCCGTCTACCTCTCCCTCTTCCTCGGCGCCGATGCGATGAGCGCCGTCGACCCGCGCCCGTTCATCGACGCGTTCCTGCTGCTGATCGCACTGCCGCTCGCACTCGCCGCTCTGACCCAAGTGCTGACCAGGAGGTTCGCCTCGCCCCGCGTGATCGAACGCGGTTCCGCCACGGCGATGGTGCCGCTGATGATGCTCACTCTGGCTGCCGTCGTCGCTTCGCAGGTGTTCGCCGTTGGCGGCGCGTGGGGGCGTCTCTTCCTCACAGTGCCGGTCTTCGCGGTCTTCGCCGTGATCGCCGCGCCCCTTGGCGCAGTCCTCGCGCGGGTCGCCGGCCTGGACACGCCGGGCCGCCGCGCGGTCGTCTTCAGCGGTGTCACGCGCAACTCTCTCGTCGTGCTCCCGCTCGCTCTGGCCCTGCCCGACGCGTTCACGCTCACGCCGCTCGTCGTCGTCACCCAGACGATGGTGGAGCTGATCGTCATGGTGGCGATGGTCGCGGTGATCCCACGCGTGATCAGGCAGCGTTGAGCGCCGCGACGATCATCGCCCCGGCGGACCGTCGAGCACTGTCGGGACGTACTCCCTCAGTTGCGCACGCTGAGCGGGCTTCCGATCGTGAGTCGTCGGGCGCCGTCCCGACCCTGAACGCGCACCCAGCTTGGGCGCGTACCGTCAGCACCAGCGAGCACAACTGAAGATCCGAACGCGACGCTCTGAAGGGCCGTTCGCGAAAGAACAACACCTCCGCCGCCCGCTCTGGGCGACGCCGGAGACGAGGTCATCATGGACGTCATCCGTCCGACCGTCCACACCCGTCCGCGCGACAACGCGTCCCGAGGATCGAGCGCCTTCACCGAGTTGGCGCAGCAGGTACGCGAGCGCGGGCTCCTGCACCGGCGCTACGGCTACTACTGGACGAAGCTCATTGCCGCCCCGATCACTGTGGGCGTGTGCCTGCTCGCGTTCCTCTGGATCGGCGACACCTGGTGGCAGCTGTTCACCGCCGCCGTCCTGGCGATCGTGTTCACCCAGATCGCGTTCCTCGGTCACGATGCGGCGCACCGGCAGATCTTCGTATCCGGCCGGTGGAACGACTGGATCAGCATCATCCTCGGCGACCTGCTCGTCGGCATGAGCTACGGATGGTGGCAGCACAAGCACACCCGCCACCACGCCAACCCGAACAAGCTGGGCTCCGACCCCGACATCGAGCTCCCCGTGATCGCTGTCTCCACCGAGGCTGCGACGAGGCACCAGGGACCGGTCATCACGTGGCTGCGCGGACATCAGGGCGTGCTGTTCTTCCCGATCCTGCTCCTCGAAGGACTCTCGCTGCACGCTTCGAGCGTGCGGCGGATGTTCGCCGCGGGGCCGGCTCGAACGCCGGTGGGCCGAGATCACGTTCCTCAGCGTCCGCATGATCGGATACCTGGTACTGGTGTTCATCGTGCTGTCCCCCGGAATCGCCTTCGTCTTCCTGGCGGTGCAACTGGGACTGTTCGGGTTCTACATGGGGATCGCCTTCGCCCCCAACCACAAGGGGATGCCGGTCGTACCTCGGGACATGACCCTGGACTTCCTGCGGCGGCAGGTGCTGATGAGTCGGAACGTGCGCGGCGGCCGCTTCCTCGACGTCGCCATGGGTGGACTGAACTACCAGGTCGAGCATCATCTGTTCCCCTCGATGCCCCGCCCGCATCTGCGTCGCGCCGCCCCGATCATCGCCGCGTACTGCCGGGAGCACGACGTGCAATACACCCAGGTCGGCCTGTTCGCCTCATACGCGATCGTGGTTCGCTACATCAACCGGGTCGGTCTCGGCGAGCGCGACGTGTTCCGTTGCCCGCTCGCGGATCAGCGGCTCGCGATCGGGGTGCCGCTGCGGTCGTGAACCGCCGCCTCTAGCCGCGGACGGTCGCGATCATCCGGTCCAGATCGGCGTCGAGATCGGCGTCGACGACCTGTCGGGCCGGCGTGGCATCGTGATACTCGATGATCTCCTGCGCACCGATCCAGAACGGCACACGGGAGCAGAACTCGGGGACGATACGTCGGATCTTGGCGGTGTCGAACACCATCGGGTGAGCCCTGTCGCCGTGCAGGTCTGCGGCGAACGACGGCCGGATGGCGGCGATCGTGTCGGAGGACACGTGCACCAGCTCGGGACGGACCCCTGCGGCCTCGCCCAGCCAGGTGTAGATCTGATCCCACGTCGGCGCGTGGTCCCCCATGATGTGGAAGACGTCGCCGAGCACGTCACGGCGCCCGAAGAGGCCGACGAAACCCACCGCGAAATCGTTCGTGTGCGTGATCGTCCACGGTGAGGTACCGTCGCCGTGGACGACGACCGGCCGATCCTCGCGCATCCGCGCCACGTCGTTCCACCCGGCCAGCGTGGGCATGCTGGTGCGGTCGTAGGTGTGCGACGGGCGGACGATCGTCACGGGAAAGCCCTGGTCGCGATACGCGGCGGTGAGGGCGTCCTCGCAGGCGATCTTGTCGCGCGCATATCCGGAGAACGGATTGCGGAGCGGCGTCGATTCCGTGATCGGGAAGCGCAGCGGCGGCTTCTGGTACGCCGACGCGGAGCTGATGAACACGTACTGCCCGGTCCGGCCGGCGAAACGCGCGATGTCGGCCTGCACGTGGGCGGGGGTGAAGGCGGTGAACTGGGCCACGACGTCGAACTCGCGGTCCCCGAGTGCTGCCCGCACCGCGTCCGCGTCACGGATGTCGCCCTGCAGGAGCTCGGACTCTTCCGGCAGCGCCCTCTCCTCGGAGCGACCGCGATTGAGAACGGTGACTCGATGTCCGAGCTCGACCGCCCGTCGCACCGAAGCCGCGCTGATCACACCGCTGCCGCCGATGAAGAGGATGTCCTGTGTGCCCATGTCCCGATCCTGTCACGCCGGCGTCGCCGGGTGGCGTCGTTTCGACGAGGTCGGGACGTCGTGAGCGATCGGGATGGACGCGCATGGGTTCCGTGAGACTCCTTCATCGCCACGATCACCCAGGCGTAGGACGGAGTCATGACTCTCACCGACATCCTTCCCACGCTTCGACAGAGCATTCCCGCTCCCCTCGACGGATGGAGGTGGCCGGTGCACACGCACCCGACGACCACCGATGTCGTGGTGGGAGGCATCTCGCTCCTGCGGCTGTTCGAGATCAGCGGATCACCCGCGGTCCTCACCGGCGACCTGCCGCTGCCGACCGCGGGAACCGACGTGACCGTGCTGCTGTTCCGGATCACGCTGCGCGTCGACACCCAGGAGGACAAGCGCATCGCGCTCACGGACTGCTCGTTCGACGGTGTGGATGCCGCGTGGGAGGAGTGCCGCCTCATCGGCCGGGCTTCTTCGGCGCGGACGACGAAGATCGAGCTGATCCCCGGCGAGGAGGGCGGCGTGGCCTGGCCGCACCCCATCGCGCCTCTTCCTGCCGACCTCCGGGAAGGCGATCTCGTCGTCGTCCCCTGCGTCGGTGCTGTCACGCTCCGAGACGTGCGTCCACGCGCCGCCGCCGCGCTCTCCGCGGAGGCGTCACGATGACCGTCCTGCACACCGTGCTGCACTCGACCGCATTCGTATGGAACGACCCGCGACGCGATGCACGGCAGCTGTGGCCGAAAGACACCGTGATCGGTGCGCACGACATCGTCGTCGCCGGGCGAGCGCTGTCCGATCTCGCGCGCGAACGACGCACCCCCTGCATACTGATCGCGCCCGTCGCGCCCTCTGCGGCGCACCCCGAAGCGGACCCGCACGTGACGTTGGTGGTGGCACGGATCACCGCCCGCGAAGAGCCTCCGGGGTGGCATCGCGAGGCGTCGGCGACCGTCGACTGCGATCTCCGCGCGATCGTCCCGCTGGTCACCCACGTCGAGCGGCTGCGCACGCCCCGGGCTCGAGACCTGGTGCAGACCGTCCTCCGCACCGACGAAGACGACACACGGCTGCACGCCCGGCTGCCGAAGGCACTCTCCCCCGGCGACCTGATCGTGTTCGCGTGCACCGGTGCCCTCGCACTGAGCCAGGTCGCACCGCGCACGCGCACCGCTGCCGTCGCGGTCGTCGACGCCGTCGCGGAAGATGTCGAAGAGACAGGAGGCGTGTGCCGCAAGTATCGGGGGGAGCCGTTCGCCGACTAGCGCGTCGGCGCGCTGCTGCGCCCGTGCGCACGACCGCTCAGCTCGGCGTCGAGCGTCTCCTGCGCGACGCGCATCTGGTCGGCATACTCGGTCTGCTGCAGCCGCCGCCACATCACTTCTTCATCGACGTCTTCCACGTGGCTCACGACCCACCAGATGTTGCCGAACGGATCCTTGATGCGCCCACCGCGCTGGCCGAAGGCGTTGTCGCTGAGGGCGGTCACCACGGTCGCCCCTGCAGCCTCGGCTCTGGTGAAGGCCTCTGCGGCGTCGGGCACCCACACCCGAAGCAGGCTCGGCATCACGGGCCACTCCGGCCGACGATCGAAGGCGAGGACGACGGTGTCGCCGATGCGTATCTCACCGTGTCCGATCAGACCGTCTTCCGTGGCGACCCGCGCCAGTTCCTCCCCGTCGAAGACCTGGGAGATGAAGTCGAGCAGCGCGCCCGTGTCGTCGGTGACGACCCAGGGGGCGACGCTCGTGTAGCCGTTCGGGGCTGCGCTCGTGGCTGCGGTCATGACTCTTCCCTCTTCCCGGTCTGCGGAGTGAGACACACAGTAGAAGGGGCCTCGGACAGTCGCCGAGAAGCCGGGGATTCACCGGGCGGAACCGGTCGCGATGACAGCGGCCTGCGCGTAGGCAGCCGTCCACACCCGGTCGAACCGATCACGACCGATCACTCCCTGACGGCAGGCGAGAGCGGCGTCGCCGAGCGCTTGGGCCAGGGTCTCCAGACGGAGCTGCTGGGCGCGCTCGGCCGCGGTGTCTTCGCTGAGCCCGGACCGACATGCCGATACCGTGACCACGCGCCGACGGATGCTGCGCGAGCGCCGCGACAGGATGACGCCGATCGGAAGCAGAGCAGCGACGAGCAGCATCGCAGCGAGCAACGGAGAAAAACCCGCGGCGCACAGCACCACCCACGCGACGACGCCACCGCCGAGCGACAGCGGAGTGAACCAGCGGTGCGCCTCGGCAATGCGCCGCTCCACGTCCGTGGAGTCGGGCGGATAGACCGCGAGCACGCACGCGACGGTGCCGTAGTGGCTCACGGTCCTCGACAGATGGCCCCAGCATGGAGGGCACGAAGCGCTCGGCAGTGTCTGCGCGGGGACGCGATGGGGAGGACGGGACACGGACATGCCTCCCACGTTGCTCCCGGACGCGTGCCTCTGAGCGCCTGACAGACGGAACCCATACGGCGGCCGGCGCTTTCCATGCGGAATGGCGACGCCTCTGCGTTCGGCATATCGTCCTCATATCGAGAACGGCATACGGCCACGCAACGGTGCGCGCCCTGGACTGGAGGTATGACAGAGACTTCTGCCCCAGCTGCCCTTCCCCGCTATCGCCGTACGGCGAAGCCGCCCCACGGCGACGGCCTCCTCCCGGAGCAGGCAGGGGCCGGGAGGGCCGAGCACGAGGCACCCGAGACGACCGCGATGGCATCGCCTGGCCGCATAGCCTCGCTCGACGTGATCCGCGGCGTCGCCATCATCGGCACTCTCGCCAGCAACGTCTGGCTGTTCCAGGCGTTCTTCGGCGAACGGGTGGTCGACATCTGGTGGCAGGACCTCGTCTCCGCACTTTCGGAAGGGAAGTTCCTGGGCCTGTTGACCATCATGTTCGGCATCGGACTCGAGATCCAGCGCCAGGCAGCGCTCCGGCGCGGCAGCCGGTGGCCCGGCACCTATCTCGTTCGTGCCGGTCTGCTCTTCATCGACGGAATGCTCAACTACATCTTCGTGGTGCAGTTCGACGTACTCCGCGCCTACGCCGTCCTCGGCTTCGTCGTGGCATTCGTCCTGCTGCTCCCGGAGAAACGCCAGTGGGTGTTCATCGGCGTGGCGCTCGTGACGCACGTCACGCTCATCCTTCTCCCCCTCTTCACCGGCAGCGTCATGATGTTCCCGGGCCTCGTGATCCCCGGGGAGTCCCCGACGGTCGGCGGCAGGCCGACATATTGGGAAGAGGTGCAGATGAACACCCTGACCGTGTTCTCCGACCTGACGGTCGGCACCGACACCGGCTCGATCCTCACCCTCGGTCTCGTCGTCTTCACCCTCGGCGCCATGCTCTACCGCCACGGACTGTTCGAGGCCCGCGGCGCGCGACTGCGCAGATGGGTCATGATCGTCGGCTTCGGTGCGGGCATTCCCGGCGAGGTCGTGTTCTTCCTCATGCAAGAGACGTTCGGACTCAACAGGTTCCTCTCCGCGCCGGTGGTCGCGTTCGGCATCCTCGCCCTCATGGCCTCCTTCTATCGAGGACACCGCATCGGATTCGTCGGACGCGCGCTCTCCCTTGTCGGCCAGATGGCCCTGAGCTGCTACGTGCTCCAGAACATCCTCGGTCGGGTGGCGCAGTCGATCATCGGTCACTCGCCGCTTGCGGAGACGCTCGACCCGCTGGTCGGAACCCTGGCGATGTTCTTCGTGATCGCCGCTCTGGTGATCCTGTTCGCGAACCTCTGGATGCGCCGCTTCCGCAAGGGACCGCTCGAGTACGTCTGGGACGTCAGCTTCCGATTCCTCACCCGGAGCCGCGTGTGTCCGATCCCACGAGAGATGTCACGAAATGCGACGCGCGAAGCGCGGAAATCCGCGGAAGGCTGATCGACACATCCGTCATCTTGTCTCAGGCGAGTTGTCAGTATTTCGCATGCACGTCACTCGCTCGCCTGACCTCACGCGCGACGGGAGCCAGGGTGCGAGTCGTCAAACTCAACCTGTTGGCTGGAAAGCGACAGAATGGTCATCGTGACAGAGACCCGAAGAGTTGCGGTGCTGCTCGGCGCGGGCGCGTCGTTCGACGCCGGCATACCGCTCACTGCCGACCTCACGGAGCAGGTGTTGACATCCGTCAATCAGCCGTCAGACGTCCGCGAACCTTGGGTCAAGGCGATCAACTTCGTTCACGCGGCGATGTTCAACTACGCGGCCCGAGACGGCAGCAACCCAATCGGGGCGGTCAACATCGAGCGCTTGATCTCTGCGCTGCGCCTTCTTCGCGGGCGCGAGGGGCACGAGGCCGCACCATTCGTGAGTTCGTGGCGCGACCCGATTCTGCCGGAGGGTCGAGTCTATGCGGACAAGTGGAACTCTGATCGATTTGTCCGGAACCTGTCGCAGGCGCTGGGCATAGACGGGGGCGACCGCGGCGGGCGTGGCGCTGCGAGCAGGAAGGACGCGATCGAGAACATCGGATACTTCATCGCGGAGTTCGCCGACGGAGCCAAGAGGCCGGTGCATCGCGGCGACTACCGCACCGCGGATCTGCGGGTACTGCGTTTGCTCGGTACCCTTCTCCGCGTGCGGAAGCCCGTCGACTACCTCTACCCGCTTGTCGATCTCGCCCTGGCACAGCCGGAAGGGCTCGACGTCGTGACGCTCAATTATGATCTCGCGGTTGAGCAGGCCGCGAGCGAGCGTTCGGTGCCAATTGAACGAGGCGTGGGCGATTGGCCCCGCGAGCGGATCAGGTTCGATGTCGCCGCGCAGAAACTTCGTCTACACAAGATTCATGGTTCTCTGGACTGGGAGCTGGAGGCACACAGCCAGTCTTCGACGCGACTCACGGTTTCGGACGGAGCGGTGGAGCAGCCCTGGATCGTGGTCGGTGACCGGGAGAAGCTTGCGACCGACGGTCCGACCCTCGAACTGCTGCACGCTGCAGAGGAAGCGATAGAGCGCGCAGACCACCTCGTGATCGTGGGCTACCGGTTCGCGGACGCGCACGTCAACCACGTCATCCGCAACTGGATGCTCCGATCGGAGAGCCGCACCGTGGGGGTCATCGAGCCGACCTGGTCCTATCCCGAGCCCAGGTCGTTCTTTGGCCAGCTGGTCAGCGAGTACGGCGGATCGTGGCGGCACGATCTCAGCGAGCGCCCCCAGCGAGTTTTCGGGTATCAAGGCGGCGCGAGAACCCAGCTCCCCCACGCGCTTTCAACCGACCCGCTCTCCGCGGACACCATAGTCATCGCGGACCTCAGTGCGACAGCCGCGGACAACGGGGCGATCTTCGTCGAAATCGAGCATGGCGGTCGGCATCTATCCCACGTGGGATTCCGATCCAATGCCGGACATGTGACGCCCGAGTTCGAAGGCAGCGACCTATCCCGTGTGACGACCTACGACGGCGTCCCGTCGAGAGTGAACTCATGGCCCGCTGGCGAGAAGATCACGCTCCGAATCTGGCCGACCCAACGGTACGAAACGCTCACGCTCGAGATCGCGGGCCGCACGCTGACCTCCGAGCTTCAGACACAGGTGGGCCTCCCGCTAGTGAGGCCCGCGCCTGATACGGCTTGATCCGCGCACAGTGATATTGCATGCAGAAGGCTCAGAACAGATCTTCAAACACGTCACGGTAGAAGCAGCCTCGGTTCCCGGGGCTGCCCGGGTCCCCGGGACTCCCAGGATTCCCTGGGCTTCCAGGATCGCGCGAGGTCGACATCATCTCAGGCTGCCCGATCTCACGGAGTTGACAGGAAATGATCCGGACTTCACCACCGCTGATACCGCTTCAAGATTGCCCGATGGGTGATGAGCGCCTCATCGAGCGTGAGCTGGCCGTCGAAGAATGCATCCCACGCCCCCACGTGACCGCGCTCGGCCTGCCTGCGCAACGCCAACTCGGCCTGGGGCTCCTCACCCCGCCATGCCCACTCGCCAACATACTCGCCACTCATCGCGTGATGACCAGGCGTGTACTCCTGGATCAGCCCGATCCGATACTCGAACCCGCGATACGCCATCAGGAACTCTTCCTCGTCCGGAATGAGATCCGTGAAGAAGCGACGGATCTCGGTCGCGAACAGGTGGCTGGTTGGATAGACCCAACCGCTCGTGCCCGCCCAGCGCGGCAGGTTCTTGGCCCAATCGTCCGAGAACAGCCGTTGATAGTGAAGGAGCTGCGCGGCGTTCGACTGCTGCTCGAACCCGGCATGGGTATGGCCTTCTACCTCGGTCGCGATCGCGAGCAGCAGTCCTTCCCGGTTTCGCCGGGTCGCGGTGATCGAGATAACCGCGACGGCCACCAACGCCGGGATCAGCCGCACCGAGCGCAGCATCTGGTTGAACTGCGGCGGAAACGACGCTCCGGCATCAACGAGTCGCTGCACCGCGTCGACCCACAGCCGGTCGTGCACCCCGTCGGAGTCATGCCACACTCCTTCGATCAGCAACAACGCGAGCTGATCCATGGAACGGACATGAGCATCGATCGCGTCGTCCACCACCTGCCAGGTAACCTCCGCACCGTCCACGGAAGAGATCGGCTGAGCGGCGATCGAGCTAACCACGCCATCGACGATACCCATCACGAGGTCGTGGAGATCTATCCGTCGAACCGGGTCGGGCAGATACCGTTTCAGCCGGGCAACCGCCATCGCCGTGGTCAACGGCGGCGTCGACAACCTATCCAACGCTTCCAAGCTCTCGACGAGCTCACCGAACAGGTCATCAGCGCTCGATGAGGGAAGCACTATCCCGCCACGCCCCGCCAGCAGCCGCTTTGCCGTGTCGCCGCGACTGCTGCGCTGGTCCCAATACAGCGGATATCGTCGCGACGTCGACTGTTCCAACGCGCCAACCAACGCGACATCCCAGTCCGCCGACCAGCCCGACACGATCAGCCCGTACTCGTCGAACACCTGGTCCAACAGACCCGTCCATTCCGCGGGATAGTCCGAAAGCTCGGAGGGCGTGTTTCGGGTCCCCAGATCTCGATAGTCACCGTGCAGCTTGATGACCGTCGCGCCTGAATGTGCCAGCGGTGCCATCCCATTGACCGCCTCCGGGCGCGAGACTACCTGGGGAGACACACCCACCGCGTCCAGGGCCTGTTCCATCAGTCGATCGAAGTTGGTCGTAACGATGACCTTCACCGACCCGCGGCGCACAAGCTCCGCAATCGCACGATGCGCCTTGCTCGGCTGCCGCACCGGCGTCTCGTCATCCGAGCCGGGCTCGAAGAATCCTGCGAGCAACCCTTGCCGAGCCGCCGCGGACGGAGCCAGTTGCTCCAGCAACGATGAGTAACCCAGCTCTCCCTCACCGTTCTGGCTCCACCACAACTCCGGGTCAGCCCGCGCAGCGGAAACGGCATCCGCATCATCAGGAGCCGATGCGGCTGCGACACGAGCCACGAGCTCCGTCACGACGCCCCAGCCGGTCAGCAGCCCGGCGCCGGTCGAGACGCCGGAACCCAACATCACCGCATACACACCTGGTTGCGAATGCACTGACGTCGCCAAGGACACTAGCGGGGACAAACCTCTAATCGCAGCCATGCGGCCAGTCTGGCAGTCCCCTCCGACACCTGCGCACCGCGCTGCGGCCCGTCAGAACACCCCGGCAGGAGCGAATCAGCCACTCTTCGTGAGCGCTACAGCGTTACTCCCGAGCATTCGTGCGCAGTTGGCGTGTCACTGACCACCGATCCTCGAGCCACTCATACAGCGCGGCCCCGTGATCTGGGCTCCGCCGGAGTTCAGAAATCGTGCAGGTTCATGGCACGAACCTAGTCAGGAGTCCGGAAGCCGAGATCACCCTTTGGTGATCACCACCCCTGACAGATTCTCGAAGTCGAACTGAATCGGCTGGAACCAACCGTGAAAGAAGGTGGAGGACACGACGGTGGGACGAAGAATCCGACGCGTCACTTGCCCCGGTGGTTCAAGCTCACCGCCCCAGAGAGCGGAGTACACCAAACCCGCCGACGGTCTATCGCAGGACTTGAGAATCTCATCCAGTCGCGGATCGCTCGGATCTTGTTGGGAGAAGAGCTGAGGATGTTCCGCTCAACGTCTGTCAGTTGCCAACGGGTGAAGCGGTACCCGCTGAGAAATCGCAGGTTCGCGATCTCCTGAGGGCTCGCGTCAGCGAACAACCGATAGGCGATACCAGCTGTTTCGCACACTGCCCTCGTCCTCGCGAAGGATTCCGCCGCCCGTTCATCGATGCGAGTTCGAGGGCGAACGTCGACCACCATCAACGCACCGCTATCGAATCGAACACAGATATCCGGAATGTGGAGGCGTCCGTCATCCCAAGTCAGGACAAACGGCTGGGTGCAGATCTCTCGACGTCCTGGATGACGATCGACCGCGGCCAACGCCGACTGCTCGTACAGCGACTCGAACCAATGGTGGCGTCGGGTCGCGGCAGCCCAGTAGTAGCCCGAGTAGTTCTTCTTGCCTTTCCAGGACGGCGAGCTGCGCACCTGATGCAGACTTCCCACCACGAAATCGCCCATGTCCAGGGCGTCGACCGTCACGCGCCGCCCTCCGACATCAGCCTCGACCATGCATCGAGACGACCCTGCTTCGCGAGCGGGTAACACCGTGGACATGAGCATGTGAAGTGGGCTCCTCCGCGATCGGTTGTCATACCTGTTGCGTCATGGTGCTTTCCTGTTGCGTCATGGTGCTTTCGCTTCGCCAGCTAGACCCACCGACCGCTCGGCAGACGCGACACACCGCTCATGCACAAAGAAGGTTGTCTCTACTGCCAACTACGAACAGTCACTGCCAACTGTGATGTCCGTACTGCCAACTGTCGACGGAATCGACAGGGTGAAGGCGCCGACCGTCGCCTGAGATCGAGAAATTTCGTGACCAAACCGTTGCATTCGTTATATCGCCGTTATACAGTGATCACACGGTGAATGTTTGCTGTGGCACTCACCGCATGTGATTGCAGGACACTCTTGGTGCAAGGGACAAGGGCCGGTCGGGAGCCTCTCCGACCGGCCCTTTACTGTTCGCACTATTCTGTGAGGATGACCGATCGCAAGCTCGCCCTGGAGGCCTGGGAGAGCCTGTTCCGCGCGCAGCACGAGCTGTTCACCGAGATGATGAGCGACTTCGAGCACAGCGATATCGCGCAGGCAGAGTACGACGTGCTGCTCACCGTCACCCGCTCCCCCGACATGACAGCGCGACTGCGCGACATCACCTCGAACATGCTGATCAGCCAGCCCAGCGTCTCGCGCCTGGTCGACCGCATGGTCACGCGAGGACTCGTGGCGAAGTGCGCCGACCCCGACGACGGTCGCGGTGCGCTGATCCGGGCGACGGACGAGGGGGCCCGGGCCTTCCGCTCGCTCGCCACCGTGCACGGGCGCTCGATCGCCGACCGCATGTCCCGTCTCGACGACGACGAGTTGCGCGCCCTGCGCGACCTCGCGGAGAAGCTCCGCGCCCGCTGACGCCCCTCGGCCTCGGCCTCGGCACCTCCCCCCTGCCCGCACCCCCTGACCAGCCCCTGCCCGCACCCCCGCAGGAGGAGATCTCCTCGTCGGGCGGACGTATGGCCGAAGACCTTCCTCCCGACGTGGAGTTTCCCGCCCACCACGATGCCCCCCGGAACGGCCTCTCTGCATTTCTGGCAGGGTGGGGGGCGAAGGCGCGCACCACGGCGCGCTCGGGACCGCCCCTTCGGGGGGACCAGGGAGGTCATTCATGGAGATCGCCGGAATCGTCGGCATCCTCGTCATCGTCGGAATCGCGGTCGTCGTCGCCGTCGTTCTGCTGCTCATCCTGCTGCTGTTCGCACGCAGCTGGATCAAGGTCGCGCGAGCCGACGAAGCACTCGTCATCTCGGGCCGCAAGCAGAAGATCCAGCGCGCGGTCATCGCCGCCGACGGCACGACCAGCTCCGAGCTGGCGGAGTCGCCCGTCACGGTCATCGTGAACGGCAAGTCGCTCGTCAACCCGATCACGCAGCGCCACGAGATCATCTCGCTGCGCTCGCGGCAGGTGTCCCTCAACGCCGAGGCCCAGTCACTCGACAGCGTCACACTGAACGTCGACGGCGTCGCGATCGTGAAGATCGGCTCCGACCCCCTGTACGTGCGCCGCGCGGCCGAGCGATTCGCCTCGCAGGACAAGGCCATCGAGCAGTTCACGACCGAGCAGCTCGAAGGTGCCCTCCGCGGCATCGTCGCCACGCTCTCCGTCGTCGAGCTGATGCGCGAGCGGAAGAAGTTCTCCGACCAGATCGCCGCCGACGTCTCGCAGGAGCTCGCCGAGCAGGGCCTGATCCTCGACTCGTTCCAGATCAAGGGCATCACCGACAAGGTCGGCTACATCCAGTCCCTCGGCGCTCCCGAGATCCAGGCGAAGCGTCAGGCCGCCGAAATCTCGCAGACCAACGCCGACCGTGCGATCAACCAGAAGAACATCGCCAACAAGGAAGCCAACCTGATCGAGCAGACCGCGCTCGACACCAACACGGCCAACTCCGACTCCGGGATCGGCCGCGCCCGTGCCGAAGCCGAGCAGGCCGAGGCGCTGGCTCGTGCTCAGGCTGAGCAGGCCGTTCTGCAGCAGCAGGCCGAGAACAAGCAGGCCCAGCTCGACGCCGACGTCAAGCGCGTCGCCGATGCACAGCGGTATGAGGCCGAGACCCGCGCACAGGCCGAGCTCTACACGCGCGAGCGCGCGGCCGAGGCTGCCGCGATCGAGCAGGTCAAGCAGGCCGAGGCCCGTACCCGCATCGCCGAGCAGCAGGCGCAGGCCGACAAGGCTCGTGCCGACGGCGAGGCCGCGGCCGCGATCGCCAAGGCCAGCGGTGAGGCGAACGCCCTGCGTGCACAGGCAGAAGCCGAGGCCGAAGCCCGCCGTCTGCGCGCCAGCGCCGAGGCCGACGCCATCCGCGCCGAGGGTGATGCCCGTGCCGCCGCTCTCGAGGCGGAGGCGAAGGCCATCGCCTCGAACCAGGACGCGTTCCTCTCGCAGCGCGTGCTCGAGGTGTTGCCGTCGATCATGGCCGAGTTCTCCAAGGGTTACGCGGCGATCGGCAACGTGTCGATCATCGGCAGCTCCGGCGAAGACGGCGCGTCGAACGTCGTCGGCGCCGACAGCGCGAAGGCCCTGCGCTCGGTGTTCGACAGCGTCCACTCGGCAACGGGGCTCGACCTCGCCGGGATCATCCAGGGTCAGGCCGTCGGCCGCGGCTTCGGTGCAGGAGTCGCCGAGGCTACGCCGCCCGCACCCGCACCCGCGCCCCGGGTGTCGACGCCGACCACTCCACCACCGCCCGCTTCCGCAACCCCCGCAGCTCCCGCAGCAGAGTAGGCGGAGCAGGCAGAGCACTTCGGCGGATGCCGCGACCGACCCGGTCGCGGCATCCGCTGTTCCGGAGCGGGCACCGCCGTCCCCCGTTCACGGCTCAGGACACCTGCCCCCGTGGACGCGCCGTACTGCCCGCTCCGCCGAATCCCCCGCAGATCTCCTGAGTTCCGAACGGCTCCGGACGTCGCCCGACCGGGCAGACTGGACGGATGACCCCCGCCGCCTTCGACCTCGCCACCATCGGCGCGGGCCTCTCGTTCGCGGCCGCCGTCGACGAGGTCTCGGCAGCGCTCGACACGAGCGGGTCGGTCGTCGTGACCGCACCCCCGGGCACCGGCAAGACCACACTCGTACCGCCGCTCGTCGCCTCACGGCGCAGCGGTCGGGTGATCGTCACCCAGCCTCGCCGCGTCGCCGCCCGCGCCGCCGCCCGCCGACTCGCCCACCTCGACGGCTCTCCCCTCGGCGCACGCGTCGGCTTCAGCGTCCGCGGCGAGCGCGCGGTCGGTCCGGAGACGCGGGTCGAGTTCGTCACCGCCGGCGTGCTGCTTCGACGCATGCTCGACGACCCAGGGCTCGACGGCGTGGATGCCGTGATCATCGACGAGGTGCACGAGCGCGCGCTCGAGACCGATCTGCTGATCGGTCTGCTCTCCGAGGTGCGGGAGCTGCGCGATGACCTTGTGGTCGTCGCCATGTCCGCCACCCTCGACGCGACACGCCTCGCCTCCGTCATCGCCACGGATGCGACACCGGCGCCGATCGTCGACCACGACGTCCCGGCCTTCCCTCTCGCCGAACGCTGGGCACCGAGCCCCGTGCCCCGGCTCGACGAGCGCGGTGTCACGTGGGGATTCCTCGACCACGTCGCGGCGGTCACGGTGTCGGCGGCACGGGATCTGGTCCGCGAGAAGCCCGATGCCGACGTGCTGGTCTTCGCCCCCGGTGCCCGCGAGGTGGCGGAGATCGCCCGCCGCGTCCGAGATGCCGGCGACAGGTTCGATGTGCGGGAACTGCACGGCCGCGTTCCCCCGGCCGAACAGGACGCCGTGATCCGGGGCCGTACACCGCACGACCGTCCGCGCATCATCATCACGACGTCGCTCGCCGAATCCTCGCTCACCGTGCCGGGCGTCCGTCTGGTCGTGGACACGTGCCTGTCGCGGTATCCGCAGCGCGACGCCGCCCGCGGCATGACGGGCCTGGTCACCAGCGCTGCGCCTCGCTCGTCGTGCGTGCAGAGGGCCGGACGCGCCACGCGCCAGGGCCCCGGCGCGGTGATCCGCTGCGTCGACGAGCGTTCGTACGCGGCGGCACCCGCCCGTCCGGTGCCGGAGTTGGCCGTGGTCGACCTCGCCGATGCCGCGCTCCTGCTCGCGTGCTGGGGTGCCCCGGGTGGAAACGGCCTGCGGATGATCGACCCGTTGCCCGCCGCCCACCTGGCCGACGCCATCGCTGTTCTGCACGGCCTCGGCGCGATCGACGACGAGGGCCGCGCCACCGCCGAGGGACGTGCACTGGCGCGCATCCCGACCGCTCCCCGGCTGGCCCGTGCTCTGCGCGACGGCAGCCCGACGGTCGGCAGCCGTCTCGCGGCTGAGGTCGTCGCGCTCGTGGGTGGCGATCTGCGAAGCCCCGAGGCCGACATCGCGCGGGCCCTCATCGCCCTCAGAAACGGGCGGACCCCGGACGCCCGCCGATGGCGAGACGACGCGAACCGCCTCGAACGCATGATCGGCCCGGCGCCGGGCGTGCGCGCGGACCTCGACGGGGTCGGCCTCGTGATCGCGCTGGCTTTTCCCGAGCGCATCGCCCACCGCGTCGAGCGCACCGCCACCGGAGCGACGTACCTGCTCGCCTCCGGGACACGCGCAGGGGTGACGGGCCCGCTCGCGGCCGTCGAATGGCTCGCCGTCGCCGACGTGACCCGTGCCTCCGGCCGTGCGGCGGCCGGGTCCGGTGCGATCATCCGCTCCGCTGCGGCGCTCACCGAGCTGCAGATGGAGCAGGCCGCCAGCCACCTGATGACCGACCGCGTCGAGGCAGACTTCGTCGGAGGTCGTGTCCAGGCCCGACGCGAACGCCGGATCGGTGCGATCCTGCGCACATCGGTGCCGGTGCGGGCATCGGCCCAGGAGGGGCGGGATGCCGTGCGTCGTGTGCTCCGGCGCGACGGACTCACGCTGTTCAGCTGGCCCGACGCCGCCGACGGACTGCGCCGCCGTCTGGCGATGCTGCGACGCGAGCTCGGCGATCCGTGGCCCGATGTCTCGGACGCCGGACTGATAGAGACCCTCGACACCTGGCTGGCGTCCGAGCTCGACG
This sequence comes from Microbacterium sp. STF-2, assembly GCF_034650155.1. NCBI lineage: Bacteria > Bacillati > Actinomycetota > Actinomycetes > Micrococcales > Microbacteriaceae > Microbacterium > Microbacterium sp. STF-2. The sequence continues at coordinate 612,912 of NZ_JARKMW010000002.1, forward strand.
CCCTGGCATCCGGCACCCCCGTGGATCGCCTGGACCTGACGTCGGCTCTTCGTCGGCTGCTGCCGTGGCCCGAAGCGGTGCGACTCGACGACCTCGTGCCGGAGCGCCTCGAGGTGCCCAGCGGATCCCGCGTCCGCATCACCTACCCCGAACCCGACGGCGACCCGACGTCACGTCCTGTCGTCGCCGTGAAGCTCCAGGAGTGCTTCGGCTGGGCGGAGACCCCCCGCCTCGTCGACGGACGGGTACCGGTGCTGTTCCACCTGCTGGCCCCCGCAGGGCGCCCGCTCGCGGTCACCGACGACCTCGCCTCGTTCTGGTCCGGCCCCTACACACAGGTCCGCGCCGAGATGCGGGGGCGCTACCCGCGGCATCCCTGGCCCGAGGATCCGTGGGCCGCCACACCGACCAAGCACACCAAGAACCGCGCCACGCGCTGAACACCGACCGGGACGGGAGTCAGCGGGTGCGCCGCCGCAGTGTCAGCGAGGCGAGCACGAGAGCGCCGACCGCGAAGGCCACGACGATCAGCAGCGGACCGAAGACATCCCACCCCTCGTCGCCCGCGGCGACCGCGTTGATCGTGTCGATCGCGTAGCTCAGCGGAAGCCAGTCGGAGATGGCGTGCAGCACATCGGGCATCTGATCACGGGGCATGAAGAGCCCGCCGAGGATGATCTGCGGGAACACCAGCAGCGGCATGAACTGCACCGCCTGGAACTCGGTCTGGGCGAACGCGCTCGCGAGCAGACCGAGCGCGGTACCGAGCAGCGCGTCGACCACCGCGACCAGGCCGAGCTGCCAGAGCGGACCTTCGACGTCGAGCCCGCACACCCCGACGGCGAACGACACTGTGATCACCGCCTGCAGCAGAGCCATCAGACCGAACGCGAGCGCGTACCCGAGGATGAAGTCGGCCTTCTCGAGCGGTGTCGTCATCAGGCGTTCGAGGGTGCCCGAACGGCGCTCGCGCAGGGTCGTTATCGAGGTGATGAGGAACATCACGATGAACGGGAACAGCGCCAGGATCGCGCCGCCGAACTGATCGAAGACGCCGTCCTGATCGCTGAACAGCCAGGCGAAGAGGCCCACGAGCAGACTCGGCGCGATGAGCATCAGCGCGATCGACCGCGGGTCGTGCCGCAATTGGGTGAGCACGCGTCCGGCGGTGGCGAACGTCCGGCGGCCGTTCATTCTCCGGCCTCCTCCTGCTGGTCGCGCGCTCCTCGGCGCGATCGCCTCGTGTCGCCGACACCAGCCGCGCGGTCGCGCTCGATCAGCACGAGGAACGCGGCCTCGGCGTCGGTCGTGCCGGTGTCGGCGAGGAGCGAGGTCGGAGTCGTGTCAGCGATGATCCGCCCCTCGCGCATCAGCAGCAGCCGGTCGCAGCGCACGGCCTCGTCCATCACGTGACTCGACACGATGAGCGTCACCCCTCGATCCGCGAGGGCGCGGAAGAGGGTCCAGAGCTCGGCGCGCAGCACGGGGTCGAGTCCCACCGTCGGCTCGTCCAACACGACGAGCTCGGGCGCACCGATGAGGGCCACCGCGAGCGACACCCGCGTCGCCTGCCCTCCGCTCAGAGAGTCCACGAGTTGCCCCGCCTGCGGGCCGAGACCCACCTCGTCGATGACCCGATCGACGTCGCCCTTGGGCGCCTTGAGCAGCGAAGCGAAGTACGAGAGGTTCTGGCGCACGCTGAGGTCGCCGTACACCGATGCTCCTTGCGTGCCGTACGCGACGCGGCGCCGCAGCCGTCGCGACCCTCCCGGCTCGCCCAGTACCTTCACGTCACCCGAAGCGATCTTCTGCACCCCGACGATCGAGCGCATGAGCGTGGTCTTGCCGCATCCGGACGGGCCCAGCAGGCCCGTGATCTGGCCGCGGGGGATCGCGAGGTCGATCCCGTCGAACACGTGCACCGCCCCGCGACGCACACGCAGCTGCGCGATCTCGACGGCGGAGTTATTCATCATGTGATGAATTATGCGCCCGCCCGTCGTCCGCGTCAACGGGGTCCGCAGATACCCGATGCCGACGTTCGGCGTCAGTCGAAGAGGTAGCGCTGCAAGGTCGGGCCGAGACGGGAGACGAGTTCATCGATCGGTGCCGCCGCAAGCGCCGGCAGCCGCAGCACATAGCGTGCGATCAGCAGCCCGGCGATCTGCGAGGCGACGAGCGAGGCGCGCAGATCGGCGTCGTCGACGTCGAGGCGCCGAGCCACCCGGGACAGAAGTTCGCGCGACAGGAAGCCCGCCAGCAGCGGGGTCGTGAGCCGACTGCCGATCGCAGTGCGCAGCAGCATGACTCCCCGACGGCGCACCTCGGGCTGCTCGAACGCCTCGAGGACGTACCGGATCAGCCGGTCGCCGATCTCGTCACGCGGACCCGCGAGGATCCCCGGCACATCGACATCCGGTCGCAGCGGAATGCCCACGGCTTCTGCGAAGAGATCGGCCTTGGTGCCGAAGTAGTGATGCACGAGGGCAGAATCCACACCGGCCCTGGCGGCGATGGAGCGGATCGTCGCGCCGTCGTATCCTTTTTCACCGAAGTCGTCGACCGCAGCCGCGATGATGCGCGCTCGCGAGTCGGAGACGCCCCGGGGGCGGCCACGCCGCCGCGCGGGCTTCTGCTCGGTCATGTCCGTCAGCCTATGACGCGCGACGAGGGCACGGCGCGCAAGTCAGTCGAGCAGATGGCGGAGGTAGCGGGTCGGATGCTCGAGGAACGAGCGCCAGTGGTTCACGATCTCGAGGTCGTCCCACTCCGCCGGCCGCACACCCCACTCCCCCACTTCGAGGATCTTCGCGCCGGGAAGAGCAGCGAGCACCGGCGAATGCGTCGCGCACAGCACCTGGCCGCCCTCATCGGCGATGCGACGGAGCACGGCGATGAGCGCGAGCGTCGAGTTGAAGGACAGCGCCGCCTCCGGCTCGTCGAGGCAGTAGAAGCCCGGCTCGTCGAATCGGCTCTCCAGCAGGGCGAGGAACGATTCGCCGTGACTCATCTCGTGGAACGGGACGTCGCCGCGGGCCGAGGGGTTCTCCTCCAGGTAGGTGTAGAACGAGTGCATCGTCTCGGCGCGGAGGAAGAAACCCCACCGATTCGCCCCCACGCCACGCTGCAGCCGCAGCCAGTCCGACAACGGCGACTCGGTCGCGCGCGTGGTGTGTCTGGCCTGGCGGGAACCGCCCTCGGGAGAGAGCCCATAGGCGATCGCGATCCCCTCGACCAGTGTCGACTTGCCGCTGCCGTTCTCGCCGACCAGGAACGTGACGCCGGGGTCGAGGTCGATCCCCTCCCTCAGCACCTGGGCGACGGCGGGGATGCTCGTCGGCCATCCTGCGCCGGGTGCGGGGGCGTCGTCGTTCGGGCGCACCGCCACGACGGGCTGCTGACGTCGACGGCGGGAGGCCGGGTGCCAGAACTCATCCATCGTGCTCCTCCGCGTGTCGTCTCGTGGAGGCTACCGGCATCCGGGGACACCCGCGCGACCGAGGACCGTCAGCACTCGATGACGTTGACCGCGAGGCCGCCCTCGCTGGTCTCCTTGTACTTCGTCGACATGTCGGCCCCGGTCTGGCGCATGGTCTCGACGACCGCATCCAGGGAGACGTAATGGCTGCCGTCGCCGCGCAGGGCGAGGCGGGCGGCGGTCACGGCCGTCGACGCGGCGATCGCGTTGCGCTCGATGCACGGGATCTGCACGAGTCCGCCGATGGGGTCGCACGTGAGACCGAGGTGGTGCTCCATCGCGATCTCGGCGGCGTTCTCGATCTGGCGGTTCGTGCCGCCCATCACCGCCGTCAGGCCGCCGGCTGCCATGGCGCAGGCGGAGCCGACCTCGGCCTGGCATCCGCCCTCCGCCCCGGAGATCGACGCGTTGGCCTTGAACAACGACCCGAGGGCCGTCGCGGTCAGCAGGAAGCGGCGGATGCCACGGCGACGGTTCGCCTCGGCGGTCTGCTCCTCGTCGAGGTCGCTCCCGTCGCTCACCGCGCGCACGTCCGACTCGAACCCGAGGAGTGCGCTGCCGACCAGCTCGCCGTAGGGCGTGACCGCGTTGCCCGCCCCGAGTCCGGAGTCGGCGAGGAACCGCCACCAGTACATCGCGACGGCCGGGAGGATTCCGGCGGCACCGTTCGTCGGCGCCGTGACCACGCGGCCACCCGCGGCGTTCTCCTCGTTGACGGCGAGCGCGAAGGCGCCGAGCCACTCACCCGGAAGCTCACGATGGCCGTCGGCCTCGACCTCTTCGAGCTGGCCGCGGATCACTCCGGCCCGCCGCTTGACCTTGAGGATGCCGGGAAGCGTGCCGTCGGCGTGGAGACCCGCATCCACGCACCCCGACATCGCGTCCCAGATCGCGTCGAGGCCGGCCGCGACCTCTTCCTCGCTGCGCAGCGAGGTCTCGTTGAGTCGGGCCACCTCGGCGATCGAGAGTCCGTTCTCGTCACAGAGTGCGAGCAGCGACGCGGCATCCGCGTACGAGTACGGGAATCCCGAGGTCGTGAGCTTCGCCTCCTCGCCATCGCGCCGGATGAACCCGCCGCCCACCGAGTAGTAGGTCTCCTCGGCGACGACCTGCTCCGCGGAGTCCCAGGCGGTGATGGTCATGGCGTTCGGGTGACCGGGAAGCCGGGTGCGCGGCGCGAAGACGATGTCCTCCTTCGCGAAGGGCACGTCGTGCGCGCCGTCGATGCGGATCACGGCTTGTGCCGGCAGGTCGGTCCAGGCCGAGCGCACCTCGGCGGGGTCGCAGGTCTCCGGCGCGAGTCCGCGGAGGCCGGCGACGACGGCATCCGGCGTCCCGTGCCCGATTCCCGTCGCGCCGAGCGAGCCGTACAGTGTGCTTCCGATGCGGGTGACCTGCGGCAGGACGCCCGTCGCAGTGAGTCGTCGTGCGAAGTCGAGAGCCGCTCGCATCGGTCCGACCGTATGGGAGCTCGAAGGCCCCACTCCGATGGAGAAGAGGTCGAAGGCCGAGACGTACGCAGTCACCCCTCCAGGCTACGCCGGATCGGCGACTTCGGTTCACCGAGGTTAACTCGCCGTCCCGTCAACCCCCTACAGCCCCATCCGCCGCCGAGGCATCCTGAGCGGACGACATCATCGAAAGGGGTCCCCGTGACCGACAGCACTCCCGAGCCCGAGCCCACCGACGAGCTCTCCGCCGAGGCGCAGACTCCGACTCCCACCCCGACCTCCGACACGAGCGACGGCGAGGTCACGACACCGGCACAAGCCGACTCCCCCGAAGACGCCGACCCGAGTGAAGTGCCCAGCACCGATGAGCTCGAAGAGCCGAGCACCGAGAAGGCCCCGGGCGAGGAACCCAAGGCCCCGAAGCGCGACGAGCCCGAGCCCGATCACGAGGCGGTCGGCATCGGCGTGGTCGACACGGAAGAGCCGCAGGCCGGCTGAGACCCGCGACCGCGCTACCAAGTCAGCGGGTCGAGCCGCAGGTAGAAGTCCTGACGGGCAGAGTCGAGATCGATGCCGTACCGCGCAGCGAAGTCCTCGTCCGCCCGACGGGCGGTGCTCTCGTCGGGCCACGTCTCGCGGGCGTTCGCCAGGAGCAGGGCGATGTCGGCGTAGGGGTCGGCACGCCCGAGCCGGCCGACATCGATGAGTCCGGCGACGTGCGAGCCGTCGGGCGCGATCAGGATGTTCGGCAGGCAGAAGTCGCCGTGGCAGACCACCGCTTCTGCCTGCTCCTGGACGATCCGTCGCGGGAGCTCGCTCTCGAGGTCGGCGAGGATCCGCGACGGCGGCACATCCTGCAGCGCGACGGGCAGGAACTCGGTCTGCACCCGGTCCTCGGCGACCGTCGCTCTGACTGCCGTCATCATCCCGTCCACTCCCCGGCCGTAGGGGCAGTCGGACACCGGGACGGCGTGGAGACGCCGCAGGATGTCGGCGATCGCCGGCCACGCCGCACGCAGACCGGCCGCATCGAGCCGGTCGGCGGGGACTCCCTCCACCGCAGAGGTCACGAGGGCACCGCCGTGCGCGGTGAGACGCCACTCGATCACCGACGGACCGGGGATGCCGACGCTCGCGAGCCATGCGATCCGGTCGCGCTCGGCCGCCAGTTCGTCCGCCTGCGACGAGGGGACCACCTTGACGTATCGCCCACCGGCCTCATCGCGAAGCACAGCCGCGCCCGACTCGCCGCTCTCCACGGGCAGCCAGTCCGCACCATCGGGGAGCAGTTCTGCGGGAATGTGCATCTGCTCATCCTCCCGCACCGGACCCGCTCCGGTCGCACCTGATGCTGCCCGATCGTCGACGGGACGACAGCAGGTGCGACCGGAAGCAGCCGCTGTGTGCTCTTACTCGACGAGCTTGCCCGCGGTGTCGACCTCGCGCATGAGCTCCGCGATCTCCGGCGAGATCTCTGGGATCGCCTCACGGGTCACGCCGTCCTTCGGCGACCACACCAGGTTCACCTGCAACGTGGGATCGGTGTCGGGGAAGTCGCTGCGGTTGTGGCATCCGCGGGTCTCCCGCCGCTCCAGCGCGGCCTCGAGGGTGGCCCGGGCGGCGAGTGCCGATGCCTTGAGGTCGAACGCATGCGCGAGATCCTGGAACCCGGCGATGTCGGGGTGGATGCCGATGTCCTCCATGCGCCCCTCGATCATGTCGAGGTCGGCGAGACCGGCGCGCAGCCCCTCCTCCGAGCGCACCACACCGGCGTACTCGGTCATGAGGTTGCGGATCGCGCGCTGCAGGGCACGGACGTTCTCGCGCCCCTCCGCCGCCAGCAGATGGTCGATCTCGGCCCGCGCTTCCGCCACCGCGGTCGCCGACCGGCGCTGCGCGTCGAGCCCCGCCGCATGCTCCATTGCCGCCTGACCGACGATGCGTCCGTAGACGAGGAGTTCGATGAGCGAGTTGCCGCCGAGACGATTCGCGCCGTGCAGACCGCTCGACGCCTCGCCGATCGCATAGAGGCCGTCGACGTCGGTCTGGTGGTCTTCCGGACGCACCCAGACGCCGCCCATCGAGTAGTGCGCGGTCGGCGCGATCTCGATCGGATCGGTCGTGATGTCGAGCATCTGCAGCTCCATCATCGTCTGATAGACGCGCGGCAGACGGGTCATGATCGTCTCGCGCGGCAGGTGCGAGACGTCGAGCCAGACGCCGCCGTTCTCGGTGCCGCGCCCTTCCTGGATCTCGGTGTATGCGGCGAGCGCGACGCGGTCACGGGTCGAGAGCTCCATGCGCTCGGGGTCGTACTTCGCCATGAATCGCTCGCCGAGGGCGTTGCGGAGGATTCCGCCTTCACCGCGTGCGGCCTCGGAGATCAGGGTTCCCGCTGCGCTCTCCGGCTCGATGATGCCCGACGGATGGAACTGCACGAGTTCGGGGTCGCGGAGCCGCGCGCCGGCGTCCACCGCGAGACGGAAGGAGTCGCCGGTGTTCTCGTCGCGGCGGGACGAGGTGCGGCGCCAGATGCGGTTGTGTCCGCCCGCGGCGAGGATCACGGCGTCCGCGTGGATGAGGTAGCGGGTGCCGTCGGCCTGGTCGAAGCCGTAGGCGCCGAACACGACGTTGTCGCGCACGAGCAGGCGCGTGATGTAGACGTGGTCGAGGATCGGGACCTCGAGCTGCTCGGCCTTGCGCACGAGGGTGCGCTGGATCTCGAGGCCCGTGTAGTCGCCAGCGAACGCGGTGCGGCGGAAGGTGTGGGCGCCGAAGAAGCGCTGCGAGATGCGGCCGTCGTCTTCGCGGGCGAAGTCCATGCCCCAGCGCTCGAGGTCGCGGATGCCACGCTCGGCACCCTGCGTCACGATCTCGACGGTGTGCGGGTTGGCGAGCAGGTAGCTCTCCTTGATGGTGTCGGCTGCGTGCTGCTGCCAGCTGTCGTCGGCATCCATCGTGCCGAGTGCCGCGTTGATGCCGCCGGCAGCGAGCGACGTGTGCGCATCCTGCCGCGGTCGTTTCCCCACGGCGAGCACGTCCACGCCGTGTTCGGCGATCTCGATCGCCGCCCGCAGACCCGACCCCCCAGTGCCGATGACGAGGACCGTGGTGGATATCTGTCGTTCGCGCGTAGCCATGCGATCCACGCTAGTTAGGGGATCCTAATAACTCCAATGCATAGTTCGAGTTGAAACGATGCGGGTAGGCTATGGTCATGAACCTCGAGCAACTCCGCGGGTTCGTCGAGGTCGCGCGTCTCGGACACTTCACCCGCGCCTCCGAGCACCTGCATCTGGCGCAACCGTCGTTGAGCCGGCAGATCTCCACGCTCGAACGCGAACTGGGCGCGGAACTGTTCCACCGCGCACGCGGCCACATCGCGCTGACAGCCGCCGGCGAGACCCTCCTCCCCCGCGCGCAGCGCATGCTCGCCGAGGCCGACGCCATCCGTGACGAGATGGGCGAGCTGGCCGGACTCCGCCGTGGACGCGTGCGCCTGGGCGCCCCTCCGACACTCTGCATCAGCCTGGTCGCCGAGGCCATCCGCGCTTTCCATTCCGCGCATCCCGGCATCGATCTGCACCTGACGGAGAGCGGCTCTCGCCGGCTCGTCGAGGAGCTCGCGGTCGGCGCCGTCGACATCGCCCTCATCACCGAGTCCGAAGGACCTCCTCCCTCTGGATTCAGCCTGACGCGGACCCCGCTCCTCACCGAGGAGCTGGTCGTCGTCTCGGCCGCGAGCGAGCCACCGGTGTCGAGTTCGGCGTCGATGACGCTTCACCACCTCGCCACCCTCCCCCTGATCGCCCTCGACGAGACCTACGAGCTTCGAGCCACCACCGATGCGGCTTTCCGCGCCGAGGGACTCCGACCCACCCATGTGCTCGAGGGCGCCGAGATGGATGCGGTGCTGCGTTTCGTCGAGCGCGGCGTCGGCGTCGCGGTGGTGCCGGCCATGGTTCTGCTCGATCGCCCCGCTCTTCGTTCGGTGCGACTGACGCACCCCATGATGACCCGCACGGTGAGCCTCGCCCACCGTGCAGACGTCACGCCGGCCGTCGCCGTCGCCGCGATCCGCCAGGTGATCGTCGCCACCGCCGCGGACGTCGCCGACCGCGACCCGGCGATCACCAGCCTGCTCTGATCGCGCTCCGCGAGACCGCACATCCACGGTCCCGCACATCCATCGCCCGGATGCGCGGGATGCCGAGGACGTCGCGAACCACCGCTGGTCATCCGCTCACCCTCCCTGGGTCGACAGCGGAATGGGCGACGAGCTGCGCGCCCGACCGATGGGATTGTCGAGCGTTCCGGCGTACATGAGGGAAGCGGACTGGTCCGCGAGGTCCACCATGCGCAGCGTGTTGCGCAGTTGCAGACGATTCAGGCACGAATGGGCGAATGCATCGGCCCGCAGATCGACGAGTGACTCGAGGTCGGGATGCCCATCGGCATGCTCATCGACCGTCTCTCCGACCAGGCGCCAGAAGTCCCCCTCAGTCAGGGTGCCGTCGATGTGGAGGATGCCCGCCAGGTGCCGGAGCACCCCATCGAAGACGTCGGTGAAGACGGCGAGCGCCTTCTCCTCGTCGCCGACGGGGGCGACGATGCGTCGCACCTCCTCCGGCAGCGTGCGCTCGGACAGGAGCGCCACTTCCTCACCGATGTCCTTCATGAACACACCGGTCGGCACGTTCCCCTCGAGGATGAGGATGAGGTTCTCGCCGTGCGGCATGAACGCGAGATCGTGGGCCAGCAGGCTGTGCACGATCGGCCGGAGATACGCGCGAAGGAACCGGTGGACCCACGCGGTCGCGGGGATACCGGAAGCACGGATGAGCGTGGTGACCACCGAGACGCCCTCGCTGTCGCGATGCAGGAGCGACGCCAGAGTCGCCAGTCGCTCAGCCCCGGCTGCCAACGGCACAGGGCTCTCACGCCAGAGGGCGGCCAGCATCTTGCGGTGGGCGGACGGCTGTGCGGTGCGGTGGTACACGTCGCCCGTGTAGCCGATCGACGCGCGCTCCCGGAGCACTCGGAAGCCGGCATCCGCGAATGTCGGGTCGGCGGCCACGAGCTCGGCCACCCAGTCGTTGATCGCGGGTGTGACGCGCATGTACGCCGGAGAGAGCCCCCGAAGGAACCCCATGTTCTGCACAGCGAGAGCCGTCTTCACGTAGTGCCGATGCGGATGCGAGACGTTGAACATGGTGCGCACCGATTGCTGGGCGCGGTAGTCGTCTTCGCTCTCGCCGATGTAGACGAGGTCGCGTCGGGCGAGGTCGGGAGCGAAGGTGATGGTCACGCGGTTTTCCCACTGCCACGGGTGCACCGGCAGCAGGTGGAAGTCGGCCGGCTCCTCGCCGAGGTCGCGAAGACGGGTGGCGAAGCGATCGCGTTCGGTCGGACTCAACTCGCCCGAAAGCAGGGTCTCCTCGGTGAGATCGGCGCCGAGGGCCAGATGCGATGCTGACCGCCGCGCGGCGACCCACACCAGGCGGAACGACCGGGCGGCCTCGGGAGCGAAGGTGGCATGATCCGAGACACCGAAGCCGATGCGCCCGTTGTTCGCGACGAAACCAGGGTGCCCCTCGGTCATCGCCGCCTCGATCGTCTGGAAGTCGGCGCCGGCCAGCTCCCGCGCCGACGGCCCACCCCGCGCGATCTTGAACATCGAGCCGGCGAGCGTGGAGGCGATCTCTTCCAGGTACAACGGGAGAAGCTCATCCGACAGGCCGAGGGTCGACTGCAGCTCGAGGATCAGCTGCTGCGCGTCCAGCTCGGCATCCGCACCGTCGATGAGGCGACGGACGCTGCTCTCCTCGATGATCCAGTGCTCCAGCTCGGTACGCATGGCGCGGAACCGGTACTCGACGGCGGAGGAAGGCACACCGACGCGCCAACCATCGCCGGAGGGCTCCGGGGCGATCAGCCGTTCGTGACTGAACTCCGCGAGAGCCTTGGCCACCAGGTGACGCTGTGCGCGCTCCAGCGAATCGATCGTCAGGTGGGCGGCGGGGGCGATCATGCGCGTCCCTCTCGGTCGAGGCGGATCAGTTCGGACGCCGCGAAGCCGGCGCGGGTGCACACCGAGAGCATCGCGGTCTTGAGGTGCCCGCCCTCGTCGATGACGACGTGGCGCACCTCTTCGAAGCCGGCGCGCACGTTCTTCGCGCGGATGCGCGCGTTGCGCACATCCGGTTCGACGACCACGCGCTCCGCGCCGAGCTCATCGAAGCACCACGACATCACGGCGGCGAACACCGCATCGGTCAGCCCGTGTCGGGGGTCCTCGCCCGGAGGCGACACCAGGACGTGCATGCCGATGTCGCCCGGCACCGCGTCGTGGACCTCTGTCAGCAGCACCTGCGCCGGGTCATAGGTCTCGGCGTAGAACAGCGGGACCTCGTCGACCAGCCCGAGCCACGCCTGCTGGGCGGGATCAGCATCGACAGCGGCGAGATGGGCCGCGACGGCGGGGACGTCCAGGTCGGTCATGCCCCAGTACGCCGAATGGGGATCGGCCAGCCAGCGGTGCAGGATAGCCGCGTCCCGAAGGGGGCTGGCGACGGTGAGCGATACTCCGATCCCGGTCGTCGTCGTCATCGCACGACCGCCCCGGGCACGGTGGACTCCCGGAGGGCATCGGCGGGGACACCGAAGTCCTGGAACGCGATGCGGCGCTCGATCGGGTAGACGTCTCGACCGAGGATCGACGAGAGGATCGACGAGTTGCGCCAGGCGCCGAAGCCGAGGTCCGGGGCGGTCAACCCATGGGTGTGCTCTTCACCGTTCTGCACGAAGACCCGCGCCCGTCCGCCGTCGACGCTGTAGTCGCGCGCGACGTCCATCCTGCCCAGGGCATCCCAGTCCAGACGCTCGGCGATGCCCTGCAGGAAAGGCGGCGTCTGGGCAGAGTACCCCGTGGCGAGGATGAGCGAGGCCGTCTCCCTGTCGTGCTGCTCTCCGAGCTGGCCGTGCCGCAACGAGAGCCGGAAGCGCACGCCGTCCCACTCGGCGGCGGTGACCTCGGTATCGGCGAGGAGCGTCGTGGGCACTGGACCTTCGGCGCTGAGCCGATAGAGGGTGTCGTAGATGTCGTCGATGAGGTCGGCGGAGATGCCCTTGTAGAGGCTCCGCTGCTCCCGACTCAGGTGCTGCCGCAGCGCGAGGGGAAGGCCATGGAAGTGATCGGTGTACTCCGGTGAGGTCATCTCCAGGGTGAGCTTCGTGTACTCCATGGGGAAGAACCGCGGCGACCGGGTGATCCAGTCGAGACGATAGCCGCCGTCGCGCGCACCCTCGAGGAGATCGCGGTAGATCTCGGCCGCCGACTGGCCGCTGCCGACCACCGTGATCGAATCCGTCGCACGAAGCGCATCACGATTCTCCAGGTATGCCGAGCTGTGCACGGCACGGCCGGAGATGTCGCGGAGAGCCGTCGGGATCGTGGGGCTCGTGCCGACCCCGACGACGACGTGTCGGGCGCGCAGTGTGCGCTCCTCGCCGGTGTCGGTGCGCATCGCCTGCACGATGTAGACGTCGTCGACAGGGTCATGCTCGACCCGCACGACCTCGTGATTCCAGTCCAGCTGGTGCAGCTGCTCGGCCGCCCAGCGGCAGTACGCGTCATATTCGGTACGCAGCGCATAGAAGCTCTCACGGATGTAGAACGGGTAGAGCCGCCCCGATTGCTTCAACCAGTTGAGGAAGGAGAAGCGCGAGGTGGGATCGGCCATGGTGACCAGGTCGGCCAGGAACGGCACCTGGATGGTCGAGCCCTCGATCATCATCCCGGGGTGCCATCGGAAGCATTCCGCACGGTCGAGGAACACCGCGTCCACCCCGAGCGGATCCGCGAGACACGCGAGCCCCAGGTTGAACGGGCCGATGCCGATGCCGACGACGTCGTGCACGTGCGCGGTCATGCCGTCGCCTCCGCGGCGACGAGATCCGGCGATATGCCCGCGAGAGCAGTCGCCGCGTCCTTCACGATGTCCAGGATCGTTCGGACGTCGTCGAGGGTGGCTTCCGGGTTGAGGAGAGTCAGTTTCAGGCAGGGCCGTCCGTCGATCACCGTCTTCGCGACGAGTGCACGGCCGGATTCGAAGAGCACGCGCCGGACCCCCGCGACGAGCTCATCCTGCACTGCGGGCGGCACATCCCCGGGACGCGCGCGGAAGAGCACGGTGCTGAGCTGGGTGCGACCCACCAGCTCGAGTTCGGGATCGGCGTCGACCAGATCGCTGGCGGCCGTGGCGAGATCGATGACCGCGTCGAACAGCTCGCCGACCTGCGCCGTCCCCATCGATCGGAGCGTCGCCCACAGCTTCAGCGCGTCGAAACGGCGCGTGGTCTGCAGCGACTTGTCCACCTGATTGGGTTCGTCGTTCTCCCGCGGGTTGAGGTAATCGGCGTGCCAGGCGCCCGCAACCAGATCCCGGGGGTCGCGCACGAGCAGGGCGCTGGAGGAGACGGGCTGGAAGAAGCTCTTGTGGAAATCGACGGTGACGGACCGTGCCCGTTCGATGCCTGCAAGCAGGTGCCGGCGCCGGGACGAGACCAGGAGTCCTCCTCCGTAGGCAGCGTCGACGTGCAGCCACAGACCGCGGGCGTCGCACACCGCGGCGATGCTCGCGAGCGGGTCGATCACGCCGCGGTCCGTCGTGCCTGCGGTGGCGACGACGGCGATGGGCACCCGTCCCTCCGCCACAGCCGCAGAGACCGCCGCATCGAGGTCAGCCGGAAGCATCCGCCCTGCGCTGTCGTCGGCCACCTCGATGACCGCATCGTCGGCGAGGCCGAGCAGCAGCGACGACTTGCCGACGCTGAAATGACTGGATGCCGTGGCGAAGACGACCAAGCGAGACATCGACGTCGTACGCGAGCCGCCGACCGCCGCCAGTGCCGCCTCTCTGGCGAGGAACAGCGCATGGAGGTTCGACTGCGTGCCCCCGGAGGTGAAGATGCCGTCGCCCGAGGCGAACCCCACCCATCCCGTCACGGCCTCGATCAGCCGACGCTCCATCAGCGTGCCCACCGTCGACTGATCGTAGGTGTCGACCGAGGTGTTGACCGCGGCGAGGATCGTCTCGGCCGCGACGGCGGGGAGCGCCACCGGGCAGTTCAGGTGCGCCGCATACAGGGGGTGGTGAAACCACACGGCGTGGGCGAGGAAGAGATCATCGATCTCACGGATGGCCGACGCGGTGCCGATGCCGGAGCCGGCGAGGTCGACCCGATCGACGAGATTCTGCAGTTCTGCGAGCGAGGCGCCGGAAGTGGGTTGTGTGGTTTCGGTGAACCTTGCGGCCACCCGAGACGCCGTGCGTGCGATCTGGGAGCGGTAGACGTCGACGGTCGAGGAAGTGAGCAACTCAGTCACGATGGACAACTCCTAAGTTAGGTTTGCCTATCCTACATATGATTTTTGGACTGTATAGAAAAACTCGCGACGTGGGCGGATGCGGACGTGGGCGGATGCGGCAGCATCGAGGACCGATGACAGCGGGCAGAAACGCAGAAACGGCCCCCACCGAAGTGGAAGCCGTTCCTTCACTGTCTCAACACAGTGTGCGCCCGAAGGGACTCGAACCCCTAACCTTCTGATCCGTAGTCAGATGCTCTATCCATTGAGCTACGGGCGCCCAGCCCGCTCAGCGGGCCGTAGAACAGCCTACAACAGTCCCGACGCGAAAGCGAAACGAGGCCTCAGTCCTCCACCGACGCGGCCTTCTGCTGCTTCTTCCGGCGCTTGGCCTTGGCCCTCTGCTCCGACGAGAGCGCCTGCAGATCGACGAGTCGAAGGGCCTGCATCCGCGCTTCGCGCATGCGGTTGTAGTCGGGATCCTGATCCGGGCGCATGCCTTCGACCCGCAGTCGGCGGTCGAGGTTGTGGCGCACATCCGCCCAGGCGGCGTCACGCGCCTCCTCGACGATCTCGGCGAGCCGATCGCGGTCCTGCATGATCTCTCGCAGGCGCACGGCAACGCCGGTGGACTGCTTGGCACGTCGGCGGAGGTTGCGCACATCGCGGTCGCGGTAGTCGTGCGTCCCCACCGGATCGGAGTGCCGGCCCCTCGCCCTCTTGCGCAACGCGGTGACGGTGGCGGCCGCCTCTTCCGACTCCTCGGCCATGGCACGAAGCGCCTCACGCGCGTCGTCGATGTACTTGTCCGTGTCGAAGACGCCGTCTTCGGCGATGGTGCCGATGAGGATGTGGTTCTTCACGGCGAGGCGCGCCGCAGCGGTCGCGATCGCAACGCCCTCGGCGATGGCATCCGCTGTCCGTCCCACCGGTACCTCCTCTCCTTGAGCGTACCGGTATCACTGCAGCCCGGTGTCGGCCAGAATGGTTCGGAATCAGCTTGCCCCACCCATCCGACATCCGCGGGTTCGCACCAGGATCGCGCCGTGCAGGAGAGCAATGAAGCACCTCGAACTCACCGGCAGCACCACCGTGATCACCGGAGCGGCGAACGGGATGGGCGCGGATATCGCACGCCTGCTGGCGGCTCGGGGAGTGCACGTCGCGCTCATCGACCACGACGCCGCGTCACTCGCGACGATCGCGGCCGAACTGCAGGGCGTGCGCGTGACGACGCATGTCGTCGACCTCCGCCACGACGAGGCCGTGTTCGCGACCGCCGCCGACATCACCGAGGCCCACCCGCGCATCAACGCCCTGATCACGTGCGCCGGCTCGTCGATGCTCGGCGACATCGACCAGCTCACCATGGAGGAGATGCGCTGGCTCACCGACGTGAACCTCTGGGGAACGGTCTCGGTCACCAAAGCCCTTCTCCCCGCGCTCCGCGCCGCGCCGGCCGCGCACATCACGCACCTGGCGAGCGTCTACGCACTCGCCGCCCCCGCCGGCCGCATCCCGTACGCGGTCAGCAAGTTCGCGGTGCGCGCGTTCTCCGAGGCTCTGCGGCACGAGCTCGAGGGCACCTCGGTGAGCGTCGGAGCCGTCTACCCTGCGGGGGTGCGCACCGGGATCATCCTGCACGGTCGCTACGCCGCGGCGATCGACCCGGAGGTGGCGGCCCGGGCCGCTGCCGCGCAGGCCGCGATGTACCACACCGAGCCCACCGATGCCGCGGCCCGGATCGTGCGGGCGACCGAACGACGGGCTGCGCGCACGATGGTCGGGCGAGAAGCCCGCCTGATCGACGTGCTCACCCGCATCGCTCCCGCCTCCTACTGGCGAGTGATGCGTCGCCCGTTGCGCGCGGCGATCGACACCACGACGCCGGCGACCTGAGGCGACGCCGGCGACAGGCTCCCGCTCAGCGGACGGTGCCCACCCAGATGGCCGAGGCCCACGCCTGCTGGTCGCCGTTGCAGCCGACCGATCCGGGATAGCCCCGCACCACGGCCATGCAGTTCGCGAGGAACTCCGGGTCACCGCCGAACAGCGCCCCGTACGCCCCGGATGAGGTGAGCGCGCCCCATACGCGGAACTGGTAGATGTGCGCGAGCTCATGCGCCATCGCCCAGTTCAACCGGCCGGCACTCCAGGTCGCGATGTCGGCGCGGTACTTGATGTATCCGTTGCTGTTCGCGCATGCCGGGGCGTTCCCGCCCGCACACGACGAGGACTCGTAGAGTCCCACGCCCCCACCACCGACGAGGTCGAGGGCTGCCCGCACCCGCGCGTATCCCTCCGGACCGCTCGACGACCACATCGGCCCTCCGGGACCCGAGCTCTGTGCCGCCTGCCAGGACGCGACCTCTGTGCCCACCTTCTCCGTGAGCGCGTGCAGGGTCGCCGTGGCCGCCGCGACGGTATCGGGGTTCTCCTTCTCGGCGGCGACGGCCTGCTGTGCCGACAGGGCGGCGGCGCGGTGCGCGGCCGTGTCCACCCGACCTTCGGCCCCCTGGAGTGCGGCGGTCAGGGCTTCTACCTCGGCGAGGAAGGCGGGCCGCAGCGCGAGGACGGCGGCGCGATCGGCGGTCTCCTGCTCTGCGCGTTCGACGGCCCCGTCGAGGTAGTCGGTGCGCTGGCCGGCGTCGCGATACTGGCCGTTCAGTGCGACGAGCTGTGCGACAGCGGTCGTTCTCTCGTGCTCGAGGGCGTCAGCTCTGCCGATCATCCCCGAGATGAGTAGCACCGCGGCGGCGAGGGTGACGGCCAGCACCCGGCGGATCACGGCAGGAACCCCGTCGTGTCGGCGATCTGCGCGTCCTGCTCAGCGAGCTTCGACCGCAGGGCGGTGAGCTTCTCGGCGAGTTCCCGGTTCTCGCCGCGCGACGTGTCCAGCGCGCCTTCGACGCGTGCGATCTCCGCTTTGACCGCGGCGATCGACGCCATGCGCTCCTGATCCGCGATCGCGACGAGCGTGATCCCGCCGACGAGCAACAGGCATCCGACCGCGACAGCAAGACTCCGCATCTCGCTCCCCAGGACAGCGCAACAGTTCCGGACCGACTCCGATCGCCCCAATATACAACCGGAGCCGACTCTGCGGTCCCCCGACCTGCGTCAGGGCGAACCGGCAGCTCAGGCCGTCAGGTCACTGTTCTCGGCGAGGCGTCGCTCGGCTGCGGACTGACCACTGGCGAGGTGCGCGGGGACGATCCGGCGCAATGCCTCGGTGTCACGCGCAGTCATCGCCTCGAGGATGATGCGATGCTCGTCCGCCATCGCGAGCAGATCGTCGTGCTGACCGAACAACCAGCGCAGACGCGTGAGGAACACGGCGATGAGCTCTCCGAGCATCTCGTTCGCCGCGAGTTCGACGGCGACCTCGTGGAACTCCGCTGCGGCCACCCTCGCAGCCTCGGAATCCTGCGCCTTCGCGGCCGCGAGCTCACGCTCGTAGACCTCGCGGATCCGGGCGATACCGGCCTCGTCGTGCCGCTCGGCGGCGAACACGAAGATCAGCGTCTCGATGGCCTCGCGCACCTCGGCGAAGTCCTGGATGTCCCGATGGGTGAACTCCCGCACGACTGCCCAGGTGCGGGGACGGGCGACGACGATCCCCTCCGCGACGAGCGTGCGGATGGCCTCCCGGACCGGAAGTCGCGACACATTGAGCTCTGCCGCGATGTCGCGCTCCACCAGGCGCGACCCCGGCATCCGCCGCCCGAGGATGATGTCATCGCGAAGGATGCGCGTGACCCTCACCGACTCGAGTTCGCCGCCTCCTGCTATAGCCCCCGCCATCTGGGCATTCTCGCACTCCCGGCGGTGTTCCTCAACTTTTGGTATCCCAAGCCCTCGCAGCGGCGGCGGCCCGGGCGGGGACGAGGGCTCCTCCCTCGCCCCCGACGACGCTCAGGGCAGGCGGTTCGCGATCGCGAGGTTCGCCGTGAGCTCTTCGGCAGTCTGCCGCACCACATACGCCGGGCGGTCGCGCTCGACCCTCCAGGACTCACTGAGCGGACCCACGTTGACGGTGTCGAAGCCGGCCTCGTCGTAGAAGCGCGTCACGAAGGCCACGGCTTCCACGTCATCGCCGGCCGTGGCCAGCGCGCGACGGTCGGGGGTGCCGGCCGGCGTTCCGTCGGACGTGATCTCCGAGGCGAAGATGTGGTTGAACGCCTTCGCGATCTTCGCGCCGGGGAGCGCACGCTGCACCAGCTCGGACGTCGTGGTCTCCCCCTTGTCGAGGGCTTCGATGTGTCCGTCCCGCTCGAAGTAGTAGTTGTTGGTGTCGAGGACGATCTTGCCCGCGAGCTGCTCGGCCGGGAGCTGGTCGATCGCGCCGAGGGGCACAGTGACGACGGCCACGTCTGCGGCAGCGGCCGCGTCCTGCGCCGTCGCGGCCCGAGCCCTGGGCCCGAGCTCGGCGACCAGGTCGGCGAGTGTCTCCGGTCCACGCGAGTTGGCGATCACCACGTCGTAGCCGTTCGCGACCGCGACGCGCGCGACCTGGCTGCCGATGTGTCCTGCACCGATGATTCCGAGAGTTGTCATGTTGGCCCCAACGCCTCGCGCTCAGGGCTATTCCCGTCGAGTGCTCGCGTGACCGTGGCTCAGACCTCGCGCAGCAGGCTCTCCTCGGTGCGGCGGTAGCCGAGCTGCTCATACAGGTCGACGGCCCCCGTGTTGAAGCCGAAGACATGCAGCCCGATCGAGTCCGCGCCGAGCCTGCGGGCTTCTCTCTCGGCGGCGTGCATCAACGCGCGTCCGTATCCCTTCCGGCGCTGATCCGCGGCCACCTCGATGTCGAGGATGAACGCCTGCGGACGACCGTCACGCCGCCGCATCCCGAACCACAGGATGCCGACCTCGGTTCCGTCGACAGCAGCGGTGAAGAATTCCTGTCCTTCGGTATCGAGCCCGTCGGGAAGCTCCTCGACCATCTGGCGATGCGACTCGGCGATCGCCTCCTCGGACGTGTAGCGCCCCGACGCGACGAGGTCGTGCGCGAACCCTTCCTCTGACGCTGCCGCGAAGCGGGGGAAACGTTCCGCGGTCATCGGCGACACCTCGACGCGGGAAGCGAGGTCGCGCACCGGAAGCGGTTCGAGCACCATCTGGATCGAGGCCACCTCGAATCCGCCCTGTTCGGCGAATACCCATCCGGCCGTGTCCTGCGGAAAGAGCTGCGCCCCGATCTGGGTGGCGCCCATGTCACGCGCGATCGGGAGCAGGAGCGCGAGCAGCCCTTCGTTCTGGGCATCGCTCAGCGTCTCGGCACCGCCGAGGTCGACGTCGAGGTCGAGGTCGAGGTCGAGGTCGAGCAGGAGCATCTTCTGTCCGCTCAGGGCCAGCACGAGTGTTCCGAGTTCGCCGTCCGCATCGTCGACGATGCGCATGACCCGCGTCGTCGAGGTCGCACCGCCCTCCGGGAACAGGTCGCCGAACACCTGCTCGACGTGCCCGACAGCGTCCGCGCCGAGGCGTCGCCCCGACTCCCTGTTCCGGTCGATCAGGCGCTGCCGTGCGGTTGTCGCCCACGCCTCGAAGCGCGTGGCGGGGAGGGGCGTCAGGTGCAGGGACATGCGTCCATCCTGCACCTCAGCTGCGCGTGAGCGCGTCTTCCGCGGCGACCCAGGCGAGCATGGCGCACTTGACGCGCGCGACGTACTTCGACACCCCACCGAGGGCAGCGGCATCACCGAGGAGCTCTTCATCCGGTTCGATCGTGCCGCGGGATCGCATCGCCTCGCGGAAGGCCGCGATGCGCACCTCGAGGTCTTCGATGCTGAGTCCTTCCGCGAGCTCCGCCAGCAGAGAGGCCGATGCCTGCGAGATCGCGCAGCCGTGCCCCTCCCAGGCGATCGCCTCGACGCTGCCGTCGGCATCGCGGTGCACCTGCAGGGTGATCTCGTCACCGCAGGTCGGGTTCAGCTGGTGGGACTGCGCGGGGATCTCGTCGCGGAGTCCATAGCCGTGCGGCGTGCGCGAGTGGTCCAGGATCAGCTCCTGGTACAGGTTCTGCAGGTCGCTCATGCGCCCCTCCGGAAGAAGTCGATCGCTCCGGCGACGCCCTCGATCACGGCGTCCACCTCGGCCTCGGTCGTGTACAGGTAGGTGCTGGCCCTGGTGGAGGAGGTCACACCCAGGCGGCGGTGCAGCGGTTGCGCGCAATGGTGGCCGACGCGCACGGCGATGCCGCGGTCGTCGAGGAACTGGCCCACGTCGTGCGAGTGGATGCCCTCGACGTCGAAGCTCGCGAGGCCGACGCGGGGCAGGTCGATACCGGCGCCGAGCACACGCACGCCGTCGATCGCGCTCAGCCCGTCGACGAGACGGCGGCCGAACGCGGCCTCGTGCGCGGCGATGCGCGGCATCCCCACCTCGGTCAGGTATCCCACGGCCGCGGCGAGCGCGATCGCCTGCGAGACGCGCTGCGTTCCCGCTTCGAAGCGCTGGGGCGGCGGCAGATATTCGGCCTCGGTCGTGGTCACCGTGGTGATCATCGAACCGCCCGTCAGGAACGGGGGCATCGCTGCCAGCACCTCGCGCCGACCGTAGAGGGCGCCGATGCCGGTCGGTCCGAGCATCTTGTGACCGGACAGCACGGCGAAGTCGACCCCGAGGGCACGCACGTCGAGCGGGAGGTGGGGTGCCGACTGGCAGGCGTCGAGCAGCGTCAGTGCGCCGACCTCGCGCGCGAGCGAGACGAGCTGATCGACGGGGTTGACGACACCGAGCACATTGGAGACATGGGTGAACGCGACGAGCTTCGTACGGGCGGTGATCAGCTCTGCCGCGACGTCGAGCCGCAGGCCCCCGTGGTCGTCGAGGGGTATGACCTTCAGCGTCGCGCCGGTGCGCGCCGCCAGCTCCTGCCACGGGATGAGGTTCGCGTGGTGCTCCATCTCTGTGGTCACGATCTCGTCGCCTTCGCGGAGACGGAGCCCCTCGGCGGCCGCTCCCCCGCGCCCGAGCGACGCGTTCGACAGCGAGTACGCGACGAGGTTGATCGCCTCGGTCGCGTTCGAGGTCCAGACGATCTCGTCGTCGGCGGCGCCCACGAATCGGGCGACGGCGGCGCGCGCGTCTTCGAAGAGCTCGGTCGCCTCGGCGGCGAGCGTGTGCGCGCCACGGTGCACCGCGGAGTTCATGGAGGTCGCGAAGTCACGCTCGGCGTCGAGCACCGCGGTCGGGCGCTGCGACGTCGCCCCCGAGTCGAGATACACGAGCGGATGCCCGTGCACCTGCGCTCCCAGGATCGGGAAGTCCCCGCGGATGCGCCGCACCTCGGCCTCGTTCAAGGGGGCGATCAGGTCGACACCGGGAGAAACGCTCATCGTTCCAGTTTCCCACCTGTGAGCAGGGGGTGGGCGCAGGCGTCAGCGCCCGTCGAGCGTCTTCGCGTCGGCGGCCTCGTCGTAGCGGTCCTGCGCATCGCGGACATCCTCCACGTGCGACTCCGCCCAGAACTGCAGCGCCTGGAGCGGCTCGTGCAGGGTCCGCCCGAGCGGGGTGAGTCGGTACCGGGGATGACCGTCGTCACCGACCGCCCGCTCGAGCATCCCATCGCGTTCGAGGGCGCGGAGTGTGTCGACGAGCACCTTCTTCGTGATCCCGTCCATCCGGCTGTGCAGCTCGCCGAAGCGCAGCGGCTGCTCGTGCAGGAGGACGACGATCATCGCAGTCCACTTGTTCGCGATGCGGGCGAGGGACGCGCGCGACGGGCAACTGGCGGAGAACACCGTCCATGTGCGCGACATCCGCCGCTCCTTCCCCGGTGACGTTGAAGTAACCGCGTCCCGGTCGAGACGCTGGATGCTCCACAGTACCGACCCATCCAGGAGGAGCATCATGTCGGCAATCGACGTCGTAGGACAGTATGGTGCGGCCATGGCCGCCGGAGACATGGAGGCGCTGGCCGCGACCTTCCACGCGGACGCCGTCTGGCACCAGCCCGGAGAGAGCCAGGTCTCGGGGAACCATGTCGGTCCCGACGCGATCCTCGCGCACCTCGGCCGGTTCATGCAGCTGAGCGGCGGAACCTTCGCCCTCGAGACCGAATCGGCGACCGAGAGCGGCGCACTCGTCTCAGCGACCGTGCGCTTCCGTGCCCAGCGCGAAGGGCGCGACGACCTCGACCAGCACGGCGTCGACGTCTTCCGCGTCGCCGATGACCGCATCGTCGAGGTCTGGTTGATCAGCGAGGACCAGGACGCGGAGGACCGCTTCTGGGGCACCGTCTGATCGAGGGCACCGTCTGATCGAGGGCACCGGATCCGGCAGCACCGTCTCCGACAGCACCGGATCCGGCAGCACCGTCTCCGACAGCACCTGATCCGGCAGCGCCGGGTGGCCGGGCCTCGACCGCCCGGCGCCCGCGCCTCTAGGCTCATCCCATGATCGCCCCGGACACGCTGCTCGCCTTCGTCGTCGCCGCGTTCGTCATGGTCGTGATTCCCGGGCCGACGGTGCTGTTCACGATCGGCCGGGCCATGGTGCTGGGGCGCTGGGGCGGGTTCCTCAGCATCCTCGGCACGGCCGTCGGGTCGATCGTCCTCGTCGTGGCCGTCGCGCTCGGCGTCGGCACCGTGATCGCACAGTCGATCGTGCTGTTCACGATCGTCAAGGTGCTCGGCGCCGGTTACCTGATTTTCCTCGGCATCCAGGCGATCAGGCACCGGAAGGATGCGGCGCGGGCCATGTTCTCGGCACCGGCACGGCGCTCGGGTTGGCGACTCCTCAGCGAAGGCTTCGTCGTCGGCGTGACCAACCCGAAGTCCATCGCCTTCTTCCTCGCGATCCTGCCCCAGTTCGTCGATCTGCATGCCGGTTCCGTCCCCGCGCAGCTCTTCCTGCTCGGGGCGATCGTCGTCACCATCGGTGTGACGTGCGACGCGGTGTGGGTGCTCCTCGCGAGTGCCGCCCGCGACTGGTTCGGTCGCTCCCCACGACGCATCGAGGCGATGGGCGCGACAGGCGGCGGACTGATGATCGCTCTCGGAGCGTTCCTTCTGGTGTGGAGCGAGAAGCCCGCGACCGCCTGAGTGCGGCCTGAACGCTCACACGTGCCTTGAGGTCACATGCGAGCGAAGCGGGCCCGAGCGATGCAGAAGACGCCGTAGACCGCGAAGCCTGCGCCGACCAGCCCCAGGACGAGTCCTCCCAGGGGCAGCTCGAGCAGGCTGTGCAGAGCAGCGTCGAGCCCTGCGCCCTTCTCCGGGTCCTGTGTCACGGCGGCGACCACGAACAGCACCCCGGTCACGGCCACCGCGATGCCCTTGCCGAAGTAGCCGATCACTCCCAGCGTCACGATGCCCCCGCGAGCGACCCCCGATGGCAGGTCGAGCAGCTTCTCGAAGCCGCGGGTGAAACCGCCGACGACGAACCCGACCCCCACCCCGACGACCGAGAGCCCCACGACGACCAGCAGGGCCACGCCGCCCGGCGCCGAGAGCAGCACCGCGCTCAAGGTCTTCGAGGCCGTCTCCGAGTCGGCGTTGCCACCCACCGCGTAGATCAGGGCCATGCCTCCGACGACGAGGTACGCGGCGGCGATGCCGAAGAGCTTGACGCGCTGACCCCACTTCTTCGTCTCGGCCGGGTCGGCGGCGAGGAAGGCACTGGCGATCTGCCATACGGCAAGCGCGATCAGCCCGGTGGCCACGAGCACGAGGAGCAGCCCTCCGATCGGGCTCTGGCGGATCTGCTCCATCGCCCCGTCCTGGTCGGCGTCACCGGAGGCGCCCGCCGCGATGGAGATCGCCACCGAGCCGATGATGACGTGGATGAGACCCAGGACGACGAACCCGGCACGGGCGATCCGTCGGAACGTCGACGACCTCTTGGCGACGCGTGCCGCATTCTTGACCGTGCTCATCGTTGAAGCGTATCCGTCGCACCGGAAGCCGAGGAGGGGCTTGCTTTCCCGGTATCCACCGCTCAGGCGCGCGGCATGACCGGCTGCCGGAGGATCGTGCGCAGCTTCGCCGGATCGACGCGACGCAAATCGCTCAGGTAGATCTCGTGATGGAGTCCTCGCATCTGCAGCCCGTTCTCGGGGATGAAGCGGTGATGCAGATCGTCGAGCACCGGACCTTCGTCGTCGAACGGGCCGACATGCAGCGTCTGCACGCAGGTGGCCTCGTCGAGCGTCTCCAACCGCACGGACTCCAGTGCCGGAATCGACTCCTTCTTCTTCGCCGCCTTCTTCGCGACGGCTTCCACCGCAGCCGCGCACATCGCCCCGGTGATGTGGTCGCCGACCATGATCATCATCGTCCACATCCACGCCGACTTGTCGCGGCGCGAGGTGAACGACTCCATGTCCGGTGCATGCCAGAGTCCTTCGAGCGGCATCACCACCGTGTCGACGCCGAGCTCGTTCCGACTCGCGAACTTCAGCGCATAGGCCACCGGGAACAGGGCGGACACGGCCTCCCGGTACGCGGGTGCGGTGTTCGGGTCGCCTGCCCCGTCGATCATCAGATACTGCAGGGGCGGCACCTCGACGATGCGGAACTCTCCCCTCTTCGCGCGATACGCGTCGAGCGTCTTCTTGGGATCGATCGCCGCCATGACGTGCCCTCCTTGATCGTGCGCCCAGTGTCGCACGGGCGTCGGACACGGTGCGGCGAGGCGAGCGCGGGTGGTGCGCGGACGCCCGCCCGCCCTCGGGCCTGCGTCAGCCGTGCTCGACCGGAAGCCAGAGCTCGCACGACGCGGAGTCACCCCGGAACTCGAGGTAGCGCACGATCGAGGGACCGGGACGAAGCCTCCAGGGGTTCGACGGGAACCACTCGGTCGCTGTGGCGGCCCACAGATCCTGCAGCGTCTCGGGGAACGGGCCCTGGGCCGCGAAGACCGCCCAGGAACCGGCTTCGAGGGGAAGGGAGTCGAGGTCATCCGGAACGGGAGTAGTGCTCTGCAGGGCGACGCCGTGCAGATACGTGAGCAGCGTGCCCTCCGGTGCGTCCGGTTCGATATCGGCCGTGACGGCCAGGATCCCCGACGGCTCGGCGTCGCCGAGACCCTTGAGGCGCGCGTGTTCCTCGGACGGGATCGCGGCGATGTGCTCCTGGATGTGCGGATTGACGCCCTCGTGGATCAACGGGACCTCGGCGGCATGACCGGCGAGGACGAACGCGGGCCGGGTGGTGATGGTGACGTCCATGGGGATTCTCCCTTCGACGCTCAGGCGGAACCGGAGCGTGGGTTGAGTGCGGAGAGGACCCCCGTCACGGCGCGCATCGGCCGGGCTGATGCCGTGCACAGCCCGGAACGCGCGTCCGAATGCCTCGACCGACCCGTACCCGTGGCGCACGGCCACGTCGAGCAGACTCGCGGCACCCGCAGCGAGCTCCGCCCCGGCGAGGGTCATCCGACGACGACGCACGTATTCCGAGAACGGCATGCCCGCGAGTGCCGAGAACATCCGGCGCAGGTGATACTCGGTGGTCCCGTGCTCATGCGAGAACGAGGCCAGGTCGATCTCCTGACCCGGGTCTCCCGCGTCGACCATGTCGATCAAGGCGTTCAGCGTGCCGATCATGAGGTCCTCCTTTCCTCACCATCGTCACCGTCGCGCACCCCTCGCGACCCGACTTCTGCGGTCCGATGCGATCAGTGCCCGCACTCGATCGGCGCCAGAGCTCGATCGACGTCAGCGCTCGATCGACGTCAGAGTTCGACGGGCGGCGCCGGTTCGGTCTCCGATTCCTCGGGATGACGCGCCAGGTTGACGATCCCGGCGATCAGGCCACCCCACACCGTGACCATGGCGACGATCATCATGACGATCGCGATCGGAGTCATGCGCCGGCTCCCTTCGTCGTGCCGACTACCGGTATCGCCGAGGTCTCGGTATCCGGTTCGTAGTGCTCCTCGGAGAGGAACTCGTCGTACTCGGGGTCGTCCTTCGCATGCGAGCGCGTGCTCCAGGGCAGCGCCGACAGGATCAGCGCCAGGACGACCAGGGCGATGACCATCCCCCAGCCGAAGATGGCGAGGAACCAGGCGGGATAGCCGCTGTACGGTTCGGAGGTCTTCGCGATGAGCTCGCTGACGAAGAGGTATCCGAGAACGACCGGCGCGAGAACCCCGACGAGCACCTTCCAGACGGTGCCCACCCGGAAACTCGAACGCCGATTGAGGTGCTCGACCAGCACCGGCAGCTTGTGCAGCAGCCAGGCCACGATGATCACCGCCACCAGCGCGACCGCCATGATGCCGAAGGAGTTGACGAAGGCATCGGCCGTGTCGAGCACCGACAGGGCCGTGGTCGTCGAGAAGAGCGCCATCGAGATGATCGCCAACGGGATCGCGACCGTGAGGGTCGTGCGCACGCGCGCCCATCCCAGCTTGTCCTGCAGTGCGGCCACGATCACCTCGAGGATCGAGATGAGGGAGGTGACGCCGGCGAACACCAGGGCTCCGAAGAACAGCACACCGATGATCGACCCTCCCGTGGCCTGCGAGACGATCGTGGGGAAGGCGATGAAGGCGAGGCCGATTCCGGAGGACGCGACACCGGCCACCTCCGTTCCCTGCGCCTGCGCCATGAATCCCAGCGCCGCGAAGACGCCGATGCCGGCGAGGATCTCGAAACCGGAGTTGGCGAAGGCCACCACGAGCCCGGAACCGGTCAGATCGGTCTTCCGCTTCAGGTAGGACGAGTAGGTCACCATGATGCCGAAGGCGACGGAGAGCGAGAAGAAGATGTGTCCGTAGGCGGATGCCCAGACGCCGGGGTCGGCCAGTGCCTCCCAGTTCGGGGTGAAGAAGGCGTTGAGGCCGTCCATGGCTCCCGGGAGGAACAGGGACTGCACCACGAGGATCGCGAACATCACGGTGAGCAGCGGCATCAGGATCATGTTCGCCCGGCCGATGCCGCGCTTGACGCCCAGCGCCATGATGACGATCACGATCAGCCAGACCACGACGAGCGGGATGCCGACCTGCGGGACGAAATCGGTCGATACACCGACCTCGGCGACGTCCGCCGATCGCAGGAAGTCGATGAAGAAGAAGTCGTTCTCGTTGCCCGCGCCCCAGGTGAGCTGGGCCGAGAACCACGTGTACATCGCCGCCCAGGCGATGATCACCGCGTAGTAGACCGCGATCACGACGCAGATGAGCACCTGCCACCAGCCGAGAGGCTCGGCCGCACGGTGCATGCGACGGAACGCCAGCGGCGCCGACCCACGGAATCGGTGACCGATCGCGTAGTCGAAGAACAGCAGCGGGATACCGGCCGTGAGCAGAGCACACAGGTACGGGATCAGGAAGGCTCCGCCACCGCCTTCGTAGGCGACGTAGGGGAACCGCCAGATGTTCCCGAGGCCGACCGCGGAGCCGATCGCCGAGAGGATGAACACATTGCGCGAGCCGAAGGCTTCACGTTTGTGGGTCTGCGTCGCTGCGGTGGCCATGCGGACGAGGCTACCTGAGGGTCGAGCCGAACGTCGGGTCGGACACAGACACGAGCCGATCCCGCCGCTTCAGTCCAACGCATCCGCCAGCCCGGCCAGGGTGGAGAAGCGACCGTCGAAGGCGTCGGTCTCCGCGGGCGGATCACCCACCGGACGCGGCACGTACGCGGTCCTCATCCCTGCATCTCCGGCGCCTCTGAGGTCCCAGGCGTGAGCGGCGACCATGAGCACTCTCTCCGGGTCGCCCCCTGCCTCCTCCACCGCGAGCCGGTAGACCCGCGGTGAGGGCTTATAGGCCTCGACGGCATCCGCGGAGAGCGCCCCGTGCCATCGCAGTCCGGCGTGCTCCCCCAGCGCGCGCAGCGACTCCGGGTTCGCATTCGACAGCCCGAGAACATGGAAGCGGGCGGCAAGCCGCGCGACGCCCTCGCACGAATCCGGCCAGGCGGGAAGACGCTTCGTCGCGGTGGCGAGGCGATCGATCGTCGCGGCATCCGTGATCCCCGCGGTCTGCGCCACCCGAGTCGCCGCCTCGCGATCAAGGATTCCGGAGTCGACATAGTCGCGCTCACCCCGTGCGATCCGGCGCTGCTCCCCTTCGATATGACGTTGCCAGACGCCGAGGAGTTCATCGGCATCACGGGGAGAGCCGCCCGCCTCCTCGATGGCGATGCGGAGCCCTCCGGGTTCATCGACCAGGGTGCCCAGCACGTCGAAGACGATCGTGGTGATGTCGCGCAGCATGGTTCGAGTCTGCCCCGACGCGGGAGCGCAGGGGCCGGGAACGAGAAAACCCCCGCCTGAGCGGGGGTTTTTCTGCGGAGACGAGGGGATTTGAACCCCTGGTCCCCGTGAGGGGACTCCACCTTAGCAGGGTGGTGCACTCGGCCGGACTATGCGACGTCTCCAGGCATCCGACCCGAAAGCACGGATGCACCTAGCCATCATAACGGGTCGGACGAGCGGTGACGAACCGGCACCCCCCGAACTCGCTTCCGACCGACGCGCACGCGGGCTGAGCGGGGATGCGCACTCGCGCTGGGATACTTGCCGCACATCGTGGGCACCCGACGTCCACCGCGCGGAAGAGGACCGATCATGCCCCGCACCGACACCGTGAACGCGGAGAACGCCCACACCCCCTCGCATCGCGAGCGGGACGGCCAGGCGCGCGGTTACGCGATCATCCTCGGTCTGCTCATCGTCTCGTACGGCTTCTGCGCGGCGCAGCCCAGCACCGACCCGAGCCCCTGGGCCTTCCTCGCCATGCTGGCGACGGTGGCGATGGTGTTCTACGTGACCCGTGCACGACATCTCGTGCAGCGTGTGTGGTGGGTGGTGCTCTCGGTCGCCGGTGCCGCCGCCGTCATCGCCGCGCTCTTCGGCGTCGACGGCCCGGTGCTCGCGATCCCGCTGTCGGCCGCTTCGATGCTCGCTCTGCTGGTCGCTCCGTGGGCCATCATCGCGCATCAGGTCAACCGGCGGGGCCTCGACCTGGAGGCGCTGCTGGCGGCGATCACGGCCTACATCCTGGTCGGGATGTTCTTCGCCTTCGTCTACAACCTGATCTCGCAGATCTCCCCCACCCCGATGTTCGGCGAGGAGAGCCTCGACTCGCTCGGCAACCAGCTGTTCTTCTCGTTCACCGCACTGACCACGACCGGATACGGCAATCTGGTCCCCGTCGGCACCACCGGACAGGGGATCGCCATCGCCGAGGGCATCACCGGGCAGCTGTTCCTGATCACGGCGGTCGCACGGATCATGCGCGGCGCGAGCGCGAAAGGCAGATCGAGCACGCCCGCCTGAGTGCCTTCGGGCGTGCCCGCCGCCCGCCGACCTCATCCGGAAGGGGTGACGCCCGCACGGGGATCGCCCCGTCGGATGCCACGATGAACAGGCTCGAAGGAGTCACCATGAAGAGATGGGGTGCCATCGCCGTCCTCGGCTCCGCGCAGTTCGTGATGGTGCTGGACGGCACCGTGATGAACGTGTCGATATCGACGGTGGTGTCCGACCTCGACACCACCGTGGCCGCGATGCAGGGCGCCATCACGTTCTACACCCTCACGATGGCGGCGTTCATGCTGCTCGGGGCGAGGCTGGGTGACGTGTGGGGCCGCCGCAGGGCGTTCGTCATCGGATCGTGCATCTATGCCGTGGGGTCGCTGATCACGGCGGTGAGTCCGAACGTGCAGTTCCTGTTCCTCGGCTGGTCGGTCGTCGAAGGCCTGGGTGCCGTGCTCGTCATCCCGGCGATCGCCGCCCTCGTCGCCGACAACTACCGCGGCCGTGAGCGCATCACGGCGTTCGCTATCATCGGCGCCGTCTCCGGGGCCGCCGTCGCGGCTGGACCACTGATCGGCGGATTCGTCACGACCTACTTCGACTGGCGCTACGTGTTCGCCGCCGAGGTGCTCATCATGATCGGCGTGGTGCTGTGCGCCCGGATCGTCACCGACCCGACGCCACGGCAGAGCGTGCGCATCGACGTCCTCAGCGTCGCGCTCTCGTCGGTCGGGCTGGTCGCGGTGGTGTTCGGGATGCTGCAGAGCAAGACGTGGGGGTGGGTGCTGCCGCTGAACCCGCCCACGATCGGCGGCGTCGTGGTCGCCCCTCTCGGCATCTCTCCCGCCGCCTGGTTCATCGTGCTCGGCGTCGTGCTCCTGGCCCTGTTCTTCTCGCGTCAGCGCCTGCTCGAACGCCTCGGCCGGTCGCCGCTCATCCACGTGGGGATGTTCTCGATCACCTCGCTCCGCAGCGGACTCACCGTCCTCGGGGCGCAGTACACCGTGACCGCCGGGCTCTTCTTCATGGTGCCGGTGTATCTGCAGATGACCCTCGGCCTCGATGCCCTGGAGACCGGGATCCGGATCTTCCCCCTCTCCATCGCTCTCGTGCTGTTCTCGATCGTGGGCACCCGACTCTCGCGCCTCTTGTCTCCGCGGACGATCGTGCGTATCGGACAGCTGACACTCGTCGTCAGCGCCCTCATCCTTCTCGGCTCCGCCACCAGCGACCTGCGCAGCGGCTTCTTCGCGACCGGGATGTTCCTCGCCGGAGCGGCCCTCGGACTCCTCGCCTCGCAGCTCGGGAACGTGAACATGTCGAGCGTGACCGAGAAGGAGACGAGCGAGGTCGGCGGGCTTCAGGGCGTGTTCCAGAACCTCGGCTCGTCGCTCGGAACTGCCCTGATCGGGTCGATCCTCATCGGTGCGCTGTCGACCTCGTTCGCCTCGGGAGTCGCGGCGAGCGACCTGCCCGACACCACCCAGGCGACCGTGGCGAGCGCCACGCAGCACGGAGTCACCATCGTGCCCGCGGCCGACGTCGCCGCCATCGCGGAGAAGGCCGGGCTGGACGATGCCGACGCCGACACTCTCGCCACGGTCTACCGCGATTCGCAGCTGTCGTCGCTGCGCATCGCGTTCTTCGGGCTCATCTTCATCAGTCTGCTGTCGCTCTTCTTCTCGAAGGGGATACCCCACGCGAACGCCGTCCGCAGACGGCACGGCCAGGAGACGGCCGACCAGGAGGCCGGCTGACCAGCGCGGACCCGGCGGAGACGCCGGTCCGAACGTCGCCGTCGCCGTCGCCATCGCCATCGCCATCGGGATCGGCGAGGATGAGGACCATGACGACCGTCTCCGCACCCCGCATCGAGCACCACCGGGAACCGTTCGGCATCGGCGAGAGCGCACCACGCCTGAGTTGGACCACCACGGATGCACCTGCCGGCTGGCGCCAGGAGCGCTACGCCGTCACGGTGGTGCGCGACGACGCCGAGGAGACCGTCGAGGTCACGTCCGCCGAGCAGGTCCTGGTTCCCTGGCCGACTCGTGCGCTCGACTCCCGCGAGCGGGTGGGTGTGCGCGTGGCGGTGCAGGGTGCGGACGGCCGCTGGTCGGCCGAGAGCCCGCAGACCTGGGTGGAAGCCGGCCTCCTCCACCCCGACGACTGGTCGGCGCGGCCTGTCGGGCTCGACCTCGATGAGGACCCGGAGAGCGACGCCCGCCGCGCCACCCTGGTGCGGCGGAGCTTCCGGCTCGACGGGGAGATCTCCCGCGCCCGGCTCTACGCCACCGCGCACGGGCTGTACGAACCCGAGATCAACGGCGGGCGCGTCGGCTCCGACACGCTGTCGCCGGGGTGGACGGTCTATCGCGAACGGCTGCGGTACTACACCTACGACGTGACCGCCCTGCTCGTCGACGGAGAGAACGCGCTCGGCGCCTGGCTCGGCGACGGCTGGTACCGCGGACGTCTCGGCTGGCGCGGCGGGTACCGCAACGTGTTCGGAAGCGATCTCTCGTTCCTCGGCCAGCTGGAGATCACCTATGTCGACGGACGACGCGAGACGATCGTGACCGACGACTCATGGAAGGGCGCACTCTCCCCCATCCTCCGCTCCGGCATCTACGACGGGGAGGACTACGACGCACGCGAGGAGCTCTCGGAGTGGACGACCGCCGCCTTCGATGACGCGCAGTGGCTGCCTGTCGCGGTGCGCGATCGCGATCCGCGCACCCTGGTCGCACCGACGGCGCCACCTGTCCGGGTGACCGAGGAGATCGCCCCCGTTGCCGTGCTCACGTCACCCGGCGGCGCCCGCATCCTCGACTTCGGGCAGAACCTCGTGGGAAGGGTGCGCATCCGCGTGACCGGTCCGCGCGGCACGACCGTCACGCTGCGCACTGCGGAGGTTCTGCAGGAGGGGGAGATCTACACGCGGCCGCTGCGCAGCGCACGCTCCAGCGAGTCCTACACACTCGCCGGACGCACCGGCGGCGAGGAATGGGAGCCGCGGTTCACATTCCACGGCTTCCGATATGCCGAGGTCTCCGGCTGGCCGGGCGACCTCGATGCGGATGTCGCGGCCGGCGCTCTGATCGCCCGTGTGCTGCACACCGACCTCGAGCGCACCGGGTGGTTCACCTGCTCCGATCCTCTGGTCGAGCAGTTGCACCGCAACGTCGTCTGGGGCATGCGCGGCAACTTCGTCGACATCCCCACCGACTGCCCGCAGCGTGATGAGCGCGTGGGGTGGACGGGCGACGTGCAGGTGTTCGGCCCGACCGCGTCGACGCTGTTCGACGTCTCGGGGATGCTGTCGGGATGGCTCCGTGACGTGGAGGCCGACCAGCTGCCCGACGGCACGGTCCCGTGGTTCGTGCCCGTGATCCCGTCTCACAAGGTGTGGTCTCCGATCCGCGCCGGCGCCGCCTGGGGAGATGTGGCGACGCTGCTGCCGTGGACCCTGTACCAGCGCTTCGGAGACGAGGGCGTTCTGGCGACGCAGTTCGAGAGCGCACGCCGATGGGTCGACAAGGTGGAATCACTGGCCGGACCCGACCGCCTGTGGAACGAGGGGTTCCAGCTCGGCGACTGGCTCGATCCCGCGGCGCCCCCGCAGGATCCGGGCGATGCCCGCACCGATCGGTATCTCGTCGCCACGGCGTACTTCGCCCGGTCGGCGCGAGCGGTCGCCGATATGGCTCGTGTGCTCGGACGCTCCGCCGACGCGGATCGTTACGGCACGCTCGCCACCGAGGTCGCTGCCGCTTTCCGGGGTGCGTATGTGAAACCCGACGGCACGATGACCTCCGACGCCCAGACTGCGTACGCCCTGGCCATCGTCTTCGACCTGCTCGCCGACGAGACGCAGCGTGCGATCGCGGGGGCACGCCTCGCCGCGCTCGTGCATGCCGCGGACAACCGCATCGCGACCGGCTTCGTGGGCACGCCGCTCGTCTGCGACGCGCTCACCCTGACCGGCCACGCGGATGCCGCCTACGACCTTCTTCTCGAGCAGGGCTGCCCGTCCTGGCTGTACCAGGTCGTGCAGGGCGCGACCACGGTCTGGGAGCGGTGGGATGCGATGCTCCCCGACGGCACCGTGAACCCCGGGACCATGACCTCGTTCAATCACTACGCGCTGGGAGCGGTCGCGGACTGGTTGCACCGCAGCGTCGCCGGGCTCGCACCCGCGGAGCCCGGATACCGCCGCATCCGCTTCGCACCGCGTCCCGGTGGCGGGCTCACCCATGCCTCGGCGATGCAGCGCACGCCCTACGGTGACGCCTCGATCGCGTGGCGCGTCGACGAGGGCGAGCTGCATGTCGACCTCGTGGTCCCGGTCGGCGCGACGGCCGAGCTCGACCTGCCCGGCGCGGTCCGTGAGGAGCTCGGGCACGGCGCGCACGCGCGCGCCGTGCCCCTGCATTCCTGACGAGTCAGCCGGCGGCGGGACCGCCCGTGTTCGCTGCGGCGATCAGCTGCTCGATCTGCTCGAAGTCGACCGGGAGCCCCGGGAATCCGGCCAGACGTCCGATCGGGAAGGAGGCCATCATCTTCTGCATCGCCTCGTCGTTCGGCATCATCGACGCCGCAGCCGCGTCGCCGCCGAGTCCGCCCATCAGGCCGCCCAGCGCCTGCTGCACGATGGGGCCGGCGACGGGGTGCGCGATCAGGTCGCCGATGGAGGAGTTCATGGTCAGTTCCTGGTGCACCTCGTCACCCGAGACCTCGACCGACGCGGTCGAGCGGATGTCACGACTGGAGGCGGCCACATCGACGGCATAGGCGCCGCCCTCGACCACCCAGCGGTCGACGCGGATGTCCCAGTAGGCGAGGTCTTCGCGCCGCACGACGAGCTCGACCGTGCGGATCTCCCCGGCAGCGAGCGCGACCGAGGAGAAGGCCTTGAGCTCACGAGGTGCGCGCTGCACGATCGACGCGGCCGGGGCGACGTAGACCTGCACGACCTCGCGCCCGTCGCGGTCACCGGTGTTGGTGACGTCGACGCGCACGACGATGTCCCCGTCGGCACCGACATCGGCTGTCGCTCGACCGTATTCGAACGTCGTGTACGAGAGTCCGTGGCCGAACGGGAAGGTCACGTCGAGACCCTTCGCGTCGTACCAGCGGTAGCCGACCAGCAGACCCTCGCCGTAGCGCACGTGTCCGAACTCGCCGGGGAAGTTGCCGAATGACGGGTTGTCCTCGAGCCGCACCGGCACGGTCTCGGTGAGCTTGCCCGAGGGGTTCACGGCACCGTAGAGCACGTCGGCCACCGCGCTGCCGCCGGCCTGACCGAGCAGCCAGCTCTCGACGATGGCCGGCACACGATCGGCGAAGGGCAGGGCCACCACGCCACCGTTGGACAGCACGACCACGGCGCGGGGATTGACCTCGAGCACGGCGTCGAGCAGGGCGAGCTGCGGCGCCGGCAGGTCGATGTGATCGCGGTCGAAGCCTTCCGACTCCTCGGCAGCGGGGAGGCCGAGGAAGACCACGGCCACGTCTGCCGCCTCGGCGACGCCGACGGCCTCTGCCCGCAGGTCGTCAGCAGTCCGACCGGATGTCGCGATGGCGCCGCCTTCGACGGCGAAGCCCGCGGCGTAGGAGACGTTCTCGCCGCCCACGGCACGCAGTTCATCGAGCGCCTTGTCGACGCGGGTGGGGTTGATCAGCGAAGACCCCGCGCCCTGGAACCGCGGCTCGGTCGCGAACGCGCCGATCACGGCGATCTTCTGGTCGACGGCGAGCGGGAGCAGGGCAGCCTCGTTCTTCAGCAGCACGATGGAACGACCGGCCGCCTCGCGGGCGAGTGCGTGGTGGGCATCGACGTCGAGCGGGCCTGCCACGGCCGGGCGCTCCCCGGCCTTGCGCACGAGCTCGATGGCGCGGCCCGCGGCGGTGTCGAGCACGCTCTCCTCGAGCGTTCCCGCACGCACGGCGGCAACGAGCTGCGCATCCGTGCGCCCTCCCGACGCCGGCATCTCCAGGTCGAGGCCTGCGGCGACGCCGGCGACGCGGTCGTTGACGGCGCCCCAGTCCGACACGACAAGGCCGTCGAAGCCCCAGTCGTCGCGCAGCACGCTGGTGAGCAGCCACGGGTCCTCCGAGGCCCAGACGCCGTTGAGCTTGTTGTACGAGCACATGACGGTCCACGGCGAGGCGTCCTTCACGACGCGTTCGAACCCGCGCAGGTAGATCTCACGCAGCGGGCGGGGGTCGACGTCGGAGCTCGCACGCATGCGGTCGAACTCCTGGTTGTTCGCGGCGAAGTGCTTGAGCGAGGTGCCGACGCCCTTCGACTGGATACCGCGGACCGAGGCGGCGCCGAGGACGCCGGACACGATCGGGTCCTCCGAGAAGTACTCGAAGTTGCGGCCGCACAGCGGCGAGCGCTTGATGTTGATGCCGGGGCCGAGCACGACGGCGACGTTCTCGATCGCGGCTTCGACGCCGATCGCCGCGCCCACGCGCTCGATTATCTCCGGATCCCACGACGAGCCGATGCCGACGGCGGGTGGGAAGCAGGTGGCGGGGACGCTGCTCGCGAGACCGAGGTGGTCGGTGGCACCGGACTGCTTGCGCAGGCCGTGCGGACCGTCGGTCATCATCACCGACGGGATGCCCGCGCGGTCGATGGCCTTCGTGGTCCAGAAGTCCGCACCGCTGGTGAGCGACGCCTTCTCCTCGAGGGTGAGGTCGGAAGCCGAGATCTCGGTCATGGTGTTCCTTTCGCGGGCGACGTCGATGTCCTTGCGAAAACCATATGCCCTTCAGTATTAGATTTCAAACGGCATTCAGGATTAGGGTCGAAGCATGGCACGACGGGGTTCGTATGCGAAGGGCGTGGCGCGACGCGAGGAGATCCTCGAGAGCGCCCTCGACGTGATCGGACGCAAGGGTTACCAGAACGCGTCCCTCAAGGAGATCGCCGAAGTCGTCGGCGTCACCCCCGCTGCTCTCCTGCACTATTTCGGATCGAAGGAGGAGCTCTTCACCGAGGTGCTCCGCAAGCGCGACGAGCACGACGGCCTCGATCCCGCCGGGCTCAGCGACGCCGAGGCCAGAGCCGCGTTCATCGGCGTGATCCGCCACAACACCGAGGTCCCGGGTCTCGTCGCCCTGTTCTCACGCCTCTCCGTGGACGCCGCCGACCCGGAACACCCCGCCCACGACTACTTCCTGGATCGCAGCGCGCGCCTGCGCGACTCCATCGCCGACAACTTCGGCGCCGACGGCAGACGCTCCACTCTCGACCCGGACACGCTCGCGCGGGTGATCCAGGCGGCATCCGACGGGCTCCAGCTGCAATGGATGATCGACCCGACCGTCGATATGCCCGGCATCATGGGTGCCCTGATCGACGCCCTGCATCCGCCAGTGCCGCCGACCGTCGACTAGCCCTTCACGGCACCCCCGAGTCCGGCCGAGCGCAGGAACACCGACTGGAAGATCAGGAACATCGCGATCGGGATCAGGGTCGCGATCGCCAGCGCCGCCAGGAACACGTCGAGCTCGGTCTGCGACTGCACGGCGGGGAGACGCACCGACAGCGGTTGCACCGCAGGGTCGGGCAGCACGAGCATCGGCCACAGGTAGTCCTTCCACGCGGCGATGATCGCGAACACCGAGACCACGCCGAGGATCGGCTTCGACATCGGCAGCACGATCGACCAGAACAGCCGGAAAGGTCCGGCGCCATCGGTGCGGGCCGCCTCGAACACCTCCCGCGGGAGCGAATCGAAGAACCGCTTCACGAGCAGGATGTTGAACGCGTTAGCGCCCATCGGCAACCAGACCGCGAGGTAGTTGTTCAGCAGGCTCACGTCTCCGAGAAGCGGCGGATGCACGATCGTCAGGTAGAGCGGCACCAGCAGCACGATGCCCGGGATGAACAGCGTCGCCAGCACCAGGGCGTTCAGGATCGGCGCGTACTTCGGGCGCAGCACCGACAGCGCGTAGCCCCCGGTCGTCGCGATGAGCAGCTGCACGAACCAGGCGCCGAGGGCGATGATCACCGTGTTGAAGAAGTACTGGTCGATGTGGATGTCGTTCCACGCGGTCGACAGGTTCTCCCAATCCATGCCGTTCGGCCACAGGGCGAACGGCTGCTGCAGCGTGTCCTGGGTGGGGGTGATCGCCGACTTCGCGAGCCACAGGATCGGCCCGAGCCCGGCGACCACCAGTCCGACGGCGAGGAAGACATGTGTGAGCGACATCCCGATGCGGATGCCGGGCCGCCGACGTTCGGAGTCGGAGATGACGGTGCGGTCGCCGACGCGATCGGCGGCCTTCTCCGCCGCTTTCTCCGCGGCACGGGTCGAGAGGCGGGTGGTGAGGCTCACGTCGTGCTCCAACGGTCGGTCAGCTTGAAGTACAGCCAGGAGAGGAGGGCGAGGACGATCGCGAGCAGCACCGAGACGGCCGTGGCTTCGCCGTAGTCGCCGCCCAGGCTGTTGCGGAAGGCCTTGTCGTAGATGTACAGCAGCACGGTCTTGGTTGCTCCGGCCGGTCCACCGCCGGTGAACAGGAACGGCTCGAGGAAGACCTGCGCGGTGGCGATCACCTGCAGGATCAGCATGATGAAGAGGATGCCGCGCAGCTGGGGCAGCGTGACGTGCCAGATCTTCTTCCAGATGCCGGCGCCGTCGACCTCCGCGGCGTCGTAGAGCTCGGGCGGCACGCCCAGAAGCGCGGCGAGGTAGATGATGATCGACCCACCAGCGCCTGCCCACGTGGCCTCGAGCACGAGCGAGGGCATCGCCTGCACGGCGTCCTGGATCCACGGCTGTGGAGGGATGCCGACGAATCCGAGGACGGTGTTGAACACCCCCGAGGGGTCGGCGCTGTAGAAGAACTTCCACAGCAGCACCGCGACGACCGGCGGGATCACGACGGGCAGGTAGGCGAGCGCCGAGTAGATGCCCTTGCCGCGGCGCACCTCGCTCATCAGCACGGCCATCAGAAGCGGCAGCGGGAACCCGAAGAGCAGGGCGAGCACGGCGAACCACAGCGTGTTGATCACGGCGCGGCCGAGCTCGGGGTCACCGATCACGGCGAGGTAGTTGTCGAATCCGACCCACTCGGAGACGATCAGGTTCGTCTTCTGCAGGCTCATGATCACCGACTGCACGATCGGGGACCAGGAGAAGAACACGAACACGAACAGCATGGGGAGCACGAACAGGAGGTTCGCGAGCCCGCCGCCGCGGAACCAGGTGAGGGGCGAGCGGCGGCGGGAGGGGCGCACAGCGGGCGGCGGAGAGGCCTCCACCGCCGCCCGCTGCTCAGAGAGCGTCATCGTCATGAAGCGTTACTCGTCGAGCTTCGCCTGCGCGTCGGTCTGCGCCTGGGCCAGGAGGGCATCGATGTCGGCGTTCTGGTCGGTCAGGACCTTCTGCACGACGGTGTCGAGGAGCGCGTACACCTCCTGCGTCTTCACCTTCGGCTCGCCGACCGGCGTCTGGTCCCAGATGCGGTCGCTGAACGGGGCCATCTGGTCGACCGGGACGTTGATGTAGTCGGCGATCCACACCTGCGACTCGTCGTACAGCTCACGGCTGAGCACCGGGAGCAGCGGGGTGCCCACCGCCTGGCCGGACTCGTTCAGGGTCTTCGCATCGAGCACCGCCGCGTCCTTGTCCATCAGCTTCTGCATGTAGTACCAATCGATCCACGTGACCGCCGCCGCCTTCGTCGCGTCGTCGACCGTGGGGCTGATCACCGCGATGTCACCGCCGCCGAGCGTGCCGGGGTCGTCGCCTTCCATCGGCACGACGGTCATGCCGTAGATGTCCGAATCCATGCCGAAGTCGCGCACGAGGGCGGTGTAGATGTCGGAACCCGACGTGTACATTCCGATGTTGCCGGCGGCGAACTCCTGGTTGATCGTTCCCCAGTCGAGGTCGACCTTCGATCCGAACGAGCCGTCCTCCCACTTCACGTCGTGCAGGAACTGCAGCGACGCCTTCGTCGCATCGTTGTCGATCGTCGACTCGGCCGTGCCATCCCCGTTGTCGGTCTGGGTGCGCCCGCCGCGGGCGACGGTCTGCGAGGTGAGCTGCCACCCGCCGGTGTTGTTGATGGCCATCTGCGCGTACCCGGCCTTGCCCGTGGCATCCGTGATCTTCCTGGCGGCCTCGCGGATCTCGTCCCACGTCTCCGGCGGGTTGTCGGGGTCGAGCCCGGCCTGCTCGAACAGGTCGCGGTTGTAGTGCAGCGCGGCGGCGTACGCCTGGCGCGGGAAGCCGTAGATCTTGCCGTCGGCGCCGGTGACACCGTCGAGGATGATCGGGTTGAACTTGTCGGTGTAGCCGAGCTTCTCGATCGCGTCGGTCACGTCCATCAGCTGCCCGTTCTCGAGCAGCGTCTTGGAGTCGGTGAACGGCACTGTGAAGACGTCGGGCAGGCTTCCGCCGGCGAGCTGCACGGCGAAGGTCGGGCCTTCCCACTCGTACTCGACGCCGATGATGTCGATGTCGGGGTGTTCCTTCTCGAACTGCTTCTCCTGAGCGGCGAACGCATCGTAGGCGGCAGCGTCCGCTCCCGGGGGGAACGTCGCGACACGCAGCTCGAGGCGTCCGTCGCCGCTGTCGCCGTCGCCGCTGGACGTGCAGCCGGCGAGCGCGCCGACTGTCGCGAGCACGGCGATGCCGGCGACCATGGCCTTCGTTGATGACTTCATTGTCTGTCCTTCCATGTGGTGCTGATCGGGTGGTGCAGGGCTACTTCGGCGCTCGGTGCGAGCGCGCGGGAACGGCTCGGAGGGCGAGCCAGGCTGTGGAATCGGGAGGGAGCGCACCGTCGAGTGGCGCGCTGGCGAGAAGTACCTCGTGGTGGGCCGGCAGCGGCACGGGCACGGATCCGAGGTTCGTGATGCTGAGCGTGCCGTCCCCCCTGCGGAACGCCAGCACGTCGGCGCCGAGCTCGAGCCACTCCAGGTCGTCTCCGGCGAGGTCGTCGAGTCGACGGCGCAGCGCGATCGTCGCGCGGTACAGGTTGAGGGTCGAGTCGGGGTCCCTGTGCTGCGCGTCCACCGTGAGCGCCGCCCAGTCCTCGGGCTGCGGAAGCCACGGGGCGCCGCCGAAGCCGTACGGGGTCACCGCTCCGGACCACGGCAGCGGCACACGGCATCCGTCGCGCCCCGGGTCGACCCCGCCAGAGCGGAAGTGCATGGGGTCCTCGATCGCGTCGAGCGGCAGTTCCACTTCGGGAAGGCCGAGCTCGTCGCCCTGGTAGATGTAGAGACTGCCCGGCAGCGCCGCGACGAGCAGCGCCGCGGCGCGAGCGCGGCGCGCGCCGCGTACGGCATCCGTCGCGGTGCCGAAGCGCTTGCGCTCGAACGCGAAAGAGGAATCGGCCTGTCCGTACCGGGTGACCGGACGCGTGACGTCGTGGTTCGAGAGCACCCAGGTCGCCGGCGCGCCGACCGGCGCGTGTTCGGCGAGCGTGCGGGTGATGGAGTCGCGCATCGCCCTGGCGCTCCACGGCTGCGTCATGAATCCGAAGTTGAAAGCCGTGTGCATCTCGCCGGGGCGCAGATAGCGGGCGAAGCGCTCGGCGTCGTCAAGCCACACCTCGCCGACGAGCACCCTTTCGCCGTCGTACTCATCCGCGACGGACCGCCAGTCGCGGTAGATGTCGTGCAGCTCGTCGCGGTCGATGTGCGGGTGGCCGACCGTGGGAGCGGAGCCCGGCGGAAGGTCGGGAAGAGTCGGGTCCTTGACCGGGAGCGCCGCGGAGTCGATGCGGACGCCCGCGACGCCTCGGTCGAACCAGAATCGCAGGACGTCCTCGTGCTCACGCCGCACATCCGGGTGGTTCCAGTTCAGGTCCGGCTGTTCGGGGGTGAACAGGTGCAGATACCACTCGCCGTCGGAGCCGTCGGGGTTCTGAGTGCGCGACCAGGTCTCGCCCTGAAAGCTCGAGACCCAGTTGGTCGGGATGCCGTCACCGCGCTCGCCCCGACCGGAGTGGAACCAGAAGCGCTCGCGCTCCGGGCTGCCGGGGCCGGCCGCCAGCGCCTGTCGGAACCACTCATGCTGATCGGAGATGTGGTTGGGCACGATGTCGACGATCGTGCGGATGCCGAGTTCGAGCGCCTCCGCGATCAGCTGCTCCGCCTCTTCGAGGGTGCCGAAGCGGGGGTCGATGCGGCGGTAGTCCTGTACGTCGTATCCGCCGTCCGCGAGCGGGCTCAGGTACCAGGGGGTGAACCAGAGCGCGTCGACGCCGAGGCTCTTCAGGTAGGGCAGCCGTGAGCGGACGCCGGCGAGATCGCCGATGCCGTCACCGTTGCCGTCCGCGAAGCTGCGCACATACACCTGGTAGATGACGGCTGTGCGCCACCAGCCCTCGCCCACGGGCATCGTCAGGGTGCGGGCCGGTGCCGTCGTGCGCAGAACGTCAGTGTCCACAGATCTCCTCGTCGTCGATGGCGATGAGTCGAATGTAGCTTTTCCGCGCGTTCCGTGCAAGAACTAAACAGAATGTTGGAAAATTGTGATGGCTGACATGCGCGCACAAGGACGGCTCGGGGCCGTCCGCAGATCAGGTCAGCGCAGCGGGCCCGTCGAGGCTCGCAGCACCAGCTCGGGCTCGAACAGCAGTTCGTCGCTCGGCTGGGCTGTGCCGGCGATCTGCGCGAGCAGCAGGGCGATCACGGCGCGCCCCATGGACTCGATCGGCTGTCGCACCGTCGTCAGCGGAGGTTCGGTGCAACTCATCAGAGCCGAGTCGTCGAACCCGACGATGCTCACGTCCCCCGGCACGGAAAGGCCGGCCCGCCGCGCCGCGCGTACGGCCCCGAGTGCCATCGGGTCGCTCGCGCACACGATCGCGGTCGCGCCGGCAGCGAAGAGGCGCGAGGCCCCTGCCTGCCCGGACTCGAGCGAGTACATGCCGCGCACCACGAGCTCGTCGGACAGCGGCGCCCCGAGCGCATCCAGCAGACGGCGCGCCGAATCGAGCTTGCGGCGGGAGGGGACGTGATCCTCCGGCCCCAGGAGCAGGCCGATCTTCCGATGTCCGAGCTGGTGCACGTGCAGCACGGCCTGTTCCGCCGCGGCCGCGTCGTCGGTCGACACCGTCGCGAAGTGCAGCTCGGCGACGCGGGCGTTGACGAGCACGGTCGGCAGGTTCACCTGGCGCAGCCGCTCGTAGTGCTCGTGTGCGGCGTCCGCCTGCGTGTAGTTTCCCCCGAGGAAGATCACACCCGAGACCTGCTGCGCCAGGAGCAGATCGACGTAGTCCGACTCGGTCACTCCGCCGGCGTTCTGGGTGCACAGCAGAGGCGTGTAGCCGTTCTGGGTGAGTGCGCCTCCGACGATCTCGGCGAACGCGGGGAAGATCGGGTTCTGCAGTTCGGGGAGCACGAGTCCGACGAGGCGGGCACGCTCGCCCCGGAGCTTGGTCGGCCGCTCGTAGCCGAGCACGTCGAGGGCGGTGAGGACCGCCTGCCGGGTGGCGTCGGAGACCCCCGGCTTCTCGTTCAGCACGCGGCTGACCGTTGCCTCGCTCACACCGACCTTGCGGGCCACCTCTGCCAGTCGCTTCGACATGCAGTCAGTGTACGCAAATCCTTGCAAGAACGCGCAAGCAGTTTGCGCGTTCTCGCGAAGGACTCAGCGGACGTTGCCGTTGGAGCAGGTCTGCTGCGCCGCGGAGTTGCCCTTGATCGAATCGGGCAGCGCCACGACGTTGTCAGGCGTCGCTGCCGGGTCGGGAGTCGCTGCCGGATCCGTTGCCGGCTGCTCGACTGGCGCCGTCGGCTCCTGCACGACCACGCCGTCGTTCTTGTTGTTCTCGTGCGTGATCTGCAGCTGTGCGTTCGCAGCGAGTGCGTCCCAGAGCGCCGAGGCGGCGGTGTAGTTGGGAACGACCTTGTTGGGGTTGGCCGAGTCCGTCCCGTTCGGGTACTGCACGAAGACGATGTCCTCGAACGGCACCGACTTGACCGCGAGGGCGATCTGCACGAGCGTCATCGGGTTCGTGAGCGACTCACTCGGCTCGAGATTCTGGATCGCGGTGTTCGCGAGCTTCAGCATCACGGGGACGTTGCCGAGCACTTCCCCGCTGATCATCTTGCGTGCCAGGCTCGACATGTACTGCTGCTGGTTGCCGATGCGGCCCAGGTCGCTGCCGTCACCGACACCGTGACGCGTGCGCAGGAACTGCAGCGCCTGCAGACCCTCGACCGTGTGGGTTCCCGCAGCCATGTCCAGTCCGGTGTAGCGGTCCTTGATCGGGTTGGCGAGGCAGACGTCGACGCCGCCGATCGCATTGGTGATCTCGATCACGCCGCCGAAGGTGACGCCGGCCGCGAACTGGATCTCCTGGTCGGTGAGCTCGGAGATCGTCTTCACGACGCAGTTCAGGCCGCCGTCGGTGTAGGCGGTGTTGAGCGGCTGCTTGCTCATCGCGGAGGTGGCGTTGCCGTTCTTGTCGGTGCACGAGGGGATCGGCACCATCAGGTCACGAGGGAAACTGACGACCGTGATGCGGCGCGGTTCCTGCGAGACGTGGACGAGCAGGTTCACGTCGTTGAGCGTTCCCTCGGAATCCGCTCCGGTGCAGCGTTCGCCGAAGAGGTCCTTGTACTTCTCCTCACAGGTGTCGACGCCTGTGAGGACCATGTTGAAGCCGCCCTCGTACTCGCCGATGTCCGGCGGGATGGGGTCCTGACCCTCGATCTCGACCGCGTTCGCCGAGACCGTGCTCGTGAGATCGTAGAAGACGTAGGCACC
Organism: Microbacterium sp. STF-2; assembly: GCF_034650155.1. Classification (NCBI taxonomy): domain Bacteria; kingdom Bacillati; phylum Actinomycetota; class Actinomycetes; order Micrococcales; family Microbacteriaceae; genus Microbacterium; species Microbacterium sp. STF-2. The sequence continues at coordinate 657,185 of NZ_JARKMW010000002.1, forward strand.
GACCCCGAGTCCGCTCACCAGCACCACCGCGAGACCGATCGCGATGAACTTCAACAGCTGGCCGACGGTGCCAGGAGTGCCCAGCTGACCATGGCGCGCGATCGTGTGACGGCGTCGGGTGTTCTGGCTCACTCGGGTCCTTTCGGATCAAGCGCCGGTGCGGGGGCACCGTGCTCACATGCGGAGGGTGTGGGATTCGAACCCACGAGACATCTCTGCCCACTGGTTTTCAAGACCAGCTCCATCGGCCGCTCGGACAACCCTCCCGACAGATGCTTCTGTCGACCAGGCGTGAGTCTAGCCGAGTTCTATTCTCCTGCGCTGACCTGGGCGGGGGCTGGAAGCGTGTCGAGAGCCCGCGCGAGGCCGCCGTCGACGACATCTGCGGTGACCTCGCCCGCCGCTTCCTTCACCACGTCGGGGGCCTGCCCCATCGCCACCGCTCGTCCGCCGAGCGAGCGGGCCCAGCCGAACATCCCGATGTCGTTGCGTCCGTCGCCGGCGACGAAGATGCGGCCCTCGTCGAGCCCGAGTTCCGTGCGCACCTGTTCCAACGCCGTGCCCTTGTCGACACCCTGCGGTGCGATGTCGAGCCACGCGGTCCACCCGATCGCGTAGGACACCTCGTTGAGACCGGCATCCGCCACCAGACGGTGGAAGTCCTCTTCGTCGTGACCGGGAGAGACGACGACGATGCGCGAGACGGGGAGCTCCCCGAGCTCGTCGAAGTCGACCTGCCGGCCGCCGTCGAGAGTCCAGTCGTCGAGCTGCTCGGTGAACAGTCGCTGGCCCGAGGCGAGTTCGACCATGTATCGGGCATCGGGAAGACGCTCGCGCAGCAGACCGAGGACCGGGGTCGGATCGAAGGTCTCGACGTTCCAGCGCTCCCAGTCGTCGCCGGAGCGCCGCATCGTCACCGCGCCGTTGGAGCACACCACGTAGTCGGCGGTCAGGCCGAGCTCCTCGACATAGCGTCGCGTGGCCATCCAACTGCGCCCTGTGGCGATGGTGACGACGTTCCCTCCGTCGCGCACCCGAGCGATGGCTTCCGGAACGCCGGGGCTCATCGTCTCGTCCTGCAGCAGGATCGTCCCGTCGACGTCGAGGCCGACCAGCCAGGGTCCTGTCATCGGGCGGCCCGCCCGGCCGCGAGGGGCTCGATCACTTCGAGGCCGCCGAGATACGGCCGCAGAACCTCCGGCACGCGCACCGAGCCGTCGGCCTGCTGGTGCGTCTCGAGCAGGGCGACGATCCAGCGGGTGGTGGCGAGAGTGCCGTTCAGGGTGGCCACGTGCTGCGTCTTGGCCGTGCCCTGGCCCGCGGGATCGGCCGCGTCGACGGCCGGGCGGTGACGCACGTCGAGCCGTCGCGCCTGATAGGTCGTGCAGTTCGAGGTCGAGGTGAGTTCACGGAACGCGCCCTGCGTGGGGACCCACGCCTCGATGTCGTACTTGCGTGCCGCGCTCGATCCGAGGTCTCCGGCCGCGACGTCGATCACGCGATAGGCGAGGCCGAGCGAGGTCAGCATCTCCTCCTGCAGCGCGACGAGGCGCAGGTGCTCGGCTTCCGCCTCTTCCGCGGTCGTGTAGACGAACATCTCGAGCTTGTTGAACTGGTGCACGCGGATGATGCCGCGGGTGTCCTTGCCATGCGATCCGGCCTCTCGCCGGTAGCAGGTCGACCAGCCGGCATAACGGAGGGCACCATCGGACAGGTCGACGATCTCGTCTTTGTGGTAGCCGGCGAGGGCGACCTCGCTGGTGCCCACCAGGTACAGGTCGTCATCCTTGTCGAGGTGGTAGACCTCGTCGGCGTGCTCGCCGAGGAACCCGGTGCCCTGCATGATCTCCGGACGAACGAGCGTCGGGGTGATCAGCGGCACGAATCCGTTCTGCAGCGCTTTGTCGAGCGCCAGGTTCATCAACGCGATCTCGAGGCGCGCGCCGATGCCGCGCAGGAAGTAGAAACGGGCGCCCGATACCTTGGCGCCGCGTTCCATATCGATCGCACCGAGGAGTTCACCGAGCTCGAGGTGGTCCTTCGGCTCGAAATCGAAAGCCGGCACGTCGCCGACACGACGCAGCTCGACGAAGTCCGCCTCGCCGCCGGCGGGGACACCGTCGATCACCACGTTCTCGATTCGAGCGAGTGCGGCTGCCGCTGCGTCCGCAGCCTCGTTCGCCGCATGCTGAGCCTGCTTGACACGCTCCGCGAGGTCTTTCGCCTGCGCGACCAGCGCCGCCTTCTCCTCCTTGGGGGCCTTCGCGACCTGCTTGCCGAAGGCGTTCTGCTCGGCGCGCAGCTCTTCGAAAGCGGACAGCGCGGACCTGCGCGATCGATCGGCCTCGAGAGCGACGTCGACGGTGCTCTGGTCGTTTCCACGAGCAGTCTGCGAACGGCGGACGATCTCCGGGTTTTCGCGGAGGAGTGCGAGGTCGATCATCCACCAAGTCTACGGTGAACGCCTGGGCGCGCCGGATGCGCGGACCGCCAGGAGTCACCTGCTCCGGATCGACGGGGCGGGTCTTTCCCGGTTTAGAGTAGCGCCATGACATCCAGCGCACCCGTCCAGCGACAGGCGGCGCTCGTCTACAACCCCATCAAGGTCGACGGCAAGCATCTCCGCGCCACAGTGCGCGACCTCTCGCGCGAAGCAGGATGGGCGCATCCGGCGTTCTATCCCACGACGATCGAGGATGCCGGGCAGCTTGCCACTGCGCAGGCTCTGGAGCGCGGGGTGGACGTCGTGCTGGTCGCCGGCGGCGATGGCACGGTGCGGGCGGTGTCCGAGGCGATCGCGAACAGCGGGGTGCCGTTGGCGATCCTGCCCAGCGGCACCGGAAACCTGCTGGCCCGCAATCTCGGCCTCCCCCTCGGTGACCCGACCGAGATGATCCGCGCCGCGCTCGGCGACTTCCGGCATCCGATCGACATCGGCTGGGCCCGCCTCACACGAGAAGACGGCGAGGAGGCCCAACACGCCTTCGTGGTGCTGGCGGGCATGGGGCTCGACGCCGACATGATCGCGAACACCCGATCCGACCTGAAGAAGTCCGTGGGATGGATCGCGTACGTCGACGGTGCCGCCCGCTCACTGCCGCGCGCGAAGCCGTTCCGGGCCGTCTACCAGGTCGATGACGGACGCCTGCACTCGCACCGCGCGTACAGCCTGCTCTTCGCGAACTGCGGCACTCTCCCCGCCGGCATCTCCCTGATCCCCGACGCATCGATCACCGACGCCGCCCTCGACGTCGCCGTCATCCAGCCGACCGGCATGTTCGGCTGGTTCGGGGTCTGGCGGAAGATCTGGTGGGACAACTCCGTGCTCCGCCGCTTCCGCGCCGGACGCCGGGTACTCGAGCACCGCGGCAAGAACGCCTCGGTGCACTACTTCCACGGTGCCGCCGCCGAAGCCGCAGCACCCGATCCCATCCCGATCGAACTCGACGGCGACGAGTTCGGTGAAGCGGTGCGCATCACCTGCTGGGCTGATCCTGGGGCTCTGCTCCTGGCACTGCCGTCAGGCCACCCGGTGCACATCCTCTGAGAGCCGCGACCCCGGACGCTCAGCGGACCTCGACCGTGCCGTCGAGCCCGCCGCCGACGAGGGTCAGAGTGAAGGCCGCCTCGTCGTCGACCGTGTCATCGCCGAACGAGAGGATGGTCGCACGCGGTCCCATGTCCATCGTGCACACCTGGTTCGCGTCGGTCACGAACGTCGCGGTCCCGGCGTTCCCCGAGCCCTCCAGTGTGTCGACGACCGGCGGGCAGGACGAGGATCCCCAGGTCAGCAGAACGAGGCCGCCGTCGTCGAACCAGCCGGCCGATGGCAGATACTCGGTGGGCGTCCCCGGCGTACCCGTCGCCGCCGGATCGCCGTCGAGGTCCACATCGTCGGTGATGTCACCGTAGGTGACGTTCATGGTGATGTCGGCCTTCGGGTCCACGCCTTCCGGCAGCGTGCCCAGGCTCGCGCGCGGCGCGAGATCCTTCGTGCAGGGCTTCGAAGCCTCGCCCTCCGCGTCGACGAGGGTGACGGTCACGGTCTGTCCTTCCGCGGTGACCTGGTCGACCTGCGGCACGCAGGTGGAGGAGCCCACCGTGATGACGGCGAACATGCGTCCTTCGTCGAGCAGTGCACCCTCGACGTCGTTCTGATCGTCGATGCCGCCGGCGCTCGGGGCTGGAGAGCTGGTCGGCGTCTGCGCGCCCGGACCGGCAGTGCACCCTGCGATGAGGAGCGCAGCGGCGACGACGCCCATGACGGAAACGAGAGGACGAAGTGCGGAGGTCATGGTCACAGGGTAGCCCTCACGAAGTTCGTGCGGATAGCCTGCGTCGCCTACTGCAGCGCGGAGGTGAGGCGGGCGAGGTTGTCGAGCACCGTCGAACGAAGCGGCTGCTGCATCCACTCCTCCAGCGTCAGCTCTCGGCTGAGCGAGCGGTACTTGTCTTCGACCTCGCGCATCTCGGCAACGAACTCCTCGCCTCGCACCAGCATCGAGACCTCGAGGTTCAGACCGAAGGAGCGCATGTCCATGTTGCTCGATCCGATCACGGCGACCTCATCGTCGATGGTCAGCGTCTTGGTGTGCAGGATGTACGGCTTGCGATACATCCAGATGCGGACTCCGGCCTTGAGCAGCACCTCGTAGTAGCTGCGCTGGGCGTGGTACACCATCGCCTGATCGCCCTCTTCCGACACGAACAGCTCGACGTGCACGCCGCGGTCCACGGCCGCGGTGACCGCGAGCAGCAGCGCCTCGTCCGGGACGAAGTAGGGGCTGACGATCATGATCTTCTTCTTCGCCGCATAGAGCAGGCTGAGGAAGAGCCGGAGGTTGTTCTCGACCTCGAAACCGGGACCGGACGGGACGACCTGGCAGTCGAGGTCACCGGAGCCGATGTTCGCGTGAGCGATGTCGATGCCCTCGAGGACGGTGTCGGTCTCGCTGTACCAGTCCGCGACGAAGATCGCGTTCACGCTCAGCACGACCGGGCCGTCCAGACGCACCATCAGGTCGACCCAGTGCAGACCGCGCTTGATGTTCTTCGGCAGGTTGTAGGTCGAATCGGTGATGTTCTGCGATCCGAGGAACGCGATGTTGCCGTCGACGACGAGGAGCTTGCGGTGGTTGCGCAGATCGGGGCGCTGCATCTTGCCCTTGAGCGGCTGCACCGGGAGCATCAGATGCCAGTCGGCGCCCATCGCATTGAGGCGCGCGATGGTCTGCTTGTAGCGGGGCTTGCCGCGGTTGGCCCAGTGGTCCAGGAGCACGCGGACCTCGACACCGCGGGCGCAGACCTCTTCCAGCGCCCGGAAGAAGTTGTCGGTCGACGTGTCGGACTGCAGGATGTAGAACTCGACGTGCACATACTCCTGCGCCGTGCGGATCGCCTGCGCCATCTCATCGAGGGACTCCTGGTAGTCCGAGATGAGGTGGGCGCCGTTGTCGCCCGAGAGCGGGAGGGCGCCGAGCTTCTGATTCATCTGCACGATCGGCCCGAACCACGCGGGTGCGTTCGGGCGGAGCGTGCCGAAATGCAGGTGCTCGCTGGTCTCGGCGATGTACTCGTTGATCTGATCCTGTTTGCGCCGACGCGCGCGGGGAAGGCGCGGGTTGCCGATCACGAGGAACAGGAAGACACCGACGAACGGTATGAAGAACACGGCCAGCAGCCATGCCATCGCCGCCGTGGGACGCCTGTTGCGGGGGATGACGATGATGGCCGTGACACGGATGATGATGTCGAGCACCACGAGGAAGGCGGCGATCCACCATCCCCAGGTCTCCGCAGTCATCGTGCCCCCTCGCCACCGCAGTGACCATCCCAGCCGAGGCGCACCCGAACAGGTGCGCTGGCTTCACAGTAGCCGATGGGTCGGACTCAGGCGCGCGGCGGGAGGCCTCGCGCGGCGCGCTCCTCAGCCTCGATCTGCGCGTGCACCTTGCGCTCGGTCCGGTCGAAGCGGAGGATGCCGCGGACCACGAGGAAGAACACGATGCTCACTCCGACGGTCGGCAGAAGCGACCATGCCGCGGCGAGCCAGAAGTTGTCCATCACCCCATGGTACGCGAGCCACTGTTCGTGCACATTTCGGCGTTCACAGGAACTCCGTCCACAGGGTCCTCTTTCGCGCTCGGCGGGCTTCGCCCTCGACGACACTCTCGGGATGACAACAGTTCTCCGAGCCTCCGATTCCGCCGCTTTCCTCGGCATCGTCCCGTCCCTCGCGGGCTTCACGCCCCGTCGGAGCATCGTGCTCCTCCCTTTCCGAGGCAGCCGCACCGACGGAGTCATGCGTCTCGATCTCCCGCAGGAGAAGGCTGACCTCGAGGTCTATGCCGACGCCGCCGTCGGCCTCGTCGCCCGCGTCACAGCGACGGATGCCGTCGCGGTCGTCGTCTACACCGATGAGGAGTCGCACCCGACGCGAGACGGTCTCGTCCTCCCCCACGCGGTCGCCGTCGACGAGCTGTTGGGGTGCGCAGAGGAGGCGGGCCTCCGCATCGTCGACGCTCTCTGCGTGACCCCCTCCGGGTGGTCGAGCTACCTCGACGAGGAGCCCGAGCTGGGGCCGTTGGCGCAGATCCGCACTCCCGCCGATCTACCGCTGTCGACCGACGTGTCCGGAGACCAGAGCGTCGGGGCGGATCTCCCGCACGTCGACCTCGCCGAGAAGGAACGTGTGGGGACCGCGTCGATCGAACTCGCGGCGTTCCTCGATCGGAAGGGTCGAGGTCGACTGACGAGTCGGGATGATCCGCGGCTCATCGCCGCGCTCGTCCTGCTCGACGACGTTCCGGCCTTCTACGAGTCGGTGCTGGCGGCACCCGAGGCTCTGCCCCCGTTCGCGACGGCCACGCTGCTGTGGTGCCTCGGGCAGCCCCTTTTGCGGGACGTCGCCATCGCTCAGTGGGCGACCGACCTGGCAGGCGGCGTGCGCACCCTCGCTGCACAGACCGCGTACGCCGAATCCGGGGTGATGATCCCCGACGAGGTGGGCGAGGTGTTCCTCGGGCGCGGCCCCACTCCCGACACCGACCGCCTCCGACGCGCTCTCACCGCCGCACGCGAAGCGGCGGCACGGGCTCCGAGGCTCTCGCGATCCGCACCCCTCACCGTGGCGGCGTGGTTGTCATGGGCTCTGGGACGCGCCAGCCACGCGGGCCGATACCTCGAGATGGTGCGAGAGATCGACCCGCACTATTCACTGGCCGCGCTCCTGGAGACCATGATCGGCGGAGCGATGCTCCCGGAGTGGGCGTTCCGTCGCCACTCGGCGCAGTGACCGTCGGTGATCGTGTTACTTGACCAGGGGGAACAGGATGGTCTCACGAATGCCCAGGCCGGTGATCGCCATCAGCAGGCGGTCGATCCCCATGCCCATTCCTCCGGACGGCGGCATGCCGTGCTCGAGGGCCCGCAGGAACTCTTCGTCGACCGGCATCGCCTCGACGTCACCGCGTGCGGCGAGTTTGGCCTGTTCCACGAAGCGCTCGCGTTGGATCACGGGGTCGACCAGTTCGGAGTACCCGGTCGCCAGCTCGAAGCCACGGATGTACAGATCCCACTTCTCCACGACACCCGCGATCGAGCGGTGTTCACGGACCAGGGGCGACGTATCGACGGGGAAATCCATCACGAACGTGGGGCGGACGAGGTCGCCCTTCACGAAATGCTCCCACAGCTCCTCGACGAGCTTGCCGTGAGTGGCCTGCGGAGGCAGATCGACGTCGTTGGCCTCGGCGAACGCGATCAGGTCTTCGACCGAGTCCTGCGGAGTGGTGGTGCGCCCGGATGCGGCCGACAGCGACTCGTACATCGAGATGCGGTCCCACTCGCCGCCGAGCTCATACTCGGTACCGTCGGCCCAGGTCACGGTCGTGGAGCCGGCGACCGCGATCGCCGCGTTCTGCACGAGCTCCTGTGTGAGGGCGGCCATCTGGTTGTAGTCGCCGTACGCCTGGTAGGCCTCGAGCATCGCGAACTCGGGGCTGTGTGTAGAGTCGGCTCCCTCGTTGCGGAAGTTCCGGTTGATCTCGTAGACGCGCTCGATCCCGCCGACGACAGCGCGCTTGAGGTACAGCTCGGGTGCGATGCGCAGGTACAGCTCGGTGTCGAACGCGTTCGAGTGCGTGATGAACGGGCGGGCAGAGGCCCCGCCGTGCTGCACCTGCAGCATCGGGGTCTCCACCTCGAGGTAGTCATGGCTGGTGAAGGTCGAACGCAGGCTCGCATTCACGGCGGCGCGCGCGCGGACCGTCGTGCGCGCCTGCTCGCGCACGATCAGGTCGAGGTAGCGGCTGCGTACGCGGCCCTCCTCGCTGAGTTCGGAGTAGGCATTGGGGAGCGGCAGGATCGCCTTCGCCGCGATCGTCCAGTCGTCCGCCATGATCGACAGCTCGCCGCGGCGACTGGAGATGACTTCACCGTGCACGAAGACGTGGTCCCCCAGATCGACGTACTCCTTCCAGTCGGCCAGCGACTCCTCGCCGACGTTCGCCAGGGAGATCATGGCCTGGATGCGCGAGCCGTCACCCGCCTGCAGAGTGGCGAAGCAGAGCTTGCCGGTGTTGCGACTGAACACCACACGACCCGCGACTCCGACGATGACACCGGTTTCGGCACCGGCCTCGAGCTCGCCGTACTCGGCGCGCAGCGCGGGAATCGTGTGCGTGACGGGAACGGCGACCGGGAACGCCCCGCCGCCCGCATCCGCCCGCTTCTCGATCAGGCGCTCGCGCTTGGCGAGGCGCACGGCCTTCTGCTCGTGGACGTCCTCTTCGAGGGAAGGGTCGGTCGAGGCCGATTCGGGCGCGGCGGACGCGTCAGTCATGTGGGGGGCTCCTTGGAAGTCCCTCCCAGTTTACCGAGGCGGCATCCCGCTGCTTGGCGCACGCTGGGTAGCCTCGAAGAATGGCCCACACACGGATCCTCCGCGCGTTCGCTGCCCTCTCCCTCGCGATGGTGGCGGTCCTCGCCCCTGCCGCCGCGCAGGCCGCGTCCGACGGGCCCGCGTCGCACCTGGCTGCGCCCCGGCCCGCGGACGTCCCCACCGATGTCGACGATTTCTCCTACAGCTCGTGGGATGCCGTCTACGAGATCGGTCTCGACGACGAGGGCCGCGCCCGCATGCGCGTGACGGAGACCCTCGTGGCCCACTTCCCCGACGTCGACCAGAATCGCGGCATCGTCCGCGGACTCGCGACTTCATACGAAGGGGCGAGCATCGAGACGACGATCCTGTCCGTCACCGACGGCAACGGGGCGGACGTGCCCTACGAGACGGACGTAGAGGACGGGCTCCTCTACGTGCTGACGGGTAACGACGACGACTTCGTGCGGGGTCTCACCACCTACGTCATCGAGTACGAGATGCGCGACGTGATCCTCGCGACCGATCGTTCCGAGGATTCGTCCGCTCCCCCGGCAGACGAGTTCTACTGGGACCTGCTCCCCCTCGACAGCACGCAGCCCATCGACCGGTTCCGCGCCGAGATCGTGTTCGATCCTGCGATGAGCAACGCACTCGACGGTGCCACCCGCTGCTACTCCGGCCCTTCCGGCTCGAAGGAGGAGTGCGAGCTGGAGGGTCCGACCACCGACGGCCGCAGCGCGACCTTCCGTGTCGAATCGGGGTCTCGTCCCGCCGGTGACGGGGTCACGGTGGCCATCGGTTTCGAACCGGGCACCGCCACGCAGCCGCTCGCCCGCACACCGGATCCGGTCGCCGACGTCGCACCGATCGTCGCTGCGGTCGGCGCTCTCGGACTCGCCGCCGGCAGCTGGGTGGCGGTATCGGCCTTCGCGCGCAGACGGCGAGCCGCTGCCGGCATCGTGGTCGCCCAGTACGACGTGCCGGACTCGCTGCCCCCGCTGCTCGCCGCTGCCGTCGTTCCCGGGGCCGAAGACGTGATCCCGTCCGAGATCGTGCACCTCGCCGTCCGTGGCATGCTGCGCATCGAAGAGGGGACGGAGGAAGACGAGCCGCGCGTTCGTCGTCTCGGCGAGGCACACAGCCCCGACCAGCTCGACGTCGACGCCCTCGAAGCGCTCTTCCTCGATGCGGACGCCGACGGGGTGGTCGATCTCCCCGCCGCCGACGAAGCCTTCGCCGCGCGGATGACGGCGCTCCAGCACAGAGGCACGACCGAGGCGCAGAGCCGCGGACTCACCGAGAAGGCACGCAGTCGAAGTGCTGTGATCCTGCAGTGGTGTGCGATCGGCCTCGCCGTCGCCGGCTTGGCGTTCGGGATCTGGAGCGCCGCCAGCGGACGCCTGTCCGCGATCCCTGCACTCGTCGTGATCTCCATCGGGGCTTTCCTCGTGCTGCTCTCCAGCGTGTATCCGTTCTCGAAGCACACGGTGCTCACCGCCGAAGGCGCACGCACCTACGAGTATCTGCAGGGAGTGAAGGAGTTCATCCGGGTCGCCGACGCCGATCGCCTGCGCATGCTCCAGTCGTACACCGGAGCCGAACGTCGCGCCGACGGCACCGCCGACGTCATCCACGTGTACGAACGGCTTCTCCCCTACGCGATCCTGTTCGGGATGGAACGCGAGTGGGGTGATGTGCTCGAGAAGGCCTACGCGAGCGCGGAGCGCGGCGCATCCTGGATCGGCGACCCGGCATCGTTCGCACTCCGGACGCAGCTCGCCTCGTTCGTGGCATCGTCGCACTCAGCCGCGACGTACTCGGCCCCCTCGGCGGGCTCTTCGTCGAGTGCCGGAGGGTCATTCGGCGGCGGGTTCTCCGGAGGCGGCGGAGGCGGCGGCTTCTCCGGCGGACGGTGAGTCCCACTGGCGCCCGCATCCGGGGTACCGCCGCGGAAGCTTCAGATCAGCGGGGGCGCGTCGGAGGCTTCGCGCAGCGCGCGCTCGACGGTCGACTGCACCAACGCCGAGAGGTAGCCGCCGGGGTTCTCCACGCCGATCTCCCGTAGTCGCGCGGTCGACTGTCCGATGATCGACCGCGAGAACTCGGTGGCTGTCGCGATCGCATCGGCGTAGGCCGCGCGATCCGCCTCCGCGATCACGACGGGCTCGCACCCCATCTCCACGGCGAGGGCCTGGGCGATCGGCAGCACGGCGACCGGAGCGGTCACCGCGGCGAACCCGGCATGCAGCTGCCGAAGGTCGATCGACGTCCCTGTGAAGGTGATCGCGGGATGCACGGCGAGGGGGATCGCCCCGCGTTCGGCTGCCGGGCGCAGCACGTCGATGCCGTAGCCGGGGTCGGTGTGCAGCACGAGCTGGCCGATCTGCCAGCCGCCCACCTCGGCGATGCCCGCGACGAGCGACGGCAGCTGCTCGCTGGGTACCGCGATGATCACGAGCTCGGCGCGACGCACGACCTCCAGGGCATCGAGAACCGGCACGTCCGGCAGCACGGCCGAGGCGCGTTCGTCGTCGGATCCGCTGGTGATCCCGATCACGGCATGTCCTGCACCGCCGAGCGCCGCCCCGACGACCGGCCCTACGCGCCCTGCCCCGATGATGCCGACGCCGAGGCGTCCGTCACGCGCCATCGTCGCGCCTCGTCCGCCGGAGCAGCGGGGGTGCGGGAGGAGCTGCCGGCGGAGCAGCCGGGACGTTCGGAGGCACCTGTGGACCCTCCGGAGCGTTCTCCGCGGGTGCTGCCGGTGGAGCCGCGGGCGGTCCGACCGGCGGAAGCACCGGGGGCGCCGGCGGAGCAGCCGGTACACCCGAAGGCGGTCCCACCGGAGATGCCGGCGGAAGCACCGGAAGCACCGGGGGCGACGGCGGAGCGACCGGTGGTGCAGGCGGCGATACGGGCGGGGCGGGCGGCCCTGCCTGTCCGGGGACGGGGAAGACCGGCGGCTGGCCGGTGTACGCCGGCGGGGCCGGAGGCGCTGCGACGGGAATCTCCGTCGCGTGCGCACTCCAGCGGTGGGTGGTGTCGCGAGACGCCGCCTCCGCTGCCGCGCGGCTGACCTCGTCGACCAGAGCCAGCGCATCGGCACGTTCGAGACCCGAGAGGTACCCGGTGATCGGCCCGGGGACCGTGTGCACCTGTGCGCCGGAAACCCGCTGGTGCCGGTCGATCGGTCCCTGGCTGAGCGAGACCCCCTGCAGACGTGCCAGCGGGAACACGGCGAGCTTGCGCCAGACGTTTCCGCGGCGCAGCAGCAGACCGAAGTCGGCGACGAGGTAGCCGTGTCGCTTCCAGGAGAACGGACGCCGCCACGCTGCACGCCGTGGCATCGTCCGATACGCGTCGCCATCGGCGGGACCAACGACGCCCTGATCCCAGAGGAACGGGATGCTCTCCCCAGGAACGTCGGGGAGCACCAGCGCGAGCACGCGTTCGACATCGGCGCGTTTGCCGACGGGCAGCACCACGTTGAACTGCTGTCCGCTTCCCGACGACTGCTGGGTTGCGCTCTTGCCGCTCATACGGTTGATCTTGATCGTCCACCACCCGAACGGGCGCCACAGCAGCGACTGCGACACCTCCACCGCGAAGATGCGTCCCGGCGGGAGCGTCTCGGTCACGGTCGTGAGAAGACCGTAGGTGATGCGCACGCCGTCAGGAGTCGGAGCGATCGAGTAGCGCAGCGACTTCGAGATCTGCGCCCAGGTGATACCGACCACGGCGATGACCATGGGGACGCCCATGCCGAGACCCAGCCCGAGGAGGACGAAACCTCCATCCGAGTTGCCATCGGCCAGCATCCCGATCAACGCGCTGCCGATCGCGATCGCGAAGATCGCTCCGAAGAAGACGAACCACAGCAGCCCGGAGATCAGCTGCGAGCCCACAAGCCGGCCGGTCGGGATCTTCACGACGCTCTCGGGGACGACATCGGCGAGGTCGACGCCGGAGATGAGGCCGTTGACGCCCGCGTTCATCGAACCGACCAGCTGCGCCCGGGCGGATGTCGGACCGGGTGCGGCCGACGGTGCCGCCGGGTTCAGCGCGGCGTCGCGCGCCGCACGAGCACCGGATGCCAGACGCAGGATGTCGGCACGCACCGACTCTGCGCGGGGCGTCGCGAGGTATTCGAGCTCGACGTTCGCGTCGTTGCCGGCTCCGACCACCTCGAGCTTCGCGAGACCGATGATGCGGGCGGGGAACGGGCGTGTCAGGTTCACGCCCTGCACGCGGTCGAGAGGTGCGCGGCGGTGCGAGCGGAAGATGATTCCCTTGCGGACCTCGACGTGATCGCCGGTGATCCGGAACTGCTGGAAGCGCCAGACGAACCAGAAGATCAGCACCAGCACGATCACGAGCCCGAGCACGCTGAGGAGCGCGACCAGGATCAGGTTGTTCGAGAGCACCCAGTCGACAGGATCGGCACCGGCGTAGTCGCCGTAGTGCGCTTCTTCGGGCGTGAAGATGCCCACGGCCCAGGTGATCAGGCGATCCCGCATGTTCGCGATGACGATACCCGCGATGATGATCAGCGCGAGCCCGCCCTTGAAGAGCGGGGTGAGGGGGTGCATGCGGTGCCACTCACCGTTCGCGAGCGTCGCGGAACCCTCCTCGACGGGCAGGGGCGCGCTCGGCGCGAAAGGGGGCTGCTGCTCGCTCACAGGCCGGTCCGACGGGTCTCGGCGACCTGGATGAGGGTGTCGCGCAGCGCCTCGGCCGCCCCCTGCGTCAGACCGGGGATCTGCACGCCGGTCGTCGCGGCGGCCGTGACCATCTTGAGTTGGGCGATGCCGAACGCGCGGTCGAGCGGCCCCTGCGTGATGTCGACCAGCTGCATGCGACCGTAGGGGACGGCGATCATGCGCTGCCACAGGATGCCCTTGCGGAAGACGATGTCGTCGGCGCGGAGCATGTAGCCGATCGCCTTCGCCTGGCGCGGGAGGATGATGAGGGCGAACACGGTGATGAGCAGGATGATCCCGGCGGGGATCCACACCCACTGCTGATTCAGCACGACGTTCAGCACGACGGCGGCGATCGCGACGATCGCGATGAAGATCACGTTCTGCACGATCTGCGAGACGACATAGCGCGGCGAGATCTGGTGCCACGTGCCGTCGAGTTCGAGGCGGGCCTCGTTGCGTGCCGTGCGCAGCTGGGTGTACGTCCCCCTGTCGAGGGCGTCGAGGTCAGTGCCCTCCGCCGGGTTCAGGGGCGCGGTCTCTGGGTTCTGAGTCATCAGGATCCTTCGGCAGGGTGCAGAACTGCTCGGCGACGAGCGCGGCGATCACGAGGACGATCGCGCTTCCGATCAGGGCCAGCATGGCCACAGTCGACCCTACCTGCGGAATGACGGGACGTGACAGGAGGAACACGAGCAGCCCGGCTCCGAACCCCGCCATGATGGCGCCGAGCAGACTCGAGGCCCGCGCGAGTGTCGCCGCTCTGAGTGCGCGGAAGGGATCGATGCGGATGCCCGACCGCACGCTGCGCCGCACCGGCCATGCGACCCCGAGGGAGGCTGCGGCGATCAGCAGGAGGAGCACCGGAAGCAGGAGCGAGGGCGTGAACGTGACGCGTCCCGATGCCGTCAACAGGTGATCGAGCAGGAACCCGCCTCCGCCGGCGAGCAGTGCGAGGACGACGAGCACGCCCGCAGAGGTGCGTCTCATCCCTCGCTCCGGGCCCGCAGTTCCGCCACGAGGTCGGCGACTCTGCCCCGGCCGAGCAGCACCGCGTCCTGGTCGACATCCAGCCACGGTTCGAGCACGAAGAGGCGTTCGGCAGCGCGCGGATGCGGCAGCTGCAGACGCGGTTCGTCGGAGATGACGTCGCCGTACGCGATCAGGTCGAGGTCGAGCGTGCGGTCGCCCCAGCGCTCCCGTCGCTCTCGGCCGTTCTCGTCCTCGATGGCGTGCAGCATCCCGAGAAGGATCTCGGGGGCGAGGCGCGTGGTCACCAGAGCCACGGCGTTGACGTATCCGGGCGCCTCGGGATCGGGCCCGTGGAGCCGAAGGGCGACGGTCTCGAACAACCGGGAGAGGCGCACCTCGCTGACCAGCGGGAGCCGCGCGATCCTCTCGGCGGCCGCCCTGATCGTGTCGTGGCGGTCGCCGAGGTTCGCGCCGAGGGCGACGACCGCGGTGGTCTCCGGACGTCCGGGACGAGGCGCGGGCATGTCGGGCGGGTTCGCGAGGTTGCGGCTCATACGGTCGTGTCCTCCAGCGCGTCAGGCGTTCGGCGGCGGTGCACGGTGACCGCCACATCGGTGAAGTCCAGCGCGATCGGCGCATGCGGCTTGTGCACGGTCACGACGACGTCCTGCACCCGACGGTCTTCGAGACCGACGGCGGCGATCCTCTCGGCGAGCGTCTCGATCAGGTTCACCGGTTCCCCGGCCACGACCGCGGCCACCTTCTCGGCGAGCTCTCCGTAGTGCACGGTGTCCCTCACGTCGTCGGAGACGGCAGCCTGCGCGAGCGACAACCGCAGACGAAGATCGATCGTGAACTCCTGCCCGTCGCGGCGTTCGTGCTCGAAGACACCATGACGACCGAAGACGGTCAGACCGGTGAGGACGATCTCGTCGCGGGACTCCATGCTTCTAGCGTACGGGGCCACCCCGATGCGCCCTCAGCCTTCCCAGGCGTGCGCGATCGCGAGGGCGTCGCGCGTGCTCGCCACATCATGCACACGCACGGCCCAGACTCCGGCCCCGACCGCGAGAGCACTGGTCACAGCGGTAGCGAGGTCGCGTCGAGACTCCGACACGTCACCGTCGCTCTCGGCTTCCCGGCGCAGTGCTTCGGCGAGGAACCGCTTGCGCGATGTGCCGATGAGCACGCGCGGCCCGAGGGCGACGATCTCGTCGAGCCCCCGCAGCACCTCCCAGTTCTGCGCGCCCGCCTTGGCGAACCCGATACCCGGGTCGACGATCAGGCGCGATGGGGCGATTCCGGAGGCCGCCGCCTCGCCGATGCGCTCCTGCAGCTCCCCCGCGACCTCGCGGGCGACGCGACGGTACTCGGCGTTCGCGTACATGTCGGCGGAGAAGCCACGCCAATGACCGATCGCGAAATCGGCCCCGGACTCCGCGACGGCCGCGCGCATCTCGGGATCGGCGAGCCCTCCGGAGACGTCGTTCACGATCCTGGCGCCCGCCCGCACGGCCGCAGCCGCCGTCGATGCGCTGAGCGTGTCGATGCTCACGGGAACACCCGCGGCAGCGAGCTGTTCGATCACGGGGATGACGCGCTGCTGTTCGGCCTCGTCGCCGACGCGGTCGGCGCCCGGCCTGGTCGATTCTCCGCCCACATCGAGCACAGCCGCACCCTCGGCTCGCAGTCGCAGTCCGTGGGCGACCGCGCGATCGACGTCGAGATAGCGTCCGCCATCGCTGAACGAATCGGGCGTCACGTTGACGATGCCCCAGATCCCGGTCATCAGCGCGCCGCACCCCCGAGAGGCACCGACGCGCCGATCAGGGTGATGAGCTCCGTTCGGGCGACGGCGTCCGTGTACTCTCCGCGCGCCGCGATGGTGAGCGTCGATGCCTCGGTCTGCCGCCCGCCGCGCATCGTGACGCACCCGTGTGCCGCATCGAGCACGACCAGCACCCCGCGGGTGTCGAGGTGCTCTGCGATCGTGTCGGCGATCTGCTCCCCGAGGCGCTCCTGCACTTGAGGACGTGCCGCGAGGATCTCGACGACGCGCACCAGCGCTCCGAGCCCCACGACCTGCTCCCCGGGGAGGTAGGCGATATGCGCATGACCGGCGAAGGGCAGCAGATGGTGCTCGCAGACGGAGCGGAAGCGGATGTCGCGCAGCAGCACGGCTCCGGAGGGCAGGGTATCCGGTGCGGGGCCGCGGGAGACGCTGATGGTGCGCGCCAGCGGCTCGGCCGGGTCTTCGCCGACGCCCGAGAAGAACTCGGAGTACAGCTCGCCCATCCGCATCGGGGTCTGTTTCAGCCCTGGCCGGTCCGGGTCCTCGCCGATCGCTTCGAGCAGCTCCCTCGTGAGCCGCTCGACGCGCTGCCTGTCGACGGTCACGTCACGCCGTCGCGGGCCGCGGGTGCCCGGCTCCCGCCGAACCCTGCTGCGTGCGCGGCGTTCCGGCCGGAGCCTCCACGGATGCCGCAAGCGAGACGTCCTTCTTCGGCACCTCGATCGGAGGACGCTCGGACACCGGGCGCCCTTCGCTCGACAGCCACAGCGGGCGCTCGGGAAGCTTCTTGATCTCGGTGAAGATCTCCGCGATCTGGTTGTGGTCGAGGGTCTCCTCCTCGAGCAGCGCCAAAGCGAGCTTGTCGAGGATGTCGCGGTTCTCGCTGATGACCTCGTACGCCTCGTTGTGCGCCTGTTCGATGAGGGCACGCACCTCGGCGTCGACCCGCTCCGCGACCTTCTCCGAATACTCGCGACCGCGTCCCATGTCGCGTGCGACGAACATGTCGCCGCCCTCGGTGCCCAGCTTGACCGGTCCGACCTGCGTGGTCATGCCGTACTCGATGACCATCTTGCGCGCGATCGAGGTCGCCTTCTCGATGTCGTTCGAGGCACCCGTGGTGGGGTCGTGGAACACGATCTCCTCCGCGACGCGGCCCCCCATGGCGTAGGTCAGCTGGTCCTGGAGCTCGTTTCGGGTGACCGAGTACTTGTCGTCCAGCGGCAGCACCATCGTGTAGCCGAGAGCCTTGCCACGGGGCAGGATCGTGATCTTGGTCACGGGGTCGGTGTAGTTCATCGCCGCCGCCGCGAGCGCGTGGCCGCCCTCGTGGTAGGCCGTGATCAGCTTCTCCTTGTCGCGCATCACACGGGTGCGTCGCTGCGGACCGGCGATCACGCGGTCGATGGCCTCGTCGAGAGCACGGTTGTCGACCAGCTGCGCGTTCGAGCGCGCGGTGAGCAGCGCGGCCTCGTTGAGCACGTTGGCGAGATCTGCGCCGGTGAATCCGGGGGTCTTGCGGGCGACGACTTCGAGGTCGACGCTCTTCGCGAGGGGCTTGCCCTTGCTGTGCACCTCGAGGATCTTCTGTCGGCCCTTGAGGTCGGGCGCGTCCACGCCGATCTGACGGTCGAAGCGACCGGGGCGCAGCAGCGCGGGGTCGAGGATGTCGGGACGGTTGGTCGCCGCGATCACGATGACGTTCGCGTTCGGGTCGAAGCCGTCCATCTCGACCAGCATCTGGTTGAGGGTCTGCTCGCGCTCATCGTTGCCGCCGCCCATACCGGCGCCGCGGTGACGGCCGACGGCGTCGATCTCGTCGATGAAGATGATGGCGGGCGCATTCTCCTTGGCCTGGCCGAAGAGGTCGCGCACGCGAGAGGCGCCGACGCCGACGAACATCTCGACGAAGTCGGAACCGGAGATGGAGTAGAACGGGGCGCCTGCCTCGCCGGCGACGGCGCGGGCGAGGAGCGTCTTGCCGGTTCCGGGAGGGCCGTACAGCAGCACGCCCTTCGGGATGCGGGCGCCGATGGCCTGGAACTTCGCGGGGTCCTGGAGGAACTCCTTGATCTCATGGAGTTCTTCGATGGCCTCGTCGGCACCGGCGACATCGGCGAAGGTGACCGTGGGGGTCTCCTTGTTGACGAGCTTGGCCTTGGACTTGCCGAACTGCATGACCTTGCCGCCACCACCCTGCATGGACGACAGGAGCCACCAGAACAGCAGGCCGAGCAGCACCAGCGGAAGAAGGAGCGAGAGGAAGCCGTCGAACCAGGTCGCGCGGGGAACGGCGTCGTTGAAGCCGTCCTTCGGAGCCGCCTCGTTGATCGCGCTGACCACCTCGTCGGCGCGGGCGTCGACGTAGTAGAACTGCACGTCCTCCGAGCCCTTGAAGGGCTTCGAGAGCGTCATGTCCACGCGCTGGTCGCCGTCGGTGTTCACGACCTTGGTGACCGTCGTGCCGGAGAGCAGCTTGAGCCCCTCCTGCGTCGTGATCTGCTTGGGCGCGCCCAGATTCGAGATCAGCAGGAAACCGCCGAACAGGAGCACGCCGATCAGCGCGACGTAGATCAGCGGATTCCGGGTGAGCTTCTTCACATCCATGATCGGATCAGCGTATCGCGCGCGCCCTAGGGGGTCGCTGTGCGTTCACCCACGGCGTAGCGCGTCGCGGTCGTCAGCTGTAGACGTGCGGAGCGAGCACCGCGACGTCGCGCAGGTTGCGGTAGCGCTCGTCGTAGTCGAGGCCGTATCCGACGACGAAATCGGTCGGGATGTCGAACCCGACGTACTTGCAGTCGATGACGACCTTCGCGGCCTCGGGCTTGCGCAGGAGGGCGAGCACCTCGATCGACTCGGCTCCGCGGGATCCGAAGTTCTCCAGCAGCCAGCTGAGGGTCAGACCCGAATCGATGACGTCCTCGACGATGAGCACGTGCTTGCCGTTCAGGTCGGTGTCGAGGTCCTTGCGGATCTGCACGACACCGCTGGACTTGGTGCTCGCACCGTAGCTCGACACCGCCATCCAGTCCATCGGTGCGTGGAAGGGCAATGCCCTGGCGAAGTCGGCCATCACCATCACCGCGCCCTTGAGGACGCCGACGAGAACGAGGTCCTTGCCCGCATAATCCTCTGCGACCTGTGCCGCGAGTTCATCGAGCTTGGCGAGGATCTGCTCCTCTGTGACGAGAATGCTGGTGAGGTCGTCCTGGATTTCCGCGGCGCGCATGGATCGATTTTAGGCGACGCGATCGGATGCTCGGTCCCAGTGGGTCGGCCGGGAAGGCATCTCCCCCTCCCGCGCCATCCGCACTACTGTGAGCGGTGATGTGGGCGGACGCCCCGACGGAAGGATTCACCATGGCTCTTGACGACATCCTCAGGCAGGTGCCGATCGACGACATCGCCGAGAAGCTGGGCGTCTCGCGGGACGAGGCCAAGGTCGCTGTCGAGCAGGGCGGTGCGGTGCTGCTCGGCGGGCTCGCGCAGAATGCCAAGACTGACGAGGGCTCCGCCGCGATCCAGAACGCACTGAAGAAGCACGAGGGCAGCGCCGGCGCCGCGAAGGTCGACGACATCGATCAGGCCGACGGCGGCAAGATCGTCGCGCACATCCTTGGTTCGAAGGAGAAGGAGGTCACGAAGGAGCTCACCGAGTCGAAGGCGACCCCCGGCATCGACTTCGGCAAGCTGCTGCCGATCCTCGCTCCCATCGTGATGGGCCTCATCGCGAACGCGAGCAAGGACAAGGCCGCGAAGTCGGATGCCGGCGCGGAGAGCTCTGGAGGCATCGGCGACCTCATCGGAGGCATCCTCGGTGGCGGCGACAAGGGCGGCTCTGCCGGCGGCGGCATCGGTGACGTGATCGGCGGGCTGCTGGGCGGTGGCAGCAACGGCGCATCCGGCGGTGGCATCGACCTCGGAGGGATCCTCAGCGGCCTCTTCGGCGGCAAGAAGTAGAGCTTCCGCGCTGAGCGCGTTCCGTCTCGCGAAGACGCCACAGGCGCCCGGGACGAAACGCGCTCAGCGACCGGATGCCGTGAAGACGATGCGGCCGCCCTGTCGCACGACCGAGCACTCGGGGAGGTCGATCGGTCCCTGGCCGCTCCAGTCGGTCACCAGTCGCGCGACCTCGATGGTCTGCACCCGCGTCAAGCTCACCCCGAACTCGCTGTCGACGACGAGGCGGATGATCCTGTTGCGCAGCGCCGCCGGGTTCGCGGCGAGCGCCGCCACGCTGACCGAGATCCCCGCCTCCGCGTGCTCGACGATGTCCTCGATGGTCTCGTGGATCATCTCGTCGAACGCCTCCGCGTCCTCCCGCAGCTGCTCTGCTGTGCGGGCGAGGGCCTCGGCGATGCCGGGACCGAGCTCGGCCTCGATCACGGGGAGCACGCGCTCGCGCACCCGGACCCTCGCGTAGCGGCCATCGATGTTGTGCGGGTCATCCCAGGGGTCGAGGGCCGATGCCGCGCAGAATGCCCGCGTCGTCTCCCGGCGCACCCCGAGCAAGGGGCGTACCCACCGCACGCCGTCGTCGTCCTCCCGCACCGGCGCCATCCCCTGCAGGCTCGCGGCGCCGGAGCCCCGGGCGAGTCCGAGGAGCACTGTCTCCGCCTGGTCGTCGAGGGTGTGCCCGAGCAGCACCGCGGCGGCACCGACATCGATGGCCGCATCGCGAAGAACGCCGTAGCGGGCATCGCGAGCAGCGGCTTCGGGCCCTCCCTCGCCCGCGACGTCGACGCGCACGATCAGGGGGTCGAGGCCCAGCTCGGCTGCCGTACGTGCTGCGCCGGAGGCGACCTCCGCGGAATCGTCCTGCAGGCCGTGATCGACCGTCAACGACGCCGCACGGATACCGAGCTTGGGTGCTTCGAAGGCGGTGGCCGCGGCGAGCGCGAGCGAGTCCGCGCCTCCGGAGAGGGCGACGATGACCATCGATCCTTCGGGGAGTTCGGCGAGCGCGGTACGCACGGCGAGGCGGATCTCGGCGATGGCGGGAGGAAGTGACGGCACCCGTCCACGCTAGGGCACTCCCCTGCTCGGCGCTCCTCCGATCCGCGCGCGCACGACGGTGCGGCGCTGTGGCGGGGCTATCCTGACGCCGTGACCGACAACACGCGTGCACGTCCGTTCCGGACCGAGAGGTTCAAGGCATTCGTCGACGCCGTCGTGGCGATCGCCATGACACTGCTCATCCTGCCCCTCATGGAGTCGGTCTCCGAGGCCGCATCCGGCCACACGAGCACGGCCGAGTTCCTGGACGAGCATTCGGGGCAGCTGCTGAGCTTCGGGCTGAGCTTCCTCCTCATCGCCACGTTCTGGATGGGGCACCACCGCCAGTACCGGGACGTGGAGCGGATCACCGGACCACTGCTGTGGATCAACGTGGCGTGGATGGCCACGATCGTCTGGCTGCCGGTCCCCACCGCGATGATCGGCCAGATGGACACCGACGCGCTGCAGGCCGTGGTGTACATCGGCACGCTGATCATGACCCAGGTCACCACCCTCGCCGGCTGGCTCTATCTGGCGCGTCATCCCGAACTCGGCGAGGTGTCGACCGAGACCATCCGGTTGGGGGCGATCGGCGACCTCGCGGCGATCATCCTGTTCGCCGCCGCACTCGTCATCGCGGTCGCCGCCTCGCCGAACGGATACGCCGGTCTCTTCCTGCTGCTCCTGAGCGACCCGATGAGCCGACTGCTGAATCGTCTGTTCCGCAGACGATCGAATGACGACGACGTGCCGACCGTCGACGCAGGGTCCTGAGCACGCCGGGTCCTGAGCACGCCGGCCCCCGGGCGCGCGAGCGCCGCGGGTAGGCTAGTCCGCGGCATCCAACCGAACTTTTCCTGAGGAGCACACGCATGGGCGCACACGACGCCGTCATCGAGATTCCGCGCGGCAGCCGCGTGAAGTACGAGGTCGACCACGAGACCGGACGAGTGCACCTCGACCGCGTGCTCTACACGACTTTCGGCTACCCGGCCGACTACGGCTACTTCGACAACACCCTCGGCGAGGACGGCGACCCGCTCGACGTGCTCGTGCTGCTCGACCACGCCATCTACCCCGGTGTCGTCGTCGAGGTCCGTCCCGTGGCCGTGCTGAAGATGAGCGATGAGGCCGGCGGAGACGACAAGCTCGTCGCCGTGCTCTCGAAAGACCCGCGCTGGGCGCACATCCAGGACATCGACGACATCGCCGAGTACACGAAGAAGGAGATCTCGCACTTCTTCGAGCACTACAAGGACCTCGAGCCCAACAAGTGGGTGAAGGTCGACGAGTGGGGCAACGCCGCCGAGGCGCAGCGCATCCTCGACGAGGCCATCGTCCGCTTCGGCGAGCAGGGCCACTGACCCTCCGCCTGCACGAAGAAGACCCCCGGTTCCGCTCAGCGGCCGGGGGTCTTCTTCGTGCAGAGGTGAGAGCTGGTCAGGCGGAGACTCCGCGTGCCCCGAGGAAGGCCACGGGGTTCACGGGGCCACCGTTGACGTAGACCTCGAAGTGCAGGTGGCAACCGAACGAGCGGCCCGTGTTCCCCGCGTAGGCGATGACCTGACCGGAACTGACGCTCTGCCCCCTGCGGACGAGGATGCCGCCGTCACGGATGTGGGCATAACCGGTTCCGACACCGCCGCCGTGCTGGATGCGGATGTAGTTGCCATAGCCGTCGTTGGGGCCCGCGTAGTCGACCGTGCCCGAATTCGCAGCGTAGATAGGCGAGCCGCAGCCGTTGGCGAAGTCGGTGCCGTAGTGGAACGACGAGGAGCAGCCCTGAGAGCCGCACTGCACGGAACGGGGTCCGTATCCCGAACTCTTTCCTCCGCCGTGCGGGCGGCACCAGCCACCGCTGCCCTGGCTTCCGCCACCGCCACCGCCACCACCCGCAGCTGCTGCGGCCGCAGCCGCTGCGCGCTCGGCGGCTTCGCGTTCGCGACGAGCCTTCGCCTCGGCTTCGACACCGGCCTGGTAGCCGGCGACCGTCTGGGTGGTCGCGTCCTTGAGAGCGGCGAGCTGCGCCTGCATCGTGGCGAGGTTGGCCGACTGCTCGTCCAGAGCGGCCTGAGCCGCATCCGCCGCCTGCTGAGCCGCGACCATCTTCTCTTCGGCGACCTTCTGCAACCGGTCGCGCTCGTTCCGCGCGACGACGGCCTGATCGCTGAGAGACTGCGCGGAGTTGCGCGCCGCGACAGCCTTGTCGTAGACCGACTGGTTGTACTCGAGGAGCTTGTCCATCGTGCCCAGGCGCGCGAGCAGCTCATCGGCGTTGCTCGCCGACCCGGCGAAGAACAGCTCCATCGACGTGTCGTCGCCGCCGTTGCGGTAGAGCTGGGCGGCCACCTGGCCCGCCTTGCGCGCCGAGCTGTCGGCTACCCCCGCCTGTTCGTCGGCCTTCGCCTGCATGGAGTCGGCCTCGGTGGCCGCAGCGAAGTAAGCCTGCTGCGCGTCGTAGAACTCCTGGGACGCGACCTTGGCCGCGGCCTGGGTCTCGGCCACCTTCTGCGTGAGCGACTGGATCAGTCCCTCGATGCGCGAGACCTCCGCGGCCTTGGCCGCTTCATTGCTCTTCGCGCGCTGCACGTCGTCCCAGCTCGGGTACGTGGCGGCATAGGCGGCGGAGACGCCGTTGGTGATGCCGAACGCGCTCAGCGCGACGACGCCGAGCGCGCCGATGCCGAGGGCTCCACGACGGCTGATGCCGTTCTTGCCAAACGCACGGCGTTCGGTCGGGCTGGGCGCGCAGCCGCAGTCCTCGGACGCCGCAGCAACTGCAGCGTCCAGCGTGATCTTGTCGTTCACACGGCCCCTTCCGCCGGTTTCACAGTTGCCACACTAACAACAACCTTCACATCCGCACCAGGGGGCATGGCGGCGTCTTCGTCCACTCCCGACACGTCGATCGTGCCCCCGGAACACGCCCGGGTTGCGGCGCCGCGCCCTCGATTCGCGATTTGCCCGAAACATCCCTTATGCTTGAGCGTCGGCAAGGAAGTCCCCCGGGACTGACTCGGCCCCATCGTTTAGCGGCCTAGGACGCCGCCCTTTCACGGCGGTAGCACGGGTTCGAATCCCGTTGGGGTCACACCTTCCGATATAATTGAAAACAAGTATGGCCCTGTAGCGCAGTTGGTTAGCGTGCCGCCCTGTCACGGCGGAGGTCGCGGGTTCAAGTCCCGTCAGGGTCGCTCCGTGCGATGAGCTCTTTCTTCGGAGAGGGCTCTTCGTCTAGGACGCGACAGGTTCGCCGGTCGCGCGGCTCTGTAGCTCAGTTGGTAGAGCGTTCGACTGAAAATCGAAAGGTCACCGGATCGATGCCGGTCGGAGCCACACGGCTGATCATTACAATCAGCCCAGAAACCCTCGCCTAGCTTCTACATGGCGGGGGTTTTGCTTTGCCCCGGTGAGGCACGGTTCTGCGCCGCTCCCTGGGGGTGTTCCGGCCCGGCCGCCGAGCGATCGGCACATCCCGACGCTGCGTCCCGACCGGAGGACGCGGTTGCTCAGAGCGCGTCCTTCGCCTTCCGGGCGCGGTCCAGAGCATCTGCAGCGGCTCCCGCCCGCGCTGCCGCGTCGGTGTGACCCCGCTCCGCCTCCGGAATCTCACGCTCGACCTCGACGAGGTCGATGCGAGCTCGAGCCAATTGGGCCTCGAGCTCGGACACATGCTCGGTGAGCACGTCCCGGCGGGCCCGCAGTTCCGTCCACGCCGCCTCTCGCTGTGTCAGCTCGCGTTCGGCGGATGCCTGTTCCTTCTCCGCCGAAGCGATCGCGCGCTCGGCCTCCCGTCGTGCGCGACGGGCCTGCAGTTCGTCCGCTGGCGGCGCAGAGGCAGAGATGAGTTCGGGCACGTCCCCCGCCACGGCGTCGCGGATGTCGCTCGGCGTCGCTGACGGGTCCAGAGCACGTGACAGTCGTCCGGAGGCGACGGCCGCGGCCGCTGCCGGGTCGTAGAAGGCCGCAGAGATGCTCTGCTCGACCGCCTCGAGCGTGGAGGCGGTGACGCGCTCTCCCCTCGCCGCGGCCAACTCGCCTGCGGCTTGGGCGAGCTTCCTCGTCAGCGCGCGACGCTCTCGGCCGAGTTTCGCCAGTGCCGAGGCGTCGAGATCATCCTGTGCCTCGCGAAGCTCTCGCGCCAGCTCCAATGCCTCCCCGAGCTGACCAGCCCGCTCCTGCGCGAACACGTTCACCACCCAGGCCGCGATCGACGGCTTCCGCAGGGCGAGGATCCGTGGAGCGAGCTCCGCATCGACCTCTGCGGCTCGAGCCTTGCGCGATGACACGAACGCATCCGGACGGCCGGAGTACAGCCCGGCCGCGATCTCCTCGAACGTGGTGCCGACCATGCGCCCACGATACGCCGCGTCACTCGAGGTCGAGGTGCTCCGCCCAGTCGGCACCGACTTTGTTGTTCTGGCCGAAGGTGCCGTTGCCGAGACCGGGATAGAAATACAGCTCGCCAGCGGACGTCCTTCCCAGAAGATCCGCACGACCGTCGCCGTCGTAGTCGACGCCGCCGGTAACGGCGGTGAATTCCATCCACCCCCCGCCGACGCGTCGCCACTGGCCGAACCCATACGAGAATCCGGGATAAAAATAGAGATGTCCATCGTCGCCGACCGCCATCAGGTCGCCTCGGCCATCGTTGTCGAAGTCGCCGCCGACGAGGAAGTGGAATCCGCCCCAGCCGCCCGATGACAGTGTGAGGTGCGATGACCCGAACCCTCCCGCTCCGTTGCCCTGGTAGATGGTCAGGAACCCGGTCGCCGAGACGCCTATCAGGTCCTGCTTCCCATCACCGGTGTAGTCGGCCCCGGAAGTCACATGCAGCAACTCGTACCAGCCACCACCGATATCCGCCCGTGCGGCGAAAGTCCCGTTCCCGAGCCCCGCGTAGAACTCGAGTGTGCCGTCGGATCGGGCCGCGAGCATGTCCCCCTTGCCGTCGCCGTTGAAGTCGCTGTGGGTGATGTGCCTCCGAATCCCACCCCACCCGCTGGCCACCGTGGTGGGGGACTGGAATCCCCCGGTTCCGCTGCCTGCGCGAAGCCGGAGATCCCCGTTTCCCGCAATGATGAGAAGGTCTGCCTTCTTGTCACCCGTGTAATCTGCGGACGACGGCGCAGGCACCGCGCCCGTGCCCAGACCAGGAACATGCAAGGGGAGCAGGCCTCCGCGTGTGATGTTCGAGAGGCAGGTGAAGCCGTCGTTGATCGCGGTGTACACCGCTCCGTTCAGACGCAGCTCGAAGTGCAGGTGGTAGGCCGGCGAGTTCCCGGTGTTGCCCACGACACCGATCTGCTGTCCGCGCTCCACCCTGGTCCCCGGCGCATACGTACCGGGCGATGCCATGTGCGCGTAGCGCGTGACGTAACCGCCCGGGTGCTCGACGTCGGTGTAGTTCCCGTATCCGCTGTTCACCGTTCGCGACTTGATGACTCCGCTGTATGCGGCGAGGATCGGCGTGCCACCCGCGCCGGAGATATCGATGCCGTCATGCGCGCGATAGTTTCCGCGACAGCCATCCCCGACCTTCGACTGGATGTTTCCCGAAGCAGGGTAGACCATCTGGCCGTCGGTGGCCGCCGTCGCCGGAGCGCCCGCTGCGAGTGAGGACACAAGCGCCCCGGTCACCAGCACGAGCACGGTGGCGATCCCGATGCGGCCAAGACGCAGGCGGGACACACCCTTCATCTCGAAGTTCCTCTTGCTCGACGGCCCCAGGGGCGCGATGCCCACCGTCGTCACCGTAGCAGGGCACGGCGTTCCCTCGCCGAGCGCGGCCGGGACTCCCTCACATCCGCCCCAGGAGTGCTCACCCCACGCTCACAGCAGGTCGTACTCGCCGCCGTACGGCACCGCGCTGTCGCCGGTGTCGCGCGCGTCGAACTCCACCGTCTCGACCGAGATCACGACCTGGGTCGCCGCGGTGATGAGCACGCTGACCGATCGATTGCCCACCACGACGAATTCGACGAACCCTCCTCCGGCGCGCATCGCCTCTTCCATGCGCCCTCTCAGCTCGGCGACGTCCTGACCCTGGGCCAGGAAGAATTCCGATTCGTTGAGCGCAATCCGCGTCCGCGCCATCGTCTGCACCTTGCCCTCCACTCGTTGTCACTCCGCTGTCGTCATGCTGCGACGGTATCGAGGGGATCACCTCTCGCAGAGGGGGTTGCGCACAGACCTCAGAAGAGGCAGTACGCGCGCGGTGTAGCGTGCTCTCATGGGCAGACTGCGCTACGACGGGACTTCCGATCCGATCCTCATCGAGGACGCGACGCTGGCGCACCTGAAGATCGTCATCTCGACGAAGCTCCGCCGCCAGGAGAGCTTCATGATGACGTGGCGACCCGTCACCGACGGCGTCGACAAGCGCGCCACCGTCTGGATCCACCCGGCGATCCCACTCCAGTTCGGGTACGACGCGGCGGAGCAGCCGCCCATCGACCCCCGGCTGATCGCGGAGATGATGCAGGCCCTCAACGCCTCGGGCGAGCTGGTCCTCGACCACCTGGTCACCCCCGTCTGACGTCGCTCCCCGACCGCACCGGAGCGCACGCGCATCCGGATACGCTGTGCCCGTGGACCCCGCCCCCTACCTCCTTCTCGGCCTGCCGATCCTCGCGTTGATCGTCGGCGGCCCGCTCCTGAGGAAACGCTTCAGCCGGGGTGCCTCCGAAGCCGGTGCGAGAGCGGGGAAGCAGTTCGCCTCGGACCGGCTCGACACAGCCCTCGGCGTGCTCGGCACCACGCTGGTGATCCAGGCGCCCGAAGGTCGAGCTCGCGAGATCGTGGCGTCGGCGATGGTGGAGAAGGAGCGGGAGTACGTCATCCGCGATGACGGCGCCTACGGCATCCGGTTCGTCGAGCCGGACGACACCGTCGTACGCCTCATCCCCGTCGCCGAAGGCACCCGGCTGCAGATCGAGACGTTCCGTGAGTACTTCGGTTTTCCGCAGACGGTGCAGCCCTGGGTCGATCTGCGGGAGCGCATCGCGTCCGCGGCACGAGCCCAGGGGATCTCGGTCGCCGACGGACCACCTGTCCGGTACACACGCGGCGACCCTCTCGACGACCGGAACGCGCGCTGGATGCGCGACACGTGACCTGCCCGGCACCGCGATCTCCGTCTCCGCCCGCGGGAGCAGAAGACGGGCGCGCAACTCACAGCCGACGCAACTAGGCTGGGGAGCGCGCCCTGCCCGCCGGGCTCCGCCGGGTCATGGTGGTGGCGTGCGCCCTGACGACCTCCTCCGGTCCACACGGTCCCGACTGTCGGGACGGAGCCGCCGCTCCCGGTGTGACCACGCCAGAAAGGCTAGAACCATGAGCGAATCCCCCGGAACCGCCGACCGCGATGGCGAGCGCTCCCCGGACTTCTTCGATCAGCTGATCGAGACCACCCCGCGCGACCAGCAGGGCGCCTTCACCGTCGGCTTCCGCGGCTATGACAAGGCAGAGGTCGACGCCGCGCTGGCGACCCTTCGCAATCAGCTCAAGCAGGCCGCCGCCGACGTCGCCGAGGCGCAGGCCCGTGAAGAGGATGCCGTCGAAGCCGTGCGTGAAGAGGAGCGCAAGGCCCGTGAGGCCCTCGAAAGTGAGCTGACTGCCGCCAAGGTCAAGGCGTCGGACGCCGAGCAGCAGGTCGCGACGCTGACGTCCGAGCTCGTCGATGCCCCGCAGCCCGACGGGGAAGAGGCACCGTCCCGTCAGCAGTTCGAGGCGATCCTGCGGGTCGCCGAAGAGCAGGCGAACGTCCTCATCCAGAACGCGGCGGTGCAGGCCGACCGCCTGATGACCTCCGCCCGTGAGGAGGTGGCCGCGCAGCGTGCCGAAGCCGAGGCCGACGCCGAGCGGATCACCGCCCAGGCGCAGCGCGATGCCGACCAGGTGCGCCTGAAGATGGACACCGAGTACACGGCACACGAAGCGCGCATCGAGCGCGAAGCCGCACACGCAGCGGAGAAGGTGAACCAGGCGGCGCAGGAGGCCACGGCGATCCGCACGGAAGCCGAGAAGGGCGCGGCCGCGCTGCGCTCCCTCGTCACGCGCGAGACCACCCAGCTGCGTGCCGACGCCGAGCGCGACGTCCGCGACATGAACGCGCGCGTGCTGGAATTCGAGGAGACCCTCACCCGCCGTCAAGACGACGCGCAGCAGGAGTTCCTCGTGCTGCACAATCAGGCTGTGGCCCACGCCGAGCGCATCACCAATGACGCGAACGAGCAGGTCACCGCATCGCTCGAGCATGCCCAGCGCATCTCGGCACGCGCCGAGGACTACGAGCGTCTGACCCGCTCGCAGGCGCAGGCGATCGAGGCCGAAGCCCAGGTCCGTGCGCGCGAGACCCTCGAGCGCGCTCGCGCGAAGGCGCAGAAGATCGTCGACTCGGTCACCGGCCACACCACGGCGGTACTGCACGACGCAGAGGACCGCACCCGTCAGCTGCGGTGGCAGCAGCAGCAGCTGTCGAGCTTCATGGCCGAGGTGCGCGAGCTGATCCGCCCCGACGGCATCTTCTCCGACGAGGCACTGCCGACGGAGCTCACCGGAGCGGATGCACCCGTCACCGCAGCGCCTGCCGAGGTCGCCGACCAGGTCGCCGCAGCCGAGACGCCGGAGGAGACCTTCCTCGGTGACGAGGTGCTCGAAGACGAGCTCGACGACGATCGCCCTCTCGAGAAGATCACGATCGACGTGGTGGAGACCAAGAAGAAGTCCTCCAAGTAGACGCACACACGACAGAGGCGCGAGCAGGAATTCCTGCTCGCGCCTCTGTCGTCCCCGGGCTGATCAGGGCCCGGTGAGATCGGGCGGGGGCTATGCCCGGCCGAACTGTGCGACTGCCGGGCAGTCGAAGGGATCGGCGCCGGCAGACAGTCCGACGCGGTTCAGGTACTCGATCACGATCATGTACGAGCGGCCGAGGCTGGTCTCCGTGTACGGCACGTCATTCGCCGCGCAGTAGTCGCGCACGATCTCGCGCGCCTTCGCCAGGTGCGGTCGCGGCATGCTCGGGAAGAGGTGGTGCTCCACCTGGTAGTTCAGCCCGCCCATGAGCCAGGTCGTCCACCATCCGCCGCTGATGTTGCGGGAGGTGCGCACCTGCTTGGTGAAGAAGTCGAGACGGGCGCCGGGCTCGATGATCGGCATGCCCTTGTGGTTCGGCGCGAACGCGGCGCCCATGTAGACGCCGAACACCGCGAACTGCACGCCCATGAAGGCGAAGGCCATTCCGAGCGGGAGCATCATGAACACGGGCACCAGGATGAGGGCGAACCGCAGCGCGATGATGCCGAGCTCGGTCCAGCGTCCCTTGACGTTCTTCGTCGTCGTGAGGTACTTCAGCCCGAGGAAGTGGAGGTTCAGCCCCTCGAGCGTCAGGAGCGGGAAGAACAGCCACCCCTGCTTGCGGGTGATCAGTTTGATCAGGCCCTTCGCCTTCGCGGCGTCTTCTTCGAGGAACGAGATCGTGTCGACCTCGATGTCGGGGTCCTTGCCGACCTGGTTCGGGTTGCCGTGGTGCTTGGTGTGCTTCGAATCCCACCAGGAGTAGCTCATGCCGATGCTGGCGATCACGATGCGGGCGAGCTTGAAGTTCGCCGGCCCCGTGGAGAGGATCTGACGGTGGGCGGCTTCGTGGCCGAGGAACGCGATCTGCGTGAGGACGATGCCGAGGCCCGCGGCGATGAGCAACTGGAACCAGCTGTCACCGAGCAGGATGAAGCCGGTGATGAGGCCGCCGAGCGCCACAGCGATACCGGTGGCCACGAAGATGTAGAACCACTGGGTGCGCTGAAGCAGCCCGGTCTCCTTGACGACCTGCGAAACCTGCTTGTACGCCTTCGCCATGGGAGGGAAGTCCGCGTTGCCGGAATATGTCTGACGAATCGGACCCAGCGTTGCCGCGGTCGGTTCGATCTGTGTGATGGAGATGATCTTCTCCTGACGATCGGAGCCCTTGAGCTGTGAAAGCCCAAGGCAGCTGCCCAACGCTTACCTCACAGTAGCCCTAGCTCTATACGCGTCAGGGAATACATCGGAACCTCTCGCCGAGCCCCCAGTCACGGGCGGGCGTGCAGGGGTTCCCGCCACGCTCAGGCGCGAGCGCGGCGGGTCCGGCGACGCCAGGCGCGCGGCACGATCGTCGGGAAGACGGATCCGCGCCGCTCGGAACGGACCGCGTCTTCGAGCGCGCGGAAGGCGTCGTCGAGCGTGTCGAAGACGCCGAGCTCGGCGCCGTGGTTGTCGCGCACGAGGTGCGCAGTGCCATCGAACTCGACGAAGCCGGCGAACTCGCCGTCGCGCGTCGCGACGTGCACATCGGTGTCGGCCTGCTTCCAGGTCAACGGGTCGGACGGGGGAAAGGTGGTGGTGCTCATGGTGATGCTCATTGCTGTGTGGCGGACACGCGTGGGCGCTCCGCAAGATGTGAGACCGAGGGCGGATTCCGCACGCATCGATGTGCGCGGTCCGTAATGGCCCTGATCAGTGGCGACGTGGCGGCCGAGAGGGGCGATGCACACACGCTGCACGAAAACTATAGCAGATCGATGCCACGGGCCTCTCATCGCCGTTCGCTGCTCAGTTCGACGGCGGCTGTCCCCCACCGCCGGGACCACCCTGCCCTCCGCTCGTCGCCGGAGCAGTCGCGGTGTTGACACCCACCACGAGGGTGCCCGCATACCCATCCCGCACGCTTCCGGTGACCGCGGCCAGCTGCAGCGCAGCGGAATCGTCACCGAAGACGTTGTCGCTCGCCAACGTGATCTGCGCGAGGTTCCTCGCGGATCCGTCGTAAGCGGCCTCGGCGTAGACATCCGTGCATGCCGCCTCGGGGAGCGCCAGCTGCGACGTGGCGATGGCCGCGGTCGAATCGGTGATCGACCCGACGTCCGGATACACCTCGAAGTGGATGTGGGGCCAGCGCCCCGAGTAGCATCCCGGGAACACCGAGGTGAACGAGACCCTGCCGTCCGCATCCGCCACCTGCACGCCGCGCAGGTACGTCACGTCCTCCAGGCCGGAGGAGTACATCGAGTACCCACCCTGCGCCGTGCAGTGCCACGCGTACACCGCGACTCCGGCGAAGGGCACTCCCCCGTTCGCGAGATCGAGCACCTGCAACTCGAACGTGAGCGGAACGCCGTCTGCCGTCGCCCCGCCGTCGATCGACGACCGGATGTCCTGACGGACGATCCCCGCGTCCTCCAGCACGTCGGGGCCGTTCGAGCCGTCGCCGGGGTAGGGGCCCGCCGTCTCGTCGGGGATCTCACCTACGCCCGCGACATCGCCGCTGGAAGTCCCCGCGGTCGCGCTCGGCGTGGCGGCGCGCGTCGATCCGCCCGATGCCGCCGGCGCGCAGGCCGCGAGGACGACGGCGCCGAGCCCGATCCCCGCGAGTCCGAGCACCCCGCGCCGGCTCAGCAGCGTACGGATGTCGAAGGCTGCCCCCTGATCGACCACCTCCTCGTCCGCACGGTCGAGCAGACGCCCCTCGTAGGCGGGACCGTCAGGGGTCTGGGTGGGTTCCGGGATGCTCATGATCTGTCTCCTCGTCGACGGTCGTCTGGTGCGTGTCCCCCAGCGTGGCGGAGCTTCCGATCAGAACCCTCTGCCGGCGCTATGCCCTGTCTATGCGCGTGGGGTCCATGCGCGTGGACTCCACGGGAGGATGAAGCACCAGCACCACCACGACCACGACAAGGACGAGCGCGGTGAGGGTGACGGGGATGGGCAGCACCGGATCGAGCAGCACCAGCAGGGCGCCGAGAGGAACGACCGTGTTCACCACGCGATCGGCGTTCTGGCGGATCGCGATCCACCAGATGCCCACGAGGAAGATCGCGATCGGGATCGTCACCGTGAACGAGGCCGCGAGGTTCGACAGGTGGCTCTTGCCGGTCAGCACGTCGATCTCGACCTCGATCCCGGCCGAGAAGGCCGCCGCGGCGGCGAAGACGAAATAGTGCGTATAGCCGTAGCGCAGCGAGCGGCCGAAGCTCGTGATCGCACGGTGATGCGGGGGCCAGAAATAGATCCACCACAACGACGCCGTGACCACGAGCGTGAGGACGGAGATCGCGATCAGCGGGCCGAGACTCTCGACCTCGTGAAGCGCATCGATGATGGCGTTCGCGGATGCGAGAAGGCTCTCACCGAGCACGATCAACGTGAACAGCCCGTAGCGCTCGGTGATGTGGTGCGGATGCCACGGCGTCTGCCTCCGGTATTCGGCGAACACCGGAACACTGATCTCGATCAGGGCGAAGACCACGAAGGCGGCGAACTGCAGCGGTCCCGCCGGGATCAGGAGGAACAGGATCCACAGCACCTGGACCGCGGCGATGCCGAACGCGTACCGGCGCGTCGCCGAACGCAGTTCACCGGCCGATCGTGACGCTCGCAGCCATTGCGCCACCATCGCCACCATCGCCACCCGCATCACGACATACCCGAGTACCGGGATGGTGAAGTCGCTCTCGTTGAACGCCGCGGGGATGCCGGCGGCGAAGACGAGGACTCCTCCCATCTGCACGAACGTCGTGACGCGATAGAGCCAGTCATCGGTGTCGAACGACGTGGCGAACCAGGTGAAGTTCATCCAGGCCCACCAGATCGCGAAGAACAGCATCGCGTAGGAGGTGACCCCGTGCAGGAAATCCCCTTCGCTGAGGGCATGGTGCAGCTGTGCGGAGGCGATGCTCACCGCTACGACGAAGACCAGATCGAAGAAGAGTTCGAGCGGGCTCGCGGTGCGATGCGGCTGAGAAGGGTCGCGCGGCAGCATCGTTCGGAGCTGGAAGCGTGGAGTGTCGGTGTTCGCGGTCACCGCGACAGGATAGCCCCCGACCAGGCGCTCCTCGCCGCCCCCGTTCGTCCATTCACCAGAATTACCTTCCCGTGGCGACGATGTTCCGCTACAGTGGATCAGGTCTGCAGTGCCTGCTGTCAGCGCTCACCGTGTGGGACGGTGAGAACGCACTCCGTGATGTGGGAATCACGGAGAGTTTCAGCAGGACCCGAGGGGTCGGGACGCAGACGAATGCCGTGAACGTGGGGTTCATGGTCTGGGGAAACTGGGGAAACACATGTCGCACTGGGGATTTTTGCGTACATTCACGGCTCACGAGGCCTCGGCATGACTTCCGTCGAGGATGCTCTGAGCATCGCTCGGACGGGCTTCGTGCCGGTCGCGGCTCCGCGAGCTGCCAAGTCGGTGACGCGCACGGTGGTCACACCGCGTGCTTCGGCGACTCTGGAAAGACGCCGTCAGTGGGAGCGTCGCTATCGGATGCGTCTGCGGACGACGGATGCAGCTGTCATCCTGTTCGCGCTCGGTCTGACGGCAGCGGTCCAGCTGGCCTCCGGCGTCTCCGGGCTCGAGGTCATGCGCGACGGCATTCCGCTCGCCGCGCTGTGGTACCTCATGCTCAGCGCGATGCACACGCGGGACGCCGCGTTGTTCCGCGCTAGTGCCACCGAGTATCGGGGCGTCGTGCACGCCTCGGGACTCGCCTTCGGGATCATCGCCATCGTGGCGGTCCTGCTCGCATGGAAGTCGATGCAACTGACGCTGCTGCTGGGGCTGCCCGTCGGTGTGCTGACTCTTCTGGTGACCAGGTGGCTGTGGCGCCACTGGCTGCAGAAGCAGCGCTCCCAGGGGAGGTTCGCCTCCCGCACTCTCGTCGTCGGCAACAGGGACGACGTGGAGTATGTGGTCCGGACGCTGCACCCGATCGGCGCATCCGGCTACAAGGTGGTCGGCGCGACGCTGCTCGACGGCAACGCGCGCGACATCGTGATCGACGACACGAGGTTCCCGGTTCTGGGGAACGTGAACTCCGTGTCGTCGGTCGCGGCCGAAGTCGGTGCAGACACGATCATCGTGGCGAGCCGCCCCGAGGGTGAGCCCGAGTTCGTCAAGCAGCTGAGCTGGCAGCTCGAAGGGACCGCTGCCGAGCTCGTGCTGTCCAGCCGACTCACCGATGTGGCGGGTCCCCGCATCTCCTTCGCCCCGGTGGAGGGCCTGCCACTGATCCAGGTGCAGATCCCCACCTACGAAGGCGGCCAGCACCTCCTGAAGCGTGCACTGGACGTCGCCGTGGCGACGCTGGCGCTGATCCCGATCGGTCTGCTGGCTCCCGTGCTCGCCGTGCTCATCAAGCTGGACTCCCCCGGTCCGGTCTTCTTCTTCCAGGAGCGCGTCGGCCGTGACGGTCGCCGCTTCAGGATGGTCAAGTTCCGCTCGATGAAGACGGATGCCGAGCAGCAGCTCGCCGCCCTCAAGGAACAGAACCAGGGCGCCGGGCTCCTCTTCAAGATGAAGGACGACCCGCGCGTCACCCGTGTCGGCAAGGTTCTGCGCAAACTCTCTCTCGATGAGCTGCCGCAGTTCTGGAACGTCCTCATCGGCGACATGAGTGTGGTCGGGCCGCGCCCGCCGCTGCCCAGCGAGGTCACCGACTACGACGGCACCGTCTTCCGGCGCCTCTACATCAAGCCCGGCATCACCGGTCTGTGGCAGGTCTCCGGGCGAAGCGACCTCTCCTGGGATGAGAGCGTCCGCCTCGACCTGCGGTACGTCGAGAACTGGTCCGTGATGAACGACCTGCAGATCATGTGGCGTACCGCCAAGGTCATGGTGCAGCCCAGCGGGGCATACTGATCGGATGAGCAATTCGAACCGCCTCACCATCGCGATGGTGGGGACCCGAGGAGTGCCCGCGGCCTACGGCGGTTTCGAAACCGCCATCGAAGAGGTCGGACGCCGACTCGCGGACCGCGGACACGATGTCGTCGTGTACACCCGCGGCTCCGAGCGGCGTGAGAAGGAGTACCTCGGCATGAGGGTCGTGCATCTTCCTGCCGTCCCCGTGAAGCAGATCGAGACGCTGAGCCACACCGGGCTGTCGGCGTTGCACCTCGTGTTCCGCCGGCGTCCCGACGCGACGTTCGTCTTCAACGCGGCCAACTCGCCGTTCCTGCCCCTCTTCCGGCTGCGTCGTGCACCGGTCGCGCTGCACATGGACGGTCTCGAATGGCGACGCTCCAAATGGGGGCCACGAGGCAAGGCCTACTACCGCTGGGCCGAGCAGTTCGGGGTACGCACGGCAGACGCTCTGATCGCCGATGCGCCGGGGATCGCCGACTATTACCGGCACCAGTTCGATGTGCCCACCGAACTCATCCGCTACGGCGCCCCCATCCTCGACGAGCTTCCCGAACGCAGCGTGGCCGAGATGGGGCTCAGCACGAAGGGCTATCACCTCGTCGTGGCGCGGTTCGAGCCGGAGAATCACGTGCTGGAGATCGTGGAGGGCTACCGCGACAGCGACGCGAAGCTCCCTCTCGTGGTCGTGGGCTCCGCGCCGTACAGCGCGGGATACACCCAGGAGATACAGCGCGTGGCCGATGGCGACGAACGGATCCGCCTCGTCGGTGGCGTGTACGACCAGGAACTGCTCGACGCACTGTACGCGAATGCGCTCACCTACGTACACGGACATTCCGTGGGCGGGACCAATCCCTCGCTCCTTCGGGCCATGGGGGCCGGGACCGCCGTGATCGGCTTCGACGTTCCCTTCAACCGCGAAGTACTCGACGGCAACGGGTGGTTCTTCGCCGACGCCGCCGATGTCGCTGCGCACGTCGTGGCGGCCGAGGCCGATCCGGCGTTCGCCGCGGCACGGGGCACGGCGGTGCGGGAGATCGCCCGCACCCGGTTCCGCTGGGACGACGTCGCGGACGAGTACGAAACGCTCGCGCATCGGATCGCCGAGCGTGCGACCATCCACCCATCGGCGCGACGAGCACGTCGCCGACAGACGGACTGGGCCCCCGCTCCCGCCGCGGCGGACGCCGGAGCGGACGGCTCATGAGCGGCAACGGAGGGCAGCGCACCGTCCTGCTCGTGCATCCGGGTGCCGAGCTGTTCGGTTCCGACCGCATGCTTCTGGAGAGCGCGATCGGCCTGGTCGAGTCCGGGGCGCGCGTCGTCGTCGCCCTTCCGAGCTCCGGGCTCCTCGTGAAGGAACTGCGTGCTGCCGGGGTCGAGGTCGTCATCGTCCCGATGCTCGTGCTGCGCAAGGTCCTCCTGACGCCCCGAGGGCTGCCCAAACTCTTCCGTGACACCTTCCGTGGCCTCGGTGCCGCGTGGCGCCTGCTCGGCCACCTACGCCCGGACGTCGTCTACGTGTCGACGATCATCATCCCCGAATGGCCGCTGATCGCCCGGCTGCGGGGCATCCGAACGGTGAGCCACGTCCATGAGGCCGAGGCTTCGGGAAACCGGCTCGTCAACGGCATCCTCTACTCCCCACACCTGGCCTCCCACCGCACCCTGGTGAACAGCCGATTCAGTCTGGACACGATCCACGCCGCGCTGCCCGCCCTCGCCCGGCGCTCACACGTCGTCTACAACGGCGTCGCCTCTCCCCCGCATCCGGTATCGCCCCGCCCCCACACCGACGGGCCGCTCCGTGTGCTCTACATCGGACGTCTCTCCCCTCGCAAGGGGCCCGATCTCGTGATCGAGGCGGCTTCCCGACTGCACGCCGCCGGACGCGCTGTGGACGTGACCCTTCTCGGCGCGGTCTTCGAAGGCTACGAGTGGTTCGAGGCCGAGTTGCGGGCACAGGCAGCCGATGCCGGGGTCTCCGTCGACTTCGCCGGGTTCCACACCGACATCTGGCCGTTCCTGGAGAAGACCGATGTGCTCCTCGTCCCCTCGCGGATCGACGAGCCCTTCGGGAACACCGCCGTCGAGGGGATCCTCGCCCTGCGCCCCGTGATCGCCAGCGACAGCAGCGGTCTTCGGGAAGCAGCAGGCGGCTACGGCACTGCGCAGCTCGTCACCGCGGGCGACCCCGACTCCATCGCAACGGCCCTGACCGATATCGACACCCGCTGGGACGAGATGGTCTCGAGCGTCGCGGACAGCCGCGCAGAGGCACTCCGTCGACACGCTCCCGCTGTCTATCGCTCGAGCATCACAGCGCACGTCCTGCGCTGACGGCCGCCGACACACTGTCTCCGGCGTCGATCCGCCCGGATCGGACTACACCGGGTCGAGATCTCCGACCGTCAGCCGCTTCTTGTTCCGGACGATGTAGATCGAGAACGGGATCAGCTGGCAGACGACGAGCGCGAAGGCGACGCCGATCAACGGTCCCGCGATCCCCAGCACCGGGGTCAGCACGAACGAGAGCGTGATGCCGACGGCGGCCATGCTCAGCGTGGGGATCACCTGGAAGCGGATTCCCGGCTTGTCCATGATGAACATGCCCAGGGGGTACACCGCCGCGGTCATCATGATCATCAGACCGAACGCGAAGATCGTGCTCGGCCGCACGGTGAGCTCACCCTGCGTGATGAAGCCGAACAGCCACGGACCGACGAGCCACACCATCACGGTCGCGACGGCGATGGCGGACGCGAACAGGACCGACAGCAGGAACGGTCCGCGCCGGAGATCGCCGTCGTGGCGACTCTTCGCGAAATGGGGCCAGAGCGCGAGACCACCCGCCATCACCAGTCCGTTGAGCGCGAAGAAGACCTGTCCCGCCACTCCGTACTCCGCCACATCGGTGGGACCACCGAGCTGGGCGATCACGTACCGCTGGGAACCCACGGCGATGGGATAGGTCACCATCTGCGCCAGCATCGGCCACCCCACGTCCATCACCCGGACTCCCGGATACCGCCGAGGGCGCAGGACCATCCGCGCAGCCGCGGGAATCAGGGGGGACGTCGTGCGCGCCGTGATGAGGATGCCGAGCAGCGAGACGATGAAGGAGGCCGCGAAAGAGGCGATGGCGACGAAGGAGTGAAGGTTCTCACCGCCGAACGTCAGCATCAGCCAGACACCGGTCATGGTCAGGGGTGAGATCAGGCCCTGGAGGAGGATGACGATGTGGTTGCGGCGCTGCCCCAGCATGATCCGCGCCCAGACCCCGAGGGGGATGCCGAGGCAGAAGATGGTGACGCAGTAGAACGCGGCCAGCGAAGCGCCGGGGCGACCGCCTGCTTCGCCGAACACCAGCTCCCAGGCTCCGGTGAGCACGAGGATCGTGTTGATCGCCATCGCCGTCGCCGCGAACATCAGCAGAACGCGGCCGACCGATGTGAGCTGATATCGCAGCTTCTCGTCTGTACGCACGTTCTCGCTCGTCGCGACCGCGTTGACCAGAACCGCCCCGCTGCCGAGGTCGGTGAACGTGAGCAGAGAGGGGATCGTCGTCAGCAGCGTGTACAGGGCGAAGCTGTCGACGCCGGCACCGCCGATGATCATCCGGGTCGTGAGGACGCCACAGACCAGCGCGATGACCATCGTCAGCGCACGCGCGCCGACGGCGAGAAGAGAGCCCATGCTTACATCGTCACCGGGGCAGGGCCCCCAGCGTCGTGCTGCTGCCGGGGAGTCGTGATACTGAGGCGATATCAGACGGCACCGGGACGGCAACTGAGCCCTGGGCGGCGGCGAACGGCGGAAGCAGCGCGAAGGAGCCATCGACGACCGGAGCACCCTCGATGAACTGCGAACGACGGTCCTGACCCGTCGTGGCCGTGAACCCGGCGAGCGTATCGCTCACGGCGGGGTCCCTGGAGACCGATCCCTTCGACCACGCGGAGAACCATCGGGGCGTCCCCGGCGATGTGCGCTGGTAGAGGTTCCCGTTGACGCTCGACACCATCTGGGACCCGG
Organism: Microbacterium sp. STF-2; assembly: GCF_034650155.1. Classification (NCBI taxonomy): domain Bacteria; kingdom Bacillati; phylum Actinomycetota; class Actinomycetes; order Micrococcales; family Microbacteriaceae; genus Microbacterium; species Microbacterium sp. STF-2. Next base: position 697,249 of record NZ_JARKMW010000002.1, read on the forward strand.
TGTACTGCATGGAGAAGTCCTGCACGCAGACCAGGCAGTTTCCGGCGCTCTCTGCCATGACGTTGTTCGACATCACGACGTTGCGCACGATCCAGGAGGCCTGCGGCGCGTACCGTGTGCGCGGGTCGTGGCCAGGCGTGTTCGGGTCGGACGCGCGTCGGGCATCCATCCCGATGCTGATGTTCCGGTTGCCGTTGCCGACGAAGGTGTTGTTCCAGATCTTCACATTGCCGGAATTGAGCACGAACAGCCCGAACTCGCCGTTTCGGGCGATGACATTGTCGGCCACCACGGCCCGCTCCGACAGTTCGACCATGACGCCGTGGCCGGTGTTGCCGATCACGTCGTTGCCTGTGAACGCGATGTCGAGCACCGATTCGTCGAACCACGGTCCTCGTCCGTCGTTGCCGGTGAATGCGCTGTCCGTCACCGTCACCCCGCGAGTCCGCGTGACCTTGAAGGCGCCGGAGACCGGGGAATCGTTGAAGTGCTCCATGTTGTTGCCCACCGAGAGCATCTGGGTCACTCTGAGCCCATCCGCCTGCGAAGCCCCTCCTCCGAGCAGGCCGTTCCCGATCAACGACACGCGGGTCAGCGTCGTCCCGGGGGCCCACGAGTAGAAGCCCGTCGTCGAGTTGTCGCGGATGGTCACGTCGGTGAGCGCGACGTTCGGGGCTGCCGCGATCACGGTGCCCATCTGCGGAACGCTGGTGGCGTAGCGGCGCACGCCGATTCCACGCACCTCGCTGCCTGCCGAGCGGATCGACAGAGCCTGCGTGAGCACGCTCGCCTCGACGGATGCGCCCGTGGGGTTCGTTCCGATCACCAGGCGCTTGGCCGCATCATCGACGAAGAAGGTGCCGTCCGAGACCTGCGATGCAGAGGCCACCTCCCGCAGCTGCACCCCGGCGACCCAGACCTGGTCGGGGTGTGCGGCCATCGGGTGGGCCGGATCGACGAAGCGCCACTCGGCCTGAGTGTTGTCCGGCGCCCCCTTGGTGTAGGTCGGACTGGCGTCGAGAGCCGTGTTCCAGCCCTCGACGACCCATGTGCGTCCCGAGGCCTTCCACCCCGTGACCGGCTTCGCACCGTCGAGCCAGACCGACTCGTTCGGTGCCGGTTGGATCGTGACCCGCTTCTGCGCGGGCACCACGATCTCCTCGTGGTAGGAACCGCCGCGCAGGACGATCGTCCCTCCGTTCGGAACGACGCGCAGCGCGGCAGCGACCGTCTTGACGGGCGAGTTCTTGGTTCCCGAGGCTCCGTCGACTCCCGAGGGAGAGACATAGACCGCCGTCGCCGGGGCGTCGTAGGCGAGCGTTCCGGGCGCATGGGCACCGGGAGTCCCGCGCACGCCCTCCGGCGTTCCCGGCGGCACCGGCTCGGGCTCGGGCACCGGTGTCGGAGTCGGCGTCGGCGTCGGAGTCGGCGTCGGCGTCGGACTCGGCGTAGGAGCCGGAGTCGGCGAGGCCGTCGGCTCGGGCGACGGGGATGGCGTCGGCTCCGGCGCAGGCGTGGGCTCCGGCGCAGGCGTGGGCTCCGGCGCAGGCGTGGGCTCCGGCGCAGGCGTCGGCTCCGGCGCAGGTGTCGGCTCCGGCGCAGGCGTCGGCTCCGGCGCAGGCGTGGGCTCGGTGGAAGGTTCCGGCACCGTGGTGGGAGTGGTGACTGAGACGTCGTCGATTCCGACCGGAACGGCGGTCCGAGCACCCGAAGACGTGTAGAGCGAGAAGGCATAGCCACCCGCCGCCTGGATCCGGTCAGCCGAATCGTCGGAGTACGTCACCTGCCAGTCAGTCGGCTCCGCAGCGCCCGATTCCCAGGCCTTGGCGCCCAACTCCACCGGGCTCGTGCCGGTGACGCTGAGTGCCACGGTCAGCGTGGTGTCGCCCGTCACCGTGAGGGGGAGTCTGCGTTCGCTGAGGTGCTGCACGCGCATGAGGTCCGTGAGACGCACGATCGACACATAGGCAGAGCCGTCGGGATGCACGCGCACACGCACCCCATAGGAGTCGGCACCGGACACGCGGACAGCCTGGGAGAGGTAGAGCGGCCCTCCCACCGGAAGCTCGGGGACGGTCAGCGAGAAGCGGCTGTCCACGTCGGTCGCGGCGACACCGTCGACGGTCGCTCGGGCGGTGATTCCGGGCTTACGGCTCGCGAGCAGGGCCTGCGCGCCTGTCACGCTCGCCGTTCCCTCCACGACGCGCCAGGGCCCCTCGGGCGACGAGCCCCATCCGGAGCCGACGGCGCGATCCATGTCATCGTCGATGACCGGGGTGTCCGCCGATGCCTGGGACTGTGCGAGAGTCACGGCGTCGTCGGCCAATGCCGACGACGGAACGGTTGTCAGCGCGGCAGTGAGCGCAAGGGTGGCCGTCAGTGCACCTGCGAGGAGCTTTCGAGAGCGTCGCCGAGGCGGAGTCGCGGACTCGCGTGATGCGAGATCGAGGAACGGAGTGGACACGATGTCACCGTCTTCTGGGGCAGATTCATGATCACCCCGCATCTCCGCCGCAGTTTAGACCCCGGCAGCAAAGAGCGAGTCCCCCTCGCAACTCATGAAGAATACCCGGCTACCGGGGCAAAGACAAACGAACACAGCGTCACACCGATATACTCCGTCGCCTGCGCGGTGTCTCCGCGTCGAGGCATCGCGTCAGTCGCTGTAGTACTCGCTACGGTGTCGATCCGGACGAGCACGGTTCAGGACGGTGCCGAGGATGCGCGCGCCACCCGATTCGAGCGACTTGACGCTCTTCGCGAGGGCGGCGCGACGGGTCTTGGTCGCGTCGACCACGAGGATCACGCCGTCGGTCTGGGTGGCGAAGAGGTTCGCGTCCGCCACGCTCAGGATGGGCGGAGAATCGATCACGACGTAGTCGTACTCCGCCGCAGCGAAGTCGAGCAGCTGCGCCATGCGAGCGGAGGTGAGCAACTCCGCAGGATTCGGCGGGATGGTGCCGGCGGGGAGGATGTCGAGTGTGCTGTCTGCCACGCTGTGCTTGGCCACCTCGAACTCGACCTCGTCGAGCAGCACGCTCGTGAGTCCGATCGAGCCGTCGATGCCGGCGTGCTCGTGAGCCCGCGGCCGCCGCATATCGGCGTCGATCAGCAGGACGGAGTTGCGCAGCCCGGCGAGCGTCATGGCGAGATTCACCGAGACGGTCGACTTGCCCTCGGACGGCATGCCCGACGTCACCAGCAGCACCTTCACCCGTGAGGAGACGTTCGCGTAGGCGAGCGCCGAGCGGATGCGACGGAACTCCTCGGAGGTGTGGCCCAGCGGCTCCTGGGCCACAGCGATACCGCGCATGGCCAGCAGCGGAGACTTCGAGACGACGCCCAGCACAGGGTCGCCGCCCGCCTCGGTCAGCGTCTCCTCGGTGCGCATGCGGGTGTCGAGCACACCGATCAACGCCGCGATGGCGAGTCCGAGGACGCCACCCAGGAAGCCTCCGAGGAGAGCGTCGCGAGGCTTGCTCGGTGTGAACTGGAACTCGGGCACGACGGCATCATCGATCACCTGAGCGGTGATCGTGGATTCGCCCTGTGGGTCTTTCGGCGCCACATCCTTGACCACGATGATGAGTTGTTCGGCCACGGCGTCGGCCAGCTCGGCGGCCGCCTTCGCGTCATCGGTGATCCCTGTGATGCGCAGCGTCACGGTGCTCTGCGGGATCGTGACCTCGATGTCACGCGCGAGAGCGCGCGGCGTCGTGTCGAGACCGAGCTCCTCGATGACGGGATCGAGCACCCGCGAGCTCGTCGCGAGCTGCGCAAAGGACAGCATCTGGCTCTGCGTGTACACAGAGCCCTGGTTGAGGTCGGAGGCGCTGGTGCCCTGATTGAGAGCGAAGTAAAGCGAGGTCGTCGCCTGGAAGAGCGGGGTCTGCAGCGAGGCATACCCGTAGGAGCCCGCGGCCCCGACGACCCCGAAGAGCACGACCATCCACCAGAACTTGCGCAACGAGCTGGCGATGACGCGCAGACTCACCCGGCTCTCGCCCATGACTCCCCATTCCCCCTCAGACTTCGATTCTAGAGGAGTGTTCGATTCCACGACTTCATGACTGTGCAGGGCGCTCCACGGCGCCACGGGGCTGGCGCGAAGTCTCGAGCGATCCCCGCCGTATCTCCACAGGTCCCTCGCGCCTTCCACCGAGCGCGTCGGCGTCGCGGGCCCACGTGATCGCGAGCCCCACGCAGAACCAGAGGAACATGCTGTACTGCGTGATCAGTGCGACCACCACGAGGCTCGGCAGCTGCCCCACGACGGCGATGGACGCCGGGCTCCGGGTCGAACGTCGCACGGTCATGATCGCCGCGCAGACGATCGCCGCCATGATCAGCAGGGTCGGCACGTAGCCGTAGCGGAGCAGGGTGAGGACGAGGGCGTTGTCGACGGAGCGCGCGAAGTAGCCGAGGTAGTAGTCACCCGAGACGAGCGAATGCCAGTCTCCCGGATTGCCGAAGAGCTGCACCTGCTGGAGGAGCACGAGGAGGTCGGTCCGATAGTCCGCGCTGCCGCCGGCCTCATCGCCCGCCGCCCCGAAGACGGAGTCGATGATCGGGATCGCGATGACGGTGCCGATGACGCCGGCGGTGACGATCGCGACCCGGAACCGGGTGGACACCCCGACGATCAGGAACGTGGACAGCACCAGAGTGAGCACGAGGGTGAGCTGACCCGCGCGACTGAACGTCAGGACCGTCGCCACGGCGATGAGTACGACGCCGCCGATCTTCGGGACCAGACGCCACTTCGTCGCCACGATGAACGCCGACGACATCGCCAGGGCCGCTCCCAGGGCGATCGAATGCCCGAACGCGCCTTCCACCCTCAAGACCCCGCCGCGTTCCTGCAGAGGGCTCCAGGTGTCGTAGATGACGCCCGATCCCGGGATCAGCACGAACGGGTTGAACGACGTGAAGAACTCGACGATGCCGAGGACCGCGGCGATGATCGCGACCACGGCGATCGTCGACGTGACCCACCCCGGCGCGATGCGGGCGAGGACGACGCGCCCCCAGAGGTAAGGGATGACCCACTCGAGCAGCGCGGCGACGAGAGACGGAAGGTCCACCGAGCCGAAGCCGTACAGTCCGACGATGACGATGATGAACGCCACGACCCAGGCATCCGCGGCGCGCAGAGGGACGACGGACCAGTTGACGATGATCATCAAAGCCGTGAGCAGCGTGATCGCCGCCCAGTAGAAGCCGACGTTCACGCCGACCCAGAGCGGCACGAAGAAGAGCACGCACGCCCAGGCCACGAAAGCGGTGCGCGGCATCAGCCGGAGCACGAACACGACGATGGCCACTGCTGCGATTCCTCCGACGGCGAGGAGCGCGATCGGAACAGCAGTGGCCATGCGTCAGGATCTTACTGGGGCGCGGTGACGCGGAACGAATCGAACGAGACGTTCAGAGGCGCCGTCGAACTGCCCGACCGGTTGCCGCTGAGGCCGACCGCTCCCGCAGCCAGCGGCGTCGCATCCGTCGCGTTGATCTGCCAGTTCGCCGGCTCGGTGGTACCCGTCGCCCAGATCTTCGCCGAGATGGCGGTCGAGGTCGACCCGGTGACCGACACCTTCAGGCTGTACGACGTGTTCGCCGCCCAGACCAGCCCGGGCACGGCCTGCGTGAGCACCACGGTCCCTTCACGGTGGACCACGAGCCACACGGTTCCGTCGGGACGGAGCCACGCGCGGGCGAAGTACTTCCCCGCGGCCGTCTGACGGGCGATGACTCCGATGTAGGCGCCACCCGCGGCGGGAGCCTGATCGACGCGGAACTGCGTCTCGAGGAGGGCATCACCGATCGACGTCGTGTTGAGCGTCGCATGACGGGTGTCTCCGGCGACCAGGCTCAGCTTGCCCTGGCCGTCGGCGACGGTCGCCGCCGCCTGCGAGCCTCCGGCGATGCTCCAGGCACCGCCGGTGACCGCGCTCCCCCAGCCGGGACCAGCGGTGCGGTCGAACTCATCGCTCGCCAGCGCTGCCGGGTTGGGCTCAGGCTGCGGCTCGACAGGAGGTGCCGTGACCGTGACCTGCTGGGTGGCGGTGTTGGTCGCGCCCTTGTCGTCCGTCACCATGAGGGTCACCGTGTAGGTGCCCGCCGCCGTGTACGCCCGCGAGCTCGTCGCTCCGGTGCCTGTCGTTCCGTCTCCGAAGTTCCAGGCGTAGGAGGCGATGGTGCCGTCCGAGTCGGTCGACGCTCCGCCGTTGACGTTGACGGTCAGGCCCGTGGCCGTCGCCGTGAACGCGGCGGTCGGCGCGACGTTCGTCGGCTGAGGCTCGGGCTGCGGCTCGGGCTGCGGTGTCGCGGCTCCGAGGTTCTTCAGCGTGAAGTCGTCGAAGCTCGCGAGGTTGGTGCCGGTCGCGCTGCCGGCTCGGTAGGAGAACACCGTCGGGGCTCCGGCGGCCTGGAGGGCCGGCGTCGCATCCGTGGTCGAGAGCTGCCAGTTAGCGGGCTCTGCAGCGCCGGCCGCCCACAGCTTCGCGCGGATCGTCGTGGTTCCGGAACCCGTGGTCTCCATGGCGAGGTTGAAAGTGCTTCCCGCGGTCCACGTGAGACCGGCGACCGCGGTGCTGGCGATGGCCGTTCCGTTGCGGTGGATCACGAGCCACGTGGTGCCGTCCGCACGGTGCCATGCGAGCGCACGGTAGCCGTTCGAACCGGAGCGACGTGCGCCGAGTCCCTCGTACGCGACACCCGTCGACGGTCCGGAGGCCAGCGAGTAGGTGATCCGCGCCGATGTGTCGAGGAGCGACGTGCCCTGCAACAGCATCTCGCGAGTCTCGCCCGGGGTGAGATTCACCTTGCCGACCCCGTCGGCGACGGAGGTGACGGCGGCCGAACCGCTCATGGGTGCCCAGGTGCCGCCGACATCAGCCGCGCCCCAGCCACTCGAGACGACGCGACCGAACGAGTCGGATGCTGCGAACACCTGCGCCTGAACGGTCACGGACTTCGTGACGCTCGCCGAGCCGCCGAGGCTGTCGGTGACCGTGAGGGTGATGTCATGCGCACCCGGCTGGGTGTACGTGTGGCCGGCGGTCGCCCCTGTACCCGCGGGCGTTCCGTCGCCCCAGTTCCAGGAGTAGGAGAGCGTCGCCCCGTCGGACGCGCTCGACCCTGCGGCCGAGACGTCGACGTTAATCCCCGACGCTGTCGATGTGAACGTCGCGACCGGGTTCGCATGGGTCGTGACGGCCTCACGCGTGGTGGTCGCCGTGCCACCACGGTTGTCGGTGACGGTCAGGGTCACCGTGCGCGTGCCCGCCGAGGCGTACACGTGGCTGGCGACCTGGCCGCTCGACGTCGATCCGTCGCCCCAGTTCCAGTCGTACGACGCGATCGTGCCGTCGGAGTCGGTGGAGGCGGAGGCATCGGCGGAGACCGAGAGACCGGTGCCCGTGACCTCGAAGGAGGCGGTGGGCAGCACATTCGCCGCCTGGACCACGACCGGGTTCTCGGTCGTGGTGGCCAGCCCGTTGCTGTCCGTGACCGTGAGCTTGGCCGTGTAGGTTCCCGCGGCGGTGTAGGTGTGCGAGACCGTCTGGCCGGTGGCCGTCGCCGAGTCGTCACCGAAGTCCCAGCTGTAGCCGGTGATCGTGGCCGAGCCGGTCGGTGCGGATGCACTGGCGTCGAACGCCACCGCGAGATCGGTCGGCGTCGCGGTGAAGGCGGCGGTCGGCGGCTGGAAGCCCTTGCCGATGCCGTAGTGCGTCTGCACCTGTGCGGCGGTCAGCGCGTAGGGGTAGACCGCGACCTCGTCGAGCGCACCCTTGAAGTTGATCGAGCTCGGCGCGGACGGCCAGCCGTTGAGGTTGTCCCCGCCGACGCGCCAGTAGCCGACGTAGTTCTCGGCAGTGGTCGCACCGGCTGCCGATGAGACGAGAGCGCCGTCGATGTACAGCTTCATGCCGGCAGCGCTCTGCGTGGCCACAGCATGGTGCCACGCATTGTTGTTCAACGCCGTGGAGTTCTGTACGGTCTGCGTGCTGCCGTTGTACGTGCCGAAGACCAGCCGACCGTTGTTCGTCATGTAGAGATGACGGTCGTAGCTCGTGGAGTCACCCGAGGCCGCGTTCCCGTAGCCGAGAAGCTTCCCACCGGTCGTCGTGTTCGTCTTGAACCACAGTTCGGTCGAGAACTCCGTCGGGGCGGCGATCTTGTCGGTCGACGAGATTCGTCCCGTGCTCGTTCCGGAGAAGGTCGAGGCACCGGTGGCGGTGTTCTCGACACCGGAGGTCGACGACGTCACGCCCGAGCCGAACACCGGCGGGTTCGCCCCCGCCCAGTCCTGCGGCGCGGTGCCCAACGGGTAGTACAGCTGCGGGTTATCCGTGATGACCGCGTTGGTGTAGCTCGAGACCGTGCCCGATGCGACGGTCACGGACATCGCCTGACTGCTCACGGTGTTGCCGTTGCCGTCCTTCGCGACGACCGTGTACTCCTGCTGCGACCCCGGCGTGGCGGTCTTGTCTTCGAGGATGACGGCCGGTCGGTTCCACCAGGTTCCGTTCGCCGTGGTCGTGGCGACAGGGATCGCCGTGCCCGTGCGACGGAGCTCATACGTGAGCGTCAGGTCGTCGCGGTCCCAGTTGGCCGGGATCGAGACGCGGACGCGACCCGGAATGAACGACTGCGCAGTGCCTGTCCAGTTGGCCGCGGCGAGGCGGGGTCCGTCCTTGGCTCCGCCCGGAGGGTTCGTCGAGAAGCGCACGAGGCCCTCGAATCGACCGTTGTTGACCGAGCGGAACTCGCCGCCGATCGAGATCATGTTGCCGGCGCCGGTGATGGAGAGTCCGGCCTGACCCAGGCCCGTCGTCACGCCGACGGCCCAGTCGGGCGTCCAGGCGTAGGGAGACGGCGCGGGGGTGCCCGCCCAGTTCTTGTAGGTGCCGCCGGCTGCGGGCTGGTTGCCCAGCGAACCGCGGGCATCGGCCGTGTACGCCTCGGAGTAGCGGTGCGTGCGCGGGTTCTGCTCGGGGTGCAGGTTCATCGTGCCGCACGCGTGCGTGTGGCTGGTCGTGTAGACGACCTTGCCGGTCGAGTAGACGCCGTAGTGGTCGCCGAGGCAGTCGGCGATCCAGCGGACCTGTCCGGTTCCGGCCTCCGCCGCGAACGTGCCCTCGAGGTTTCCCGTGGCGGCGTCGGCGTAGACCCAGCCGGTGCCGTAGACGGCCGTGGCATCGGCGGCGAGTCCGAAGATGCCGGCCTTGCCCGAGTTGCTGCCCGTGTTGGAGCCGTTCTTGACCGTCTGCGGGAGCGCCCACGACGAGTCGACGGCACCGGTCGTCTTGTCCAGCGCGACGGTGCCGCGCATGGTCAGGTCGCCGTTCACCTGCGAGAAGCGGCCGGCGGCGATGACGTTCTGACCCGCGGGGTCCATGACCATCGCGTCGACCTGGAGGTCCGTCTGCGGTGCCCAGCTCAGCAGGGCACCGTTGGCGGCGTTGAAGCCGGCGAGGTTCTTGCGAGCCGTTCCGTTGCCCTGCGTGAACAGGCCGCCGACGTAGACGCTCGATCCCGAGGTGGCCAGCGCGTAGACGCCGCTGCCGCCGATGGACGGCGAGAATCCGGGGACGAGCTGACCGGTCACGGCGTCGAGGGCCGCGAAGTTCCAGCGCGCCTGACCGTTGACCGAGTTGAAGGAGCCGCCGATGTAGATGCGGCTTCCGTCGGGCGAGGCGGCGACAGCCTTGATCACGCCGTTCACCTGCGGGGCGAACGACAGCAGCTGGCCGGTGTTGATGTCATAGGCGAGAACGTTCGAACGCGCCGTCAGGCTCGTTCCCGGGGCAGCCAGGGGCGCACGGGCGTTGTCGAACTTGCCGACCGCGTACACGGTCGAACCGATGGTCGTCTGAGACCAGACGTAGCCGTTGTCGATCTGCACGGTCGGAATCGGATCCGACGTGACGACGTTGTCGTCGCGCTGCAGCAGGGGCGGTGGTGTCGACGGGACGTCTGCCGACGCCGCCTGTGCACCCAGTGTCGTCATGCCGGCGACGAGCAATGCCGCCGTCACGACAGACGCAAGCGCGCTCAGCGCCCGCCTCGTGGTCGATGTGTTCCCCATAGTGACTCCCCAGCCGCCAGTTTTCTTCTTCGAAAATGAGTTAGTGCGATGAAAAACCGAAAGTGATGCGAAAGAATGCGTGCGCGTCAGGAGAGCTGGCCGGCGAACGTCGCCACCGGCTCTCCTGCGGCGTAGTTGACGCTGATCTTCACCGAGCGGCCCTGAGTCGGGTCGAGCATGAAGACGTAGGTCCCCGTGGCCTTCGCGCCGGCGGCGAGCTCGCCCTGCAGGGGCTCGTTCGGACCGGCGGTGGTCGAGACGCCGATGTCGCCGTCGTCCGTGACGAGGCTGACGACGGCGGAATCGACGCTCTGCGCGCGCTTCGAGTCGTTGGACACGGAGAGCGTGACGACGACTGCGGAGCCGGCGTACTCGCCGGGCGTCTCGGGCTTGATGGTCGTCGTCGAGATCTTGTCGATCGTGACCACCATGTCGGTGGAGAGCGCGATCGGTGCGTCGAGCGCCCCGCTCTGCTCGGTGAGCGCCGGAGCCTCGGTGGGCCCTTCGGTCTCCGTGTCGGAAGGCGGCGTCCAGTCGGTGGTGCTGGTGCCTTCAGGCGCCGGCGTCTCGGACGCGCCAGGCGCTGCGGTGCAGCCGGCCGTGACGAGTGCGAGCGCCACCAACGGCGCGACGACCATCGCTCGTCGTGAGCGCGAAGAGCCGTCCCCAGAACGGCATGATGAAACTTTGAACACTGCAGCTCCCCAGAACCCAGATTCCCCGTTCCCAAAGCCCCCTCGGCTTCGGGTCCCCTTCAACCGCGTAGAACGCGGCGTCGGCTAATCGTAGTGCGAGGACCGGGATATCGCAAGTGTTCGCTCAAGAAGAGTGTCGCCGATGTCCTCCGAGTTGCGCCAGGATGGTCGCGACGGAGGCCTCGACCTCCGAGATCGTCTCCAGGTGTCCGCGGCTTCCGTGGCGATCGGCGATGCTCGTCGGGTCGACGGTCGTGCGGCCTCCGAAGAGCTGCCGCAGGCGGGTCCCGACACCTCCGGACGCGGCCAACGGAACGGCTCTCGATCGACCCCGGTCGAGGTGGGCGACATATTCCGCCACCCGATCCGGAGCCGACGACGCGAAGCCCTCACCGAGGTGAGCGGCTTCCTTTATCGTGAACATCCAGTCACGCGACCGCGGTGCCAGTCGCACCAGCTCGCCACGGATGTCGCGCGAAGCCGTGAGCACGATGCTCGCCTGCTCGATCTGCTCGACCGTGACCGGTCGCGCCCGGTGCGCCCGGGCTTGGGCCTGCCACTCCTCGTCGTCGTGCAACGACGCCACGGCCGAGCAGATCGGGTCGCCCGCGTTCGCTCGGATGCCCGCGCTGCTCACCGAGAGGGGCGAATCCGCCCCGAGCCCCCGCCTCAACGCGAGTTCGGCCAGAGGCGACCGGCAGACGTTGGCGGCGCAGACCACGAGGATCTTCTCGTCGGTCATGCGGCCTCCCCGAGCTTTCCGATCTCGCGGAACCACTTCACCGCGGCGAGTGCCAGGAACAGGACGGCGGCCGCGCAGAGTGCGCCGTAGCCGACGAGGAACGCCGGGGTCCATCCCCACAGGACGAACACGAGGCACACGAGACCGAAGTCGGTCGGCAGCAGGATGAGAGACCGCAGCAGTGTCCCGCCGCCGCGCTCATGGGTCGACGCCACCGCGTGCTTTCCCTTGAGCAGGTCGTTGAGGAGCATTCCGGAGAACGTGGTCGTGGCCACGATGCTGAACACGATCGGGATCAACAGCAGTAGAGGCGTCTCGGGGAGGACGCGGTAGAGCCCGATGAGCACGGCGAGATGGAGCGAGGCGATCTTGATCGTGTCGATGAAGTGATCGAGCCACTCGCCCTGGGGGCTTCCCCCGCCGCGCAGACGTGCGACCTGGCCGTCCGCGGAATCCCAGGCATACCCGAGCACCAGAAGGAGGGCGATCAGCAGCCCCATGGGCACGTTCACGGGACCGAACGCGATCAGTCCGATCGCGACGAACGAGTGCACCGCGCTGATGATCGACACCTGGTTGGGGGTGAGACCGATCCGGTAGGCCACGGCGGCGAGCACCCGCCCGATACGACGGTTGACGTACACCGAGTACGCGGGTGCCCCTCGGGCGTGCCCCTTCTGCGCACGCGCGAGACGGTGATATGCGTCTACGACCATTTCCTGCCCTTCTGGACCGTTGCGTGGGTCCGCGCGATCCGACGGGCCTCGCGGACACCGCGAAGATAGGCCCGGATCGGTGCGGCCGACTGGATCAGCTGCCGTCGCCCACCTCGGAGGATGACCTCTCTGGCCGTGCGGGGGATGGACCGGCGCCAGCGCTGCACCGCGGCATCGTCGAGATGACGCACCGCGTACAGCATCCGGTTGCGGATGTTGTAGTAGTAATACCCCTCGGATTTCGCCCGGGAGGTCTCGGGTTCGGCGCGCTGCGTGCCGCCCTCATCATGCACCGCATTGGCGTCTTCGACGAGCATCAGCGAGCCGCCGGCGGACACCACGCGGCGAGAGAAGTCGACGTCTTCCCAGTACAGGAAGTAGTCGTCGTCGAAACCGCCGGCGAGCTCCCACACTTCGCGCGTGATCCACAGGCAGGCCCCGCTCAGCCAAGGTTCGAACGGCTGCGCATCGCCGTCGACGCGCTTGCGACGTGCGCGCATGGTGCCGTCGTCGAGCAGGAGGTCGATGCCGGCGAACCAGGTTCTTCCATCGGAATCCGTGATGACCGGCGAAGCGAGCGTGGTGCGTGAGGCTGCGGTGACGGAAGCGAGTCGACGCAGGGAGTCGCGGTCGATGTGCGCATCGGGATTGATGACGAGCACGTCGGTCGCCCCCTCGGCGAGCGCGCGCGTGACACCGATGTTGACGCCGCCGCCGAAACCCGAGTTCGATTCCGATTCGATCAGCAGCCAGCCGTGCGCGTCGGCGACTTCGCCGGCGGCACGCCGTTCGTCGGCGTTCGACCAGTTGTCGACGACGAGGACGAGCACGTCGGGATCGATCGCCCGCGCTTCGCGCTCCACGGTCACCAGATTGCGTTGCAGAAGCCGCGCCGAGGCGTAGTTGACGACGACGACGGCAAGCCGTCCGTGCTCGATTGACACGCGATCCTCCCCCCGGATCCGGGTCACGGATCGCCTCGGGTCGTCGGTCGAATTCCCCAGAGTCGCGACCGACGTCGACTCCCAGGACAACGACTATACGCGAGAGCAGCCCCCGCAGATCGGTATCAGGGGGTTCACGATACGATGAGCCGGCGTCGGAGTCGAGGCGCGATACTGCCATGGGGATGGGGCGGATGAGCAGGGGACCGGAATCGAACGACATGATCACTGTGACGATCGGCGTACCCACGTACCGGAGGCCCGAGCTTCTGGCGGCCCTGCTCCGGACGCTCCCCGCACGCATCGCCGAATGCGCCGACCTCGGAGTCGCGGTGGATGTGCTGGTCGTCGACAACGACCCCGCGGGTTCTGCGCGGAGCATCGCCGCGGACGCGGATCTCCCTGTGCGCTACGTCGTCGAACCCGCACCGGGGATCGTCGCCGCGCGCAACCGCATCCTGGATGAAAGCGCCGATCGCGATCTCCTCGCCTTCATCGACGACGACGAGATCCCTCGGGAGGCATGGCTCTCCTCGCTCATCGAGGTCTGGCGCGAACACGGTGCGGACGCCGTGATGGGCCGCGTGATCTCGGTCTTCGACGAGGACGTCGACCCGTGGCTGCTCGCGTCCGGCACGTTCCGGCGACCGCCGAGACGGACGGGCACCGTGCTGCAGGTGGCCGCCGCGGGCAACCTGCTGCTCGACCTCCGTTCCGTCCGTCGGCTCGGGCTGCGCTTCGATCCGTCCCTCGGTCTGGGCGGTGGGGAGGACACGCTCTTCTCGCGGCAGCTCGCACGTCGTGGCGGCCTGATCGTGTGGTGCAACGAATCGGAGACAGAGGATCTCGTCGTCGCGTCGCGCCTGAGCCGCGCCTGGGCGGCGCAACGGGCATACAGCTCCGCGAATGCCGGCACCCGCATCCAGCTGATGTTGACCGACGGGAAGATCCGTCGCGGCATCCTGCGGTTGAAGGCCCTGGTGGGCGGCGTGGCCCGGATCGTCGTCGGCGGCCTGCGCAGGATCTTCGGAACACTGACCTCGAACATCACCCATCACGCCAGAGGAACCCGCCTCGTGCACCGCGGCCGCGGCACCATCGCCGCCGCCCTCGGCCGTCGCTATGACGAGTACCGCCGCCCATCGGAGGATGACACGACCATGACCGACACCGCATCGAGCATCCGCGTGATGCAATCGTTGGGCGCCCCCCGTCCGACGACGAACCCGTACAACAAGATGCTCGATGAGGCGCTCGGATCCACGGAGGGCCTGACCCGCCTGCGGTTCTCCTGGGGGACGGCTCTGTTCGGACGCTACGACGCCTTCCACTGGCATTGGCCGGAGGCGAAGCTGCACGGCTCCACGTGGTGGAAGTCCACGGGCAAGTTCCTCCTCACGACGGCGCTCGTGTTCCGACACCGCCTCTCCCGTCGCATCGCCGTGGTGCGCACCGTGCACAACATCGAACTCCCCGACGACAACGCGCCTCGGCTGTGGCTGCTGCGTTTCATCGATCGCCACACCGACTACCGGATCGTCATCAACGAGACCACTCCGCTCGCCCCCGGCACCCCGCACAGCCTGATCCTGCACGGCGACTACCGCGGCTGGTACGCGAAGTTCCCCTCGGCGGAGCGGGTGACGGGGCAGCTGGGGTCGTTCGGCGGCATCCGTCGCTACAAGGGCCTGGAGGGCTTCATCGACGCCTATGCCGAGGCCGTGACGGTCGAGCCGGCGCTGAGCCTGCGGATCGGCGGGCGGCCGTCCACCCCTGAGCTCGGCGACGACCTCCGGGCGCGGACCGCGGATCTCCCGGGCGTCGAGCTCCACCTCGACTTCCTGAGCGATGCCGAACTCGTCCAGCTCGCGACCTCTTCCGACCTGATCGTGCTGGCCTACCGTTTCATGCACAACTCGGGCAGCGTCCTCGCCGCCCTGTCGATGGACCGACCGGTGCTCGTCCCCCGCAACGAGGCGAACGAGGCTCTCGGACGCGAAGTCGGACCGGAGTGGGTGCTGATGTACGACGGCGATCTCGATGCGCCGACCGTCGTCGAGGCGTGGCGGTCCGCGACCACGCTGACGGGCTCGCCCGATCTCTCCCGCCGCGACTGGGCCGACGCCGGCCGCGCGCACGCGGACGCGTTCCGCGCCGCCGTGCGGGTCAAGCGACGCGGCGCCAAGCACTAGGGCGCCTCGGCAGCACCCGGCGCATCGTCAGGCGGGGGCCAGCAGCCCTCGCACGAGAGATGCGACCATGATCTGCGTCGTGAAACGCCGCTCCACCTCGATCCGACCGTTCCGCCCGAGCTCGGCGGCATGCGCCGGATCGTCGAGCAGTCGGAGCAGCGCGAGGGCGAGCTCGGCAGGATCCTCCGGACGAACGAGGTGGCCGGTGCGCCCCTCGCTCACGTACTGCTCCATCCCCGGGGTATCGGTGACGACGACAGGACGCGCCGTTGCGAGCGCTTCGAGTGCGACCGTCATCCCGGAGGCATGGAGGTTCGGCCGGGTCGGGATGACGACCACGCTCGCGGTGGCGTAGAGGTCGCGGAGGTCGGCATGCGGCATGTGCCGCACGACCCGGACCCCCTCCGGCGGGTCGAGATCCGACCGCGTCTGAACCACCGCCTCGGTCTCCGGACGGATGGCGAGGACCCGGGCGAGCGCCGCATAGAGGGTGGCGGGGTCGCGGTCGCGGTCGTTCCCCACGCTCACGATCCGCGGCCGGTCCGGATAGGACCTCGGGACGAAGAACGCGCTGTCGATGCCGAAAGGGACAGCGAACACGCGCGTCGGTCCGTGCCCGAGCATCGTTCGCAGGGGTTCGACCTGTGCGTCGCTGAGCACCCAGGCGGCCTCTGCCCTGCCGAGCATCGCGACCATCCGTGCCGGTGCCTCCCCGGTCTCGGCCATATCCGTGAGCCAGATCACCCCGGTGGCGAATCGGGTCCGCGGGTGGGTCGTCTGCATCCGATAGGCCGTGTTCTCATCCCACGTCAGCGTGAGACCGTCGACGGGGCGCGGCCCCATGGACAATCGCGCACGAGCTCGCGCGACGCGGCCCGGCGGGGCGAGGTCGATCACCTCGACCGCCGCGTGGTCACGCAGTGCATCGAGACCATACGGCCAGATGCTGGGCACCTCTCCCCTGGCGTGGCTCTGCTCCCAGGTGCGCGCCGACTGTTCGACACGATGCGCCCAGGTGAGAGACAGCGAGGGACCGCCCTCGGATTCCACGAGCCCACTATGGACCCCCTCGCCCGTCCTGGCAAGAGAGGAGTCGCCGAGCGCCCTCGAAACCGGCTCCGGAAGGAGCCCCGCCCTCAGAGCTCGCCGGGCTTCATCACCTCGGCATCGATGGCACGGATCACGCGCTGGGCCGCGGTGTCCGTCGGGGGCTCGGCGCCATCGCCCTCACCCTTGCGTCGCCGCTGAGGCGCGTACACGACGAGCGAGTGGAACAGGAAGCGGGCGAAGAACGCCACGATGAGCGAGAGGCCGGTCGCGACGACGCTCGAGATGTGCCACGACTCGACCATCAGAGCCATCACCGGGATCCGCAGTGCGGCCTCGATGTTGTTGAACGCGAAGGAGCTGGCGAAGCGGATGCCGAGGGCGCGCGCGTCGGTCCGCATATCGGCGAACACGAAGCGCTCCTGCAGCACGAAGTTGCCGATGATCGTGACCTCGGCACCGATGATCGCCGCCCAGATGTACGGGACCCCTGCGGCGGTCAGCGCCCACATGATCCCGAGGTTGGCCGCGGCGCCGATCGCGCCGATCAGTGCGAACAACGACATCTTGCCGAAGCGCAGGCGCGCGAGGTGCTCGAGGAACATCGCCCCCTGACGCATGCTCGCCTTGGACGTGCCGTGTCGACGTTCGGCGAACTCCATCGGCACCTCGGCGATGCGCAGATCGTTGCGAGCGAGGATCTCGAGGAGGATCTTGAAACCCCGGGGTTGGAGCGTCGAGAGGTCGAGACGACCGCGATCGACCAGGAAGAACCCGGTCATCGGGTCGGTGCTGCGGGCGAGACGGATCGGGAACATCGCCCGCGTCAGCCACGTCGCGACGCGGGAGACGCCGAAGCGCACAGCGGTGCCGAGGCCGCTCGTGTCCCCTCCGCCGATGTAGCGGGACGCGGCGACGACATCGGCGTCTCCCTGCGCATACCGGGCGAGCAGGGTGGGGAGGAGTTCGGGCGGATGCTGCAGGTCGCCGTCCATCACGATGCAGATGTCGAAGGCCGCGGCCTCGAGCCCGACGACGACGGCGCCGCCCAGTCCGCCCGTGTTCTCGGATCGGTGGATCACGCGCACGGGGAGCGGAGCATCTGCCGCCACCCGCGCGACCTCGGCCGCCGTGTCATCCGTGCTGTCGTCGACGAACAGGATCTCGGCGTCCCACCCCTCGAGGGCGACCGCAGTCCGTGCCACGAGCTCGGCGATGTTGTCGCGCTCGTTGAACGTCGGCACGATGACCGTGACCGGTGTCCCCACGTCCGCCCCCTGTCCCCCACGCGCATCGCGTGCGGCCTCCATCGTTCCACGGGTTCCTATGCGGGAGGAAACCCGGACCTGCTAGACTTTCGAACCGCGGCTGTGGGAGTCGCGAAGCGGATGGGGATCCGCTTACTGGGGAATTACTGATCTGGGGAGATCATGGGGACGCGTATCGGCTATGCCGTTGGTGCTTTCGACCTGTTTCACGTCGGGCATCTGAACCTTCTTCGTCACGCCAAGCAGCACTGCGACATTCTGATCGCAGGCGTCGTCAGCGACGAGATGCTGCGTCAGGTGAAGGGCATCGAGCCCGTCATCCCGACGGCCGAGCGGGCGGAGATCGTGAAGCACATCTCGTTCGTCGATGACGTCTACGTCGAGACGACGCCGTCGAAGATGGACTCGTGGCGCGACGTGCAGTTCACGCACTTCTTCAAGGGTGACGACTGGCGCGGCACCGAGAAGGGTCTGCGCCTGGAGCGCGAGTTCGCCGAGGTCGGCGTCGAGGTCGTGTACTTCCCGTACACGGCGCACACGTCGAGCTCGTCGCTGCGTCGCGCACTCGACGCGATCACCGCGGGCGCGAACGCTCCCGCGGTCGCCTCGGTGCGCTGAGAGCCCGAGCAGCCCTTCGCCGCCCGGTCGGTGCGCCACCGCCGACGTGAGGTCAGTTGGCGACGCCGAGCAGACTGCGCGCCATGCGCGCCACGTGCGGCGGAGTGTGCGGCCCGAGCCACACCGTCCACTGCGACGGCGGCTCACTGCATGCCCACTCCACGCACCACGCGTGCACGGCGTTCGCGAGCCGTTCGCCACGCGTATGCGCCCTCGTTCCGTCTCCACGCACGAGCCAGCGCACCGACACCCCGTCGGGGACGTCGATGTGTCGGAACTGGATACGTGCCGCCGCTTCGAGGATGACGACGCCCTGCGCGTCCCACGGCAACCGCGCGGCGATGCTCGCGATGAAGCCGGCGTCGGCGGCGTCGCCGGCGATGAGCACGGCACCCTCGATGTCGTCCCAATCGGGATCCTCCAGATGCTCGCATGCGCCGCTCATGGCCCCAGCCTAAGTTAGGGCACCCTTACTTACAAGGGATGAGTCCGGATCAACGCGTCGATCCGACCGCGCCGTCATCTCTAGCCCTCGCGCGTGCACCCCGTCAACGGCCTGTTCCGAGAGTCGCCGCAAAGGCATCCTGCGAGTGTGAACCGAGCATTCGCGCGCCGCAGCCGTCACCGCCTCCGAGCGGCGTCGGTCGCCGTTGCGCTGCTCCTGACCCTCGCTCTGGGCGGATGCGGACTCACGGTACCCGCTGACCCGGACGGAACCTTGGAGACGGTCTCCGGCGGCGAACTCCGCGTCGGCACGGCGCCGGACGGCGACCTCGTCCGGATCGAGCACGGGGAACCGACCGGGAGCATCGTCGACCTCGTCGACGGGTTCGCCTCCCGCCTCCATGCCGAAACCGACTGGACCGTCGCCTCGGAGGAGACTCTCGTGACGATGCTCGAAGAAGGGCACCTCGACCTTGTCGCCGGCGGCATCACGAGCGACACCCCCTGGGTGGACGAAGCCGGAGTCACTCGCGGCTACCGCGGGATCGAAGGCGCCGACGGTCGAGAGATCGTCATGCTGGTGCCTCTCGGCGAGAACGCGTTCCTCTCCTCTCTCGAGCGTTTCCTCGACGAGGAGGTCGGCGAATGAACGAGACAGGGCAGTTCGGTCGCACAACCCTCCCCCCAGAACAGCAGAGGGCGATCCGGAGCGCCGTGCGCTGGGAGATCTTCACGATCGTCTACACGTCGATCACCATCGCCGTGATCGCCTTGGTGGTCGGCGAGTCCCAGGCCATGCGGACGGCGTGGATCGAGGACATGCTGTCCCTCATCCCGCAGTTCGCCTTCCTCGCGGCGCTCCTCTTGGTGCGTCGTCGCCCCACCAGGAAGCACCCGTACGGTCTGCACAGGGCGATGGGCATCGGGCATCTCGTCGCGGGTGTGGCGCTGCTCGCCGTCGGCCTGAACCTCGCCATCGAGGCCGTCACCGGGCTGATCGCCGCTGAGCATCCCACTATCGGCACCGTGCAGCTGCTCGGTCAGACCATCTGGCTCGGCTGGCTGATGGTCGCGGTGATGGCGGTCGTCATCATCGGCCCCGTGTTCTTCTACGGGCCGGCGAAGTCGAAGCTCGCCCCCGTGCTGCACAACAAGCTGCTGTACGCCGATGCCGACATGGCGAAGGCCGACTGGCAGACGACGGTCGCCTCGATCGTGGGCGTTCTCGGCGTGGGTGTCGGCCTGTGGTGGCTGGACGGAGCCGCAGCCCTCTTCATCTCGCTGGGCATCGTCTGGGATGGCTTCCGCAACACCCGCACAGCCGTGGTCGATCTCATGGATCAGCGCGCACGCACGTACGACAGCACGCAGCCACATCCGCTGGCCGCCGATATCGTGTCCTACCTGCGGAGCCGTCCCTGGGTCTCGCGGGCCGCGGTCCGCATGCGCGACCAGGGGCAGGTGTTCCACATCGAGGCGTTCGTCGTGCCACACCGCCGCACGGTGAGGGTGACCGACCTCAGCGCGGCCGCCGAGGGGATCGCCGACCTCGATTGGAAGATTCAGGACGTCGTCGTCATCCCGGTCGAGCAGCTGCCCGACGAGGCGGACACGGGCCACCGTGTGCCCAGCCGACACTCAGCGCCACCTCATCCGCGCGGCCGTAGGCTGAATGCATGACTGCTCTTGCCTCCGACACCATCACGATGTTCGGCGCCGACTGGTGCCGCGACTGCATCCGCACCAAGAAGCAGCTCGACGCGCTCGGTGTCGAGTACACGTACGTCGACCTGGTCGCCGAGCCCGCCGCCGCAGACGTGGCGAAGGAGATCTCGGGCCGCACCAACATCCCCGTCGTCGTGTACCCCGACGCCTCGCACCACGTCGAGCCGTCGAACGCCGACGTCGAGTCGAAGCTGCGCGAGCTCTCGCTGATCTGACCCCGCGGCATCGCCCCACTACACTGGCGCGATGAGCACCGAGGCTCGGTCCGAACGAGCACCCGTCCGTCTTTCTCCGCGCACGATCGTGCTGTACGCGATCGGCTCGCTCGGGACTGGCGGCTATGCGACACTGCCGGGCCTCGTGCTGACCTACTTCCTCACCGACAACCTCGGTGTCGCCGCCCTCGCCGCCGGTCTGATCGTCACGGCGGCGAAGATCTGGGACGTGCTGATCGACCCCTTGATCGGGGCCGCGTCCGATCGCCAGCTCGCTCGCACCGGGTCGCGCCGCGGGTTCATGGTGACCGGTGCTCTCGCTCTGCCATTCTTCTTCGCCCTCACCTTCGCCGTACCGCCCTCCTGGGGGCCGGTCGCCGGAGCGATCAGTGTGCTGCTGGCGTTCCTGGCGACCGCGACGGCATTCAGCCTGTTCCAGGTGCCCTATGTCGCTCTGCCCGCAGAACTGACCGGCAGCTACGACGAGCGCACGCGTCTGCTCGGGTGGCGCGTGGTCGTGCTGACGGCAGCCATCCTGCTGTTCGGCGCCGGTGGCCCCGCCCTGCGCAATGCCGGCGACGACCCTGTGCAGGGCTACCTCTTGATGGGCATCGCCTCGGGTATCGCAATCGGCATCGGCATGCTGATCGCCTCCCGGACGGCGGATATGGCGGCGAAGCGCACCGCGGCCGCCCCCGTCAACACCGCTCCCGTCAACACCGCTCCCGTCAACACCGCTGACGCTGCCGCCACCGCCGCTTCGACCTGGCGGCACCAGTACATGTCGGGCTTCCGCGCACTCGGGCGCAGCCAGCCCTTCCGTGCACTCCTGGGGACGTTCGTGCTGCAGGCGCTCGCAACGGGAACGATGCTCGCCGGCGCGCAGTACGTGGCGACCTGGGTGCTGCGGTCGGAGGACGCGGTCACCTTCGTCTTCGTCGCGTTGGTGGGCCCCGCACTGCTCGCCACCCCGGGATGGACCGTGATCGCGCGACGGGTCGGCAAGGAGCGGGCGTTAGCGATGGCCACCGTGCTGTTCACCGCGGCCGCGGCGTCGCTCGTCTTCGCCGTCTGGGCATCCGGCGCCTGGATCTACGTGTCCGTCGCGGTGGCCGGCGTCGCCTACGCAGGACTCCAGTCGCTGCCGATGGCCATGCTGCCCGATGTGATCTCGCACGACGAACGCACGAGCGGAGCGGGACAGGCCGGCACCTTCACCGGCATCTGGACCGCGGGCGAGACCGTGGGCTTCGCCCTCGGCGCGACCGCTGTGTCGTTGACCCTCGCGGCCACCGGCTACATCTCGACCGTCGCAGGCGCCACGGTCGAACAGCCGGACGCGGCCGTCACGGGCATCGTGCTCAGCTTCAGCGCGCTGCCCGCCGTGCTGATGGCCGGGAGTCTGCTGACCCTCCGCCACTACCGCCTGCGCCGAGCGGACATCGATACCCTCGAGCCCTTCCACGCCTAAGCTGGGATCCCGTCCGAAGGAGACGTCGATGACTTCTGCGAGCACAACCGCCACCTCCGCCCCGACCTCGAAGCGCGCGTCGGGAAGCGCAGCCCCGGAGCTGGGCGAAGGGGAAAGAGAACGGCTCGACGCCGCGGTCGATGCCCTTCAGACCGGAACGCGCACCTGGTCTGCCCTCACCGTCGCCCAACGGACGACGCTGCTGCGCGCGGTGCGCACGAGCGTCGCCGCCACCGCGGAGGACTGGGCGCACACGGCCGCCGCATCGAAGGGCCTCGACGCGCGGCATCCCCTGCGCGGTGAAGAGTGGCTCAGCGGACCGTACAGCGTGCTCGGCGCGCTCGACGCCTATATCGAGACCCTCTCGCGCCTGGCGAACGGTGTGAACCCGCTCGACGGGATCACGATCGATCGCGCGCCCGGAGGACGCACCCGCGTGCACGCCTTCCCCCTCACCGGCATCGACGGGTTCCTGTTGTCGGGCTTCGCGGGCGAGGTCTGGCTGGAACCGGGGATCACCCCCGGCGCCGCGCGCGCAGCGGCCGGCCTCGCGCAGCGCACGCCCACCGAGTCGGGCGGTGTGGGCCTCGTGCTCGGAGCGGGGAACGTGACGTCGATCCCGGTGCTCGACGTGCTCTACGAGCTGCTCGCCCACAACCGCACGGCTCTGCTCAAGGTGAACCCGACACAGGATGCGCTGGTGCCGGTCTACAAGCGCGCACTCGCGCCGCTCATCGAGCCCGGGTTCCTGCGCATCGTCCGCGGCGGGCCCGACGTCGGGGCCTACCTCACCGGCCACCCCGGACTCGTGCACGTGCACATCACCGGCTCGGCGGCGACGTTCGACACCATCGTCTGGGGTCCGTCGAAGGGCGAGGGCGCGGCGGCGACGAAGCGACGACGTCGTGAGGATCGCCCCCAGCTGAAGAAGCCCATCACGGCTGAGCTCGGCGGCGTCTCCCCCATCATCGTCGTGCCCGGCGCCTGGACCGATGCCGACCTCACCTACCAGGCCGAGCACATCGCGACCATGCGGCTGCAGAACTGCGGGCACAACTGCATCGCCGGCCAGGTCGTGATCATCTCGTCCGACTGGGACCAGGCGGATGCCTTCCGCGCAGCGCTGCGGCGCGCGTACGCCAACGCGCCGGAGCGCCCGATCTGGTACCCCGGTTCTTCGTCGCGGATGGAGCTCGCGACCGACGCCTACCCCGACGCCCTCGTGCTGGGCGACCGGCTGCTCGTCGAGATCGATGCCGACGACGATCCGACGGCACTGGAGAGCACCGAGTACTTCGCCCCCGTGCTGGGCGTCGTGACCGTGCCGGGCACGGGCCAGGACTTCCTGGACGCCGCCGTGGCTCATGCCAACGACAAGCTCCAGGGCACCCTCGGCGCGAACCTGCTGATCGACCCCGCGACCGAGAAGTCGCTCGGCGCCGGCTTCGAGCGGGCCATCGCCGCGCTCCACTACGGGTCCATCGCGATCAACAGCTGGACGGCGTTCGCCTTCATCACCCCCACCCTCACATGGGGTGCATTCCCCGGTGGAACGATCGGCGACGTCGGCAGCGGCATCGGTGTGGTGCACAACGCCCTCCTGCTCGACGGCGTCGAACGCTCGGTGCTGCGCGGCCCTTTCCGCCCGTTCCCCCGGTCGCTGCCGATCGCGAACGGCGGTGGACGATTCACGATCCTGCCGAAGCCGCCCTGGTTCGTCTCCGCGCGCACCGGGGCTGTCGTCAGCGAAGGGCTGACCCGTTACCGGGTGGACGGCAGCATCACCGGGCTCGTGAAGACGCTGACGAACGCGCTGCAGGCCTGACGGTCAACGCGTCGATCGCGCGAACCGATCGGTCGCTGCTCGGAGCGCCTTCTGCGTGCCGGGCTCTGTGGCCGCGTGACCGGCGTCGTCGACCACGACGAACTCCGCCTCGGGCCAGGCGCGGTGCAGATCCCATGCGGTCATCATCGGTGTCGCGACATCGTGTCGTCCCTGCACGATGACCGTCGGGATATGGCGGATGACGTCGACACCGGCGATCAGCTGCCCTTCCTCCCACCAGCCGCGGTTGACGAAGAAGTGGTTCTCGATGCGGGCGAACGCCGTGGCCTTCGCCGGATCGGACATCGCCTCGATCTGCGCGATATCCGGGGTCAGGGTGACGGTCGATGCCTCCCAGGTGGACCAGGCGACCGCCGCCGGCACGTGCACGGCGGGATCGGGGTCGAACAGTCGACGGTGATACGCCTCGATCATGTGCGAGCGCTCCAGCACGGGGATCGGTGCCAGGAAGCTCTCCCAGAGATCGGGGAACAGCGCCGCGGCACCACCCTCGTAGAACCACTCCAGTTCGACTCGGCGCAGGGTGAAGATGCCTCGGAGCACCAGCTCGGTCACGGCTTCCGGGTGCGCCTGCGCGTAGGCGAGCGCGAGTGCGCTGCCCCACGATCCGCCGAACACCTGCCACTTCTCGACGCCGAGATTCTTGCGCAGAAGTTCGATGTCGGCGATCAGATGGGCCGTCGTGATGTGACGGAAGTCGGCGTCGGGTGCACTCGCGTGCGGGGTGCTGCGCCCGCAGCCCCGCTGGTCCAGCAACACGATGCGGTAGCGCTTCGGATCGAAGAACCGCCGCTGCCACGGCGATGTCCCACTGCCGGGACCGCCGTGGAGGAACACCACCGGCTTGCCCTCGGGGTTGCCGCTGACCTCCCAGTAGACCCGGTGTCCGTCACCGACGAGGAGTTCCCCTGTCTCGTACGGTTCGATCGGTGGATACAGTGCATCCGTCTTCTTCATCGTCGGCCCCCCAGCCGGTCGTGCTGACTACTTCGTCAACGGTAGCGGACGTTCACCCACCCGCCGGGTATCACGGGTCCAACTGATCGGCGGGAAGCGTCAGCACCTGCGCGCAGACGCCCAGCCCGTTCTGATAGCCCTCCGCGAACCAGCGCTTCCGCTGCACACTGGATCCGTGCGTCCAGGTCTCCGGATTCGAGAACCCGGACTGCTCCTGGATGTGGTCGTCGCCGACGGCCTCTGCCGCGTTCAGCGCGTCCTCGATCTGCGCTTCGGTGGGCTTCATCAGGTACGGATCGCCGTCGGCATCCTTCTGCTCGGTCATGCGGCCGAGCCACGCCCCGGCGTAGCAGTCGGCCTGCAGCTCGATCCGCACCCCATTGCTTCCCGGACCCGTGCCGTTGTTCGGGTAGGCATCCATATCGCCCGTGATGTTCTGAATGTGGTGACCCCACTCGTGCCCCACGATGTACAGCTGCGCGAGATTGCCGGCGGACGCCCCGAACTGCTGTTGCATGAGTTGGAAGAACGTCGGGTCGACGTAGACCCCTTCCTCCGGGGGACAGTAGAACGGCCCCACGGCATTGGACGCCGTACCGCACTGTGTCGGCGTCGATCCGTCGACGACGATCATCTGCGGTTTGCGATAGCCCTCCACGTTCTCGGCCCAGAAGGCGTCCAGCGCGACCTGAGCACCCGCCATGCGACAGTCGACGTCGGCGTTCGCCTGCGCCCCCGTATCGCAGTTCTCGATGACCGATCCGCCCGCTGGTTCGCTGCCTCCGCTCGGCGCTCCGCCACCCAGCAACCCGGTCAGGTCGATGCCGAGCAGAGGCCCGGCGATGAGCGCGATGATGCCGAGCACGCCCACGCCCGTGCCACCGGCGATCGCTGCCGTGCGCCCGCGACGACGCGTGGTGTTGCCGGAAATGTCGGCGTCGGGATTGAAGGTCATGGGACGAGGGTACTCCGAGCGGAGGCCCCTCGAACGGACGTAGGCTCGGGGCATGACGACCACGATCACCATCACCGGAGCCGGCGGACAGATCGGCTACGCACTGCTGTTCCGCATCGCGGCGGGCGACCTGCTCGGCCCGGATGAGAAGGTGCGCCTGCGGCTGCTGGAGATCCCGCAGGGGCTCGGTGCCGCGGAGGGCGCGGCGCTCGAATTGCAGGACGGCGCGTTCGGACTGCTGGATCACGTCGAGGTGACGGATGACGCCGCAGTGGGATTCGACGGCTGCGACCTCGCCCTGCTCGTCGGTGCACGTCCACGCGGGCCCGGTATGGAGCGCGGCGACCTGCTCGCGGCCAACGGCGGCATCTTCGGGCCGCAGGGAGCGGCCATCGCGGCGAACGCCGCATCCGGCGTGCGCGTCACCGTGGTCGGCAACCCCGCCAACACGAACGCGCTGATCGCCGCCGCCTCGGCAGATGGCGTGCCCGCCGAGCGTTTCACCGCCCTGACACGGCTCGACGAGAACCGCGCGCGGGCTCAGCTCGCACTGACGCTGGGGGCTCCCGTGCACACGGTTCGCCGCGTGCCCATCTGGGGCAACCACTCGGCGACCCAGTTCCCGGACATCTCGCACGCGACGGTGGGCGGCCGGCCGGTGGGAGAGGCGCTCGAACAGATCGTGGGCGACGTTCCCTCCTGGCTCGACCGGACGTTCATCCCCCGCGTGGCGAAGCGTGGGGCGGAGATCATCGAGGTACGGGGTTCCTCGTCGGTGGCATCGGCGGCGAGTGCGACCATCGATCACGTGCGCGACTGGGTGCGGGGCACCGACGACTGGACGTCGGCCGGCGTCGTCTCCCACGGCGAATACGGCGTTCCGGAGGGCCTGATCTCGTCCTTCCCGGTGCGGTCGATCGACGGTGAGTGGCACGTCGTCGAGGGACTCGAGTTGAGCGAGTGGGCACGCACCCGGATCGATGCCTCGGTGGCCGAACTGCAGCAGGAACGCGAGACGGTGCAGAGCCTCGGCCTCTTGTGAATCCGGTCACCGCGACGCACGCCGACAGGGCAGAATGGATGCCGGAGGTGCGCGATGAGCGAGACGATTGATCCCACGAAGACCACGGCATCGGTCGAAGAGGCTCTGACGAGTCCCCTGCACCTGCCGCACGATGCGGCGTCCTGCCCGAAGTGCTTCACCGAGTTGCAGCAGAACCGCAACTTCTGGACCGCCCGCCCCGACGGCTCACGCCTGGTCGGTCTCGTCGTCGCCCGCGAAGGTCTGCCGTCAGTGGTCGAGCAGCGCGAAGATCTCACCCGTTTCGGTGTGCCGATCGAAGGATTCCGTCACCCGGCGCCCGACATCCTGGAGAGCTGGAACGACCGCCTCGCGCGCCTCATCTCGACCCTGCGCATCGGCGACGTGGTGGTCGTCGTGAACATCAAGGCTCTCGGCCTCGACGCGGACGAAGGCGCCCGCACCGTGGCCGAACTGCGCAAGCACGGCATCATCGTGAAGGTGCTGAATCACGACGCGCGGCACCTGGCCGACGCCGCCGCCGTACACACCTCGGCCCGCTGAGACACCGTCCGAGAGCGCTCGTCAGCCGCCGTAGGGCGCGACCGGGAACGCGGTCGTCGTCGGCTGAGGTTCGACGGGCGAGCCGTCTTCGTTGTAGTACACCGGGCTCCCCTCTTCGGGGAAATAGAACCGCGGCTGCCAATCCGGACCCTCGAACGCCGGGAATCGCAGCGAAGCCCCGTCATAGGCGAGTTCTCCGCCGAAGACCATGTCCGAGAGCGCGGCCGCATCGCCGGGGATGCACCCGGGCGTCGCCGTCGCGGAGATCTGGTTCCGACCGGGCCGGATCGTCACGACACCGCGGCCGACGTCGCCTCCGGTGCCGACGATGTTGACTTCCTGCCGATCGCCCTCTCCGAATCGCGTCGTGCTCGCCTCCACCCCGGCATCCTCGAACGCCGCCGTCGCCGCGGCGACCACGGCCTCCACATCGATCTCCTCCGCCGGTTCGAGCACCCGCGCCCAGGAGAACGTGTACCCCGAGACGTCGCCGTCGATCCGGCAGGGAATCGGCGAGGCGCCGAATGAGCCCTGGTCCACGGCCCAGTCGCCTTCGTGGATCGCCATGATCACGGAGTGCATGACGGTGGAGTAGGCGACGTAGTTCTTCTCACCATCGCGATACAGCGCATCGCCTTCGGGCGCCGACGTGGTTCCGCAGCTCGTCATCGTCATCACCAATCCGACGGCTGCTGCCGCCATCACTCCGCGCCGCCATATCCCGCGCATTCGTCGTCCCATTCGCTCAGAAGTCGATGAGAGCGTACTCATCGCTGATCCACCAGTTGCTCGCATCCCAGAACCCCTGCGTACTGCCCTCGCCGCCGCGAACGGTACCGGGCTCCCCGGTCTGGATGATCTCCGACACGTTGTAGAAGGATTCCGAACCCGGCTCGAGGTATGCACCGGGCCCGAGAGCATCGTGTCCGGTCGCGGACGGAAGACTGTCGCCGGATGCGCTCACGCCACCGTCGCTGTCGAACACGGTAGTCCCTGACAGGCTCTCCGGGCTGACAGGATGCCCGGGAGCCGTGGCGCGACCGACGCGGGCCACGGCGTCGTCCTCGGAGATCGTCGCATAGATCTGCGGGGGCTCGCCGTTGGTCAGGTTGTCGACGACGGCCGCATCGTTCGGGAACCCGGCGGATCCGACCGCGATCAACGAGGTGACGCCGAGACCGTCGGGCTGCGATCCGATGGCGAGCGCCGCTGTCGTACTGCCGTACGAGTGTGCGATCACATTGACGTCGGCCTCGGGCGACAGCGCGCGTACCGCGAGCAGGTAGGAGCGCAAGGACGCCGCTCCGTCCTGCGCTCGACCCATCGCGGGCTCCTCGAGGAGTTCCGGCGTGTCGTAGCCGAACCAGACGACGGTCGCGGATCCGGCACCCACGGAGGAGTTCAGCGCCTTCGCCGATTCACCCCACGATTGCAGGTCGTGCACGTTCCCCAGCATCCCGGGGACGAGAGTGTTGATCTCCGACGCCGTCGACAGGTCGCCGTAGGCGATCGCCGCGGTCACCTGCTCCGAACCGTCCGGGTCGAAGCTGATCAGATTCGGGGCCGGGATCCCACCCGCGTTCAGCGCTCGCACGATCGCTTCGAGGTCGTCACGGTGCGGACCCGCGGGTTCGGTCTGGAGCACCTCCTCCAGCCTCGCGGCGTTCACCCTCGCACGCACGTCCCAGGGGACCCCGTCGAGGTTGCCGACGATGGCGGGGTGGCTGTCGATGAGCTCCTGCTGCAGTTCGGGGTTCGCCGCCCAGAGTCGAGCGACCTCCTCCGGGCTTGAGGCCGCGAGCAGGTCGGCGAGCAGGTCGCGCGCCTGGTTCGTCAAGACGGCACCCGTGCCTGCGGCGAGTGCGGCGAGGGCCGCATCGTACGCGGCGTCCCAGTCGCCGTAGAGCCGTTCGTACTGGTTCCAGAGCTCGTCCAGCGCCTCTTTCGCGGCATCACGGTCGACGATCGCATCGTTCACGGCGTCGGTCGTCTCATCGATCTCGGACTGATCGTCACCGTAGGCGGCGGCCATGGCGGCACGACCGGCTCGATCGGCGGCGATGTCGAGCCGGGACCACTCGGCGTGCGCCGTCTCGATGTCGTCGATCAGATCGTTGGCGGGCTTGGCATACGCATCGAACGCGTCGGCATAGCTTTGCAGGACGCCGGCGAGGAGTTGTGCCTCGGCGATGTCGGCGGGGAGCAGTGCGGCGAGGTCATCGGCATCTGCGCGCACCGCTGTGACCGCACGACCGACTCCGCGCAGTTCCTGCGCGGAGTTCGCGGCCGAACGCACGTCGCCGAGCCGGTCGGCCACGCGCGTGAACAGACCGCTCCAGTACCCCATGGATCCGCTGCTGCCCTCGAGGCGTTCGAGCGGATACCCCCGATTCGGCGATGTCAGGCTCATGGTCCGTCCCGCCCGGTGAGTTCGACGTCGAGGTCGGAGTACTTGCTCGCGATGGCGGAGATCGCGGCAGCGAGGTCATCCCCCGATTCGACGCGGTCGTACACCCGGTCGTGCAGAGCGGTCAGCCGCCGGTGCATCTCGAGCCGCAGAGCGGAGCGGTGCGCCGGGTTCTCGACACCGGTGTCGTCACCCTGCAGACCCGCCGCCTGCGTGAGGACCTCAGAGGTCGCGGTCGTGAGGCTCCTCGCGGCATCGTTCAGCTCCGCGTAGAAGATCTCGACGTCTGACATGGCCACCCCCCGGTTCCGCCGGATTCACCCTACCCCGGTCGCGCACGGTGAGCCGATGGGGAGAACTGCCCATCGACCGCGATCTCCGGACCCGAGGACACGAAGAAGGGGCCGACGGCGAACCGTCGACCCCTTCTCGAGACTGTGTGTCAGCTGCCGGCGAGCTGCTGGTCCAGGTCCTGGATCGCCCGCATCATGCCCAACAGCGACTCGGACATGTCGTTGATGCCATCGACCGCGGTCTTCAGACCCGTCGTCAACTCCGTGTACCCCTCACCGAACTTCCCCGACGCATGCTGCGTCTTGAAGTCCTCACCCAGAAGAGTGTCCACCTGACCCTTCAACGTGTCCAACTGACCCTGAATGTCATCACGAGCCTGCGACAGCGACGACGCCACCTGCTCCATCTCCGCATAAGACGCACCGAAATCGGCCATCGTCCACACCTCCGCCAATCGAGAGAACCGGACCCCTCCGGCCCGAACAACACCCACCCTACGGCGCACCCACGAACACCGTCGATGGGGACAACTCCCCATCCCCGCACACCAGTCAGCGGCGGTCGGTCGGCGCCTGGTCGGCGGTGACGGGGACCGCCGGCTCCTCGGCCAGCTGCTCCCACGCGAAGGTCGAGATCATGGCGTCGCTGAGCAGCTCGATGCCGTCGAGCACCTCGGCGGGGATCACCTCGCCGCCCGGGATCACGATGGTCGACGTGAACACGAGCGCCTTGCGACGCAGCGTTCCCGGCACGGGGATGATGTACGTCACGGTGCGTCCGCCGACGCCGTCGATCGCAGGCGCACCCGCGGGGCGCGTTGCCTCGGCGGACCAGCGGACGATGTGCCGGAGGTGCTCGTCGAGAAAGACGGCGCCGCGGAGGCGGAAGGCCTCCGTCACCCAGCCGTCGAGATTCTCGCCGACGGGGGCGTCGAGCGCGGAGGCCGTTATCGAGAGGGGCAGGAGCTCCTCCATCGGCACGTCTTCCTGCCGATAGATCGCGAACACCTTGGTGCGGCGCATACCCTGATTGGCCTGCGCCATCATCGTGCGGAACTCCGCGTCGAGATCGGGGCGCCCGGCCTGCATGAAGATCGCACTGGCCTTGCGCACGTCCTCCTGCTGGCCCGCGTTCGTGGGCAGATGCGTGGCCCACCCCGGAGGCAGCACCAGGCGGAAGGCGGGGATGCCGTAACGGAACTCCACACCGAGATCGTTCATCTCGCTCACCGCTGCTGCGCTCTCTTCTTCGCGCGTGACTCGACGAGGGCATTGCCGGGGAGCGCGATCGCGCTGAGACGCGCCGTCCCCAGCCCGGAGCGCTTGGCTCCCTTCGCCACCGATCGAGCGATCGGTCGAGAATCGTGCGAGGCTGCGGTGGCGAGCTCACGCCAATTCGTCAGCATCTCGTCGAAGATCTCACCACGCGCAGCGCGGTTCAGTCGCGTGAGACGATGCCGAGCCTTCCGTTGTTCATGCTCGACGACAGACCATTCCGTGGCGGGATCCAGCTTGATCTCCGCCAGTCGGTCGACCAGCGCATCGAGCACCCCGTCGACCGCTTCTCGCAACGCCGGCAGGCGAAGCAGCACGCGTTGCTCTTCCGCATCCCACACCGCCGTCACCGCCTGCGCGCAGACGTAGCATGTGCGCTTCGGGAGGTTGCGGGTGGAGGCGTATCCGCAGGTGCAGCGATCCGCGACCGCTGCGAGCGCCTGATCCAGCGTCGCCTGGCCGCCCGATGCATCGCCACTGTCGTGCACCGCTTCCAGGGCATCGAGCAGAGACGCCGCTCCAGGCGCATCGACCTCGCGCAGCAGCGAGTCATATGCGCTCAGCCTCAACGCGTCGCGGGTGCGCACCCACCGCACCATGTCCTCGACAGACACGATCCCTCGGACCGAGGCCGCGTAACTCGCAAGAGCCGAGCGCTGAATGGATGCCACATGCTCGGCGAACGCGTCGGCATCGCCCCCGCGCGCCGCGTCGCTTCGCTCGATCAGACCACGAATATGCTCGGAGCCCGCTCGAGCCGCCTTCTCGTGGCGATCGGCCAACGCCGGATACTGCTCGAAGAGCTGCGCTTCGACGCCGAGGAGGTCGTACCTGCTCACTGTTCGACCGCCGCCGTCCGCGGAAGTCGGATCCCCGGGATCAGGCGCATGAGCTGCTCCTCGAACAGGACGAAGGCGGGAAGGGTCGTCCCCAGCGTATCGACAAGGATGCTCCACGTGCCGTCGTTCAGCCGCACGGTCCATTGCGTGATGAACAGCGGCTGTTCCCCTTCGAGTTGCGTGGAGCGCCGGAGGAGGAAGCCGCTGCCATGCGTCTCGGTCTGCAGTGGCACCACATCGAATCCAGCGGAGAACCGGTCGCCGTCGAAGACTTCCTCATTCGCTGCGCTCCCCGGCCCCGATGCTCGCGACACGGTGATCGTAACGAGGAGATCGCTGTACATCCGCTCCGGAGCGAACCACAATCGGGTGACACCTTCTTCGGCTTGCGAAAGCAGGGCGCCAGCGGTCGCGCGCAGCAGCGCAGCGCGCTGCGGATCGGACGTCGCGGCATCGGGCAACCTCGCGAGGGCGGCGTCGGTCCAGGCAGCCGCCGCATCGGGACCGATCTGGCTCCCGTCCACTCCGGGAAGCGGGATGAACCACGCGGCGTCGAAGTCGAGGTCCCAGACGAATCCCGCGTCTCCCGCCATCAGAGCAGCCCGTTGACGAGCCCCGCGGGCGACAACCCACCAGAGGGCTTGCCGTTCCCGGTGAGCCCCACCACCCGGTCCGACCACTTGAACGTGTTCCACGCGGCTTCGAACATCGAGTTGGTCGGTGCCTTGGCAACGTTTGCGAGCCCTTCGGGCAGCGCCGCCCGCAGCACCTCCTGGAACCGCGGGCCGGTCGACGACACCGCGTCGTTGAAGGCGACGTGGAACGATCGGTTGGCACCGAAGAAGAACCGCTCGCCGAGCCCGCCGAAGATGTTGTTCCCGAACTGACGGACTCCGGAGACACCGGACGCGTAGGAGCCGAAGTTCTGCGAGACGATGCCCCGCCACGGAGATGCGGTTCCGGCGAGACCGCGCAATCGAGTCATCTGCTGGACCGGATTGCGGAACTGACCGATGAACTCCTCTACGAACTTCGCCTTGCCGGAGAAGATCTTGCCGAGTTTGCCCACAGGCAGGATGCCCACGATCGCCCAGCCGAGGTCACCCCAGCCCTTGCGGCCGTCGAACATCAGGGCGACCGTGAGCGCCAGCGCGATGACCCCGACCACCAGAGCCGCGATCGCGAAGAACGGACCACCGATGATGAGTCCGAGCACGGCGATCGCGAGGCCGATCCAGCTCACCCACTCCGCGACCACGGCGAGGACACCGGCGATGTTCTCCCACGTGGAGTCCTCGCCGATCTTGTTCGCGTCGGTCAGTCCCGAAACGGCCGTCTCGTAGGCGGTGTGCCAGCTGTCGTACTCGCCGTCGAACGCGTCGAGGTTGTCGTTGTGGGTGGTCTCCGCGGTGTTGAGGGTCGACGCCGCACCGGAGGCGGCGTTCGCGAGATTCGTGCCGGCAGTCGTGTTCGCTGCCGCGTCCTCTTCGGCCGGTGGGTTCAGCCGCGTCGAGGTGTTGTGCGCCTGGAGCGCGTCGGCGGCATCGGCCGCGTTCGACTGCGCGGTCTGCAGCTCGATGAGGCTCGTCTGGCAGTCCGCCACGATCGTGCGCATGCGGCTCTGGGCGGTCTCGAGCGCCGTCGCGTAGCTGCTCAGCGTGGTCCCGGCCGGCTTGTACCGACGCCCTGCCTCATCCAGATCCTTGTGGACGTCGTCGACGACGTCCTTGATCTTGTCCATCGCGTAGCCCTCGCCATCGATGGAGCCGTCTTTGATGCCCTTGAGCGTCGCAGCGGCACTGACCATGCTGTCGCCGAGCTCGACGATCTTCGTTCCCCGGTCGGCGATCGCCACGGCATCGCCGGCAACGACTTCGACGTCACGTCCCTTGTTCGTCTGCATCTGCCTCGCCCCCTACACCGCGGCTGGCTGACGCCCGGCACCCGGCGCGTTCCCCGACCCCGACTGCTCCATCGACGTCGCCATCTCGTTGTCGAGGCTGGTGACCTCGTCGACCGTGCCCTTGACGCGATCGGCGACCTCTTTGAGCTTGGTCAGCAGCTTGTCGCGGCTGTCGTTCCAGCTTCCCTCGAAGTCGTGGCAGCGGTCCTTCAGGCGACCGTCCCCGTACGGCCTGCCGACGGCGTTCTCGACGTCGTCCTGCTTCGCGGCCGCAGACTCCAGCTCGGACACGATCGCCGCGAGCTTCTCGCTGGTCGTCTGCAGATCACTGATCGGTACGAGCATGCGTTCGCCTGCCATGGCCCCCTCCTTCTTCCCGGACGCTACGACGTTACGGGGAAGCTCCGCCCGACGCGATGGGGAGTACTCCCCATCGGGCTGCGCCTCACACTCTCCTGCTGCTCTTCGTGCGCTTCTCGGAATCCTTGACGAAGGCCTTGATGCTCTCCGCGTCTGCACGCACCCCGAGTTCGGTGAGCGCCGCCGCACCGAGACCGCGCTTGTGCACCTTCTGCACCGTGGAGCGCAGACTCGTCGTGGACGCACGGGAAAGCGGCTCGATGAAGCTTGTCCACCGTCGCAGATCGGCACCGGCGAGCTCCGCCCGGTGTCTGCGTCCCAGACGGGCAAGGCGTCGTCCACCGGCCTTCCTCCGGCCGAAGGCCTCGGAGTCGAGATACTCGCCGCGGCTCTCGAACACCTTCGTCTGCTGCTGGGCGACGTCGTCGATCACCTGGGCGACGTCCTCCGCATACGCGGGCATCGCCCGAAGCAGCCGCCGTTCTTCCGCCACCCAGCGCCGCAGGAGCACGTCGCAGCACTCCGGACACAGCCTCTGCGGCAGGAGGCCATCGACCGCATAGCCGCATGCGCAGTCGATACCGGCGCGCTGCTGCACCCGATGCGGACGACCGCCGAGCTTCGCGCGCAGGAGTGAGGCTCCCACCGCGCTGCGCCCGAGCTCGTCGGCGAGGAATCCGTCGCCACTCCGGCGCTGCATCTCGGCGACCAGCAGCTCCCAACGCTCCTGGTCTGCCGGTCGGAGCAACGGGCGAGCGGAGGACGCATACTCGTCCAGCGCCGCGGTGATCTCCGCTTCCTGCGCCGCGTGTCTCAACGCGCTCGCGGATGTGACTCCCGGCCAAGACGGGAATGCGACGTGAGTCGCGAGCACCCGCATCCGCGCATCACCCGAGACTCCCGCCGCCTCGTGCAGCGCGGCCAGGGGCACGTTCGCCTCCAACACATCGCGTTCGAACTCCTCGACAGCGTCAGACGCGCTCATGCCCCCAGAGTAAACGCCCGCGAACGACGAAGAGGGCCGACCGTCGTGGTCGACCCTCTTCGTGAAACCGTGCCGTGTGTCAGCTGCCGGCGAGCTGCTGGTCCAGGTCCTGGATCGCCCGCATCATGCCCAACAGCGACTCGGACATGTCGTTGATGCCATCGACCGCGGTCTTCAGACCCGTCGTCAACTCCGTGTACCCCTCACCGAACTTCCCCGACGCATGCTGCGTCTTGAAGTCCTCACCCAGAAGAGTGTCCACCTGACCCTTCAACGTGTCCAACTGACCCTGAATGTCATCACGAGCCTGCGACAGCGACGACGCCACCTGCTCCATCTCCGCATAAGACGCACCGAAATCGGCCATCGTCCACACCTCCGCCAATCGAGAGAACCGGACCCCTCCGGCCCGAACAACACCCACCCTACGGCGCACCCACGAACACCGTCGATGGGGACAACTCCCCATCCCCGCACAGGGCTCGATGCGTGTCGGGGCGGGGTCAGACGTTCAGCACCCAGTCGTCCCCCGGGCGCACCACGGCGGAGACGAGCTCTTCGAGACGCTCGGGGTCGGACCGCGGGACGAAATCGCTGAGCGAAGCAGTGGTGAGAACAGCCTCGGCGAACGGCTCGACGAACGCCATCCCGTAGGGCACGACAGGACCGAGCATCGCGCACACGGTCGTACCCTCACCGAAGAAGATCCAGCGGCGCGTCGCGAAGTCGAGACCGTTCTCCCGCTGCGCGAGGGTGGAGGAGAACCCGGTGCCGAGCGCGTCGGTTTCGGTGAGTCTCGGCGTGACGGGCAGGATCGCGGTGCTCGACCAGAGGAAGTCCGCCTGCTCCTGACGCGAGAGTTCGTGCGTGATCACAGAGATCATCAGCGGTGCGACGACCCCGCCATCGACGCCCACGACGAGCAGGAGCCTTCGGTCATAGTCGGCCTGCGCCGCCACCGCGAGCAGGGCGGTCTCGATCTGCGCCGCGACCGTGGAGTGCGCACCGGCATCGCGAGCGAAGTCCTCCGCCGTCTGACGCGCCCACGTCACCTGCTCTTGCGGTGAGAGTCGTTCGCCAGGAATCGGGATGATGCGATCAGGCGCGTACGAGAGGGCGAGGTCCATCAGCGCACCGTCCATGTGAAGGTGCTGACGTGGGTGTCGAACAGTGCCGTCCAGAGCGTGAGGTTCGGGTGATCGGCGGGAAGGTCGGCCTCATGCGTCACGGTGGCCGTCCATTGCACCGCCTCGGTGAGCCTCGTTCCCGGAATCGGGATCAGGTAGTTGATCAGCAGCGACGCGACGTCTTCCCCGTCGAGGGACACCTCACGGCGCTCGGTCCACCGCACGATGCGCTGACCCTCACCGATGGCGATGCCGGCGTGGTGGCGGATCGCGCTTTCGACGAGCTGCTCCAGCGTCGCTTCGGGCGTCGAGGAACGCTTGAGCCCGACCAGGGTCGCCGCACCGATCGCCCAGGACGGCGCCGCCTCTCCCGCGAAGGCATACGCGAAGCCCTGGCGTGCCCGCAGTCCCTCGAGGGCCTCGTGCACCTTTCCTGCGAGGACGGGCCCGAAAGTCGTGTTCTGCGCACCCCGCAGGCGCGCGTCCGCCCGACGGATCAGGTCGCGTTCGGTCGCCTCGCTGAGGTCGAACGCCTCCCATCCCGGAGGGAGGAGCATCCGGTAGGGCGGGATGATCGTTCCGGAGTTTCCCGTCAGTTCCGCGCGCAGGCTGCTCATCGTCTCAGTCTTCCATGGGGCGACTCGCGTCGCTGTCGGTCACGAGAACGGATTCTGATCCGGGTCGAATGTGCCCGACCACGCACCGCCCGCGCTGTCTTTGATACCGCCGGCGATCGCGAAATGCGAAGCGAAGACGTTGCCCACCATGTCGAGCGTCTGCACCCCCGTCATCTGCGCGGCGAACGACGCGGCGCCGTTGCCCGTGAACAGTCGAGCGGAGAACTCGCCGAAACCCGTCGTGAATCCGCCGCGGATCTGGCTGAGCGTGCTCAGAGGAGCCCGCCCGGCGACGGCGTTGAAGAACCGCATGCCGTCGGCACCGAAATCCGCGCCGCGGATCATCGCCATCGGACCACGCGCGAACTTGATCGCGGGACCGATCAGCGGGATGACCCCGATGACACCGAAAACGACATCGATGACCGACCCCTTGCCCCTCGCCAACCGCGCGACGGCCACGATCAGCGTGGCGACCGCGACGATGGCGGCGAGGGCGGCGATGATCGGGCCGCCCACGATGATCGCGAGCACGGCGAGAACGATGCCGGCGACGGCGAGGAAGTCGGACATGAACTGCAGGAAGCCGTCCACGTTGTCCCAGAAGCCGTCTTCGATCTTGTCGGAGGTGTCTTCACGGATGTTGCTGGCCGCGTTGGTGAACGCGGTGTGCCAGCTGTTCCACTCGCGATCGTAGTCACCGGCACGCGCATCCCAGTCGCCGCGCGCGCTGCTCGCCGCCCCCGATGCGGCCTCGGCTGCGTCGTCACGCGCGTCCTCCGCCGCCTGCCGCGCCTGATCGTCGTCGGCATCCGCGCCCGTCGGATAGTCGGGGCTCTGCGCAGCCGCCGACGATGCGGCATCCTTCTTCTGCTGATACGTCGCCCACAGTGTCTCGAGATCGTCGAGGATCGGATCGATCGCGGCCTTCGAGGTCTCGAGGTCTGACGCATACTGCACGATGTGCGGCGCGACGGCGTCGTACAGGTCGGCTGCGCGGCCGAGCTCGGCGTGCATCTTTCCGGAGATCTCAGCGAGCTTGTCGACGGATTCGCCCTGCATGTCGGCGCCGTTGTCGACGAGGCGCTGCAGCAGCGTCGCGGAGTTGCTCATCGCGTTCGCGAGATCCTGCAGCGAGTTCCCCCGATCGCGGATCGCCTCCACATCACCGGTCAGAGCGCCGATCGGGTGACCCGCCGGCGAGGTCATGGGCATGTACTCGTACACGGTCAGCCTCCGCTGTTCTCGGACTTGGATGCGGCGTCACGGTCGAAATCCTGGAATCCCTTGATCACCGCAGCCACGTACTCTTCGACCGTCTTGCAATCATCCATGAGCTGCTTACGGCGGTCGTCCCAGCGCCCCTCGAAGTCGGATGCCGCATCGCGCAGCGCACGCTCGCCGTAGGGTGAGCCCACGGCGCTCTCGAGATCGTTGCTGCGCGAACCGGCGTGCTCGAACTCCTCGATGATGTTCTTCAATTCGGTCTGCAACGGCTCGAGATCTCCGTACTTCAGCTTGACGCCGTCACCCACGTCCGTCCCCCTCATGAAACGTTCAGATCGAAGGGACCGGCTGCGGAGCCGGCCCCCTGAAAGTGTCCGTCGCGGCGATCTGATCGCCCCGACTATGCAAACTCTACGAAGAGAATCACCCTTCGGTCGATGGGGACAACTCCCCATCCCAGGGTGACCCGTCGCTGTTAGCCCGTCGTGATCTTGGTGATCAGGGCGGCAGCCACGAGACCTACGAGAAGCGGGACGAGACAGCCGACAGCCGCCGCCCGCCCGCCCTTGGGAGCGGCGAACAAAGCCTCCCGCCGCGTGCGACGAGCAGGATCCGCCTCCGCGACACCCGCCGTCTGCTCCGCGCGTCCGCGGACTTCCAGCAGTGACACCAGCGCGGCGAGATCCTCGATCCACTCCCAGTACGCGGGCTCAGCCATCGGGAGGTGCCGTCGGGCGATGACGTAGACCCGGTCGCCGACGACTTCGACGTCGCACCGCTCGGCGACCGCCGTCAGTGCCGCCTGCACGTCCGGAGAGAGCAGATGACGTACCGGCTCCTCCGTCGCCCGCGTCGTGAAGACCTCGAAGCGCGCGGCGAAGTCGCCCTCGATCTGCACGCGCTCCTGCGGCGCGGTCGGCTCCCATCCGGATGCCGCGACTGCGGGTGACTTGGTCACGAGGACCAT
Source organism: Microbacterium sp. STF-2 (assembly GCF_034650155.1). Classification (NCBI taxonomy): domain Bacteria; kingdom Bacillati; phylum Actinomycetota; class Actinomycetes; order Micrococcales; family Microbacteriaceae; genus Microbacterium; species Microbacterium sp. STF-2. The sequence goes on from NZ_JARKMW010000002.1 coordinate 736,762, forward strand.
CGGCGGCAGCGAGCCGGTCAGCGCGAACTCGACGTAGTTCGCGACCCGCGGCATGCGCGCGCGGGCGACCCAGGTGTCGAACGAGTAGTTCGCGGCCTCGAACGGGCGCGGGGACGGGCCGGAGACGATGTCGCTGGCGACTCGCGAGGTGCCGATTCCGAACAACGCTGCCGGCCGCTCAGGGTCGAGTTCGCCGGTGCGATAGGTGAGTCCGTTCGCCGCTGTGAACTGCTCGAGGCGGTACTCCTCGATCTCCCGCTCGCGCGGACCCCGGAGGTGGGATCGGATGCGGCCGACCGCGAGCGGCAGCACCATCAGCACAGCCAGAACGACGGTCGTCAGATCGGCGCCGTCGGCACCGAACATGAACTGCACGGCCACGACGGCCAGGGCCGCGAGTGCACCGGCGCCGACGACCAGCACGACCGATTGGAAGACGACCCAGCCGGAACCGAGCACCACGCCGAACCGGCGCCCCTCCCTCGTCACACGCTCACGGCTCTCCTGCCGCGCACGCACCGGATCCACGCGCGCGCGCAGCGCGGCGTCGTCGAAGGTGACCGTCATCGTTCGCCCCTCCTTCGGAACCGATGCGTGTGCGCGCTCGCGCTCAGCGGACTGGCGTCCATGTGTCTCCTTCGATGAGTGGCAGCTGTACCGTGACCTGGCGTCCCGCTTGTACGAAGATGCCTCGACCGTCCGGGAAATCCGTGCGCTTGACCTTGGGGAACGGGACCTTGAAGATCGCGTCGCCGTCGAACGCATCCGGCTTGAGAACAATGCCCTTGCGCCCGGCTTTGAAGTCGCCGATGAATCCGAAGCCGCTCGTCACCTGGGTGACGTCGGCGTCGCCCACCAGCAGGTGATCGCTCCGGTTGATCGCCTGGAAGAGCGCCTTCATCTCGCGTTCGGCGGGGCCGTCCGCGAACTGGGGCACGTCCTCGACGATGACGAGCATGCGCACCGGAATGGTCTCGTCGACGGCGATCTCGGCGATCTCCTTCGCGAGCTCTTTCGCGTCCTCCGGGGTGACCGCGCTCCGCGTCCAGTCGACGTAGCCCTTGAGCTGGGCTCGGCGACCGCCGAAGTGGAACAGCTTGACCTCGGGGTCGAACCGCCGTATCGACGTGATGATCCCCTTGAGCGCGGTGGTCTTGCCCGACGATGGCGGACCGGCGACCACGAAGGTGCCGACAGGGTCGAAGTCGCGTGCGGCCAGCGTGTCCTCCGCGACGCCGAGCACCGGGAACTCGCCCAGACGATCCGGGAGATCGCGCACGGACAGGCGGGTCGGCAGGGCGCCGATCTCCGGCACCTCCCTCGCCCCGGCCGCGCGCAGAGCCGTCGCGTGCTGTTCCAACAGCTTGGTCTGCTCAGCCACGTTCGGGGTGCCGCCCAGCGTCGCGATCTGCGTCTCCCGCCCGTCGACGATCGCGCGACCGGGAGCCGAACGCTCGTCGAGCACGTCCTTGGGCGCGTTGAGCATCGCGTACCCGGATTCGTCGGAGAGCCGCAGGACCACGCGCCGCGACACGTTGGCGCTGACCGCGGTGGGCACGGAGCCCGAACGGTCGGCGCTCGCGATCACGTGCACGCCCAGCGGGCGCCCCTCTCCGAGAATGCGCATGAACGTCTGGTAGAACGGCATCCGCGCGGTGGTCGACTCCCACTCGCTGCGGAACTGCGGGAACCCGTCGATCAGGATCAGGATGCGAGCCTCATCCTTTCCGGTGATCTCCCGGTACTCGGTCAGGCTGGAAGCGTTGGCGGCGCTGAAGCGCTTGCCGCGGTCGTCGAGCACGGCGGCCAGCGAACGCAGCACGCGCTGCACGCGCTCGGAGTCGTCGCCGGAGATGATCGAGCCGACGTGGGGCAGCATCTCGAGGCTCTTCAGCGCACCCGATCCGAAGTCGAGGCCGTACACCTCGACGTTCGAATGCGCGGGCTCGAAACCCGCCGCGATCGCGATCGTGCGCAGGACCGTCGATTTGCCCGATCCGCTGGTCCCGTAGACCAGGAGCGACCCGTCCTTGTCGGGATGGAAGTACGCGGGCTCCTGCAGCTGCCGCTCCGGGACATCCATCTTGCCGAGCAGCACCTGCCCGTCGCCGAGCACCGGGAGGTCGCGCAGATCGACGGCGCCCTCGAGGTCGTCGAGCCACGGACGCCGGGGCGCCGGGATGCGGGCCTCGCGTGCCGCGTTCACGAGTGTCGCCACGATGCGCTTCTGGTCGTTGGGTCCGAGATCCTCATCGTGGGAGTCGGATTCCGGAGCCTGCTCGGCCTCCCAGGTCTGGATCGAGCCGAAGCGGAGCTCGGCGACCTTGACCTCGGCGACCTGCGCCTCATCGGTCGTCCACCCGCCCGCGTAGGCGGACTGGAACGGCACGAGGCGACCCGGACCGGTCTTCGCGATGCCGCGTCCGGGCAGCGAGGGCGGGAACGTCGCCGCCACCGGATCGTCCACGACGTCTTTCGAGTCGGATTCATCGGCCATCCGCAACGCGACGCGCAGGTTCGTGTTCGCGCGCAGATTGTCCTTGATGACGCCCGCGGGGCGCTGGGTGGCCATGATCAGGTGGATGCCGAGGGAACGACCGCGCTGGGCGATGTCGACGACGCCGTCGACGAACTCCGGCACTTCTCCGGCGAGCGCGGCGAACTCGTCGATCACCAGCACCAGGGCCGGTGGCGTCTCGGGATCGCGACGCTTCTCGAGCTCGAGGAGGTCCTTCGCCTTCTTGCGGTTGAAGAGGTGCTCGCGATGGTGCAGCTCGGCGCGCAGGCTGGTGAGGGCGCGACGCACCAGGTGCGGGCTCAGGTCGGTGACCAGCCCCACGGTGTGCGGCAGGTCGACGCAATCCGCGAACGCGGAACCGCCCTTGTAGTCGACGAAGAGGAATGTGACGCGATCGGGGCTGTGGGCCGCGGCCATGCCGAGCACCCACGCCTGCAGGAACTCGCTCTTGCCGGCACCGGTCGTCCCGCCGACGAGCGCGTGCGGCCCCTGGGAGCGCAGGTCGAGGGTCATCGCGTCGGTCTGCGACTGCCCGATGATGGCGCGCAGGTTTCCGGCCTTCTTGAGTCGGGACTGCGGAGCACCGGAGCGATCGATGATGGTGTTGTTCTGACGCCACCGGTCGATCACGGCGCTCGCATCCTCGGCGACCTCGTTGCCCACCAGCGAGAGGAAGCTGACGGAGTTCGGGATGTCGGAGGAATCCTCGATCACCGTGCTGGAGTCGACGACCGGGGCGAGGCGCTTCGCGAACATGGTCATGTAGGCGTGCGAGACGCCCTCGACCTGCACCCCGCGGTAGTCCACGCCGCTGCGGACGGTACCGACCACGGCATCGGCGAGGCCGGCGCTCACATCGACGAACGTGCGGCACGCGGCGGGCAGCGCCTCGACGACCGGAGCGACGAAGAGCGCGTACACGCCGACGTCGGCGCCGCGTTCCAGGATCTGGGTCAGTCGAGCCCGGTCGACGGGAGCGTCGTTCGTGATGATCACCAGGATGGCCGTCTGGCCGGGGAACGTCGCGTCCTCTGCTGCCCGCTTGACGTCGGTCCCGTAGCGCATCGGATCCCAGTCGGCGCCGTACGGCGGCCGCGCGGACTTCGATTCCCGCGAGCGACGCAGCACGATCTCCTCCAGGCCGCTGAGCAGCGCCGTGCCCGTCGAGGCGGAATCGGCGAGGGGCATCTCCTTGAACGGGTTGCGCTCGCTCGAGGTGTGCGGCAGCCACTTGAGCCAGTCGAGCTCGTTCGCCCAGCCCGGCTCGGTGAGGGCGACGGTCACCAGCTCATTGGGGGAATGCGTACCGAACAGCTGCACCGCGATCCCGCGCAGCGCATCGCTCGCGAGCGACGTCGGCCCCGCGACGCCGATGGATCCCACGCTCTGGAGCGATTCCAGGATGGGGACGTCGTCGATCATCCGGTACCGCTCCTCGAGGCGGTCGACGCGCTCGACGTACTCGACGAGCGCCTCCGGGGTCTCGGTGCGCTTGATGCGCGTGCGCGCCTCGCTCTCGCAGACGCCGAGGCGCAGGGCGAGGAAGTTCCAGTGCTCCGGTCGACGCGTCCACAGCAGGGGTCCGAGGCGCATCGCCTCATCGAACACGACGGCGACGGCGGGAACCTCGTTCTGCCGCACCTCCCGCTCCTTCGGGTGCGAGTGGTAGAGCGTCTCTTCGAGCCGCTCGAACTGCTCCTCGAACGACTCCGCCTCCTTGCGCAGACGCTGACCGACGTTGGTCTTCTGGGAGATGAAGTTGCCGAACATCATCATCGGGGAGGCGGCGGCGATGAGCAGAGAGGCCGGACGCTGCGTGATGCTGAACATCGTCACGGCCAACAGGATCGGCGCGACGAGCATGGGCCAGGGGAAGAGCCGAGACGGCTGGTCGCGTGGGTAGCGCGGTTCATCCAGCTCCTGCCCCGTGAACCGTTCCTCCACGCGGGGGCTGCGATTGAACATCAGAGCACCCCCGCGCTCGAGCACCGGGTCGCCGCTGGCCGATCCGTCGAAGTCGCTCACCATGTGCACGACGAACTCGCAGTCGCCGAGCGCGAAGCTCTGTCCGGGAATCACGCGGAGCCGCTGCACGAGTCCGCCGTCGACGAGGATCCCGTTCGCCGAGTTCAGATCGACCAGCTCGACGAAGGTCGCGGCGACCTCGATACGAGCGTGCCGCTTCGAGACCAGCGGATCTGCGATCGTGACGTCGTTCGCGCTATCACGGCCGATCAGGAAGTGACCGATCGGCAGCGGGAACTCCTGGCCCGCGGCGGGACCGGCGACGACCGTGAGCACGGCGGCCGGGCGCGTGCCGGCTCCTCCCACCGATACCCGGTTCGGGCCGACGTTGACCACCTCGGCGAGGAAGCCGGAGCCGATCGGAGCGTCACCGACGAGCAGGTCGGGGTTGAGCATGGTGAGCTGCTCGCTGGTCGGCGGCGCCACCGAGAGAGTGAGCACGTCGGCCGGAGCCGCGGCGATACTGCGTGCGGGGTCGGTCGTGGCGATCTGACGCGCGACGTCGGCGATCGTCGCCGTCGAGTCGGCCATCACGACCACATCGGTCAGGGGTGCTGCGGGTCGACGCAGGGTCAGCTTGACTCTCATCGCTCGTCCTCACCGCGCCGAGGGCGCATCTCACTACTCAGGGTCATGCCCACTCCACCTGGAGGGACCGGTCGCCGAAGCGCACCGTGTCGCCGGTCTTCAGCTCGGCGGGGTGTCCGGCCGGGAGGACCGTCTCCGCACCGCCCCGGATGATCGCGCTGCCGTTGGTCGACGCCCGGTCGACGACGAAGACACCTCGTCGAGCCGGCATCACCGCGATGTGCGTCTTGGACACCGAGCGAGTGTCGTCGATCACCGGCACGAGCAGCGCCTCCCCCTCGCCGGCGGCCGCACTCGGAGACCGCCCTAAGAGCGTGGTGCCGCGCACCTCGATGCGCTCGCCCGTGTCGAGCACGAGGATCGCACGGACGCCCGCGGGTGCGGGAGCAGCGGGCGCAGCGGGCGCAGCGGGCGCAGCAGACGCAGGTACAGGTGCAGGTGATGCCGGGGCGGGCGGTTCCGCCGCGGGCGGGGCGGGCGCGGCGGGCGGGGCGGGCGCCGCGACCGGTGCCGGAGCGGGGACCGGAGCCGGAGTGGGAGCCGGGGCGGGAGCCGGGGCGAACGTCGCCGGAGCCGGTGCGCCCGTCGCGAGCGACGGCGGCGCCGCCGACACCCTGGAGCCGGCTCCAGATGGCTCTGCCTGCTCCGTCGCAGCCGCCGCGGCCGAGCGGTGCGCACCGATGACGCCTCCGGAAAGGCGCGCACTCGGGACGTACTCGGCCGGCGCGTCGCGATGCACCGGCGTCGCCAGTGACGGCAGCGGAGCCTTCTCCTCGTGTTCGGGCGTCTTCACGCGCTTGCGCGCGATGCGCATGCGTTTCGCATCGTAGGGATTCAACCCGCCGCGCACGTCGACGAACCAGGTCGCGGCAGCGAGATCGAGCCAGCCGCGTCCTCGCCTCTCGATGTCGAACAGCGGGGAGAGCATGATCACCAGCACCGGACCGATGACCGGGACGATGAGCGAGGCGTAGGCGACGAGGAAGCGGACCACGGCTCCGCGCCAGAAACCGGGGCGCTCGAGGGTTCGGACGTTCACCGAGCGGATGCCGCAGATCGCCTTGCCGAGCGTCACTCCCTTGCGTCCGTGCAGGACGAGCTGGACGACGATATAGGCGATCATCAAGCCCTGCGATACGGCTGCCGCGACGATGAGCCACACCAGGTCACCGCGGGCGAAGAACTTCTCGGCGTCGAACTGCCCTGCCACGACCTGCGCCAGAACCGGGGTGAGCGCGATGATCGCCGGGAGCGCGATGAGCACGGCCACCGCCCACTCGATCAGCGCGGCGAGCACGCGCGGCCCTCGCCCTGCTGTGCGGAGACCGAGGGCCTCCGCGTACGCGGGATCCGGGCGTCCGTGCGCGTCGAGCCCTTCGACCTCGGGAGCGTGGTCGTCGATCTCCCAGATCACTCCTGCTCTCCCTCGACCTCGTCGACGGCGTGCGCGGTGTCGAGCAACGGCAGGTCGCTCTTGCCGACCAGTCGCGACGCGATCACGTGCTCCACCAGGCGCGCACGTCTGTTGGTCGCGAAGCTGCGTTGTCCGCCGCGCATTCCGGGCACACCGATCCGGTCGAACTTGTCGCACACGTTGTCGAGCTTGCGGTTGAAGCGGGTGACGGTCCAGCCGAGGCGCTCCGCGGCCTTCGCCGACGTCGGGATCTCGCTCATACCCGTACCGTCCCTGCGCAACTGCGGCTCCGCCAGCGCGAGGATGAGGAGCTTCTGGCTGAGGGTCAACGGGACGTCGCCGATCGTGGAGGCACCCCCGTCGTCGTGCTCGCGCCTGGTCGCACGGAACGTCGGCTCCGCCGCATGCAAGGTGAGTTCGTAGGTCGTCGGTCCCGCGCTGAACACGATGGTCGTGGTCTCGAAGACCAGCGGAAGGCGGGCACCGGGAGCGAGCCAGGCCTGCACGCCACCGGCCGAATCGGTCACGGTCGCCGTGAGTCGCGTGCCGACGTTCGACAGCCACCACAACCCGTCGGCGTCGGTGATCTCCAGGAAGTGCCGGTGCAGGAACAGGTTGTCGTCGAGCTCGAGATCTCCCTCGCGCCCGACGATGAACCGCCCGCCCCGACGGACCGGGAAGTACTCCCCCGCGAACTCGACGGTCACGCCGCCTTCACCACTCACTCCACGCACCCCCGCACGGTCTCGGACGCGCGCCCGTCGTCGCGTCGCAGCATCACATCGATGCAGACGGTCCCCGCCGCGGCGGGCACCGTGGCGGTCGGATCCGGCGTCTGCTGGGGATCGACCTCGCCCGAGACCGCCACCGGGGTCCAGATGTACGAATCGCCGTCGAGCGGGCTCGGGTTCGTCCAGGTGAAGACCACCTGTTCGCCCTGTCGCGTCCCGGCGAGCTCCGTCACCTTCGGCACCACATCCGTTCCGACGTCCTTCGGATCGACGGCTTCCGCGGTCTCCTGCGGTTCGGGCGCGATACCCGCGACCAGGAGGTTGAGTCCGACGATGCCGCCGATCACGAGCACGACTCCCGCGGCGGCGAGGGTGATCCACAGCCCCTTCCGACTGCGGGGCGGCTCGGGTGCGACCGGGGCCTCGACGGGCGCTCCGGGAACCATCGTCGGCGGCACGGCGGCGTCCGGGGCCACGACCATCGGCGCACGGGCGATGGTCCGGTCGTCGGCGCCCGGCACGGTCGGAGGTGCAGGAACGGGAGACGGCGTACGCAGCTGCGTCTGCTCGACCGCCGCTTCCTGGGCGGCCGGGGCGTCGAAGCGCGGCACCCCCTGCAGCGCGGCCGGAGGCTCCTTCCGCTGCGTCGTCGCCGACGGACGGGTGAACGAGGCCATGTCGGGATCGATACTGACGATCTCCCGCACCCGGGTGAGACCGTCGCCGTCGTCGTCGAGGTCTTCCACCGGCGGGTGATCGTCGACGATGTCGATCGGGGTCACCGAGTGGGAGAGCTCGATCTGCACCTTCTGCAGCGCTCGCGCGAACGCCACGGCGCTCGGGAAGCGATCGTCGGGATTCTTCGCCATCGAGCGCTCGAGGAGTCGTTGCAGGCTCTCCGGGGAGTCCGGCCGCTTCAGAGACGGCAGGGCGGCGCGCTCGATGCGCTCGATGAGGTCGGCACTGGAGTTCCGTTCCCCGGGGCGCTCGAACGGTGATCGTCCGGCGAGCAGGGTGTACAGCGTCGCCCCCAGCGCCCACACGTCCGTGCGCGGCCCACTCTGGGGCGGCTCGGCGAACGACTCCGGTGGCGACCACGGGATCGACATGCCCGACGCCTCCCCCGTCGCGCCCGTCGTCGACGCGATGCCGAAATCGGTGAGCGCCGGCCGGTTGTACTCGGTGACGAGGATGTTGGCGGGCTTGATGTCGCGGTGCAGCACGCCTGCGCGGTGCGCCGTCTCGACAGCGCCGGCCACCTGCACGCCGACCCGGAGAGCCTCGGCGACGGAGAACGGGTCCTTCCGTGCGCGCAGCTGGAGGTTCGGCCGCGGGCAGTACTCCATCACCAGATAGGGGCGCCCGTCGCCCGCGACCCCGGCCTGGTAGATCGTGACGATCGCGGGGTGCGTCGAGAGCATGGCCATGACGTTCGCCTCATCGGCGAACTCCTGCGCGGCGCCGCTCGAGATGCGATCGGCGAGCAGGACCTTCACCGCGACGCGGCGGCGAGGCATCTCCTGCTCGTAGAGGAACACGTCGGCGAAGCCACCGGTGCCCAACGGCTCCACATAGGTGAAGCCGGGAAGATCCGGCGGCGGCGACGGGCGACGCGTCACGGGAGATCCTCGAAGGCGACGGTCACGCCGTCGCCGAGGTCGACGACATCGCCGGAGAGCACCAGCGTCTGCTCCCCGGGGTGCAACCGCACGGGGTCGGCGCCCGGGCGCAGGAGCGTGGACCCGTTGGTGGTGTGCAGGTCGATGACCACCACGGTGTCGCCTTCCGGCCTGACCTCGAGATGGCTGCGTGAGATGTCCTGCTGGGGGCTCTCGACGGCGATCAGGTGCGGGAGGTTCGCCCCGCTGGCACGTGTCGACCGTGGCCGGCGCCCGATGATCACGGTGCGGTCGAGGGCGGCCACCTGACCGGTGGAGAGCCGGATGCGGCCGACCGAGGCCACGGCCGGCGTCGGCGCCACATCGAGCACCTCCGTCGGCGCGTCGTTCGCGACCGGCGGCTGCTGGCGGAGAGCACGGAGGTCCGCTGCCGAGACGGTGGCGCCGTCGTGGTCGCCCTCGACGGGGACCGGCACCACCGGTGCCGCCCCGCCGACCGAGTGCACGGTGGCACCCCACAGCTGGTCGAAGTCGTCGTCGACCGGTGGCGCGAGCGTCACCTCCGTGGGCGGCAGGAAGGCGTCTTCGATGAGGGGAAGCGGCTCCTCGGCCTCGGGCTCCGGCACGACCGGCTCCGGCACGACCGGCTCGAGTGCGGGCTCCGGCTCGGGTGCGGGCTCCGGCTCGGGTGCGGGCTCGGGCTCCGCTTCGGGCTCCGGCACGACCGGCTCGGCGGCGACGGCCTCGGGCAGAGCCGGTTCCGAGAGCACGGCGCCGACCACGGGCGACGGCCCGAGCACGGAGGTGAGCGGATCGGCGTCGCTCGGCTCGAGCTCGGCGCTCACGGCCGCGGCACGCACGATGCCGCTCTGCACGGGCAGGCCGTCGGCGTCGGTCGGGGCCTCGACGGTGATCTCGATCTTCGACGCACCGCCGAGGAATCGCTCGTTCCAGGTCGTGACCTCAGCGCCGGACAGCTCGAACGAGTCGGTCGGGGTCGCGACCTGGGCGGAGACCGCGCCTCGCAGGGCGATGCGCACATCGGCACCTTCGGCGACGGCGGCGACGAAGGACGGCAGCGACGTGAACGAGCCTCCCGCGTGTGCGGTGAGCACATCGACGACCGTCGCGAGCGTCTTCTCCTCCGGCATCCGCTCCCACAGCCGCGCGACGACATCGCCCGGGACGTCGGGGGGCAGCGCGACGAGCGCTCCCGGGATGACGATCAGGTACCACTGTCCCGGTCGGTAGATGGTCTGCATCAGCGAACCCCTCCTGCTGCGGCTTCTCGTGGACGTGTGTCCTGGTCGATGTCCGTGTCGGTGGCCATCAGCGTGCCCGGCCGTGAGGCGACGGAGACGGCATCGACGACGAGGACGGTGATGTTGTCCCTGCCCCCGGCGCTGACGGCCTCGTCGACGAGCACATCAGCGGCCCGCTGCGGATCCGACTCGGCGTTCAGAACCTCGCGGATGCGCGCGTCCGGCACCTCGGAGGTGAGTCCGTCGGAGCACACCAGGATGCGGTCGCCCAGTTCTGCGGGGAACATCCAGTAGTCGGCGTCTCCCGTGCTGCTCGCGCCGATGGCCCGGGTGATGATGTTGCGGCGTCGATCGGAGACGGCGTCCTCGGTCGTGAGCTCGCCCGACTCGATCAGCTCCTGCACCACGGAGTGGTCGACGCTGATCTGCTCGAGCTCGCCGTCGGCGAAGCGGTAGGTGCGCGAGTCTCCGATGTTGAGCGCGAGCCAATACCCCATGCCGTCGACGGACGCGATCACCACTCCGCTGAGAGTGGTCCCCGCGCGGCCGTTGCCGGAGGTGGACAGCTCCTCCACGCTCTCTCTCGAGAGCGACAGCGCGTGGCGGACATCGTCGAGCACGAGCGCCGAACGTCCGATGTACCGCGCGAACTCGGCGATCACGGCGGCGCTCGCGCGCTCTCCGGCCTCGTGGCCACCCATTCCGTCGGCGACCAGGAAGATCGGAGCGGCCGCCAGATGTGCGTCCTCGTTCAGCGCACGCCGAAGCCCCGGATGCGTCGCGGATCCGGTCGAGACGATGAGTCCCGGCCTCACGCGTAGCCGCCGATCGTGACGATGCGGTCGCCGATCTCGATGGCGTCGCCCAGACGCACGGGCACGCGTTGCCCCGCGGGGCAGGCGATCCGCTGTCCTGCGCGCACGATGGTCATGCCGTTCGTGGAATGGCGATCCATCACCCACCCGCCCGACGTCTCCGCTGCGGCCTCGAAGTGCGTCTTCGAGAGGGAGAGCGTCTCGTCGCGCACGGGGACGAGCGTGGCTCCCTCTTCCGGGGCAGGGTTGCGCCCGAACACCGTGCGTCGTGAGACGGATACTCGCGTGCCGTCATCCCAGGTGAAGACGAGGCGATGCCCCGGAACACTGATCCTGGTGTCCTCGAGATCGTCCTCCTCGACGACCGCCGAGGAGGGAGCCGCCGGAGCAGCCGAGGCGTCCGGGACAGGCGCGGCTGCCGGCACCGGGGGCACTGGCGGCGCAGGCGGTGCGACGGGAGCCACCGGGTGCTGCTGGATGGTCGCGTCGATCTCGGGTTCGGGCTCCACCGCCGGCGCGGACCGCACGGGGGCGTCCTGCGTGATGCCGGGAACGAAGGCGATGAGCGATCCCGCCTCGGCGACGGGCGCCGCGGGGGCGGCCGGTCGCGGAGGGATGGAGGCCGGTGCCGGAGAGGCGGGCGCAGCCGGGGCTGCTGCCGGCGGCTGCGGGAGACCGGGGATCGCTGGCGCCTGCGCCGTCGGAGCCGCAGCCGGCCCGACCGCGGCAGCCCGCACCGTCGGAGCCGAAGCGGGCGCCGCGGCGTCCGCCCCGACGGGCGCCGGTACCCGCGCGTCCAGCATCAGGGATCCGGCGACCTTGTCGTGCCACCCCTGGAACCGTCCGGAGCCGTCGAAGAGCGGGGTGAAGTACCCCACGACGACGGAGGCGGCGAGGCCGAAGATGACGTTGCGCAGCAGCGTGCGTCCGAAGCCGAGCGGACTCCCGTCCGCGGCCGAGGCGAGCTTCAGACTCTGAGCGCGCATGCCGATCGAGCCGGCCCCCGCCTGCATCACCGTGTAGACGAAGAACCAGCCGAGCAGCACCAGGCTCACCACGGGGCCGCCGATCAGCAGGACTCCGAGGCCGGCCTCGACGCTGCCGGCGAGCGACACGGCGACGAGGAGTCCGCCGCCGAGCACGATCGCGAGGCCCCCGGCGATCAAGGCGTCGATGAGATAGGCGACGGCGCGACGGGAGACCGGCGCGATCTGGTCGGGCGCGGGCTGCGTCATGAGGTCTCGCTCTCGGGGGACGGGGGCGTCGTGCTGTTCTTGATGGTGCCAGGTTCGCGGCGGACGCGCACGGCCGCCGCGTCCTTCAGGTTCTGGAATCCGTTCGAGATGGCGGTGCCGCCGATCAGGGAGCGGACGCTCAGTCGCGCCTGGAGGCGCTTCCAGAAGCCGGCCTCCTTGCCCAGTCCGCCGACGATGTCGTCGACCTCGTGCCAGAAGGACTCGACATCCTCCGGGCTCGGCTCGGCGGGGCCGAACACGTCGGCGTCGGCCCGCTCGGCGAGGGCGGTGACCTGCGGGACCGTGAGCGACGACGCCACGACCGCCGCCTCTTCGATCCGCGTGCCTCCGGGAGGGATGCGGGCGCCGTAGTCGACAGCACGGTCGGTGAGCTCGTCCCAGCCGCCGCTGATGCGGTCGGCGGTGCGCGCGGCCGCGCGGCGGGAACGACGCTTCGCCGCCTTCCACGCGCCGATCACGATGAAGGGCGATGCCAGAAGTGCGATCACTCCGAGGGAGATGCCGCCGATCACGAGGATCGCCCCGATGATGCCCGCGAGGTTCAGACTCTCGTCCTCGGCCTCGCGGTCGTCGGGCAGGGTGGGTGGCAGGTCGACGGGTTCCTGCGGCGGAGGGGGCGGCTGCAGCACCTGCGGCTTCGGGTCGACGCGCGGCTTGGTGTTCTGGTCGTTCGGCACCTGGTCTTCGGGCGGGGTGGGGTTGAACGCCATCCACCCGAGTCCCTCGAAGTTGACCTCGACCCAGGCGTGCACGTTGTCGCCGGTGGCGGCGAACGTGGCTTCGCCTGCCTTGTCCTCGTCGGGGTAATAGCCCATGACCACCCGGGCGGGGATGTCGACCTGCCCGGCGAGCAGCGCCATGGCGACGGCGTACTGCTCGTCGTCACCGATCATCTGCTCCCCGCCGACGAGCGTCGAGATGCGCTCGGCGGTGTGGCCGGCGCGGGAGATGACCTCTCCCTCGAGCCCGTGGCTGAAGAAGCCCTCCTTGGAGAGGAAGTTCTCGAGGGCCCGCACCCGCTCGATCGGCGTCTCGGCACCGGCGATGGTCTCGGCGGCGAGGGCTGTGAGCTCTTCCGGCACGTTGCTCGGCTTCGGCATCGACACCTTGCCGAACGGCACCTCGGCGAGCTGCTCGTCGTCGGGTACGTTCGGCATCACGGCATCCACCGTGTACTCGTCACCCTTCGTCAGCTTCGTGGTGGAGACGGCGGTACCCGTCTCGGTGTTCACGTAGGTGCCGCGGCGCAGCTGCTCGGCATCGTCGCCGGAGAACCTGATCTCGGACAGCTCGCCCGCGGTGGGCATCCATACTCCGCGATACGCACCGATCTCGACGTTGAGCGTCACCGGGACACCCTCGGCATCCGGCGACATGTTCGATCGCAGGGGGCTGAAGGCGCTCGACGAGGTGGGCCCGCCGTCGGTGACGTTGTAGACCATCCCGTCGAACTGGTCCATGACCGCGGTGCGCACGCGCGCGCCCTTGGGCAGGCCCTGCACCGTGAAGAGCGTCTGGTCCGCCTCGTCGCGCACGTTCTTCCGGAACGCCTGCAGGGGGCTCGGGTAGTCCCGGATGTCGAACGGCGGGATGATCACGTCGCGGAACACGTGTCGTGGCTGCGCCGGGTTCGCGACGGCGCTCGTTGCCACCCCCGCGCCGCCGGCGATCGCCAGCACGGCCACCCCGGCGAGCAGACGCCGGGTGCGCATGTGCGCGGCGCGGGAGGGATCGACCTCGCTGACGGAGATCGCCGTGTTCTGCGGTGCCCACAACTGGCGAAGGGCGAGCCACGACATGCTCACGACCGCGAACACGAGTCCCTGCACGAGCGGGAACGCGGGTTCGGGCGTGCCGAGCGCGATCACCAGCATGAGCAGCACGCCGGCGGGGATCAGGGCCCACGCCACCTGCGACAGCCGGAGCGCGAGGGAGGCGGTCACGGTGGTGACGACCAGCGCCAGCAGGAACGGGACGACGAGGTGTCCGTCGGCCGCCGCGACGGGGGCGACCGTGGTGAGCATCTGCTTCCACGCGGTGACCGTCCCGAGCGCGAGCTTCTGCAGCGTCTCGATGGTCGGGATGAAGCCGAGGATCGACGTCTGCGGCAGAGCGAAAGCTCCGCCGAACACGAAGTACGCGGCGATCGTGAGACCCGCGATGATCAGGATGCCCCAATGACGCCAGGTCGTGATGACCGCGATCGCCAGGCCGATCAGGATTCCACCGATGGCGGCGGGCAGGAACGACGGACCGGCGAACGTCGGCCAGAAGCCCACGAGGGCCGTGAGGACCAGGAGCGCCGTCGCTCCCAGGTCGAGGATCCAACGGCGGAGGGGGAGGTCGCCGAACGCGGCGGAGGACCCGGTCATGCGAGCACCTTCTGCAGAGCGAGCGGGACCTGTTCGAGCGCACCCACCGTGACGACGTCGGCATCGCCGATGCGGCGCAGCGCCGGGGCGGAGGCCGTGGTGTCGGCGACCACGACGAGGACACGGGCACCGAACGGCAGACGCGCGCACGCGAGGCGGAGATCGTCGGACTTCACCCGAGCGCCGCAGACCAGGACCACCACGCTCGCCAACGGCATGGTGGCGGACACGACGCCCGCGAGCTCGGCGATGCCGCCCTCCTTCGGCTTGCTGTTCTCCACGGCCGAGAGCGAGTCGAGCAGCTGCTTGCCGGTGCCCGCGGGAAGCTCCCGGCCCTGCACGCGCATGTCGACGCGCTGAGAGTCGCGCAGAGCGCGCAGGCCGATCGACCCCGCAGCCGAGACCCCGAGCTCGAAGTCGTCTTCGGTGGCGTAGTCGGCGAGCGAGCGCGAGAGCCCGATCACGAAGTGCGAGCGTCGGGTCTCCTCGTACTGCCGGACCATCATGGTGCCGGTGCGGGCCGTCGACCGCCAGTGCACGTGACGCAGGTCGTCGCCCGGCTGGTACTCCAGGAGGGCGTGGAACGAGACATCGTCGCGAGACAGATCCGCTGCGGGAAGCCCTTCGAGGTCGCGCAGGTAGCCGAGCGACTGACCGTCGAACAGCACGGTGCGCGGGTGCACGAAGAGGTCGACAGGGTCGTCACGACGGTGAGCCCGCTCGAACAGGCCGAGCGGGTCGCCGCGGACGACACTCACCGGCCCCACTTTGACCACGCCGCGCTTCTGGGTGGGGATCGCGAAGAGTTCCTCCGCCTCCTCCCCCGGCGCGAGTCGCTGGATGCCGAACTCGCCGCGTCCGGAACCGACGGGGAGCACCACACGAGACGGGAGGATGGCCCTGGTGCCGCGGTTGGCGAGGGTCAGGGCACCGACCGCGCGCTCTCCCACGACCACACGGGTGCGGGCGAGGTCGAGCGCGACGTCGTAGGCGGTGCGGCCGATGAGGAACAGCGCGCACAGGACCACGGCGATCGCGATGACGACAGCGGCGATGGTGAACTCCGCCCATCCGGCGGTCTGGCCGAGCACCCAGAAGCCGACGGCGAGGGCCATCAGCACCCAGGCGAGCGGGCGGATGGCGGAGGTGATCTTGCGGAGGCGCGTCAGGGCGCGCGCACCGAGGACGGCCGCGATGTCACGCCAACCGGCGTCGCGCTCCATCTGCGGCGTCGACGCCGGAAGGGCCTCCGCGGTCATCAGGCCGCCACTCGGGCCTGAGGCGCTGCCACCGCGTCGAGAACACGGGCGATCACGGTGTCGCTGCTGGTGCCGGCGAACTCGGCCTCGGCGTCGAGAAGCAGGCGGTGCTGCCAGACCGGGCGGGCGAGGGCCTTGATGTCGTCGGGAAGCACGAAGTGGCGCCCCTGGGCCGCTGCCCACACCTTGGCCATGCGCACCATCGCGATCGCCCCGCGCACCGAGACGCCGAGGCGGATGGCGCCGTCCTCGCGCGTGGCCTCGGCGAGCTCGGCCACGTAGCGGAGCACGGCGGGCTCGACGTGCACGGTCGCGGCGAGGTCGGCCATATCGGCCACCGCGCTCGTGGTGATGACCGCGGACAGGCCGGCCGAGGGGTTGCGGTCAGAGGCACCGGCGAGGATGCTCTCGGTCACGGCGAGGTCGGGGTAGCCGATCGACGTCTTGATCAGGAAGCGGTCGAGCTGCGCCTCGGGCAGCTTGTAGGTGCCCGCCTGCTCGATGGGGTTCTGCGTCGCGATCACGAGGAACGGGCGACCGGCCTCGTGCGTGACGCCGTCGACTGTGACGCGCGACTCCTCCATGACCTCGAGCAGCGCCGACTGGGTCTTGGGCGATGCGCGGTTGATCTCGTCGGCGAGCACGATCGACGCGAAGATCGGGCCCTTGTGGAACTCGAAGCGGTGCGACTGCTGGTCGTAGATCGTCACGCCGGTGACATCGGACGGCAGCAGGTCGGGCGTGAACTGGATGCGCGCGCTGGTGCCCTGCACGGTCGCGGCCAGCGCCTTGGCGAGGCTGGTCTTGCCCGTTCCCGGTGCATCCTCGAGGAGCACGTGGCCCTCGGCGAGCATCGAGGCCAGCACGAGGCCGACGATCTCCTGCTTGCCCTGCACGGCCTTGTCGATGTTCTCGACGAGGCGCTGGAAGGTGCCCTGGAACCAGGCGGCCTGCTCGGGGGTCATTGTCATGAGGGTGTCGTTCCTTGTTCTCGTGGAGAGGTGTCGCGCGGCATCACTGCCAGACCTTGTGTTCGTATTCCTTGCCGTCCATCACGACCCAGGCCTCGATCGTCCCGCGGCGCATGCCGAGGTAGCAGCCGAGCTGCTGATCGATGTTGCCGTTGCCGTCGGTCGTGACGGTCCGTCCGCCGAATGTGCCGCCGTAGGGAGGCGGCGCGTTGCTGGCGCACTGCACCCACATGCTGGAGTTCGCCGGGAAGCCGCGGCCGGTGAGGTAGAAGTATGCGCACGTGCCGTCGTTGCAGTTGGGCTGTCCGTTCGCGTTTCCGGTCGAGGTGACCCAGGCGCGCGGGTCGGGCTTCGGTCCGGACGTCTGCTCCGCGGATCGGGTGATCTGCTGGCCTGCCTGGTCGGTGACCTCGACGTCGATCGTGTGTCGCTGGCTGTACCCGTCGCCGACCGTACGGCTGCCGCTGGCGCCGACGTTCTGCCAGCCGCCGCCGTCGATGCGGATGCGGACGGTCTTGATGGAGCGGCCGTTCGCGGCGGGCCCCGCGTCCCAGTTGAAGGTGACGCTGGTGGGGTTCTGCGAAGCGCTGACCGCCGGCTGCTTCAGCGGACCGTACGGGTTGCCGACGATCTGTCCGGAGGGATCGCTCGCGTACGTCGACCCGTCGACCGTCGCGACCGCGCGCACCCGCACGTTGTAGTTGGTTCCGTTGGCGAGTCCGGTGACCACGTTGTTGCCCGGCATCGCCGCCCAGCTGCTACCGCCGTTGATCGAGTACTGGTACTGCACCTCGGTCGTCTTCGCGCCGTTGAGGGCGCTCCGCGACCAGGTGAGAGTGAGCGAGCGATCGCCCGGTGTGACGGCCGAGAGAACAGGAGCGTCGGGCTTGTTCACACCGCGGCGCGGTGCCGACATGGGGCTCCAGTCGCCCCAGCCCGCCTTGTTCTGGGCACGGATGCGGTAGGTGTACGGCACCTCTGATGTCGGGACCGAGACCGCTTGCGACCGTATGGACGCCCCCGGGGTGAGTGTGTTGCGGAGCGTTCCGCCCTCCCATACCTGCAGTTCGAAGGAGTCGATCGGATCACCGTTGGGATTCCCCGGCACCCAGCTCACCTGCATCTGCGCCTGGCTGCCCACGGCCTGCAGCTGCGCGACGGTGGGGGCGGCCGCGGGCATCGGCGGACCTGCCGGTACCTCCGACGCCGACCAGCCGCTCCAGCTCGACGGCTCGGGCGCGCGGTTGTGAGCCTGCACGCGCACCTGGTAGATGCCGCCGTTCTCGAGCCCCTCCCAGGTCATCGAGTTCCCGGTGGCCTGCTTCTGCGAGACCCCGGACGGCGGAGCCGGGGAGATCTCCAGCGTGTAGCTCTCGACCGGAGATCCGGGAGTTGTCGGGGTGGCCCAGGAGACCTTGAGCGACTTGTCGCCGAAGGCGAGGGTCGGCGGGTTCGGGGTGTCGGGTCGAGCGTCCGGACGGGCGACCGCCGACGAGCCTGACGGCTTCGACTCGCCGACGCGGTTCGTCGCGGTCACCTGGAAGGTGTATTCGACGTTGTTGGTCAAGCCGTCCAGCGTGCAGGTGGTGGAGCGGCACTCCTTCGAGTACGGGTTGCCGCTGACGGACTTCACCGTGTACTTCGTGATCTCGGCGCCGTTGTTCGCCGGCGCCCCGTAGGAGACGACGACGGTACGGTCCTGCACGCTCGAGACGAGAGGGGTTCCCGGCGCGTCCGGAACACCCTGCACCGTGACGATGATCTGCCCGTTGGCTTCGCGCTCGGCATCCTTCGTCGCGTCCTGGATGCGATAGCGCACGACCATGGTCCCGACGAAGCTGGGGTCGGGCGTGACGACCACCTGATCGCCCTTGACGGCCGCGCCGCCGGAGCCCGACTCCGTGGCGGCCGTCATCAGCTTGAGCGGCGTCTCCGGGAACGGGTTGTAGTCGTTCGCGAGCACGGGCACCGTGATGCTCTTGCCCTGATCCGCTTCCGAGATCGTGTCGGTGTTGGCCGCGGGCAGTGGGCGGGTCGACGCGCCGACGCGCACGGTCACGGTGCCTTCGACCGCCTCGGTCGTTCCGTCGGTGATCTCGAGCTTGAGCGAGGCGACCGTGCCCTTCTCGACATCCGACGACGCTTCCACGAGCAGCTTCGAGCCATCGATCTTGGCGGTGATGCCCTTGCCGGCGCCGCTGACGTACTTGTACCTGTGCGTGCCCTCGTCCTCCGGATCAGGGTCGGTCGTGAGCGCAGCGAGGTCGAGCGTCGACGCCTTCTCCCCCGGGGCGACGATGACCTCTGCCCCCGTGAACACGGGCTGCTGGTTCTCCGGCGGCAGCACGTTGATCGGGATGCTCAGCGTCGCCGTGCGGCCCTCGGGGTCGTCGGGGCCCGTGCCGTCGGTGACCTCGAAGGTGAGCGAGTCCTGTCCGAAGTACCCGTCGGCCGAGGTGTAGACCAGCGTCGTCTCGTCCTTCACGAGGTCGTCGCCGTTCGCATACACGGCGGTGACCTTGGCGTGTTCGGTGATCCGAGCCGTACCGCCGCCGGCGACGGTGACGAATTTCGAGAGCGGGATCTCCTTGGTCTCGCCGCTCATGACCTCGAGCGGCTTCGTCGAGTCGAGGATCGGCCGGAGGTCCGCTTCGGCGGGAACGAAGATGAAGGCCGATGCGGCCAGTTCGTCCTGGTCGGTGATCGTGTAGCGGATGAGCTGCAGGTTCTCCGTCACGGTGACCCGCACCTTGCCGTTCTCGAGCTGCGTGGCGCCTTCACCGAGCGCGAGCTTGAGGCGGTCGGTCGTGCCGTCCGGGTCCTCGTCGTTCTTGAGGATGTCGAGGTCGGCACTCATCGTGCCGTCGGTGAGGTCGGTCGGGCGCACGCGGTCGTCTCGCGCGACGGGCGCCTGCAACGGCACGTCCTCGTCGACCGTGATCTGCAGGGCCGCGGTGGCTTCCGCGCCCCGCGCATCGCGGATCGTGTACTGCAGCGACGTCTCGAGCTCGCGGTTCGGCGCCTGCACCAGCACGCGGTCACCCGAGACGCGGGCCGTGATCCCCGTGTCGGTCGGAACCTCGAGACCGTCCTTGACGAGACTGATCTTGTCGCCCTCGGGGTCGGAGTCGTTGAGCATCACCGGTACCGAGATCTCACGGCCGGGTCGCACGACCACGGCATCCTTCACCGCGAAGGGCCTCTGGTTGACCTGCTCGCCCGGAGCGATGCCCACGCGGATCGTGGCGATGCCCTCCTTGCCGAGGCGGTCGCGCACTCGATAGCGGAACACATCGACACCGGAGGAGTCGTCGAACGCCTCGTAGGTGAAGTAGTTCTGCGCGGTCTCGGTGATGCGGCCCTTCGTGGGGCTGGAGGCGATGTCGATCAGCTCGACCGAGTCGCCGTCGGCGTCGATGCCGTCCAGAGGCACGGCGATGTTCGCGGTGGATCCGGCGAGCACGCGCGCAACGAGATCCTGAGGGCGTGGAGCGGCGTTGGTGTCCGCGTCGACGGGGAGGATCTGAATCGTGACGTAGCCGGCGTCCTTCTGCTGGCGGGAGTCGACGGCCTCATACGTCAGATAGACCGTCTTCGCGACGGGTCCGGCCTTGAAGCGGATCGTGTCCTGCGAGACGAACGCCTCGCCGTCTTCCGGGTCGACGAGGGGCTCGACCAGCTCGGGCACGACGTGCATGACGTCGTCGTTCGGATGCGTGTCGTTGTCGAGCACCGGGATGGTGACGACGTCGCCGGCACGCACGATCGCGGTGTCGTCGTTCACGACCGGCTGGAGGAGCTGGTCGGGCGCGGGGATCGGGATCACCACGACCTCGCCCTCGGCCGACTTGGAACCGTTCGAGATCCGGTACTTGATGCGGGCCTGATCGGTGAGCGATCCCTGGTCGGTGATACGGAGGGTCTCATGGTTGATGACCGACACCGAGACGCCGGAGTCGTCCTCGATCGAGACCGACTGCACGACGAGGATGCCGCCGGCGGGGTCGACATCGTTCGCGAGCACACCGATGAGCACGTCACCACCGGTCGGCAGCAGCGCCACGTCGCGCACGGCGACAGGGGGCAGATCCGTCTCGCTCGCCTCCAGCACGTCGACGCGCACGATCCCCTCGCCGTTCTCGGGACCGGCGGTCGCGAGATACAGCACGTAGTAGGTGCCGGGGGCATCGGCGGTGAATGTGAACGTCTTGTTGGGGCCGTCGGTCACGATGGTCGCGCCGGGGACCTCGTTCACGCGCCCGAGACGCAGCAGCTCTCGGCCCGAGCTGGTGTCGTTGGCGAGCGGCGCCACCGTGACCTGCTCGCCGACGCGGGTGACGACGTGGTCGGCGTTGGTCTTCGGCTTCGTCGAGCCCTCCGGCCGCACGTCGAGGATCACCGTGGCGGTGGCCGTCTCGCCGTATCCGTCGGCGACCGTGACCTGCACCTCCTTGTGCCCCTGCTGGCTCGCCGTGGCCTTGTAGGTGATCTGACCGTCGGTGTTGAAGTCGACCTCGTCTCCGGGAGCGGCGACCACGTCCTTGAGGTAGACGTCGTCGCCCTCCGGGTCGATCCAGTCCGGGAGGATGTTGTACGAGATCGTGCCGCCGGTCTCGACCGTCAAGGTCGTCCTGCGCTTGGGGACAGGGGCGGTGTTGACGCTCTTGTCGAAGACGGTCAGCGTGACGGCCGCCGTGTCCTTGCCACCGCGGCCGTCATCGGCCTCGTAGGTGAACGTCGTCGAGCCGGACGCGCCCTCCTCGACCGCGATCTGCAGTGATCCGCCGTTCTGCACCTGCTGGATCGTGCCGATCGCGGGCTGGGCCTCGGCGAGCGTGGCGACCAGGACGTCGCCGTCGGGGTCGTTGTCGTTGTCGAGCACCGGGAGCATGGTCGTGACACCGGGGCGCACGCCGAAGGTGTCGTCCTCGGCGATCGGAGGAGTGTTCTCCTCCTTGCGCTCCGGGAGCGTCGTCTCGACGGTCTCCTCGGTCGAGTCGTCCTCGTTCTCGGTCTCGCCTTCCGGCGGGGTGAGGTCGTTCCAGTTGTCGACGCGCTGCAGACTCTCGTTGGCCAGCCAGGCCGCGCCGCCCACGGCGTCGTTGAGGATGATGACGTCGCGGTTGACACGGAACACGAGGCTCTTCGCGTCTTCGGCGCCCTCGACCTGGGCGTTGACGTCGTTGGTCGTGCCCGGGCACTCGCGGATGAAGGTCGCCGTGCCGGCCCACGCGCCGTAGGTGCATCCGCGCAGCCAGACGGGAGCGGCCGCGGTGCCGTCGCCCCCCGCGTCGACCTCGGTCGGCTCGCTGCCGTCGAGGGGGACGCTGACGAGGGCGTTCGCAGTCGAGATCGCCACCGCGTCGGTGTTCTCGGACGACTGCTGCAGGACCGCCTTGTCGGCACCGCGGATCTCGGTGCGCATGCCACCGGGCGAGGTCACGACCCCGGCGGCGCGATCGAGCACGACCGGTGTGCGTCCAACGGCTGTGATGGTCGGCTTCGCGGCCGCATCGAGATCGCCGACCGAGGCTGCGGAGGCGTCGAGCGCCTCCCCCTCGTTGTCCACAGGGACGGTGACGACCTCGCCGCGCTCCGGCGCGAGTCCGAAGACGGTGCCGTCCTTGGCCACCGCGACGTCGGCACCGGCTCCCAGCTCCGCCACCGGCTCGTTGACCTCGGCTTCGAAGGAGGAGACACCCTGCGCCGGAACGACCCAGAGCTCGCCGGTCTTCTGGTCGAGGATCGCGGCCGTGCGGTTGCCCAGCGCGACCTTCGAGGAGGAGGGGACCTTCGCGGAGTCGTTGAGCGAGACGCGTGCCGGATCGACGGCGGTCAGGGTCGAGGCGTTCTCATCGACGACGAGGATGTTGCTCGTGTCCTGCAGGATGTCGTAGTTCTCACCCGTGGTGCGCAGGCCACCGTCGAGGACGGTCGACTCGTTGTTGAAGTGCCCGACGAGCAGGCTCGAGGTCTTGGTGATCCAGACGCCGCCGTCGTTCAGATCGACCTTGGTGGTCGGGAATCCCTCATAGGTGAAAGCCATCGTGGTGATGGCGATGACGCCGACGGTGACGCCGGCGGCCGACGCCAGCGTCTTCGGTCGTGCGCGCATCCATGACAACGCCTTCATTCCCGGTTCCCCCCCAGGGTGACACTCTTCGATTGCTCCTGTGCAGTCCCGACGGGCCCACCGAGCACCCGTTCATCCTAACTGCGTCCTGGAATACTGCTCGATGGGGATATTTGCCCATCGCCGAGGTCAGGCTCGCCAGCACCCCGAGATGTGGTCGTCGACCATCCCGCCCGACTGCATCAGCGCGTACATCGTGGTCGGCCCGACGAAGCGGAATCCGCGACGGCGCAGCTCTGTGCTCAGCGCGGTCGATTCCGGCGTGACCGCCGGGACGTCGGCGAAGGATGCCGGGCGATCGCCCGCGGCCGTCGGAGCGAACGACCACATGAGCGCGTCGAACTCGCCCTCGGCCATGCCCCGGACGATGCGGGCGTTGCCGATGGTCGCCTCGATCTTCGCGCGGTTGCGGACGATGCCGGCATCGCCCATCAGACGCTCGACGTCGGACTCGTCGAACTCCGCGACGACCCCGGGCTCGAATCCTGCGAACACCTCGCGGAACCGCGGTCGCTTGCGCAGGATCGTGATCCACGAGAGCCCCGCCTGGAAGCCCTCGAGCGCCATCTTCTCGAACAGCGCACGATCGCCGTGCAGGGGCGTGCCCCACTCCTCGTCGTGATAGCGGCGGTACTCGTCGTCGTCGCCCACCCAGGCGCAGCGGTCGCGGGCGTCGGGGCCCGTGAGAAGAGAGGTCATCCGCTCAGGCTAGCCGCGGTGACCGACACCGCCTTCAACCGAACGTGGCCGCGTCGATCACGAACCGGTACCGCACGTCCGACGCCAGCACGCGCTCATAGGCCGCGTTGATGTCGGAGGCGGGGATGGTCTCGATCTCGGCGGCGATGCCGTGCTCTGCACAGAAGTCGAGCATCTCCTGAGTCTCGCGGATGCCGCCGATGTTGCTGCCGGCGAGCGAGCGGCGTCCGCCGATCAGCGACATCACGCCGACCTCGAGGGGCTCGCCGGGAGCACCGACGCACACCATGGCTCCGCCGACGTCGAGCAGGCTCAGGTACGAGCGCAGATCGATCACGGCACTCACCGTGTTGAGGATCACGTCGAACGACGACCGCAGGTCGCGGAAGGTCTCGCGGTCGCTCGTGGCGCGATAGTGGTCGGCACCGAGACGCAGACCGTCGTCCTTCTTGCTCAGGGTCTGCGAGAGCACGGTCACCTCGGCGCCGAGCGCGTGCGCGATCTGCACGCCCATGTGCCCGAGTCCGCCGAGACCGACGACCGCGACACGAGTGCCGGGTCCGACGTTCCAGTGCCGCAGCGGCGAGTAGGTCGTGATGCCGGCGCACAGCAGGGGTGCAGCGACATCCAGCGCCAGAGCATCGGGGATGCGCAGGACGAAGGCCTCGGTCACGACGACCTGCTCGGAGTACCCGCCCTGGGTGACGGTGCCGTCACGGTCGGTGCTGCCAT
The DNA here is from genome assembly GCF_034650155.1 of Microbacterium sp. STF-2. Lineage (NCBI taxonomy): Bacteria > Bacillati > Actinomycetota > Actinomycetes > Micrococcales > Microbacteriaceae > Microbacterium > Microbacterium sp. STF-2. Next base: position 761,156 of record NZ_JARKMW010000002.1, read on the forward strand.
AAGTGAGCACGGCCCCCTGTGTGCAGAACTGCTCCTCGTCGCGCAGGCAGTTGCGGCACTCGCCGCACGAATTCACCAGGCATCCGACGCCGACGCGGTCGCCCACCGCGTGCCGGGTGACGTCCGCGCCGACTGCCGCCACCGTGCCGGTGATCTCATGCCCGGGAGCGAGCGGATACTGCTGCGGACCCCAGTCGCCGCGCACGGTGTGGATATCGGAGTGGCAGATCCCGGCGAAGGCGACGTCGATCAGCACGTCGAGTGGGCCGAGCTCGCGCCGTTCGATCACGGTCTTCTCGAGCGGGGCCGCTTCACGGGGTGCGGCATAGGCGTTCACGGCAGACATCTCGGACTCCTCGGATCGGGTACCTGCCGAGACTACCCAGCCTCGGATGGGAATCGGCCATCCGCGCGGATCGGCGATTGTCAAGGCCGGGGGCGCTCCGCTCGGCCGCGTCTAGACTCGCGCCATGACCACCACCGACGACACGATCTCCGAGTACCTCACCCGCTACGCGGACAGCCTCACCGCGTTCGATGCCGAGACCGCGGCGGGGCTGTGGTCGACGCCGGGGACGATCGTGAACGACCGCTCCTCTGGTGTGCTGGAATCCCGCGACGCCATGATCGACGGTCTGCGGCAGTCCTATCCGATCTACCAGCGACTGGGGCTGGCCTCCGTCGGATTCGAGCTGCGCGAGCGCCGCGATCTCTCCGACCGTCTCGTGCTCGTCCGGGTGCGGTGGCTGTTCTTCGATGCCGGCGGCGCGCAGCTGACCGACACCGACAGCTACTACCTCCTGCGCGACGAAGACGCGGTGGGGCTGCAGGCATGCGTGTGCGTCGAGACCGATGCCGCCGAGAAGCTCCAGGCGCTGGCCGCCGCGCGCGGCGTGGACCTCACCACGGCGCCCTGAGAACGACACCCGACACAGGAATCCCGCCTCGATCGTGAAGACGGGGCGGGATTCCTGGACCATGAACCGCGGGCGGGGTCAGCGCTGCTTCTTCTTCAGCGCCTTCTCCTGGATCGGCGCCCGGCCGGTCGCCGCGAGGTCGGCGTAGTACGCACGGGCCTCATCCTGACGCTGCTTCTCCAGACCGCTCGCGATGGGGGCACGCACGTGCTCGGGCTCGTAGCCGAACGCGTTCACGAGGTCGAGCGCATACGGGCGCAGGCGGGTGCACAGGCGATCGATATAGCTCGACACGGCCGCGGCGCGCTGCGTCGACAGGCGTCCGTTGATGAGGTGCCAGGCGAGATGCTTCTCGATGAGCTGCAGACCGAACAGGTCACGCAGCCAGGTGAGCACCTTCTTCGTGTCCTCGTCGTCGATCTGGTGCACGGCGTCGGTGAACGCCTCCCACTGCAGCAGTTCGCCGTGCGCGCGGGCCGCCTCGATGAGCTCTGCCTGGTTCTCGTTGAACAGGCGGGCTCCGAGTGCCTTATCCTTCGCGCCGGGGCGCAGACGCGAGGCGATGTCGGCCACCATCTGCTGCACACGGCCCGCGAGCAGGTCATGCTGCTGCTCCTCGCGCAGGCCCCGTTCGACCGAGCGGCTCACCTGTCCGAAGTCGGAGACGGCCTGACCGAGCTGACGCAGGCCGGCGCCGTGGAACAGCTTGCCCGCCGTCATCCCGACAGCGAACTTCGCGAGCGCCGCCGCATCCTTGCCCTGGAACTGCTTGGCGTAGTCGGTGAGCAGACGCTTGCCGACGAGCTGCAGCAGCACGTTGTTGTCGCCCTCGAACGTCACGTAGATATCGAGGTCGGCGCGCAGACCCACCAGACGGTTCTCGAACATGAACCCGGCGCCGCCGGTGGCCTCACGGGCCTCCTGCAGCGTGTCGAGCGCATGCCACGTCGACAGCGGCTTGAGAGCCGCAGCCAGCGTCTCGAGGTCTTCGCGGTCGGCCGGGGTGTCGGTGCGACCGGAGAAGACGCCGTCGAACTTCTGCAGGAACTCGTCGTGCGCGAAGATCTGCGCGTACGTGGTGGCCAGACGCGGGAGCAGACGGCGCTGGTGCTTGCCGTAGTCCATGAGCACGACCTCCTGCCCGTCCGCGCCGTCGAACTGGCGGCGCTGGGTGGCATAGGTGATCGCGATGTGCAGGCCGAGAGCCGAGGCCCAGGACGCCGCGCCGTCGAGCGACACGCGCCCCTGCACGAGGGTGCCGAGCATGGTGAAGAAGCGGCGGCCGGGGCTGTCGATCGCGCTGGAGTACGTGCCGTCGGCCGCGACATCGCCGTAGCGGTTGAGGAGGTTGGTGCGTGGGATGCGCACGTGGTCGAACGAGAGGCGCCCGTTGTCGATACCGTTGAGCCCACCCTTGAGGCCGTCGTCCTCGCGGCCGATGCCGGGAAGATCGACGCCGTCGTCGCCGCGCAGCGGCACGTAGAAGCAGTGCACGCCGTGGTTCACGCCGTTCGTGATCAGCTGCGCGAACACGGTCGCCGCGACCCCGTGCAGGGCCGCGTTTCCGAGGTACTCCTTCGTCGCCCCGCGGAACGGGGTGTTGATGACGAACTCCTCCGTCTCGGGGTCGTAGGTCGCGGTCGTTCCGACGGCCGCGACGTCGGAGCCGTGACCGATCTCGGTCATCGCGAAGGCGCCGGGGATGGAGAGGTCCATCACCCCGGGGAGCCACTTCGCGTGGTGCGACTCGGTGCCGAGCTGCAGGATCGCCGAGCCGAAGAGCCCCCACTGCACGCCCGACTTGATCTGCAGGCTGGGGTCGGCCACCACGAGCTCCTCGAAGCCGGCGATGTTGGCGCCGTTGTTCTCCTCGCCGCCGAGCGACTTGGGGAACGCGCGGTGCACGGCCTTGTTCTCGACCAGCAGGTGCAGTTGGCTGAGCACGCGCTCGCGGTGTTCGTCCTTGCCGAGCTCATCCTTGCGCCAGAACGCCGAGTCCTTGATCATCTCGCGGGCCTGGCGGCGCACGTCACCCCACGTGCCCATCAGGGCGTCGTTGACGCGGGCGACATCCAGGCGCAGGTGCGCATCCGCGGTGTCGGTGGAGGGGCGAGTCGTCTTCGGACGGACGGCGGCGTCGACCATGAGCGTTCCTCTCAGAGGGAAGTGGGAATACTGCCATGGTAGGTCTGCCACAACCACGGGCGAAGTGCTCTGTCCACTTCCTCCAACAGCCGGCGGGCACATCTCCCCGCCGCGTTGTCGTCAGACCACAGTCCGCGCCTGCGCCTCCGCGTCGGGGCTCACCGTTCGCGGCGTCGTCGGCTGCCGCTCGACCCCGGCCTCCCGCCAGCGCCGTCTCGTCCCCGCACTCAACCGCCCCCAGGTCCGGTCACGGATGAAGATCGCATCGATCGCGATCATCGTGAGCGAGAACCACGGCAGTCCCATGAGCACCGCGATGCCGATGTGGAAGGAGAGGATGCCGAGCAGGCCGATCAGCCGCGTCGGACGAGTCAACAGCATGAGGGGGAAGGCGACCTGCAGGATGATCGACCCCCAGCTCGCGATCGTGACCATCGGCCCCCAGGCGGTGACGAGGTCGCTGAGCACCGGCCAGGTACCGAACCGTGCCGTCTGCAGCGGGTTGTAGATCGCGTACCCCTCTTCCCACGGGGCACCCCCCGCCTTGTACAGCGCCCCCGAGGCGTACACGAAGCACACCTGCGCGGTGAGGGCGACGAGGGCGAGGTTGTGGAACATGGTTCCCAGCAGCGCCGGCTGGCTGTTCGGGGCGAACCACTCCCCCGACTTCGCCCGACGCCTCGCGTCCAGCGACCACCGGGCCGCGGGGTCGGCGAAGAACAGCAGCAGCAGGGCGATGCGGAACATGTTGTCGCCCTGATCGCCGACCATGTCGTTGGCCTCGATGAAGCCCACCCAGAGGCAGAAGAAGATCGGGAGCACGATCCGGAACCGCCACCCCAGGACGAACAGCACCGCGAGCACTCCGAGGAGGAGGTAGAGCGCCGTGTACAGCACGTCGTTGCCCATCGCGGCATGGAAGGCGCTGAACACCCAGATCTTCGGGAACTCGCTCACCGGCTCGGCGAGCTCGCCGTTCCAGGCCGATCCGGATCCGAACGTGTAGAGGCGGGTGCTGAAGTTCGAGGCCAGCAGGCCGATGGCGGTGACGCCGAAGAGGATACGTGTGACCGCGAGCCCGTAGAGTGCCTTCTTGCTGTTGAAGAGCCAGTCGCCGACGAAAGCAGAGATGCGGTCGATCGCCGAGAGCACCATCGCCCAGAGCCCGCCGATCATCGACGAGGCGAACGTCAGCAGCCGAGTGAGGAACGACCGCGGGGGCACAGTGCTCGCAGGAGCGGGCGCGGGTTCACGAGGAGGAGCGGGAGGCGTGGACACCGGCGCCGGCGCGGTCGTCGTGCTCCGGGGCAGGGCTTCCTTCTTCGTCACGTCCTGCTTCGCGCCGGGCTTCCGCGGCGCAGTCCTCGTCGGCGCGCTCACGGCTGGATCCTCTCGAACTGGGCGCGGAAGGTGTCCGCGAAGTTCTCACGGCTCTGCCCTTCCTCTTCTATGGGAAGTCTCCATCCGGTGGTCGAGAACGTCGGATCGGGCCGCTGTGCGCTCGGATCGTTGCGATCCTCGTACGGGACCACGTTCTGACGACTCACGCGGTACTGCACTTTGACCACGGCATCCGCACCCCAGATCGCATAGGCCACCTGGGTCGCGTACGCGGTGGAGAGGTGCTCTTCGGCCATGTACGCCTCCGTCGACGGGTTGTCGCCCTCGAGCTTCTCGAACGAGCGCACCATCCACTCCTCCCCGTCGTCCTTCGCGAAGTCAAGACCGACCACGGCCTGCTGATCGGCGTTCAGCTTGTTGTAGGCGTTCATCTGTCCACTCGCCACCTCGCTGGACTGGATACCGGCGCGGGGCGGGAAGAGGTTGTAGCGGATCATCGACAGCTCGACGTCGGTGGCGCTGACCCAGCCGGTCTCGACCTGCTCGCCGTCCTTCTCGATGACGGCACGGACGTTGAAGTGGTAGTCGCCGTTGATCGGCTCCGGCGCGAAGACGCTCCAGGACTGTCCGAACATCGGCAGCATGTACCCGGCCAGCACCTCCTGCGTGGGGATCTCCCGCAGGGCGGAGTACGGCGCGATCCACAGGAAGGACGCCCCGATATGCCACAACGTCAGGAGGCAGGCGGCGAAGGCGATGAGCTTCACCCACCAGGTCGGACGCGGACGCACCACGGCCGTGTCACCCGACGCGGACACGTCGGTCTCCAGTGAGGACTCGAGTTTCGTGCTCATTCACTTCCCTCCGTACCGCCGAGGGTCGGGACCGCCGTGGGGAAACGGTCCCGACCACTCAGCGTTCCTGCATCGCGATCACTCCGTCTGCACCCGGGGCCGTCGGGATCTCGCGAGTCTCATCGCCCCCAGGCCGAGCATGAGGAGCAGTGCGGCCAGAGCGATCCATCCGCCCTGGACCTGTCCGCCTGTCGTGGCCAGACCCGACGCCACCACCTGGAACGAGGCCGATACGCTGCCGGACGTCGCTCCGGTCAGCGTCACGGTGTGGGTTCCGAGATCGGTGTCGGTGGGAACGGTCCAGGTGAAGGTGACCGTGCCCTGCGCGTTCGCGACCTGGGTTCCCAGCGCCACGGGGGCGGAGGTCATGACACCCGTCACCGTCTCGCCGGGCCTGAAGCCCGTGCCGACCGCGGTCTGTTGCTTGCCACGCTCCAGCACCGGGGACTTGAGCGCGATGGCGATGTTCCCGGTCGGGTCGGCCGCCGCGTCCGCCGAGGCGCTGGCGGTGGCATCGGCGGATGCCGCAGCCGTGGCTTCGGCCGAGGCGTCAGCTGCAGCCGATGCCGATGCCGTGGCCGACGACGAGGCGTTCGCCGCCGCTGCCGCCGAGGCGTTCGGATCCGCATCGGCCGAAGCCGAGGCATCCGCCGCGCTGGTGGAGGTCGCGTCGTTCTGCGCTGCCGCCTGAGCCGCTGCCGCCGCAGAGGCATTCGCCGCTGTGGTGGCCGTGGTCGAGGCATCCGTGGAGGCATCGGTGGTCGCCGCCGCCTGGGCCGCGGCGTTGGCCGACACATCCGCCGCAGCGGATGCCTGGCTGGTCGCGTCTGCGAGTGCCGCAGCCACTGCCGCTGCTTCCGCCGAGGCGTTGCTGTCGTCGTCGGCCTGCGCAGAGGCCGACGCCGACGCGGAGGCGTTGGTGTTGATCTCCGCCGATGCGTCCGCCGAGGCGACCGCATCCGAAGACGCATCGGTCGAGGCGTTCGCGATGGCTGCCGCGCTCGCGTTCGACGCCGCGCTCGTACTCGCATCCGACGTGGCCGATGTGTCGGCCGCGGTGTTCGTCGTGGCGTCGGCCAGCGCTGCCGCCTGGGCGGCGATCGCCGCGCCGGCGTTCGCCTCCGAGGTGGCATCCGCCGTCGCCGCCGTGGACGAGGTCGCGGTCGCCGCTGCCTCCGATGCCGCTTCCGCCGCCGGGTCGGCCGCAGCCGATCCCTCCGCCGTGGCGTCGGCGAAGGCCGCCGCCTGCGCGGACGCTTCGGCGACCGCGGCGGTAGTGGCATCGGCGTTGGCCGAAGCGGATGCCGAGGCTGTCGCGTTCGTGTTCGCCGAAGCCTCAGACGATGCGTCCGTGGACGAATCCGTGGTCGCTGCCGATTCCGACGAGGCCGAGGAGTTCGACTCCGCCGCCGTCGATGCCGCCGCGTTGGCATCATCCGAGGCGTCCGCTTGCGCGGCCGCCTGCGCCGCGACGGCCGCCGAGGCGTTGGCCGCGGAGGTCACATCCGTGGTCGCGGTGGTCGAGGCATCGGTCGTCGCCGCGGCCTGAGCCGCCGACGTGGCATCAGCCGTCGCTGCCGCCGAGGCGGCGGAAGTGGCATCCGCGAGGGCAGCGGCTTCCGCAGCGGCCTGAGCCGACGGGTCACCGTCTGCCGTCGCGTCAGCCGAGGCGGACGCCGAGGCTGCCGCGTTCGTGTTGACGTCGCCCGGATCGCCCGCAGTCACCTCGGTGGTGTCCGATCCGGTGACCGCACCCGCGGTCGCCGTGAGCGTGTAGCCCGTTCCCGGCGTGGTGCCGGCCGGAACCGGATAACTCGCCGTGAAGGCACCGGAGGCATCCGTGGTCGCGGTCACCGGACCGCCGACGTCGGCGCCGCCGCCCGGAGCCGTCAGCTGCAACGACACCGAGGAGCTCACCGGCCACCCGGAACCGGTGACGGCCAGGTTCGTGCCCGCGGGGACCTGCGCCGCCGCATCCACCACGACCGGAGCCGCTGTGACCTCCGTCGTGTCGGTCGCCGTCTGCGCGCCCACCGAAGCCGTGACCGTGTAGCCGGTCCCTGCGGGTGTGCCGGCCGGAACCGGGTAGTCGAGTGCGAAGCCGCCGAGAGCACCGGTCGTGGCGGTTCGAGGCGTGCCGATGGCCGCACCGCCGGGAGCGGTCAGCTGCACCGACACCTCGGTGTCGACCGGCCAGTTCGTCCCGGTGACAGGCAGATCGCTGCCGGCCTGCACGGTCGCCGCCGCGTCGATCGCGGCCGCCGCCGTCACCTCGGTGGTGTCGATCGCGGTCTGGGTGCCGACGGTCGCCGTCACGGTATAGCCCGCGCCGGGGGTCGCAGAGGCCGGCACCGGGTAGTCGAGCGTGAAGCCGCCCGTGCCGTCGGTGGTCACCGTCTCCGGACCGCCGACGTTCGCACCACCGCCGGGAGCGGTCAGCTGCACCGACACCTGCGTGTTCGCCGGCCAATTCGTCCCCGTGACCGGAAGCGACGTTCCTGCCTGCACCGTCGCCGCTGCGTCGACGGCCGCCGCGGCCGTGACCTCGGTGGTGTCGGTCGCGGTCTGGGTGCCGACGGTCGCCGTCACGGTGTAGCCCGCTCCGGGAGTCGCAGAGGCCGGCACCGGATAGTCCAGCGTGAAGCCGCCGGACACATCCGTCGTCACCGTCTCCGGACCGCCGACGTTCCCGCCGCCGGGAGCCGTCAACTGCACCGACACCTGCGTGTTCGCCGGCCAGTTCGCTCCGGTGACCGGAAGCGACGTCCCTGCCTGCACGGTCGCCGCCGCGTCGACGGTCGCCGCCGCCGTCACCTCGGTGGTGTCGATCGCGGTGACCGCTCCTGCCGTCCCGGTCACGGTGTACGCCGCGCCCGGCGCCGCAGACGCGGGAACCGGGTAGTCGAGCGTGATCTCGCCGGATGCGTTGGAGGTCGCCGTGACCGGCCCGCCGACGTTCGCGCCCCCGCCGGGAGCCGTCAGCTGCACCGACACCTGCGTGTTCGCAGGCCAGTTCGTGCCGGTGATGGGAAGGCTCGTGCCCGCCTGGACGGTCGCGGCTGCGTCGATCGACGCGACCGGCGCAGCCGTCACCTCGGTGGTGTCGGTCGCCGTCTGGGCGCCGACCGATGCCGTGACCTCGTATCCGGTCGCCGCCGGCGTTCCCGCCGGGACGGGATAGGCCAGCGTGAACGTGCCGGAGCCGTCGGTGGTCACGAGTTCGGGACCACCGATGTTCGCACCGCCGCCGGGAGCCCGCAGCTGCACCGACACCTGGGTGTTCGCGGGCCAGTTGGTTCCCGAGACACCGAGATTCGTGCCCGCCTGCACCGCGGGTGCCGCGTCGATGGCTGCCGCAGCAGTGACCTCGGTGGTGTCCGTCGCCGTGCTGGTGCCGTCGGTCGCCGTCACGATGTAGCCGGTGCCCGGCGGCGTCGCCACCGGAATCCCGTACGCGAAGGTGAAGGCGCCGTTGGCATCGGTCGTGACCGGCAACGGGTCGTTGACGATGCCGCCGCCGGCGGTGGTCACCTGGATGGTGACCTGCGTGTTCGCAGGCCATCCCGAGCCCGTCACAGGGAGGTTGGTTCCCGCCTGGACCGTGGCGGCCGCGTCGATCGCGGGGACGGCCGCCGCCGCGGCCTTCACCGTCGACGATCCGAGGTCGAGCGAGACTCCGCCACCGACGGCGGGGAGCAGATTCACGCCGAGCGCGCGCACGGTGAAGCTCCCTCCGGGGATGTCTCCTGTCGCCGGCTGCTCGTTGATGGTGATGGTCGCGACCTGCGACAGCACGCCCTGCAGAACGGGATCGAGCGTCGAGAGCACCGGTCCGGTGATCGCGGCGAGCGCGGGCTGCACGAGCGGGATCACGCTGTTCAGCGCGGTGTTCACGAGCGGACCCGTCGTGGTGGCGACCGCATTCGTGACGGCAGCGACCACCGGGTTCAAGAGGACGCCGATGTTGAGACCGGCGAGGCTGATGTCGGTCGCGACCACGGGAACCGGCGTCGCGGTGCCGGCGAACTGCGCCAGCGAGCCCTTGACCGTCACATCCCCCGACACCAGTGGCGTTCCGGTGAGCGGCACCGTGAGATCGACCCCGACGGTCAGCGTCACCTGGAGCGCGTCCAACGTCGACTTCAGGATGGTGGAGACCTTGCCGTTCAAGCTGTTCGGGTGGGTACCGGTGAGGGCGGAGGTGATGCCCTGCTGGATCGCGGAGATCGTCGTGGCCGACAGCACCGGGGTGTTCGCCGGCAGGGAGTTGAGGTCGGCCCCCGCCCCGGTCTCGACGAGGATCTTGGCGAGATCGACGGACACCGTCCCGGTGTTCAGATCGACCAGCACCGAGCCCGTCGTGTTCTCCACCGGTGTCTGCAGCACCTGCGTGGTCACGGTCTGTCCGACGGTGTCGAGTCCGGCGATCACGACCGTTCCTCCGGTCGCGGTGAACGCCGCGACGAGCGGCACGTCGGGAATCGCATTGATCGTGTTGACGATGGTCGTGGTGAGTGCGGTCAGCGCTCCGCCGGGGCCGGCGAGATCGCTCACGGGGGTGACGGTGCCCTGGATCGCGGAGGCGAGTGTGCCCGAGAGACCGGCGACCAGGTTGCTGTGCAGATCGAGGTTCAGGTCGGCGATGCGGTACTGGGAGGTGACCGTTCCGGCGTTGGATTCGGCACGCGATGCGAGTGCGCCGATGCCGACCGACGCCTGGTCGAGCACCGCGTCGGTGAGTCCGGCGACGGCGAGTTGGTCGAACAGATCGGTGAGTTCGAGGGTGCCGGGGTTCACGCTGCCGTCGATGGCACCGGTGTCGATGGCGCCACCCGAGGTGATGGTCCCGGATGAGGCGATCGACTGCGTCTGGGTCGGCGACGAGCTGAAGCTCTGCGCTGCGCCCAGATCGCCGAGTCGCAGCAGACCGGGCGTCCCGGGGGTGCCGTCGGTCAGGAGCGGCACGTTCAGCGTGCCCACGTCGATGTTCAGCGCCTCCAGCAGCCCGACGTCCAGCCCGCCGAGCTCAGAGCCGGGGGCCGCCGGGTTGCTCGTCAGCGTGTGTCCGAGCGCCGCGATGTCGAGGCCGCCGAGCAGGGCGGCGGGCAGCTGGATGATCTGCCCCTGCGCGACAGACGGATCATTCGGATTCGCCGCGTCCAGCGCATTCGCCGCCGTCGGCACCAGTGCACTCGCGAGGATCACCGCGCCGACGGTGACGCCGGCGATGCCTCCTCCTACCGCTCTGCGTCGCCGCAGAGTCCTCTCCTGCAATTCCATTCGCTACTCCCGTGTGATGCGATCTTCCGCGTCACATGGCCCCCCCACGGGTCGACTTCTGTCGGCCGAGCGATGTTGCGCTCATTCTTACGGGATCCCGAATGAGAAGTCCAGCATTCGTCCAGAAATCGTCCGGTGAACGTCTTCGCGCGAGACATTTCGAAACGTGGTGACCGTGCAGCGACGGGATGCTCCCGGCGAGAGGATGCCGGGACGCCGAACCGCCCCGCATGCCGAAGCTTGCGGGGCGGTCTTCCGGACGGTGCGACCGGACTAGAGCGAGAGCCCGTGACCGAACCGGAACAGCGGATCGGCGGTGTCGAACGGCACATCGGGACGGGAGGCTTCGACAGCGTCCATCGACCGCGGCAGGTCGAACGGCAGCCTGCCCTGGGCGGGGAACGCGGCGCTGAGCACGTCGAGGAGCGCGGCGCTCGAGGCCCCCCAGTTCACGGTCACCGCGGCCGCGGCCTCGACGATCGGGGTGAGGATCGGCGGACGATCCGCGAGCACGTCGACGACGGTCGGCACGACGGCGGCGACCGCGCGGACGTGCGCGACCACATCGTCCGAGAACGCGAGAGAGCCCGCGTGGAAGAAGTTCTCGAACATCGTCTCGCGCTCTTCGAACGGAGCCTGCAGGCGGATGACGGCCAGGTCGGCTTCCTCCGGCGTCGTGACGATCTCCCCGAACGATGCAGCGACCGTCGCGTCGACGCCCTCGACGTAGAGCTTGCGGCCGGGGGCCAACGGCAGGGCACCGTCGTTCATGAGCACCGTGATCGAGGCGCGCTGGGCGGCCTCCCCCGCGGCTCGGAAATCGGCTCGCCCGACGATCTCGTCGGCCGCGTCCTCGTCGACGTACGGGTTCTCGAACAGCCCGAGCTCGAACTTCTCGCGCAGGATGCGGCGAGCCGAGACGTCGAGTCGCTCCTCGGTCACCTCACCGTCGGCGATGAGCTCGAGCAGCAGCTCCGGGTTCGCTTCGCCGCCGAACTGGTCGGCTCCGGCCTCCAGCACCTTCTTCATGCGCTCGCGCGGCGTGAGATCCTCCACGCCCCAGGCACGTGCGGGGAAGGGCTGACCGAAGATCTCGGAGTCGCTGATCAGGCCCCAGTCGGTGCACACGAGACCGTCGAAGCCGTAGCGCTCACGCAGCAGGCCGGTGATCACGGACTTGTTGAACCCGAATCCCACCTCCTCGTACTCCGTGCCGACGGGCATCCCGTAGTACGGCATCATCTGCCGGGTCCCCGCGGCGAGCGCGTCTTCGAACGGCTTCAGGTGAAGCTCGAACTCGCCGCCAGGATAGACCTGCTCGCGGCCGTAGGGGAAGTGCGGGTCCTCGCCGTCCTTCTGCGGACCGCCTCCGGGGAAGTGCTTCGTCATGGTCGACACCGATCCGGGCCCGAAGGACTCCCCCTGGAACCCGCGGATGTAGGCGGCGCCGAGCTTTCCCGACAGTTCCGCGTCTTCGCCGAAGGTCGCCGTCTGCCGCGCCCACCGCGGCTCGGTCGCGAGGTCGACCTGCGGGTGCAGGGCCACGCGCAGCCCGACCGCCGTGTACTCCTGTCGGGCGATGTCGGCGAAGCGCTCGACGAGCGCCTCGTCACGGGTGGCGGCGAGGCCGAGGGTCTCGGGCCATTGCGAGAAGGGGCCGGCGAGGATCGATGCACCAGGGTTCTCGCTGAACGAGTGCCGCGGGTCGGTGGACAGCGTCACCGGGATGCCGAGGCGCGTGGATGCCGCCAGCCGCTGCAGCGCATTCTGCCATGCGGCGATCTCGCGGCCGGTGGGCGCGGCGCCGAGCAGGTTGAAATGCGTCATCCGCTTGGTCTCGAGGAACTCGCGGGCCGACGGGGTCGCGAAGATCGGGTTGGGCTCTTCGAGGTCGCCGATCGCGATCATCGTGTGGAAGAAGAGCCCGGCCTTCTCCTCGATCGTCATGGCGTCGAGCAGCAGCTGCACCCGTTCGTCGACGGGGAGATCGGTGTCGAGCCACGGGCGTGCGGTGATGGTCTCTGTCATGGTCACTTGACTCCCTTGATGCGGTAGACGAGAACGGCGCCGGCCAGCGCGACGACCGCGCCGAACAGGTACCAGGTGGTGTAGCCGCCGAGCGGTGTGGCTGCACCGATGGCGATGATGCCGGGGGCGATGGCCGGGGCGATCGACTGCGGCAGGGCGTTGGCGATGTTCAGCACACCGAGGTCCTTGGCCACGTCGTCGGGGTTGGGCAGCACCTCGGTCGCGAGGGCCAGGTCGACCGAGAGGAAGGACCCGGCGCCCAGACCGATGATCGCCTGCGCGATGATGACGGTCGTGACGTCGGGAGCGATGGCGAGGATGACGAGGCCCACCACCATGATCACGCCGGCGATCGCGACGAACGGTCGACGCTTGCCGATCTTGTCGGAGAGGAATCCGCCCAGCGGCGAGGAGATCGCCATCGCCGCCATCGAGGCGAGGTTGGCGGCCAGGATGATGCCGACCGCGCCCTGCTCGTCGAGACCGAACTTGGTGACGAGGTAGAGCGGCAGGAAGGTGGCGATACCGGCGTAGCCGAACATCACGAAGAACTTGGTGAGCCAGGTCCAGCCGAAGTCGGGGTGCTTGCGGGGGTTGAACACGAACGAGCCGAAGAACATGCCGACCGTGAACTTCTCGGCCGGCTTCTCGGTGAGGCGACGGTCCTTGAGGGTCACGACGAACACGATCACGAGGATCAGGGCGATCACGCCGGGCACCACGAAGCGCTCGAAGTCGCCGGGGAGGAAGTTCACGAGGAAGCTGCCGGCGAGGATGCCGATCGGGGTCGTGATGCCGATGATGCCGGAGACCTTGCCTCGGCTGGTGACCGGCACCTGATCGGGCAGCGTGGCGTTGGCCGCGGCCAGCACGGCGTTCATCGCGGTCTGCACGAGGCACCAGGCGAGCAGGACCATCCACACGGAGGTCGCCGAGCCGATGAGGAGGAAGCCGCCGAGCCCGACGATCGCGCCGCCGAGGATCCACGGACGACGCATGCCCCAGCGCGAGGTGGTGCGGTCGGAGAGTCGACCGACGAGGGGGTTCGCGATCAGGGCGAAGATCGCGCCCACGCCCATCACTAGTCCGAGGCTGCCCTCGGTGTTCACGGGGTCGATGTGCTGGATCTTGAATGCCATCGACACCATGACCGGGGTGAGCAGGGCGAGGTAGACGCCGAAGTTCACGGCGGCGAGGCCCGGCGTGAAGCCGCGCGGGGTCTTCGGCGGCGTGGTTCCGGGGGCCTTGAACCCGGTGGTGCCGACCGCGGCCGCCGTGGCGGCGGATGACAGCTCTGTCATGACAGTCCTTTCGATTCACCGCACGTCTTCGGGCGATGCGGTCTGGGATGACGATACACCAATCTCGACCGTCTGGTAACTGAAACCAGACCGATTGGTAATGAGCGAGGATAGGATGTGGAAGGAGGATGCGATGACGACGACAGCGACCGGCTCCCGGCACGCGCGCGCTGCCGCCACGCGCCAGCGGATCCTCACCGCCGCACATGACCTGTTCGTCACGCGCGGCTACCGGTCGACGTCTCTGCGCGATATCGCCACCGCGGCCTCCGTCAGCCATCCAGGGCTCCTCGGCCATTTCGCCTCGAAGGACGACCTGCTCGGCGAAGTGGTCGCCGAGCTCGAAGCCGAGAACGAGACCGTGTTCAGCGCGATCTCGGCCGCCTCCGAGCCGGGCGAGCTGGTCTTCGCCGGCATCGCCGAGCGGAACGCGCGCACCGCGGGCTACCTCGAGCTGTTCGCCGCGCTCACGGGCGAAGCCTCTGCTCCCGGACACCCTGCGCACGAGCGGATGCGCGCCCGGTACTGCCGTCTCCGCTCTCTGAGCGTCGACGTCCTGGAAGACGCGAAGCACCACGGTGTCATCGCGGCCGATCGCGATGTCGACGGGGAGACGGTGCGACACACCGCCGGATGGGACGGGCTGCAGCTGCTGTCGCAGTATCTGCCTGATCGGGTCGACGTGGTGGAGATGCTCGAGGAGCGGGAGAACCTCTGGGCACTGCCGCTCGGGTGGCGGGACCCCGACGACGAGCCCTCGTCGGACACCTCTGACCCGGCGGGGCCCCTTCCCGCACTGCGCACGACCGCTGCAGCCGACGTCGATCCCGGCTATGCGGTCGGCCGCCGTCGTCGCGCGCAGATCCTCGCCGATGCGACCCGCCTGTTCGCCCGCGACGGCTACGGCGACACCAGCTTGCAGGACATCGCGACCGCGGTCGGGGTGTCGAAGTCGACGCTGCTGCACCACTACCCGTCGAAGGAACTGCTGCTCAGCGCCGTCCTGACCGAACGCGACAGCGCCATCAACCAGAACCAGGGGTTCGCCGGCGCCGCGTCAGCGGGCGAGCTGCTGCGCGGCATCCCCGACGGTGCCGCGCTCAGCGCGCAGGAGGAACCCGGTCTGATCGAGGTGTATGCGGTGTTGTCGTGCGAGGCCGTGCCTGCCGCCCACCCCGCGCATGACTACTTCGCGATGCGGTTCGCGAACGCCCTCGACTACTTCACCGAGCTCTTCCGCCTCGCCCGGATCGACGGCGATCTGCCGGCGCATCGAGACCCCGAGCACGAGGCCACGTGGCTCATCGCGATGTGGGACGGGCTGCAGTACCAGTGGCTGTACGACAGGGAGCGGCTCGACATCGCCACCCACCTGCGCGCACATCTCGACGACGTGCTGCCTCCGCGCTGAGCGCGCGCGGAGTCGGGCGGTGATGGTCAGGGCTCAGATCAGGCCGCGGCGATGACCGCGAGAACACCCTCGCCGTACGCCTCGCGTTTCTTCGCACCGATACCGGTGATCCCGTCGAGGTCGGCGAGGGAGGCAGGACGATGCTCCGCGAGCGCGCGCAGGGTCGCGTCCCCGAACACGATGTAGGCGGGGACGCCCTGCTCGCGAGCGGTCTCGGCCCGCCAGGTGCGCAGCGCCTCGAACAGACCCCGGTCTCCGGCGTCCAGGGCATCGGCGGCACTGGCTTTGCGAGCCCGACCGGACGAGGTCGGACGCCCGATCGTGTCCTTGCGCAGCGGTACAGCCGTCTCGCCGCGCAGCACTCCGGCGGCCTGCTCTCCGGGAGCGAGGGTGCCGTAGTCGCCCTGCGCGACCAGGATGCCACGGGCGAGGAGCTGCCGGACGACGCTGCGCCAGTCCTGATCGGAGAGGTCGTTGCCGATGCCGTAGGTCGCGAGCTTCTCGTGTCCCTGCTGCCGGATGCGCTCGGTCGAGGCGCCGCGGAGGATGTCGATCAGGTGGCCGGCACCGAACGCCTGATTGCGCTCACGCTTCAGCCGCACGATCGTCGAGAGCAGCTTCTGCGCGGGCACGAGCCCGTCGAACGTCTCGGTGTTCTCGAGGCACGTGTCGCAGTTGCCACAGGGCTGCGATTCCTGACCGAAGTACCCCAGCAGGTTCTGCCGGCGGCACTCCACGGTCTCGCACAGCGCGAGCATCGCGTCGAGGTGCTGGCCCATCCGCATCTTGAACGTGCGGTCGCCGGGGCTCTGGTCGATGAGCCGGCGCTGCTGCACGACGTCGCCCAGACCGTACGCCATCCACGCCACAGAGGGCTCGCCGTCGCGGCCGGCGCGACCGGTCTCCTGGTAGTAGCCCTCGACCGACTTCGGCAGATCGATGTGCGCGACGAAGCGCACGTCGGGCTTGTCGATGCCCATGCCGAACGCGATGGTCGCGACCATGACCACGCCGTCTTCACGGAGGAAGCGCGCCTGGTTGGCCGCCCGCACCTCGGCGGGCAGACCCGCGTGGTACGGCAGCGCATCGAACCCCTGGGCGGCGAGAGAGGTCGCCGTCTGCTCGACCGATTTGCGGCTGAGCGCGTAGACGATCCCTGCCGCGCCTTCCGGCTGCGAGCGGATGAACTGGACGAGCTGCTTGCGCGGATCGACCTTCGGCACGATGCGGTACTGGATGTTCGGGCGGTCGAAGCTCGCGACGAAGTGGGCGGCGCCCTCGAGGTGCAGCCGCTCGGTGATCTCCTTGTGCGTCGCCGCGGTCGCCGTCGCCGTGAGCGCCATGCGCGGCACCCCGGGGAACCGCTCCCCCAGGTCGCCGAGAGCCAGGTAGTCGGGACGGAAGTCATGCCCCCACTGCGACACGCAGTGGGCCTCGTCGATCGCGATGACGCTGAGCGATCCGCGCTGCAGCAGCGCGGTGGTCTGTGCGTTCGAGAGGCGCTCCGGGGCGACGTAGATCAGGTCGAGCTCGCCGGCGACGTAGGCCCGCTCGACCTCGCGACGCTCGTCGATCGCCTGGGTGGAGTTGAGGTAGGCGGCCTTCACACCGTTGGCCCGCAGGGCATCGACCTGGTCGTGCATGAGCGCGATGAGCGGGCTGATCACGAGGCCCGTGCCCTCACGGACGAGGGCGGGCACCTGGTAGGTGATGCTCTTTCCGCCACCGGTCGGCATCAACACGACGGCGTCTCCGCCGGCGATGACCTGCTCGACGATCGCCGCCTGGTCGCCACGGAACTCGTCGTAGCCGAAGACGGTGTGCAGAGCCTCGCGCGCGGTCGCGTACCGGCTCGGCGTCGCGCGACGAGCGGCCGGAGCCGCGGATGCGGGGGCCACCGGCGTGACCGGCCCCTGACCCCAGTCGAGCGGCGGCTCGTAGCCCGCCCCCTGCGGCTCCCAGTCCATCGGCTCGGGCGGGGCGGACGACTCCCAACCGTCGTCGTAGGGCTCGTCGGCGTACGGCAGGTCCGCGTACGGGTCACGGGGAGTCTGCGGCATCCCTCCAGCGTAACGACCCCCGCCGACGCGGGAGGCGTGTCCTCCACACCCTCGAGCGCCCGGCTGCCGAAACCCAGGCCACCCGCCTCCCCCACGGAGTGTCGCACACCGACGCGCCGGTGCGGCAGCAGACGGCCGGGGTTTTCGCCGGGCCCGACCGCGCACGCGGGGCGTAGGTTGGAGGCATCCGTTCGAAGGAGCAGCCGATGACCGCCATCACCGTGACCCGCAACGACGACGAATCGCGGTACGAGATCCGTTCCGACGACGTGCTCGCCGGCTTCGCCGCTTACGACCTGCGCCCCGGATCCATCCGCTTCATCCACACCGAGGTCGACCCGGCGTTCCAAGGCCAGGGGCTGGCCGGGAAGCTCGCTGCCGAGGCGCTGGCGGATGCGGCAGGACGCGGTGACGCGATCGTGCCGCTGTGCCCGTACATCGCCAAGTACCTCGAGACGCACGAGGTGGCCGGTGCCGAGATCCGCTGGCCGAAGACCCCCTCTGCACCTGTGGGAACCGCGGGTGAGGACCCGACGGGCCGCGCCGAATGATCGGGCAGCACCGCCTCATCCTCGAGCCCCGTGAGGTGCCGCTCGGCGGGGTGCGCGGCATGAACGTGCTGCGCGCGCTACCGCACCGCAACCTGCCCACGATCGGCGCCTGGTGCTTCCTCGACCGGTTCGGACCGGCTGACACGAAGATGCGGGTCGAGCCGCACCCGCACATCGGTCTGCAGACCGTGACCTGGCCGCTCGTCGGAGAGATCCGTCACCGCGACTCGCTCGGCAGCGACGCCGACCTGCGTCGCGGGCAGCTGAACCTGATGACCGCGGGCAACGGGATCTCGCACTCGGAGTACTCGATCGGCGAGGATCCCGTCCCCCTCGATGCGCTGCAGTTCTGGGTGGTGCTCCCGGATGCGGCCCGCCACGGCGCTGCCGGGTTCGAACGGCACACCGCACTGCCCGCACTCACCGTCTCGGCCGACGAGGGAGCGGATGCCGAAGCCACCGTCGTGCTCGGCGAGTTCGCCGGCGTGCGCTCACCCGCCACGGTGCACACCCCGATCGTCGGGGCCGAGATCGTGCTCGCTCCCGGCTCGCGTGTGTATCTGCCGCTGCGCTCCGACTGGGAGCACGCCCTCATGCTCGTCGAGGGAGACGCCGTGGTGGCCTCGCATCCGCTCGATCGCAACAACCTGCTCTACCTCGGCGACTCCCGCGACAACGTCGAGGTGTCGAGCACCGAGGGCGCCCTGTTGTTCCTGTTGGGTGGTGAGCCGTTCGAGGACGACATCGTGATGTGGTGGAACTTCGCCGGCCGCTCGCATGACGAGATCGTCGAGGCGCGCGAAGAGTGGGAAGCGGAGTCCGTGACGGGAGCGGCATCCCCCCGCTTCGGCGCGGTCGACGGTCACGACGTGCGCATCCCCGCTCCGCCGCTCCCTGACGTGCGGCTCATGCCGCGCAGCCGGAAACTCTGACTCAGCCGCGCTCGGGCGTGTGCACACGAGCGAGGAAGCGCTCCGTGCGCGGCGACGGTCCCCGCGGATCGAAGAGCGACACCACGACCGTCACGGCCGTGGCGAGCGGGATCGTCCAGGCGGCGGGCTGCGCGAGGTAGGGCGCGGCCACTCCGACTCCCCCGACCGCCGCGTGCACCAGCAGCGCGAGTCCGGCGGCGATCCCGCCCGACAGCATCCCGGCGACCGCGCCACGGGCGGTGAGTCCTCGCCACCAGACTCCCAACAGCACGACCGGCGACAGCGTCGACGCCGCCACCACGAACACCACGCCGACGCTCGACCCGAGGCCGGCCGGTGCCGTGAGCAGCGCCACCACGAGCGGCACCAGCGCACAGAGCACGGCCGACAGCCGGAACGACCGCACCGAACCGGAGAACACGTCCTGACTGATCACGCCGGCGAGCGACACCACGAGGCCGGCCGATGTCGCCAGGAACGCCGCGAACGCCCCCGCGACGATCAGCGCGGTCAGCAGTTCGCCGAACGCTCCGGGGAACACGCGCGACGGCAACAGCAGCACCACCGTGTCGGCGACACCGGGAACCGCGAGGTCGGGAGCGGCGATGCGCGCCAGCAGCCCCATCGTGCTCGACACCGCATAGAACGCGCTCACCATGCCGATCACGATGACGGTGGTCCGCCGCGCCGACACCCCGGTCGGACTCGTGTAGAACCGCACCAGCACGTGCGGGAGCCCCATCGTCCCCAACAGCAGTGCGAGCAACAGGGATGCCGTCTCATACGCGTCGAAGCCCGAGGGCCCGGCCTCGACGGGGAACACCAACGCGGGATCGACGTCGTGCGGACCGCCGCTGAGGGCGAACGCGATGAACACCACCGGCACCAGGAGCGCCGTGAGCTTGAGCCAGTACTGGAACGCCTGCACATAGGTGATGGCCCGCATGCCGCCCGCGGCGACCGCCGCCGCCACGAGCACCGCGACGGTCACGGCCCCCACCCATTCCGGAAGGCCGGCCACGACGAGGAGCGTCAGCCCCGCTCCGTGCAGCTGCGGCACGATGTAGAGCCAGCCGATCACCAGCACCGCGATGCTGGTCACGCGCCGGGCCGACGTCGACTCCAGCCGCGCCTCGATGAAGTCCGGGATCGTGTAGGCGCCGCTGCGCCGGAGCGGCGCCGCCACGAACGCGAGCACCAGCAGGTAGCCGGCCGCATAGCCGATCGGGAACCAGAAGCCGCGGGCGCCGTCGAGCAGCACGAGACCCGACAGTCCGAGGAAAGTGCCGGCCGAGAGGTACTCGCCGCTGATCGCCGACGCGTTCCACACCGGCCGCACGGTGCGCGAGGCGACGAAGAAGTCTCCCGTCGTGCGCGAGATGCGCAGTCCGTAGACCCCGATCAGCAGGGTCGCGACGATGACGAGCGCGACGCCGATGAGGTCGAGCACCGCGTTCATTCGCGATCACGGAGCGCCCGGTATCGGCGCTCGTTGCGGGCGGCCGTGCGCACGTAGAGCACCGCGAACACGAGGATGATCGGATAGAACGCGTAGGCCTGCAGCAGCCACGACAGCGGCAGGCCCCAGACCACGACCTGTCCGACCTCGGGGACGAGAGCGATCGTCAGGGTCAGCGCGATGACCACGACGACGAACCCCGCGACGGTCCCGAGCGCGAGCCGGAGCTGACTGCGCATCAGGGCGCGCGCATACACGGCATCCGCCTCGTCGACGGGCGAGCCGGGGAGCGCGATGCCGCGGGTGAAGGTGGTCGGCCTCCGATCGGGCAGGTCGGCCGTCACACGAACCCGCTTCGGCTTCTCGGTCATCCTGCCCCCTCTCCGCGCAGCAGCGCGTCGCGCACCGCGGGTACCAGTCGCCGGCTGACCGGGAGAGAGGTCGCACCGATCGACACGGTGGGCTCCGGCCCCGACAGCCGCGCCTCGGTCACGGCGGCGATGCGCACGAGCGAAGAGCGGTGGATGCGGAGGAACCCGGCATCCGCCCATCGCGCCTCCAGCTCCGAGATCGGGATGCGCACCAGATGACCCGTCCCATCTCCGGTGTGCAGTCGGGAGTAGTCCCCCTGCGCCCGCACCCAGCGCACGTCGCTGCGTTTCACGAACCGCACGACCGAGCCGACCGTGACCGGCAGCATCTCGTCGTCGCCCGATGCCGCGGCGTCTCCGAGCTCGACCACCCGGTCGACCGCCCGCCGCAGACGCTCGAGGCGCACGGGCTTGAGCAGATAGTCGGCGGCACGCAGCTCGAAAGCCTCCACCGCCTTCGCCTCGTCGGCGGTGACGAACACGACCGCCGGAGGTTCGGCGAGGGTCAGCAGCGCCCGCGCGAGCTCCATCCCGGTCAACCCCGGCATGTGGATGTCGAGGAACGCGATCCGCACCGCGCGCTCCGACATCAGCCGCAGCGCATCCGCGCCCGACGACGCGGTGAGGATCTCGCCGATGCGGGCGTCAGTGCCGAGCAGGTGGACGAGCTCGTCGAGGGCTGGACGCTCGTCATCCGCGACGAGGACGTCGATCGAGGGGGCGCTGTTCGTCATGATCGTCAGTCGGCGTCCGGGTCGTGCTGCGGCTGAGATTTCGGGACCCGCATGCGCACCAGGGTACCGGCGCCGGTGTTCGTCTCGACCACCAGCCCTCCGTCCGCACCGTAGAGCTGGCGGAGCCGGGTGTCGACGTTGCGGAGCCCGACGTGGACGCCGTCGTCCCCCGCGGTGAGAGTTGCGCGCAGCGCCTCGGGGTCCATGCCCACGCCGTCGTCCTCGACCGTGATCTCGGTGTGGGTGCCGTCGTCGCGCGAGGCGATGCGGATCTCCCCTCCTCCTTCGCCCGGTTCGAGACCGTGACGGACGGCGTTCTCCACCAGGGGCTGCACCGAGAGGAACGGGATGACGGTCGCCAGGGTCTCCGGCGCGATCTGCAGCGTGACGCGCAGACGGTCGCCGAAGCGTGCACGTTCGAGCTCGAGGTAGGAGTGGATGCTGCCGAGCTCTTCGGCGATCGTGGTGAACTCCCCCTGCCGCCGGAACGAGTAGCGGGTGAAGTCGGCGAATTCGAGGATCAGCTCCCGCGCCCGGGTGGGGTCGGTCAACACGAAGGATGCGATCGCCGTGAGGGCGTTGTAGATGAAGTGCGGGGAGATCTGCGCCCGCAGCGAGCGCAGCTCCGCCTCGGCCAGCTGCGTCCGCTGCGCATCGATTCCGCCGAGCTCGACCTGGGCCGCACACCAGTCGGCGATCTCTTCCGCCGCCCGCACGAGCGCGGCTCTGACCGGTGCCGCGAAGGCCACGACGACGCCCACCACGCGGCCGTCGACGAGGATCGGAGCCCCGATCGCCTCCAGGTCGTCTTCCCTCCCGGGCGCGGGGAACACCTGTCGTCGACCGGAAGCGCCCACCTGAGCGGCGATACGGTGGGCCGCGGACTCGAGGCCGTCGGACGGGCCGTCGAACGACACCGTGCCTTCGGCGCTCACGATCGCGACCGCAGCACTGCCGAGCAGCACTCGCAGGTGACGCGCGGCCTTGACCACATCGGGGTCTGAGAGCCCGGCGCGCAGATGCGGCGCCGCGAGGCTCGCCTGATGCAGTGCCGTGAGGGCGGCCCGTTCGGCGTCGCTTCCGAGGTCGGCGGTCCCGCGCGCGAGCCGGCGTGCGAGCAGGAGGAGCACCGAGAGGACGATGCCGCCGAGCACGCCGAGGATCGCTGCGAGAACGACGTCGGTCATGGTCCCAGCCTAGGCACCGGCGTGGCTGCGCTCAGCAGCAGCGGGCACCGGGGTTGCGATCCTGGTCGTCCATCCGCTGCCGCCAGAACTGCCGTTCGGTCAGCGGCTCCTCCTCCGGATGCTGCCGACGCTGATGGGCGACGTAGGTCGCATAGGCGGTGTCGCCCATCAGGGTCGTCATGTACCACCGGATGCCGCGACCAGCCCGCGCCACGGCACTGAGCAGCGTCCGCAGGAGGGAGGTCGCGGCATCCGTCCGCCTCATGGTGTCGGCCATCTCAGGGGGATCGACATCAGTGGGTCGACGCCTTGCGCTCGTCGGCGAGGATCGGCTCCCACTGCTTCTCGAGCTCACGTTCTTCGGCGCTCGGCAGGAATCCGGCCGGGGCGAAGCGGCGCGAGGCCACGGGCGGCTCCTCGGTGTTCTCGCCGCCGCCGTTGCGGATGGCCCTGATCGTGACGATCACAGCGGTCACCATCACGATGATCGCCAGGGTCACGAAGATGATCGACAGCGTGCCCTGCACGGCGGTGTTGCGGATGACCGCGTCGAGCACCTGCGGCTCGCCGAGCGAGGTGTCTCCGCTGTCGCGGGCGGCGACGTAGCGGAAGTGGTTCGCCCAGTAGCCGATGGCCGGCACCGGAGAGGCGATCTTGTACAGCGACGCCGTGATGGTCACGACCGCGGTGAACGCCAGCGGCAGGGCGATGATCCACAACCACTTGAAGTAGCTGCGGCCGCGCTTGGCGACGATGGCCAGCACCACGGCGAGCGCGATCGCGGCGAGCAGCTGGTTGGCGATGCCGAACAGCGGGAAGAAGGTGTTGATGCCGCCGAGCGGGTCGGTCACGCCGAGGATGAGGATCGCACCCCATCCGGCCACCATGATCGCCGTGCAGATCCAGACGCCGGGGCGCCACGAGACGTCGCGGAACTTGGGGAACCAGGCGCCGATCGAGTCCTGCAGCATGAAGCGGGCGACGCGGGTGCCGGCATCCACCGCGGTGAGGATGAACAGCGCCTCGAACATGATCGCGAAGTGGTACCAGAACGCCATGAGCGCCTGGCCACCGAGAGCCTGCTGCATGATGTGCGCGAGACCGAGCGCGAGAGTGGGTGCGCCACCGGTGCGGGACACGATCGACTCCTCGCCGACCGCGGCCGCCGTGCCGGTGAGCATCTCGGGTGTGAGGTTCACCCCCGTCAGCCCCAGCGAGTTCACGAAGGCGACGGCCCCTTCGACCGTGCCGCCTGTCACCGCCGTCGGTGCGTTCATCGCGAAGTAGATGCCCTGGTCGATCGAGATCGCGGCGACGAGGGCCATGATCGCGACGAACGACTCCATGAGCATGCCGCCGTAGCCGATGAAGCGCGTCTGGCGCTCCTTCTCGATGAGCTTCGGTGTGGTGCCCGAGGCGATCAGCGCATGAAACCCGGAGAGCGCCCCGCACGCGATCGTCACGAACAGGAAGGGGAAGAGCGGACCGGCGAACACCGGGCCCATGCCGTTCTCGCCGAAGATGCTGACCGCGGGGACCGTGATCTCGGGGCGCACCAGCACGATGGCTCCGGCGAGCATGACGATCACGCCGATCTTCATGAAGGTCGACAGGTAGTCGCGCGGGGCGAGCAGCAGCCAGACCGGGAGCACGGCGGCGATGAAGCCGTAGACGATGATGCCCCAGGCGATGGTGGTGCGGTCGAGGTGGAAGATCGCCTGACCCCACTCGGTGCCGGCGACCCAGCCGCCGCCGATGATCGCCGCCATCAGCAGGGCGAAGCCGATGATCGAGACCTCGGTGACCTTGCCGGGGCGGAGATAACGCAGGTACACGCCCATGAAGAGGGCGATCGGGATGGTCATGGCGACCGAGAAGACGCCCCAGGGGCTCTCGCCCAGCGCGTTGACGACGACGAGGGCGAGGATGGCGACGATGATCAGCATGATCAGCAGCGAGGCGATGATCGCCGCGGTGCCGCCGATCTTGCCGAGCTCCTGGCGGGCCATCTGACCGATCGTGCGGCCGCCGCGGCGCATCGAGAAGAAGAGCACCGTGTAGTCCTGCACGGCGCCGGCGAGCACGACGCCGACGATGATCCAGATCGTGCCGGGCAGGTACCCCATCTGCGCGGCGAGCACGGGTCCGACGAGCGGGCCGGCGCCGGCGATCGCGGCGAAGTGGTGACCGTAGAGCACACGGCGGTCGGTGGGGACGTAGTCCTTGCCGTCCTGCTTGACCTCGGCGGGAGTCGCCCTGCGGTCATCGGGCCGGGTGATGTACTTCTCGATCACCTTGGAGTAGAACCGGTAGCCGATCAGGTACGTGCAGACCGCCGCGAACACGAACCAGATCGCGTTGACGGTCTCGCCGCGCACGATCGCGAGCATGGTCCAGGCGACGGCACCCAGCAGGGCGATCGCGGCCCACAGGATGATCTTCGGCAGGGTCCAGCGGTTCGCCTTCTCGTGATGCTCTTCGGTGAGGGCGACGGAGGGGAGTTTCGGATCGGTGACGATCACGGGCTCGTCGTCGACGAGTCCGGCGCCGTCGCGGCGGCGCGACGAAGGTGCGGTCATGGGGGTCTCCTCGGGGTACGCGACGTTGCGTTCCCCCACGTTAGGAAGACGACGCCGTCGGAGAGGACCGAGAGAGCAGGTGCTGCGACGAGCGGCGCCGTTCACGCGGTGAACGGATGCGCCCGCGCAACACGGCACCCCGTGGCCCTTCGACCACGGGGTGCGGTGCTGTCGTGCTTACGCGGCTACGGCCGCTTCTCCCCTCGCGGTGCGGGGGTCGCCGGCACCGACGTCTGCGGTGCGGGAGTCGCCGGCGCGGTCGTCTCCGGAGCCGGGGTCTCCGGCGCGGGAGTCTCGGGCGCCGGAGTCTCGGGCGCCGGGGTCTCCGGGGCGGGGGTCTCCGGAGCCTTCGCCTGCGGCACGTCGACCGTCAGCACGGTGCGGACATCCGACTCGCCGTACTGCACGACCCCGAGGTAGCGGGTGCCGGCGGCCAGGCCGGTCCAGCTGAGGTCGTACGACGTCTGCGTGCCGCGGACCGCGGCGAGCGGGTTCGGCGTGGCGGTCAGGTCTCCCTCGCCGTCGGGCAGCACGTTGGCGTAGGTCATGTCCCACGTCATCGGGCCCGTCGTCGAGTAGATGTTGGCCACCACGAGGTACGTACCCGCCGTCGGCGACGGGATCGTGACCTGCTCATCCGCCGAGCCGGTCGCCGAGCGCCAGCGCTGGTAGTACTGCAGGTCGTCCGGGCTCACCACGCGGTACACGGTGAGGTCGAGATCGCTGCCCTTGTCATCGGACGAGTCGAGGTCGAACCGCGAGAGCGTCGTACCCTCCGGCACGTTCACGATCCACGACACGTCCTTGTTCGCATCACCCGACTTCTCGTCACCCGAGTGACCCTCGACCGGGTTGTCCGCATCGGCGAGCAGCTCGAACGGAGTCAGACCCGAGAGTCCGAGCGCCAGATCTCCGGTGAGACCGGGGGTGATGTCCACCGACGTACTGCCGTCGACACCACTGCCCGTGACCTCGGCCGGAGCATCGGCCGTGACCGGGAACAGCGCGATCGGAGAGCGCACCGAGTTCTTCGCACTCGTCCAGGTCAGCGAACCCGTGGCCCACTGCTCCACCGGAGCGCTCGCGTTGTCGAACGTGACCGTGAAGGTCTTCGTCTGACCGGGGCGATCGAACTTCAGCTGCTGCGGCGTGACCTTGATGTTCACTCCCGGCACGGAGGCCTTGGCGGTGAACGTGCCCTTCTCGGTCGAGGTGACCGTGCGGGTGACGGTCTGCGCGCTGGTCAGCGAGCCGATCGAGATCGACGCCTGGTTCAGATCGCTGCCGTCGATGGGATCGATGCCGGGGAAGTCCGACAATCCCTTCCCGTCGAGGAACGCCGCCCAGTCCTTCACACCGTTGAGGTAGAGCAGACCCGGGTTCAGGTACCGCTTCGGGTCGACCTGACCCGCACCCTGCTCGAACGGGTTCGTGTTCTTCGATCCGTCGGGCAGCACCGTGTCGTAGGCGGTGGTCATCATCGCCGACTTGATCTCGGCGGGCGTCGCCTTCGGGCGCTCACCGAGGTACAGGGCCGCGAGACCCGCGACGTGCGGCGAGGCCATGGACGTGCCGGAGAGGATGCCGAAGGTCGGCTTCTCGCCCGGAGCGTTCTCGGTCGCCGCGAGGATCGCGACGCCGGGAGCCGCGATGTCCGGCTTCATCACGTCGCTGCCGTCTGCCAGCATCGGTCCGCGGCTCGAGAAGCCTGCGATCTGCGGCGTCGGGGTGG
This sequence comes from Microbacterium sp. STF-2, assembly GCF_034650155.1. NCBI lineage: Bacteria > Bacillati > Actinomycetota > Actinomycetes > Micrococcales > Microbacteriaceae > Microbacterium > Microbacterium sp. STF-2. The sequence continues at coordinate 788,038 of NZ_JARKMW010000002.1, forward strand.
TGACGCCCGTGGTGTTCTCCCCGACGAGCGTGATCGGACGATCCACGCCGCCCTGCACGTACGCGAGCACCGCGGCGCGGTGCACCGCGTTCAGGTGCACGGTCGGCACCGAGTGGAAGTCGTTGTCGAGCGAGTCGGCGCCACCGGGCACGTTCACGAGGACCATGCCCATGCCCCCGGCATCCTTCACGACCTGCGACTTCTCGGCGCGGGCGTTGCCGCCACGGTCGCAGACCACGATGTGTCCGGCGACCTTGGCCGGATCGAGGGTGCCCGGCAGGCAGAGCTGCGGATCCTTCGCTCCTGCTGCGGAGGCATCGACGGCGGCGATGGACGGGCCGGTGACCCTCTGACCGAACGGCACGCTCACCGAGGCTCCGGCCTGCGCGAACCCGTCGAACTGCACGGTGCCCTCCCAGGTCGGGATGGTCGAGGCGGCGACGGTCGTGTACCAGGGCGATGCGTGGTCGGCCGTGACCGGGGCGGGGCCGTCGTTGCCGGCGCTGGTCGCGACGAAGACGCCGGCAGCCGCGGCGTTGAAGAACGCGAGGTCCTCCGGGGCCATCACAGTGCTGGCGGCGCCGCCACCGATGGAGTAGTTGATCACGTCGACGCCGTCGGCGACAGCCTGATCGATCGCGGCGATGAGGTCGCTCTGCGCGCAGATGTCATCGTCCTTGGTCGACGTGTCGGGGCCGACGTAGCAGGCCTTGTAGGCCGAGATCTTCGCGGCCGGTGCGACTCCCGAGACCGTCCCGAAATCGACGTTCTCGATGCTGGCCTTGACCTTGAAGTTGCCCGCGGCAGTGCTCGCGGTGTGCGAGCCGTGGCCGTCGCCGTCACGCGGCGAGAGGTAGTCGTACTGAAAGTCGAACCCGGCGGCCTCGGCTCCGGCGTAGAAGTACTGTCCGCCGATGAGCTTCGAGGAGTAGTCGCTCTTGTCCCAGCCCTGGCCCTCGACCATCGCGGCCTGGAACTGGCCACCGTCGGACTTGTCGAAGTAGACGTAGGTGCCGTCGGTGTAGGGCTGACCACCCTTGTTGCGAGTGTTCTGCTGCTTCTGCTTCTTGATCTTCTTGCCCTCGAAGGAGGGGTGCTCGGGGGCGATGCCGGTGTCGATCACACCGACGACGACGCCTTCTCCGGCCTTCTCGACTCCTCCGGTCTGCTGCCACACGCCGCCGCGGCCCTTGCGGTCGTCGCCGAGACCGAGGTAGTCGGTCGAGGTCTGCGCATCGGGGTGGCGGATCTCGTCGGGGTAGACACCGAGCACGTCCTTCGAGGCACGGAGCGCATCGACCTGTTCGCCGCTGAGGTCGGCGCTGAACCCGTTCAGCACCACCTGATACGTCGTGTCGGGGGTCACGCCGATGTCGCTGACGAGGTCGGTCTGCTCGGTCTGGAGGTGCTCGACGTAGCGCTGCGAATCCTGCGACTGCGTCTCGAGCTGCTCGCCTTCCGCGGGCTTGGTGGCTTTCAGTCCCTTCACGTCGCCCTCATAGGTGGCGAGCGGATCCGACTTCATCACGACGATGTAATGTCCGGGGGTGCCTGCGACGGGGACGGGGTGCGTCACCTCCTCCGTCGCGGCGTAGCCGGTGGTTGCTGTCGATGCGATGAACAGCGTGGCCAGGGTGGCGGCCGCTGCCATCCGGAGGGGTGTTCGACCCATGTGGTGCTCCCGATGATCACGGTGCAACCGCGTTGCTGCACCGCGGCCAACATAGTCCCGCCCTCAGCGATCGACGCGAGATCTGGCCGATCGACCAGTCGGCATTCGCCGATCGACCAGGGTTATCCACGGCCGCCCTCCCGATAGGTCGACAGTAAGCTGGAGAGGTGGCCCGTACCTCCGTCCTGTCGACCCGAGTACTGCTCGTCTGCGCGGCGATCGGAGTCGCGACGGGCATCCTCGCGGGCATCGCCGGATGGGTGACGCCGGTGCTGCTGGCGAGCCCCCTGCTGTTCCTCTACGGCCTGGTGCTCGGCTCGCACGTGCTGCCGGGCATCATCGCGCAGGAGGTGCTGCGCCTTCCGCTCGTCGCGCTGATCACTCATGTGTTCGCCGCGCTGATCGCGAGCGCCTTCAACCCGGCCTGGGCACTGCGCTTCATCGGCACCGCGCTGCTGTTCGGTCTGATCCAGGAGGGGGTGGCCGCCCTCACTCGATATCGCTCCTGGGGGCCGTGGCGGTTCTTCATCTCGGCGGCGATCATCGGGATATTCGTGGCCGTCGTGGTGTTCTTCGCCGCCCACCTCGCGGTCATGCCGCTGTGGGCGCAGATCCTCTACCTCGCGATCTCGGTACTCGGACCGATCGCGTGGACCGCGGTCGGCCTCGCGATCGGTTCGGCGCTCAGTCGCGCGGGCGTCGCCCGCCGATAGGCGCTCGACCCGCATGGAGAATCAGGTAAGGCTCAGCTAAGTTAGAAGCGTACGATCCGCCGACCCGGGACTTCGCCGTGCGCCCATCCGCGCCCCTGCTCCGCGTGCGTGACCTCTCCCTCACCCACGCCGATGCGGCGCACCCCTCGCCGCGCGACGTGACGTTCGACATCGATGCCGGAGAGGTCGTGCTCCTGCTCGGTCCCTCCGGTTCCGGCAAGTCGACGCTCACCCTCGCGCTCAACGGACTGATCCCCCACGCCCTCCCCGCGACGCTGGTCGGCACCGTCGAAGCCGGGGGCATCGACACCGCCAGCGCGCAGACGGCCACGCTGAGCACACACGTCGCGATGGTCTTCCAGGATCCCGATGCGCAGATCGTCACCGGCAGCGTCTACGACGAGGTCGCGTTCGGCCCCGAGAACCTGCGGCTTCCGCTCGACGTGGTCGAAAGTCGCGTCGAGGAGGCACTGCGTCGGGTCGGACTCTGGGAACGGCGCGACGAGAACCCCGACCACCTCTCCGGCGGCGGAAGGCAGCGACTCGCGATCGCCGGAGCCCTGGCGATGGGCTCTCCGCTCATCGTGCTCGACGAGCCGACGGCGAACCTCGATCCCCAGGGCATCGACGACGTGTACGCCGCCCTCTCGGAGGTCGTCGCGACCGGCGACCGCGCGATCCTGCTCGTGGAGCACAACCTCGACGCGGCGATGGCTTTCGTCACGCGCGCGATCGTGCTCGACGGCGACGGCGGGGTCGCCTTCGACGGGCCGGCGGCCGAAGTCATCCGCGACCACGCGGATGAGCTGGTCCGGATGGGAGTGTGGCTTCCCGCTGCCACCCTGGCGGCACTCCGCCTTCGGGAACGGGGATTCTCGCTCGCCCCCCTGCCGCTGTCGCCGCAGGAGCTCGCCGCAGCGCTCGATCGTGAGGACGTCTCGTCCTCCACCCCTCGGCGCGCAGCCGACGAGATCTCTCCACCCTCCGGCGAGGCGACGGCACGTGTCGAGCCGATCATCCGCGCTCGCGGGCTGACCGTGCGCCGACGCCGCACCGAGATCCTGCACGGGATCGATCTCGATCTCGAACCCGGCAGCCTCACGGCGATCGTCGGTGCGAACGGCGCGGGCAAGACGACGCTGATCCAGGCGCTCGCAGGGGTCGTGCCACCGCCTCGTGGCCAGGTTTCCGTCGACGGGATCGATCCGGGCACTGCATCGCCGCGCGACCTCGCCGCCCGCATCGGGTTCGTCTTCCAGAATCCCGAGCACCAGTTCATCGCCCCCACGGTGTTCGACGAGCTGGCCCACGGACCGCGGCTGCGGCACGTATCGGATGACGAGATCTCTACCAGGGTCGGCGAGATGCTGGCCCGCTTCGGCCTCGAGCACAAGGCGGGCGTGCATCCGTTCCTGCTCTCCGGCGGCGAGAAGCGAAGACTGTCGGTGGGGACCGCCCTGATCACCCGCCCTCGGGTGCTGGCGCTCGACGAGCCCACGTTCGGACAGGATCGCGCCAGAGCCGCCGAGCTGCTCGACCTGCTGCAGAGCCTGCGCGCTGAGGGCACGACCATCGTGATCGTCACGCACGACCTGCAGCTCGTGGCCGAGCACACCAGCCACGTCGTGGTCCTGGCGGCCGGCCGGGTGCAGGCGGTCGGCCCCACCGCCACCCTGCTGCGGGACGAGCAGCTGTTCGCCGACGCGGGGCTGCGCCTGCCCCCACTGCAGCGCGTGCTGGCCTCGGCCGGGCTCGGGGTGACGGCGTGACCGCGACGAGCTTCGATCCGTACGCACGTATCACGCCGACGTCGCGGCGCCAGTTCCTGTATGCGTTGAATCCGCTCGCGAAGGTCGCCGGGTTCGCGCCGGCGATGGTCCTGCTCGTGTTCGTGCGCGACCTGGCGACGCCCGCCGCTTTCCTGGTTCTCGCCTACGCGCTGATCCTGGTCGGGGCGCGTCTCACGGTTCGGCTCCTCGCTCTCCTGCTGCTCGGGCTCCCGGCCGGCATGCTGCTGGTGGGCATCGGGTTCTCCGTGTGGGTCGACTCCGGACTCGTCGCGGGCAGTTCCCCCGTCTTGCGGATCGGCGACTGGACCCTCTACTGCGGAGCGCTCCTGATCGGCTTCGCGACGGCGCTGAGGCTCGGATCGATCGTCGCTCTCGCGCTTGTCGGCGGGCTCACGACCAGTGGACCCGACCTCGTGCGCGCCAGTGTGCAGCAGCTGCGGGTGCCGTACCGGATCGGCTACACGGCACTGGCAGCGTTCCGGTTCGTGCCGCGGTTCGGGCATGAGCTCGCCGTGATCCGGGCGGCCCACCGGGTGCGCGGTTACCACGGCGGACGCGGACCGTTCGCCCGCATCGCCCGCGGGTGGGGCTACATCGTGCCGCTCCTCGCCGGCGCGATCCGTCACGCCGAGCGGGTGGCGCTGGCGATGGACTCGCGCGCGTTCGGTGCGCATCCCACCCGCACCGAGCGACACCTCGTCCCGTTCCGCACACGCGACACCGTCTTCACCATCGCGACCCTGCTGGCATCCGCGGCCATCTTCGTCGCTTTCTTCCCCTGGCAGCTTCCCTGAAAGGCACCCGATGGCATTCAGCAAGATGGTCAAGCCCGAGTCGACCGAGCTCATCCACCTGGTGGTGCTGCGTACGGAACGCCTGTCGGCGCACTGGATCAGGGTGACGCTCGGCGGCGGCGAGATCGAGAAGTTCCGCCCGATGGGGTTCGACCAGTGGTTCCGGCTGTTCCTGCCCATCGGCGGCGACGCGGGCCTCGACCGGGTGCCGGCGAAGGCCAACAAGATGTTCGGCTACCTGAAGTTCCTGCGCATCCCCGACGGCGAACGTCCGGTGATGCGCAACTACAGCGTGCGGGCATATCGAGCGGCCACGGCCGACGCCGGCGCCGAGATCGACGTGGACTTCGTCCTGCACGGCTCGGCGGCCGACGGAACGGCCGGCCCGGCGTCTCGGTGGGCCGAGGCCTGCCGGCCGGGCGAGCACGTGCTGATCATCGACGAGGGCCTTACGTTCAATCCGCAGCGCGGAACGGATCGTGTCGTGCTGGTCGGCGATGAGACCGCCCTGCCCGCGATCTCCTCGATCTGCGCCTCGCTGCCGGTCGACGCCGTCGGCACCGCGATCGTCGAGACGCCGAGCGAGGAGGATGCTCTGGAGTTCGCCCGTCCCGCCGGCATCGAGGTGGTGTGGATCGTGCGCCCGCACGATGTCGCCCCCGGCTCCCTCGCGCTGGAGACGCTCGGCCGCACCGCGCTGCCGGAGGCCCCGTTCCATGCGTACGCGGCGGGTGAGCAGGCGCTCGCATCGGGTGCCCGCAAACACCTCGTCGGCGAGCGCGGGGTGGACAAGAACGCCGTGAGCTTCTGCGGATACTGGAAGATCGGTGCGTCCTCCCCCGCGTCGAAGGCCGCCCGCGAAGCTGCCGCGGAGCCCCTGGCGTGAGCGCGGATGCCGCGGGCCGGACGCCCCGCACCGGCGGACGGTTCCGCTTCCCTACCGCCATCCTGCTGACCTGCGCGGCGCTCGGCGTGGCCGGCGGACTGCTGCTCGCCCCCGCCAACTGGGTGTCGACGATCCTCTTCCCCGGGTTGCCGTTCGTGAGCGTCGCACTGGCCGGGCTCTGGCTGCTGCCCTCGGTGATCGCCCTCCGACTGCTGCGTCGGCCGTTGGTGGGTCTGCTCGTCGGCCTGCTCGCCGGTCTCGTGATCGTGCCGTTCTCCGGCTACGGGTTCGGCAGCGTAGCGACCAATCTCTGGTGGGCCGCGTTCACCGAGCTCCCATTCCTCTTCGTGCTCTGGCGGTACTGGGGAACCTGGATGCACTACGTCGGCGCGGTGGTCGTCGGCCTCGTGTATCCGGTCCTGGCCTGGTACTCGTTCAACCTCGGTGACTTCACGCTCCCGGTGCAGGTGCTGTTCTTCGTCATCACGATGGCCAGCTGCGTCGGTGCGACCGCTCTGGGCATCCTGATCGCCGACCGCCTGCGCAGGGCGGGAGTCGGTGCGACCGGTCTCGGCAGGGCCGGAGTCCGCAAGCACCGCTGAACCTCGCGAGCGCAGCCGCCCACGTCACGCATCGACGTCATCACTCGCAGCGGCGTCGTCAGGCGGGCGTTGAGTCGCCAGGCGGCGATGTCGAAGCGTGTGCGCCCGCCGAGCCTCGGGGTTCGCGCGGTCCCGGTCGCGGTCCCGGTCGCGGCCGGCATTCCGAGAACACCGAGCGACGCCCGGCGGTGCCGGAGAGCGTCACTGCACGTCGGCGAACAGCCCCATGATCTCCGGGCCCATCTCGACCTGACTCAGCACGATCCCGAAGGAGCCGTCGGGATCGACCCAGAAGTCCGTCCCCTGCCCGCCCGACCAGCCGTAGCGACCCGCGTTCTCTCCCTCGGTCTGCACCGCGACGCCGAACCCCCAGCCCGTGCCCTCCCAGAATCCCGGGAAGAAGCTGTCGTCGGTCTTCGCGCTCGACGGCACCTGGTCAGTGCGCATCAGCGCGAGCAGTTCGGGGTCGATGATGACGTTGCCGTCATGCCGTCCCCCTGCCGCGAGCATCCCCGCGAAAGCCGCATAGTCGGCCGCGGTCGACACGAGCTCCGAATGACTGAGGTCGAACGGAGCGGGCGCGACGGAGAAGCCCCCGGCGGCGGGCTCGATCTCGACCAGGGCGCCGTGCTCGTGACGATACGCGGCAGGCAGCCGGTGCGCCTGGTCGAGGGGCACCGTGTATCCGGTATCGACCATGCCGAGCGGGGCGAAGAGGTCGCGTCGCAGATGATCTTCCAACGAACCGTCGACCACCCGCGAGAGCAGGATCCCGAGGATCCCGAAGGAGTGGTGGTAACGCCATCCGGTGCCGGGTTCGAAGGCCAGCGGGAGCACGGCCAGCGCGTCCAGCCACTCCTGAGCGCCCATCGCGACAGGTTCCTGCCCTGCGGCCGTCCGGTTCCCGATCATCGCCTCCGCCAGCGGGGACGGCACGACCTGCACCCCGTATCCGGAGGTGTTCGTGAGCAGGTGCCGCAGCGTGATCGGCGTCGTCGCGGGTACGACGTCGTCGAGCGGGGCGTCCGGAGCGCGCAGCACCCAGCGGTCGGCGAGTTCAGGCAGCCATCGCTCCACAGGGTCATCGAGCCGGAGGCGTCCCTCCTGCACGAGCCTCAGCGCCGCGACCGCGAGGATCGGCTTCGTCATCGACTGGATGCGGACGATCGCATCCGCCGGGAGATCGCCGGCCGTGACGATCTCGATGGCCCCGCCAGGAGCGCCGAGCACGCCGATGATCCCCGGAGCGGTGCCCCGCGCGACGTGGTCTTCCATGATCTGCCGGAACAAGGTCGTCATGCCCTCGATTCAACCCGGCGGCAGCACCCCGTGTCCACGCCTCGACGACGATCCGGCCGAGACGGGAAGAGGCCCCGGACGTCGCATCCGGGGCCTCTGCAGGATCACGATCTCAGCGCTTGCCGACGATCTGACGGCCCACGAGATCGCGCATGATCTCGTTCGTGCCGCCGTAGATGCGGTGCACCCGGGCGTCGGTGAAGGCGCGCGCGATCGGGTACTCCATGATGTAGCCGTAGCCGCCGTGCAGCTGCACGCCTGTGTCGAGCACCTCCCACTCGCGCTCGGTCGCCCAGAACTTGACCTTCGCCGCATCCTCCGCGGTGAGCGTGTTGTCCTTGTAGGCGAGCAGTGCGCGGTCGATGTACGCCCACATCGCATCGGTGGTCGCAGACATGTCGGCGAGCCGGAAGCGGGTGTTCTGGAAGTCGGCGATGCGCTCACCGAACGCCTCGCGATCCTTCGTGTACGCGATGGTCCAGTCGAGGGCGGCCTGTGCGGCTGCGGCCGCGGCGACGCCGATCGAGAGACGCTCGAGCGGCAGGTTCAGCATCAGCTGGATGAAGCCCTGGCCCTCCTTGCCGCTGATGAGGTTCTCGTCGGGGACAAACACGTCGATGAAGCTGAGCTCAGCCGTGTCCCAGCCGTGGAAACCCATCTTGCTGAGCTTCTTGCCCTGGTCGAAGCCCTCCATGCCCTTCTCCACGAGCAGCAGACTGAACGCGTCGGGACGGTTGCCCTCACCGGTCTTGACGAACGTGACGACCACGTCGGCCGTCGTGCCCGAGGAGATGAACGTCTTCGCGCCGTTGAGGATGTAGCCGCCGTCGACCTTCTTGGCGTTGGTCTTGATGCCACGCAGATCCGAACCCGCACCCGGGTCGGTCATGGCGAGTGCGCCGAGCACCTCACCCGTGGCCATGCGGGGCAGCCACTTCTCCTTCTGCTCCTGCGTTCCCATGTGCACGAGGTAGGGCACGGCCAGGTCGTCCTGGATGCCGAAGGCCCCCGCCAGCGAACCGGCACCTGCGGCGATGACCTCTTCCATGACGATCGTGCGGAAGCGGTAGTCCTGCAGCATCCCGGCGCCACCGAACTCCTCCGGGACCGACAGGCCGATCAGACCCGCTTCGCCGGCGGCGCGCATGGTCCCCCGGTCGATCTCACCGGCGGCATCCCACCGCTCGATCGCCTCGTTGGTCACGTGGCGCTTGACGAAGTCCTTGACCAGGTCCCGGAAAGCCTCGTGATCCTCGTCGTAGATGTCGCGTTCCATGCCGTCCTCCTGAACGTCTCATGCATCGTTGCTCCGGTGATTCTATGTCGCCGAGGGGACGCGGGACAGGACGTTGTGAGAATGCATCCCATAAATCGTGACACTGGGTACCGCACTTGTCGGATGTCGCAACCGGGGCTTCCGCCCCCGATTCAGTGCGCGTAATCCGGCGCGGCGGGAAGGCCGAAGAACTCCTCGAGCGTGTGGAATCCGCCCTCGTGATAGGCCGCGGCGAGGTCGACTCCGACGTAGCGGAGATGCCACGGCTCCGGCGCATACCCCGTCACGGGGGTGCCGACCTGCTCGTAACGCACGATGAAGCCGTACTCCCAGGCATGAGCGGCGACCCAGTCGCTCTGCGCGGTCGCTCCGAAGCCGTCGAGGCCCCCGCACCCCGTGCCGCATGCGACCACGTCGAGTGCGAGACCCGTCTGGTGCTCGCTGTGGCCGGGGCGCGCCGAGCCCGCATCCGCCTCGGCCTGTCCCTGTGATCGCACGTGGGATCCGTACGTCGTCACCTGCAGTCCGTAGGAGCGGTAGCCGTTGTTCGCGCCGATGCGTCCCACGCCCGCGGCTGCGGCGGCATCCGCCATCCGACCGACCGCCGCGGCCACGTCGGAGCGCACGCGCCCCGAGGGTGTCGTCATCTGCAGCGGCACGGAGTCGAGATTCGCCGGCTCGTACTCGGGCGGGTTCAGCGGCAGCGACTTGTTCACCACGACCCAGAGGCGCGCAGGATCGGTGAGCGAGACGCACGGAGCGTTCCCCGCGACGACCGCCTCGCGGAAGGCGGCACCGCCGCCGAAGCCCGCGATCGCCGCCGCATCGTCGCCGCTCGCGATCGCCTGCTGCACCGAAGGCTCGGCACAGGGGTCGGCCGCGGTCGTCGCGGCCACCCTGACCGGCGGAACCTGCATGACCGCGACCGGCACCGGCATCGGGTCGGCACCCGAGGGCGACACCGGTCCGGAACCGATCGAGAGCAGGATGCCGATGGCAGTGAGGGCGACGCCGATCGGCAATGCGGGCCCGCGGATCGGGGACCGCGGAGCCGCATGCTGAGCGTGCGGCAGGAAGGGCATTGATCCATCTTCTCATTCGAAGATATGTAGCAGACTGTCTTGCGATATCCTCGTCTTTCTGTTCGAATGGTCGAATGAGGTGGCAGGGACAGAAGCTCGGAGAGACGGACGCGGCGGCGCTGCCCGGCCTCGAAGACCGCTCGAGTGTGCTGCGCTCGGTGACCACCCCCGAGTTCGCCGGCATGACGTTCCACGAGGTGCTGTCGAAGTCCGCTCTCAACCACGTCCCCGGCGCCTCGCGCATGCCGTTCGCGTGGACGATCAACCCCTACCGCGGATGCTCGCATGCCTGCGTCTACTGCTTCGCCCGCGGCACGCACGAGTACCTCGACCTCGACGGCGGGTCCGACTTCGACTCGCAGATCGTGGTGAAGGTGAACATCGTCGAGGTGCTCGCACGAGAGCTGCGCAAAGGCAGCTGGGAGCATGAGACCGTGGCCCTGGGCACGAACACCGATCCGTATCAGCGCGCCGAGGGGCGATACAAGCTCATGCCCGGCATCATCGAGACGCTCGCGGCATCCGGCACCCCGATATCGATCCTGACCAAGGGCACGCTGATCCGCCGTGACATCCCCCTGCTCGCGAAAGCCGCCGAGCGCGTGCCGATCGACGTGCAGATGTCGATCGCGATGTACGACGACGACCTGCAGAAGGCGATCGAGCCCGGAGCCCCGACCACGCAGGCCCGGCTCGACACCGTGCGGGCTCTGGCCGACGCCGGGTTCCCCGTGACCGTGTTCCTCATGCCGATCATGCCGCACATGACCGATTCGCTCGCCGCGATCGACAGTGCCCTCGTGCGCATCAAGGAGGCGGGGGCGCGTAGCGTCATCTACGGCGCCCTGCATCTGCGACCGGGCGTCAAGCCGTGGTTCTTCCAATGGCTCGACACTCATCGTCCCGACCTCGTCTCGTCGTACCGGGGGCTGTATCCCGGGGCTTCCGCCGAGGCGCCGAAGGGATACCGGCAGTGGCTCGCCAAGCGCACCCGTCCGCTCATCCGCATGCACGGACTGGACGGCCGCCACGAAGACGACTACCCCCGGCGCGGGCTCCGACCGGGGCAGGGCCATGTGCAGACGAGTGCTGCCGCCGCGACCGCGGTGCGGTTCACCCCCAGCGCCCGAGCCGAGGCATCGCCCGCGCAGCCGATGCTCTTCTGACCCCGCGGTCGGGCGCGCATCCCGCAGCCGCGTAGGCTCGAGGATCATGGCGATCGGTTCGACAGTCCACACATTCGAGGTGCAGCTCGCTGACACCGATCGCGGAGTCTACGAGGACTACTCGTTGCGCGTGGCCCGGCATCCGTCCGAGACCGATGCGTACATGCTCACACGCGTGCTGGCCTACGGGCTCGAGTTCGCCGAAGGCATCGCATTCGGCGGCAGCATCTCCTCGACGGAAGAGCCCGCAGTGCTCGTGCGCGACCTCACCGGCCTCGTCACCGTCTGGGTCGAGATCGGGGCGCCCGACGCCGAGCGGCTGCACTACGGCAGCAGGCTCGCCGAGCGCACCGTGGTGTACACCCACCGCGACCCCGCCAAGGTGATGGCGCCGTGGACCGACAAGCGCATCCACCGCCGCGAGGACATCCGCCTCCACAGCTTCGACCCCGGATTCATCGAGACCGCGTCAGCCCTGATCGAGCGCCGCAACACCATGACCCTCACCGTGACCGAGAACGTGATCTATCTCGACCTCAACGGCACGAACCTGACCTCCGCCGTGCACGTGCACGAGCTGTCCTGACCGACGCTCCGCGCCGCCCCCGCCCTGCGACGGTGCCGAGCGCACGGGTTGATGCCGAACGCACGGCTTCCACGCGCACGCATCCCGTGCACTCGGTGAGATCCCGTGCACTCGGCGAGATCCTGTGCACTTGGCGAGATCCGACGCGAAAGGCCCCACCCGCAGAAGCGGACGGGGCCTTCGTCACGAGAGTGGTCAGGAGGTGAGGTCTGCCGCGGTCGGAACGCGACCGGCGATCTCCTCGATCACGTCGTCGTCGAGACGGGCGTTCTCGAACGGCGCATCGATCTCGGCGCGCTCGAGCAGCTCACTCATGCGGCGCTGACGCTGACGCGTGATCAGCGTGACGACTCTACCTGCGCGGCCGGCACGACCCGTACGGCCCGAGCGGTGCAGGTACGTCTTGTACTCGTCGGGCGCATCGGCCTGGACGACCAGATCGATATCGTCGACATGGATGCCGCGGGCGGCGACATCCGTGGCGACGAGCACGCTCACGCGCCCCGACGTCAGACGCTCGAGGTTGCGCGTGCGCTTGGCCTGGTTCAGGTCACCGTGCAGTGAGACGGCCGGGATGCCGGCGTCGTCGAACTGCTCCGCGAGCATGTCGGCGTAGGCGCGGGTACGGGCGAACACCAGCGTCTTGCCGTCGCGGTCGACGAGCGACGTGAGGATGTCGGCCTTGTCGCGGTGCTCGATCACGAGCACGCGGTGCTCGATCGTGCTGGAGTCCTGGTCTTCACCTGCGACCTCGTACACGGCCGGGTCGACGAGGAACTCGTCGACGAGTGCGGCGACCTCACGGTCGAGCGTGGCCGAGAACAGCAGCTTCTGGCTGCCGTCGGCGGTGTGACGCAGGATGCGCTGCACCGGTTCGACGAAGCCGAGCTCGCACATGTGGTCGGCCTCGTCGAGCACCGCGATGCGGCAGTCCGAGAGGTCGAGCTTGCCCTGGTTGATGAGGTCCTCGACACGACCGGGGGTGCCGATCACGATGTCGACGCCCTTCTTGAGCGCGCCCACCTGACGCCCCTGCGGCACGCCACCGTAGATCTGCGTGGTGAACAGCCCGACGCTGCGGGCGATCGGCTGGATGGTGCGGTCGATCTGGAGCGCGAGCTCACGCGTCGGAGCGAGGATGATCGCGCGCGGCGACCGCCCGAATTCACGGCGCTTGCCGGCCTGCGACTGCAGCACGCGCTCGACGAGCGGCGCGCCGAAGGCGATGGTCTTGCCGGAGCCGGTACGGCCGCGGGCGAGCACGTCGCGCCCGGCGAGGACGGCGGGGATGCTGGCAGCCTGGATCGGGAACGGCGTGGCCGCGCCCATACCGACGAGGGTCTCGACGATGTTCGATCCGAGACCGAGGTCGCCGAAGGTCACACCGTCGACCTCGACCGCCGCGACGGACTTCGCCTCGAGGCGCTCGTGCACGACGTCATCGCCCGGCGTGAACTTCGCTCCGGTCGATGCAGGACGGCTGGTGGCGTTCCAGTCGTTGCGGCTCGGTCGCTCGTTGCGGGCCGGACGCCCACGGGTGTCCGAGGTCAGCGGGCGCGGGCGCTCGGTGCGGTACGCGCCACCGGTCGACGGACGCGAACGCTCGTCGCGGCCGCCCTCATACGAACGCTGTGTGCGGTCACGGTCGAAAGCGCGACGCGCCCGGTCGGCGTCGTATGAACGCTCGGGGCGCTCGGTGCCGCGATCGATCGACCGGGTGCGGTCACCGGCGCGGTCATCGCGACGCGGGCGGTCGTCACGGTCGAACCGAGGACGCTCGGTGCCGCGGTCACGGTCGAACCGCGGACGCTCGGCACCACGCCGGTCGTCGCGACCCGGACGCCCGCCATCGCGGTGGTCGTTGTCACGGAAGCCCTGACGCTGGGTGCCGGCGCCGCGGTCATCGCGACGCGCACGGTCGTCGCGGTCGAACCGGGGGCGGTCGCCGCCGCGGTCGTCGCGGTAGGTGCCGGGTCCGGTCGGGCGCTGTCCGGTCTGGCGCTGTCCGCCGCGGTCGTCGCGACGCGGACGGTCGTCGAAACGGCCTGCGGCGCTGGGGCGGTCGTTGTAGCGCGGGCGCTCGGAGCGCTCGTCGTTGCGGTGGTGCGGGGCCTCGCGACGCCCGGACTCGGCGCGGTTGCGGATCCCGCGCGCCTCGTCGCGGCCGGCGCGCTCCGACGCACCCCAGCGCTGCTTGGGCGCACCCGACTCGGCTTCAGCCGGACGGTAGCCGCGGTGGCCGGCGCTGCGGCTGCCGGGGCGACGGTCGTACCCTCCCGCGGATGCAGCGGTGCGACGGTCGCCGGCATCCGCTCGTCCGCCGCGCTCATCGCGCGCGCCGTCACGGGCGGGGCCGCCGCTGTGACGGTCGTGGAAAGAGGTCTTCTTCGCGCCGTAGCGCGGTTCGAAGTTCGCGGACGGACGTCCGCCGCGGGGCTTCTTGTTCTTCGGCATTGCGGTGTCTTTCTGTGTTCTCGCACGAGAACAGCGCCGCGCGCACGCGCGAGCACCCTGCGCCTGGTCGAACTCGACCAGCGGGGTTCCGGACTGTCAGCGGCCGGGGCCATTCATGTGATGGTTGATTAGCGTCGAGCGACGCTCACCATCGGCCCCTGGACTCACACTTCACACACATAAAACGTCCGCGCCAACGCGCGGGTGTCCGAAGCCGACCGCTCAAGTGTAGCCGACGCTCCTGAGAGACCGCCGACCCGATCGTGGCCGTACGATGACGAGGTGAGTACCGCTTCCCCCACCGGCGCCCAGATCAGCCTTCGACGCGGCGGGGTGACCGCACAGATCGCACAGGTCGGCGCCTCCCTCCGTTCGCTGCGCATCGACGATGTCGACCTCGTACCGCCGTATCCTCTCGAGCTGCCCACGCCGGCCTGTTCCGGCGTGGTCCTCGTCCCCTGGCCGAACCGGGTGCGCGACGGAGAGTGGGACGACGACGGCACCGCACGGAGACTCGCGATCACCGAGCCGAAGCTGAACAACGCGAGCCACGGCCTGTTGCGCTTCACCGCCTACGAGGTCTCGCACACCGAGGGCGAAGCCGTGCTGCGCGCGACCATCGTCCCGCAGACGGGATACCCGTACCTGATCGAGACGACAGTGGAGTACGCGCTCACGCCCGACGGCATCGACGTGTCGCACACGCTCACCAACCGGTCGACCACGTCCGCGCCCGTGGCCCTCGGCACCCACCCGTTCGTGACGATCGGCGACGTGGACCCGCATGACCTCGTGCTGCGGATCCCCGCGGAGACGGCGTTCGACACCGACGACAGGATGCTCCCCACCGGCACCCGACCGGCCGATGCCGCTCTGCGCGAGGGCGTCCGACTGGGAGACGTCACCCTCGACACCGGCTTCACGGATCTCGCCCGTGATCCCGACGGACGTGTGCACCATTCGCTCACCGCGCCGGACGGTCGCCGCGTGACGCTCTGGCAGGGCGAGGGTTTCGACTACGTGCAGGTGTACACGACACCCGCTTATCCCGGTCAGAGCCTCGCGGTCGCGATCGAGCCGATGACCGCACCGGCCGACGCCCTGAACAGCGGCCTCGGCATCCGCCGGCTCGCCCCCGATGAGACCTGGACCCTGCACTGGGGCATCACGCTGAGCTGACTCGACGCGGCTCGCCGCGAACTCCCCGACGAGAACAGAGAGCGAATGACGCCGCGCCGGCGAGTCGGATGGTGACTCGCCGGCCGCGGCGCACATGATCTCCGTTTCGGCCGGGCGGCGCCGAGAAGGCGTTACTCCCCGCGCTCGCGCAGCTCGCGGCGGGTGAGCTGCGGCGCATGCGGCAGACCCGAGGCATCGATCAGCACCGGCTGAGCCGACACCACGGCGGCACCGGATGCTTCCGGGCCGACAGGAGCATCCGGAGCCGAGGCTCCTCCGGCATCCGTTCCCCCCGCCTTGCGCGCCGCGCGTCGCTCCTTGGCCCCCTCGACGAGGTTGTAGAGCGTGGGCAGCACGATCAGCGTCAGCACCGTCGACGAGATCAGACCGCCGATCACGACGATCGCGAGCGGCTGCGAGATGAAGCCGCCGTGACCCGTGATGCCGAGGGCCATCGGAGTGAGGGCGAGGATGGTGGCGAGCGCGGTCATCAGGATCGGTCGCAGACGCTTCTCACCACCGGCCTTCACCGCCTCGATGGTCGACAGACCCTTCTCCCGGTACTGGTTCACGAGGTCGACGAGCACGATCGCATTCGTCACCACGATGCCGATGAGCATCAGCACGCCGATCAACGATGCGACGCCGAGCGGCACACCCGTGATGATCTGCAGCAGGATCGCCCCGGTCGCCGCGAACGGCACCGAGATGAGCAGCAGCAGCGGCTGGCGCAGCGACTTGAAGGTCGCGACCATGACCACGTACACGATCAGGATCGCCGCGAGCATTGCCAGCCCCAGCTGCGAGAACGAGTCGGCCTGCTGCGACGCGACACCGCCCACCTCGGCGGATGCACCGTCGGGCAGGTCGACCGCCGCGAGCGCGGTGTTCACGGACTGCGTGGCTGTGGCGAGGTTGTCGGACGCCGGCGGCACGGTGATCGTCGCGGTACGACGGCCCTGCTCCGTGGTGATCGAGGTGGGTCCGTTCTGCTGCTCGACGGTCGCGATGTCCTGCAGCTGCACGATGCCGGTCGGCGTCGGGATGGTGAGCTGCTTGAGCGCGTCGACCGTGGTCGGCGGGTTCGGGGTCACGATGTAGACCGTCAGCGCGGTGTCGTCGATCTCGACGGATCCCGCCTGCTGCGGGCGCATGGTGCCCGACACGATGGCACCGACCGCGACCTCGGAGAGTCCACGCTGGGCGGCGGCTTCCCTGTCGACCACGACGGCGATGTACGGCAGCGACGCGGCGAGGTTGTCGCTCACCTGGCCGACGCCGTCCTTCCCGTCGAGTTCCTTGACCAGCGCGGTGGTCGCCGTCTGGAGGTCGTCCGAGCTCGAGGCGCTGACCGTGATCTCGATGTCGCTCGATCCGAAGCCGGCCGAGGCCGAGACCGCGACATCCCCGACATCGTCACCGAGGCCGTCGATCGCATCCTGCACATCCGCGCGGAGCTTCTCCTGATCGGCGTTCGAGTCGGTGAGCACCGAGTACGTGACGCCCGCACCGCCCGAGAAGGCGTCGCTGAGCGCCGAACCACTGGTGCCGATCGAGGCCTGTACGTGCTCGATGCCGTCGATGTCGAGCAGGGCGTCTTCGACCGCCACCGCCGCATCCGACTTGGCCTCGAGGCTCGCCGTCGGGCCGAGGTCCTGCGTGATCGTCATGGTGTTCTGGCCGGAGTCGCCGAGGAAGTTGACCTTCATCAGCGGCGCTGCGGCGAGCGTAGCGCCGAGCACGACGACCGCGAGGATCACCGTGACACCGGAGTGCTTGAGCGTCCAGCCCAGGATCGGCCGGTACTGGCGCTGCAGCCACGTCGGCGGCGCGTCCGGGTGCTCGGGGTCGATCGCATCGCCGTGCTCGTCGAGCAACGGCTTGCCCGGCTTGAGGAACCAGTAGGCGAGCACCGGCACGATCGTCAGGGCGACCAGGAGCGAGGCGACCATCGCGATCGTCACCGTCATCGCGAACGGCCGGAACAGCTCGCCGACCATGTCGCCGACGAAGACGATCGGCAGGAAGACCGCCACTGTCGTGATGGTGGACGCCGTGATCGCCATCGCGACCTCGCGCACCGCGAGGCGGATCGCATCGCCCTTGTCGGCATCGCCCACGTAGTGACGTTTGATGTTCTCGATCACGACGATGGAGTCGTCGACCACGCGACCGATCGCGATAGTGAGCGCACCGAGGGTGAGCACGTTCAGCGAGTAGCCGAACGCCTGCAGCCCGATGAAGGTGATGAGTACGCTGGTGGGGATCGAGATCGCGGTGACGAGGGTGGAGCGCACCGACATCAGGAAGACGAGGATCACGAGCACCGCGAACACCAGGCCGAGCATTCCCTCGGTGGCGAGCGTCTCGATCGACTGCACGATGAACGGCGCCTGGTCGAAGATCACGGTGAAGGTCGCGTCCGGGAAGGCGTCGCCGATCGTGTCGAGCGCGGCGATCACGCCGTTGGACACCTCCACGGTGTTCGCCGCGGGGAGCTTGGTGATGGAGATCGACAGCGCATCCTTGCCGTCGACACGGGAGATGGAGGTGACGGGGTCGGACTCCTGCACGACCGTCGCGACATCGCCGATCGTGACGTCGGTGCCGACCAGCGGAAGGGCGGCGATCTCTTCGACCGAGGTGATCTTCGCGCCCGTCTGCACCGTCAGCGTCTGACCGTTCTCGGTGATGTCGCCACCGGGGAACAGCGTGCCGTTCTGGTCGAGTGCGTCGTTGATCGCCGAGGTGCTCTGGCCGGCAGCGGCGAGCTTCGCGACGTCGGGCGTGATGCTGATGCGCTGCCCGACGCCACCCACGATCTCGGCCGCGTTGACGCCGTCGACGTCTTCGAGTTCGGGGATCGCGACCGATTCGAGCTGGGCCTGGGCGTTGTCGGCATCCTCGAATCCGGTGACGGCGACCTGGATCACCGGGAAGTCGTCGATGGAGACCGACAGCACCTGAGGGGTCACATCCTCCGGCAGCTGCGATGAAATGCGGTTGATCGCCTGCTGGATCTTCTGCTCGGCTGTGGCGAGATTCGTTCCGTAGGCGAACATCGCCTGCACGATCGAGGCGTTCGTGGTGCTGGTCGCCGTCGTCGACTCCAGACCGGGCACGCCCTGGATCGCCGCTTCGACCGGCGTGGATACGTCGTTCTCGACCACCTCGGGCGAGGCGCCGGGGTAGGTCGTCATGACGACGAGTGCCGGCAGCTCGAGCGAGGGGATGAGTTCCTGCTTGAGATTCGTGAGCGCGAGCCCGCCGAACACCGCCGCGACGATGGTGATGAGGGCGATGAGCGCGCGGTTCTTCAGGCTCAGGATGGCGAGTTTCGACAAGGCGGTTTCCTCGGTGTCAGGGTGTGGCTGTCGCTGCGGAAGGGGTGGAGACGTCGTCTCCGAGGATCCGCGCCAGTGCGGACTCGATGAAGGACTGGGTGAGACGGTCGTCGCGGATCTGCATGCTCCACATGACGCCGTCGATGAAGATCATCGCCGCTCTGGCACGCTCTTCGCCATAGGTCGGCGTGAGCAGGTCGACGAGGCGGTCCGACAGATGGCGGGCGAGATCCCGCAGACGGGGGTCGTGCACGGCGGCGGTGACCACGGCGCGGTCGGCCTGCACGGCATGGTGGTCGTCCATGCTCTCGAACACGAGGGCGGCGATCACGTCGGGGCTGTCACCGCGTTCGGCGAGGGTCTGCCGCACGCCGTCGAGACGTGCGTCGACCTCTTCGGCGAGCGCACGGAAGGCCGCGGCCCTGAGGTCGTCGAGGGTGTCGAAGTACTGCGTCGTCGCCCCGAGAGGCACCCCGGCACGCGCGGCCACCATGCGGTGTGTGACGGCGTCGGCGCCCACCTCGACGATGAGCTCGGCCGTCGCGGTCACGATCTCCCGACGGCGCGCCTCAGGGTCACGTCGCCGACGCTCCCCTTGCCTCATCCCGCCCCCTTGGACATCCGTACATGTACGTTTGTACATTTCAGGATTGTGAAGATGCTGGGAACGGACCTCGCCCTCGCTCCGCACGGAGTCGTGGACCTCCAAGGTGTCGGCGGCGAACGCAGGGCCGGCGGTCAGGATGATGCGGTGCTGCACCAGGGAGGCGGGCACGTATCTCCCCAACCCCAGCACCGCGAGGGCGGCGGTGCACTCATACCAGTGCGGCCTCGACCTGCCCGCGCTCGAAGTAGGCGACGAGCTCGGGATCCAGCGGGGGGATCTCGATCGCGGAGCCGTCACCCCGCAGCGACGCGGTGGCGAGGATGCCGGCGGCGACGGCCTCGCGGGCCGCGACGGGCGACGTCTCGGTGAGTCCGCCGTGGCGCACGAAACGCAGGAACTCCGCGACGAGCAGGGCGTCCGCACCGTCGTGACCCGCGTCGGGCACCTCCGGGACGATGAAGGTCTCGTCGGCCGCCGCCGCTCCGGCATGACGCCGGTTCCACAGCTTGACCTCACTGCCGGCCACGTCGCCGAAGTTCTCGATGCGGCCCTCGGTGCCGATCACGGTGTAGTTGCGCCAGTAGTCGGGCGTGAAATGGCACTGCTGGTACGACGCGAAGATGCCGCCCTCCAGCTGCATGTTCACCATCGAGATGTCCTCGACGTCCACCACCGGGTGCAGACCGGTCAGCGCCGTCGGCGGCCAGTTGTCCATGCTGAACCAGTCGGGCATCCGCTCCCCCGCCCTGTCACGACGGTCGGTGATGTCGCCGTACACGCTCAGCGCCCCCATCGCGGAGACGCGCTCGCTGTAGGCGCCGGCGAGCCAGTGGATGATGTCGATGTCGTGAGCGCCCTTCTGCAGCAGCAGTCCGGTGGTGCGGCGACGGTCGGCGTGCCAGTCCTTGAAGTAGAAGTCGCCGCCGTGACCGACGAAGTGCCGCACCCAGACGGCCTTGACCTGACCGATGCGTCCGCTCTGGATCAGACCGCGCATCAGCGTGATCACGGGCATGTGCCGCATGTTGTGGCCGATGTAGAGCCCGGTGCCGGTGCGGCGTGCGGTCTCGAGCATCGCGTCGGCGTCGGCGAGGTCGATCGCCAGGGGCTTCTCGCAGAACACCGGCACTCCTGCTTCGAGGGCACGGATGCTGAGGGCTGCGTGCGTGTCGTCGGGGGTGAGCACCATGACGGCGTCGACGCCGGAGGCCAGCAGCTCGTCGAGAGAGTCGGTGACGAGCGCATCCGGCACGAGAGCGCGGGCGTCGTCGCGAGCGCGCGGTGCGAGGTCGCACACGGCGCTGATGCGCGAGCCGTGTCCCGGGCGATGCACCTCTTCCTGGAGGGTCGAGCGCGCGCCGAAGCCGATGATGCCGATCTGGAGATCCACGATGGTCCTTCTGTGTGATGAGTCTGTGCAGGATGCCGAGGTCAACGAGCCCGCGGTGCGGGGGCGTCGAGGTCCGTCGATCCGCCGGGGAAGAGCGCCCATGCGAAGTCATGCAGGCGCCCGGGGGTGGGTTCGGTCTCGAGGGCGCGGTCGACGATGATGCGCGCCTGCCGCTCGTAGAAGTCGGTGGGACCGACGGTCGTGAGCGTGGGCGCGATCAGGCGGGAGTCCGGGGTGTTGCCCACGCCCACCACCGCGACGTCGTGCGGCACCCGGAGGCCGAGCATGTGCGCGGCGTTGATCGCGGCGATCGCGGCGAAGTCGGTGGTGGCGTACACCGCTCGCGGTCGGTTCTCCCCCGACAGCAGCTCCACCGCGGCGGTGAAGGCGCTCGCCTGGGTGTCGGCATACGTCACCGTCCAGCTCGGGTCCGGTTCGATGCCGGCGGCCGCCATCTTCTCGACATAGGGCGTGTAGCGCGTGATCTGCGTGCCGGCGAGGCGCACGGCGCCCTCCGCGGCGATGCATCCGATCCTGGTGTGCCGCTCCAGCAGATGGTCCATCGCGATCTCGCAGCCGGGGATCGCATCCGAGCGGATCACGTCGAAGCCCTCGGGTTCGAGATGTTCGGAGAACACCACGAGACGCTGACCGCGACGCACGAGGTCGTCGAGGTTCTGCCGCGCCTTGTCGTCGAGGCCCACGCCGTCGAGGTACGCCACGTCGCTCTCGACCCGGTCCAGGGCCGCGTGCCAATCACCGTCGGCGAGGATCAGCGTGGTGAGCCCGTGCTTGTTCGCCTCGGCGTTCACCGCGTCGGCGACCGCCAACGACCACGGGTCGCTCAGCATGTGCAGCGAGAGCTGCACCATGCCGCTGCGTCCGGTGCGGATCGCCCGCGCTGCACTGTTCGGGCGGTAGTTCAGCTCATCGGCTGCGGCCAGCACGCGTGCGGCCGTGGCTTCGGCGACGCCGGCACCCGACGCCGCCCCTGCGCGTCCGGAGAACACATACGACACGGTCGCCGTCGACACACCGGCCCGTTCGGCCACCATGCGCAGTGTCGGGCGCCGGGGCGCCTGGTGCTCGCTCTTCGCCATGTCTCAGCCCTTCGATCCGCTGAACGCGATGCCCTGGATGAACTGCCGCTGCAGGATCATGAAGGTCACCAGCATCGGCAGCGTCGCCAGCAGCGCGCCGGCCATCAGCACCGGGTAGTCGGTGCCGTGGATGCCGACCAGCTGCGAGAGCCCGACCGACAGCGGCATCTTCGCGGGGTCGGTCGTCACGATCAACGGCCAGAGCAGATCGTTCCAGGACCACAGCACGGTGAACACCACAAGTGCGATGATGCCAGGCTTCGCGAGCGGAACCATGATCCGCCAGAAGGTCTGCCACGGATTCGCGCCGTCGATGCGGGCGGCCTCTTCCAGCTCGGCGGGCATGGACATGAAGAACTGCCGCATCAGGAAGGTGCCGAAGGCGCTGAAGATGCCCGGCACGATGAGCGCCTGCAGCGTGTTGAGCCAGCCCAGCGACTGGATGATCTCGTACTGCGGCAGCAAGTACAGCTGCGACGGCACCATGAGCACCGAGAGGAACACGACGAACAGGGCGTTGCGGCCGGGGAACGGGATGCGTGCGAACGCGTAGCCCGCCATGGTGCACAGCACCACCTGGCCGACCGTGCGCCCGACCGTGAGCCACACGGAGTTCAGGAACATCTGTCCGAACGGCATCGAGTCGAACACCTCGGCGAAGTTCGTGAACACCCATTCGCGCGGCAGGAACGACGGCGGCACCTGCACCGAGTCGGACAGCGTCTTGAACGAGGTCAGCAGCTGCCAGACGAACGGGAAGACCATCAGCACCGCGCCGAGGATCAGCACGAGGTGCACGATCCAGAGGCCGCGGTTCCTCGGCTTCCCCGCCCGGGTTCCGGAGCGGCCCACGGGGGCGCCGACCACGGCGCGTGTGTCGAGCGAGACGTCACTCATAGTGCACCCACTTCTTCTGCAGACGGAACTGCACGATCGTGAGGATCAGGATGATCACGAGCAGGAGGAAGGCGATGGCGGCCGCATAGCCGCGGTCGTTGTCGAGGAAGCCCGCCTCATAGAAGAGATAGACGACGGTGCGGGTGTTCGGCATCGCGGGGTTGCTGCGGCCGAGCATCATGTAGATGAGGTCGAACACCTGCAGCGCTCCGATCACGCTGATCACGCTGACGAAGAAGATCGACGGCGACAGCAGCGGGATCGTGATCGAGAAGAACTTGCGCACCGGGCCCGCGCCGTCGAGGTCGGCCGCCTCCATGATCGTGTCGGGGATGCCCTGGAGTCCGGCGAGGAAGATGACGATGTTGGTGCCGAGCCCCGCCCAGATGCCCACGACGGCGATCGCGACCAGCGCGGTGTTCGGGTCGGTGAGCCAGCTGCGGCCCTCGATCCCGACGGCACCGAGGGCCGCATTGAGCACTCCGTAGTCGCCGTTGTAGATCATGCGCCACACCAGCGCGATGGCTGCCGGCATGGTGACGACGGGGATGAAGTACAGCGTGCGGTAGGCGCTGCGCCCCTTGAGGCCGGCGGTGTTCAGCAGCGCGGCGATGCCGACCGCGAGGGGAATGCCGATGAGGGCGATGATCGTGTAGATCGCGGTGTTGCGGAGGGCTCCGATCAGCTCGGGGTCCTGGAACAGGCGCGTGTAGTTCTCGATTCCCACCCACTCGGACCCGCCGAACGGGCCTGACTTGGTGAACGAGATGATGAGGGTGCGGACGGTCGGCCAGAGATAGAACGCGGCGATCCCGAGGGCGGTCGGGCCGAGGAAGACCAGCGCCCACCAGGGGGACGCTCCCGGACTCCGTCGGCGGCGGCGGGTGCCGGGGCTCCGCGGCTCCGGCACCCGCTCCGCCGTCTCGACCGCGCGCGGCGCGATGACGGTCATGCGGTCACTCCTGCTCGGCGTCCAGTGCCGCCTGCATCTGGTCGGCGAGATCCTGGAGGCCGTCCTTCGGGGACACCGCGCCCGACCACACCTGCGAGAGCACCTCGCTCTCGATGCTCGTCCAGGCGGAGGTATTCTTCGAGGCCGGGTACGGCACGGCGTTCTCGAGCGCGTCGATGTAGACCTGAAGGTCGTACTGGGGCAGAGCGTCGACCCACGCCTGCTGCGTGCCCTCGAACGCGGGGATCACGGTGCCGGTCTCGGCCTGGATCTTCGCCGCCTGCTCTCCGGAGGCGAACTCGGCGAACGCCTTGGCCTCGGCGAGGTGTGCGCTCTTCGCGTTGGCGACGTTGCCGACACCGTGGATCACGCTCTGGTTGCCCTCTGCTCCGGCGGGGAGCGGGGCCACATCGACGCTGCCGCCGATGTCGGCGTTGTCCGCGTAAGCGATGGCCGCCCAGGATCCGTTCTGGAACATGGCGACCTTGCCGGAGAGGAAGAAGTCCTCGGGGTTGGTGTCGGTCATCTGCTGCGCCGTGGGCGAGGAGCCCGCCGCGATCAGGTCGGTCCACAGCTCGATGCCGGCGAGCGCTTCGGGCGAGCCGTATCCGCTCTTCGTCCCGTCGGCGGAGATCACCTCACCACCGGCCTGGGCGATCGAGTTGTAGAAGTTCTCCTGGCCGTACTGGCTGGCGGCGACCCCGAACTGGCCCTTCGCGGGATCGGTGAGCTTCGCGGCGGCCGCGGTGAAGTCGTCCCAGGTCCAGTCCGCAGAGGGGTACTCCACACCCGCCGCGTCGAAGAGCGCCTTGTTGTACCAGAGGGCGACGGTGTCGAAGTCCTTCGGGGCGCCGTAGAGCTTGCCGTCGTAGGTGTAGAGGTCGATGAGGCCCTGCGGATAGTCCGCGGCGTCGATGCCACCGTCATCGAGAGGAGCGAGCTGCCCGTTCGACGCGTAGAGCTGGAAGTTCGGGCCGTTCATCCAGAAGACGTCGGCCGCCGAACCGCCGGATGCCGCCGTCTGCAGCTTCGTGAAGTACTCCTTGTACGGCGTGACCTGGATGTCGATCGTGACGTTCGGGTTCTCCTTCGTGAAGGCAGCGGCGATGTCTTCCATCGCCGGTTTCTGGTTCTCGTCCCAGATGGCATAGCTGAGGGTGACCTCGCCGTCGGCGCTGCCGCCGCCCGTCGGGGAGGAGGAGCAGGCGCTGAGGGCGAGGACAGCGACCGCTGACGCGGCGAGGGCGCCGAGAGCGCGGCGGGTCGTACGGGGCATCGGTGTCTCCTTCGACAGGTGCACGAGTGCAGAAACGGATGTTAATCGTTTAGCGTTAATCGATTAGCAAGGAGAGTAGCCCGAGGGGCCGCACCCCGCAACCCTCGATTACAGGGCTGAACCGAGGGCGAGACCGAGGCCCGCGGCGAGCAGACCGAGCAGCAGCATCCCGATCGCATTGAACGTCGACGCGGGGCGCTCGCCGTCGCGCCACAGGGCCACCGTGTCGAGCATCGCCGTGCTGAAGGTCGTGTAGCCGCCCAACAGCCCGGCGCCGAGAAGGAAGGCGGCATCCGGCAGGGCGGTGGTGACCAGTCCGAGCGCGAACGAGCCCGTGAGGTTCACCAGCAGGATGCCCCAGGGGAACCGACGACCCGCGAGACGGGCGACGCCGAGATCGGCGAGGTAGCGCAGCACCGCGCCGACCCCTCCGGCGAGCGCGGCACCGAGGAACAGCAGCGGGCTCATGATGCCCGTCCCGTCCGGGGCCGGCCGAGACGCAGCCCGAGAGCTGCCGCACCGAGCCCGAGAACGAGGCTGCCCACCGCGTAGGCGGCGGCGAGAGCAGGCACGTCAGCCCACAGGGCGACGGTGCCGGTCATGAACGCGCTGTAGGTCGTGAATCCGCCGAGCACTCCGGTGCCGAGCATCAGCCGCAGGTCGGCCGATGCGGGCAGGCGGGCTGCCAGCACGCCGATCAGCAGGGCCCCGACGACGTTGGCGATGAGCACCGCGACGGGGATTCCGCCCCCATCCGGGAGCGCGAGGCCGAGGCCGAGCCGCGCGGCCGTACCCACCGTGCCGCCGGCGGCGACGAGCAGGATGCGGCGGAGGTTCACGTCCGCCACTGTAGTCGCCGAGCAGCGCGGCGTTCGCCGGATGGCAGCGGCCCCTGCGGATGTCAAGGCGGTGGATACCAGGACGCGAAGGGCGTTGACTGACGACATGAATCCCCTGTGGAAGCTCGACCGCACCCTGCCCGTCGGATCCCCCTTCGAACCCGGCGCGCACCACGACGTCGTCATCGTCGGCGCCGGGATCACCGGTCTCTCCACGGCGGTGATGCTCACCAGAGCCGGGCTCGACGTGGCCGTGATCGAGGCGGGCGAGGTCGCCGAGCTCGCGACGGGGGCCAACACGGGCAAGCTCTCCCTGCTGCAGGGTGGCCAGCTCGCGACGATCCGGCGCCATCATCCGGCTGCGCTCGTGCGCGCCTACGTCGACGCCAACCGCTCGGGCATGGAATGGCTGCTCGCATTCGCCGAGCTCGCAGGAGTCCCCTTCACACGACACACCGACCACTCGTACGCGCAGGGCCCTTCCGGCATCGACACGGTCGACGAGCAGCACTCCGCGGCTCGGGAAGCCGGATTGCCGACGCGATTGGCGTCGCCCACCTCACTCCCCGCGACCCCGTTCCCGGTGGCCGCCGCCGTAGCGCTCGACGAGCAGGTCGCGATCGACCCCGTGGCCGTTTGCCTCGCCCTCACCGAGGAGCTTCTCACCGGCGGCGGCACGCTCCACACCGGCGTTCGCGCGACGGGAACCCACGCGTTGGCCGGTCGCGTCGACACCGCGCACGGGCCGCTCTTCGCCGACCACATCGTGCTCGCGACGGGCACGCCGATCACCGACCGAGGTCTGTACTTCGCCAAGACGCGGGGGCTCCGGTCGTACTGCGTGTCCTTCCGCGTGCCGGACGGCGTTCCGGAGGGGACATTCCTCTCGGTCGACGGACCGACGCGCTCCATCCGCCCGGTGACCGTCGCGGACGGCCCGGGTGGCGGCGCCCGACTGATCGTGGGCGGCAACGGGCACCCGGTCGGCCGATCCGGCGGCGAGAGGGCCGCGGTGGAGGACCTCGTCGCCTGGACGCAGCTGCACTTCCCCGGCGCGGAGGAGACGCACCGCTGGTCGGCGCAGGACTACGAGTCGCACGACCTGATCCCGTTCGTGGGGGCGATGCCGCGCGGCCTCGGCCGCATCCGCTTCGCGACGGGCTACGGGAAGTGGGGGCTGTCGAACGCCCCCGCCGCCGCGCAGCGCCTCACCTCCGAGATCCTGGGCACGCCCCGACGCGATCGCCCGACCTGGATCACCATGATCGGCACGCGTCTGACCGTGCCCGCCGACCTCGCTCGCGGTGCGGTCGAGGGCGGCAAGGTCGCGACGGCGCTCGCTTCCGGTTGGGTGGAGGCGGAGACCCGCCGCACGCCGGTGCCGCAACCGGCCGAGGGCCAGGGCGTGGTGGCGAATCGCGCAGGGCGCCCGGTCGCGGTCTCCACCGTCGACGGTGTGACGCGCGCCGTGAGCGCGGTGTGCACGCACCTGGGCGGCGTGCTCGCCTGGAACGACGCCGAGTGTTCGTGGGACTGCCCGCTGCACGCCTCGCGCTTCGCGCCGGACGGCACCCGCCTCGAGGGTCCGGCGCTGCGAGACCTCACTCCCCTGACGCCGGCGGACCCGGAGTGATGTCGCCGGCGGGAGGCGCGCCGTCCCACCCCTGCTGCGGCGTCTCCCCGTTCTCGCGGAACACGTACTGCGACACGAGCTTGCGCTGGCTGCTCGACCAGTCGATCGCGGGGCGACGCTGTTCCGGCGGCAGGTAGCCCAGCCGGTAGACGGCCATGAGTTCGAGATCGTCCGGCACCCGCAACAGCTGCACGATCTCGTCCCAGCGGCCCGGCACCTCCATCGGGAACGAGATGAACTGGATGCCCATGCCGAGTTCGACCGTGGTGAGCCAGACGTTCTCCATCGCCGCCCCCATGCTGAACACCGAATAGAACGACGAGAGCTGCCCCGGCCGGTACTCGCTGCGGTCGAGCATCACGCCCAGCAGCAGCGGCGACCCCGCCACGAGCTTCCGGTTCTCGGCACCGAGGGTCTTCGGCACTCCGAAGGTGTTCATGAGCGTCTGCCCGCGCTTGGTGAACACCTGGCTCGTGAACGGGCGGAGCGCGGCGGGCAGCTTGTCGAACAGCATCCCGCTGCGCTTCTCCTCCATCTCGGCCTGACTGAAGCGGAAGTACGGTTTGTACCGCTCGAAGAACGTGCCGTTCGACATCGCCTCGGTCATGCTCTCGCCCGAGATGCGGGCGATCTGCTCGATCGTTTCGCGGCTCTCGATCACCACGAATCGCCAGGGCTGGCTGTTCAGCTGCGACGGAGCGCGGCCCGCGGCTTCGAGGAGGATGCGCTGATGGTCCTCGGAGACAGGGTCGGGCAGGAATGCGCCGTTGGTGGTCTTGCGGCGGCGGATGGCATCGAGCAGTTCCATGCGTTTCACTTCCGGTCGGCGGCGGATCGCGAGAGCACCAGCCCTGCGACGATGAAGGGGGCGGCGGCGAGCGCGACCAGCGGATGCCGCCGGCTGTGCGTGCCGAGGTACGGGATGGCCGCGAGCGGCACGGCGGCGGGGAGCAGCCCGACCGCAGCGCGACGGCCACCCGTGCGCGGCCCCCGCGACCAGCCCGCCACGACGGCGACAGCCGAGGTCGCACATGTCGCGATGTAGAGCGCGTGGTGCAGCCAGCGGAAGCGGCTGGTGTCGACCAGGCGCGCGGCGACGGATGCGCCGAGTGCGCAGTTCACGGCGTAGGCCGTGGCCGCAGCGGCGAACAGCGGCGCGTTGTTCGCGCGCTCACGGCGGTGGACCATGGCATGACCCTACGCCCGCGCCTGGGCCTCAGGCTCCCCCTTGCACGCGAGTGCGCCGGTCGGCTAGGCCGTGTGCCGGACGCGAACGACCCCCTCCTGCGCGGACATCGCTCAGGAGGGGGTCGGCTCGGTACGTGGCCTAGAGGTTGCCCTCCGCGTAGACGCGGAGCGCGTCGCGGACGAACTCCGCACCGTGCGTGCCGCCGGACGATGTCGCGTAGTTCGCGCCGAAGCGCGGATCCGCGACGTACATCTCGCCGAGCCCGATCACGTATGCCTTGACGTCTCCGCCGGGGACGGCGGCGGGTGTGCCCGGGATGCCCGTGAGCCACTCGACGTGGCGACGCGCGACCTCCTGGGCGGCGGGTGAAGCCGGATCGATGCCGCTCTCCGCGGCGGCGATCCAGTCGCGCCCGAGGTCGGACACGCGCTGCTGCCAGTCGGCGCGCGCGGCGTCCGTCATCCCGCGCCACCAGCTGTCGCTGTCGGCGTAGGCCTTCTTCCCCCAGCGTTCCTCGACTTCCTCCTTGTGCTGCGTGTGGTCGAAGCCGTCGAACATGTTCTCTGCCATGAGGTTCTCACCTCCTCTCAATGCCGTGATGGTGGATTCGACCGACGCGATCTGACGCGCCAGCCGGGTCTGCTCGTCGCGCAGCAGCGCGAGATGGGTTTCCAGGGCCGATGCCTCGCTCGCTGCGGCATCGCTGTCCGATGCGGATCCCAGCACGTCCGCGATCTGCGGGAGACCGAGCCCCAATTCCCGCAGCAGCAGGATGCGCTGCAGACGCACCAGCGCCGGGCCGTCGTAGTGCCGGTAGCCGTTGTGCGCGACGCGCGAGGGCGGCAGCAGGCCGATGTCGTCGTAGTGCCGCAGTGTGCGGCTCGTGGTTCCGGCGAGGCGGGCGATCTCCTGGATCGACCAGTCATTCGTCTCCATACCGCCTCCTCTCGTTCGTGGTCGTGCGGTGATGTCTTGAACTCTAGAAGTTGACGTTGCGTCAAGGTCAACATCTTTCAGCGAATATTCGCGCTCCCTTCTTGACAGGATCGAGATATATCGTGTTATCGTGGCAACACACGATATATCGTGACCCTCAACCCAGGAGAAGCAGACATGACCGAGAAGTGGCTCATCGCCCCCGGCGAGGAACGCGTCATCGACATCGAATCCGTCACCCGCCTCAAGGTGGGCCTCGTCGGTGGACAGGTCGACATCATCGCCCATGACGAACCGGGCATCCGCATCGAGGTGCACGGTGTCACCACCAAGGACCTGCGCATCGAATCCCACGACGGCGAGGTCGAGATCGACCACCCGCAGTTGGGCTGGGACAACTTCCTCGAGGTGTTCCGCAACTTCGGCTCCGGCGGCCCCCGCGCCGAGGTGAGCGTCGCGGTCCCCCGCGCGATCGCCCTGAACCTCGGTGTCGTCAGCGCCGGGGCTCTGGTCTCCGGACTCCGCAACGACGCCCGCCTCAACACCGTGTCAGGCGACATCATCGTCGACACCCTGATCGGCGACCTCACGGTCAACTCCGTGTCGGGCGACGTGCAGGTGCGCGGCCTCACCGGCTCGATCAGCGCGAACAGCGTCTCGGGCGATGTGGCCGTCACCGGTGCCGTGCGCCGGGCGACCGTCGACATCGTCTCCGGCTCCACGCTGGTCGACGCCGCGGGCGACGTGAACACGATCAACGTCAACTCGGTCTCTGGCGGCACCACCGTGCGCCTCGACGAGTCGCTCGCCGCGAACTACGTCATCCGGTCACTGAGCGGACGCCTGCTGATCGACGGGGTCGAGCGCAGCACCTCGGGCCCCAGCAACTACACGGGCACGACCGGGGAGCTCGCCGGACGCTTCGTCGACCTGCGCGCGAACTCCGTCTCGGGGGGCGTGACGGTCCTCCGCCGCACCCCGGCATCGATCACCGACGACCCGGAGTGGGAAGCATGAGCCCCGCGGTCTTCTCCCACGGCGACCTGCGCCTGTACCTGCTGTCGCTGCTCGCCGAGGCGCCGCAGCACGGCTACGGCATCATCCAGTCGCTCACCGATCGCACCGGCGGCACCTACACGCCGAGCGCCGGGACCATCTATCCCCGGCTCGCGAAGCTCGAGGAAGAGGGGCTGGTCACCAAGACCGTCGACGGCCGCACCACCATCTACTCCATCACCGAGGCTGGGCGGGCGGAGCTCGCGTCGCGCGAGGGCGACCTCGCCGGCATCGAAGCCGGCCTCACCGACTCGGTGCGGCTGATCGCGAGCGAAGTGCGGCAGAGCGTCCAGGACGCGATGAAGAGCCTTCGCGCCGATCTGGCAGCGGCCGAGAAGGGCGAGCGCACGGCGGCGAAGAACCGTCCCCGCACGGCGACCGACGACTCCCGGCTCGTCAGCCGCGAGGAGATGCACCGCGCCGATGCCGTGATCAACGCCTTCCGCGCACGGGTGCGCACCGATCTGCGCACCCACATCGCGAAGGGCGGCACCCTCTCCCCCTCGGTCGTCACCGAGCTCGAAGCGGCGCTCGACACCGCCGCACGCGGTGTCACGGTCGCCCTGAGCACGCCGCGCCCGTGATCGGTTCGGAGCCGGGTGCGGCACGTCCGCGGCAGGACGACGCCCGCGCGCGGGTGGAACCTCGTCTGCCGGGGCACGCGCGACAACCGCAGCTCCCCACCCCACCCGTGCAGACGTCACCCTCCGCGCGACGTCACGGCATCGTCATCCACATGGGGTGACGCCGTACGAGAAGAGGCCCCACCGGCAATCGCCGACGGGGCCTCTTCTGCGTCCGGGGAACGGCCGCTACTTCTCGGGCCAGATCTCCTTCTGCTCGTCCGGCACCGACTCTCCGAGCGGCACGACCAGGATCGAACGATGCTGCCGGTGCGCGAGGCGCGCAGCCACCGATCCGGTGAAGAACTCCCTGATCGACTCGCCGATGCCACGCTTGCGTGTACCGACGACGATCAGCTGTGCGTCGAGCTTGTTGGCGAGCTGCTTGATCGCCAGAGCCGGATCGCCGACCAGCTGCCGCGCCGTCCAGGTGACGTCGGTGCCCGCGAGCAGCGTGGCCGCAGCGGCCTCGACCGCCTCGAACTCCGCGGCTCCGGCGTCGAAGTTGATGTCGATCGGAGCCGAGTGGACGTAGCCGTCCGGGTCCTCGTACGTCACGAAGCGCGTGACGTCGACGTGCGCGACCACGAGCGGTGCACTCAGCAGTCGCGCGTAGCGGACGGCCTCATCGATCACGTGTCGGTCCTGGTCCAGCTGCATGCCGACGATGACGGCTTTCTGCAGTGCCGCATTCTGTGCGGCCTCGTCGGACGGAGTGGAGGTGTTGTCGGTCATGATGATCGTTCCCTTCACCGGCCTGGCATCAGCCAGAGGGTCGTACCCGCGTGCTATTCTGAATGCTACTCTTACCGGCCTTCAGCCGGTGTCGTGAAATGCATCGGGCCTGAACAGCCCGCAGCTTAACTCGTGAGGGGGTCTCGCGCATGGGCCGTGGCCGTCAGAAGGCGAAACACACCAAGATCGCCCGCGAACTCAAGGCGTACAGTCCGTCGGTGAACTACTCCGCTCTCGAGCGCGAGTTGGGTCATCCGACCGACGAAGACGCGTATGTCGACAAGTGGGCCGATGACTATGCCGACGAAGACGAGGACGAACTAGAGAAGGCCTGACCGCCCCTCTGTTCGTCGCACCCGCACCACGTGCGGGTGTTTCGTCGTGCTCTGGCGCTGAGCTGATGTGCTCAGCGACAGAGCACCGTCTGTCATGCCCCGACGTCGCCAGCTGAGAGGATCTCCTCATGGCACACGTCGTCGCCCTCTACCGTCACCCGATCAAGGGACTCACCCCCGAGCGTCGGGACTCCCTGACCGTGCAGCCCGACGGCCGGATCACCGGCGATCGCGTGCTCGCCTTCCGGTTCGCGGATGCCGCCGAGCCGGAGGACCGCGACGGCTTCGACTACTGGCCCAAGGCCAAGGGGCTCGCCCTCCAGGACTTTCCCGCGCTCGCCGCCCTGCGCACGAGCTATGACGACGAGACCCGACGCATCCGCATCGAACACGCCGGCTCGGTGCTCGTCGAGGCGACCCTCGACGACGGCGGACGGCGCGAGCTGACCGATGCCGTCACCGACTTCGTCCTCGCGACCTCGGAGGGCCGTCGGCTGCGACGCCCCGGCCGCCTCCCGCTCGTGCTCGTCGGTGACGGGGAGACATCGCGCTTCCAGGACCGCCCGCGGGGCTACGTCTCGATTCACGGCCGAGCCAGCGTTCGCGCGTTGGGGGAAGCCCTCGGGACGAACGTCGACGACCGACGCTTCCGCTCCAACGTGGTGATCGACGACGCCTCTCCCTGGAGCGAGCTCGAGTGGACCGGCCAGGTGCGCGTCGGCGACGTCGCCTTCCAGGCCGCCGGCCCCATCGTGCGCTGCCTCGCGACCCACGCGAACCCGGACACGGGCGTGCGGGATGCCAAGGTGCTCACCACCCTCACGAGCGCCTTCGCCCAGCAGGAGCCGACCCTCGGACGCCTGCTCCTGCCCGGCTGGGCGCCGTCGGACGACGGCCGACCCCAGGGTGGTGGCATGATCCGCGTCGGTGACGAGATCCACGCCCACCGTGCATGATCGTCTCCCCCGCGCACCGGATCGCCCGTGGATGTCCTCACATGGGGCTTGTGAGCGCAAACATGCGACGCTTCAGCGACCGGTCCCGACGGGCCCAGAGTTCGCGATCACTCGCCGGAGGCGTAGCGGGCACGAATCTGCCCGGTGATCCAGCGATTGAGTGCGGCGGGATCACCGAGCGGCAGACCCGTCCGCGGGTCCGGCGTCGCGTAGTCCGACGGTCCGAATTCCGCCAGGAAAGTCGGGCGACGGCCCTCGGAGCGCAGACGGTCGACGACGAGGTCCCACCATCGCCACTGCGCCTCGACAGCGGACGCCCATCGCGGAGATCGCGGGTCATCGATCTGGGGGGATTGCGCGTGCCCGAATCGCGCGTGGATATGGTCGGCGCGGTCGACAGCCAGCGCCATGGCCTCGGGCTGATCCTGCAACAGCGACTCGGCGGAGACCATCCAGTGGGAGACGTCGAGCGTCAGCCGGAGGCCCGGATGCCTCTCGAGCAATCGCGCCGAGGAGTGCGCGGAGGGGAGCATCCGCGCACGATGCGTCTCGACCAGGATGTCCATGCCGGTCCGCTCGCGCTCGGCGACGATCCAGCCGGCGAGCGCGTCCAGGTCCCGCTCCCTCCAGTGGTCCCGACCGGCGTGCAGGGTGATGTGCAGCGGGGCGATGCCCTCGGCACCGATGGCATCCAGTTGGAGCGCGAGCGCGCGGCGGTGCGCCTCAGGATCGGATTCGACGCTTCCGACGAGCAACGAGGCCGACGCACCGGTCTCGTCTATCGCCGCGACGAGCTCGCGCCGGGCGCTCGACTCCGAGGGAAGCCAGAGCTCCACCCCGTCGTAGCCTTCGCGGAGCGCGGTCTCGACCAACGCTCGCGGAGGCATCGCGGAGACCCAATCGTTCATCAGGATGAGCGGGCTTCGTGTCATCGGCAGATGTCCTCTCCGGTGGATCGGGGCATCGCCGCGAAACCGACGGTCGGCGTGTGCGTGTCAGAGCATGTCAGCGCTCCCTCGATGAGGCCGAGTATAAGCGTCACCGACTTCTTTTGTCGGTTGTGAGCGCAAACATTCTGTGGTTGGATGTGCTTGTGATCGACGGCGCCTCGGCGTCACCCCCGCCCAGGGCGATCCGCAGGAACATGACCTCAAAGAGGAGAACAGCATGGCAATCACCCCTCGCTTCACCCGCACCGCCGCGATCGTCGCGGTCGGCGCGGTGTCGGCCTTCGGCCTCGCAGCCTGCTCATCCGGCGACTCCGGTGACAGTGGCGCCAGCGGCGAGCCCATCACGATCGAGTACCTGCACCGCCTGCCTGACGGCGAGGGCATGACCCCCGCCTCCGAGATCGTCGACCGCTGGAACGCCGAACACCCCGACATCCAGGTGAAGGCGACGAAGTTCGACGGCAAGTCGAGCGACATGATCCTCAAGCTCGAGACCGACGTGAAGGCCGGCAACGGACCCTGCCTCGCGCAGACGGGCTACTCGGAGGTCCCTCAGCTGTTCGTCAAGGGACTGCTGCAGGACGTCGCGGACGAGGCGAAGAAGTACGAGGACGACTTCTCGGCCGGTGCGTTCAGCGGCATGAAGGTCGGCGACGCCATCGTGGGCCTCCCGCAGGACACCGGACCCCTCGTCTACTTCTACAACGAGGCCGAGTTCACGGCGCTGGGCCTCGACGCCCCGAAGACGCTCGACGACCTCACGGCCGACTCCGCCGCAGCGGCCGCCGCGGGCAAGTACGTCACCGCGTTCACACCGGATGAGGCTCAGAACTGGCTCTCCGCCCAGTCGGCCGCGGCCGGCGACACCTGGTTCAGCACCGCCGGCGACGAGTGGAAGGTCGACGCCGAGGGCGCAGGCTCCGAGCGGGTCGCCGCGTTCTGGCAGGGCCTGCTCGACGGCAAGCAGACGTTGGCGACCGAGCGCTGGGGTGAGGGCTTCACCGCCGCGCTCAACGACGGCAGCCTCATCGGCCACGTCGGAGCCGCGTGGGAGGCCGGGTTCCTCCTCGATTCGCTCGACGGCACACCGGCCGAAGGGCAGTGGCGCGTCGCCCAGCTTCCCGACTTCGGCGCGGGTGCCATGAGCGGCCCTGACGGCGGTTCCGGCGTCTCGGTGATGAAGGGCTGCGAATACCCCGCCGAAGCGATGGAGTTCAACGACTGGTTCAACACGCAGGTCGACGACCTCGCATCGCAGGGCCTCGTCGTCGCCGCCAAGGGCGACGTGGAGACCCCCGAGAAGATGCTCCGCCAGTTCGGCGGTCAGGATGTGCTCGCCGAATTGAGCACGGCCACCGAGAATCTGAACCCCGACTTCCCCTACGCACCGGGCTTCTCGACGCTGTCGAAGATGAACGAGACCGCCGCTGCGGCCGTCGCCGGCACGGCATCGGTGGCCGACATCTTCACCACCGCGCAGGACACCGCCGTCTCCTCCCTGAAGGACCTCGGCCTCCCGGTCGCAGAGTGAGTCGACGAGAAGGCATCATCGGATGATCGACGGCGGAGTGCACGCGCAATCGTGCACTCCGCCGTCGTCTTGACCTCGAGAGGCGACACCATGGTCACAGTGACCGAAACGCGAGGTGCGGCACCGGCGCCGACATCGCGCATCCCCGCGGATCCCACCCGCCGGCGCCGGTTCGGGACCGGACGCGAAGGTCTCACCGGATGGCTGTTCATGGCGCCGTTCGCGGTGCTGTTCGTGCTGGTCTTCCTGGTGCCGATCATCGTGTCGATCCGCTCGTCGTTCTTCGCGCAGGTGCCGTCAGGAGACGGACTCTACGGCGGCGGCGAACTCGTCGACACGTTCGTCGGTCTCGAGAACTTCGTCACCGCCGCGACCAACGGCGCGTTCTGGACGGGCATGGGTCGCGTCGTCCTCTACGCCGCACTGCAGATCCCCGTGATGATCTTCGTCGCGCTCGGCCTCGCCCTGCTGCTGGACTCGTTCATCGTGCGCCGTCCCACGCTCTTCCGGCTCTCGTTCTTCCTCCCGTACGCGGTTCCCGGCATCATCGCGGCGATGATGTGGCTCTACCTCTACACGCCCGAGGTGTCGCCCTTCCTGCCCTTCCTCCCCGAAGGCACCGACTTCATGGCACCGGGCACGATCCTGTTCTCGATGGCGAACATGACGACGTGGACCTACACGGGCTACAACATGCTGATCTTCCTGTCGGCGCTGCAGGCTGTTCCGCGCGACCTCTATGAGGCGGCACGCCTCGACGGCGCATCCGGATTCCAGATCTCGATGCGCATCAAGGTACCGCTGGTGCGCGGGGCCGCATTGCTCGCCGTGCTCCTGTCGATCATCGGCACCATCCAACTGTTCAACGAGCCGGTGGTGCTGCAGGCCGCGAACTCGTGGATGGGCAAGGACTTCACCCCGATGATGCTCACCTACAACACGATGATGGGCGAGATCTCACCGTCGGGCAGCGGCCCGGCATCCGCATACTCCCTGCTCATGGCTCTGATCGCGGGTGTGCTCGCGATCGTGTACGCGCTGCTGCAGCGCCGGAAGGGCGACGCATGACCACCACGCGCCTCATCACCACCGAGCCATCCACGCGCCGACCCCCCCGTCGTCCGCGCGACGTGGATGCTCCGCCGCCCTCGATCGCCCCGACCCCGGTCG
This sequence comes from Microbacterium sp. STF-2, assembly GCF_034650155.1. Taxonomy (NCBI): domain Bacteria; kingdom Bacillati; phylum Actinomycetota; class Actinomycetes; order Micrococcales; family Microbacteriaceae; genus Microbacterium; species Microbacterium sp. STF-2. Next base: position 825,056 of record NZ_JARKMW010000002.1, read on the forward strand.
CGCGCGCGTTCGGCATCATCGCGCTCGTGATCGCGACGCTGTACTTCCTGGTGCCGGTGTACTGGCTCATCGTCGCCTCCACGAAGAACAACACCGACCTCACCTCGACCTTCGGCTTCTGGTTCGCCGACTGGAACCTCGGCACCAACTACGACAGCCTGATGAACTGGACCCAGGGTCTGTTCTGGCGCTGGGTCGGCAACTCGATGCTCTACTCGGTGAGTGCGGGCGTCGTCGGCACCCTGTTCGCCGTGATGGCCGGTTACGCGATCGCGAAGTTCGCGTTCCCCGGCAAGCGCATCGCCGTGGGCGTGATCATGGCCGGGCTCCTGCTCCCGGTGGCGCTGCTGACGGTGCCGCTGTACATCGAGTTCCAGGCGCTCGGACTGACCAACACCGTCTGGGCGATCATCATCCCCTCGGCGGTGTCTCCGTTCGGTGTCTTCCTCGGCATGGTCTACGCCCAGTCGTCGGTGCCGACCGAACTGCTCGAAGCGGCTCGCATCGACGGCGCCGGCGAGGCCCGCATCTTCTTCACGATCGTGATGCGCCTGCTGGGTCCGGCGATGGTGACGATCTTCCTGTTCATCTTCGTCGCGACGTGGAACAACTTCCTGCTTCCCCTCATGATGATCTCGAGTCAGGATCTGAAGCCCGTGACCCTCGGTCTCTACGGCATGGTGAGCTACTTCGCCCCGGACAAGGGTGCGGTCATGCTCGGCGCCCTGCTCGGCGTCATCCCGCTCGTGCTGCTGTTCTTCGCCCTGCAGAAGTACTGGCGTTCGGGTCTCGCCGCCGGCGCGGTCAAGGGCTGATTCCCCCGTCTCATCCCTCACGCGCGGTGGATGTGTGTGGTTGCGTGGCTGCGCGGTGTGCGGGGTGTGCGGCGTCGGAGGGCAAGCCGGGTCGGAGGCTCAGCGAGCGCACGGGAATCTGGCGAGCGCACGGAATCTCCACGCGTACAAGCCGTGCACTCGACAACGAGCCGTGCACTCGGCGGGGCGGGCGGACGCGGGGCGGGGGCGCGGGGCGGGCGGACGCGGGGCGGGGCGCGGTAGAGACGGCGAACGGCCCGGAGGTGCACTCCGGGCCGTTCGGGCGGTGCGTCAGCTCAGTCGGCGTCTCCGCAGCCAGAGGACGAGGCCGAGCGTGATCGCGGCCAGACCGGCGACCGCCGCCCCTGCCCAGATGGCTCCGTCTGCACCGGTCGTCGCGAGGCCACCGGCGCTAGCGGCAGCACCGGCCGTGACCGTGAGGTCCCCGCGCGCCAGCTCCACGCCCTGGGCGTCGGTCGCGACGAGAGCGTGGGCTCCAGCCGGCGTCGCCGCGGGAATCGAGACCGTGGCCACGGCGTCGCCGTCGGCGGACACCGTCACCTCGCCGATCCGCACCGGCTCGGAATGCAGCCACAGCTGCACCACCGCGTCCGGCTCGAACCCGCTCAGCTGCACTGTCAGACTCCCTCCCGCCACCACCGAGCCGATGGAGGCCGTGACGGTCGCCTTCTTCCCCGGCTTCGCCTTCTTGACCTTCAACGGAGCGCTGGCGAGTTCCGCACCGGACGCGTCCTGGACGATCACCCGGTGCTTCCCGAGCGAGGCGTCGGTGGGGATCAGCAGTCTCGTCGACAGCGCGCCCTTCTCATCGACCGTCGCATCCGTCAGCTTCGCGCCGTCGAGCCACACCGACACCGTCGAGCGCGGACCGAAGCCCGTGAGCGCGACACCCACCGTCTCCCCGGTGCGCACCGAGTCGGTGTCGAGACCGATCTTCGGATCGATCGCCGGGTTGCACGCGCTCAGGTCGTCGGCCGGACGCGTCGCGGGCGCATGGCCCGCCTGCGGAGCCGAGGAGCCGTAGACGGCCATCTCGGCCACCGAGGCGAACTGCGTCCCCGAGATCGATGAGGTCGCGGTGACCCGGATGTAGCGGGCTGTGGTCTCGGCGAAGTCCACGTCCTGCCAGTCGGCGAGGTTCTGCCACTCCCCCGACGTGACCGGCGTGTACGCCTGCCCGTCCGCGGAGACCGCGACCTCATAGCCCTTGATCGGCCCGTTCTGGTTCGCGTTGCGACGCAGGTACGAGATGCCGTCGATCTTCTCGGCGGCACCGAGATCGAAGGTCATCACGTGCGGATACGAGGTCGCGTCGACGCTCCACCGGCTGTGCCAGAAGGTGCCGGCGTTGCCGTCGATCATGTTGGCGGCGGCGCCGTCTTCACCGGCCGTCTCCTCGGAGCTCGCCGACACCGTGATCTGCGAGTTGGGGATGCGTGCCCGCGAGGACACCGACACCTCCTGCGTCGTGCGGACGGTGCGCACGTCGCAATCCGCGAGGTACGTCGCAGCGATCCCGATTCCGATGCCCGTACCGGCTGCGGCTGCCGGCGCGGTGATCAGCCACGTGGTGTCCACACTGTCCCCGGGAGCGACCGTCTCGAACAGGTTCGATGAGCCGTCGGCGACCTCCACCGCGTACCCCTCCGGCAGCTCGAGCTGCACGCCGATGTTCTCGACGGCGATGGACTCGCTGTTCGTGAAGGTGGTCGTGAACGCGGTCTGCGCACCGGGGCTCAGGACGCCCGCTTCGCCGGACACGGTCGCGCACGGGGTGCCGCCGGTGGTGGGACCGAGGTCGGTGACGGTGAAGTCGTCGAGCACGAAGTCCACTTCCGGCCCTCCCACCCGCTCGAGTCCCACCCAGGTGTAGTCGCCGCATCCGACGACGACGTCCTGCGAGAACTGTGCCGTCTCCAGCGCCTGGGTGATCCCCGTGCGGCTGAGCGTGGTCGACGTGACCTTGCCACCCGCCACGGAATCCGTCCCGGTGAGCCAGCGGTATGCTCCGCTCGCCCCGGCCTGGTAGTCGAAGCCGATCCGGTAGGAGTGCCCTGCCTGCAACGGCACGAGCGTCGGGTCGGTGCGATATATCAGACCGCTGTACTCCGAGTGCGACATCAGCGAGTGATCCCCCGACAGGGTGGAGTCGACCGCGAGCCCGGCCAGTGCCCCCGAGTCGAACGGGATGGCGGTGTTCCGCCATTCGCTCGTCGTGTAGGGCTCGTTGCGGCGCGAGATGCTCGTGCGGATGCCGCCGGGGTCGCCTGCGAAGACGAACGGCCCCCAGCCGGCCTGGTTGCCCTCGAAGTCGTTCGAGTAGACGGTGCCCTCGGAACGAGGCGAAGTCGTATCGCGCATGATGCGCGCGTTGTCGACCCGCACCTTCGGCTCACCCGCCACGGCGGACACGGAGACATCCACCTGACCGGACGCCGGTGCCAGGAAGGAGACCGATCCTCGCTGGTATCCCAGCCCGGCCTTCGAGTCCGACACCATGCGGTTCTCCGTCGGGGAGAGGTTCCAGGTGGCCGGAACGACCCCGTTCCCCGTGTCGACCGCCACCGTGACGTCTCTCGTCGCCGTCGGCTCGATCTGCACCTGGGCCGAGAACGAGTACCGCTCTCCCGGCTTCAGGCCGGTGACGGTCTGGGTGATGGACGATGCGGCAGCGCCGAGCACAGCGATGTTGTCGCCGCGGGACTCGGTCTTCGCCGTTCCCTGATCCGTGCGCTCGATCGTCACCTCGCCTCGCGGGTTCCAGACGTCGAGCGAACCGGAGTTGAAACCCGGGTCATCGAGACCGGCGTCGTGGTAGTCGACGGCTGCGCGCTGCGCCCCGCCCTGCGGCACCACGACATAGGCCGTGCCCTTGTCTCCCGTGAGCGTGAGCTCACCGCCCGTCGCGTTGACCGTGCCGACCTTGACGCGTCCCTGGTCGCCGAGCTCGAAGACGTCGAAGGCCGTGTTGCCGCGGAAGGCGTCGGTGAGACCGAACGTCTTCTCGCCGCCGGATGCGGAGTAGAAGTACATCTTGTCGGCGTCGACGGGCGACCCGGCCTGCTCGTTCGACTCCAGCGACTGCCACGGCAGCAGGTACGAGTCGCCTCGCAGCACCGTCGCCCCGTCCATCGTGACGACCCTGGTGCTTCCGTCCATGCGCACGGCGACGTCATCCGTCAGCGTCGCCTCGGCACCCGCCTCGTACGTGAGCAGATCGAAGTGCTGCAGGAACTTCGTCGGCAGGCTCTGCGTCCAGATGTTGCCCATGAAGCCGTCCCAGTTGCGGTTGCCCTGCCATCCCTCGGCGTCGATCAGCCGCTGCTGGCCCAACAGGGCGTCGTCGTTCCAGATGTCGGCCTGTCCGTTCTGGATGAAGCGCACCATGGTGGAGTTGATGCCCTTGTTGTCCTTGCCGCCGTAGGCGAGGTCGTTCGGCCAGTGCGACCAGACCGTGTTGTCGACGAACTTGTCGCCCCATTCGGTCGCGACTTCGAGGTCCATGCCGTTCAGCTCGTCCGCGAGCTCTTCGGCGACCCAGCCGTTGGAGTAGTAGACGTCGATGTAGACGCCGCTGAGCCCCGGTACCTCGTCACGCAGCTGCTGGAAACGATCGAGCACACGACCCGTGCCGAGGTCTGCCTGCTGATTGATGTAGTACGACTGGTCGAGCCATGCCCACCCCTTCTTGTACGGGGCGCCGCCGTCGAGGATCGCCGGGTCGAAGGCGTTGGCCTGGGGGTAGATCTCCGTGGCGTTGACGTGCACGCTCATGTCGGCGTTGAGCTTCGCGCCCTCGTCGACGAGGGTGTTCAGGTCGTCGAGACCTCCGGCACGCTCGTTGTAGTTTCCGCCGTAGTCGGTGTTCGCCGAGTCGTGACCCTCGCTGCCGTAGCCCTTGTTGAGCACCCACTGGCCGAGGCCGTCGGTCTGGTTCGCGATGCGCTTGGTGTTGTCGAGCACGAGGTCGAAATAGTTCGTCGCACTGGACGCGAAATTGAAGGGGATGCGGCTGACGACACGCTCCGCGACCCGGTCGGCACCGAGACGCGGGGTGTCGACCTCGCGATAGCGGATCGCCGCGTCCTGCCAGTCGACGGTCGCGTCGCCGTTGCGGTCGGCGGCGAGGAGGACGGTGACCTGGGGCAGGGCGTAGGTGGTGACGCGGCTGTCGACGGCGGTGGTGGGGTGAACCAGCCAGGCGCTGGATCCGATCTCGGCCGTGCGCCCCGATGCCTCGGTCACGCGCGTGGTCAGGCGGGTGTTCCAGGAGGCGGTCCCCCCGGAGGCCTGGGTCGTCGCATTGGTGATCACGCTGCCGACCAGCGCTCCGTTGCCGAGGAACGCGAATGCCGCCCCTTTCTGGCCGGTCGCCGTGGATGCGTTCACCGCGATGTGCTCGTCGGCGTTCTTGGTGCTGTCAGGACTGATCACGGTGCGATCCAGCGTCGCCCCGCCGTCCGCAGCGCTCGCGGAGAGGAACGCGTTGTCCGGGACCCCGAGCGTGGTCACGGTCGCCGAGCCTTCGACGGCGGTGACCTCGAACCCGACGGTGCCGTTCTTCGCGACGCGGATGCTGCTGCGCACCGTGACGTCGATGCCGGTGAGCTTCGACACGTAGTCGACTCCGGTCGCGGAGGAGGTCGAGGTGGTCTCCGACGGGTAGCTCGTCCCGTTCACGGACCAGGTCTTCGCGGAGGTGCGCTGCCCGGTGATGCTGTCGTCCCCTACCCGGTATTCGGCGATGCGGGGGAACTCGGTCGAGACGACCGCAGTCGTGCCGCCGTCGGCGATCTCGACCTTCTCGTCGGTGTCGGGGACCTCCGGCTCGGTGACGATGGGAGGCAGCTCCTGGTCCGACAGGATCTCGACCTCACCCCCACCGGCACCATTGCCGGTCATGTCCTGCGCATCGATGATCAGCAGCGCGACGTACCGACCCTCGACCGCGGTGTCGAGCGAGATGCGCTGCTTCTCACTGTTCGACGTCGGCGCGTGCAGGGTCGCCGTCGCGACCGCGGCCCCCCACCCGCCGTCCGCCGGCGAGAGGGTGGCAGCCTGGGCGTCGTCGGTCACGTAGACCTCGACATTCTTCGCGTCGATCCGCTGTCCGAGCTTGCCCGAATAGTCGAGCGCCTTGACGGAGACGGAGCGCTGGAGGTCGATGGACAGCCAGTGCGGGAACGGCGCCTTCTCCGTGTAGCGCGAGACCCACTGCGTACCGAAATCACCATCGAAGGCGGCGAGCGCCGTGCCGTCGACCGATGGCGGAGCCGGGTAGGGGTCCGATTCGCTCGACACCCCATGCAGGCGGTAGTCGGTCTTGGGGACGGGGATCAGATCGGCAGCCTGCGCAGCCGGCGCCTGGATGAGCACGCCGCCGAACGCGAGCGCCGTCGCCAGCAGGGAGCTGAGGGCGACGGCCGCGCGGGGCGGTCGGGAAGGTTTCGACACGTCTTGCCTCTCGGTCGGAGCGACGTCCGGGAGCACAGACGCCCCGATGCGTCGCAGATGATCATCGATGACACACCTCGATGTTTGCGCTATCACAATATGCAGACGGAGTCCGGTATATCAAGGCTCCGTTGTAAGCGAGCGCAAACATTGGCCAAAAGTCATCCGCCACAGACGAGAAGAGCCGCCCCGCGCACACGGTGCGAGGCGGCTCTTCTGACGTTCCGGCTCAGGAGCCGATGAACTCCTCGGTCTCTCCGAAGGAGGGCTCCTCACGGATCTCGACCTTCGATCCAAGGCCATCGGTATCGAGCACCACGATCTCGTTGCGGCCGACCTTCCAGAGCGGTGCCGGCGCGTAGAGCGTCTCCTGCGGTCCGACTTTCCAGTACCGCCCCAGGAGGAACCCGTTCAGCCAGACCATCCCCTTCGATCCCGCGGGGAACGCCAGCCAGGCATCGAGCGGCTCGGCGATGTCGAACGAGGCGACGGCGAGGCCGTCGGAGGCGTCCGCCGGCAAGCCGGAAGCCGCCGAGCGGGGAGTCGCCAAGTGGGTAGTCGCCGAATGCGCGGTCACGGCAGGAGCATCCTGCGGGATGAGGCGATGCGTCCACCCGTTGACGAGCCGGCGGCCGATCATCACGCCGCGCATGATGCCCTTGCCCTCACCCGTGTACGGACCGTAATTGATGCGCCCGAGACTCTCGACCACGATCGTGAGCCGCCCGGCGCCGCCGCCTACGGGCAGGGAGAGCGAGGTATCGTCATCGCGCTCGAGCACGCCGAGCCGCAGCCCGTCGAGGGACACCACGGCACGGTCATGCAGTCCGTCGATCGTGAGCACGGCCTCGGCGGGAAAAGACACGTCCGCCTGATACGCGACCAGACCGTCTTCAGCACCGAGCTCTTCGAACGTGCGCGGTCGCGGCGAGACGTCGCCGGTCACGGGGAGAGTCGCGATCAGCTCCCCCAGCGAAACCCGTGGTTCGAGCGGTGCGGTCGCGGCGCTCTGCCGCTGCGGATCGGCGGGGATCGGAGGGAGCTCACCCGCATGGAACGGCGCGAACATCGACCGCAGCGCATGGAACTTCTCGTTCAGCGTGCCGTCTTCGCCGATCGGCGCATCCGAGTCGTAACTGGTGACCGTCGGCTGCAGCACCTGGTCATGGTTCGCCCCGTTCCAGAGGCCGAAGTTCGTGCCGCCGTGCGCCATGTAGAGGCTCACGGATCCGCCCGCAGCCAGCAACTCCGCGACCGTGCCGCCGGTGCTCGCGGCGGAGCGCACGTGGTGCCGCTCGCCCCAGTGGTCGAACCAGCCGCCCCACAGCTCGCTGCACATGAGCGCATCACCCTCGCGACGCAGCTCGACCGCCCGCGCGACGCCGGTACCGAAGGTGAAGGTCGCCATCGCACCCGGAACACTGCCGTGCTCGATCATGTCGCCGGTGATGCCGTCGGCGGTCGTGAGCATCTCGACCATCCCTCGGCGACGGAGCCCATCGCGCAGGTGTGCGAGGTAGGCGGAATCGCTGCCGAACGAGCCGTACTCGTTCTCGATCTGGATCGCGACGATCGGTCCGCCGTGCGACGCCTGCAGCGGAACGAGGCGGGGGATCAGCGCGTCGTACCACGCATCGACCGCCGCGAGGAAGTCGGCGTCGCTGGTGCGCAGTGCCGTGACCCGCCCCGACAGCCAGAACGGGATGCCGCCGTTGGACCACTCGGCGCAGATGTAGGGACTGGGCCGGAGGAAGACATCGAGTCCGACGTCTCCGGCGAGGCGGATGAAGCGCTCGATGTCGCGCCACCCGTCGAAGCGCGCATCCCCCTCGACGCGCTCATGGAAGTTCCAGGCGACATACGTGTCGACCGTGTTCGCGCCCATCGCGGCGAGTCGACGGAGGCGGTCCTCCCACTGGTCGGGATGGACGCGGAAGTAGTGGATCGAGCCCGCCAGGATGCGGTGGGCGGCGCCGTCGCGGAGAATCTCCCCGTCACGCCAGGTCAAGGTGGGCGCGCCGATCGGCGACGCGGCGGCCGGGGCGTCGACGGCGACGGAAGAGTCGTCGAGAGCCGAGGCGAGAAGGTCAGGCATAGCGCTCCAAGCACGAGTGTTTGCGTTCACATTATCGCATCACACGACTCGCCGCCTCCTGGATTCACGCCGATTGATCGCTACCATTGAGCACATGTCACCTCGTCGCCCGAGAGACGACCGCGCCCCCAGCCAGGTCGATGTCGCCCAGCTCGCCGGAGTCTCCACGCAGACCGTCTCGCGCGTCATGTCCGGGCAGGACAACGTGCGCCCCGACACCGCCAGGCGCGTGCTCGCAGCGGTCGAAGAGCTCGGCTATCGCGTGCACGCCGCCGCCGCATCCCTCGCCTCCGGCCGCACCCGTGTGCTCGGTGTGATCGTCGTCTCGACCGACCGATACTCGTCAGCGGCCCTCGGTGTCGGCATCCAGCAGGCGGCTGCGGCGAACGGATACACCGTCTCGACGGCGGCCGTCGCCGACCATGCGTCGGCCGAGGCGTTCCTGGAGGCCTTCGACCGGCTGGAGCGTCAGGGCGCGGAAGGCATCATCCTCGGGGTGCCGGTCGAGCTCGAGAGCCCGGCCATGCGGGCGCGCACCGAACGCACCCCCGCAACCCGCAGCGAGCGCACCTCTCTCGACGAAGACGCCCCTCTCGCCGTCGACCAGCGCGCGATCGCGCGTCTCGCCGTCGAGCACCTGCTCGATCTCGGGCACAAGACCGTCTGGCACGTCTCCGGCGACGACTACTGGACCGAGACGCAGCAGCGCAGCGAGGCGTGGGAACAGACGCTCCGCGACCGCGGAATCGTTCCCCCGCCGCTGATCCCCGCCGACTGGACGCCCGAGTCGGGCTACCGCGCCGGTCGCACGATCGCGGCCATCCCCGAGGCCACGGCCGTGTTCGTCAGCAGCGACGAGATGGCGTTCGGACTGATCCGCGCGCTGCACGAGGCCGGTCGCAGCGTTCCCGACGACGTCTCGGTGGTGAGCGTCGACGACATCGCCCTCGCCGCCTACGCCTCCCCCGCGCTCACCACGGTCCGCCAACCCTTCGAGGCGATGGGCCGCGCGGCCGCGCTCCGGGTGATCGCTCAGATCGAGGGACACGATGCGGTCGGCGAGATGCCCTCCACCGACCCTCAGCTCATCGTGCGCTCGTCCACCGCACCGCCGCGCTCCGCGTAGCGCCAGGCGCATCCGCGACCTCCTCCCACCCGCCTCATCGCGAGACAGAACTCATCGCGAGACCGAAAGCGAATTGATGCAACTGGCACCGAAGGCCGTGGTCGTCGCCGTTCTGCGGAGCGCAATACTCTGGGCGATACTCCTCATCGCTGCAGTCGGGCTCGTGCTCGGCATCCCTGCGATGCGGATCCCCATCGTCTTCGCGGTCCTCGGACTCGCCGTAGTCGTCGCGCTCATCGAGCTCACCTGGCTGACGCCGGCTGCTGTGCGGAGCTTTCGATACTCCGTCTCATCTGACGGGATCCATACCTCGGAGGGCGTCGTCTTCCAGCGAGAGAACTTCTTGCCGATGCAGCAGATCCTGATCGTCGAGCGGCGCCAGGGACCGATCATGCGGTCCGTCGGGCTCGTGAAGGTCCGATTGCGGGTTCCCGGATCGTACGTCGACATCGACGGTGTCACCGACGACGCCTTCATCGATCTGCAACGCGAAGTCCGATCGGCCCATGCTCCCGATGCTCATGGTTAGAAGGAACAGCCGCGTCATGATCGCGATCGTCGGTGTTCGCGCCCTCCTCGGCGGCATCGTCGGCACCGCCGTCTCCCTTCTCATCAGCGCACTGGTCGGCAAGCCCGTGCCACTCGTGGTGTATCTGATCCTGCTCGTCGGGTTCGTCGTGCGACTCGTCTTCGCGGTTGCCGAGTGGCGGAGCACGACGTATCAGCCCCTCGAATCCGAGCTCACGTACCGGTCAGGTTATGTCAACTCGAGTTCGCTGCAGGTGCCCTGGTCGAGTGTGCGGGGCGTCTATGTCGAAACCCCCTGGCTTCTGCGCCTGTTCGGGCGATCCGAACTCCGAGTCGCCCACGGTACCGGGCAGGCGAACGACATCCATTTCAGAGCACTCACCCCTGCGGCGATCGCAGAACTCCGCACCCATATCGAAAGCTCCCGCGAGGCGGGCGCCCGCGATGTCGACTTCTTCGACGACACGGAAGAGTTCACGGGCGCCGAGATCTGGCTGTACGCCTTCACGCATTCGCGGTGGTACGTCATCTTCCCCCTCGCCGTCGCAGCGATCGGATTGCTCTCGCAGTTCTTGGAACGCGACATCATTCAGACTTCCCTCTTTCTCTGGGAACGACTGATCCGGTTGCCGGTCGCGATGATGGTGGTCGCCCTGGCAGGCACGTGTGCGCTGGCGATCGCGACAGGGGTCATCTCCAGGATGGTGGAGATGTCGAACTTCCGGATCCGGCGGACGGCGGAACTGATCGAGACCCGACAGGGACTGCTGTCGACCAGGACGCGCACGATCGATTGCGCTGACATCACCCTGCTCGATCTGCAGCAGCCCGTTCTGTTTCGTCTGGCTCATCGCAGCATCGTGCGCGTGTCGGGCGGATCGGGTGAGGGAGACCCACAGAACTTCTTGTCTCCTCATGCCACGGCCCGAGAAGCGACTTCAGCGATTCAGAGTGTCTTCCCGAATCATCGGCAGGGCACACTCATCGCGCGGTCGAGGCTCTTCGGCGTGATCGCCATCGGTGCGATCTGGATCGGGGCGATCATCATCGTCCAGTCGTTGATCGGAGCGGCGTGGTCGGTGGTAGCAGGGACAGCTCTGATCATCGTCATCGCGTTGTGGAGCGTGCGCGCACCGTCCCGGTTCTTCCTCTCACCCGACGGGGTCGTGGAGATCCATCGAGGAATCCTGTTCCGTAGGCGGCTTCTCTTCCGAGCTTCTTCGATCCTTCACTACGAATCCGTCGTCAGCCCCGTGGGCCGATGGCTCCCTGCGAACACGATGAAGGTCACCGTTGCCGACAGAGGCACACGAGAGATCTCGATGAGGGCTGTCCCACTGAGAGAGCTGCGCGCGTTGGTCCAGGCGCTGACCCAGCTGAAGAGCGTGGGGACATATCGATACAGCCGGATTCCCGACGTGACCGAAGACACGACAGACGACGTCACCGCCGCCCCTCCGACGTCGACAGAAGCTGTTCTCACCCGCCCCACACCGCCCGGGCGCCGGCCTCGCCGATGAGCACGACCATGACCGTGCTCCCTGCGCCGCTCACCACGGCCAATGCGGCCAGAATCATGCGCGCTGTCCTGCGAGGCCCCTCGGTGAAGCGGTACCAGCACCACTGCACCGCGGCGACGACGAACATCGCCAGCGCCCATGGCCACAGGAGCCCGCCGAGAGCCGCATGATGGACGACGGCCGGCACCGGTCCCACCTGCTGCGCCAACGCCTCACCCGCGAGCATCGTGATGGGCACGAGCACCAGCACGGCCAGCGCGGCGATCGGTGTGACGACGCCGAGCCTCTTGCGCGCGGCGGGCAGGAAGGCGCCGAGGATCAGTGCCAGCGCCGTGAGCGGCACGAGGATGACCACCGCGTGGACGATGAGCGGATGCAGCGGGAGGCCGTCGATCTCGAAGAGGTCCATACTCAGGACACGGGATGACATCGCGCGAGGTTCAGATGAACTTCTCGCCCGGCTGTCTCGTGTCTTCGGAGAGGACCGAAGGAGGTGGCGGATGCCGAAGGATGATGCGGCGCGTCTCGGCGCGCTCTACGACGCGCATGCGGCACCGATCTGGCGCTATGTCGTGCACCTCACCGGGGATCGAGCGGGTGCCGACGACGTGGTCCAGGAGACGCTGCTGCGCGCCTGGCGCACTCCGCGGATCCTCGCCGACGATCCGGAATCGACACGATCCTGGATGTACACGGTCGCCCGACACCTGGTCGTGGACGAGGTGCGCAGCGCCCACCACCGCCGGGAGATCACGACGGATGAACCCCCGGACTCCGCCATGCGAGACGCGACAGACGCCATCTTCGATGCGATCCTCATCGAAGAGGCGCTCTCGGCCCTCTCCGAGGCGCATCGCGAGGTCGTGATCCGCGCGTACTACCGAGGGCTCACCGTGTCGGAGATCTCCGACGAGCTGACGATCCCGGAAGGAACCGTGAAGTCGAGGCTGCACTACGGCCTGCGCGCGCTGCGTCTCGGGCTGCAGGAGAAGGGAGTGACGCGATGAACGCCGACCACGGGCGCTATGCCGACGGGGATGCCGCCTACGTACTCGGAGCTCTCAGCGCCGCCGATCGCGCCGAATACGAGGCGCACCTCTCGCAGTGCGCCGAGTGCCGCGCGGCCATCGCCGAGATCACGCCGATCCCCGGCCTGCTCTCCCGGGTACCCCCCGAGCGGGCGGAATCGCTGCTGCAGGCAGCGGGTGTCGAGACTCCGGCCCCGGAGCACCGCGCGCGCGTGCTGTCCCTGGCCACCGAGCGCGCCCGACGCCGTCGCCGTGCGCGGATCGTCGGCATCGCCGCAGCCGCCGCGATCGTGGTGGCCACCGTGGCGGCGCCCGTGATCTCTACTCTGCGTCCACCGTCGACGACGATCGCGCTCGAGCAGCTTCGAGACGCGCCGCTGACCGCATCCGTCAGCCTCACCGATGTCGCCTGGGGAACCCGACTCGACATGATCTGCGACTATGGCAGCGACGGCGACGCGCCCGCGGATGGATGGGCCTACGCGCTGGTGGTGGTGAGCGACGACGGCACCGAGAGCGTGCTGTCGACCTGGCGCGCGCACCCCGGAACCACGGCGCGCCTGAGCGCCGGCACCGAACTCCCGGCGTCCGACATCGCCGCCGTCGAGATCCGTGCCGTCGACTCCGGAACCGTGCTGATGCGATCGGCGCTCGACGGACCCTGAACCTTTCCCCGTCGCCTCTCGTGTACCCCATGACCGCACCCGCGGTCCTGCACAGGAGGTTCACCATGCTCTCGAGAGTCTCGAAGACCGCGGCCGTCGCCGCGCTGCTCATGACGTTCGTCGTCGCCGGCTGCACGTCGACCGGCGGAAGCTCCGGCGGTGGGGCGCAGGACACGGGCGGCGCCTACGGCCAGTCCTCCGGATCGAGCGCCCCCACCTCGGGATCGTCGTCCGGCTCAGGCACTCTGATGACCGCGGACTCGGATCTCGGCGAGATCGTCGTCGACGCCGACGGGAAGACGCTCTACATGTTCGACAACGACACGCAGGGCTCGGGGAAGAGCTCGTGCACCGGCGAGTGCCTGACGAACTGGCCGCCGCTGACCGTCGAGAGCGACGCGCCGGCCGTCGAAGGCGTGACCGGCGAAGTCGGCACCATCACCACGGCCGACGGCTCCACTCAGGTGACCCTCAACGGCTGGCCGCTTTACTACTTCGCCGGTGATGCCGCCGCAGGAGACGTCAACGGTCAGGGCGTCGGCGGCATCTGGTGGGTGCTCTCCCCCGCCGGGGAACGCATGGCCGAGTGACGTCGCGCAGGCGCCGGCCCACGGTGTCACCAGCGACCGTGCCGGTGCTCCCACTCGTCCTCGACGGTGCGCCGCCGCCCCGCGACGATGCCGGCGGGGATCGCGACGATCAGCACACCCGCGATGACGAGCAGCGGAATCCGCCAGCCCGCGGTCGTCTCGTGCAGCAGTCCGACCAGCAGGGGGAAAGTCGCCGCGATGGCGTAGCCGATGCTCTGCACGAAGCCGCTCAGCGCCACTGCGCTCTCCGGAGTGCGGGCGCGGATGCTGAGCAGCACCAGACTCAGAGGGAACATGATGGCTGTGAGGCCGAAGATGCTCACCCACAGCGGCAGGGCCAGGGTCGGCGCGAACAGGAAGCCGGCGAGTCCCACCAGCCCTCCGCCGACCGCGACGAAGAAGAGCGGGCGCGTCGCCTGGAAGCGCACGACGAGGATCGGCACGAGCAACGAGCACGGGAGACCGATCAGCGCGAAGAGGGAGAGCAGGAAGCCCGCGGTCGCCGGAGTGACGTCACCGATGTCCACGAGCATGGTCGGCATCCATGCGAACGAGACATACGCCATGGTCGACGACGCGCCGAAGACGATCGCGAGCGCCCAGGCGAGCGGAAGCCGCCACAGCCGGGCGAAGTACCGACGGTTCGCCGGGGTGGTCGAGATCGGACCGGTCGCGACGGCCACCGCATCCTGCACGTCGTCGACGCCGTCGGTCGGGTCGGGGGCCAGGAGCTCGTTCTTCACCGGATCGCGATTCACCGGCTCGACCGCCCGCGAGCCGTTCTTCAGCAGCAGCGCCACCCACGGCACCAGCGCGATACCCGCGACGATGCCCCACATCCCCAGCGACACCCGCCAGCCGAGAGAGTCGGCCACCGGCACGGCGACCAGCGGAGGCAGGAACGTCGACACCGCCATCGTGGTCGAGTAGATGGTCATCATCACCCCGAGCCGATCCGGGAAGTACTTCTTCACCAGCGGCGGGAGGAGCACGTTGCCCGAGCCGACGCCCGCGAACACGACCGCGGTGGCCGCGAGCAGAGTCGTCGAATCGAACGCGAGGCCGCGCAGCAGCAGGCCCAGAGCCATGAGCGTGATCGCGGCGACCGCCATCCGCTCCAGGCCGAATCGACGCTCGAACAGCGGCGTGAGCAGACCGAAGATCGCGAAGCAGACCGGCGGTGCGGCACCGATGAGGCCGACGACGACCGGCGAGACCGGGAAGTCCTCGGCGACGTGGTCGATGACCGGAGACAGGGAGGCGACCGCCGAGCGCAGCGAGAACGCCACCAGGACGATCCCCACGAGTGCGAGAGCCCGACCCTGCCAGAGCGGTCGCGCACTCGGCATCGTCATGAGGTCTGTGACCCCTCCACCCAGGCCAGGTATTCATCCGAGACGGTGCCGGTCACGTACCGGCCGTCGAAGCAGCTCATGTCGAGATCGGTGAGCGCCGAGCCCTCGATGATCGCGGCCTTGAGGTCTTCGACCTCCTGGTAGACCAGGTGATCGCACCCGAGCTCCTCGGCGATCTCGGGGATCGTGCGCCCGTGCGCGATGAGCTCGTGGCGTGACGGCATGTTGATGCCGTACACGTGCGGGTGCCGCACGGGAGGCGCAGCAGAAGCGAAGGTCACCGAGGCGGCGCCGGCATCGCGCGCCATCTGGATGATCTCCTTGGAGGTGGTGCCCCGCACGATCGAGTCGTCGATCAGGAGCACGTTCTTGCCCTGGAACTCGGTCGACATGGCGTTGAGCTTCTGGCGCACGCTCTTCTTGCGCACCGCCTGTCCCGGCATGATGAAGGTGCGGCCGACGTAGCGGTTCTTGTAGAAGCCCTCGCGGTACTCGATGCCGAGCTTGCGGGCGACCTCCATCGCCGCAGGGCGCGACGAGTCGGGGATCGGCATGACCACGTCGATCTTGTCCATCGGCACGTGCTTGGCGATCGTGTCGGCGAGCCGGTCGCCCATGCGCAGACGAGACTCGTACACCGAGATGCCGTTCATGACGGAGTCGGGACGGGCGAGGTAGACGTACTCGAAGGCGCACGGTGCGAGAGTGGCGGCCGTGGCGCACTGCTTCGAGAACAGCTCTCCGTCGTTGGTGATGAAGATCGCCTCGCCCGGCTCGACCTCGCGCACGACGTCGTAGTCGCCGTTCTCGAGCACGAGCGACTCGCTCGCGACGACCCACTCGTCCTTGCCCTCGGCGCCGGGGACGGTCGAGGGACGACGGCCCAGGATCAGCGGACGGATGCCGAACGGGTCACGGAAGGCGAGCAGACCGTAGCCGGCGATGACGGCGATCACGGCGTAGGCGCCTTCGATGCGCTCGTGCGTGCGCGCCACGGCCTCGAACACCCGCTCGGGGTCGAGGTCGACGGTCGAGGTCGTGTTCTGCAGCTCGCCGGCGAGCACGTTGAGCAGCAGCTCGGTGTCGCTGGAGGAGTTGAGGTGGCGGCGATCGCGCTTGGCCATGTCGGCCGTGAGCTCACGCGTGTTGGTGAGGTTCCCGTTGTGGATGAGGATGATGCCGTACGGCGCGTTCACGTAGAACGGCTGCATCTCCTCTTCGTTCGAGGCCGTGCCCTTGGTGGCGTAGCGCACGTGGCCGAGACCCACGTTGCCGAGCAGGGCTCGCATGTCGCGGGTGCGGAACGCCTCGCGGACCATTCCCTGCGCCTTGGCGTTGTGCATCACGCCGTTCGCCTCGGCGGTGGCGATTCCCGTCGCATCCTGGCCGCGGTGCTGCAGCAGCAGGAGTGCGTCGTAGATGTCCTGATTGACCGGGGCAGAGCCCACCATTCCGACGATGCCGCACATGGGCTCTTACTTCGCTCCGTCCGCATAGGCGCCGACCAGGCGCACTGCTCCACCGTCGACGCCCTTGGCGCCCTGTTCGAACTCGCCGGCCGGACGCGGCCCGAAGCCGACGGTCCCGACCTGCCACGAGGGCATGCCCTCGGCGTTCAGCGCCGCGATCGCGGCATCCTTCTTCTCCGCGGCGACCACGGCGAGGAAGCCGATGCCGAGGTTCCAGGTGCCCTCCGCCGACTCCAGCGTGGACCCGGCGATATCGCTGAGCACGCGGAAGACCGGGCTCGGCGACCAGCTGCTGCGGTCGACCTCGACCCAACTGCCCTGCGGGAGCACGCGCGCGAGGTTCGCCGCGATGCCTCCGCCGGTGACGTGGCTGAGGGCGTGCACGCCGCCGGTGCCGGTCGAGGACCCGAGCTGCTCGATCAGGCGCAGCAGGGGAAGCGTGTAGAGGCGGGTCGGCTCGAGGAGCGCTTCACCCCAGGTCGTGCCGAAGTCGGCGGCGTTGTCACCGTAGCCGATGCCCGCGCGGGTCACGATGTGACGAACCAGGGAGTAGCCGTTGGAGTGCAGTCCGCTGGAGGCGACCGCGATCACCGCGTCGCCGTCCTGCACGAGTTCCGCGCCGAGGATCGCATCGGCCTCGACCACTCCGGTCGCCGCTCCCGCCACGTCGTAGTCGCGGGGGCCGAGCAGGCCCGGGTGCTCCGCGGTCTCTCCGCCGACCAGCGCGGTGCCGGTGGCCGAGCACGCCTGGGCGATGCCGCGGACGATGTCGGCGATCCGCTCCGGGACGACCTTGCCGCACGCGATGTAGTCGGTCATGAAGAGCGGCTTGGCGCCCACCACGACGATGTCGTCGACGACCATGCCGACCAGGTCCTGCCCGATCGTGTCGTGCTTGTCGATCGCCTGCGCGATCGCGACCTTCGTGCCGACGCCGTCGGTGCTGGTCGCGAGCAGCGGGCGACGGAAGTCGCGCAGCGCGCTGGCATCGAACAGGCCGGCGAAACCGCCGACACCGCCGAGCACTTCGGGACCGTGCGTCGCGCGCACGGAAGACTTCATCAGCTCGACGGCGAGATCACCTGCAGCGGTGTCGACGCCGGCTTCGGAATAGGGATTGGTGGGGGAGGCAGCCACGTCTCCAGCCTACCGCCCACGGCCGGTCCGACTCTCCGCGAAGTCGGACCTCGGATCCGGAGCCCCGAGCCGCCTACGATGGGGCCATGGCCGACAAGCCGCAGTGGCTCATCCGCGAAGACGCGAGCGTACCCGTGCTCGTCGCGCTCGCGCTGCGGCAGCGCCTCGGCATCCGGGTTCCGGAAGACCTGCCGAGCCTCCGCGAACTCGCCGTCCGCGCGCCGGATGCCGTCGACGCCTCCCCCACGATCGAGGCCCAGTGGCGCGACTACTGGGACATGACGGTCGAGCCGCGCGCGCATCCTTCCGACGTGCCACTCGAGCTCATCGACGGGTTCGACACCCTGGTCGCCCTGCCCGCCCACGGTGCGGAGGAGCTCACAGCGGCCATCGCCCCGCAGGCGACGTCGGCTCTGCTCTACGCGCGCGCCGCGCACGACCGCTACCTGAGTTCGATGAAGAGCCACACCGGAGGCGACGCATACCGCGCCTATGCGAGTGCGATCGCGGAGTTCGAGCGCGAAGTCGGCCGACGCGCGCACTCGTTCGAGCTCAACGTGCAGGTGCTGCCGTTCTCGCAGCGCGGCATCTGGTGGATCGGAGCGCTCACGGTGGCGGTGACCGACGGTCTGCGCCGCGACGTCGTGGCGTTCGACGCCGCGATCCGTCCGGTGATCGCCGAGCTGGCCTAGCCCCCGCAGCTTCCGGGATCCACCGTCCCCGCGAGTGCACGGATTGCTTGCGAGTGCACGGGATAGCTGCGCGAAGAAGCCGTGCACTCGGCGGTACGCCGTGCACTCGGCGGCAGGTGAAGGGGTCAGTCCTCGTCGACGACGGTTTCGCGGTCGACCCGGACGACGCGGTCGTGACGGCGGGCGATGCGCTCCAGGATCAGACCGGTGACACCGCCGAGCGCGATGCCGATCGGCACCGTCCACAGCAGCAGGAAGCCGAACACCTGACCGGGCGGGTAGACGACGTCGAGGGCCTGCGACTCGTCGAAGCTGCCGGTCCAGGTGAGGATGCCGGCGGCGATCACGCCGACCACGACGCCGATGCCCATGAGCACGCCGTACCGCGGCACACGGCGCACGGTCGCTTCGACGGTCTGGTGGGAATCGGTGGGGGCCATGCATCCATTGTCCCACCGCCGACGCGTGTCGCGTACCCGGGGCGTCGCGGAAGGACGGCCCTCCCCGCGTCCGCTGCGGGGAGGGCCGTCCGTATCGCGTCTCGACTAGACCTCGGTCGTCGTCTGCGCGGTCTCTTCCGTGCGGTTGCGGCGGGCGATGAGCACACCACCGGTCGCCGCGAGGGCGACGACGATCAGGCCGCCCACGATCCACGGCCACACGGGGGCGCCGTCTGATGCCGCGGGCTCGGTCGCGGTGGTCACCGCGGCGGTGGCCTCGGAGTCGGAGGCGGGCTTCTCCTCCGCGACGCCGCAGGCCGCGCCCACCGGGATCACGGCGGTGACCGGGTCGAGCTGCTCGCCTGCGGCGTAGGTGCCGAATGCGGATGCTCCGGCCTCGGTCAGCGTAGTCGGGACTGCGTCGAGCGTCAGCACGCCGTCGACGACCGCCGCGTCGCCGAGCGCGAACTCCGCGAGGCGAACGCCCTTCTGGTCGATGCTCTCGCCGCCCTGCGTCGTACCGGTCACGTCGAAGACCAGGTAGCCCTTGTCCCCAGCGAGCTCGACGGCCGCATTCCCGAGCGTCGTGTTGAGCGCACCGTCGTGACCCGTGAAGGTGATGCTGCCGCCGTAGGTCACGAGGCCCGCGAGGGTCTTGTCGTCGAACGATCCGGTGCCGTTCTCCCACACGTAGTCGGGGTACTGGTAGGCCACGTCGGTCAGCGTCCACCCGCCCTTCGCGATGCCCTCGATGTAGGTGCGGAACGACTCCTTGTATCCCCACTTGAGAGTTGCGCCCTCGACCGTGCACACACCGATCGTGGTGTTCGCCCTGTTCAGGGTGAACACGAGACCGCGGTTCACCGAGCCCTGGAACGTGAGGGTGTGCTCGCCGTCCTCGAGGCTTGCCGGCAGCGAACCCGACCAGGTCGCGACGCCGTTCGCGTCGGCCGTCACCGTCTCGAGCAGCACGGGCGTCGAGTACACGACGACCTTGATGCCCTGCTCGTTCGCGCGGAACCCGGATGCCGACACCGTGGCCGGCTGGCCCGCTCCGAGGGCTGCGAGGTTCTCGTCGTCTGCCTGGATGCCCTCGGTCGCCGGCGGGGCAGCAGGGAGGGTGGTCTTCGGCTTCACGACAGCGGCAGCAACCGTTCCGCTCGAACCGGCCGGCGCCGCCGCGACGGAGCCGATCGTGAATGTCACCGGGTTCAGCGCGGTGCCGTAGCCGGCGAGCACGCGGTCTCGACCGGCATCCGTCAGCGCCGCGGGCGCCGCCGTGTAGGTCACGGCGCCGTTGGCCGCGATGCGCGCCGCGTTGGAGAGATCGAGCGTCGCGAACGGCACCTGTGCGCCGCCGCTCGTGACGTACAGCGTCGCCGCCGATGCCGAGGTGATGCGGATCTGCGGGTTCGACACGGTCACATCGAGCACGCCCTGGTGACCGGTGAAGCGCACCGAGCCGCGATAGACGACGCTGCCGAGGCCGGTGTTCACGTCGAAGTCGCCGCCGACGGTCTGACCGAACTGGAACTGCCCGCCCGAACGGGTCGCGCCGTCGGAGACCGCGATGGAGCCCTTCGCGATGTCACCCGTGATGTAGTTCGTGAACGACGACGAGATCGCCCAGCGGAGTGATCCGCCAGGGACGTTCGTGGGCGGAGTCGTCGGGGTGACGGGCTTCTCCGGCACCGTCACACCGAACAGGTCGTCCCACTGCTGCGGGGTGATCGTCACGGTCGAGCGGGCGTAGATCGTGCTCGCATCGGGCATCGAATGCTGCTTCCACACGATGACCTCATACGACTTCGTGCGGTCGAGGTTCTTCGCCGCGGTCGTGAGATCGACCGCGAAGGCGCCGAACGTGACCTTCTGCACGTACTGCATCGCGAGGAACCCACCATCGACACTCACGTTGCCCTCGGTGCCGGCTTCGATCAGGGCGACATAGGCTCCAGGGATCTCGCCGAGATTGGTGGCCGCTGCTGCGACGGTCAGGCCGTCCTTCGCGGTCGCAACCTTGACCGTCGTGCCCACAGTCGGCCCCGCCGGGAAGAGCGCGTCCCACTGCTCGTCACTGACTGTGATGGCGCTGCGAGCGTAGATCGTGTTCGCATCGGGCATCGAGTGCTGCTTCCAGACGATCACCTCATACGCCTTCGTGCGGTCGAGCTTGTCGGCCGCGGCCGTCAGGTCCACCGTGAACGTGCCGCCCGTGATCTTCTGCACGTACTGCATCGCGAGGAACCCGCCGCCTGCGGTGACGCTCCCTTCGGCGCCCTTCTCGATCACAGCGACGTAGGCACCGGTGATCGCACCGAGCTTCGAAGCCGCAGCGGTGATGGTCAGGCCGTCCTTCATGCTCGCGGACTTCACCGTGGAGGTGATGACCGAGGTGTCGCCGTAGTTCAGGGCGACGCTGCGCTCCTGGTCGGCGTTGACCACGCCACCGGCGGCATACGTGTAGATCCCGTAGGTGCCAGGAGATGCCGCGGCATCCTTCAGGGTCAGCGTCGCCTGGAACGTGCCGTCGGCGGCGATGTCGACCCACTGCGCACGGATCGCGCTCTGGTACTGCGCGGGAACCTGGTTCAGCACCCCCTCGGCCAGAGCCCAGGCCTGCGCGCCCACCGATCGGGTCGACGATGCCGCACCCGTCGAAGGCTGCCATGTCGAGCCGAAGTTGCCGAAGACCACGTAGGTGCCCTGCGGAAGGTGCTGGGGGATCGGCATCCCGCGTCCACCGACATTCGCGGTCGGGTCATAGCCCGAGCCCTTCACGACGACCTTGTCACCGGCTTTGAGAGCCACACCTGCGGCCGGAGTCGTGCCGTCGGCGAGGAACACCTCGATCGCCGCCGAGACCGGAGCCGGCTGCAGGCTCTCCCACTGTGCGTCGGTGACGGCGATGGTCGAGCGCGCATAGATCGTGCTCGCATCAGGGTTCGAGTGCTGCTTCCACGCGATGACCTCGTAGGACTTCGTGCGGTCGAGCTTGTCGGCGGCGGCGGTCAGGTCCACCGTGAAGGCGCCGCCGGAGATCGGGCGCACGTACTGCATCGCCAGGAACCCGCCGCTGCCGGTGACGTTCGCCTCGGTGCCCTTCTCGATCAACGCGACGTACGCACCCGGGATCGCACCGAGCTTGGTGCCGGATGCCGTGACGGTGAGGCCATTCGTCGCCGTCGCCGTCTTCACGGCTGTGGAGACCGTCGGAGTCTCGGTGTAGTTCAGGGCGACACTGCGCTCCTGGTCGGCGTTGATCACGCCACCGGCCGCATACGTGTAGATCCCGTAAGACCCCGGCGTCGCCGCGGCATCCTTCAGGGTCACGGTCGCCTGGAACGTGCCGTCGGCCGCGATGTCGACCCACTGCGCGCGGATCGCGCTCTGGTACTGCGCGGGAACCTGGTTCAGCACGCCTTCGGCCAGAGCCCAGGCCTGCGCTCCGGAGGATCGCGTCGCCGAAGCGGCGCCGGTGGACGGCTGCCATGCCGAGGCGAAGTTGCCGAACACGACGTAGGTCCCCTGCGGGAGGTTCTTGGGGATCGGCACACCACGGCCCTCGGTCCCGAGGTTCGCGGCCGGGTCGTAGCCGGATCCCTTCACCACGACCTTGTCGCCGGCCTTGAGCGCCACACCGGCGGCCGGAGTCGTGCCGTCGGCGAGGAACACCTCGATCGTCGCCGACTTCGGGGTCTCGCCCGGGTCCGTACCAGGATCGGTCCCCGGGTCCGTGCCAGGATCGGTCCCCGGGTCCGTACCGGGGTCGGTCCCCGGATCCGTACCGGGGTCGGTCCCCGGATCCGTACCGGGGTCGGTCCCCGGATCCGTGGGGGCGGCACCGAACACCGCGTCCCACTGCCCGGCCGAGATGCCGACGTCGCCGCGGCCGTAGATCGTGGTCTCGTTCGGGTTCGAGTGCTTCTGCCAGACGAGAACCTCATAGGTCTTCGTGCGGTCCAGCGAGCCGGCCGGTGCGTCGAGCGTGAACGTGCTCGCCCCTCCGGCGACGGTCGGCATCACGAAGGCGGCGTACCCGCCACCACCGGAGAGGCCCGCCTCCGTCCCCTTCACGATGAGCGCCGCGTATGCGCCCTCGACTTCGGGGAGACCGCTCGCCTGCACCTGCACGCTCACTCCGGAGGTGCCTGCGGAGGCGACCGTGGCAGTGACCGTCGCGCCGGCGGCGTGCGCGGGTGGCACGATCACGGCGCCGGCGGCGATGAGAAGGAAGGAGACGAAGGCGGCGAGCAGCACGCGTATGCGTGCGCTCCCCGGGGATGCTGTGGCTGTGGCGTTCACGGTTCTCCACGGCTCCGGGCGCGCAGAAGCACACGCGCGCCGGCGGTGCCGCAATGCAGTCGGGCGAAGGTTGGGTTTTGGTTAGGCTTAGCTAAGTAAGCCGCCGAACCCGAGCGTAGAGGGGGGAATCAGCGCGCGTCAAGTTTTAGGATAGCCTTGCCTAATGCGTCGCGCTTCTGCCCTTCTCCTCGTCGCCGCGTTGGCCGTCGGACTCACGGCCTGCGCCGAGCCGGGAGGCACGGCCGCACCGGCCGCCGTCGCCGACGATGACTGCCCCCAGGCATCCGTCCCGCTCGCCGCACTCGATCTGATCGACGACGTCCGCGCGCACACCGGCCCATCCACTGCCTGCCTCTCGACCCATGCGATCGAGCCCGTCGACGACGACAGCGCTCCGACGCTGCCTGTGACGGTGATCGACAGCGAAGGCCACGAGATCGAGATCACCGATATCGACCGGATCCTCCCGATCGACATCTCGGGCACGATCGCGTCGACCGTGTTCGCGCTCGGGCTCGGCGATCAGGTCGTCGGTCGCGACGCCTCCACCGTCTTCGCCGGCACCGAAGACCTTCCCGTCGTGACCAAGACCGGCCACACGCTCAACGCCGAGGCGATCCTCAAGCTGGCCCCGACCGTCGTCCTCACCGACACCACGATCGGCCCGAAGGAGGTGCGTCAGCAGTTGCGCGACGCGGGCATCGCCGTCGTCGTGATCTCCAGCGACCGTCGGCTCGACACCACCGACGCACTCGTGACCGAGATCGCCACCGCGCTCGGCGTGCCTCGCCGCGGGGAAGCGCTCATCGATCGACTGGACGCCTCGGTCGACGAGACGCTCGCGGAGATCGCCGAGATCGTTCCCGCCGACGAAGCCGATCGCGCCCGGATGCTGTTCCTCTACGTCCGCGGCAGCGCGAACGTCTACTACATCTTCGGAGAGGACTCCGGAGCCGACTCGCTGATCGACGCGGTGGGCGGGGTCGATGTGGCGGCCGAGATCGGGTGGGAGGGCATGAAGCCGATGACCGCCGAGGCCCTCGTCGCCGCGCAGCCCGACGTGCTGGTGATGATGACCGACGGGCTCGAATCCGTGGGCGGCATCGACGGGCTGATCGAGCGGATCCCCGCCGTGGCGCAGACCCCCGCCGGTGCGAACCGTCGCGTGATCGACATGGCCGACAGCGAGATCCTGAGCTTCGGTCCGCGCACCGCCGACGTGATCGGCGCTCTGGCCCGCGCCCTGTACGCCCCCGAGCCCGCGAAGTGACCGGGGAGGTCGTCACCCCGACTCCGACGAGGCACCGGGGTCTGCGCTTCACCCTGGTGACGGTGGGCCTGGGGATCGCGCTCGCGATCACGTGCATCGTGTCGATCACGAGCGGGCAGTACGACCTCTCCCCCGCCTCCCTCATCGGCGTGCTCCTGCGCGGCGTCGGGGTCGACACCGCGTGGGCTCCGTCGGCATCCACCGACTACGGCGTGATCTTCACCCTGCGCATGCCCCGCATCGTGCTCGGCCTCCTCGTCGGCGCCGCCCTCGCGGTCTCGGGTGTGCTCATGCAGGCGATCTTCGGCAACCCGCTCGCGGACGCGGGCGTGGTCGGCGTCTCCTCGGGCGCGGCGCTCGGCGCAGCGGCCAGCATCACGTTCGGGCTCGCGACCTTCGGCATGTGGACCACGCCCGCGTTCGCATTCCTCGGGGGCCTGGTCGCGGTGTTCTCGGTGTACTTCATCAGTCGCTCCGGAGGTCGCACCGAGGTCGTGACCCTCCTGCTCACCGGTATCGCCATCAATGCGATCGCCGGTGCCGGCATGGCCTTCTTCACTTTCCTCGGCACCACATCCACCCGCGAGCAGATCGTGTTCTGGCAGCTCGGGTCGCTGAACGGCGCGCTGTGGTCGAACATCCAGCTCGTCGCGCCGCTCGTGCTGATCGGCGTGGTGGTCGCGCTGATCGTCGCACCGAGCCTGGACCTCTTCGCCCTCGGCGAGCGCACCGCGCGACACCTCGGCGTCAATGTCGAGCTGCTGCGGATCGTGGTGATCGTGACGGTCGCGCTGCTGGTGTGCGCGGCGGTCGCCTTCGCCGGGATCATCGGATTCGCCGGTCTCGTCGTGCCACATCTGATGCGGATGATGATCGGCCCCGCCCACGTGCCGCTCGTGATCGCCTCGGCACTCGGCGGCGCACTGCTCATCGCGGTCGCCGACCTCGTGGCCCGCACGGCCGTGCCGCTCGCCGACCTGCCGATCGGCATGATCACCTCGCTCGTGGGCGGCCCGTTCTTCCTGTGGTTGCTCGTGCGCACCCGTCGTCGCTCGGGAGGGTGGGCATGACCGTCAGGCTCCGCGGGTCGGGACTCACCGTGCGCGTCGGCGAAGGGCGGACGATCCTCGACGACGCGTCCATCGCGATCCGCTCCGGAGAGGTCCACGCTCTCGTCGGGCCGAACGGGGCGGGCAAATCCACCCTGTTCGGAGTGCTCGCCGGAGATGTCACAGCACAGGCCGGCGCGGTCGAGCTCGACGGCCAGCCGATCGAGCGCGTCAAGCCGCGCACGCTCGCCCAGCAGCGGGCTGTGCTCCTGCAGGAGAACACCGTCACGTTTCCGTTCAGTGCAGAGCAGGTCGTGCGGATGGGAAGGACTCCCTGGGCCCGCACACCGGCGGCCGACGACGACGATGAACGGGTGTCCGCAGCGATGGCGCAGACCGAGGTCACGGCACTCCGGGCCCGTGCGGTGCCGTCGCTGTCCGGCGGCGAGCGCGCCAGGGTCGCCCTCGCCCGCGTGCTCGCCCAGAGCACCGGCCTCCTGCTGCTCGACGAACCGACCGCAGCTCTCGACCTGAAGCACCACGAAGACGTCATGCGGCTGATCCGCGGACGCGCGGATGCCGGGATCGCGGTCGCCATCGTGCTGCACGACCTCAATGCCGCCCTCGCGCATGCCGACCGCGTCACGCTGCTCGCCGAGGGCAGGGTCGCGGCGACGGGCACTCCGGCCGAGGTGCTGACCGCCGAGCGGATCGAGCAGGTCTACGGCCAGGCGGTCGACGTGTTCCCGCACCCCGTGACCGGGGTTCCATTGGTGGTCGCGCGACGCTGATCCGCCCGGGGCTAGGACTCCTCCCGCAGCGAGCGGATCATGCTCCGGAGGATCTTCAGCGCTCCCGCCTGCTCGTCCTCGGTCATCCCGGACAGCATCCGGACCTCCACCGAGCGGACGGCGGCAGTCGCCTTCGCGAGACTCTCACGACCGCGGTCGGTGAGGCGGGCGGGGAGAGCCTTGCCGACCGGGGCCTCTGCCGGCCTGGTCACGAACCCGTCCCGCTCCAGCGCCTGCAGCAGCACGTTCATCGACTGTCGCGTGACGAATGCACCTCGTGCGAGCTCGGAGTTCGACAGGCCGGGTCGTTGCGCCAGCAGTTCGAGGCAGGAGTAGTGGGTGATGGTCATCCCGAGCGGGCGCAGCACCTCTTCCATCGCAGCGCGCAGGGCACTGGACGCCTCCTTGAGCAGGTAGCCCAACGAGGTGTCGAGGTCGATCCCGTCGTGGTCTTGACTCATGTCAGTATTCTGACATACGCTGACCGGTGTCAGAAAACTGACACAAATGGAAGGACTTGCCTCATGCCCGTCACCGGCCCCGACTTCATCTCCCTTCAGGCACGCGACCTCGACGCCTCGCAGGCGTTCTACGAGCAGTACCTCGGCCTCGTCCGCTCACCCGCCGGGCCTCCGCACGCCGTCGTCTTCGAGACGACTCCGATCGCGTTCGCCCTCCGGGACATCGCCCCGGGCGCCGACCTGACCGGTGTCGCCCAGCCCGGCATCGGCGCAGCGATCTGGCTTCACGCCACTGATGTCCAGGCCATCCACGATGCGCTCCTCGCCGACGGACACACCATCGTCGCGGACCCGATCGACGGACCGTTCGGCCGCACCTTCACGTTCGCCGACCCGGACGGATACCGGATCACCCTCCACGACCGCGCCTGACCCCCTCCGCGTGAGCCGGCCGGCGCTACGCTGGAGGATCGCCCACCGGAGGACCGATATCGCCATGCCGTCTGCATCCGACCTGCTCGACATCGCCCTCTCCGCGGCCTCAGCCGGAGCCGCCGTGCTCGCCGAGGCGGCGAGGGATCGCGACGCCTCCTCCGATGGACTGGGACTCCGCACCAAGGGCGCATCCGGCGACGTGGTCACCGAGATCGATCTGCGGGCCGAACGCGCTATCCGCGCCGTGCTCGCCGAGCACCGCCCCGACGACGAGGTGTCGGGTGAGGAGTATGCGACCACCGGCGGCGGCTCCGCGCTCCGCTGGTCGATAGACCCGCTCGACGGCACATCGAACTTCGTGCGCGGGCTGCCGCACTACGGGTCGTCCGTCGCTGTGCAGGACGTGGACTCCGGTGTCTGGCTCGCCGGCGTCGTGCATGCGCCCGAGCTCGATCACGTCTACTCCGCGGGGTCAGGACTCGGCGCGTACCGCGAGTCTGGCGGCATCCGGATACGGCTGCGCGGACCGGCGACCGACGCCACTCCCGTGCTGCTCGCCGTCGGGTTCTCCTACGACCCCGAGCAGCGGGCGCGGCAGCTCGCGGAGCTCCCGACGCGCATGTCGGCGTTCACGGATCTGCGCAGCATCGGGTCTGCCGCGCTCGGACTGTGCCTGGTCGCAGAGGGCAGCGTCGACGCCTTCATCGAAACCGACCTGTACGAGTTCGACTGGGCAGCGGGCGCGCTCATCGCCGAAGAGGCAGGGCTCATCGTGAAGCGTCCGGCGACGATGCGGGGCGGCATCGTCGCCCATCCACCGCACCTGCCGGTCGCGTAGACCGATCCGAAAGCCCGCGATCTCTCACCCGAACGGGGCTGGACGGGGACCGGCGCCCCTACAATCGCGGTGAGGCGAAGCGCCAGGCCGAGATCCGGGCACCGGCGCGAGGGAGGGCTCTGGTGTTCGGTTCGAAGAAGAGGAAGCAGAAGCTCGACGACCTGATGGAGCAGCTCCGTCCCGACCTGAGTCGGAAATCGCTCGGCGTCGGACCCGACTTCCCCGGCGTCGCCCCGAACCCGCTCCTGAGCGGTGAGGCACGCAGGCGCAATGCGGAACTGCGCACAGGCACGCTCGCGCTCGGCGTTCTCGTCGACTGGCGGGAGGTCAGCAGCGACGGCAGTCCCCGCGTGGTCCTGATGCTCGATGTGGAGACCGCCGACGGCATCTCGTTCCGCGGCATCGCGGACGAAGACCTCACGATCACCGCGCTCACCCGGCTCGCACCCGGGCAGACGATGCCGGTGCGCTACCGTCCGGCGGTCATGGACCACTACGTCGCCCTCGCCGAAGACGCCGACCCCGTCCGTGTTCAGGAGCTCGCCGACGAGATCGCGAGTCGCCGGCGGGGCTGACCCGCACCGCGCCCTAGACGCCGGTCTGACCTGTGCCCTGCTGCTCTCTCACGACCTCCTCGAGGAACCGTGCCACGGCGACCGAGCCGGGATCCGCGTGACCGACCGAGCGCTCCTGCTGCCAGCCCGCGCGACCACGCCGAGACTGCCATCCGCTGCTCTCGGTGACCGCGGCGAGCGCCGCCTCCGATGCTCCGGCCGCATCCGCTCCGGCCTCCAGCGCTTCCGCGACGGGGAGCAGCACATCGATGACGGTCTTGTCGCCGCGCACGGCCCCGCCCTGCGCGCCGATCCTCGCCGCCACCGTCTGCACGATGTCGACGAGGCCAGCGCGATCGAGGTGGATCCCCTGCGGCACCTGCTCCGCAGCGGCGAGCAGGCCGCTTCCGAGCAGAGCCGCGAAGGTCGAGGGGTTCGCTGCGGCGAACGCATCACCCGCCGCGCGCAGGATGCTGCGGGCGTCGAGGTCATCCGGAAGTTGTCGCAGTGCATCGGCGACCGCCGCGCTGCCGACCGCGACCGTGACACCGAGGTCGCCGTCGCCGAGCGCGGCATCCAGGGTGCGGAGCTCTTCGCGGTGCCGCTCCATCTGCGGCAGCACGGTCAGGAGCAGGTCGCGCAGGTCGCTGCGGGATCCGGCCAGGGTCACCTCGACCGTGGCCGCGTCTTCGTCAACGGCGGTCTCGGCCATGAGCACGCGCCCCACCGGAGCCGCCCCCTGACGGAAGAACGGTGATCCCGCCGGGTCGTGCAGCAGCTCCTCCAACTCGTCGTCGAGCTGCATGATCGACAGCGAGGCTCCGGCCATCTCCAGGCTTGTGACGTACTCGCCGATGAGCCGGTAGCCGATGGTCACCCCGGCGTCCGCGAGCGTGTGATGCACCCGCCGATACATCACGTAGAGCTCTTCGAGCGGCGTCGAGCCCAACCCGTTCACGAGCACGGCCACTCGGCGCCCCTCGGTCAGGTCGAGCTCCGTCCCGATCTCAGCCAGGAACCGGTCGGTGATCGCATCTGCCGTCTCCAACGGGCCGCGGTGGGTGCCGCGCTCTCCGTGGATGCCGACACCGATCTCCATCTCGCCCTCATCGAGCGTGAAGGTCTCCTCCCCCGCTGCCGGGAGCACGGTCGGCGACAGGCCGACCCCCATGGTGCGGGTCGACTCCGACGCCTTGCGGGTCACCCGCTCGACCTCGTCGAGAGAGGCCCCGCGGTCGGCCATCGCCCCCGCGACGTTGTAGACGAGCACGAGCCCTGCCACACCACGGCGGGAGTCCGCGCGATCGGTCGGCGCGGACTGGATGTCGTCGGCACCGAGCACCGTGCGCACCTCGATGCCCTCGGCACGGCAGCGCTCGGCGGCGATGTCGAAGTTCAGCACGTCGCCGCCGTAGTTTCCGTAGAGGTAGAGGAGTCCGGCGTCGGAGTGCACGGCGACGGACGCGGCATGGATCTGGGCGGAGCTCGGCGAGGAGAAGACGTTCCCCACGGCGACCGCCGAGCACAGGCCGCGACCGACGTAGCCGAGGAAGAACGGCAGGTGCCCCGAACCGCCACCCGTGACGATGCCGACGCGCCCCGGTGCCGGAGCATCCGTCCGCGCCAGCGCACGTCGGTCCGCCGTGACCGCCCGCAGCTCGTCGGGGTGCGCGAGGAGGATGCCTTCGAGCGTCTCGTCTACGAACGTCTGAGGGTCGTTGATGATCTTGCGCATGTCAGTGCTCCTGCCCGGAGAGGATCGGATCGTAGGTCGTGCGGTCGATGAGCACCCGCCCGTCGGCCTCGAGCCTGCCAGAGGACCGCAGGTCCTTCACGATGTCCCAGTGGATGGCCGACTCGTTCTTGCCCCCGCACTGCGGGTAGGAGCGGCCGAGCGCGATGTGCACCGTGCCGAGGATCTTCTCGTCGATCAGCAGGTCGCCGGTCATCGTCTGCACATGCGGGTTGGTGCCGATACCGAGCTCGCCCACGCGGCGGGCGCCGTCGGCCTCGAGGATGCGCTCCACGAGGTCGAGGCCGCGGGTGGCCGACACCTTCTCCACCCGCCCTGCCACGAATTCGAGCCGCAGGTCGGAGATGGTCGCCCCGCCGAACCAGAACGAACCGGGGAACGTGATGTGCCCGTCGACGCCGTCTTCCACCGGAGCGGTGGCGACCTCGCCGTCGGGCAGATTCGCCTCCCCCGCGAACGGCACCCAGGTGCGGCCGGCGCAGTTCAGGCGCAGATCGGTGTCGTCGTCGAGGATGCGCACGACCGACGTGCTCTTCAACTCGACGCAGAGCTGTTCGAGGTGCGCGCGGTGCGCGGCCCAGTCGGCGAGCGTGCCGGCGAAGAACTCCCGCTCCAGTTGCGCGCGGGGCACACCGATGAGCGCCGCCCACTCAGGGGTGGGGATGCGCACGAGAGTCCACTTGGTGCCCTGCCAGCGTGCGGTCGACACGAGGCCCTTGCCCTCGCGCTGCAGGCTGAGCCTGGCGCCGTCGATCTCCTCCGCCGGCGGTTCCATACCTCGGAACGAGACGTGCACATCGGCCCACTCCATCGAAGCCAGCTCGAGCGGTGCGGCCTCACGCAGCAGCGACTCGCTCCCGTGTTCGAGCGCGAACCGGTCGTACTTCTCCTCGACGAGCAGCACCTGGGGCATCCCGCCCCGGCGATACACCTCCTCCACGAAGGCGTCCACGGCATCGAGCACCGAGGAGGTCGTCGCGAACACCGAGACCTTCGTGCCCTCGCCGACCTCGTTCACCTCGGCGAGATGCTCCGCCAGTTCCTGCCACCTGCTCATCAGTCCACCTCTCTCAGCGCGCGCAGGGCGCGGTACGTCTTCGGGAAACTCTCGTAGGCGGCCTGCAACTGCGGGGCGGGATTCTCCTGGGGTACGACCTCGCCCGAGAAGGCGACCCAGCTTGCGGCCTGCTTCTCCGTCACGGCACCCAGGCCGATCGCCGCGAGCATCGCATCCCCGTAGGCCGCCCCGAGCGTCGCGGCGGTCTGCTGACGAAGACCCGTCAGGTCACTGACCGTCTGCACCATCACCTCGTTGTGCGTTCCGCCGCCGATCGCGACCACGCGCGGCTCGGCAGCACCGGCATCGAGCAATGCGGAGACCGCGAGCGCGATCGACTCCCCGACCCCTTCGACCACCGCACGGGCGAGATCGGCACGACCGGTCGCGAGCGTGAGACCGCTGAACAAGGCCCTGGCATCGGGGTCGTGCAGGGGTGTGCGCTCCCCGCTGAAATGCGGCAGGTGCAGCACGCCGTTCGCGCCCGGCGGCGCTGAGCGCACGAGTTCCATCAGGCGCCCGAACATCGCCGTGTCGCCGTCGCCGTGGTCGAGTCCGAGCATGTCGGCGATCCATCGCGTCGCCGTGCCCGCCGTCGAGGTTCCGGCAGCGAGGACATAACGCCCGGGCAAAGCGAACGGCGCCGCCCACAGCCGCGGATCCGCATGCGGCTCGTCGGTCACGCGGATGAAGTACCCGCTCGATCCGTACATGAGCATCAGGTCGTCGGTGGCCACGACCGATGCGCCGACCGCCTCGGCGACGGCATCCGTCGTGCCCACCAGCACCGGAGTGCCCTCGGGGATGCCGGTCGCCATGGCCGCCGCGGCTGTGACCGTGCCCGCGACATCCGTCGACCACCCGAGCCGGGGCAGAGTCTCCGGGCGGATCAGGTCGTCGATCCCATCGAGGCCCCAGTCGAGCCGAGCGAGGTCATAGCCGGGGTGGAAGTACCCCGCCGTCGCGTGGTCGATCACGACTTCGCCGGTAAGGCGCGCGACCAGGTAGCTCTGACTGGTGAGATACCACCGGGTGCGTGCGGCGACTGCTGGTTCGTTGCGCTCGATCCACAGGATCTTCGGGCCCGCGGACTGACTCGTCAGCGCATTGCCCGCCCGCCGGAAGATCTCCTCGCGCCCGAGGCGCGTCTCGAGGATGTCGATCTCCGCAGTGGCCCTGGTGTCGACCCCATAGAGGATGGCCGGGCGCAGCGGACGCAGCTCGGCATCGACCGGCAGCACGCACGGACCGATCGCGCTGCAGGCGACCGCGGCGATCACGGCATCCGGCATCGCCTTCCGTAGCGTCGAGGCGACCTCGACGACATCGTGCCACCACACTGCATCGGCATCCTGCTCGACCATGCCAGGCGCAGGAGTGCTGATCCCGTGCCGGACGCGCGCCTCGGCGTGCACGTGACCTGTGGCATCGATCAGCACGCCCTTGGTCTCATAGGTTCCGACATCGATGCCGAGGAACAGTTCCATCAGGATGCCTTTCGGATGCGCGGGTCAGGCCCGGGGGATCTCTGCGAGCGCGATCGTCTCGGTCTGACTGCTGGGTGCCCGGCGCGGCCTTCGTTTGACCCTCACCTGATCGAACACCATCACCGCGATCAGGATCACCCCCTGCGCGATCGCGTACTCGTAGGCCGAGAGCCGGATCGCCGTGAAGCCGGACTGCACGACCTGCAGCACGAGCGTCGCGAGGACCACTCCGGTGATGGTCGCGAACCCGCCGGTGGGGTTCGTGCCGCCGAGCACCGCGATCACGATCACGAGCAGCACGTACGACGTGCCGTAGTCGGCGCTCGCCGTCGGGTTGCGGGAGAGGAACACCAGACCCGCGATGCCGCCGAGCACACCCGTCGTCACGTACGTGCCGTAGAGCACGCTCGTGCTGCGGATGCCGGAGTACATCGCGGCCGTCGAGTTCGCCCCCTGCAGCTGTGTGCGTCGTCCGAACGGCGTACGCGTGATCAGCACCCCGATCAGAACAGCGACCACGAGGAATTCGAGGAACAGAAGAGGGATGCCGCCGACCGTCGCCTGCCCGACCGTGGAGAGCACCGCCGGGGCGCCGTAGAGCGTGGTGCCCCCGGTCCAGACGATCGCGATGCCGTTGAAGATCTGCATCGTGGCCAGCGTCGCGAGGATAGGCGTGATGCCTACCGTCGCGATCAGGAAGCCGTTGACGGCTCCCGCGAGCGCGCCGACCAGGACGCCGACCAGGGCGATGAGGCCGCCCATCGACTCGGCGGTCGCCGGATCGCTGCTGGCGATCGCCGTGAACATCGTGCTGACGGTGATCGCCGAGAGGTTCGCGATCGCCACCAGTGACAGATCGATCCCTCCGGTGAGCATGGCGAGCGCCATGGCGATGGCGAGGATGCCGACCTCGGGCGAGGCGACCATCATGTTCTGCAGGTTGATCGGATTGAGGAAGACCCTCGGGCTCAGGATCGCGAACAGTCCGAACGCGAGTGCGAACAGCACCAGCATCCGGCCGACGCCACGATTCACGTGGATACGGCCGAGCAATGACCGCACCGACCGATCGACCTGGTCGTTCATCCGGGCGAACTGCCCGGGAGGGGCCGTCTGAGGCATGGTCACTCCTTCACCGTGTCGAGGACGAACGTCCGACGAGAGGCGCGGCGGGCCATGACGGCCTGGATCCCCACGCCGATCACCAGCAGGAACCCGACGGCGGCACGCTGCCAGGCCGTGGGCACGCCCATCAGGATGAGACTGTTGTTGATGATCTGCACCAGCAGCACGCCGAGCACGGTGCCGGTGACGGTGCCGCGTCCGCCGAAGATCGAGGCCCCGCCGAGCACGACCGCGGCGATCACGTCGAGCTCGGTGCCGACCAGGTCTTGCGGGTTGGCGCTGCGCCCGAGCACGACGTGGATGAGTCCGCCGATCGCGGCGACCGCCCCGACGAGCACGTAGAGCATGATCTGCAGGCGCACGACCGGGAAGCCGGCCCGTCGCG
This sequence comes from Microbacterium sp. STF-2, assembly GCF_034650155.1. Classification (NCBI taxonomy): domain Bacteria; kingdom Bacillati; phylum Actinomycetota; class Actinomycetes; order Micrococcales; family Microbacteriaceae; genus Microbacterium; species Microbacterium sp. STF-2. The sequence goes on from NZ_JARKMW010000002.1 coordinate 859,501, forward strand.
CCCCCTCCAGGTCGCCGCCCATGGCGTAGATGCCGCGGCCGAACATCGTGCGGCGCAGAACGAACGCGGCACCGATCACGAGCAGCACGACCGGCACGATCAGCATCGGCAGATAGGCGCGGGTCGACTCGATCGAGATGAGGTTCGCCGTCGACAGCCAGGAGATGCCATCCGGCAGCTCGGCGATGTACTTGGAGCCGATGTACGCGAGCAGCACGCCCTTGAAGATGCCCTGCGTCGCGAGAGTCACGATCAGGGTGGGGAGCCGGAACCGGGCGATCACGATGCCGTTGACGAACCCGAGGGCGCCACCGATCACGATCGCGAACGCGAGGATGCCGATCAGTCCGAAGTCGAGGGTTCCGCCCTGGGCGAGTGACACGGTCGTGTAGGCGGCGAAGATGCCGATGGCCGCGAACGACACATCGATGCCGCCGGAGATGATCACGAAGAGCACCGCGAGCGCGAAGACCATCGGCACCAGAGTGGAGCGCAGGATGGAGAACAGCGTGTGCACGCTGAAGAAGGCGGGGTTCACGGCGCACATCACGATCACCAGGACGAGGATGATGCTCGCGAGCACGAGCTCGTTCGACATGCGTCCGATGCGGGGAAGGCGGATGCGGGCGTCAGTGGCGCTCACGCGGCCATCACCTCCTGGATTCGAGGCGCGGCGATCTCGTCGCCGGCCAGTCGTGAGACGATCTCGCCGCGGCGCACCACGAGCACGCGGTTGCAGAGCGAGACGAGTTCGGGCACGTCGTCGGAGATCATGATCACGCCCATCCCGTCGTTCGCTGCCTCGCGGAGGATCTGCAGGATCTCTTCCTTCGACCCCACGTCGACACCGACCGTCGGTCCGTTCAGGATCAGCACCCGCGGCTTGGTCGCGAGCCACTTGGCCAGTACGACGCGCTGCGCATTGCCGCCGGACAGCGATCGCACGGGCGCCTCGACGCTCGGCGCCTTGATGCGCAGGCGCGAGAACAGTCGGGAGATGGTCTCGGCGGTGCGCTTTCGACTCAGCAGCACCTTGCCGACCGCGTGCTCGCTCAGGGAGCCCGCGATGATGTTGTCGGAGATCGACTTGTCGAGGAACAGGCCCTGGGTGAGCCGGTCCTCCGGCACGTATCCGATGCCCGCGTCGACGGATGCCCGGATGCTGCCTGGTCGCACGGCGCGGCCGCCGACGGTGACGGTTCCGGACTGTGGAGTGAGCAGGCCGAACAGCGCATCGGCGATCTCACCACGGCCCGAGCCGAGCAATCCGGTGAGGCCGAGGATCTCGCCCGGCTGCAGGTCGAAGGAGACATCCGTGAAGGCGCCAGGCAGATCGAGGTGCTCCACACGCAGCAGCGGCTCAGCCTCCTCGTCGACCTCGACGACGACGCGCGAGTCATCCACCGCACGGCCGGTCATGGCATGGGTGAGGGAGGCCACGTCGAACTCGTCGGCCGGACCGTTCGCGACCAGGCGCCCTGAACGCAGCACCGTGATGTCCTGCGACACCTGCAATACCTCGTCGAGCTTGTGGCTGACGAACACCAGGGCGACGCCGCGTTGCTGCAGTCGGCGCACGAGAGTGAAGAGCCGCTCGACCTCGGAGTGGGTGAGAGCCGTGGTCGGCTCATCCATGAAAATGACCCTGGCATCCTGCACGAGCGCCCGGCAGATCGCGGTGAGCTGCCGGTCGGCAACCGAGAGCCGTTCGACATCGGTGTCGAGGTCGAGGGTGAGCCCCAGCTCCTCGACGATGCGCTGCGCCTCGGGACGCCGCTTCTTCGAGCTGTAGAGCTTGCGCCGCGCGGCGATCGCGGCCGGGAGCACGATGTTCTCGGCCACGGTCAGGTTGGGGAAGAGCGAGAAGTCTTGGTAGATGACCTGGATGCCGGCGCGCAGGGCCTGCGTCGGCGAGAGATGGGTGAGCGGTTCGCCATCGAGCAGGATCTCCCCCGCCTCCGGCTTCTCGACCCCGCTGATGATCTTGATGAGCGTGGATTTGCCGCATCCGTTCTCGCCGGCCAGGCAGTGCACCCGCCCGGGGTAGAGGGTGATCGCGACGTCGTCGAGTGCGACGACCCCACCGAACACCTTCCGCACCCCTGTGACCTCGAGAACGGGCCTGGGCTCGGGTGCGTGCCCCGCCTCGGGCGCCGGCTGCGCCTGTTCTGCGTTCATGTTCTTCCTCCGGGGCGGGGCCGCACGCTGGCGACCCCGCCCTGAGTCGTGGTGGACGTCGGGTCAGAAGTCGTAGTCGTCGACGTTGTCCTTGTCGACGATGACGGCGGCGTCACCCACGTAGACGTTGTCGAAGCCGTCGAGCTTCTTCAGCGAGTTGTAGCCTTCGATGCCGAGGTCGGTGCCGTCGGTGATCTTCTCGCCGTCGACGAGCAGCTGCGCGATCTTGAGCTGCGCCTTGCCGGCCATCGCCGGGTCCCAGAAGAAGATCTTGTCGATCGAGCCGTCGACGATGTACTTCTTCGCCACGGACGGGATGCTGGTGCCCATCACGCAGACCTGATCCTCCAGACCGGCCTCCTGCACGGCGCGGGCGATACCGGCGACGTCGGTGCCGGCCGACCCCTGGAAGCCCTTGATGTCGGGGTACTTCGCGAGCAGCTCCTTCGCCCGCTGATAGGCGACGTTCTCGTCTTCCTTGCTCTCGACCGGCTCCTCGACACGTGTCAGGTCGGGGTACTCCGCCTGCTGCTGGTCGTAGGCGCCGCCCACCCAGTCCATGTGGGTCTTGGCCGTGAGGCCTCCGACGAAGGAGACGTACTGTCCCGAGTCGCCCATGCACTCGGCGAGGTTGTCCATGATCTTCGCGCCATAGGCCCGGTTGTCGAACGCCTCGATGTCGATGTCGGCGTTCTTGATGCCTGCAGCCTCGTGGGCGACGACGATGATCCCCTGGTCCCTGGCCTGCTTGAGCACGGACTCCAGCGCCTCTGGCGAGTTGGGGACGACCGTGATCGCGGCGGGCGACTGGGCGATCAGGTCCTGGATGATCTGGATCTGCTTCTCGGGGCTGGCGTCGTCCGCACCCTCCTGGCGGGCGTCGATCCCGGTTTCCTCGGCGAACTCCTTGACGCCGACCTCCATACGGTCGAACCAGCCGACACCCGAGATCTTGACTACGGTGACCATCGCGCCGTCTTCCGCGCTTCCGCCGGTATCGCCACCACCGGTGGTGCCGCCGACCTGACCGCAGCCGGCGAGGGCGAGCATCGCCACGGCACCGAATCCGACACCTGCAAGCAACTTCGTCTTACGCATGTTCCACTCCTTCGTGTGTGAACCAGTGTTAGTTTCCACCACCCCCACGGAGGAATGGGAAGAAATCTCATCGCTGTGGAACAGTAAAACGTGATCCCGCCGGTTGTCAATGCGAAATCTCACACCCGTTGCGCAACCGTTGCGCAACGGCGAGACCGAAGGAACGACGCAGCTAGAGCGCGGGAACGGCTTCGATCTGCACACCGGCCGCACGCAGGCCGACGAGCGCGGGATGGTCCACCGCTCCGTCGGTGACCAGCAGGTCGACCTCGCCGGGACCCGCGACATTCGTCAGGTGCACCCGGCCGAGCTTCGACGCGTCGGCGACGACGATGACGCGGTCACAGGCTTCGATCGCCGCGCGCTTCACCGCTCCCTCCTCGTTGCTGTAGTCGGAGAGACCGCGCTTGCCATCGACGCCGGAGACGCCCATGACGTAGACGTCGCAGTTGTAGCGCTTGAAGGCCTCGATCGACTCGGCTCCGACCAGGCTGAGTTCGCCGGGACGCACCCTCCCGCCGGTGACGAGGATCGTGGTGTTCGGCTCGTCATGGAGCTCGAGCGCGACGAGGATGCTCGGCGTGACGACCGTGAGTCCGAGGCCTTTGCCGACGATGGCCCTGGCCACCGCGAGGGCGGTGCTGCCACTGTCGAGGACGACGGTCTCGCCGTGATTGAGATGGGCGACGGCCGCTGCCGCGATATTGATCTTCTCGCGTGCGCCCATCAACGCCCGAGAGTTGAATCCGGGCTCCACCGCCGTCCCGTGGGCGGCGATCACACCACCGGTAACCCGGCGCACGCTGCCGCGCTCCTCGAGGAGTTCCAGGTCGCGCCGAATGGTCATCTCGGAGACGTCGAACTCCAGCGCGAGGGCCTTGAACTCGGCCTCCCCATCAGAGAGGACCCGCTGTTCGATCAGCGCGCGGCGCTCATGGGCTTCCATCCCGACCTCCTCGTGTGGCAGATCCCACCTTAGGCGACACGCTTGTGTGAATGAGTAACTTGTGCTTTGCTCATCGTGAATCTTTCACAGAGTTTGTGATCCATTCCGAAGAAACGAGGAAAGACATGCCCAACTGGCTCCCCGAGGTGTTCGGCACGCAGAAGCCGATCGTGGCGATGCTGCATCTGGCCCCGCTCCCCGGCGACCCCGGCTACGACACCGCGGCCGGAATGGCCGCGATCGTGAATCGCGCCAAGGGCGAGCTCGACGCGCTGCAGAGCGGCGGCGTCGATGCCGTGCTCATCTCCAACGAATTCAGCCTCCCGTACCTCACGAAGACCGAGCCGATCACCGCGATCAGCATGGCTCGCATCATCGGCGCGCTGCAGGGCGACCTCGCCGTGCCTTTCGGCGTGAACGTGCTCTGGGACGGCCGCGCCTCCATCGATCTCGCCACCGCCACCGATGCGGCGTTCGTTCGTGAGATCTTCACCGGCGTCTACGCCAGCGACTTCGGCCTCTGGAACACGAACGTCGGTGAGGTCGCGCGCCACCGACACCGCATCGGCGCATCGAACGTGAAGCTGCTGTTCAACATCGTGCCGGAGTCGGCGGCCTACCTCGCCGAGCGCGACCTCGGGTCCATCGCCCGCTCCACGGTGTTCGCGACCAACCCCGATGCCCTCTGCGTCTCCGGGCTCACCGCCGGCGCCCCCACTGACACGCAGTCGCTGGCCATCGTGAAGGAGAACGCCGGAGACGTGCCGGTATTCGTCAACACCGGAGTGCGCGCCTCCAACGTCGCCGACCAGCTGGCAGTGGCCGACGGGGCCGTCGTGGGCACCTATTTCAAGCACGACGGCAGGTTCGAGAACCGCGCCGACCGCGCACGGGTGGAAGAGCTCATGGGTGCTGCGAAGGCGTTCCGGTCGCAGCTGGCCTGACACGCGACCGCCGGCCACACGGAGCCGCCCCGCGATCCTGGTGACCGCGGGGCGGCTCCGTGTGCCTCAGGCGCGTCCCGTGCGGCTGCGCTAGGGACGCACCGGCAGCACGTCGCTCAAGTCGGCGCGCGTGCCCGAAGCATGGATGCGTCCGCCGTCTGCGGCATCCGCCCATCGCTCCGTGCCGGTGGACACGGCGATCCAGGTCGCCGCATCCATCTCCACCACGTTCGGCGGCGTGCCACGGGTGTGTCGAGGACCCTGGATGACCTGCACCGCACCGAAGGGAGGCACTCGCACTTCCACGCTGTTGCCCGGCGCCTTCTCGTCGAGCAGCTGCAGCAGATAGCGCACGGCGGTGGCGAGATCGGTGCGCTGCGGCTTCACGCCCGAGGCATCCGCGGAGCGGACGGCATCGAGAGCCGCGCGTCCGTCGACGATGTCGATCTTCCTGGCCATCTCTCCAGACTACGACCGACCGCGTGCGACGAGTCCTATGCTCGGACGCATGAGCATGCATCCCCAGGGCGCCCGCGCCGAGCTGCTCGCGGCAGTCGCCGACCATTCGTGGGGCGTGCGGATCCCGCCACTCGCCGACCCGCAGAGCGCGCACGACGCGGCTGTGCTCATCCTGTTCGGCGTGCTCGATCGCATCCCCGCCCCCACGACCGACGCGGCCGTCGCCCGTGACCTCGACGTGCTGCTGCAGCGACGCGCGCCCACCCTCTCGTCCCACCCCGGTCAGGTCTCATTCCCCGGTGGACGCGTGGAGCCGGACGATGCCGACGTCGTCGCCACGGCGCTGCGCGAAGCCGAGGAGGAGACCGGGCTCGATCCGGCGGGAGTCGAGATCCTGGCCACGCTGCCGGAGATCCCGCTCGCCGCGAGCAACCATCTCGTCACGCCCGTCCTGGCATGGTGGCAGTCGCCGTCGCGGGTCGTGGCGGTCGATCACGCCGAGACGGTCGAGGTGTTCCGGGTTCCCGTCGCGCAACTGCTCGCCCCCGAGACCCGGTTCACCTCGACGATCACCCGCATGGGGCACACGTTCCGGGGCCCGGCGTTCGACGTCGACGGCACGATCGTCTGGGGCTTCACCGCGATGGTGCTCGATGCGCTCTTCGACGCGGCCGGCTGGACCGTGACCTGGGATGCTGCCGTCGAACGGACCGTCGACCTCTGAGCCCCACCGAAACCCGGAGCGCGACCCTCGGTAGTCTGGACGGGTGAAGATTCTCGTCCTCGGTTCCGGTGCCCGTGAGCACGCGATCATCCTCGCCCTGCGGGCTGAGCAGACGGAGCACGAGATCTTCGTGGCTCCCGGCAACGCCGGCATGGCACAGGATGCGAGCCCCGTCTCGCTCGATCCGCTGGACGGCGGCGCAGTCACCGCGTTCGCGCATGAGCACGCGATCGACCTCGTCGTGGTGGGCCCCGAAGCTCCGCTCGTCGCCGGAGTCGCGGATGCCCTGCGCGTCCGCGGCATCCCGGTGTTCGGACCGGGCAAGGCCGCAGCGCAGCTGGAGGGCTCGAAGTCGTTCGCGAAGCGGGTCATGGATGCCGCCGGCGTGCCCACCGGCCGTGCCGTGCGCGCCGCCACCACGGCAGAGGTCGAGAACGCGTTCGACGATCTCGGCGCTCCTTACGTCGTGAAGGCCGACGGTCTGGCTGCGGGCAAGGGCGTCATCGTCACGTCCGACCGCGCCGAGGCGCTCGCGCACGCCGAGCAGTATCTTCCCGCCGGCCCGGTGCTGATCGAGGAGTTCCTGTCCGGTCCCGAGGTCTCCCTGTTCTTCCTGAGCGACGGCGACACCGTGCGTGCGCTCAGCCCCGCCCAGGACTTCAAGCGCGCACTCGACGGCGACGCCGGCCCCAACACCGGTGGCATGGGTGCCTACTCGCCGCTGCCCTGGCTCACCGAGCAGTTCGGCAGCGAGCAGGCTTTCGTCGACGAGGTCACGCGCGACGTGGCACTTCCCGTGGTGCGCCAGCTCGACGCAGAGGGCACGCCGTTCATCGGACTCCTCTATGCGGGCCTGATCCTCACTCCCGCCGGCGTGCGCGTGATCGAGTTCAACGCGCGCTTCGGAGATCCGGAGACGCAGATCGTGCTCCCGCGACTGGTCACCCCGCTGTCGGACCTGCTGTTCGCCGCGGCCTCGGGAACCCTCGAGGATCAGCCGGATCCCGTTTTCAGCGACGATGTCGCCATCACGGTCGTGCTGGCCAGCGAGGGATACCCCGAGGCACCGCAGACCGGCCGCCCGATCGAGGGCCTCGCGGAAGCCGCGGCCGTCGAGGGCGTCCGCATCGTGCACGCCGCGACCGCGAGCCCGGATGCTCCCGGCGGATCGCTCATCGCGACGGGAGGCCGTGTACTGAACGTGGTGGCGGTGGCTTCCGACTTCCGCACCGCGCGCGACCGCGCGTACGAGGCGATCGCCCGCATTCATCTCGACGGCTCCCACTACCGCACCGACATCGCCGCTCGCGTCGCCGAGTAGCCCTCCGCGCCCCGCCCCTGCCCCGCCGTCCAGTCCCGCCCCCTCCGCCTAGCGCACGGGGTCTCGACGAGTGCACGGCTTCCCGACGCGGATACCCCGTTCGCTCGGCGAGTTCCCGTGCACTCGGGAGCACCACGAGCGGGGATACGTGAGGTGCGGTCGCGCGAATTCGGGCGAATGCGGGAAGGAATCCTGCCAACGTGCGGATCCGCGATTGACACGGGGGACTTTCTTCAAGAAAGTTAGCGGATGCCGCTCCGCTCCGACTGGTCCTCTGCGACCTGCCCCATCGCCCGCACCGCCGACGTGCTCGCCGACCCCTGGGTGCTGCTCATCCTGCGCGAGCTCTTCTCCGGTCGCACGCGTTTTGATCAGCTTCGTGACGCCACCGGCGCCGCCGACTCGGTGCTCTCCCGTCGCCTGACCGCGATGGGCGAGGCCGACCTCATCGCCCGCGAAGACCCCGACGATGCGCGCAGCGGCTATCGACTCACGGCCGCCGGACGCGAGACGCTCCCGATCCTGCACGCCTACGCGCGGTTCGCTCGCATCACCGACCCCGACGGGCCGTGGGGACTGACCGTGAGCTGCGGCCGCTGCGGCGATGTCTCCGACTCCGTCGACTGGTGCGCGACCTGCGCGGCACCGCTCGACGCCGGCAGCACCCGGTGGGCACGGCGCAGCATGGGCGGGGAGCCCTTCGCCCTTCTCGCCGGAGACGCGGCATGACCGCCGAATCGCTCGACGGTCCGATCGAAGAGCCCCTGACCGGACGGCAGCGCCGCTTCCACCCTGCCTGGACCGTGGCCCTGGTGGCCCTCATCGCGCTCATCGGCGCCGCCGGGTTCCGCGCCGCGCCCGGTGTGCTTATGGTGCCGCTCGAGGAGGAGTTCGGATGGAGCACGGCGGAGCTCTCGCTCGCGGTCTCGATCAACCTGCTGCTGTACGGCCTCATCGCCCCGTTCGCGGCCGCTCTCATGCAGCGCTTCGGCATCCGCGCGGTCACGGTGGTCGCACTCTTCGTCATCGGAGCGGGCGCGGCGCTGAGCGTCTTCGTGGCGACTCCCGGCCAGCTCATCCTGACCTGGGGTGTGCTGATCGGGCTCGGCACCGGATCGATGGCCCTGGTGTTCGCCGCGACCATCACCGACACCTGGTTCGCTACCCGGCGCGGGCTCGTCTCCGGCGTGCTCACCGCCGGCAGTGCGACCGGGCAACTGATCTTCCTCCCCGTGATCGCGGCTGCCGCGGAAGACGTCGGATGGCGCGGGGCCTCGCTCATCATCGCAGGCGGCGCCCTCGCCGTCGCGCCCCTCGTCTGGATCTTCCTGCGCAACAGACCGAGCGACCTCGGGGTCGCCCGGTACGGCGAGACCACGCCCGTCATGGCGGCGGATCCCGTTCCGCGGGGCACGGCGGCTCCTCGGGGCACGGCGTGGGGTGCGGCGAAACTCGCGATCTCCACCCTGAGGGAGGCCGCTCGCACCAAGACCTTCTGGGCACTGGCGATCGGCTTCGCGATCTGCGGAGCGACGACCAACGGACTGATCGGCACACACTTCATCCCGAGCGCGCACGACCATGGGATGGCGACGACGACCGCGGCCGGGCTGCTGGCCGTGGTGGGCGTCTTCGACATCGTCGGCACCGTGTTCTCCGGCTGGCTCACCGACCGGGTGAACCCGCGCATCCTGCTCGCCGCCTACTACGCGCTGCGCGGAGTGAGCCTGCTGTTCCTGCCGAGCCTGCTCTCGGCCGAGGTGCAACCCAGCATCATCGTGTTCATCGTGATCTACGGGCTCGACTGGGTCGCGACCGTGCCACCGACGATCGCGCTCTGCCGTGAGGTCTTCGGAGACAAGGGCCCTCTCGTGTTCGGCTGGGTGTTCGCGGCTCACCAGATCGGCGCCGGCATCGCCTCGGTCCTCGCCGGGATCGTGCGCGACCACACCGGCCAGTACACGTTCGCCTGGTTCGCCGCCGCCGGACTGTGCGCGGTCGCCGCCCTCGTCAGCGCGACCATCCGCCGCCACCCCTTATCCGTTCGCGAGTAGCTCACCCCATCCCGCACCGCCCCACGTCGCCCCGCATTCCACCGAGTGCACGGGAAGCTACCGAATGCACGGCTTCTCAACGCAAACTTCCCGTGCACTCGGCGAGTACACGGGAAGTCGACGCGGATGTCCGCGACGCGGATGTGCGCCAGGCTCAGAGCACCTTGGAGAGGAAGTCCTTCAGGCGTTCGTTCTTGGGCGAGCCGAAGAGCTCGGCGGGCGGGGCCTCCTCGACCACGACACCGCCGTCCATGAAGACCGTGCGGCCGGAGACCTCGCGCGCGAAGCCCATCTCGTGCGTCACCAGCACCATGGTCATGCCGCCGGACGCCAGGTCGCGGATGACCTGCAGCACCTCACCGACCATCTCGGGATCGAGCGCGCTCGTGGCCTCATCGAACAGCATGATCTCGGGGTCCATCGCGAGCGCACGCGCGATCGCCACGCGCTGCTTCTGACCACCGGACAGGGATGCGGGCTTCGCATCGGCCTTCTCCGAGAGACCGACCCGCTCCAGGAGCGACAGCGCCCGCTCACGGGCATCGGCCTTCGTCATCTTCCCGCACTCCACCGGCGCGAGGGTGATGTTCTCGAGCACCGTCATGTGCGGGAACAGGTTGAAGTGCTGGAACACCATGCCGATGCGCTGGCGCACCTCGTCGAGCTTCACGCTCTTGTCGGTCAGGTCGACGCCGTCGATGATGACGTGCCCCGACGTGGGCTCCTCGAGCTTGTTGAGGCAGCGCAGCAGCGTGGACTTGCCCGACCCCGACGGACCGATGACCGCGACGACCTCGCCGTCTTCCACCGAGAGGTTGATGCCCTTGAGCACCTCGTTGTCTCCGAACGACTTGTGCAGGTCCTGCACCACGATCTTGCTCATGCGTTGAACGTCCTCTCCAGGCGGTTCGCGAGCAGCGTCAGCAGCGTGATCACGACGAAGTAGATGATGGCGACGATCGTCAGCACCTGCGCCGACAGGTACGTCGAGGCGATGATCTGGCGAGAGACGAACGTCAGTTCCGCCAGGCCGATCACACTGATCAGCGAGGTGTCCTTCAGCGTGATGATGCCCTGGTTGACGAACGACGGGATCATGATGCGGAACGCCTGCGGGAGCACGACCTTCTGCATGGTCTTCCAGTGGCCGAGACCCAGCGAGCGCGAGGCCTCGTTCTGTCCGGGATCGACCGCCTGGATGCCTCCGCGGATGATCTCGGTCATGTACGCGCCCGTGTTGAGCGAGAGCGTGATCGCTCCGGCGACGAACGGGTTGAACGTGAGGCCAGGGAACAGCTGCGGGATCGCGAAGAACACGAAGAACGCCTGGATGAGGATCGGCGTCCCGCGGAACACGTAGACGTAGGCCGTCGCGATCCAGCGGAACGGTGCGAACTTCGAGACCCGGCCGAAGCCGAAGATGAGCCCGAGGATGAAGGCGGCCACGATGGCGACGATCGTCGCGAGGATCGTGAGCCACAGGCCTTCCATGAGCGCGGGCCAGTACTGCACCGCGACCGAGATGATGTCGGTCGGCTGCGACGATTCCTCGCCGCCCGCCAGGTACGTGTCGACGATCTTGTCGTACTCGCCCGAAGACTTGAGGTTCGCGAGTCCGGCGTTGAACATCTCGATCAGTTCGGGGTTCTGCCCCTTGTTCACCGCGAAGCCGTACTCGCCGCCGAGCTCGGGCTCACCGATCAGGCGGAAGCCGGAACCCTGCTGGATGCCGTAGGCCAGCACCGGGAAGTCCTCGAAGTAGCCGACCGCCTGGCCGGCCTTCACAGCGTCGACCATGTCGGTCGTGTCCTGGTACGGGGTGACCTTGAAGCCGTACTCGTCCTTGTTCTCGTCGGCGAAGGTCTGCCCCTGCGTGCCGGTCTTCACGGCCACGGCCTTGCCGTCGAGGTCATCGAGCGACTGGATGTCGCTCGACTCGAGAACGCCCAGCTGGATGCCGCTGGTGAAGTAGGGCTCGCTGAAGTCGAAGGTCTTCTGTCGCTCCTCGGTGATCGACATGCCGGCCATGACCGCGTCGACCTGGTTCGACTGCAGCGCCTGCACCGCGGCGTCGAATCCGAGCTGGCGGATCTCGACCTCGAAGCCCTGGTCCTTCGCGATCGCGCGGAGCAGGTCCATGTCGATGCCGACGAGGTTGCCGTCCTTGTCGGTGAACTCGAACGGCGCGAAGGTCGTGTCGGTGCCGATGACGTACTTGTCGCCGTCGCTCGCGGCGGTGGCGGGGGCGGCTCCGGCGAGGAGCGCTCCGACGGCGACGAAGGCGACGAGCGCGGCCGCACCGGCGGTGCGCATCGATCGGCGCAGGCGGCCCGCCGCGGCGGATGGATTTCGGATCACGACGTGTGCTCCTCGGGTCGACAGCAGCGACCGGACGACCGCCGAGGATCTACCCTAGCTCGCGGCGAGTCGGGTCCCCGAAATATCGATCCAGTACCGGCGCACGCGGGGCCGCCCGGCCTCCGGCGCATCGATCACGTCTTCGAGCTCGCCACCGGCGCCCTCGATGGTGCGGATGGACCCGATGTTGTCGTCATCGCAGGTGAGCATCACGCGTTCGTACCCCTCCACCTTCGCCTGGCGGAGAATCTGCCGCATCGCCTCGCGCACGATCCCTTCGCGGCGACGGGAAGGGATCACCGAATAGCCGATGTGGCCACCGAAGCGACGCAGGTAGTCGTTGAGCTCGCGGCGGAAGGAGAGGAAGCCGACCACCTGGTCCCCCTCGGTGATCCAGTAGTAATCGCAGGGCACGTGGCCCTCCGGGAGAACCGCACCGGGTGTGGCGTACAGCTCTGCGCGCTCGACGAACTCCTCGAAAGCGGCCCGGTCGGGCACGAAACCCTTCTCGAGACCGCCCCCGTCGACGTGTCCGCCCTCGAACTCGCCCACTGCGGCGGCCCAGGATTCGAAGAGGTCGGTGGTCGGTCGAGAGAGTGCGATCGTCATCGCCCGATGACACCAGAAAGGGGCCGTGTCCGCAAACCGACGGACACGACCCCTCCCCGGGTTCGACTACTCGGCCCGCACGGCCGCGGGTGCCGCCGCCTCCGTCTTGTCGTAACGACCGAGGAACAGCGAGGCGATCAGGGCGACCGCCATGACGCACGCCGGCAGCAGGATCGACTGCGACATCCCCGCCGCAAACCCTTCGGCCACCTGGGGCGGCAGCGATCCGCCGGTCGAGATGCCCGCCGGGGCGTCGGCGAGGCCCGGGAGGTTCGCCTCGAGACGCGACTGCATGAACGCGGCGATGGATGCCGAGCCGATCACCGACCCGATGGTCCTGGTCGTGTTGTAGATGCCGGCGCCCGCCCCCGCCTGACGCGGCGGCAGCTTGCGCGTCGCCGTGGTGGCGAGCGGACCCCACATGCCGGCGTTGCCGATGCCCATCAGCGCAGAGGGAAGCAGGAACATCCAGATCGGGGTGTCCATGTTGATCAGTGCCGAGTACCAGACCAGCGCTCCGGCGACGCAGAGCAGGCCGGGGATGAGGATGATGCGCGGATCGACCCGGTCGAGCAACTTGCCCGCGGCCGGGGCGAGCACCCCCGAGAGCACCGCCATCGGGATCAGGAGCAGTGCCGCTTCGGTGGGCGTGAGTCCGCGTGCGGTCTGCAGGAAGAACATCATCGGCAGCGACATGCTCGTCACCGTGAAGCCGACGGCGGCGATCGCCACGTTCGCGCCCGAGAAGTTGCGGTCGCGGAACAGGTCGAGCGGCACCAGCGGCTCGCTGCGGGTCTTGGCCTGCTGGAAGATGAACAGCCCGAGCACCACGAGGCCGACGATGATCAGGCTCCATACCGAGATCGGCCCCCAGATCACACCCCAGTCGTACTTCTCGCCCTCCTGGAGTCCGAACACGATGAGGAACAGCGCCACGGCGCTCAGCACCACACCCACGATGTCGAACCGGTGCGGATGCGTCGCGAGCTTGGGCACCAGACGCCAGGCGAGCACGAAGGCGACGATGCCGACCGGGATGTTCACGAAGAAGATCCACTCCCAGCCGAAGCCGTCGACGAGCAGACCGCCCACGAGGGGGCCGACGAGAGTCGCGACGCCAGCGGTCGCCCCCCAGAGACCCATCGCGGCGCCGCGGCGCTCGGGCGGGAAGGTGCGGGTGATCACGGCCATGGTCTGCGGCGTCATGAACGCCGCTCCGAGACCCTGCACCGCGCGGGCGACGATCAGGCCCTCGAGTGTGGTCGACAGTCCGCACCACAGCGACGCGAGGGTGAAGACCGCGAGGCCGATCAGGTAGATGTTCTTCGGGCCGAAGCGGTCACCGAGACGTCCGGTGATCAGCAGCGGCACCGCATAGGCGAGCAGGTAGGCGCTCGTGACCCACACGACGTTGTCGAGATTGTTCGTGTTCGGGTCGAGCGCCGCCTTGATGGCCGGGTTCGCGACCGACACGATCGTGGTGTCGACGAGGATCATGAAGAAGCCGATGACCAGCGCCCAGAGGGCGGGCCAGGGGCTCGTGGGCTTGTGCCCCACGGAATAGGTGCCGGTCGACGGACCGGATGTCGAGGGCGTGGACACCGGGGGGCGGTCTCCGTCGCGAGGGGTATCTGTCATTGCTGTGCGGCCTTTCGCTGAGCGCGGTAGCGGTCTGAGTTCTGGAATGCCGTGGGACCCCACGGCAGGACTTCGGTCTGGAGGCGGTCCAGGAGGGTGTCGAGCCAGCGCAGCTCGGCGTCCAGCAGTGCCTCCTGACGCTCGATCTCGACGAGCACCTGCTCGGGCACGCTCTTCTCCCTGGCCGTCCGCAGGCCGTCGCGGTGCCGCGCGTGATCGCCGACGAGCGCCACCCGCCGCTTCTGCAGGAGGTCGATCACCTCCGGCCTCTCGAGGTTGTGGGCCTCGGCGAGCGCGATGCGGAAGTCGGCGGGTCGGTCGATGCGGGGCAGCTCGCGCCGCACCCACGTGACGACCGCGTCACGTCCGGCATCCGTCAGGGAGTAGGTCGTGCGCTCCGGACGATTGCCCTCGCGGTCGATGCCGAGCTCATCGATCAGCCCGGCACGATGCAGCCGGGACACCGTGTGGTAGAGCGTCCCGTTGGTGATCGTGATCAGGCGATCATCGTGGCGGGCCCGCATGAGCCGCACCATCTCGTAGGGGTGCATGTCGCCCTCGCGCAGCAGCGCGAGCACCATCACCCCCATGGGGGTGAGTCGGTCGACGGCATCCTTCTTCATGTCCCCACCTCGAATAGTCCATGTGGACTATACGCCCCCCAACGGACACCGACAAGACCGACATCCGCGGTCCCTCAGCTGATCAGCCCAGAGCGGCCGCGAGCTGCGTCGCGGTGAGGGGTCGGTCCGCGTAGACGAGCCGCATCACCGCAGGATCGGGGTTGCCGACATCCGGCGCGCGATGCACGAGGTGGAGGCCCAGCTTCTCCGCGACGTGCGCCGACGCCCGGTTGTGCTCCACGAGATAGGCGATGACCGGTCGATCGGGGTCGACGAGCCGCGCGTGCTCGATGCCGGCGCGCGCCAGCTCGGTCGCATAGCCGTGCCCGTGCTGGTCGGCCGCGATGCGGTAGCCGACGTTCCACACCTCGCCGCGAAGCAGCGTGCAGCCGCCGTTTCCGATGATCTCGCCCGTGTCGCGCAGACGTGCCACCCATGATCCGAGTCCCGCCTGCTCCCAGCTGCGGTCCCAACGCCTCATCATGTCGAGAGTCGCGGCGGGGTCGGTGTGTCGAAGGCTCGGGAAGTGCGTCCACACCCGCGGATCGTTCTGGATCGCGAAGATCGCATCGAGGTCGGCGGCCACCGCCCGCGACAGACGGAGCCGGTCGGTGAAGATGTCGTCAGCCACGCCTCCACGCTAGACACCGGCTCCGACACCCGTCGGCGCGACCCACGGACGCAGGCGATCGCGGTCGCACGGAACCGGGATAATAGGCGGGTGAGCACACCTTCAGAAGGCACGGCACAGAGCATTCCCGGCTGGCGGCACATCTACTCGGGCAAGGTCCGCGACCTGTATGCCTCGGAAGACCCGGCGGACACCCGCATCCTCGTCGTGGCCTCCGACCGCGTGAGCGCCTTCGACTTCGTGCTCTCCCCCGGCATCACCGACAAGGGCGCCCTGCTGACACGGCTGAGCCGCTGGTGGTTCGCCCAGCTCTCCAACTTCCCCAACCACATCGCCGCGGGCGAGCTGCCCGAGGCCGTCGCCGATCGCGCCATGCTCGCGCAGTCGCTCGAGATGCTGCCGATCGAGTGCGTCGTGCGCGGCTACATCACCGGTTCCGGCTGGGTCGAGTACCAGGAGAGCGGCACCGTGTGCGGCATTCCGCTCCCCGCCGGCCTGCAGAACGGCGATCGGCTGCCTGAGCCGCTGTTCACCCCGGCGTACAAGGCCCCGATGGGCGAGCACGACGAGAACATCACGTTCGAGCGCGCCGTCGAGCTCGTCGGCGCCGAGCGGGCGGCCGAACTACGCGACACCTCCCTGGCGATCTACACGGCTGCGGCCGCCATCGCTGAGGAGAAGGGCCTGATCCTCGCCGACACCAAGTTCGAGTTCGGGACGGATGCCGACGGCACCCTGCGCCTGGCCGACGAGGTGCTCACGAGCGACTCCTCCCGGTACTGGGACGCCGAGGCCTGGCGCACCGGCACCACGCCGAGCGCGCGCATGGCGAGCTTCGACAAGCAGATCGTGCGCGACTGGCTGGCCGCGAACTGGGACCAGCAGGGCGAGCCGCCGCTGCTTCCGGACGACGTGGTCGCGCGCACCGCCGACCGCTACCGCGAGCTGATCGAGCGCCTCGGCGCCTGACTCGCGACCGTCGAGGCCACTCGTCACGCAGGTCCGCGCACCGGTCCGCGGACGGATGCATGACGACCGGACAGATGCATGACCATCGGCTGCGCGCCCCTCATGCATCCTTCATCCGCTCCTGCACCTGAGCGCAGGTCGGCGCCCGCGCTCAGGAAAAACTCAGGAATCGGTAGTGTTGCTCCAGCACTCCTGCCATCCCCCGAACCTTGAGGAGCCCGCATGGCCCTGTGGAAGCTGCACGGAAACGGCCGCACGGTCGAGCCCGGTGCCGTCGTCCGTCCCGACGAGCGCCTGAACTGGCCCGCGACGATCGCGATCGGTCTCCAGCACGTCGTGGCGATGTTCGGCGCGACGTTCCTGGTGCCGATCATCACCGGGTTCCCGGTCGCCACCACGTTGCTCTTCAGCGGTGTGGGCACGATCCTGTTCCTGCTGGTCACCCGCAACAAGCTGCCCAGTTACCTGGGTTCGTCGTTCGCGTTCATCGCGCCGGTGACCGCAGCGACCGCGTCCGCGAACATGGGCACCGCCCTGGCCGGGATCGTCGCCGTCGGCGTGCTGCTGGCGATCATCGGCGTCGTGGTGCACACGGTCGGGGTGAAGTGGGTGGACCGCTTCCTGCCGCCGGTACTCGCCGGAACGATCGTCGCCCTCATCGGTTTCAACCTCGCGGGCGCAGCGCACAACAACTACGCCGCAGCGCCGGTGACCGCGACCTTCACCCTCGCCATCACCATTCTCTTCGCCGTCGTCTTCCGCGGATTCCTCGGCCGCATCTCGATCTTCCTCGGCGTCATCGCGGGGTACATCTTCGCGGCGTTCCGCGGTGAGCTCGACTTCGCAGCAGTCGAGAAGGCGGACTGGGTCGGCCTTCCGACCTTCACGTTCCCGAACTTCACCGAGCCCGGCACGCTCACGGCGCTTGCGATGTTCCTCCCGGTCGTTCTCGTTCTGATCGCCGAGAACGTCGGCCACGTCCGCGGCGTCGCGACCATGACAGGAGACGCGACGGTGAACCAGCAGACAGGCAAGGCGCTGATCGCGGACGGCGTCTCGACGACCCTCGCCGGCTTCTTCGGCGGTTCCGGCACGACGACCTACGGCGAGAACATCGGCGTGATGGCGTCCACCCGCGTGTACTCCACCGCCGCCTACTGGGTGGCGGGCACGGCCGCGATCCTGCTCAGCCTCTCCCCGAAGTTCGGCGAAGTCATCAACTCGGTGCCCGCCGGTGTGCTCGGCGGCGTGACGACGGCGCTCTACGGTCTGATCGGGGTCATCGGCATCAAGATCTGGGTCGACAACCGCGTCGACTTCTCGCGCCCGGTCAACCAGTACACGGCGGCCGTCGCGCTGATCATGGCGGTCGGCGGCTTCATGATCAAGGACGAGGCTTCCGGCTTCGAACTCGACGGCATCGTCATCGCCACGGTGGCTGCGATCCTGATCTACCACCTCGGCAACCTGATCGCGCGCCTGCGCAAGGCCGGTGCCGACGACCCGAAGCCGCTCGAGGCGGTCGGTCCGCTCGGCGGCGACCCCGAGTAGGCCGCGCCGCGCACAGACGGAGATCCCGGATGCCTCTCGTGAGGCATCCGGGATCTCTGCGTTTCGGGTGGTGCGCCAGAACGCTCAGTCGATGACCGCGAGCACCCCATCGGCGGCGACCATCGCGGACAGCTCGACCCGCTGAGACAGCGATCCGGATCTGTGGGCGGTCACCGTGGTCTCCATCTTCATGGCGTCGAGGACCGCGACCGGCTCTCCCTCCGCGACCTGGGTGCCGTCGTCGACGAGCCAGCGCACCAGCGTGCCCGGCACCGGTGCGCGCAGTTCGGTCGGGTCGGACGTGGGCGCTGCGGGCGCGGGGGCAGCCGGACGACCGAGGCCCGACAGCAGGCCGGCCGGGAGACCCAGCATCACGCGTCGGCCGTCGATCTCGACAGGGAAGCGCTGCAGTGCGGAGTCCGACATGGCCGCCGGCCGCGACTGCGTCTCCAGCTTCGGCAGCAGCGCACTCTCGATCCACTGCGTGTGCACCGCGAAGGTCGCCGTGCCGAACGCCTCCTCGTCGAGCGCCATCACGTCGAACGGGATCACCGTCGCCGGCCCCTCGACGGTCAGCTCACGCAGAGCCCGCCGCGCCCGCACGATGGCCGCATCGCGGGACTCGGCGTGCACGATCAGCTTGGCGATCATCGAGTCGAAGGCCGGATGCACGACATCGCCCTCTTCGATGCCGCTGTCCCAGCGCACGCCGGGTCCGCCGGGGATCCGCAGTCTCTCGACACGACCGGGGCTCGGCAGGAAGCCCCGCCCGGGGTCCTCGGCATTGATGCGGAACTCGAACGCGTGCCCGATGGGTGCCGGCGTCTCGACGAAGGACGGACCTTCCCCGAACGCGATGCGGAACTGCTCGCGCACCAGGTCGGTTCCGGTGACCTCCTCGGTGACCGGATGCTCCACCTGAAGCCTTGTGTTCACCTCGAGGAACGAGATGGTGCCGTCGGCCGCGAGCAGGAACTCCACGGTGCCGGCCCCGCGGTACTCCACCTCGCCGCAGATCGACCGTGCCGCGTCGTGGAAACGCGTCCGCTGTTCGACGGAGAGTCCCGGCGCCGGCGCCTCCTCGATGAGCTTCTGGTTCCGACGCTGCATCGAGCAGTCGCGGTCGCCGACCACCACGACACCGCCGCGCCCGTCGCCGAGCACCTGCACCTCGATGTGCCGCGGGCTCTCGAGGAAGCGCTCCACGAAGCACTCTCCGCGACCGAATGCCGCGATCGCCTCGCGAGTGGCCGCGTCGAAAGCCGCCGCGACCTCGGACAGCTCGCGCACCACCTTGAGCCCGCGGCCGCCACCGCCGAACGCCGCCTTGATCGCGATGGGGAGTCCGTGCTCCTCGGCGAACGCCACCGCCTCCTCAGGCCCGGCCAGCGGCTGGTCGGTACCGGCGGCGAGCGGCGCTCCGACCCGCTGCGCGATACGGCGAGCGGTCATCTTGTCGCCGAGTGCGTCGATGCTCTCGGGCGACGGCCCGATCCAGACCAGCCCGGCATCCTCGACGGCCCGTGCGAACGCGGCGCTCTCCGAGAGGAAGCCGTATCCGGGGTGCACGGCGGTCGCATCCGCCCGGCGCGCGGCGGCGAGCAGCGCCTCGATGGAAAGATACGTGTCGGCCCCCGTTGCTGCCCCCAGGCCCACGGCCTCATCGGCCAGGCGCACGTGCAGGGCGTCGGCATCCTGATCCGCATAGACCGCGACCGAGGTGTATCCGGCCTCGGCGCAGGCGCGGACGACGCGCACCGCGATCTCCCCGCGGTTGGCGATCAGGACCCTCTGCGTGGTCGGCTCGGTCGACACGGTGGTCATGAGGACTCCTTGACGGTGAAACGAAGACGCACTCCCGGAGCCAGTTGACCGGCGAGGTCGAGGCTGCGGTCCGTGAGGGCGCCGATGATGGGGTATCCCCCGGTGAGCGGATGATCCGGCAGGAACAGGACGGGCTGCCCATCGGGCGGCACCTGGACGGCCCCCGTGACAGCACCCTCGCTCGGCAGTTCGCCACCGACCGCGCGCTCCAGGGGCACCTCCCCCTGGAGCCTGATGCCGACGCGATCCGAACGCGGCGTGACGGTCCACTCCTGTCCGGTGAGGGTCGCGAGCGCGTGCCCCGTGAACCAGTCGTCCCGAGGGCCGAGCGTGATCTCGAGGTCGACGAGCTCTCCCGAGGCCGGGAGCTCGCGCGGCAGCGCATCGGGCTCGACGGGATGCGGCGCCGCGCCGCCCACCGGGACGACGGCACCCGCCACGAGCGCTTCCGGGCCGAGCCCGGCGAGGGTGTCCACCGCACGGCTGCCCAGCGCGGGCACCGCATCCAGGCCTCCTCGCACGGCGACGACGTAGCGCAGCCCGCGCTCGGGGTGACCGAGGGTCAGTTCGTCGCCATCGACGGTGGCGAAGGGCTCACCGTGCGCCACGGAACGAACGGTGCCGCCGACCTCGGTCAGGCGGAGCGCGCCGATCGCGCCGGCGACCGCGGCGACGCCGGCTCCCCGGAATCGCAGGACGGCTCCTCCGACGCTCTCGAGCACCGCGGCGTCGCGTGCATTGCCCACGGCACGGTTCGCGTCGTGCATGGCCCGGCGGTCCGCAGCCCCGGATGCCGAGACACCGAGTGCCGCATAGCCCGGGCGCCCGGCGTCCTGCACGAGCAGCTGCAGCGACGGGCGGACCACCTCGACGGCGACTCCCGCGCCGAAACCCAGACCATCTGCATCCGTCGCGGAGTGCTGCGCCGCGACGCGCGGTGCGTGCGTCGGGTCGTCTCCGTTTCGGCCCGGGTGACCGCCCTCCAGCCGAGCGGCCTCCCGCACCTGCGCGAACCGCACCGCCGTCCCGGGCGACAGCAGCGCGGGAGGGTTCCGCTCGATGTCCCACATCACGGCGTCCGTGCGTCCGATGAGCTGCCATCCGCCCGGGCTCTCGCGCGGGTAGACGCCGGTGAACTGCCCGGCGAGCGCGACCGAGCCGGCGGGCACGCGTGTGCGCGGCGACGATCGGCGCGGCACGTCGAACAGGGGATCGCTGCTCACGACGTATCCGAAGCCGGGGGCGAAACCGGAGAACGCCACCCGCCAGTCCGCGGCGAGGTGCCTGTTGACGAGTTCCTCCGCCGAGACGCCCAACAGCGATGCCGCCTCGTCGAGGTCTTCGCCGTCGTATCGCACCGGTACGGTGACCTCGCCGGTGCCCGGCGGATGCGCGGTGTCGATCTCGGTCGCGGCCAGCACCGCTGAGAGATCGGCGGCCGAGACCCGCACCGGATCGAAGCGCACGAGCACGGTGCGGGCGCCGGGGATGCGCTCGACGATGCCGGGCACGCCCTCCCACGCGAGGTTCAGGCGCATCGCCTCGTCGAGGTCGGATGCCTCGACGAGGAGAGCGTGATCGGATGCCGTGAGGATGCGCATCAGACGAGGTACTCCGCATCCGGAACATCGGTGATGAACATGTACCCGGGCGCGTGCGTGATCGCGAACGGCGGCTTCGAGGCCATGATCGCGGCCTGCGGGGTGACACCGCAGGCCCAGAAGACGGGCACTTCGCCGTCGCGCACCTCGGGAGCATCCCCGAAGTCGGGATGCGCCAGGTCGTGGATGCCGAGCGATGCCGGGTCGCCGATGTGCACCGGAGCACCGTGCACCGCGGGAGTGCGGCCGGAGATCTGCACGGCATCCGCGACGCGAGCCGCGGGGATCGGACGCATCGAGACGACCATCTCTCCGCGCAGTCGTCCGGCGGGCGCGCACGACACGGAGGTGCGGTACATGGGCACGTTCCGGCCGAGCTCCTGATGGCGGATCGGGATCCCTGCCTGTACGAGTCCGGATTCGAAGGTGAAGCTGCATCCGATGAGGAAAGCCACGAGGTCGGGATGCTCCGCCCAGGCCGCAGTCGCGTCGGCGACCTCCTCGACCAGTTCCCCGTCGCGCCAGATGCGGTACCGGCCGATGTCGGTGCGGATGTCGCTGCCGGGCGCGAGCCGTGACTCCACCGCGCCCTGCTCGATCACCTCGAGCACCGGGCACGGCTTCGGGTTCCGCTGCGCGAAGAGCAGCGTCTCGAAGGCCCAGTCGGCCGGCACCGCGATGAGGTTCGCCTGGGTCAGCCCGACCGCGACTCCGCTGGTCGGCTCGGCGTGACCGGCCCGGATCGCGGCGCGAGCAGCGCGTGCGTCGGCGAGTTGGTCGGCGGTGGCGAGAACGGTCATGTCAGGCGCCCGCGAACGGGGCGATCGTGATTCCCGCCTCCTGCAGCATCCGCTTGGTCTCCGCGGCCATGGCCACCGAGCCGGGACTGTCGCCGTGCACGCAGATCGACTGCGCGACCACGGGCACATCGGTGCCGTCGATCGCACGGATCACGCCGTCGGCGGCGAGGCGCACCATGCGCTCGGCGACCGCTGCCGGGTCGTGCAGCACCGCGCCCTCCTCGGTGCGCGAGACGAGCTGCCCGTCGGGCTGATACGCGCGGTCCGCGAACGCCTCGGCGGCGACGGCGAGCCCTGCCCGCTCGGCCACGTCGAGCACGACGCCTCCGGAGAGCCCGAGCAGCACCAGGCCAGGGTCGATCGCGCGGATCGCGGCCACGACGTCCTTCGACTGCCGCTCGTCGCGGGCGATCGTGTTGTAGAGAGCGCCGTGCGGCTTGACGTACGAGACCCGGCCGCCGACCGCGGAGGCGAGCCCGATGAGCGCACCGAGCTGGTACTCGACGTGCGCCTGCAGCGTGGCCGAGTCGATGTCGACCTTCGTGCGTCCGAAGTTCTCGTAGTCGCGGTAACCGGGGTGCGCGCCGATCACCACGCCGTCCGCCACGGCAGCCGCGAGCGTCTCGCGGATCCCCTCGGGGCTGCCGGCATGGAAACCGCACGACACGTTCGCGCTCGTGACGAGGCGGAGCATGCTCGCGTCGTCGCTGACGATCCGGTCGGCGACGTTCTCGCCGAGGTCCGAGTTCAGGTCGATCGATGTCATGCGATCACGCTCCGATTCCGAGGAAGGCGAAGATGGGGCCGACCGAGACGATACCCATGTACCAGGTGAGCAGCGTCACGAGCGTACCGGCGACGAGCAGCCACATCGGGTACTTCCTCGAGCCGAGCAGGTCGCGACGGAACCAGCCGATGTACATGAACACCGTGAGTCCGATCGGCAGGATCAGGCCGTTGAAGCCGCCGACGAACACGAGGATCGCCGCAGGAGCGGTACCGATCGAGAGGTACACCGCCAGCGACACCACGATGAACGCGACGGTCGCGAGCTGCAGCGGCCACCCGCCCTTGAGCTTCGCGGTGAAGGTGGAGAGGAAGGTGGCGGAGGTGTAGGCCGCACCGATGACCGAGCTGATCGCCGCGGCCCAGAAGATCGCACCGAAGATGCGGAGGCCGGCGTCGCCGAGCACCGCGCCGAACGCCTGACCCGCGGGGTTCGCGCCCTGCCCGGAGAGGTCGAGCGTGACGCCGGAGGCCACGACGCCGAGGATCGCGAGGAACAGGACGTAGCGCATCACGCCGGTGACGAGGATGCCGTTGGTCGCCGCGCGCATGACGGGGCCGGCGTGCTCCGGTCCGGTGTGTCCCGAGTCGAGGTAGCGGTGGGCGCCGGAGTAGGTGATGTATCCGCCGACGGTGCCGCCGACGATGGTGGTGATGGTGGCGAAGTTCAGCTCGTCGGGCACGAAGGTCTGGCGCAGCGCCTCGCCGATCGGCGGCTGGGCGATCACGGCCACGACCACGGTCATGACGATCATGGCGATTCCCAGCACGACCAGCACGATGTCCATCACGGGGCCCGCCTTCTTCACCAGGAAGATGATGATCGCGAGGGCCGCGGTGACCATGCCACCGAGCTTGGGGTCGATGCCGAGCAGGGCGTTGAGTCCCAGTCCGCCACCGGCGATGTTCCCGATGTTGAAGGCCAGCCCGCCGATCACGACGAGCACGGCGATCAGGTGTCCGGAGAAGGGGATGGCGCTGTTCGCGAGTTCGCCGGCGCGCTTGCCGGACGAGGTGATCATGCGCCAGACGTTCAGCTGCACCGCGATGTCGACGAGGATCGAGATGAGGATCGCGAACGCGAAGGCGGCCCCCATCGTCGCTGTGAACGTGGCGGTCTGCGTGATGAAGCCGGGGCCGATGGCGCTGGTGGCCATGAGGAAGATCGCGCCGATGACGGCACTGCGGCCCGCGCGCTTCTTGGCGGACGAGAGGCGGGCTTCGTCCTCCGGGGAGAGGGAGGCGGTGGTCTGCTCTGACATGCGGGGGGTTCCCATCGTCGTTGGTGGGTGTCGGGTGACCCCCAGTGTAGAACGGATAGGCATTCATTGTTCAACAATCGTGTTACGGCCGTGCTACAGAACGGTTGCCTTCGTGTGATTTCCCTCCTGCGACCGCAGACGATGCCGCAGCCCCGCCGCCTACGATGAAGGCATGAACCAGCAGGGCCCGCTCGCCGACGTCCTCCGTCAGCGCATCATCGACGGCGACTTCGCACCGGGGTCACGACTCTCGGAATCAGCCCTCGCCGAGCAGTTCGACGTCTCGCGCAACACGCTTCGCGAAGCCTTCCGTGTGCTCGCCGAGCAGGGCCTCGTCGAGCACATCCCCCACCGCGGGGTCTCGGTGGCGTCACCGACCATCGCCGACGTGATCGACATCTATCGGGCCCGCCGCGTGATCGAATGCACCGCACTGCGCCAGTCCGAGCCCGAGCACCCCGCCGTGCAGCTCATGCGCGAAGCCCTGGCCGAGGCCGAGGAGCAGCTGCCGCACGAGGATTGGCGACGCATCGGCAGCGCGAACATGGCCTTCCACGACGCGATCGTCGCCCTCGCCGACAGCGCACGGCTCGCCCGCACCTACCGCGATGTCGCCGCCGAGCTGCGTCTCGTCTTCCTCGAGATCGACGAGCCGAGGTCGCTGCACGAGCCGTACGTCCGTCGGAACCGCGCGGTGCTCACGGCTCTGCTGGAACAGGGGCCCGAAGCCGCTGCGGAAGAACTCGAGCGCTACCTCACCGCATCGGAGCGCAGTGTGTTGGGGGCTTTCGCCCGCATGGGCCACGCCTGACCCCCGACGTCTCGCCGGGACGCACACCACCTTCGACCAGAACGACGTTCGGTATTTTTGACCTGAGTGCATAAATCTGTGAACGTGCCGGGAGATGCCTTGCCATCGCGTGAGAGCCATGCTTACCGTGAGCGCACTTCGACAGGATCGGCTGCGCAGAGTTGCTCACCTTTCCGCCGGGGGCCGCGTGCCGAGGGGGCGCGCGGAATCGTTCAGATCGAAAAGGACTACTACTTTGCGACTCACGAGAAAACTGGCGTTCGCCGCTACCGCGGCTGCTGCGCTCTGCCTCGGCACGGTCATCCCCGCTGCCGCGAATTCCGCACCCGACGCCGATGACATCCCCACCTTCCAGGAGTTCGAGGCGTCGACCTACCGAGACGTCGACGGTGCCTACGTCGTCAACGGAGACGAGGTGATCTCCAACCAGGGCGAACTGCGTTCGTTCTACGAGCAGCTCCTCGGCGCCGACCCCGTGACCAACGGTCTCATCGTCAACACCGTCAACAGCATCGACGACAAGTGGTCCGACGCGCAGGTGGCGAACCTCACCTATTGCGTCAGCACCGCCTTCGGCGCACGTCACGCCGACGTCGTGAACGCGATGGAAAGCGGTGCTGCCCTCTGGGAAGCCGCATCCTCGAAGATCGACTTCATCTACGACAGCAGCGCCGATGCCAACTGCACGACGCGCAACAACGCCGTCCTGTTCTCGGTGGAGCCGGTGCAGACGACGCAGTACATCGCCAGGGCCTTCTTCCCGAGCACCGCACCGCGTCTGCAGAACGTCCTCATCGATGACTCGATCTGGACCCCCGGCTCGTCCTGGACCCCGACGAACGTGCTCGGCCATGAACTGGGCCACGTGCTCGGCTTCCGCCACGAGCACACCCGGCCGGAGGCCGGCACCTGCTTCGAGGACAACAACTGGCGTCCTCTGACGCCGTACGACTCCTCGTCGATCATGCACTACCCGCAGTGCAACGGCTCCTCCGACGACCTGTCGATGACGAGCGTCGACACCGCCGGAGTCGTCTCCCTCTACGGGAACTGACACCGGTCAGCACGTCGGAATCAGGGGGCCCGGTCGTTCGCGACCGGGCCCCGCGTTCGTCCGTCGTTCAGGCGGAGTCGCGCGGCAACTGCTCGCGCCCCCGCAGAGCCGCCGTCGCCCTCGGCCGCGGCTCACCGTCACGCAGGGGAGCCGGTGGCGCGATGGACGCCGTGGGCTCGGGGAGTCCGTACCGTCGGAACATCCAGCGGCGGGCCTCCTCGAGCGGATAGGTCTCGCCGAAGACGGCGGACTTCACGAAGACCCCCTCGATCGTGCTGCGCAGCATCACCTCTTCGAGCGCCGGGTCCTCGGCCCCCCGCGCGCGGAAGAGGTCACGGACGGCGTCCTCCGCCGCGGTGGCGCCCGCCTCGTGCCGGGCCTCCGACTCCGCGAAGAGTCGATGCGTGGCCGGCTGCTGCTGCATCGCGAGCACCGCGCGCTGCAGCGGTATCGCATAGGCGGTGGCCGTGAGAGCACCGTCGATCACCGCGGCGAGCATCTCGTCGGGCGTGCCCTCGACGCGGGCGAAGCCGAGCACGGTCTCGAACCAGCGATCGATCACGGCGGCGACGAGTTGCTCCTTGCCACCGAAGTGATAGTTCACGAGCCCCTGGGCGACGCCGGCACGCTTCGTGATCTCGGCGATGCTCGCCCCTGCGACGCCGCGTTCACTGAACGTCTCGATCGCCGCCTGCAGGATGTTCTCCCTGGCACGCTCGCGGGCCAACCGGTTTTGCTCGTCGGAGCGCGCCACGTGGCATCCACCTCCTGAGTCCCGCCGGTCCGTCTTTCGAAATCGCCCCCCCTGCCGTATAGATTACTCACTGAATGTTCGTTCAATCTATGAACCGACACGGATTCACCCTTCCCAGGAGCACCCATGCACTCTTTCGCGAGCGTCGACTTCAACAGCGTCACCTCGATCTTCGAATGGCTCGTGAGCCAGTGGTGGGCGTGGACGATCGTCGGGGTCGTCGTGCTGTTCTTCCTCGTGATCTGGATCCTGCCGGCCGCCAAGGTCAAGGCCTCGCCCGAGCACCCCACCACCGGGGTCGAAGCCGATGAGATCGCGCTCGGCTTCCTGCAGATCGTGAACCTGCCCTCAGGCGCCTGGAACGATCCGACCGCTTCGCTCCTCGACGACCGCGAGAAGAAGGTCCTCGTCGACCAGTGGGGCGTGCACACACGAGACGAATGGCTCGCCAACATCGAGCGCCTGAGCACCGTCCGCCGCCGTCGCGAGGTATGGATGCTGTACCTCGCCGTACGCACCGAACTCGCCCAGCGCCTCGGCCGCACGCCGAAGGCCAAGGAATGGCTCGCCGCCATCGTGCAGGAGGGCGGCGACAAGCGCGTTGCACGCGCTTTCGTCACCTCGATCGAGTACGCCGAGACCGAGGTGCGCAAGCGCGTGGGCAAGGACATCGTCACCCCCGGGCTCTTCGTGAAGACCCTTGATGGCTACGGCCTGGGTCAGGCCGTGGCCATGACGACCTGGGGTGTCGCGCTCGGACACGGCGACGTCGCTGAGGCACGCGCGATCATCCACCGCATCAACGTCGAAGGACGCCCGGCGTTCGAATCATGGGCCGACTTCGGCCTGAGCTACATCGTGGGACGTGTCATGCACTGGACGGACGGCAACGTCGATGAGAAGTCGTTCGAGAAGTTCGGCGACGGCTGGTCCGATTTCCAGGCCGCAGCGTCCGAGAAGCGCAACGGCCCGTGGGCGACGCTGTCATGGAGCCTGTGACCGTAGACCTGGAACCGCTGCGACGGAGCGCGGGCCTGCGCGACATCCGCACCTACGAGCGCATCTGCGGGATCCCGCCGCATCGCCGCTTCCTGGTGATCCTGGTGGTCGTACTGCTGTTCGCCGCCGCGATGCTGACCGGGCTCTGGTTCCTCGGCCGCAGCGACATCCTCACGGTCGCCCCGATCCTCGGGGCGTTCGTGATCGGGTACACCGTGCTCGCCGCCGTCGGCTTCGTCTGGTGGGCGGTCGGCCTGAGTCGCCGGGTGAAGGTCGCCGCCTTCGCCTGGGCGAACGGATGGGCGTACGCCGACACCCTCGAGCGCACCCGCCGTCCCGGGGCCGCGTTCACGCGGGTCGCGCACGGACGCGAACGTGCGGTCATCGCCTGCGACGACGACCGGATGCCGTTCGAGCTGGGCATGCATCACTCTGTCGCCCACGGACAGGAGCGCGCCACGATCCAGCGCCCCTTCGCCTTCATCGAACTGCCGCTGCCGGCATCCGTCCCGCACATCGTGCTCGCCAACCGGAAGCGCAGCATCGTCCCCACGCTCGGCCTCGGGCGTGGCGCCGCGCGCATGGATCTGGAAGGCGAGTTCGCGAAGACGTTCCGCCTCATCGTGCCGGAGGGCTATCAGCAGGACGCTCTCTACATCTTCACGCCGGATCTGATGGCCCGCGTGCTGGACCTCGGCTCCGGCGCCGAGATCGAGCTCGTGTCCGACCGTCTCTACGTGTACCTGCCGTCCGGCACACGGTTCGACCATGCCGAGACCATGACGGCGGTGCTCACCTTGGCCGAGGAGTTCCATCGGCGCTTCGCGGTGCGCACCGAGCTGTACCGCGATGACGAGGCGGGAGGCCTCGCCGCCAGAGCAGGCGTGTCGGTCGGCCTGCGCGGCCAACGGCTGGGCGGTCGCGGGATCTCGGTGTTCGCGGTCGCCGGCACGGCCGCGGTGCTCCTGCTCTCCGCCGGCCTCACCGCCTTCTCGCTCTTCGGCGGTGACATCCTCAGCTCGCTCGTCGGCTGAGCCTCAAGACCCACGGCTGTGGGCCTGGCCCGGAGGGGGCGCCAGGGCCACAGCCGTGTTCATCCCCTCCGCGGACGCTCGCGCACCCCGACGCGGTTCGTCAGGACCGGACGTGGTCGGTCAGGCCGAGGCCCGGATCACCAGCTCGGTCGGCAGGATCGTCGTGGTCGGCGGGTCCTCCCCCGCGAGCCGCGACAACAGGATCCGGGCCATGGCCTCACCCTGCGCGTACATCGGCTGGCGCATCGTGGTCAGCTGCGGATCGGTGGTGACGGCGACCGAGGAGTCGTCGAAGCCGACCAGCGCGATGTCCTCCGGCACACGCACACCCGCCGAGCGCAGGGCCGTCAGCGCACCTCGGGCCATCAGGTCGCTGGCGACGAAGATCGCATCCGGGCGCCCGCCGTCGAGCAGCCGTCTGGCAGCCTCCGCTCCGCTGGCCTCGCTGTAGTCGCCCTCCTCCTCCGCATACGGGGTGAGCCCGGCATCCGCGAGCGCGGACCGGAACCCCTGCACACGGTCTTCCGAGGCGACCATCGTGAGCGGACCCGAGATCGTCGCGATGCGTGTGCGGCCGATGTCGATCAGGCGGCGGGTGGCGTTCTTCGCTCCGGCGACGTTGTCGACGTCGACGACGTAGTCCCCGTCGTGACGGCGCACCGGGCGGCCGCCGAACACGACCGGCACGGCATCCGCGATCCGATCGACGAAGGCGTCGCTCGTGTGGTGCGAGACGATCAGCGCACCGTCCACGCCGCCGTTGCGCACGAAGCTGGTCATCTTGTCGCCGGGGTCATCGCTCGCGATCAACAGGTTGAGCAGGTAGTCCGAGCCGCCGAGTGCACCTGTGATGCCCGCGACGATGGCCGCGAAGAACGGGTCGCCGAAGAAGCGCGTGGTGTCTTCGGGGACGATCAGCGCGATGGCGTGGGTCTGGCGTGATGCCAGGGAGCGCGCGGCCCGATTGGGCACGTAGTTCAGCTCGTCGATCGCCGCGCGCACCGCGGCGAGGGCCTCCGGGCTCACGGCCGTCGACCCGTTCACGACCCTCGACACTGTCGACCGGGAGACACCCGCAGCGGATGCCACTTCTTCGATGGTCGCTCGGGGCGACATCAGCGTACGCACTCTTCCATCGCCCTATTCTCACCGGTTCACGGGTGCGACGACGACCGTCTCGCTCCGAGTCGCGCAAATGGTCGCATCTCGGCCCCGGATACGACCCTTCGCGCGACTCGAGGGGCGGGCAGCGGGGTCAGAGCGCCCGGGCCGCGATGATGCGGGCGTACTCCCGACCCGAGTCCTTGAGCGTGCGCTCCTGGGTGTCGTAGTCGACGCGTACGATGCCGAACCGCTTGTCGTATCCCCACGCCCATTCGAAGTTGTCGAACAGTGACCAGTAGAAGTAGCCGCGCACGTCGACACCCGCCTCGGCGGCATCGAGCACCGCGCCCAGGTGCAGGCGCAGGAACTCGGTGCGGTCGGCGTCGTGCACGCGTGTCTCGCCGTCTTCGACCGCCACGGCATCGTCGTAGGCCGCCCCGTTCTCGGTCATGTAGAGCACGGTGCCCGCGGGCTCGGCGTACTCGTTCCAGATCCGCTGCAGCACACGGGTGAGCCCCTCGGGCTGCACCTCCCAGTTCTGCGCGGTGCGGGGTAGCCCCCGCTCGACCGCGTGGATGCCGTCGCTCGACGGGTAGGGGCTGCGCCGCACGCGCCCGGTCTCGGGCTCCGCGGAGACCGGCCCCTCAGCCGGAGCAGTGCCCGATACGAGGTCGCCGTGGTAGTAGTTCACCCCCTGCGTGTCGATGTGCTGCGAGATCAGCTGGAGGTCGCCGTCCTGCACGGCCGCCTCGAACTGCGCGACCGCGTCGGCATCGACCGCGCGGATGTCTTCGACGATGTCGGCGGGGTAGCTGCCGCGGTAGATCGGGTCGAGGAACCAGCGGTTGAACTGTCCGTCCACCCGACGAGCCGCATCGACATCGGCCGGATTCTGCGGGTCGGCGGGGTCGGCCACCGTGTGGTTCAGGGTGATGCCGAGGTTGAGCGAGGCGTCGCGTCTGCGGAACTCCTGCACGGTCGTGCCGTGTGCGAGAAGCAGGTGGTGCGAGGCGAGCAGCCCCTCCGCGATGCTGGTGTGCCCGGGCGCATGCTCGCCGGCAGTGTACGAGAGGAACGACGAGCACCACGGCTCGTTCAACGTGGTCCACACGTTCACCCGGTCGCCGAGCGCGTCGTGCATGGTGCCGGCGTACTCCAGGAAGCGATCGACCGTGTCGCGGTTCGTCCAGCCACCGGCATCCTGCAGGGCCTGCGGCATGTCCCAGTGGTACAGCGTCAACCAGGGCAGGATGTCGGCGGCGAGCAGCTCGTCGACCAGGCGCTCGTAGAAGTCCACTCCCGCCGCGTTGACGGCTCCACCGTCCGGACGCACCCGTGACCACGAGGTCGAGAAGCGGTACGTCTGCAGCCCGAGCTGCGTCATGAGCGCGACGTCCTGCGGGTAGCGGTGGTAGTGATCGCAGGCGACGTCGCCGTTCTCGGCCCCGATCACCGCGCCCGGCTGGCGCGAGAACGCGTCCCAGATCGAGGCGGTGCGCCCGTCCTCGAACGCCGCCCCCTCGATCTGGTACGCCGCGGTCGCGGCGCCGAACAGGAAGTTCTCGGGGAAGGAGCGGGTCATAGGGGTCATCCTTTCACCGCGCCCGCCATGATGCCACTGACCAGCTGCCGACCGGCGACCACGAAGAGCACGAGCAGCGGGAGGGTCGCGAGCACCGCGCCGGCGAGCACGATCGAGTAGTCGATGTAGTAGCCCGACTGCAGCTGGCTGAGCGCCGTCTGCAGGGTCGGGTTCTGCGGAGAGAGCACGATCAGCGGCCACAGGTAGTCGGTCCACGCCGTCATGAAGGTGAAGAGTCCGAGGATCGCCATGGCCGGCCGAGCCGCGGGGAGTCCGACGGTCAGGAAGGTGCGGAACTGGTTGGCGCCGTCCATACGGGCGGCCTCGATCAGCTCGTCCGGGATCACATCGACCAGGTACTGCCGCATGAAGAAGACGCCGAAGGCGGTGACGAGGGTCGGCACGATCACCGCGCCGATCGAGCCCGTCCAGCCGAGTTCGCGCATCAGCATGAACAGGGGGATGATGCCCAGCTGCGTCGGGATCGCCATCGTCGCGATCACGAAGATCATCAACCCGTCGCGGCCCTTGAACCGGAGCTTGGCGAAGGCGTAGCCCGCGAGCGTGGAGAAGGTGACGACCGAGAGCGTGATGATGCCGGAGATGAGGAACGAGTTGCCCAGCGCCAGCCAGAACGGGATCGCGTCGAAGACCTTGGCCGCGTTCGTGAAGAAGTTGCCCCCGGGGATCAGCGGCAGCGTCTCACCGCGGGTGGCGTTCGTGCCGCTCGCGACGACGACCGACCACCACAGCGGATACACGCTGCCGATGATGAACGCGGCCAGGAGCCCGTATGTGAGGAAGCCGGGGCGGCTGCCGATCCCGGCGGTGCCGGATGACGCACTCCGGCGACGGCGGATCTTCTCGGGGACGCTCAGTGCCTGCGTGGCGGTCATCGCGCGTTCTCCTCGGTCGTGGTGGCGATCGTCGTTCCGGCGGCCGCCGCGGTCGCGGCCGCGTCGGTGGTGTGCGCGCGGCGGCGGGCCGCACTATTCTTCGGGGCGTCTCCGGTGGAGATCCGTCGGGAGATGAGGAAGTTGATCACGCCGATCCCGACGATCAGCAGGAACAGCAGGATGGCGACGGCCGATGCCTCCCCGAGGTTGCGACGGAAGAACGCCAGTTCCCAGAGGAACAGCACGGTGGTCTGGAACTGCCGGTCGCTGCCGCCGATGCCGCCGGCGGTCGACACGTCGAACAGGCGCGGCTCGGCGAAGATCTGCAGCCCGCCGATCGTCGCCGTGATGATGACGAAGATCAGGGTGGGACGGATCGTGGGGATGGTGATCGAGAAGAAGCGGCGCGCGGCGCCGGCCCCGTCGAGGGCCGCCGACTCGTAGAGGTCACGCGGCACGGCCTGCATCGCGGCCAGCAGGATGAGGGCGTTGTAGCCCGTCCAGCGGAAGTTCACCATGATGGCGATCGCGATGTGCGACAGCGCGGTGTTGTGCTTCCACTCCTGGTCCGCGATGCCGATGAGGTTGAGCAGGTTGTTGGCCAGACCGTCGGCCTCGTTGAAGATGCTCGAGAAGATGATGGCGACCGCGACCGGGGTGACCACGAACGGGATCAGCACGCTCATGCGCCAGAACGTCGGGGCGCGCAGGCCCCGGTCGAGGAGGTAGGCGATCACGAGGGCCACGGCCAGCTGCGGGATCGCGGAGAGCAGGAAGATGCTCAGGGTGTTGCCGATCGAGTTCCAGAACATCGCGTCGCCGAGGATCTCGACGAAGTTGCCGACCCCGACGAACTCGCCTTCGCCCTTGAGCAGGTCCCACTCGTGCACCGCCACCCAGACCGTGTAGAGCAGCGGGAACAGGCCGACCAGCCCGAACAGCAGGAAGAACGGCGAGATGTAGAAGTACGGCGAGGCGTTCTGGTCGAACCGTGAGACGCGGTGGCGCCAGGAGCGTTTCGGTGCGGCATCCTTCGCGGGGGATGCCGCGCGCTGCTGTTCCGCGGGCGGGGCGGTGAGTGTCATGGGGTGTCCTTGTCCCGGGGTTCCGAGGAGTTCCGGTCGCAGTTCCTGCCGCCGGCCGTGGGGTGGCGACGGCGGGAACTGCGACCGGAAGGGGGATGTCAGCCGACGAGGTCGTTCAGCAGACCGATGGCCTGGTCCCAGGCGCCCTGGGTGTCGGTGTCGCCGCGGTCGAGGCTGCTGAGCGCCGGACCGAAGACGTTCTCCTGGATCACCGAGTCATCGGCACCCTTGAACTGGGCGACGACGCCCTTGGCGCGCTCGGCGAGGATCGCCCCGGTCGGCGCGTCGTTGAAGAACGCGTTCGGCGTCGCATCCGCGGCGAGCGTCTCCTGCGCCTTGATCGTCGAGGGGAAGTTGCCCGCGGCGGCGGACTGCTTCACCTGCTGCTCGGGCTGCGTCAGCCAGTCGGCCAGCTCGGCGGCCGCCTTCTTGTGCTGCGAGGTCTCCGGGATCGACAGGAACGCGCCACCCCAGTTGGCCGCGCCGCCGGGGAACACATCGGCGAAGTCCCATCCGGTGGACGCATCGCCGCCGCCGGCCTCGACCTGGCCCTGCACGACGCCGAGCATCCAGCCCGGGCACACGAAGGTCGCGAAGGTGCCGTCGACGAACGACTTGCCGCCGTTCCAGTCCCACGCGGTCTGCGCGGCGGACTGGCCGCCCTCGGTCGCGGCGCCCAGCAGCTCGAAGCGCTCCTTGAGCTCGGCGTTGTCTTCGACGTTCAGCTTGCCGTCGGTCGTGTAGTAGCCCTCGTCGAGCTGGTTCACCATGGCGTTCCAGACGAAGCCGGAGTGGTCGTACCAGGCCTTGCCGGTCTTCGCGGTGTAGTCGGCGCCCACCTGGAAGTAGTTCTCCCAGTCGCCGTTGAGGAGCTCGGCCACCGACTCGCGGTCGCTCGGGAGCCCGGCCGCCTCGAATGCGGCGCCGTTGTAGCAGATGCCGCTCGGGCCGATGTCGGTGCCGTAGCCGATGACGCGGCCTTCGGCGTCGGTCGCCTGGCCGTACTTCCAGTCGACCCAGTCGTCCTTGCGGTCTTCGATGCCGTAGTCGCGCAGGTCGACGAAGGTGTCGGAGACGTCCATGATCGCGCCGAGCCAGCCCTCTTCGACTGCGACGATGTCGCTGAGGCCGGAGCCGGCGGCGATCTTGGTGAACGCATCCGTGCGGGCGTTGCCGCCGGTGTCGATGTTGGTCGCCTCGATCGTGACGTTCGGGTGGGCCTTCTCGTACTCCTTGTAGAGATCTTCGTAGCCGAAGGTGCCGAACGTGGTGACGGTCAATGTGACCTCTTCATCGGCGCTCCCCTCCGTGGAATCGCCGGTGCTGCCGGAGCAGCCGGCGAGGGCGAGAGCGGAGACGGATGCCACGGCGGCAGTCACGAGGATCCGGTTGCGGGCACGTGTGTTCACAGTTCACTCCTTTGTGGTGGTCGTGCGGTGAGTGGTGCGTCGGGACGTCGTGGGAGCGCTCCCACGAACTGAGCAGTCACTCTATGGGAGCGCTCCCACGGTGTCAACCCAGCCGCCGCGGGGTACCCTTGGGCAGTGCCCGAAGCCACGCTCTCCCCTGCCCTCGTCCGCGCCGAAGCCCTGATCCGCAACGTGCCGGACTACCCGCAACCGGGCATCATCTTCCGCGACATCACGCCACTCCTCGCCGACGCCGAGGCCCTCCGCGTGACGACCGAGGCGATCATCGAACCCTTCGCCGGCCAGTTCGACGTGATCGCGGGCATCGAGGCGCGCGGCTTCATCCTCGCCAGCGCTGCCGCCATCGCCGCAGGCGTCGGACTCATCCCGATCCGCAAGGCCGGCAAGCTGCCGCGCCCCGCGGCATCCGTCGACTACGCCCTCGAGTACGGCACCGCCACGATCGAGATGCACGACGACCTGCCCCCCGGATCCCGCGTGCTGCTGATCGACGATGTGCTCGCCACCGGAGGAACCCTCGCGGCCGGACGCGAGCTCGTCGAGCGCCTCGGCAGCCATGTCATCGGCATCTCGGTGCTGTTCGAGATCGACGGTCTCGGCGGCCGCGAGGCGGTCGGCGACCTCCACACCGTCTTCCACTCCGCATAGCCCCCTCTCCCCCACGCCCCCACACCCACGCACACGCACTGCTCGTCGAGCGCACGGGTACTCGGCGAGCGCACGGCATCCCCCCGCACGCGGGCCGTGCACTCGGCGAGATGTCGTGCCCTCGACGTCGAGTGGGCGGGGCGAGGGCGGGCGAGCCGAGGGCAGTAGACTGGATGCGCCCGTCCGCCCGCGACTCTTGGAGCCGTCATGCCCACCATCGTCGTCGACGTCATGCCCAAGCCCGAACTGCTCGACCCGCAGGGGAAGGCCGTCTCCGGCGCCTTCGCCCGCCTCGGCGTCGAGGGCTTCACCGACGTCCGCATCGGCAAGCGCTTCGAGCTCACCGTCGAAGGCGAGGTCACCGACGAGGTTCTCGCCGAGGCCCGGCGCATCGCCGACGAGGTGCTCTCCAACTCCGTGATCGAGGACGTCGTCGGCATCGAGGTCGCGGAGTGACCGTCCGCATCGGCGTCATCACCTTCCCCGGCTCGCTCGACGACCGCGACGCCCAGCGCGCCGTGCGCATCGCCGGCGCAGAGCCGGTCGCCCTGTGGCACGGCTCGCACGACCTCGAGGGCGTCGACGCACTCGTCCTCCCCGGTGGCTTCAGCTACGGCGATTACCTGCGCGCCGGCGCGATCGCCGCGCTCTCGCCGATCATGAGCGAGGTCAAGGATGCCGCCGCGAAGGGAATGCCCGTGCTCGGCATCTGCAACGGTTTCCAGATGCTCGTCGAGGCTCACCTGCTGCCCGGCGGCCTGATCCGCAACAACCACCAGCACTTCGTGCGTCGCGACCAGAAGCTCACGGTCGAGAACTCCGACACCGCGTGGACCAATGCGTTCCGCACCGGCCAGGAGATCGTGATCCCGCTCAAGAACGCCGACGGCGGCTACATCGCCGACGAGCAGACCCTCGACCGTATCGAGGGCGAGGGGCTCGTGGCCTTCCGCTACGCCGGAGTCAACCCGAACGGATCGCTCCGCGACATCGCCGGTCTCACCAACGAGGCGGGCAACGTGGTCGGGCTCATGCCGCACCCCGAGCACGCCACCGAGGCGGGCTTCGGCCCCGACACCGCTGTCGCCATGCGCAGCGGCATCGACGGACTCGACTTCTTCACGAGCGCCATCGCCGCGGTCGCCCGCGTCGCCGCATAACCTCAGGCCGGTCCGCCGTCAGGCGGGTCCGCCGTCAGGCGGGTCCGCCGTCAGGCCGGTCGAACGGCAGGCCGGTCCGCCGTCAGGCCGGTCGAACGGCAGGTCAGTCGGCAGGCAGGGTGAACGGATTGTCCCCCGCCGCCGCGAGCAGGTACCAGGCCGTCGCGCCCGTGTGCAGGCTGGCGTAGTAGAGGTCGCCGAAACCCGAGTCGAGACCGTCGTTCGAGGTCGCGACGATCCCCTTGCCGTCACCGTTCGGAGCATCGCGCTGCGCCAGACGGATGCTGCTCAGCAACGTCTCGGCCCGGTCGGCGTCTCCCGGGCCGTCGCGGAGCGTGAGAGCGAGCGCGAGGTGTCCGCTCCCCTCGAACCAGGCCTTCGACACATCGACCTCGCTGATCGAGGGGCCCGTGTACGGGCCGTCGGTGGCGATCAGGTTCGCGAGCGTCCAGTCCAGCGCGGCGCCGTAGCGCGGGTCGCCCGTGGCGAGTGAACTCCACGTCTGCGCATCCAGCGGAATGGGACGGGTGTTGATGGTCGAACCGTCGAGGCCCGTGCCGGTGTCGACGTGGCCGTCCGCACTCTGCATGGCCGCGACGAAGTCGGCGGCGACCGCTGCCCGCTCGGACCACACGGGGTCGCCGGTGAGCTGAGCCAATTGCGTGAAGAACCCCGAGACGTCGCTGTTGTGCTCGGTGGACTTCCAGGTCAGCGACGTGCCGTCCTCGAGCTGACCCCCGGTGTACCCGTACGGGGCTCGGACCATGTCGGCCGTGTTGTCCTGGATCCACTGGCCCACACGCAGCGCGCCGTCGAGGTACCGCGAATCTCCGGTGGCGTGCGCGAGACGCGCGAGAGCCAATCCGACCCACGCCTGGTTCCCGGTGAAGCTGCCGGGGCCGGTGATCTCCACCCGCCCCTCGCGGATGCCGTGCGGTTCGTACGACGCCCGTGTGCGGCCGTCGCCGATCGGGTCGTTCGCCTGCACGAAGAGCAGGGTGTCGCCGATCGCCCGCGCGCGACGGAGGTCGTCCGGAAGCCCCCT
This sequence comes from Microbacterium sp. STF-2, assembly GCF_034650155.1. Classification (NCBI taxonomy): domain Bacteria; kingdom Bacillati; phylum Actinomycetota; class Actinomycetes; order Micrococcales; family Microbacteriaceae; genus Microbacterium; species Microbacterium sp. STF-2. The sequence continues at coordinate 897,479 of NZ_JARKMW010000002.1, forward strand.
GGCGGTGTACGCGATGATCACGAGCGCATCGTCGTAGACGAACGAGGGGGTGAAGTCCCAGCTCGGAGTGGTGAAGAATCCGCCCTCGTAGCTGCGCGGCAGACAGTGTCCGGCTCCATCGCAGAACTGGTCGACGCGCGTATCCAGGAACTCGTAGGCCAGCGCGACGGACTGCGAGGGATCCAGGCCACTCGCACCGGATGCCTGGTCATCCGACGGGCGCATGGCTCCCCCCGCGGCAGGAGCCGCGCCCACCAGCACAACTGCGGCGACGAGCGCGGCGGCGACCGCCCACGGCGCCGATCGGCGCGAAGATCCGGACATCGAGACCCCTCGGTCTGAACCGCGCGCGGGTCCGCAGCACGCGGGTGACCGGCAGGTCACCCAGCGAGCCTCGCACCCCGCATGCGCTCGCAGAAGCGGCGAAGGTCTAGAGGTGGCTCTCCGATCGGCGAGTCCTCCGAACCGACCCGGCCACCGGTTCGCCGGTCCCCCGGGAGTCGGAGCGGTACGTCAGGCGAGCGCCGGCGGCCAGACGCCGATGATGATCGCCATGACGACGACCGTGACGAGCTCGTGAGCGATGTTCAGCGTGGTGAGTCGGGTCGAGCGCCCCTCGAACGCGTCGTGCGTGATGAAACGGGCGGCCGTGAACCCCGCCCACAGCGTGACAGCGGTGACGACGGCGCCCCAGAAGTACGATCCGCCGTAGAAGTGCCACGCGATCGACGAGGCGCCGGCGAGCACCCAGGCCGTGATGAAGCTCACGATGACCGTGGTGATGATCGGCCAGGCCGCTGTGGCCGCAGGACGATCCATGTCGACGTTCGCGAGCTTCGACCAGCGCGTGCCGAACACCTTCGGGGCGTACCAGACCGAGCCGACGAGCATGCTCGACGCGGTGGCCAGCAGGACCGCCCAGTAGTTGATCTCGGGAACCATGACAGCCTCCACTCATCGGATGCCTCACCCTACTCCCCGCCTGCGATCGCACCGCCGGCGACACCGGCATGAGACCGCGACGGATGCATGACCACGGACGCTGGACGATCATGCGAATGACCGACCGTCATGCAAGTGGCGCGGCCTCGGCCGGCGGAATCCGCGGCACCGAACCGATTCGATCCCCGCTCTGGCATGAATGTAAGCGTTTGCACTAGCCTGTTCCCATGGCACAGCTTGAGCAGATCGCAGCCCCCGGTTCCGAGTGGTGGCGCAGCGCCGTCATCTACCAGATCTACCCCCGATCCTTCGCGGACGCCTCGGGTGACGGCATCGGCGACCTGCCGGGCATCACCAGCCGACTCGATGCGCTGCAGGAGCTCGGCGTCGACGCGATCTGGCTGAGCCCGTTCATGACCAGTCCGCAGCGCGACGCGGGTTACGACGTGGCCGACTACCGCGACGTCGACCCGCTGTTCGGCACGCTGGCCGACTTCGACGACATGCTCGAGGCCGCCCATGCCCGCAACATCCGCGTGGTGGTCGACCTGGTGCCGAACCACTCGTCCGACCAGCACGTCTGGTTCCAGCAGGCGTTGAAGGCCGGCCCGGGCAGCCCCGAGCGCGCGCGCTACATCTTCCGCGACGGCAAGGGCGAGAACGGCGAGCTCCCGCCGAACAACTGGGAATCCGTGTTCGGCGGCGGCATGTGGGAGCGCGTCGTCGAGGCCGACGGCACGCCGGGCCAGTGGTACCTGCACATCTTCGACGCCACCCAGCCCGACTTCGACTGGACCAACGAAGAGGTGCGCGAGGAGTTCCGCTCCATCCTGCGCTTCTGGCTCGACCGCGGTGTCGACGGGTTCCGCGTCGACGTGGCCCACGGCATGATCAAGGCCGAAGGCCTGCCCGACTACACGCCCCCGAGCGATGCCGACTCCATGGGCGGCGGCGAGTCGAACGTGCCGTACTGGGGCCAGGACGGCGTGCACGACATCTACCGCGACTGGCACAAGGTGCTCGCCGAGTACGACGGCGACCGCGCCCTGTGCGGCGAGGCCTGGATGCCGACGCTCAAGCAGACGGCCCTGTGGGTGCGTCCGGACGAGATGCACCAGACGTTCAACTTCCCGTACCTGATGACGCCGTGGAACGCGAAGGCCCTCGGCGACGTCATCCGGGAGTCGCTCGACGACTTCGGCGCGGTCGGCGCCCCGAGCACCTGGGTGCTCTCGAACCACGATGTGGTGCGCCACGCCTCGCGCCTCGCGCTGACGGCGGACAACCCCCAGGGCGAGGGTATCGGCCCGAACACCCCGAGCAAGCCCGACACCGCGATCGGCCTGGCCCGCGCCCGCGCCGCGACCACGCTGATGCTGGCACTGCCCGGTTCGTCGTACCTGTACCAGGGCGAAGAGCTCGGCCTGCCCGAGGCCATGGAGATCCCGGACGAGTACCGTCAGGACCCGACCTGGTTCCGCACGAACGGCGAGCGCTACGGTCGTGACGGATGCCGCGTGCCCCTGCCCTGGGAGGCCGAGGCTCCGGCCTTCGGATTCAACGACACCGGTCTCTCGTGGCTCCCGCAGCCCGCAGACTGGGCGGCCTACGCCCGCGACGTCGAAGAGGTCGATCCCGCATCGACGCTCGCGCTGTACAAGCGTCTGCTGGCCGCGCGCCGCGAGCACGGCTTCGGCAGCGGCTCGCTGGTCTGGGAAGACGCCGGGCCCGACGCGGTCGCCTTCCGACGTGGTGACGTGCACGTCGTCGCGAACCTCGGCACGGCGCCGATCGAGCTGCCGGCCGACGCCTTCGTGATGCTGCAGAGCCAGCCGTTCGAAGGCGCGTCGATCCCGGTCGACACCGCCGTCTGGTACACCACAGCGACGCAGGCCTGACACGCCCTTCCGGTCGCGATTCCTGTCGCTCACGCCCGCGTGAACCGGCAGGAATCGCGACCGGAGCACTTTCGACAGAGGAACACATGGCCAGCATCGATGAGGTCGCCCGGCTCGCCGGAGTCTCCACCGCGACCGTCTCCCGCGCACTGAGCGGACGCGGTCACGTATCGGAGTCCGCGAAGGAGAGGGTGCAGGCCGCGGCGCAGTCGCTCGGCTATGTCGTCTCGTCGCGGGCGTCGAGCCTGGCCTCGGGTCGCACCCGCAACGTCGGGGTGATCGTGCCCTTCCTCGACCGGTGGTTCTTCAGCACGGTGCTCTCCGGCGTCTCCGCCGCCCTCATGCGCGAGGGCTATGACATCACGCTGTACAACATCACTGCCGACAAGGACGTACGTCGGCACGTGTTCGACACCTTCCTGCGCCGACAGCGCGTCGACGCCGTGATCGCGGTGTCGATCGAGCTCGACGAGGACGAGACGCAGTATCTGCTCGACCTCGGACTTCCTGTGATCGCGATCGGCGGTCCGAACCCGAAGCTCGACACCCTCACCGTCGACGACGTCGCGGTCGCGCAACTGGCCACCGAGCATCTGATCAGCCTGGGCCACACCGATATCGCGCACATCGGGGCGAACCCGGAGTTCGACATCGACTTCCACATCCCGACCAACCGCCGCCTGGGGTTCGAGAAGGCGCTGGCGAAGGCGGGCATCCCCCTCAACCATGCCTTCCTCGAGCCCGCCGACTTCACGGTCGAGGGCGGCTACCGGGCGGCGAAGCAGCTGCTCGGCCGCCCGGGCCCCCGCCCGACCGCCGTGTTCGCGGCCTCGGACGAGATGGCCATCGGCGCACTTCTCGCGGCCCGAGACCTGGGCTTCAGCGTTCCCGAGGAGCTGTCGATCGTCGGCATCGACGGGCATGAACTCGGCGAGTTCTTCCGCCTGACCACGGTCGATCAGTTCCCGCTCGGACAGGGCGAGCGGGCAGCCGATGCCGTGCTGGCGAAGCTCGCCACCCCCGACGCCGTGCACATCCCGTCGGCGCTGCCCTACGAGCTGAACGTGCGCGGGACCACCTCCCGCCTGCTCTAGCGTTCACACAGGGTGGCGTCGCGCCAGGTGCGATAGCCGCCGTCGAGGTTGCGCGCGTCCACGCCTCGCTGCCGGAGGATCCGCGTGGCGATGTGCCCACGCAATCCGACCTGGCAGTGCACGATGACGGGTCCATCTGACACCTCGTCGAGCCGTTCTCTGAGCTCGTCGAGCGGTACGTTGACGGCGCCGGGAATCGCGTCGGCAGCATGCTCGACCGTCGAGCGCACGTCGATCAGTGTCGCTCCCCCACGCTGCTCCTCAGCGAGTTCATGCCATTGGATGGTCGGAGTCGTGCCGGAGCGGGTGTTCTCGGCGACGTAGCCGAGGATGTTGACCGCGTCCTTCGCCGAGCCGAACTGCGGGGCGTAGGCGAGTTCGAGATTCGCGAGCCCGGCGGCCGTGATGCCGGCCTGCATGGCGGTCGCCACCACATCGATCCGCTTGTCGACACCGTCTCGCCCCACCACCTGCACACCGAGGATCACGTCGGAGGCGGGGTCGGCGAGCATCTTCATGGACAGCGTCTCGGCGCCGGGGTAGTAGCCGGCGTGGGATCCGGGATGCACATGCACGACGTAGAAGTCACGTCCTGCGGCCCGGAGCTGCCGTTCACTCCAGCCCACCTTCGCTGCGTCGACCCCGAACACGCGGACGATCCCGGTGCCGAGCGCGGGGCGCGCCGTCTCCGTCCTCCCCGCGATGAGGTCGGCCACCATGCGTCCATGTCGGTTCGCGAGGCCGGCCATCGTGATGAGAGCCGTGTCGCCGCCCACGAGGTCGAGCTTCTCGACGCCGTCGCCCACCGCGAACACGTCGGGGGCGCTCGTGCGGCACATCGAATCGACCGCGATGCCGCCGGTCTCACCGAGCCGGATGCCGGCACCTTCGGCCAGCGCCGTCTCCGGTACGACTCCGGAGGCATCGATCACGAGTTCGGCGGGGACGGATGCCCCATCACTCAGCGTGACCCGCCCGGATACGGCACGCACGACCTCGACGCCGAGGCGCACATCGACGCCGTGCGCGCGGACCTCGGCGGTGATCGGTGCGGCCATCTCCGCATCGAGCGGGGAGAGGAGGTGGGATCCCCGCTGCACCAGCGTCACGGATGCGCCGCGAGCGACGAGGTTCTCGACCGCTTCCAGGCCCGTGTAGCCTCCGCCGACCACCACCACCGGAACGCCCGCCCGCGAGAGCGCGGCGTCGATCGCATCCGCGTCTTCGACCGTCCGCAGACTGCGCGTACGGATGCCCGAGGAGGGCTCGTTCAGACGGGGGCGCGCGCCGGTGGCGAGGATCAGCCTGTCGTAGCTCTGTGTGAAGCGGCGCCCCGAGTCGATGTCGATGACCTCGACAAGCTTCTGCGCAGTGTCGATTCGCGTGACATCGTGACGCACACGCACATCGAGCCGGAAGCGGCTGCGCAGAGATTCCGGCGTCTGCAGGAGCAGCGATTCGCGTTCTGCGATCACCCCTCCGACGTAATAGGGCAAGCCGCAGTTCGCGTACGAGACCTCAGGCCCTCGTTCGAACACCATGATCTGCGCGTGCTCGTCGAGGCGGCGCAGGCGCGCGGCGGCGGACATGCCCCCGGCGACCCCACCGACGATGACCACGGTGAGCGGTTGCACGGTGGTCATCGCCGGAACATCCGCGAGAAGAAGCCGCCCTGCGCCTGCTCCTTCGGGTGTCCGGAACACCACTGCGCGGCAGGCACCGTTCGCCGCACGGCGTCGACGTGCTGACCGCACCCCGCCCAGGTCGTCTTGCCGCAAGTCTTGCAACGGACTGCTCGGCACATCTTCATCGTCTCCTCACCGATACCCCCGTGGGTATCGGTCCCACTATACCCCCAGGGGTATAGTGGGAAGTCCAGCCGACACCCAGGGAGCGACCATGTCATCCGCAGACGCCGACACCCAGCGCAGGATCGCCAACCGTCTCAAGCGAGCCCGAGGACAGCTCGGCGCCGTCATCGCCGCGGTCGAGGAGGGTGGCGACTGCCGGGCGGTGGTCACACAGCTCGCCGCCGTCACCTCGGCTCTCGACAAGGCGGGTTTCCAGATCATCGCCTCCGCCATGAAGGACTGCATGACCGAGCCCGAGGCGGAGACGCAAGCGGCCACCGACACCCGTGGAGTGTCGATGGCCGAACTGGAGAAGCTGTTCCTCTCCCTCGCGTGACCGGCGGCGCGGGTCAGCTCGCGACGATGAGACCCTTCGTCGCCGTGCGGGCGGCCTCGAAGCGGCGCTGCACATCGGGCCAGTTCACGAGGTTCCAGAACGCCTTGACGTAGTCGGCGCGCACGTTGAGGTAGTCGAGGTAGTAGGCGTGCTCCCAGACGTCGAGCTGCAGCAGCGGGGAGACGCCGAGCGGCGCGTTGCCCTGCTGGTCGAACAGCTGGAAGATCACGGGACGCGCGCCCACGCTGTCCCAGGCGAGCACGGCCCAACCGGATCCCTGCACACCGAGTGCGGTCGCGGTGAAGTGCGCGCGGAAGGCGTCGATCGATCCGAAGGCATCGACCAGTGCGGCCTCGAGCTCACCCTCGGGTGCTCCGCCGCCCTCGGGCGAGAGGTTCTGCCAGAACACCGAGTGGTTGATGTGGCCGCCGAGGTTGAAGGCGAGGTCCTTCTCGAGCTTGTTCACGTTCGCGAGGTCACCCGCGCTGCGGGCGGCGGCGAGCTGCTCGAGTGCGGTGTTCGCCCCCGTGACGTAGGCCTGGTGGTGCTTGGAGTGGTGCAGCTCCATGATCTTGCCCGAGATGTGCGGCTCGAGGGCCGAGTAGTCGTACGGCAGCTCGGGGAGTGTGTAGAGCGTGGTCATGACGTCTTCCTTTCAGTGGTTGTTGTCGTGTGGAAGTGCGTGGAAACGGCGATCGATGTAGACCAGAGGGCGCCCGGAGAGACCAGGCAGCACCTCGATGACCTCGGCGATGACCACGGTCGACGAACCGACGGCGACCGTCTGGATCGGACGACAGCGCAGGGCCACCCTGGCCTCGGGGAGGTGCGGTTCGCCGGTCGGCAGCGTGGCCCACCCCTGCTCGGGCGTGAACCGCTCGGACCCGCTGACCGCGAAGCTCTGGGCGAGATCGGAGTGCTCGTCGTCGATGAGGTGCACCACGAAGGTGTCGGCACCGAGGATCGCTCCTGCAGAACCGGTGGCACGGGTCACCGAGAACACGATCGCCGCGGGATCGACCGCCACCGAGGCGACGCTGGACGCGGTGAGACCGACCGGCCCTTCCGGGGTGCTCGCGGTGATGATCGCGACTCCCGCCGGGTGGGTGCGGAAGGCGGCTTTGAGCGCCTCGCCGATCGGCGTGGGTACGGGTGTCGCGGTCATCGACCTGCCTCCATCATCTGCTGCTGCTTCGCATGTGCCAGCATCTCATCACGCTCGACGAGCTTCGTCCGCTCGCGACCGCGCCCCGCTCCGGCCCCGCGCTCGGCGGCGTCGATGCGCAGCCAGCCGTCGAGGTCGACCGCCTGCGAGAGATGGGCGATCGGATCGATGTCGCGCGCCTCGCGCTCGATCGCATCGAGGTCGTCGACGACGTGGCCGATCGTCTGCGCGGCATCCGACTTGGTCGACCCGATCAGCCCGACCGGACCGCGCTTGATCCAACCGGTCGCGTACAGTCGCGGGATCGGCGCTCCGTCCGCATCGACGACGCGACCCTCGACGTGCGGCACGACGCCGAGAGCGGCGTCGAACGGCACCCCGGGAACAGGTGTCGAGCGGTAGCCCACTGCGCGATAGACGGCTCCGACGTCATAGCGCAGCAGCTCCCCCGTGCCGACCATGCGGCCCAGCTCGTCGGATGCGGTGCGTTCCATCTCGATACCGGTGACCGCGTCCGTGCCGAGCACGCGCACCGGACGCTGCCGCAGGTGCACGTGGATGCGGCGCGAGGCGGTGCGGCTCGCGGGATCGAGGGCTGCCCATTCGGTCATGGTGCGCACGACGATACGGCGCTGCGAGAACTGCGCCACCATCCGCTCGGCGTGCTCGTCGAGGGCGAGGTCGTGCGGGTCGACGATCACATCGACGTCGTCCTGCTCGGCGAGCTCGCGCAGCTCCATGGCCGAGAAACGCACGTCGGCCGGGCCCCGACGGGCGAACAGGTGCACGTCGCGCAGCGGGCTGGCAGCGAGCTGGTCGAGCACGGCATCCGGGGTGTCGGTGTGGGTCAGCGCCGACGCATGCTTGGCGAGGATCCTCGTCACGTCGAGCGCCACATTGCCGGCGCCGAGCACCGCGACCGCCTCGGCGGCGAGCGGCCAGGTGCGCGGCGCATCGGGGTGCCCGTCGTACCAGGCGACGAAGTCGGCCGCGCCGAACGAGCCGGGCAGGTCGATGCCCGGGATGTCGAGAGCGACATCGAGGTCGGCCCCCGTGGCCACGATCACTCCGTCGTACGCGGCACGCAGCTCGTCGATCCCGATGTCCACGCCGACCTCGACGTTGCACCGCAGCCGGATGCGCGGGTTCACGAGCACCTCGTGCAGGGCATCCGTGATCTTGCGGATGCGGGGATGGTCGGGCGCGACGCCGTAGCGGACCAGACCATACGGTGCCGGGAGCTTCTCGAACAGGTCGATCGATGCGGTCGGCACCCGGTCGAGCAGGATGTCGGCCGCGTAGATGCCCGCGGGCCCCGCGCCGACGACGGCGATGCGCGGTTCGGCGTTGGTCATGCGTGTTCCCCCTGTGGTGCGAGCGCGGCGATGATCGGGTGATCGAAGGCGAGCATCCCCGTCTTCGCGGCGCCTCCCGGCGACCCGAGCTCGTCGAAGAACTCGACGTTGGCCTTGTAGTAGTCCTGCCACTCGTCGGGCAGGTCGTCTTCGTAGAAGATCGCCTCGACCGGGCACACCGGCTCGCAGGCACCGCAGTCCACGCATTCGTCCGGGTGGATGTAGAGCGAGCGTTCGCCTTCGTAGATGCAGTCGACGGGGCATTCGTCGATGCAGGCCTTGTCCTTCACATCGACGCACGGCAGGGCGATCACATAGGTCATCGCGGGGTCTTCGTCCGGGTCACGCTGTCCTCATTCGTTCGTTCGGCCCGTCTCCGAGCCACCCCTCAACCGTAAAACCTCAAGTACACTTGAGGTCAAATCGAGGGACGGCAGACGGAGGGAGAGCACGCCGGATGAGTCCGCACGCACCAGACGAGCCGCTGACGATCGGCGAGATGACCCGACGCACCGGGGTCGCCGCCTCCGCCCTGCACTTCTACGAGACGCTCGGCCTGATCGCCTCGACCCGCACGCCCGGCAACCAGCGCCGCTACGCCCGGCACATGCTGCGTCGCGTCTCGCTCATCACGGTCGCGAAGCGCCTCGGCATCCCGCTGTCGGACGTGCAGACCGCGTTCGCCGACGTGCCCCTGACCGAGACTCCGAGCCACGCCGATTGGCAACGAGCGTCGAGACGCTGGAAGCGCGAGCTCGAGAAGCGTCGCGAGGGCATCGAGCGCCTCGAGCGCGAACTGACCGGATGCATCGGCTGCGGGTGCCTGTCGATGAAGGCGTGCGGCCTGCTCAACCCCGACGACGCCCTGGGCACCCAGGGCGCCGGCCCCCAGCGCCTGCGGGACTGACGCCTCTTTCCCGCGCGGACGGTCTCTGACATGATCGCGGAAACGCCATGAAGGGACACCGCCGATGAAGAAGCTCCCCACCACCGAAGAGATCGTCAGGATCCGCCGCGACGCGCTGCTCAACCGCGCCGTCGAGGCGTACAAGTTCTTCTACCCGACGGTGTCGATGGTGCTGAACTTCGAGTCCATCGAAGAGCTCGGGGCGCCCGCCAACCGCGGTCTCCTCATCCAGCTCACCACGCCGGACCTCGTCACCCTCACCCAGAACTCGGACACCCCCTACGGACTCGGGTTGGGCGACACGACCGACGGCCCCGTCGTCGTCGAGCTCCCCGCCGGTCCGCTGATCGGCGTGATCGATGACACGAACTTCCAGTTCGTCACCAACATGGGCGTCGTCGGCGAGGACGAGGGCAAGGGCGCCAAGTACCTGTTCGTCCCCCCGGGGTACGACGGACCCCTGCCCGAGTCCGGTTACATCGTCAAGCACCCCCCGACGAACAGGTTCCTGATCTGCGCGCGCGCACCGTTCCCCGACCCGGAGAAGGGGAAGGCACTGCTGCGCACGCTGAAGGTCTACCCCTGGGCCGATGCGGAGAACCCGGCACCGAACGTGTTCGTGGACATGTCCGACCGCAAGGCCGTCGCGAACCCCTGCGTGGTCGACGGAACCATCGACTATTGGCATGCCCTCAAGCGCGCACTCGACATCGATGTGCCGTCCCCCGCGCTCTACAACCAGTACGGCATGCTCGCCGACCTCGGCCTGCGGGCAGACCGCCCCTTCGCGCCCGACGCGGAACTCGTCTCGATCCTGTCCGAGGCAGCCGAGAAGGCGAACGAGCAGCTCGTGGTGGCGGCGTTCGCCGACGACGCACCGGAACGGCTCGTCTGGCCTGACCGCAATTGGGAGTGGGTGGTCTACTCCGAGGGAGATTTCGGGTACTACGAGAAGAACTTCCTCAACCTCTCGGTGCGGGAGCGCTGGTTCTACCAGGCCACCCTCGAAACCGACAAGATGTTCATGCACAAGGAGGGCGCCGGCTCGCTCTATTGGCTCGCCGCGGTCGATGCGGACGGGGCCGCACTGGATGGGGCCACGTCGTACACGTTGACCGTTCCCGCACCCGTGCCCGCCGCTCAGTTCTGGTCTGTCACCCTCTATGACCTCGACACCCGCTCGGAGATCAACACCCCGCAGTTCAAGCCCGTGCTGACAAGCCTGCGCGACGACCTCGCGCCCGACGGATCCGGCGGGATCACCCTTCATTTCGGTCCCGATCGACCCCGGGATGAGGTGCCATGGCTGCAGACCAACCCCGGTTCGCAGTGGTTCGCCTACTTCCGGATCTACGGCCCAGGCGCCCCCGCGTTCGACGGCACCTGGAAGCCCTCCGACTTCCAGAAGGCCTGAACCGAGCACACCGGATCGATCGCGAGGTGCGCTCGCCCGCCGCGGCGGGTCAGCGCACCTCGAAGTCGGCGGAGAGGAGCACCTCTTCGCGGGAGCTCGGGCCGACCAGCAGCTCGAACGCGCCGGCCTCGACGATGCGGTTGCCCGCGGCGTCGACGATGGTGCAGTCGGCGACCGGCAGCTCCAGGCGTACCCGCACGGATGCGCCGGGGGTGACGTCGACCTGGCGGAAGGTCTTCAGCTCCTTGTCGGTCCAGCTCACGCTCGTCACGGAGTCGCGCACGTACACCTGCACGGTCTCGCGCACCGGCCGAGTGCCCGTGTTCGACACCGTGACGTGACCGACGATCGTGTCGGACTCCCCCAGCGTCGTCGCCTCGAGCGTCAGGGCGGAGTACTCGACCGTCGTGTACGACAGCCCCTCGCCGAACGCCCAGGCCGGTGACTGCGTGAGGTCGGCGTAGCGGTCACCGTGCTGTCCGCGGATCTGGTTGTAATACGTCGGCTGCTGACCGACGTGGCGCGCGAACGAGATCGGCAGGCGCCCGGACGGCTCGGCCGCGCCGGAGATGATGTCGGCGAGCGCACGGCCACCCTGCATGCCGGGGTTCGCCGCCCAGATCACGGCGGCAGCCTTCGAGGCCGATGCCGGGAGCACGAGCGGCTTCGAGGCCAGCAGCACGATGACCACGGGCGTGCCGGTCGCGATGAGCGCATCGATCAGGGCGTTCTGCCCGCCGATGAGCTCGAGCGTCGCCGTGGAGCGCCCCTCGCCGACCAGCTCGATCCGGTCGCCGACGACCGCGACGACGACGTCGGACTCGGAGGCCGCGGCGACGGCCTCCGCGATCATCGCGGCGTCCGGCTCGCAGGCCCTCACGACCGGAGGACGCGGCTGCTTGTCGGGGAAGAACGGCCCCTGCGGGTCTTCTTCGAGCGTGAGGATGTCGGCGCCGCGGGCGTGCGTGACGGTCCAACCGTCGATCGCCTGCAGCCCGTCGAGCACGGTGGCGATCATCTCGCGCGGCTGACCGTCGAGCCAGCCCGCCTGCCCGGAGCCGCCGGCCCAGTCGCCGAGCTGCGTCTGCGCGTCGTCGGCGAGCGGACCGGTGACCGCGACCTTCAGCGCGGAGGTGGGATCGAGCGGCAGCACGCCGTCGTTCTCGAGCAGCACGAGCGAACGGCGGGCGACCTCGAGGTTCAGCTCGGCGTGCGCGGCACTGCCCACCACGGCGTCGAGTTCCGTGCCCGGCAGGCGCGGGTTCTCGAACAGGCCCAGCTCGAACTTCAGGGTCAGGATGCGGGCGGCCGCAGCGTCGAAGGCGTCCTCGGCGAGCATGCCCCGAGCGACGGCGTCGAGCGCACCCTCGAAGAAGGCCGGCGTGGTCATGATCATGTCGTTGCCCGCCCGCACGGCCGCAGCAGCCGCGTGCGTGATGTCGGGCTGGATCCGCTGCTCCCACACCATGCGCCCGACGTTGTCCCAGTCGGTGATGAGCGTGCCGGTGTAGCCCCACTCGCCGCGCAGCACATCGCTGAGCAGCCAATCGTTGGTCGTGATCGGCACTCCGTCGGTGGTCTGGTAGCCGAGCATGAACGTGCGGCACCCCTCGCGGGCGACGCGCTCGAACGGCGGCAGGAACCAGGAGATCAGCTTGCGCCGTGAGATGTCGGCCTCACTCGCGTCGCGCCCGCCCTGGGTCTCGGAGTACCCGGCGAAGTGCTTGGCGGTCGCGAGGATCGCGGTCGGGTCGTCGAGTCCGTCGCCCTGGTAGCCGCGCACCATCGCCGAGGCCAGCTCTCCGATCAGGAACGGGTCTTCGCCGAAGGTCTCGTCGATGCGGCCCCAGCGCAGATCGCGGGCGATGCACAGCACCGGCGAGAAGGTCCAGTGGATGCCGGTCACCGCGACCTCTTCGGCCGTCGCGCGGGCGACGCGTTCGACGAGGTCGGAATCCCACGATGCGGCCATGCCGAGCTGCGTCGGGTAGATCGTCGCACCGGGCCAGAACGAGTGGCCGTGGATGCAGTCCTCTCCCACCAGCAGCGGGATGCGGAGCCGGGTCTGCGCGGTGAGCTCGTTCGCCCGCAGGATGCGCTCGGGCGAGGTGTGCAGGATCGATCCGGCGTGACGGCGGGCGATGTGGTCGTCGATGTCGTCGCGGGCATCGAGCTGGAGCATCTGCCCGACCTTCTCCTCCAGCGTCATGCGGCTGAGGAGGTCGGCCACCCGCTCGGGGATCGAGAGTGCGGGGTCCTGGTACGGGAGCTGGGTGGTCAGGGTCTGAGAGGTCATCACTTCGTGTTCTGGGTCGAGTTCGGGGTCGAGTTCGGGGTCGAGGTCTTCGAGGAATCGGAGGTGTCCGGCGAGGTCGCCGACGTTACGGGATCGGAGGTCGTCTTCGGCAGGGGCACGCTGCGGACGGCCGTGACGGCGTCGTTCACGTTCAGCCCCTTCTTCTTCATCGCCCTGGCCCGCTCGCCGGCCGAGCGCAGGCGCGGGTTGACGTATTCGTCGATGCCGAAGTTGATGAGAGAGAGGGCCACACCGATGATCGCGATGCAGAGCCCTGCGGGCACGTACCACCACCACAGACGCGGGAAGGCGCCGTTCTGCTGCGCCCAGAACAGGATCGTGCCCCAGTTCAGATTGCTCACCGGGATCACCCCGATGAACGCCAGCGTGGTGAGGCCGAGGATCGCGGCGGTCACCGTGCCGACGAAGCTCGATGCGATGAGCGCCATGAGGTTCGGCAGCATCTCGACCGTGATGATGCGGCGCAGCGGTTCGCCGTTCGCGCGTGCTGCCTGGATGAAGTCGCGGTTGCGCAGCGACATGGTCTGCGCGCGCAGCACGCGAGCGCCCCAGGCCCACCCGGTGATGCCGAGCACCGCGGCGATCACGATCAGCGGCGGGTTCTCGAACTGCGAAGCGATGATGATGATGAGCGGGATGCCCGGGATCACCAGGAACACGTTCGTCAGCGCCGAGAGCGACTCGCTCTTCCAGCCGCGTACGTAGCCGGCGATCACACCGATGGTGATCGCGATGATCGTGGCGATGAAGGCGGCGAGGAAGCCGACGACGATCACACCGCGGGTGCCGTAGATGATCTGACTCAGCACGTCCTCCCCCATGTGGGTCGTCCCCAGCCAGTGCTCCCAGGAGGGCGGTTGCCGCAGCGCCGTGCGATCCTTCTGCGTCGGCCCGTAGGGTGAGATCCACGGCGCGAGGATCGCGATGAGCACGAACACTCCGAGGATGATGAGCCCGGCGATCGACTTGGGGTTGCGGAACATCGCGAACGCCTGGGCGAGCTGCGACCAGAACGTCTTGCGAGGCGGAGCGCCCGCCGGTGGGGTGCGCAGGGTCGCGGTCTCCGGCATGCCGGAGACGACGGCCGACCCGTCGGGCGCGGTGCTCGCGGCGGTGGTGGGAACGGTCATGTCAGGACTCCATCTGGCGCGTGCGCGGGTCGAGGTAGGCGTAGACGACATCCGCGAGGATGTTGGCCACGAGCACCGACAGCGTGATCACGAGGAACACGCCCTGCATGAGAGCGAAGTCCTTGGCGTTGGTCGCGTCGAGCAGCAGCTTGCCGACGCCCGGATAGCTGAACACCATCTCCATCACGATCGTGCCGCCGACGATGAAGCCGATCGACAGCGCGAAGCTCTGGATCTGCGGCAGCACGGCGTTGCGAGCGGCATAGCCCCAGAGGACGCGCTTGTTAGGCATGCCCTTGGCCTGAGCCACGGTGATGTAGTCGTCGTCGAGCACGGTCAGCATCATGTTGCGCATGCCGAGCACCCATCCGCCCAGCGAGGCGACCACGATCGTCAGCGCCGGCAGCGTGCCGTGCATGATCACCTGGCCGATGAAGTCGAGACTCCACTCCGGGGATTGGCCCTTGTCGTACGCGTGCGATGAGGGGAACCACTTCAGGGTCGAGGAGAAGATCGCGATCGCGATGAGTCCGAGCCAGAAGTACGGGATGGTGTTGAAGAACGTGGTCACCGGGATGATCGCGTCGAGCTTGCTGCCGCGCTTCCAGCCGACGACGGCCCCGGCGATCGTGCCGATCGTGAAGGAGATGATGGTCGCGATGCCGACGAGACCCAGTGTCCACGGGAGGGCGGCGGCGAGCACCTCCGCCACGGGCCGCAGACCGTGCAGGGTCGAGATGCCGAGGTCTCCGCGCAGCAGCATCCCCCAGTACTCGAGGTACTGCTGCCAGATCGACTTGTCGGTGTCGATGCCGAGCAGGATGCGCAGCGCATCGGCGGCCTCGGGGCTCACGTTGCGGTTGCGCGCGAGGTAGGAGCTGACCGCGTCGCCCTTCATGAGGCGCGGAAGGAAGAAGTTGATGGTGATGGCCGCCCACAGGGTGAACAGGTAGAAGGCGGCTCGGCCGGCGAAGAAGCGCCACGGCACACGTCGGCGTCCGCGTTCCGCCGCGGTGGCGGTGGTGCCGACCTCGAGGGCGTCGCGGGCGACCAGGTCGTTGTCGTCGAGCTGGGGGAATGCGGTGCTCACAGGGTGCCTCCGTTCGATGCGGCCTGCGCGAAGAACGTGTCCGGGTCGGGGGAAGCGGAGCGCAGTTCCCGCGTGTACGGGTCCTGCGGATGGAGGATCACGTCGTCGGCGGCGCCGTACTCCACGACGCGGCCCTGGTTGAGGACCATGATCTCGTCGCTGAAGTGGCGGGCGGTCGCGAGGTCGTGCGTGATGTAGAGCACGCCGAGTCCCTCTTCGCGCTGCAGATCGGCGAGCAGGTTCAGCACGCCGAGGCGGATCGACACGTCGAGCATCGAGACCGGCTCGTCGGCGACGAGGAGCGAAGGGCGGGAGGCCAGGGCGCGGGCGATGGCCACGCGCTGCCGCTGGCCACCCGACAGCTCGTGCGGGCGTCGATCGATCACCGCGTCCGCGTCCAGGCGCACGCGCGCGAGGAGCCGGCGCACCTCGTCCTCCGTCTGCTTCTTCGGCACGACGTCGTCGAGACGGATCGGCCGCTCCAGGTGATAGCGGATCGAGTGGTACGGGTTGAGCGAGGCGAACGGGTCCTGGAACACCATGCGCAGCTGCTGCCGGTACTTCCGGAGCCCCTTGCCACGACGAGGGATGGGCGTGCCGTCGAGCAGCACCTCTCCGCTGGTCGGGGTCTCGAGCTGGGTGAGGATCTTCGCGATCGTCGACTTGCCGCTCCCGGACTGGCCGACCAGCCCGATCGTGCGCCCGGAGGTCAGGGTGAAGCTCACGTCGTCGAGGGCCTTGATCTGGCCCGCCCCGCGCACGTTGTAGGCCTTGGTGACACCGCGGAATTCGAGGGTGGTCATCGCACCAGCACCCCTCTCTCCCCGGTGAGCCGGGGGAACGACGACAGCAGTGTCTTCGTGTACTCGTGCTCGGGCTGCGTCCAGATGCGTTCCGCGGTCGCGAGCTCGATGATCTCGCCCTCCCGCATGATCGCGATCCGGTCGCTGATCTCCAGGAGCAGCGGAAGGTCGTGGGTGATGAAGATCACCGAGAAGCCGAATTCGTGCCGCAGCTGCGAGATCTGCTTGAGGATCTCCCGCTGGACCAGCACATCGAGGGCGGTCGTCGGCTCGTCCATGACCATCAGCTGCGGACGCAGCGCGAGGGCCATCGCGATCATCACGCGCTGGCGCATGCCGCCGGACAGTTCGTGCGGGAAGGAGCGCACGCGCTGGCGTCCGACCTTCACGATCTCCAGCAGCTCCTCGGCTTCGGCGCGCCGCTGCTTGCGGTTCATGTCGGGGCGGTGGATCTCGAAGACGTCCTCCAGCTGCGAACCGATCGTCGCCACCGGGTTGAGGGCGTTCATCGCCCCCTGGAACACCATCGAGACCTTGTCCCAGCGGAACCGCTGCATGGCATCCACGCCGAGGGCGTTGATGTCGATGTCGACCCCGGTCACATCGTGGAAGGTCACACTGCCGCCGGTGATGACCGCGGGTGCCCGGAGCAGGCGCTGCACACCGTAGGCGAGCGTGGTCTTGCCGCATCCGCTCTCACCGGCGAGACCGAGGATCTCGCCGCGCTGCAGTTCGAGGGTGACGTTCTTCACCGCCTCGACGGGCGGATCGACGTCGTACACGACCGAGAAGTCGCGCACGCTGAGCAGGGGGTCTGGCATGAGGGTGTCCTTCGTCGACCTGATCAGGGGAGCCCGCACCGTCGTCGAGGCGGGCTCCCCGGCAGGATGCTGCTTACTCGGCGGGCTTCAGCTTCGTGAGGATCTGCACGATGTTCTGCTGAGTCGGGTCGGCAGACGCGTACGGGTCCTCTTCCGAAGGCCATCCGACGTAGTTGCGGGTGTTGAACTCGCCCAGCAGCGGGTGCGCGCCCAGCGGGATGGCCGGCACCTGCTCGGAGAAGATCGTCTGCAGCGTGTCGACCGCGGCGGTGCGCTCCTCGTCCGACGAGGCGTTGGCGTAGGAGTTCAGCGCGGCCGTCGCCGTCGGGTCGTCGAAGCGACCGAAGTTGAAGCCGGCCTTCCCGTCCGAGATCCATCGCGGGTCCATGGTCGAGGTGTACAGGCCGTAGGCCGTGCCACTGTCCTCGAGCCAGTGGATGATCGCGGAGAACGTGCCGTTGTCTCGGGGATCGGCCCAGCCGCCCCAGTCGGGCATGTCGATCTTGACCTCGGCGCCGATGGCCTCCGTGACGTCTTCGGCGATCAGCTCCTGCGCGGTGTTCCAGTCGCTCCAGCCGGAGGGGACGGAGAGCGTGAACGAGACGGGTGCGCCGTCGGGGTCGATCAGCGCGTCGTCCTTCCAGGTGTACCCGGCGGTGGTGAGCAGGTCGCGGGCCTTCTCGGCGTCGACCGCGTACTCCTTGCCCTGGAACTCGGGCTGGATCTCGTCGTCGAGGATCGAGGAGAGTCCCGTCACCGACCAGACGGCCTCGCTGGCGCCTTCGCGGGCGATGTCGACGTAGGCGTCGCGGTCGATCACCCAGGCGAGCGCCTGACGGAAGGCCGGGTCGTCGAACGGCTTCTGCTGCAGGTTCATGAACAGCGTCGCGGAACCGGTGGTGGGAGCCGCCCAGAACTTGTTGTGCTCGGGATCGGCCGAGAGGAACTGCTCCTCGATCTGCGGGATGAACGCCTGCGCCCAGTCGGCGTCGCCGTTCGCGAGGGCCGTGGTGAGCGCGGTGTTGTCGCCGTACGAGACGTAGTGCAGCTCGGGCACGGCCAGGTCGCCGCCCCAGTAGTCGTCGCGGGCGTCGAGCGTGACCGACTCGGTCGACCAGTTCGAGAGGACGTAGGGTCCGGTACCCACCAGGTCGTCGCCCTTGACGGGGTCGGTGGCCGGGTCGTCGAGGTTCTCCCAGATGTGCTTCGGGACGATCGGCACGTGCAGGGCGCGGGCCTGGTTGACGTACTTCGACGCGGCGAAGGTCAGCACGACCTTGTCGCCGTCGACGGCAGCGCTGTCGAGCTGGAGGCCCGCGGTGTCGAGGGCGGGGGTGGAGGCGAGCTCGTAGGAGTAGACGATGTCTTCGGCGGTGAAGGGCTCGCCGTCGCTCCAGGTGACGTCGGCGCGAGGAACGACAGTGAGCACCGTGTAGTCGTCGTTCCATTCCAGGCTGTCGGCGAGCCACGGAGTGACGCCGCGGTCGCCGGTCTGGTTCACGAGGGCGAGGGTCTCGAAGATCACCTTGCCGTAGCCGTACTTCGAGGCGGACGAGTCGCCGACGAAGGGGTTGTTGGATTCGGTGGTGATCGCGCCGTCGGGCTTCGCGATGGTGAGGGATGCGGAACCGGCGCCATCGTCGGATCCACCGCCTGCCGAGCATCCGGCGAGGGCCGATACGCCGAGGGCGGTGATCGCGGTCGCGGCGATCAGAGACTTTCTGAGCTTCATTGCTTCTCCTAGGGCACGGGTCTTTGTGCTGCGTCGCCGGAGGACGGGAGTCCACCGACTGTCGTGATTTGCTTACTGTCGAGAAAGTAAGCTCTCGTGAGGTTACCGAGTAGTAAGTTTGATCGCAAGCACAGCCCGACGATGGAGAGGAGGCCGCGGTGGTAGACAGCGACCAGACAGTGCGCGTGCGCCCGGCGACCCTCGCGAAACGCGAGCAGATCCTCAAAGCAGCCGTCGAGATCTTCGGCAACAAGGGCTCGACCAACGGCACTCTGGCCGACGTGGCCGAGCAGGTCGGCATCACCCACGCCGGCGTCCTGCACCACTTCGGCTCGAAGCAGAAGCTGCTGCTCGAGGTTCTCGCCTATCGCGACCAGGCCGACGTCGCCGAGCTCGCCGAGAAGCACATCCCGGACGGACCTGAGCTGTTCCTGCATCTGGTGCGCACGGCGTTCGCGAACGAGAAGCGGCCCGGCATCGTGCAGGCCTATACGGTGCTGTCCGCCGAGTCGGTGACCGACGACCACCCGGCGCGGCACTTCTTCGAGGACCGCTACACGACCCTGCGTCGCGAGGTCACGGCGGCGTTCCACGAGCTGTGCGCCCAGGAGGGTGTGCGCGATCCCGACACGATCGCCGCAGCCGCCGCCGCGATCCTCGCGGTGATGGACGGTCTGCAGCTGCAGTGGCTCCTGCACCCCGACGTCGTCGAGCTCGGCGGAGCCAGCGAATTCGCGATCCAGGCGATCGTGAACGCCGTGCTGCACCCCGGGCCGGCGCTGCCGACGTACGTGCACCCCGCCTGATCCGTCGATCGCGGGCCCTCGGCAACGACCGCCGGCCGGGCTAGGCTCGGGCCATGACGATCGACCTCGAAGCGCTCTACATCGACCTGCACCAGCATCCTGAGCTCTCGTTCCAGGAGACGCGCACCGCCGGCATCGCCGCCCAGCACCTGCGCGATCTGGGGCTCGAGGTCGAGGAGGGCGTCGGGGTGACCGGCGTGGTCGGAGTGCTGCGCAACGGCGAAGGCCCGGTCGTCTGGGTGCGAGCCGACATGGACGCACTGCCCGTCGAGGAGCAGACCGGTCTGTCCTACGCGAGCACGGCGAAGGGCGTCGACCCCGCGGGCACCACCGTTCCCGTCATGCACGCCTGCGGTCACGACATGCACGTCACCGCCATGATCGGTGCGGTCGAGAAGCTCGTCGCCGAGCGATCCGACTGGTCGGGGACCCTCGTCGTGCTGATCCAGCCTGCCGAGGAGTACGGCGCCGGAGCGCGGGCGATGCTCGACGACGGGATCCTCGACCGCTATCCGAAGCCCGACGTGGTGCTCGGCCAGCACGTGACTCCGTTGCCCGCCGGCGTGATCGGCGTGCGCAGCGGCACGCAGATGGCCGCCTCTGACGGACTCACCGTCACCCTGCACGGCCGCGGCGGACACGGCTCGCGCCCGCATGCCACGATCGACCCCGTCGTCATGGCTGCCGCCACCGTGATGCGCCTGCAGACCATCGCCTCGCGCGAGATCGACCCGCAGGGCGTCGCCGTCGTGACCGTGGGATCGATCCACGCGGGCCTCAAGAACAACATCATCCCCGCCGAGGCGAAGCTCGAGCTCAGCCTGCGCTATCCGAACGAGGAGACGCGCGACAAGGTGCTCGCGAGCGTCGAGCGCATCGTGCGGGCGGAGGCCACGGCCTCGGGGGCCGAGCGGGAGCCCGAGATCCGCACCGACCATACGCTCCCCGCCACCATCAACGATGAGGATGCCACCGTGCGGGTCACCGCGGCGCTGCAGCGCGCCCTGGGCGAGGCGGCCGTGATCGACCCGGGCATGTTCACCGGCAGTGAAGACGTCTCCTGGTTCGCCCGTGATGCCGGAGCACCCCTCGTGTTCTGGTTCTGGGGCGGGATCGACCCGGCCCGGTTCGCCGAGGCCGTCGCCGCGGGCCGCCTGGGCGAGGACATCCCCACCAACCATTCGCCGTTCTTCGCGCCGGAGATCCACCCGACGATCGAGGTCGGCGTCACCGCGCTGTCGGCCGCCGCCCGGGAGTTCCTCGCGTAGAGTTCCGGGGCGATGCGCTCACCCCGGACATGACGATGGACGGGGACGACTTAGAGTTCGTCGCGTTGGTCACGTCGGTAGTGCGTGCGGGCTGATCCGCGCAGTTCAGGCAACGTGTGCCCACTCGCGCACTGCGGCACGAATCGCCTCGGAGCGCGTGGTGACTCCTCGGCCTCAGCGCGCGCCGTCAGGGCGGCGATGGCGGATGCGTCGAGCCGCACCGATGTGTGTATACGAAATAGGAAGCCGCTGCGGCCCCACGCTCAGACCGGGCGGATCGTGATCGACTCGCGCTCGAGATCGCGGCGCCGATTGGCCAGGCACTGCGTGCACAGCAGCTCGACCCGACGCGGGTGCCCGCCACCGCAGGTGCACACGATCGTGACCCGCCACCTCGCCTTGTCTCCGCACGCCCGGTAGTCGTCACCCGTGCCGTGGTTGCACTCACAGCGCAGGTCGCCGCGATCGAGCACCGGCAGTTCGTCGAGCTCTTCGTCGATCCGGGAATCGGGGGTGACAGTGGTGGTGGTCATCGAGATCGACCGTAGCGCGAATCGGAACCGACGACCCCTTGCACGGGAGCCGCGGTGGTCAGCCGCCGATGGCGTTCATCCCGCGAGCGGGTTGCAGGAAGGAGGGGTCGTCGATCGCGTGTCCCGGCAGTTTTCCGTGCACGCACGAGCGCAGCAGTGCGGCGATCTCATCGGCGCGCTCGCCCGGGGCGGAGGCCGACTCTCCGCGCAGCAGCCCGGTCAGGTCGTACTCGGCGAGCGAGAAGAGGCAGTTGCGCAGCTGGCCGTCTGCCGTCAGCCGCAGGCGGTCGCAGGCGCCGCAGAACGGGGCCGTGACCGAGGCGATCACACCGACCTCATGCGGGCCGCCGTCGATCCGCCACTTCTCGGCGGGTGCGCCTCCCCGACCCTCGACCGGATCGAGACGCCAGCGTTCCCCGAGCGACGCGAGGATCTCCTCGCGCGTGACCATCGAGGCCCGGTCCCAGGTGTGTCCGGCGTCGAGCGGCATCTGCTCGATGAATCGCAGTTGCGCGCCGACGCTCATCGCGAACTCCACGAGGTCGACCAGCTCGTCGTCGTTGACGCCGCGCATCGCGACCGCGTTGAGCTTGAGCGGGCGGAGCTCGGATGCCGCAGCCGCAGCGATGCCCTCGAACACATCGTCGAGGCGGTCGCGCCGGGTCAGGTCGGCGAAGCGCTGACGATCGACCGTGTCGATGCTGATGTTGAGGCGAGTGAGCCCGGCATCGATCAGGGCCGGGAGCTTCTGGGCGAGGCTGATGCCGTTGGTGGTCATCGCGACCTCGACGGGGCCCTCCTCCCCCTCGATGCGGGAGATTCGCCTCACCACCTCGACGATGTCGGTCCGCAGCAGCGGCTCGCCGCCGGTGAGCCGGAAGGTGCGGATGCCGAGGGCCGCGGCCACTTCGGCCACCTCGACGATCTCGTCGGTGGAGAGGATGCTCGTGCGGGCGAGCCACTCGTTGCCCTGCTCGGGCATGCAGTACGTGCAGCGCAGGGAGCAGCGATCGGTGAGCGAGATGCGCAGATCGCGATGCACCCGGCCGTGCGTGTCGACGAGACCTCCGCCGATTCCTGCGAGAGAGGCGGCCTGCGGAGACGGATCGACGCGCGGCGCGCGCACACCGATCACGACCGGTACGGCCGCCATGGCGCTTCCCCACTCCCCGTCATCTTTTGAGAGTAACCCGCGACGACCGGGGCAGGGCCGGTTTCGTGGCGACGACCGGCAGATTGCCAGTGTCCGGAAGCGTCGGCGGCGACTTCGTCAGAGCACGGGCACGAAGCTCACGTGCGCGGGGTCTACCCGCAGGTGGACCGCATCTCCCGGCGCGAGCACGGCAGCGTCGGCGAGGGAGACATCGACGGCGCATCCCGCGGTCTGCACGCGCACACCGGCGAGGGTGGGCTCGAGTCGCGTGACCTCGGTGCGCCAGGCATCCGGATCCGCGGCGTCGACGACGCGCACGTGCTCGGGGCGGAAGACCGCAGCGAGAGGGGTGCCGTCGACTGCGGCGAGCGCGAGCGAGCCGGCATCCGTGGTCGTGAGGTGCAGATCTCCGTTCCGCCAGGCGCCGCCCGCGGCGACCCCCGCCACGCGATTGACCCCCGCGATCGACGCGACGAACTCGGAAGCCGGAGCCGACAGGACGGCGCGCACCGGTCCGCTCTGTGTGACCCGACCGGCCTCGATGATCACGAGCCGCTCCGCCAGTGCGACGGCATCCGCGGCATCGTGCGTGACCGCGATCGTGGTGATCCCGGCCAGCTGATCACGCAACATCTGTCGGATGTCGCCGGCCGTCGCCGGGTCGAGCGCCACCAGCGGCTCGTCGAGCAGCACCGCGCGCGGGGACGCGGCGAGCGCCCGGGCGACCGCGACGCGTTGCCCCTCCCCGCCGGAGAGCTCGCGGGGCATCCGTCCGCCGGCACCGCGGAGTCCCACGCGCGCGAGCCATTCGTCCGCAAGGTCGCGTGCCGAGCCGGCATCCGCCCCGGCAGCTCGGGGGCCGAAGGCCACGTTCTCGCGCACCGAGAGATGCGGGAACAGCCGTGCATCCTGTCCCAGCAGCACGATGCCCCGATTCATCGGCGTGGTCCGCACGCGGGGCGCGGACACGCGGTCGACCACGCGTCCCGCGACGTCGATCTGCCCGGCGGTCAGTGGCTCGAGTCCCGCGAGGGCCTGCAGCAGCGTCGACTTTCCCGCGCCGCTCGGTCCCATGACGGCGACCGTCTCGCCGACTGCGGCCTGCACGGCGACCTCGACGGCGAAGTGCTCGCGCTCGACCACGATGTCGGCGCGCAGTCCCGGTTCGACGGCGGCGCGGCGCTCGGCCGGCAGACCGTTCGCCAGGGTCATCGCGCCGCCCCCGGTCGCCAGCCGCGCACGAGCAGCAGCACGATGATCGCGGTGGCGAGCAGCAGCAGGGCGAGGGCGACCGCCGTGCCCTGCGACACTCCGGCACCGTTGAACGCGGTGTAGATCGCGAGCGGCATCGTCTGGGTGACTCCCGGCCGGTTCCCGGCGAACAGCGCCGTCGCGCCGAACTCGCCGATGGCCCGCGCGAAGCACAGCACGACGCCGGCGACGATGCCCGGCGCGGCGAGCGGCAGGGTGATGCGGCGCAGGATCGTCCATCGTCCGGCTCCGAGCGCTGCCGCTGTGCGCTCGTAGTCGACGCCCGAGGTGCGCACCGCGCCTTCGACGGCCAGCACCAGGAAGGGCAGGGCGACGAATGTCTGTGCCAGCACGACAGCCGGGGTGCTGAACGACAGGCCGAGCCCGCCGAGCCACCCCGCGCGCCCGAACAGGTAGAGCAGCGCGACGCCGCCCACCATGGGGGGCAGCACCAGCGGCACCGTGACGATGGCACGCAGCACCGCGGCCAGGCGGGGCCCGGAGCGGGCGATGTAGAGCGCGAGCGGCACCCCGACGACGATGCACAGCACGGTGGCCAGCAGGCCCGTGCACAGCGAAAGCAGGAGCGCCGAGAGCGCGGCCTCCGACGTCACATCGGCGAAGAAGGTCGACCACTGCACCCGCGCCACGAGTGCGGTCAGCGGCAGGATGAGGAACGACAGTCCGATGAGGGCCGGAACAGCGAGCGCGCGCGGAGCGTATCCACGTGCGCCGGTCACGCTCACGGGGCCCCGAAGCCGAAGTCCGCCAGGATCTTCTGACCCGCGTCCGACAGCACGAACGTCACGAACGCATCGGCCGCCTCGGCGTTCGGCGCATCGGCCAGCGCGGCGATCGGGTAGTGGTTGACGACGTCGTCGGCACCGTCGGGCACGATCACCTCGACGTCGTCACGTCCGATCACATCGGTGGCGTACACGAGCCCGGCATCGGCCTCGGAGGCGGCAACCTTCGTGAGCACGGCCGTGACGTTCTGCTCGAGACTGGCGGCGTCGACCGTCACGCCCGCTGTCGAGAGCAGTTTCGCGGCGGCCGCACCGCACGGCACCTCGGGCGCACACAGCACCGTGGTCACGTCGGCGAGATCGGAGAGGGTCTCCACCTCGCCCGGGTTGCCCGCCGGCACCGCGATCACGAGGGTGTTGGAGGCGAACAGCGTCGGATCGACCGCCACATCCGCCGCCTTGTCCATGTTCGCCTCGTCGGCGGACGCGAACACGTCGGCCGGTGCTCCTTCGAGGATCTGTGTGACGAGGGTCGACGAGCCGTCGTAGACGGGTGTGAACCGCACGTCGGGGTTCTCGGCGGTGAACGCCTCGCCGATCGCATCAAAAGCCCCGCTGAGCGATGCGGCGGCATAGACCGTGAGCTCTCCGCTCACACCGCTCTTCTCCGCCGTCGCCGACGGGGAGGGAGTGCTCGCGGCGCCACCCGCACAGCCGGTGAGGGCGAGCGCGGCGGCGGCGAGGACGGCGGCGGCGCGGAGCGTGCGGTTCATGTCAGCCTTTCGGTACTTCGACCACGACCTGGGTCGCCTTGACGGAGGCGGTGGCGAGCGCGCCGACCCCGAGGTGCAGTTCGCGCGCGGCCTCGGCAGACATCAGCGAGACCACGCGATGAGGACCGGATTGGATGTCGACCTGCGCCATCAGCCCGTCGATCTGCACCCGGGTGACGATTCCCACGAAGCGGTTGCGCGCGCTGGAGAGCACATCTCCGGCACTCTTCGCCTCCTCCGCGAGCGCGACGGCCCGTTCCGCGACGGCATCGCCGGGGATCTCGGCGGGCACGGCATCGGTGACCGGAAGCAGCCCCTGTTCGATCCAACGCCGGACGGTGTCGTCGCTCACGCCGAGCAGCTGCGCTGCGCGAGCGATCCGATACGTCTGCATGGAGAGAATCTACCGCAGAAGCGGAGATTTTCCTCGAAAATCTCCGAGTCTGCAATGATCCATACCCCTTCCGCTCCGCACGTCGACGGACCGTTCCTGTGTCCGCCGAATGGCCGATAGCGCGTGCGGCAGGGGTCGGCCAAGATGAGTGTCACCATGACGGCACCGAATCCACCGGCGGACGACCTCTCCGAGTTCGCTGAACTGATGTCCCACGAGCAGGAGTTCCTCTCCCCCCGTGATCGGATCGATCCGGAGGTGCGCCGAAAGCGCAGGCGGCGGGGGCTCATCATCACCGGGGCCTGCATCTTCCTGCTGCTGGCTGCCGCCGGTGGCTACATCGGGTGGGCGCTCACCGCGCCCGTGGATCCGCCGGCGGTGACCACGCAGACGCCGCAGGTCCCGGCCGTCGATGCGGCGGCGATCACCACGCCACCGGCGGGTGCGTCAGCGATCAGCATCGCCGGCGCGGACGCCTATCTGGGCGAGGGGGCGAGTGGCATCTGGTCGTCGAGCGGGACCGGCGAACCCCTGCCCATCGCGAGCATCACCAAGCTCATCACCGCACTCGTCATCCTCGACGCGTCGCCGCTCGCCTCCGTCGATGACCCCGGCCCCACCATCACGTTCGGCAAGGCCGACCACGACCTCTACGACCGGTACTACGTGCAGGGCGCCACGATCGCGCCGATGCCCACCGGCACGTCGATGTCGCTGCGCGATGCCCTGGCGGCCATGCTGATCCCCTCGGCGAGCAACTATGCCGAGGCGCTGTCGTCGCACGTCTTCGGGTCGCAGAGCGCGTTCCTGGGCGCGACGCGGGATTGGCTCGCCGCCCAAGGACTGACCGGCACGACCATCACCGAACCCACCGGCATCAGCCCGCGCAACACGAGCACGCCTGTCGATCTCGTGGCCATCGGAAAGCTCGCCGCCGCGAACCCGGTGATCGCCCAGATCGTCGCCACCCCGTCGATCACGCTCCCCGGAGCGGGCCTGCTCTACAACACCAACGGCCTTCTCGGCACCAGCGGGATCACGGGACTGAAGACCGGCACCCTCGGCGAAGGCACCTACAGCCTGCTGTACACGGCCACCCTCGTCGTGGGCACCACCGATCCGCTGGCCGTGACCGGCGTGATCCTCGGAGGGTCGTCACGCGATTCGGTGAATGCCGGTGTGCTCGCCGCCCTGGACGGCGTCCGCTCCGGCTTCCACGAGGTGCCCGTCGCCACCCCCGACCAGGAGGTCGGGACGATCTCGACGCCGTGGGGCTCCTCCGCCCGCCTGGTCATCGGCGAGGCGGCGTCGATCTTCACGTGGTCGGACACGCCGATCACCGTGACGATGGACATCGAGACGCCGCCGACCTATCGGGACGGCTCCACCGTGGGCACCGTCACCTGGACCGCCGGCCCGAACACGGTCACCGCTCCGGTCGAGATCAAGGGGAGCATCGAGCAGCCGTCCGAGTGGTGGCGCCTCACCCACCCGTCGCAGCTCGGTTCGATCGCAGACGCTCGACGCTGAGACCGATCGCCAGGATGCTGACCAGCACCCAGGCGACAGCACCGCACCACACCGCGAGCGTGCCGACGGCGACCAGCTCCCCGACGCCTGCGGCCCTGCCGAGGGCGATGGTCGCGGTGGCGTACATGCCGATCGGGAAGACGATGCTCCACCACCCCACGGTGAACCGACGCGCGCCCGGACGCGTGCGGAGATCCCGGATGCCGAGCCCCACGAGGAACGGGATGAGGAACGTTCCGAACGACCAGAGCGCCATCGCCACGACGGTGACCGCTCCCTCCGTGCCGGGGAGGACGGCGGAGTCTGCCGTCAGCAGACGCGCGGCGGCCAGTGTGGAGATCGCGGTCGATCCCGTCAGCACCCATGCGGTCGGCGCGACGTCGATCGCAGCGATCTCCTGGCCGAGCAGCCGCACCGTCACCGCCGCCATGAGAAGCAGATACAGAACGATCCCCAGGCACCAGAGCGCGAACGCCGCAAGGCCCAGCAGGGGGTGCCCTCCGGCGGTCGCGCTCGTCAGGACCGACAGCGACTGGGTGGCGACGACGAGGAGGAACCACCCGCCGTCGACCGTGCGGAGCAGGGGCCGCCGGGAAGCGTGCGTGACGAGCCACGGCAGCATCCCGTACGTCAGAAGCGCCCAGAGCAGCGCTTCCAGGGCGAGGGCGACGGGGAGGATCCCCTCGGCCCCGAGCGACGCACCCAAGGTGGCGGTGACCCCGGTCGCCGCCACGATCGTGAAGAACCCGAATGCGCGGCCCGGGTCACCGGCGTCACGGAGCACGGCGGCCGGCGCCAGGAGCACGCGCGCGACGGTGGCGATCAGCAGGAGCGCATACCCGCCGACGGCGAGCACGAACGCCACGGCCCCGATCGGGGACAGTCCGATCGCGACGAAAGAGGTGCCGACGATGCCGGTCGCCATCACGAAGGAGAATCCCGCGGGCGGAAGCCGTTCGATCATCGTGCGCACGGACATCACTCAGATCGACCGCCGGTACTCCTGCGGCATGCGGGCGAGGGTCCCCTGCTCCGCGCCCGTCTTCTCGCCGCAGTCCACCATCCGACACCTCTCGAAGATCGTCACCGATGTCGGCCGCGGTACCGCGTGCCCCTGCAGTCGAGGATGTCAGAACATCCGCCGCGGCACGATCAGGCGAGCCGCGACGTCGCGATCCGACGGGCATACGCTGAGTCCATGCAGCCTCTCGTCGCCCCCGCTCCCGTGCTGGAGCCGGAAGAACTCGTCCGTACGGCGCGGCACGCGGTGCTCGCCGGCATCGGCGAGGAGGGACAGCGCCGCCTCAACGCCGCTCACGTCACGATCGTCGGCGCTGGCGGACTCGGATCCCCTGTGCTCCTCGCCCTGGCCGCCGCCGGGGTCGGATCGCTCACGGTGATCGACGACGACGTGGTGGAGCTCACCAATCTGCAGCGTCAGCTCGCGCACCGGGTGGAGGACATCGGGACGCGCAAGACCGCATCGGCCGCACGCGCCATCACCGCCCTCGCCCCGCACACCGTCGTGACCCCGGCCCCCGAGCGCCTGGATGCGTCCAATGCCGAGCGCCTGCTCACGGGCGCCCACGTGGTGGTCGACACGAGCGACACGTTCGCGACTCGTCGTGAGGTGGCCGCCGCCTGCGAAGCGCTCGGACTTCCCCTCGTGTGGGGAGCTGTGCAGGAGTGGCACGCGCAGGCCACGGTCTTCTGGTCGGACCCGCCCGCGGGAGAGCCGGTCGTGCTCGCCGACCTCTTCCCGGTCGGCACCGAGGGCGAACCCCCCAGCTGCGCCCAGGTCGGTGTGCTCGGCGCCCTGTGCGTGCAGGTCGGCGGGATGCTCGCCGGCGAGGTGATCAAACTCGTGACGGGCGCAGGCGAGCCGCTGCTCGGACGACTCGCGATGGTCGATGCGCTCACGTCCCGGCAGCACGAGATCGTGATCCGCCCGGCAACCGCCACGACCCCGGAGGCCACCGCGGGGGCCCGCGCATGACCGGCCGCCGCACGGTCGAGGAACAGCTCGCGCGCGTGCTCGATGCCGTCCACGTCATCGAGCACGAGACACGGCCGGTGGCGGCTGCCGCGGGGCGCACGCTCGCCGCTGCCGCAGCCGCCGCCCACGACATCCCCCTGTTCGACAACTCCGCCATGGACGGCTTCGCGGTACGAGGTGCGGATGTCGCCGACGCGTCCGAGGAGAATCCGGTCACCCTGCGCGTGGTCGCCGACCTGCCCGCCGGAGTCGCCCTCGACCCTGCGCTCGGCGTCGGCGAAGCCGCACGCATCATGACCGGCTCGCCCACCCCCACCGATGCCGACGTGATCGTGCCCTTCGAGGACACGGCCGGCGGTCTCGCCGACTCCCTCGGCGAGGTGACGGTGCTGCACGCCCCGGCCAAGCCCGGAGTGTTCGTGCGCCGACGCGGAGCCGACCTGCGCGCCGGCGACGAAGTCGTGCACGCCGGCGAGCGCCTCGGACCCTTCCAGCTCGCCGCCGCAGTCGCGGCCGGCATCGTCGAGGTCTCGGTGACGCGGGCTCCGCGCGTGGCCGTGGTGTCGACGGGCAGCGAACTGCTCGCGCCGGGCGAAGCCCCCGCCCGCGGACGCATCCCCGACTCGAACGGTCCTCTGCTCGAACAGCTGGTCGCCGCAGCCGACGCCGAGGTGGTGCTGGTCGCGCGAGTTCCCGACGAGGCCGACGCCGTCCGAGCCGTGACCGCCGAGGCCGTCGCGCGCGGAGCCGATGTGATCGTGTTCACCGGCGGCGTGAGCGCGGGCGCCTACGAGCCGGTGCGTGGGGCCTTCGACGGCGGCGGACAGGTCGAATTCGCCGCGGTGGCCATGCAACCGGGCAAACCGCAGGCCTTCGGGGTGCTCGAGAACGGGTCTCTGGTATTCGGACTGCCGGGCAACCCCGTGAGCGTGGCGGTGTCGTTCGAGGTGTTCGTGCGCCCCGCCCTGCTCGCGATGCAGGGGCGCTCCGCGATCCACCGACCGCGCGCCGCGTTCACCGCCGACGCATCATGGACGCCGCCGCCGGGCCGACGCCAGTACCTTCCCGCCGTCGTCGACCTCGCGGCCCGCACCGTCCGCCCGGCCACCGCCGGCGGATCGGGATCGCACCTCGCGGGCGGACTCGCCCGTGCGCACGCGTTCGCGATCGTGCCGGCCGAGGTCGAGACCGTGGCCGTGGGCGACGTCATCGATGTCATGCTGGTCGGATGAGCTTTCCTCACCTGGACGCGGCGGGCCGCGCGCACATGGTCGACGTGACCGCGAAGCAGCCGACCGTGCGCACCGCGACGGCCCGAGGCTTCGTCCGCTGCAGCCCCGACGTGATCACCGCCCTCCGCGATGGCACCGTGCCGAAGGGCGACGTGCTCGCCGTGGCACGCATCGCGGGCATCCAGGCGGCCAAGTCCACCCCCGCGCTGCTGCCGCTGGCACACGTGATCGGCGTGCATCGGGCGAGCGTCGACCTCGAGATCGTCGACGACGGCGTGTGCATCGAGGCGACGGTGGGCACCGCCGACCGCACCGGTGTCGAGATGGAGGCGCTGACGGCCGTGTCGGTCACCGCCCTCGCGATCGTCGACATGATCAAGGGCGTCGACCGCGCCGTCGTGATCGAAGACGTGCGGATCGTGGCGAAGTCGGGCGGCCGTTCCGGCGACTGGGTCCGTCCGGGCGAGGCAGACCCCGGAGACCCCCGATGACGCGGGTGCGCTACTTCGCCGCTGCTGCGGAGGCTGCGGGAACCGACGTCGAGGAGCGCGGGGAGCGGTCACTCGTCGCCCTGCGCGCGGCGGTCGTCGCCGACCATCCGGCCCTCGTCGACATCCTGCCGCGCTGCGCGGTGCTCGTCGACGGGGTGCGCACCGACGGCGACCTCGTCCTCGACGACGCGGACCTCATCGACGTGCTCCCGCCCTTCGCGGGTGGATGACCACACGCCGCCTGCAGGAACGCTGGCCGCTTGCAGGACCGATGACCGGCGTTTCCTCCTGCACGCGGCAAGAGCTCATGCAGCT
The DNA here is from genome assembly GCF_034650155.1 of Microbacterium sp. STF-2. NCBI lineage: Bacteria > Bacillati > Actinomycetota > Actinomycetes > Micrococcales > Microbacteriaceae > Microbacterium > Microbacterium sp. STF-2. The sequence goes on from NZ_JARKMW010000002.1 coordinate 928,822, forward strand.
GGCGCGTCAGGTACGACGGCTGGCCCCGCGGCTCAGCCGCCGATGCCCTTCCACGACGACGTCCCGTCGACCTCGAGCTGACGCTTCCAGACGGGGAGGTCGCTCTTGATCGCCTCGATGACCGCCCGGCACACCTCGAAAGCCTCGGCACGGTGTTCGGAGGCGACCGCGATCACCACGGCCGCATCGCCCACGTCGAGGCGTCCGATGCGATGGCTCACGGCCACCACGGCGGGGGCTTCCGCGCCGGCACCGGCCTGCTCGGCGATCCGCCGCAGCGTCGCCTCCGCATCGGGGTGAGCGCTGTACTCCAGCCCGACCACGGGTGTCTCGGCGTCGGGGTCGTTGTCGCGCACCCGCCCGACGAAGGTCGTCACGGCCCCCAGTCGAGGGTCTTCGACCGCGGCGAGGTGCGCGTCGAGATCGAGTCGCTCCTCCGATACCGCTGCGATGCGCACGTCGTTCATGAGTGGTCTCCGCCCTTCACCTGATCCAGGATGTGCCCGGCGACGCCGAGCACCACGGGGACGCCGGAGGCGACGGCCCGCGGCGAACCGGGAAGGTTCACGACGAGCGTGCCGTCAGGATCGACGATGCCGGCGAGCCCGCGTGACAGCACGGACAGCGGGGTGTCGGCGAGTCCGCTGCGACGCAGCTCCTCGGCGATCCCGGGGATCTCTCGGGTGATCACGCGCCGCGTCCCCTCGGGGGTCAGGTCACGCGGACCGACACCGGTTCCCCCGGTGGTCACCACCAGCCGGATGCCGCGGGCGACGGCCCGGCGCAGAGCGTCCGCCACCGAACCCGCGCCGTCGGCGACGATCTCGGCGTCGGGACAGTGCCATCCGGCATCGCGGAGCAGGCCCACGGCGATCGGACCTCCGCGATCCTCGCGCTCTCCGGAGAATGATCGGTCCGAGACGGTGATCACGAGTGCGGGGAGCGGGCCCATGTCTCCCACACTAGGCCCGAGCGGCCGACCGCGCACGGCTCTCAGTTGACCCGGATGAGTGAACGCTGCCAGCCCGACGAACCGTTCGGTGCGATCGGCGCACGCTCCTGGATCTGCAGATCGCCGTTCTTGTTGATCGCACGCACGGCGACGTAGTGCGTGCCGGGCGTGGCATCCCACTCCATGAACCACTGCACCCAGGTGTCGTCGTTGATCGGGGTCGACAGCGTCGCCGGCATCCAGTCCCCGTCGTCGATGCTGACCTCCACGCGCTCGATACCGACCGACTGCGCCCAGGCGACTCCGGCGATCGGGATCTTCCCGGCGTCGACCGCCTCGCCGATCTTGGGGGTGTCGACGCGCGAGGCGAACTTGATCGGGGCCTCCGCGCTGTAGCCCCGGGGAGTCCAGTACGCCTCGTCCTGGGCGAAGGTGGTGACCTTGAGCTCGGTGAGCCACTTGGTCGCCGACACGTATCCGTAGAGGCCGGGCACGACCATCCGCACCGGGAATCCATGCTCGAGGGGCAGCGGTTCGCCGTTCATCCCGACGGCGAGGATGGCGTCGAGGTTCTCATCGGTGAGCGCCGAGAGCGGGGTGCTCGCGGTGTAGCCGTCGACGCTGCGCGAGAGCACCATGTCGGCGCCGGACTTCACTCCCGCCTTCTTGAGCACGTCGCGCAACGGCACCCCCAGCCACTTCGCGTTGCCGACGAGCTCACCGCCGACCTCGTTGGAGACGCACGTGAGCGTGATCGCGTACTCGTCGAGGCCCATGTCGAGGATGTCCTGGAAGCTCATCTCCACACGCTGGTCGACCATCCCGTCGATCACCAGACGCCAGGTGTCCGGATCGATCGAGGGCACCGTGAGTGCGGTGTCGACGCGATAGAAGTCCTTGTTCGGGGTGAACAGCTTGCTGAGCCCGGGGATGTCGAGCTCGGCGCCCTGCGGCACGGTCACCGTGGTCTTCGGGGAGGGCAGCTTGAGCGCACCGCGGATCGCTTCGACCGACGACACCGCCATGCTCACGGTGCGGGCGGTGATGCCCACGACCAGTGCGGATGCCCCGGCGAGCGCGGCGAGGACGAAGAAGCGGCGGCGGTCGATTCCGGGGCGGACGGACTCTCCTTCGTCGTCGGCACGGACGATCTCGTCTCCAGCGGTCGACGTGTCGCTCTTCCGTTCGCTCTCGACGCCGACGACGGAATCCCTCCATCCGCGCAGGCGACGGCACAGGAGCACGAGGACCAACGACCCCACGACGGTTCCCAGGACCGGGGGCAGGAAGGCGAGCGGAGCGACGGCGGCCCGGGTCACGATCGCCGCGGTCGAGAGTGCACCCGCGATCACGAGAGCGATCACGCCGAGCGGCGGCCGTACGAACTGCAGGATGCCGGCGATCGCCGAGGCGATCACCACGGCCAGTCCGAGGCCGGCGAGCAGGGCGATCTTGTCGTATTCGCCGAACGTGGCGATCGCGAACTCCTTGAAGGGCTGCGGCACGATGTCGATCACGAACCCGCCCACGGCGAGGATCGGACTGGCTGCGCGCGCGAAGAGCAGTGCGAACAGCTCGGCCGTGGCGAGGAAGACGCCCCCGCCGATCACGCCCGCGAGGGCGGCCCAGACGAGGAACCTCTTGCCACTGCGGCGCTGCACCATGGTCGTCTCCTGTCCGACGTCACGTCGACACCGTCGCCGGTGTGATCCCCCGTTGTTCGGAGCGGAACCACGATCGGATGGGATGATCCCGCGGCAGACGGGCTCGACGGTCAGAGGCGGCGCACGGTGACGGCCTCACGTCCTTGGAACTTCCGCAGTGTCCGCATGCATCGGGAGCACAGGATCTCGACCCGGCGCGGGTGGCCTTCGCCGCAGACGCAGTCGACCGTCACGCGCCACTTGGCCTTGCGTCCGCACGGCTGGTAGCCGTCGTCGTCGCCGTGATCGCACTCGCACCGCTGCCGGTCGCGATCGAGCCCGGCGAGGTCGTCGACGCGCGCGAACTCGTCGACGTCGTGCTCGGCGTCCACGGACACGGCTTCCTGCGTTCTCACCACCCGCCGATGCTCCCAGCACCGCGGCTCCGTCGCAACACCGCCACGCAGGGAGCCGCCCGTCCGCAGCTTCTCCGGAGTTGTGGACGGGTGCTCGGCGCGTCTTCGGTCAGACCCCGACGACGCGCGGGCCGGTCGGGGCGTCCGGGACCGCCGGCGGGGCGTCCGGGATCGACGGCGGGGCAGGAGGGGGCGGCGGGGCGAGCTGACGCTGCGGCACGCCGTGCGCCTCCCGGTGCAGGCGCTCCATGCGACTGTCGAGCTCGGCGGCGGCATCCGCGGCATCCGACAGGCTGTCGACGAGATGCGAGGGCACCTGGTTCGAGAACTTGTAGTAGATCTTGTGCTCCAGGCTGGCCCAGAAGTCCATCGCTATCGTGCGGAACTGCACCTCGACCGGTACCGAGAGCGCACCGGTCGACAGGAAGACGGGCACCTCGATGATCGCGTGCAGGCTCTTGTAGCCGTTGGCTTTCGGCTGCGCGATGTAGTCCTTCACCGTGCGCACCGTGACGTCGTCCTGCGCGGTGAGCAGATCGAACAGGCGGTAGACGTCGGCGACGAAGCTGCAGGTCACGCGCACACCGGCGATGTCGGTGATCTCCGCGCGGATGCGGTCGAAGTCGGGTTCGTCGATGCCCTTGCGGGCGATCTTCTCCACGATGCTGTCCGGCGACTTCAGCCGGCTCTTCACGTGCTCGATCGGGTTGTACGCGTGGTCGTGCGTGAACTCGTCGCGCAGGATCGAGATCTTCGTCTCGACCTCGCGCATCCCGAACTCGTACTCGCGCAGGAACCGCTGCAGCTCATCGCGCAGCTCGCGGGCCTGGTTGATCGTGTCCTCGGTGACGTGAACAGTCGTCATGCCATCGACGTTACGGGTTCGTGATCGGAAACCGCTGTGGATCCCCGATGTCCTCACGATTCGCGAACGGGTTGACGCGGCCTCCCCCGCGGCCTAGAACGGAGCACATGACGACCGCAGGCGAGGACTGGACCGGGGCCTACATCGAGGCATGGAGATCGAACGATCCCGAGCGGATCGGAGCGCTCTTCACGCACGACGCCCGATATCTCACGAGCCCCGATTCGGAGCCGCGCGTAGGGCGCGAGGCGATCGTTTCCGGGTGGATCGACGACGGCGATGAACCGGGCTCCTGGACGTTCGAGTGGGAGGTCCTGCACGAGGTCGGCGGCTTCGTGGTCGTCCAGGGGCGCACGGAATACCCGGCCGAACGCGACTACCTCAACCTCTGGATCATCCGGCTCGCTCCCGACGGGCGGGCGACGGAGTTCACCGAGTGGTACATGCCGCGTCCCCACACGGAGAGCTGAGCCCGCGGCGTGCATCGGACCCTCAGTCGGTCATGCGTCGCGCGGAGGGGAAGCGGATGCGGGCGCGCTCGGCGCAGCGCCTGCGGCACCCGCCCGCGCGTCGACGAGGTGCTGTCCGGAGACGACGCCGGGAAGTCCGCGACCGTAACGTGTCGTGAACGGCAGCACGATCGCGGCGAGGAACAGCACTGCCGCCGCGAGGCCGAAGAACCCGCCGGGCAGCTGCAGCGCGCTGATCCCGCCGATGCCGCCCGCCCAGCGCAGGAGCCGCGCGAACGGTGAGGGCAGGCGCGATCCCGCGTATCGGAGCTGCACCGCGATGTCGCCCACCGAGCGCCCGCCGACCAGGATCAGCACCAGGAACAGTGCTGAGGGGACGACGGTGGCGGCGGCGGATGCGAGGGCGCCGTCGAGCACCGCGGCGCGGTCGTCCACGACGAACTCCAGCCACACCTGCACGGTCACCCCGGCCGCCACGCTCAGGAACCCGTAGGCGAGGAAGTCGCACAGCATCGCGAGCAGGCGGCGGCCGCGGCTGACCGGACGGGGACGATCAGCGTCCGGGCTCACCTTCACGCCGCGCAGCGATCGCGGGACGAGGATCGCCGCGATGCAGCCGATGACCGCGCCGAGGGTGTTCGTCATGAGGTCGCCCACGTCGAAGAAGCGATACGCGCACGGGTACACGCCCCACACGCCGGTCAGCTGCGTCGTCTCGACCAGCAGCGACAGGCCGAAGCCGGCGGCGAGCGCCGTGAGCACCCCACGACCGGCGAGCACTCGGACGAAGAAGCCGAGCGGCACGAACAGCAGCACGTTGAAGACCAGCTGCAGCAGAGCCGGCTGACGCAGCGGATTGCCCGGGGCCGCGAAAGCCTTCTGCACATCGCGCACGACCGACATCGGATCGATGATCGCTCCGACGCAGCGGATCGTGTCGGGGTCGGGCAGCGGCAGCAGGGTGTAGGTCCAGACCGCCCAGAAATAGATCAGGGCCGACAGCCAGAGCAGCGTGCGTCCGAGGCCGAGTCGCCCGCGTCGGCGATAGCTGACCGCCACGAAGGGCACGAACAGGAGGATGCCGAAAGCCGCCCCCATCGCGATCGCGATGAATCCGAGCAGCACCTGATTTTCCACCGCGTGCCAGTGTAGCTTTGCGCGTAAGGATTCCGTGAGGACCGCGCATCCCACCGTAGGGATTCCGTGAGGATCGCGTGAGGATGCCATCAGGAGGCGTAGTGTCGCCGGACGTGTCAGACGAAAACAGGGAGGGCGCGGACTCACCGCCGCTCGCCAAGCGCATCCTCATCGGAGAACCGCTGACGAGCCAGCAGGTCGACGACCAGCTGCTCCCGAAGCGGATGGCTCTTCCCATCTTCGCGTCCGACGCGCTCAGCTCGGTGGCCTACGCCCCGCAGGAGCTGGTGATGATCCTGCTGATCGGCGGGCTCACCTTCCTGTCGTTCACGCCGCTCGTCGCGATCGCGGTCGTGGTGCTGCTGATCGTGGTCGTGCTCAGCTACCGCCAGCTCATCAAGGCCTATCCCTCGGGCGGTGGGGACTACGAGGTCGCGTCGAAGAACCTCGGCGAGATCCCCGGTGTGATCGTGGCCGCGGCGCTCCTGGTCGACTACGTGCTGACCGTGGCCGTGTCGGTCGCCTCCGGTGTCGACAACATCATCTCGGCCGTGCCGGGGCTCGACCCGTTCCGCGTCGAGCTCGCCGTCGGCTTCGTGATCCTCATCATCGTCGTGAACCTCCGCGGGGTGCGCGAGGCCTCCCTGGTCTTCGCGATCCCGACGTACGTGTTCATCGGCTCGGTCGGCATCATGATCGTGACCGGCCTGATCCGCACCTTCCTGGGCGACGCCCCTGTCGCCTCGAGCGCCGAGTTCTCGGTGCAGGCCGAGAGCCTCGGCCAGGCGGCCGTGATCCTGCTGATCCTGCGCGCGTTCTCGAGCGGATGCTCCGCCCTCACCGGTGTCGAGGCCGTGTCGAACGGCGTTCCCGCCTTCCGCGCCCCGAAGGTGCGCAACGCCCAGTCGACACTCGTGCTGATGGGGTCGATCGCCATCTGCCTGTTCGCCGGCCTCACCGCCCTCGCCCTGATCACCGGGGTGCACTATGCCGAGAACCCGTGCGACCTCGTCGGCTTCGACTGCACGAATCCGCAGCCCAGCCTGATGGCGCAGATCGCCGCAGCGACCTTCGGCGGCGGCAGCATCGCGTTCTTCATCGTGCAGGCCGCGACCGCGTGCGTGCTGCTGCTCGCCGCGAACACCGCCTTCAACGGCTTCCCGCTGCTGGGCGCTGTGCTCGCCCGCGACGGCTACGCGCCGAAGTCGCTCAACACCCGCGGTGACCGCCTGGTGTTCTCGAACGGCATGATCCTGCTCGGCATCGCGGCGATCGCGGTGCTGGTGATCTTCCAGGCGAAGCTGACCACGCTGATCCAGCTGTACATCATCGGCGTGTTCGTCTCGTTCTCGCTCGGACAGATCGGCATGGTGCGGCACTGGCGACGCGTGCTGCGCGGACCGGTCGGGGGCACGAAGGACTCGGGGATCGACGGCGCCTCGGCATCCGACCGCCGCTCGGCGAAGGTCGGACTCATCATCAACTCCACGGGCGCCGCGATGACCGTGCTCGTGCTGGTCATCGTGACGATCACCAAGTTCACGCACGGCGCATACCTGGTCTTCTTCGCGATCCCGATCCTCGCCTTCCTGATGCTGGGGGTGAAGCGGTACTACCGCGACGTCGAGCATGAGATCGCGATCGACGACACCACGAAGTTCGGTGCGACCGGCGACCTCGCCATCGTGCTCGTCAACCGACTGCAGAAGCCCGTCGTGAAGGCCATCGACTACGCGATCGCGGCCAAGCACGGCAAGACGCTGGCGGTGCACGTGGCCGTGGCCTCCGACGATGCGGCCCAGCTGCAGAAGGACTGGGCCGACCACCTGGTGCCGATCCCGCTCGTGATCGTCGAGTCGCCGTATCGCTCGTTCGCGCAGCCGGTGACCCAGTTCATCAAGCAGTACCGCGAGAAGCACGGCTCGTCGGTCGTGACGGTGTACCTGCCGCAGTACATCGTCGGCCACTGGTGGGAGTCGTTCCTGCACAACCGTCGCGCGCGCCGTCTCGCCAACCAGCTCATGCTCGTGCACGGGGTGTCGATCACTCTCGTGCCGTGGCTGCTCGACTCGTCGGAGCTCATCTACGGCCGCCGCTCCCGCCCGCTGCCCGGTCAGGAGCGTGCCGGTCGTCCGGTCGTGGTGGCGGGCCGTCGCGCCCACCGCCCCGCCGGCCCGCCGCAGGACGGCGCCCCCGAAGCCTGAGATCCGCCTTCCGGTCGCAGTTGCTGCCGCCTCCTCGGCTCGCGGGCGACAGGAACTGCGACCGGAGCGGGCTGAGCGACCCCTCAGGACCCGTCCAGCACGGCGCCCAGGATGCCGGCGGCCTCCGCGAAGCGGGCGGTGTCGGCGTTCGCGTAGTTGAGGCGCACGTAGGAGCCGGAGGGCTCCGCCGGGAACCACTCGGAGCCCGGGGCGATGATCAGACCGCGCACCTCGCACTCACGGACCACCCGCGCGACATCCGTCCCCTCCGGCAGCCGCACCCACAGGTTCAGGCCGCCCACCGGAACGCTCTCGACGTGCGCGGAGGGGGCGTGCGCGGCGAGGCTCGAGACCAGCAGGTCGCGGCGCGCGCGCAAGTGCTCGCGGAAGCCGCGCAGGTGCGTGCGCCACGCGGGCTGGGTGACCACGTCGAGGGCCGCGGTCTGCAGCACCCCGCTCACGTACATCGACTCGGCCGCGCGATCCGCGAGGATGCGCTCCCGCGCGGGTCCGCGCGCGATCACGGCCGCGACGCGGAGGGCGGGCGAGGCGCTCTTCGTGAGCGAGCGCAGGTACACGACGTGTCCGTCGTCATCGGACGCGGCGACCGGGCGCGGGTCGGCGTCGATCCCCAGGTCGTGCGCCCAGTCGTCCTCGATCAGGAAGGCCCCGTGCCGACGGACGGTCTCGAGCACGGCCTCCCCCGTCGCGACCGGCCACTGCGCGCCGGTCGGGTTGGCGAAGGTCGGCTGCGCGTAGAACGCGCGGGCTCCGGTCTGCGCGAACGCCCGCTCGACGTCATCCGGATCGGGGCCGTGCGGCCCGGAGGGGATCGGCACCAGCACGACGCCGGCCTGCGCGGCCGCGAGCATCGCGCCCCAGTACGTCGGCGACTCGATCAGCAGCGGCTGGCCGACACCCACCACGGCACGGAAGATCGAGCTCAGCCCGCTCTGGCTGCCCGAGATGATCAGGGCATCGCGCGCCGATGCGGGGGTGACCCCCGCGGGGGCGGAGGATGCGAGTTCCGCCGCGAACCACGCCTGCAGATCGGGAAGGCCTGCGGCGGGCGAACGGATCAGCGCCGCGTCCGACCGAGCGGCACGCACCAGGGCCTGTCGCACGAGCCGCTGCGGCAGCAGGTCGACCGCGGGGTAGCCCGAGTGCAGTCCGATCGCGTCGGGGGCGACGGTGCGCTGCGTCGATGACAGGCCGATGAGTCCCGCGGGCGCCGTGCCGAGGGCGGCCGTCTGCCAGCCGTAGTCGACCGAACGGGCGGCGGGCACGGCCCGCACGAACGTACCCGCGCCGGGCCTGGACTCGACCAGACCGAGTCGCACGAGCTGCTGCATCGCCTTCTGCACGGTGATCGGACTCGCGCCGTACTGCGCCATGAGCGCACGATTCGAGGGGACTCGCGCGCCCGGAGAAGCGGATGCGATCCACGCACGCACTCCGGCGACGATCCGGTCACTGCTATCCTTGCTCATGAAAGAACAGAGTAGCGTTATCGCTTCCACGCGGCCACTGCTATCGACGCGTGCCGGACTCTGGTGGGGGCTCCTCGGCGTCCTCGCCTTCTCGTTCACCCTCCCGTTCACACGCATCGCGATCGGCGGGCTCTCACCGCTGTTCATCGGCTCCGGGCGCGCGGTCGTCGCCGCCCTCCTCGCCGGTGCCGCACTCGCGATCACGCGTCAGCGCCCGCCCACGACGATCCAGTGGGGCCGTCTCGCGATCGTCGCGGGTGGAGTCGTGGCCGGCTTCCCGCTGCTCACATCTTTCGCGATGACCACGACCCCCGCGAGCCACGGCGCCGTCGTGATCGGCCTGCTTCCCGCGGCGACCGCGGTCGCCGTGGTGCTCCGCACCGGGGAACGCCCCGCCCCGTCCTTCTGGTTCTTCGCTGTCCTCGGTGCGGTCGCGGCGGTGGTCTTCGCGGCACTGCAGAACGGGGGCATCGGCTCCCTCACCGGCGCGGATCTGCTGCTGTTCGGGGCCGTGATCGCTGCGGCGGTCGGCTACGCGGAGGGCGGTCTGCTCGCGCGTGAACTCGGCTCCTGGCAGACCGTGTCGTGGGCGCTGATCGTCGCCGCCCCACTGATGACGGCACTCACCGTCGCGTCGGCGATCCAGCAGCCGCCCGCCGCGACGCCCGTGCAATGGCTCGCGTTCGCCTACCTCGCGGCGGTGAGCATGTTCCTCGGCTTCTTCGCCTGGTACCGCGGGCTCGCGATCGGTCCGATGGCGCAGGTCAGCCAGATCCAGCTCGTCCAGCCCGTGATGAGCATCGCGTGGGCCGCGCTCCTCCTCCACGAACAGATCGGTTGGGCGACCGCCGTCGGCGGACTCGCCGTGATCGCCTGCGCCGCCCTCGCGGTGCGCACCCGTCTGACCGACCGCCGAAGAGAGGAATCCTGATGCGCCACACGCCCCGCTACCTGATGACCGATCCCGACGAGGTCAAGCGCCTCATCCGCGGGAACCCCTGGGCGACGTTCGTCTCCCCGGCGAGCGGCGGCCTGGTCGCCTCGCACTATCCCGCGCTGCTGATGGAGGACGACGACGACATCGTGATCGCGAGCCACTTCGGGCGCCCGGACGAGCAGCTCCACGAACTCGGCCGGCATGAAGTGCTCGTGATCATCCAGGGACCGCATGACTACGTGTCACCGACACTGTACGCACCGGGCGATCTGGTCCCGACGTGGAACCACGTGACCGCGCACCTGTACGGCATCCCCGAGATCCTGAGCGAAGAGGAGAACTACGCCATGCTCTCGCGGCTGACCGACCACTTCGAGGATCATCAGCAGCACGGCCGACACCTGTCGGAGGACGAGGAGGGCACCCGCCGCGCCGCCAAGGGCACGGTCGGACTGCGGATGCGCGTGACCCGCTTCGATGCGCGAGCCAAACTCAGCCAGAACAAGTCGCCCGAGGTGCGCGAGAACATCACCGCACGGTTCGCCGAGACGAACAGCGCGCTCGCGGAGGAGATGCGACGGGTCGGCGGGGAGACCCCGTGATCGACGTCGCCGGACGCGCCTAGGGTGGAGCGATGACCGACACGCGAACCCCCGAGCCGTGGCCCGCGCGGACGGCCCGACTGCAGGTGCGCCCGTGCACGCCCGCCGACGTCGATGCGATGTGGGAGTGGCGTCGGCTCCCCGAGGTGAACCGGTGGCTCGGTGCCGCTCCCGACACGCAAGACGCGTTCCGTGAGCGGTATCTCGACCCCGAGCGGCTCGCCTCCCTGTACATCGTGGAGCTGCTGCCCGACGCCGAAAGCACCGCCCCGACCCCGATCGGCGACATCATGGTGCGGCGCGGCGACGGGTGGGCGCAGCTCGAGGTCGACGCCCGGGCGAAGGGCGTCGAGGCCGAGCTCGGCTGGGTTCTCGACCCCGCGCACACCGGGCACGGCTACGCGACAGAGGCGATCCGCGCGGTGATCGACGTGTGCTTCGGCGCATTGGGCCTGCGCCGGGTGCATGCGGGGTGCTTCGCCGACAACGAGCCGTCCTGGCGCCTCATGGAGCGGCTCGGGATGCGCCGAGAGGAGTTCAGCCGGAAGACGGCATTGCATCGCTCGGGCGAATGGCTCGACGGCATGAACTACGGCCTTCTCGCCGAGGAGTGGCCGACCGCACGCTGATCGAGGCCCCGTGACGGCTCACCGCTGGGGTGCGTCCTGCGCGGACGAGCGTCCTAGATGCTGGTCCAGCAGTAAAGGCGGTGGTCGGACGCCGCGGCGCGACGAGCGAGCGCGGCGAGGTCCCGCGCGAACGCGGCCAGCTGGGCCGGATCGGCCCCTTCGAGCTCTTCGGTCTGCGACCACGGCTCCGCGACCTCTGCCAGACGGACGTCGTCGGCTGCGGCGAGAGCGGCGGCCAGCGCATCCGTCACGGTGATGACGATCCGGTCGTAGTCGTCGCTCATCGCGAGGTTGTGGCCGGCACGCGGGTCGTCGGTCACCTCGTCGTACGGCACGCCCGTCAGCAGCGCCTCGAGCGTGCCGAGCTGCACGACCGGGTCGATGCCGCCGAGCGTTCCGGCATCGAAGCCCGACTCCTCCGCGGTCGGTCCGCCCTCCACCTGGAGGACGGTGACGGCCCGCTCGTCGTTCGGCGCGGAGAAGTAGTCGTAGAGAACGCTCATGACCGACATCCTGTCAGGCCCGGCGCACTTCCTCTTCCGGCCCGCTCCCCCTTCCGGTCGCATTTCGTGCCGCCTCCGCGCCTCGGGGGCGGCAGGAGGTGCGACCGGAACGGAGCACTAGCCCGAGACGAGCCAGAGCACGAGCACGGCGGCGAGCACGGTCGGCACCGCAGCCACCACACCCCACAGCATAAAACGGCTCCATCGGATCGTGACGCCCAACGCGACGATCCGGTGATGCCACAGGAGGGTCGCGAGCGACGCCCATGGCGTGATGAGCGGGCCGATGTTCACGCCGATCAGCAGCGCCATCAGCGCGACCGGATCGCCGGCGGCGGGCTCGAGCACCAGGTATGCCGGGAGGTTGTTGATCCCGTTCGCGCTCACGGCCCCCAGCGCGGCCAGCCGGAACAGGTCGCCGGGAGCGTCGCCGTTCGCGGTCGGCGAGGTCAGGAAGTCGAGCAGGCCCTGCGCGTGCGCGGCCTCGACCAGCACGAACAGCGACGCGGCGAGCGCGAGCGCCTGCCACGGGACGAGCGAGAGCCGCAGCGCCCGGCGCCGCCGGACCGCGAACAGGCCGATCAGCGCGAGCGCGGCGACCGCGGCCGGGATCCAGACATCGTGGGTCAGGGCGAGCAGAGGCATCAGCACGAGCAGGATGCCGGTCGCGCTCCAGAACAGCGTCGGGTCGGCGGGCCGCCGTGCCACCGGGGTCTCGTACGCACCGAAGACCGTGCGCCGATGCAGGATCGTCAGGATCGCGACGGGCACGAGGATGCCGACGAGCGTCGGTGCCCAGCTGAGCGCGAAGAACGCCGCGGGGCCGGCGCCGATGGCGGGGGCGGCGAGCAGGTTGGTGAGGTTCGAGACCGGGAGCGCGAGGGATGCCGTGTTGGCGAGCCACACGGTCGCCAGGGCGAAGGGAAGGGGTGAGACGCCGATGCTCTGCGCGAGCACGACGACGACCGGGGTGACGATCACGGCGGTCGTGTCGAGCGACAGGAACACCGTGCTCACCACGGCGAGCGCGACCACCAGCGCCCACAGCACGAGCACCCGACCGCGTCCCCAGCGGGCGAGTCGTTGCGAGACGACGTCGAAGACCGCGGCGTCGCGGGCGAGCTCGGCGACGATCGTGATCGCGACGACGAACCCCAGCACGGGCGCGATCCGCTCGCCCAATGCCCCGGCGTCGGAGCGCGGCAGGAACCCGGTGACGATGCACACGAGGGCGACCACGACCAGCCCGGCGACGACCCACGTCCCGGCGCCGATCCGCATCCTTCCGATTCCCACCTCGTGAGCATATGGCCGACGCGGGCCGTTCCGGTCGCACTTGCTGCCGCCCGAGAGCATCGGAAGCGACAGCAAGTGCGACCGGAACGAGATCAGGCGGGAGCGGCGGGGACACGGATGCCGTGAGCAACCCGCATGCATCCGCGCGGAGGGCGTAGGGGAAGCGTGAGGATGGCGGCTGCCGGGGCCGTGCGGGAGTTGTATCGGATCCGTGCTCGACATCATCTACATCGCGCTGACTCTCGCGCTGTTCGCCCTCGTGTCCCTGGTGGCCAAGGGGGTGGAGCGGCTGTGATCGTCTTCGAGATCCTCGCCGCCGCCCTTGCGGTCGCCGCCGTCGTCTACCTCGTGGTCGCGCTCGTCGCGCCGGAGAGGTTCTGATGGACGCGACGATCTGGTTCGGCATCCTGCAGGTCACGGCCGTCGTGGTCGTGCTCGTGCTCCTCTACCGCCCCCTCGGCGACTACATCGCCCACGTCTTCACGTCGGCGCGCGACCTGCGGGTCGAGCGCGGCGTCTATCGGCTCATCGGCGTCGACTCGTCGTCGGAGCAGACCTGGCGCGCGTACGCCCGCAGCGTGCTGGCGTTCTCGGTGGTCGGCGTTCTGCTGGTCTACGGCCTGCAGCGACTGCAGGCGTTCCTGCCGCAGTCCCTCGGCCTCCCGGCGGTGCCGGAGGGGCTGTCCTTCAACACCGCCGCCTCGTTCGTGGCCAACACCAACTGGCAGTCGTACTCCCCCGAGCAGACGATGGGCTACACCGTGCAGCTCGCGGGTCTCACCGTGCAGAACTTCGTGTCGGCGGCGGTGGGCCTCACCATCGCGATCGCCCTCATCCGCGGTCTCGCTCGCCGTGGTTCCGCCACGATCGGCAACTTCTGGGTCGACCTGATCCGCGGTCTCGGCCGCATCCTCCTCCCGATCGCCCTCATCGGCGCGGTGGCGCTGCTCGCGGGCGGCGTGATCCAGAACTTCGCGGGCTTCACCGACGTCACCACGGTGTCCGGCGGCACGCAGACCATCCCGGGAGGTCCGGTGGCCTCGCAGGAGGCGATCAAGCTCCTCGGCACCAACGGCGGCGGCTTCTTCAACGCCAACTCGGCGCACCCCTTCGAGAACCCGACCGGCTTCACGAACCTGCTGCAGGTGCTGCTGATCCTCGTGATCCCGTTCGCCCTCCCCCGCACGTTCGGCCGCATGATCGGCGACCACCGCCAGGGCTACGCGATCGCCGCCGTGATGGGCACGATCTTCCTCGTCTCGACGTTCGCCCTCTCGGCGCTCGAGCTGGCCGGCCGCGGCACCGCTCCGGAACTCGCCGGGGCCGCGATGGAGGGCAAGGAGGTGCGCTTCGGCATCCTCGGCTCCACGCTGTTCGGCAGCGCGAGCACCCTCACCTCGACGGGCGCCGTCAACTCGATGCACGACTCGTACACCGCGCTCGGCGGCATGATGCCCATGCTGAACATGATGCTCGGCGAGGTCGCCCCCGGCGGCGTCGGCTCGGGCCTGTACGGCATGCTGGTGCTCGCGATCATCGCGGTGTTCGTCGGCGGACTGCTCGTCGGCCGCACGCCGGAGTACCTGGGCAAGCGGATCGGTCCGCGGGAGATCAAGCTCGCGAGCCTGTACATCCTGGTGACGCCGACCCTCGTGCTGGCCGGCACCGCGCTGAGCTTCGCGATCCCCGGCATCCGCGCCGATGTCGAGTCGACCAGCATCCTGAACCCCGGCGTGCACGGCATGAGCGAGGTGCTCTACGCCTTCACCTCGGCGTCGAACAACAACGGCTCCGCCTTCGCCGGACTCACCGCGAACACCCCGTGGTTCAACACCGCGCTCGGCATCGCGATGCTGCTCGGCCGGTTCCTGCCGATCGTGCTCGTGCTCGCTCTGGCCGGCTCGTTCGCGGCGCAGCAGCGTGTGCCGGCGACCTCCGGCACCCTGCCCACGCACCGGCCGCAGTTCGTCGGCCTGCTCCTCGCCGTGACCGTCATCGTCACCGCGCTCACCTACTTCCCCGTGCTCGCACTGGGACCCCTCGCTGAAGGACTCGTCTGACCATGACCCTCATCACCACCCCCTCCGAACAGCAGGATGCTCCGGCATCCACACCCGCACAACCGCCGCGCTCCTTCGGCTGGTCGCAGCTCGTGCAGGCCCTTCCCGGGGCCCTGCGCAAGCTCAACCCGGCAGCGCTCGTGCGCAACCCCGTCATGCTGCTGGTCTGGGTCGGCGCCGCGTTCACCACCGTGCTCGCGATCGCCGAGCCGTTCCTGGGCGGCCCGGCCGACTCCGGCGGCACCGCGGTTCCCGCCCCCTTCACCTGGGGCATCGCGATCTGGCTGTGGCTCACCGTGCTGTTCGCCAACGTGGCGGAGTCGGTCGCCGAGGGCCGAGGAAAGGCGCAGGCCGCGAGCCTGCGCAAGACCCGCACCAGCACGATGGCCCGGCGTGTGGTCGGTTACGACAAGGCAGCGGATGCCGCCGCCGAGCACGCCGCGACCGCCCAGGTCTCGTCGGCCGAGCTGCAGCGCGACGACATCGTGATCGTGACAGCGGGCGAGCTGATCCCCGGCGACGGCGACATCGTCGCGGGCATCGCCACCGTCGACGAA
The DNA here is from genome assembly GCF_034650155.1 of Microbacterium sp. STF-2. Classification (NCBI taxonomy): domain Bacteria; kingdom Bacillati; phylum Actinomycetota; class Actinomycetes; order Micrococcales; family Microbacteriaceae; genus Microbacterium; species Microbacterium sp. STF-2. Next base: position 944,583 of record NZ_JARKMW010000002.1, read on the forward strand.
TCGGCCATCACGGGCGAGAGCGCGCCGGTGATCCGCGAGTCCGGCGGCGACCGCAGCGCCGTGACCGGTGGCACCCGCGTGCTGTCCGACCGCATCGTGGTGCGCATCACCTCGAAGCCGGGGGAGACCTTCGTCGACCGCATGATCGCGCTGGTCGAGGGGGCCAGCCGCCAGCGCACCCCCAACGAGATCGCGCTGAACATCCTGCTCGCGAGCCTGTCGATCATCTTCGTCGTCGTGGTGCTCGCCCTGAACCCGATCGCGTCGTACGCCGCCTCTCCCGTCAGCATCCCGGTGCTGATCGCGCTGCTCGTCTGCCTCATCCCGACCACCATCGGGGCGCTGCTCTCGGCGATCGGCATCGCCGGCATGGACCGCCTCGTGCAGCGCAACGTGCTCGCGATGTCGGGGCGCGCGGTCGAGGCGGCAGGAGATGTCACCACCCTGCTGCTCGACAAGACCGGCACCATCACCTACGGCAACCGCCGCGCCCACGAGGTGCTCGCCCTCCCGGGTGTCGACGGCGAGGAGCTGCTGCACGTCGCCGCACTGTCGTCGCTTGCAGACCCCACCCCCGAGGGCGCCTCGATCGTCGAACTCGCCGCCGCGAACGACATCCGGGTGACCGCACCGGAGGACGCGGTGGTCGTGCCGTTCACGGCGCAGACGCGCATGTCGGGCCTCGACCTCGCCGACGGCACGCAGATCCGCAAGGGCGCCGGCTCCGCGGTGCGGGCCTGGCTCGGGCTCGACGGCGACGACGTCGAGCTCACGACGCGCACGGATGCCGTGGCCGAGAGCGGCGGCACCCCGCTCGTGGTCGCCGTGAAGACGCCCGGTGCCGACGGTCGCGTCCTCGGCGTGGTGCACCTCAAGGACATCGTGAAGGACGGCCTCCGCGAGCGCTTCGAGGAACTGCGCGCGATGGGCATCCGCACGGTCATGATCACGGGCGACAACCCGCTCACGGCGAAGGCGATCGCCGCTGAGGCCGGGGTCGACGACTTCCTCGCCGAGGCGACGCCCGAGGACAAGCTCGAGCTCATCCGGCGCGAGCAGGAGGGCGGCCGTCTGGTCGCGATGACCGGCGACGGCACCAACGACGCCCCCGCGCTCGCCCAGGCGGACGTCGGCGTGGCGATGAACACCGGCACCTCGGCGGCGAAGGAGGCCGGCAACATGGTCGACCTCGACTCCGACCCGACCAAGCTGATCGACATCGTGCGCATCGGCAAGCAGCTGCTCATCACGCGCGGAGCGCTCACCACGTTCTCGCTCGCCAATGACATCGCGAAGTACTTCGCGATCATCCCGGCGATGTTCATGGGCGTCTTCCCCGGACTCGCGGCGCTCAACATCATGCAGTTGCACTCGCCGGCGTCGGCCGTCACCAGCGCGATCATCTTCAACGCGATCGTGATCGTGTTCCTGATCCCCCTGGCCCTGCGCGGAGTGAAGTACCGCCCGGCGAGCGCCTCGCAGATCCTGCAGCGCAACCTGCTGATCTATGGACTCGGCGGCGTGATCGCTCCGTTCATCGGCATCAAGATCATCGACCTCGTCGTCAGTCTCATCCCGGGCTTCTGACCCGGCTCGGAAAAGGAATCCAGACATGTCCTCCACACGCACCGCGGTCCGCACCACCGGTGTCGCCGTCCGCGCGATGCTCGTCCTCACCCTCGTGCTCGGTGTCGCCTACACACTCCTGGTCACCGGCATCGGGCAGCTCCTGCTCCCGTGGCAGGCCAATGGCTCCCCCCTTCCCGACGACAGGGGCAGCTCGCTGATCGGCCAGTCCTTCACCGATGACGACGGCGAGGCGCTCCCGGAGTACTTCCAGTCGCGGCCCTCCGCCGCGGGCGACGGCTACGACGGCGCGGGCTCCAGCGGAAGCAACCTCGGCCCGGAGAACACCGACCTGGTCGCAGCGATCGCGGAGCGCAAGGCCGCGATCGCGGAGCGCGAGGGGGTCGACCCGTCGCAGGTGCCGGCCGACGCGGTCACCGCCTCGGGTTCCGGGCTCGACCCGCACATCAGCGTGGCGTACGCACTGCTGCAGGTGCCGCGCGTCGCCGAGGCCCGCGGACTCTCCGCACAGGAGGTGCGCGACCTCGTGGAGTCTAGGATTCAAGGGCGGGATCTGGGATTCCTCGGCGCGGAGCGCATCAACGTCGCCGAGCTCAATCTCGCGCTCGATGAACGGGAGGGCGAATGACCGCAGCGCCACTTCGTCGATCTCACGGCCACTCCCGCCGGGGGCGGCTCCGGGTACTCCTCGGAGCCGCCCCCGGCGTCGGCAAGACCTACGAGATGCTCGCCGAGGGACGACGCATGCTCGACGAGGGCCATGACGTCGTGATCGCGATCGTCGAGACGCACGACCGCGCCGCGACGCAGGCGCAGACCGCCGGAATCCCCGAGGTGCCCCGCCGGGTCGACCTCCACCGCGGGATCGCCCTGACCGAACTCGACGTCGACGCCGTGCTCGAGCGGGCACCCGAGATCGCCCTCGTGGACGAGCTGGCGCACACCAACGTCCCCGGCTCGCGCAACGCCAAGCGCTGGCAGGACGTGGACGAGCTGCTGGATGCGGGCATCGACGTGGTGACCACCGTCAACGTGCAGCACATCGAGTCTTTGAACGCCGTGGTCGAGAAGATCACCGGCATCGCGCAGCAGGAGACGATCCCGGACGCCGTGGTCCGCGCCGCCGATGAGATCGAGGTCGTCGACCTCGCCCCGCAGACGCTCCGTGATCGACTCTCGGCCGGACTCGTCTACCCGGCCGAGCGGATCGACGCCGCCCTGTCGAACTACTTCCGCCTCGGCAACCTCACCGCACTGCGCGAGCTGGCCCTGCTCTGGCTCGCCGACGAGGTCGACAGCGCGCTGCGCACCTACCGGGCGGAGCAGGGCATCGAGGGCAACTGGCAGGCCAGGGAGCGCGTGGTCGTCGCCCTGACCGGCGGCCCCGAGGGCGAGACCCTGCTGCGCCGCGGCGCCAGGATCGCGGCCCGCTCCGCCGGCGGCGAGCTGCTGGCGGTGCACATCACCGCGCAGGACGGCCTGCGCGACGAGACACCGGGAGCCCTCGCCGCGCAACGCACGCTCGTGGAGTCGCTCGGCGGCACCTACCACCAGGTCGTGGGCGACGACATCCCCGCCACCCTGGTGGAGTTCGCGCAGGGCGCGGACGCCACCCAGCTCGTGATCGGCGTCAGCCGGCGCAGTCGCCTCACCGCTGCGCTGACCGGTCCCGGCATCGGCTCTGAGGTCATCCGCCGCTCCGGCGACATCGACGTGCACATCGTCACGCACGCCGCAGCGGGTGGGCGGATGGTGCTGCCGCGCATCACCGGCGGAGCCCTGGGCTGGCGTCGACAGCTGCTCGGTTTCGGCGTCGCGCTCGTCTTCGGACCGATCCTGTCGTGGATCATGTTCACGTTCCGCAGCCCCGAGTCGATCACCGCCGAGGTGCTCGCGTACCAGCTGCTCGTGGTCGTTGTCGCCCTCATCGGCGGCATCCGCCCTGCGGTGTTCGCGGCGGTGCTCTCGGGCGTCACTCTCGACTTCCTCTTCGTCGCTCCGCTGTTCACGATCACGATCGCGCATCCGCTGCACGTGCTCGCGCTCGCCCTCTACGTGCTCATCGCGATCCTGGTCAGCATCATCGTGGACCAGGCTGCGCGACGGGCCCGCACCGCGCAGCGCGCCGCCGCCGAGGCCGAGCTGCTCGCCGCAGTCGCCGGCAACGTGCTCCGCGGCGACAACGCCGTGCTGGCTCTGGTCAGCCGCACCCGAGAGGCGTTCGGGCTGAGCGGCGTGCGCCTGATCGCTCCCGACGGCGAGGTGCTCGCGAGCGACGGCGAACCCGTGGCCGACGGACGTGCCACGACCATCCCCGTCGGCGTCGTCCCCGGGGGCGGGCCCCGTGCGGTGCTGGAGCTGAACGGCGAGCCGCTCGCCGGACCCGAACGCCGCCTGCTGGATGCGATCGTCGCCCAGCTCTCCGCCGCGATCGAGCACACCGATCTGCGTGCCACCGCGAGCGAGGCGGAAGCACTCGCCGAGACCGACCAGGTGCGCAGCGCCCTGCTGTCGGCCGTCAGCCACGACCTGCGCCGCCCCCTCGCCTCGGCGGTCGCCGCCATCGGCGGTCTGCGCGGTGCGCACGGACTGTCGGCCTCCGATCGCGAAGAACTGCTCGCCACCGCCGACGAGAGTCTCGCGACGCTGTCGACGCTGGTCACCGACCTGCTCGACGTGAGCCGCGTGCAGGCCGGCGTGCTCGCCGTGTCGTCGTCGCGGATGGACGCGGCCGGCTGCGTGCTCGCCGCCGTCGATGAGCTGGGGCTCGGGCCGTCCGACGTCGAGCTCGCCCTCGACCCCGACCTGCCGCCGCTGCATGCCGACCCCGTGCTGCTGCTGCGCGTGCTGGTCAACGTGATCGCCAACGCCCATCGGCACTCCCCCGAAGACGCACGGGTCATCGTCTCCACGAGCGCCCTCGGCGGCCGCGCCGAGATCCGCATCATCGACCGGGGCGACGGCGTCTCCCCCGAGCGGCGCGACCGCATCTTCCAGCCGTTCCAGCGCTTCGGCGACACCGACAACACGACAGGGCTGGGACTCGGACTCGCCCTGTCGCGCGGGTTCACCGAGGGCATGGGCGGTACCCTGACACCCGAGGACACGCCTGGCGGAGGCCTCACCATGGTCATCTCCCTGCCGCTGGCCGCAGGACTTGCCGACACGGAGGGCACGGAGTGAAGCTGCTCATCGCCGACGACGATCCGCAGATGGTCCGCGCGCTGAGGATCACCCTCGCCGCGCACGGATACGAGGTGGTCGTGGCTCCCGACGGGGCCGCCGCCATCGCTGCGGCCGCCCAGACCCACCCCGACCTCATCATGCTCGACCTGGGGATGCCCCGACTCGACGGCATCGAGGTGATCCAGGCGCTGCGCGGATGGACCAACGTGCCGATCATCGTGGTCTCCGGTCGCACGGGTTCGGCCGACAAGGTCGAAGCGCTCGACGCCGGCGCCGACGACTTCGTGACCAAGCCCTTCCAGGTCGACGAGCTGCTGGCGCGGCTGCGTGCGCTCTCGCGTCGCTCCATCCCGGCCAGCGGCGAGTCGACCGTGGCCTTCGGCGATGTGGTGGTCGACCTCTCGACGAAGACCGTGACACGGGGCGGAGCGCGCGTGCACCTGACCCCGACCGAGTGGCGGATGCTGGAGCACCTCTCCCGGCATCCGGGCGCCCTGGTCACGCGCCAGGATCTGCTGAAGGAGATCTGGGGCAGCGAGCAGGTCTCCGACTCCGGCTACCTGCGCCTGTACATGTCGCAGCTGCGCAAGAAACTCGAGCAGGAGCCCGGCGCTCCCGTGCACCTGCTCACCGAATCGGGGATGGGCTACCGCCTGGTGCTCTGAGCGTCGGCGTCCACGGCGCGCGACCGGCGCGACACCGCCACGATGCCGGTGATGACGAGCATCACCGCCACGGTGATCGCGGCGATCGCGGTCGGCGTGCTCTGAGGTTCTCCGGTGAGCCGTCCGACGGCGAGCCATGCCAGACCCCAGGCCGTCGCGAGGGCGGGGGCGATGCGTCCGGTGATCCAGGCGGCGGCGGCTCCGATCACGAGGACGACGACCAGCACGCCGATCGCCCAGGCATCGGCGGCCTGCGCCCAGCTCTGCGGTGCGATCTGCGTGAGCCAGGCGGCGGTGTTGGCGACGGTGGCGATCGTGACCCAGCCGAAGTGCAGGCCGTTCGCGCCGTCGGTGAGGATGCGATCGGCGAGGCTGCGGGCGGGGAAGCGACCGAGCAGCACGATCACTCGAGCGAGCACGGCCAGCAGCGCCGCGATCACGACGACGGTGAGCCAGAGCGTCAGGAATCGTGCGGTCACCAGCCACAGCCCGTTCAGCACCATCGACGCGGCGATCCATCCGCCCACGGCCTGCTGACGCGGGTCCTGCCGCTGGGCGGGGAACGCCTGCCACACCGTGTACGCGAACAGGCCGAGGTAGATCAGCGACCAGATCGAGAATGCGGGCCCCGCGGGCGCGAGGTACGAGCCCTGGGCGGAGAGGGCCCCGTCCTGCAGGTCATCGACGGACGCACCGCCGAATGCCCCCGCGCCGACAGCGGCCGCGATCACCATGAACGTCGCCGCCGCGATGATCAGCGACTGACGACCGATGCCCTCTGTGCGTGATTCCATGCTCCGCAGGCTACGAGACGCCCGCGCGCGACGCATCGCCCTTGACACCGGAACGGCATTTCGCTAACCAGGTTAGTCAAAACCCCCATCATGCCCGACTCACGCGGAAGGATCAGGCGCGCGTGAAGGCCGCGTCGATCAGGACTTCGGCGGCTCCCCTGGCCTGCGCGGCCACTGCCGGGTCGGCCGAGATCGCGGCCGTGCTCTGCGCCCCCTCGGCGAGGATGGACAGTTGCGCGGCGAGCGCGGGGGACGCGCCCGTCTGGGCGACGAGACCCGCCATGTACTCCTGGAACGAGGCCTTGTGCGCCCGAACGATCTCGGCAACCTCGGGATTCGTGCCGCCGAGTTCACCGAACGCGTTGATGAATGCGCAGCCGCGGAAGTCGTCGGCGCAGAACCAGTTCTCGAGATAGCCGTAGACGGCGAGGAGACGTGCGCGCGGGTCGCCGCCCGCATCCGCCACGGCACCCGACAGGCCCGACTCCCACTCGGCGTGCTTGCGTGCGAGCACGGCGACGACGATGTCGGTCTTCGACGGGAACAGCGAGTAGAGGCGGCGCAGCGAGACCCCGGCCTCCTGACGCAGCTCGTCCATGCCGACGGCCGCGTACCCCTTGCGGTAGTACAGCTCCTCGGCGGTGGAGAGGATGCGCTCGCGAGCCTCGTCTTCGGTCATGTCCAGAAGTCTACTTGACACGAGAACGAACGTTCTCTAGATTGGTCACATCGAGCGAGAACGACCGTTCTCACCGGAACCGAAAGGATCAGGATCATGGGTTACATCACCGTCGGCACCGAGAACAGCACCCCGATCGAGCTCTACTACGAAGACCAGGGATCGGGTCAGCCCGTCGTCCTGATCCACGGCTATCCGCTCGACGGTCACAGCTGGGAGCGTCAGACCCGTGAGCTCCTCGCCCAGGGCTACCGCGTCATCACCTACGACCGCCGCGGCTTCGGCGGATCGTCGAAGGTGAACACCGGGTACGACTACGACACCTTCGCCGCCGACCTGAACACCGTGCTCGAGACCCTCGACCTGCGCGACGTCGTGCTGGTCGGCTTCTCGATGGGCACCGGAGAGCTCGCACGCTACGTCGCCCGCCACGGACACGACCGTGTCGCCAAGCTCGCCTTCCTCGCCTCGCTCGAGCCCTTCCTCGTGCAGCGCGACGACAACCCCGAGGGCGTGCCGCAGGAGGTCTTCGACGGCATCGAGGCTGCCGCCAAGGGCGATCGCTTCGCGTGGTTCACCGACTTCTACAAGAACTTCTACAACCTCGACGAGAACCTGGGCTCGCGCATCAGCGAGCAGGCGGTGACCGGCAGCTGGAACGTCGCGGTCGGCAGCGCCCCCGTGGCCGCCTACGCGGTCGTGCCGGCGTGGATCGAAGACTTCCGCACCGACGTCGAGGCCGTGCGCTCCGCCGGAAAGCCCACTCTGATCCTGCACGGGACGAAGGACAACATCCTGCCGATCGATGCCACCGCCCGTCGATTCCACCAGGCAGTGCCCGACGCCGACTACGTCGAGGTCGAGGGCGCTCCGCACGGCCTGCTGTGGACCCACGCCGACGAGGTCAACGCCGCGCTGAAGGAGTTCCTCGCCAAGTAGTCCCCGTTGCCGCACGCCGCACGGCGGCTGCGGCGGGCCGAAACGGAGACGACCCGGCATCCGGGCGGCGCGTCGAGACATGACACGCCGGACGGTGCTCGGGTCGTCTCCGTTTTGGCAGGGGGGGGTGAGCGCGTCAGCCCCGCATGGCGACGCCGCGACGCCAGTAGCCCATGAACGCCACCTGCCCGCGATCGATGCCGAGGTCCTTGACCAGGTGGCGACGCAGCGTGGTGACCACGCCGCTCTCCCCCGCGATCCAGAAGTAGCGTTCGGCCGCAGCATCCCCCGTGGCGATGTCCTCGCCGAGACCGGAGTAGTCCGGCGTCTCCCACAGCAGGTCCTCACCATCGATGTCCTTCACCCGGATCTCGTCCGTGGCGTCGGCGTCGCCGAGGTGGGCGAGCACGGCGGGGATGAGCCGCAAGCCGTGCGGCTCACCGATGTCGCGCGGCAGCCAATGCACCTCGACCCCCGAAGGTGCGTCGATGCGGAGGACGTCGGCGGGCGAGGGCACTTCGATGAAGGCGACGCCGCGCAGATCCTGCGGTGCGTCCTCGAGGATGCGGGCGATCGCCGGAGCGGCCGTCTCGTCGCCGGCGAGCACGACCGATGCCGCGGTCCCCGGCGCGAACTCGGCCCCTCCGTGCGCGTCGACATCCACCCCGCGGCGGGGGCCGACCAGGTAGAGCTCCTGCCCGACCGCGGCCTGGCTCGCCCACAGCGACGCGGGTCCGGTCAGTCCGGGTTCGAGGTGCAGCACGAAGTCGACGTCCACCTCGGTGCCGGTCTCGTCATCGACCCGCAGCTCGCGCACGGAATAGGTGCGCATGGACCCGCGCTCCTCCTCGGGCACCGCGAGGAACGCCTGCCACCAGTTGTCGGATGCCCTGTCGAGCTCAGGCAGGACTCCGGATACGGGTGGGAACACCAGCTTGATGCGGCTGTCGAACACCTCACCCGGCGTGCCGAACTCGAACAGGTCGTCCCCGCCGAAGGTCACCCGCACGAACGAGGGCGAGACGCGCGCGACCCCCCGTACCTCGGCGCGGGTGAGGATGTAGGTCGGACGGTCGGTCGTGGTCGTCTCAGCGGACATGGTGCCTCCCGATGGGTGTGACCATCGGCTTGCCGGAGACCGGATCGATGGTGATCTGATTGGCGAGGCCGAAGACCTCTTCGACGAGTTCGGCGGTGACGATGTCCTGCGGCGCACCGGTCGCGTGCACGCGCCCATCCTTCATGGCGACCAGCTCGTCGGCGTAGCGGGCCGCGAGATTGAGGTCGTGCAGCACCATGACGATCGTGGTGCCGCGCGAGACGCTCAGGTCGGTGAGCAGGTCGAGGACCTCGACCTGGTGGGCGACGTCGAGGAAGGTGGTCGGCTCGTCGAGCAGCAGGATGTCGGTCTCCTGTGCGAGCGCCATGGCGATCCACACGCGCTGGCGCTGACCGCCCGAGAGCTCGTCGACGCTGCGGTCGGCCAGGTCGGAGATGCCGGTGGCGTCGAGGGCATCCGCCACGACCTCGTAATCGTGGGCGCTCCATCGGGCGAGCATCTTCTGATGCGGGTGCCGTCCACGGCCGACCAGATCGGCGACCGCGATGCCCTCGGGCGCGACCGGCGACTGCGGCAGCAACCCGAGGATGCGCGCGACCTCCTTGGTGGGGCGGGCATGCACCGATCTGCCGTCGAGCACGATCTGGCCGTCGCTCGGAGACAGCAGGCGCGCCAGCGAGCGCAGCAGCGTGGACTTGCCGCATCCGTTCGCCCCCACGATGGTGGTGATGCGACCGGGGGCGATCTGCAGGTCGAGGCCGTCGATGATGGTGCGGTCACCGTAGGCGAGCGTCACCCCCTCGGCGGACAGGCTGTGCGAGACGGTCATAGCGAACCCCCGGAGCGGTTGGTGCGGATGAGCAGGTAGATCAGGTACGGCGCGCCGACGACGCCGGTGATGACGCCGACGGGATAGCGGGTGCCGAAGGCGAACTGGCCGATCAGGTCGCCGCCGAGCACGAGCACGGCTCCGACGAACGCCGACGGCAGGAGCAGGTTGGCGCCGGGGCCGGTGATGCGCGCGGCGATGGGGCCGGCCATGAAGGCGACGAATGCGATAGGGCCGGTGGCCGCGGTCGCGAACGCGAGCAGCGCGACCGCACCGAGGATGAGGAGCAGGCGGGTGGCGTTGACCCGGATGCCGAGACCGGCAGCCGAGTCGTCGCCGAGCTGAAGCGCACCGAGCGCGCGCCCCTGCGACAGCATGAGCGGCACGATGATCGCCGCGGCGATCGCCATCGGCAGCACCCGCTCCCACGAGGCGTTGTTGAGGCTCCCGGTCAACCACTGCATCGCGGTCTGGATGTCCCAGTTCGCGGCGCGCGACAGCATGTACGAGATGACGCTCTGCAGCATCGCCGCGACGCCGATCCCGATCAGGATGAGTCGGGTTCCGGCGAAGCCGCCCTTGATCGAGAGCAGGTAGATCACGAGGGCGGTGACGACGGCGCCGCCGAGAGCGAGCAGCGACACGACCGGCCCGTTCACGGACAACACGATGATGCCGAACACGGCCGCCGCACCGGCACCGTTGGAGATGCCGATGATGTCGGGCGAGGCGAGCGGATTGCGCAGCATCGTCTGGAAGCACACACCCGCCATTCCGAATGCGATGCCGGTGAGGACGGCGAGCACCGCCCGCGGCAGTCGCAGATCGCCGACGGTGAACGAGGCGCCCGGCACGGTCTCTCCGAGGATCACCCGGATCACCTCATCCGGCGTGTAGAACGTGTTGCCGACCATGAGCGCCACCGCGAAGAGGGCGAATACCAGGACGCCGAGGACGATCGTGGCCACCGCATGCCGGCGGTGGCGCGAGCGCCGCCCCGCGACGATACGCGCGATCCGGGCGGATGCCGGCTCGTCGACCCGATCGAGGGTGTGCTCGGTGTGCTCTGTCGTGCTCACAGCTCACGCACCTTCTGCCGGCGGACGATCCAGATGAAGAACGGGGCTCCGATGATGGCGGTGATGATACCGACCTGGATCTCCTCCGACGATGGCGCGATCACCCGGCCCACGATGTCGCTTGCGGTCAGGAGGGCGGCGCCGGCGATGGCCGAGAACGGGAGCAGCCAGCGGTGATCGGTGCCCACGAGCATGCGGCATACGTGCGGGATGATGAGCCCGACGAAGCCGATGGGGCCGGCGATCGCGGTCGCGGCCCCGGCGAGGATCACCGCGCCCAGCGCCGAGATCATGCGCGTGCGGAACACGTTCTCCCCGAGCCCCTTGGCCATCTCGTCTCCGAGGGCGAGGGAGTTCATGCCCCGGGAGCACAGGAAGCAGATCAGGGCGCCGATGGCCAGAACCGGTGCGGTGAGCCCGATGCGCGGCCACTCCGCGCCACCGACGCCGCCGATCTGCCACGACTGGAACGTCTGCAGCAGGTCGACGCGGGGCAGCATGACGGCGCTGATGAGCGAGGCGAAGGCGGCCGAGGTGGCGGCACCCGCGAGCGCGAGCTTGAGGGGTGTCGCTCCCCCGCGTCCGAGGGATCCGACCGTGTAGACGAAGACGGCGGCGAGCCCTGCTCCGGCGATCGCGAACGCCATCTGGCCGTAGGGGTCGGCGAGACCGAAGAAGGCGATGCCGCACACCACGGCCAGCGAGGCGCCGTTCGAGACTCCGAGGATGCCGGGGTCGGCGATGGGGTTGCGCGTCACGGCCTGCATGGTCGCGCCGGAGAGGGCGAGTGCCGCACCGACGAGGAGGGCCAGGACCGTGCGGGGGATGCGCTTGACGATCGCCGCCTGCGCGATCGTGTCGGTGTGACCGGTGAGGGCTGCGGCGATGTCGTCGAATGAGACGGCGCGCACGCCGAACGAGATCGACAGGATGGTGAGGACGACGAGCACCACGAGCCCGATGAGGAGCCAGAGGGTTCGCACCAGCACCGGGCGCCGCAGGTCTGCGGCCCCCGGTGCTGGTGCGATGACGGTTGCTGAGGTCACTGGGTATTCACTCCGCGGAGGCGGATCGAACGATTACGGAGCGAGCGGTGCAGCCAGGAGCGCGAGGTAGTCGCCGAGACCCCACGGAATCGACAGCGGCGACGGGTTCGCGGAGGCCGCGATGGGGGTGGCGTCGGGAAGGACCGCGATGCGGCCCTCGGCGATCGCCGGGATCTTCGACAGCAGCGGGTCGGCCTGCAGGAGCGGGATGATCGACTCGTCGCCGTAGGTGATGAACAGGTCGACGTCGTCGAACTTCTGCGCCTCTTCCGCGCTGACCGTCAGGTAGAACTGGTCGCTGTCCTTGTTCTCCTCGACGATCGAGGGGAACGGCAGACCGAGATCGTGGAGATAGCCCGGGCGGGTGTCGATCGCCGTGTAGTACCCGATCTGGCTCAGGTCGGTCGGGTCGATGTAGGAGAACAGGACCTTCTTGTCCTTCAGCACGCTGTTCGCCTCGAGCGCCTTCTGCGCGTCGGCGTCCAGCTGCTCGATCAGGGCGTCGCCCTCCTTCTCGAGGCCGAGGGCCTTGGAGTCCATCTCGATCATCTCGTCGACCGAAGTGCCCCAGGCGACCTTCGGGTAGGCGATGACCGGAGCGATCTTGGAGAGGGTGTCGTACTCCTCCTGCGTGAGGCCGGAGTAGGCGGCGAGGATCACGTCGGGCTCGGTGTCGGCGACGGCCTCGTAGTCGATGCCGTCGGTCTCGTCGAACAGCACCGGCGTCTCGGCCCCCATCTCGTCGAGCTTCTCCTCGACCCAGGGCAGCACGCCGTTGTCGTCATCGTCGCCCCACGACGCCTTGCTCATGCCGACCGGAACGATGCCCAGCGCCAGCGGCACCTCGTGGTTCGCCCATGCGACGGTCGCGACGCGCTCGGGCTTCTCGGTGATCGTGGTCTCGCCGTAGACGTGCTCGACGGTGACGGGGAAGGCGTCGTCGGATGCGGGGTTGCCGCCGGCGGTCGAGGTCGACTCCGGGGCAGAGGATGCGCAGGCGGAGAGACCGATGGCGAGCGCGGCGGCCGCGCCGATGGCGAGGATTCGAGAGGTGCGCACAGGCGTTCCTTCGGGTTCGGGGTGAGGGGGCGGCGCGTCACTTGCGCCCGGGCCTTTGGTAAGCCTCGCCTAATCTAACACGGAGGTTAGGGGAACCTCACCCCGGATTCCCTGCCGCGTGCTGCCTCTCGAATCGCGCGATTCGCCGCGAATCGCCGCCGGTTGGGACCATTCACGCGATTCGAAAGCTGCGGGTGGCATGAAAAAACCGGCCGGATCCGTGAGGATCCGACCGGCTTCAGGAAGTCAGCGCGCGCTCAGAGAGCGCGGATGTTCGCCGCCTGCATGCCCTTGGGGCCACGCTCAGCGTCGAATTCGACCTTCTGGTTCTCGCGGAGCTCCTTGAAACCGGAGCCGGCGATAGCCGAGTAGTGGGCGAAGAGGTCGTCCGAGCCGTCATCGGGAGCGATGAAGCCGAAGCCCTTTTCCGCGTTGAACCATTTCACAGTGCCAGTGGCCATGTGTTTCTACTTTCTGTTGACTTAGCCGTTTACACGGCCTACGCCGAATCGGAACATCCGAGACGCGCGCACAGTCACGCTACCACGGCAGGCTGGGCAGGGACACGGAACTGTCGATTCTTCTGCACGAGAGCCGCTTCGGTGCGTGTGCTCACACCGAGCTTGCGCAGCACGGCCGAGACGTGCACGCTCACGGTCTTCGCGCTGATGAACAGCCGCTCGCCGATCTGCCGGTTGCTCAGCCCTTCGGCGATCAGCTCGAGCACCTGCCGCTCGCGAGCCGTGAGCAGGTCGTCGCCCGACGGCGGATCGGCGGGGGCACGCAGTCCGGCGTCGGTGGCGAACCGGGCGACCGCAGCCCGCACCTGGGCGTTGCCGAGTGCCTCCGCGAGGCCTGCCGCCTCGGCGAGCACCGACGCCGCGGTGACGCGCTCCCCCTCGTGGACGAGCAGACGCGCGCGCTCGAGCCGGAGCACGGCGCGGAAGACGACCGGTACGTCTTCTCCCTCGGCATGGTGGAGGGCCGCATCCAGGGCGTCATGGCACGGGTCGAGCAGCGCATCGAGGATCGTCGACCACGCGTCGTCCTGCAACTGCGGGGGTTGCGCGCGCCATGCCGCACGGACGGCATCGGATGCCGCCGTGGTGTCGGCGTCCTCGGCGCGCAGCTCGGCGATGATCGCCCCGCCCTCCAGCAGCAGCCGGCGCTGGTGTAGCAGCGCGGGATGTTCGTCGCGCAGCATCTCGAGAATGGTGTCGAGCGCCCTCCGGAGATTCCCCTCGCTCTCGGCCACAGCCACCGTCATCATGATCCGGTCGTACCAGATCTGCCGCTCCGAGCCGCCCGTCTCCTCGAACGCCGGCAACCATTCCTGCAACAGCTCTGCTGCCTCGGCCGACCGCCCGCGCCAGGCCAGCACCCGCACGCGGGTCATGCTCATGTACATGCGGAACACACGCAGGGTTCCCTGCACGAAGTCGCGCGACAGCATCTCTTCGACCCGATCGATCTCGCCGAGTTCGAGCAGGGGCACCACCATGTTCTGGGCCATGATCGACCCCGAGGTGCGTTCGACGCGGAGCTCGCGGGCACGCCGCAGTCCCTCTTCGGCGACCTCGACCGCCTCGCGGTATCGGCCCAGCAGCGTGAGCAGGTCGGAGTAGTTGACGCGATAGCGCATCTCGGCCGTCGTTCCCGCCGCGAGCTCACGCGCCCGCTCGTACTCGCGCACCCCTTCGTCGACCCGGCCGAGGTGCGCCAGAGAACCGCCGCGCACGTTCGCGGCGATCGACAGCTGGTCGGTGGAGTCGGCTCCGGCCGCCCCCAGCTCAGCCTCATCCGCGAGACGGATCGCCTCTTCTCTGTCGCCCGCGATCATGCGTCGGCTCGCGAGCTGGTTGAGCAGCTCGGCCCGGAACACCTCGTCGCCGATGCGCTCCTCCGCGATGGCCAGGGCCTGCTGCAGCAGCGGGATCGCACCGAGGCGGCCGAGGTTGACCAGGTACAGCGCCTTGTTGCGCAGGAGTCGGGCATGCAGACGCGGGTCCACTGTGGCGGGGTCGATCTCGGCGAGCGCGACATTCGCGACCGCGAGCGCCCGTTCGCCGTCGCCCGCATTGCGCAGGATCGATCCCAGCACCAGGAGCAGGTCGAGTCTCTCGACGCGTGCCGCCGTGGCGGCGTCGGGCACGAGCGGCCACAGTTCCAGTGCCAGTTCGCCGAAGCGGGCCGCGCTCGCGAACGCGTACTGCCCCTTCGCGTGGCGCATGGCGTCGGCGGCGGCGACGAGGGCCTTCCGATCGTCTTGCGCGAGCTGCCAGTGATAGGCGAGGGCCGCGGCGTCGCTGGTGTCCGACCCCGCGCACTGCGCCTCGAGCGCCTCGGCATAGGCGCGATGCAGGCGTGCCCGCTCGCCGGGGAGCAGGTCGTCATGCACGGCTTCGCGGAGCAGGGCGTGTCGGAACCGGTAGTCGTCGTCGCCCACGACGAGGATGCCGCTGCGGGTCGCCTCGCGGATCGCCTCGTCGAGGCGCTGCTCCGGCAGATCGACGAGGCCAGTGATCAGCGGATGGGAGAGAGGACGCTCGGCGCCGGAGACGACCTGCACCACACGCCGTGCATCGTCGCCGAGCCGGTCGAAGCGGGCGAGCAGCAGGTCGCGCAGACCGTCGGGGAGCGGACCGTTCGCGCACCCCGCGATCTCCTCGATGAAGAAGGGCACGCCCTCGGCCCGCTCCTGCATGCGATCGAGAGCGGTCTCGGTCAGCGCCCGGCCGGTGATCTGCTCGGCCAGCTCGCGAACCGCGGCCTCGTCGAGCCGGCCGAGGGTGAGGCGCTCGAGCAACCGCGCGCGCGTCGCCTCGCCGATGAAGCGGCTCACCGCATCCCCGCGGCGCACATCGTCGGTGCGGCAGGTGAGGAGCAGCAGGATGCGGCCGCGGCTCAACGCCCGCAGCAGGAAGGAGAGGATGGCGAGCGTCGACTCGTCGGCCCAGTGCAGGTCTTCGACCACGAGCACCTGCGGGGCGCGTTCGGCCGCCGCCTCGATGAGGGAGGCGATCGCATCGCGCAGGCGCTCGGGGCTGGTGCGGTCGCGATCAGTCGGGGAGTCGACGAGTTCGGGGAGCAGCATGCCGAGTGCCTCGACCCCCACTCCCACCGACTCGCGCACCCGGTCGACGCCCATGCGTGTGACGATCGAGCGGAGGATGCCGGTGAGCGGCCCGTAGGGCGTGCGCGAGGCGCCCAGATCGAGACACCACCCCACGTGCACGTCGGCGGTCGGCGCGATCTCGGCGGCGAACTCGCGCAGCATGCGCGACTTGCCGATGCCGGCCTCGCCCTCGACGAGCAGGGCGGCCGGGACACCGTCGCGCACCCCGGCGAACGATCGGCGCACCTCGGCGAGCTCGGCCTCGCGGCCGACCATCGCAGCGCTCGACGCGGAAGGGGGCATGGATTCATCGTCCCACCCCCGACCGACATTCGGGACGGTCTGCGGTTCGCGCTGTGCGACGCCGCTCACCGCGCGTGTGCCGCCGCCGCTTCGCATCCGCCCGCGACACGAGCCGTCGTCGGGGCGGTCGCAGACGTGGCGGCCGCCGTGCGACCGAACGCGCGGCGCAGCATCCGCCGGACCACCCCTTCCGGACGCGGCACGATCTGGTCGGCGTGCTCGATCAGACGCAGCCTCTGCGCGGCGGCGCGCTCCATCTGCTCCTGGTCGTGCCGGGTGAGCTGCTGGCTGAGATACGGGTGCTCGTACATGGGGTTCTCCTCGACGGTTCGCTGTATCCCTACAGTCCGCTCTGAGGCACCCCCGGGGCATCGGGCAGTTGCCCTATCTTTCGTGCATGCCGCTCTAGGGATGCCGGGCGCGCATCAGCGACAGGCGCGCGGAGGGGCGAGACCGGGCCGGCACCAGGATCGCGAGAACCCGAACGAGCGTCGCCATCCACAGGAGTCCGAGTCCGACGACGACGGCCTCGACAGCGGTGGCCGAGAAGAGACCGAACGGCACCCACAGCACGATCGCCACCGCCAGGAGCAGACCGACGCCGATCGAGGTGATCAGGAGCGCTCGGGGGCGCCCGGGAACAGCGGCGACCGTGGTCGCGGCCGCCACGACGAACAGGACGAGCGTGGAGACCGCGGCGATGTCGTGCGGGATGGGCACACGATGCAGCGGCAGCAGCCCGACCGCAGCCAGAGCGATTCCGGTGGCCGCCCACGACGCCACGACGACGGCGATGCGGAAGAGTGCGGAATCCCCGAGCAGCCGGTGCAGGTCACGACCGATGTACGAGCCGACGGTCGCGATGAGAAGCCCCGCGACCAGGAGGGTGCCGTTGAAGGCCCACGAACCGGAGCCCAACTGGGAGAAGTTCTGCTCCCACCAGCGCGGATCAGCGGCCGTGATCATGGCGAACAGGGTGCCGATCACGAGGAAACCGAACAGGAGCGCGGCGAGGTCTGCCGTGCGCAGGTCGACGCCGGCGCCGAAGGCGAAGCGCCCGCCGACCGCCGCCGCCAGACCGGTGAGCAGTCCGCCGCCGATCGCCGCGAGCTGCAGTCCCTGGAGCCCGGCCGTGAGCACCTCGGCGGCGAGCAGCACTCCCATCGTCGTGACGGCTCCGAACGCGACGGTGAGGGCACCAGCCGAGAGATCGGAGACCACCGCCTGCCAGCGCGGCATCGGCCTCGTCTCGCCCCCTCGGTGCATCAGTGTGCTCGTGAGGAAGGCGCTCGCCGCGATCGCTCCGGCGATGAGCGCGGCGGGCATCGCGAGTGAGCCCTCACCTGTGAGCGGGCGGGCGGCACCGCCCAGGGAGAGGAAGCCGACAGCTGTGCCCGCCACGAAGCAGATCACGGTCGCCCACACCGCCCTCGTCTCGCCACGCAGCTTCGCGTCCCGCTCCATGCGCCCATGCAAGCACGCACCTCGGACGGACGGAAGCCCGCCCGCCCGAGGCGATGCCGTCCGCGGAGTCAGGCCGTCAGGCGACCCACCGCTCTGGCGCGGATGAGCACGGCCGTGCCGTCGGAGTAGGCCACCGGCAGCTCTTCCACCGCGACGACCTCGATCGTCGTGGGATCGGCGCCGGCGAGCCGGGCACGCTCGGTCGCCTCGGCGGCGGCGTCCGCCCGGGATGCCCGCTGGTCGGTGGGATCGACGCGGTAGATCTTCTCGATCTGGCCGGCGACCTCGCCGAGGGCCGCCCCCACCGCGTTGGCGGCGCCGAAGTGATCGGGGCGGATCAGCTCCGCGACACCGTCGAGCACGGTCGGGGCGATGATGCCGCCACCGCCGACCAGGATCACCGGTACCGGCGCGGCGTTCGGCTTCATCCGATCGATCGAGTCCTCGAGGATCTCCCGCATCGCGGTCCACGCCGCGGAGCCGACCCCCTCGGGAACGGCGGGGGCGTCGAGACCGTCGATCTCGGCGCCGCCGACGGCGAGGGCGATGTCGGTGGCCGTGAGGGTGCTCCCCCCGAACGCAAGCCCCTCCTGCGGGAGCCGGTAGCCCACGCTGTCCGGGCCGACGGTCGCGCCCGCAGGCGTCTCCCGGATGATCGTGCCGCCGCCGAGGCCGACCGACAGCACGTCGGGCATGCGGAAGTTCGTGCGGATGCCGCCGATCTCGACCGCGTGCGCCGACTGCCGCGGGAACCCGTCGACGAGCACGCCGATGTCGGTCGTGGTGCCGCCGATGTCGACCACCAGGGCGTCGGTCGCGCCCGAGAGGTGCGCGGCGCCGCGGATCGAGTTCGTCGGACCGCAGCCGATCGTCAGCACCGGGAACTCGAGCGCGTACTCGAGCTGCATGAGGGTGCCGTCGTTCTGGCCGAAGTACGGGGTGGCCGGGATGCCCCGCTCCCGCAGAGCCGCGACGAAGCCCGCGGCCATCTGCCGCAGCGTCTGCATCAGCGCCGCATTCAGCACCGTCGCGTTCTCGCGCTCGAGCAGTCCGAGCGAGCCGATGCGCGCCGACCGCGACACGGGGACACCCAGCTCTTCCGTGACGATGGCCGCGACCCGCTCCTCCTGGCTCTCGTCGATCGGGGCGAACACCCCCACGACGGCGACCGCGTCGACCTCGCCGCGCATCCGTGCACAGGCCTCGCGCACGGCATCCTCATCGATCGGGGAGAGCACCCGGCCGTCGACCTCGAAGCCGCCGTCCAGCAGGTGTGCCTGCTCACCGATCGCCGCACGCAGGTCGTCGGGCCAGCCCTCCAACGGCGGGACGGCCGTGGTGGCCGGTGCGCCGAGGCGGAGGATGCCGACGCGACCGAGACCGCGACGCTCGACGATCGCGTTGGTGCAGTGAGTGGTGCCGAGCATCGCGTGCCCGATCAGGGCGGCGTCGACGCCGGAGGCCGCGAGCACGGCGTCGATCGCCGCGGCCACGCCGTCGCCCGTGTCGGCCGTGGTCGGGCGCTTCACCGAGGCGACCACGTCGAGCCGCTCGTCGAGGATCACGGCGTCGGTGTTGGTGCCGCCGACGTCGATGCCGATGCGATAGGTGCCGGCCATCACGCGGCCTCCTCGTCCGTCGTGCGCGCACCGGAGCGCTGCGCGATGTCTTCGACGGGAACCCACTCCACGTCATAGCCGAAGTGGGTGGGACCTGCCGTCTCCAGCCCGATCGGCGTGCGCCACTTGTCATGGCAGGGGATCGCGATGACCGCGACCCGCGCCCCGTAGCGGAGGGACTCCGTCGTGATGGGCATGCCGGTCGCCAGATCGAGCACCGCGATCAGGTCGGGGGTCACCGCCGCCAGCACGCCGTCACGGCGCCCGAGCAGCATCTCGTTCTGGAAGTCGAGGCGGAACGCACTCCCCCGGTCTTCACCGACGCCGACGAGTTCGGCTGCTCCCCGCGTGAAACCGCCGTCGACGGAGCGCTGCAGGTCGGCCACCTTGCCGTCGAACAGCCGCACCGCGGCGAGGTCGGCGCACAGAGCGTCGATGCGCTCGTCGTCGCGCAGTTCGCGTCCGCCGCCATCGCGCCCCCGGAGGATGCGTCCGATGCGCTGGGCGAGCCCCAGAGTGCCCGGGATCGCGCACTCGCGCACGACGTCGCCGCCGTAGGCGTAGTCGATCATGGTCGCCCCTCCGCCCATCTCGACGGTGACGGCCCGCGCGATGCGCTCCGACCAGCCGCCGTCGACCGGGCGGCTGACCACCTCGTTGCCGTGGTGGTCGACGAGCACGGTCGTACCGGGCCCATAGCCGGCGAGATGGAACGTGACCATCTGCGCCTCCGGGAAGGCGCGTCCCATCGCGTCACCGTCGACCACCGGGAGTCCGGCGAGCGCGGCGGCCGCGATCGGGATCATGGAATTGCCTCCACCGACCTCGATCGGCATCACGGCCGTGGCCTTGCGACCCACCGCGCGTTCGATCGCCTGCAGGGCCGCGAGCAGCTCGGATTCGGCCTGGATGCGCTCCACGCTCACGGAAGGCGCCCCGATCCCGCCGATCGGGATCACGAAGTCGTCGTCGGTCAGGTCGTCGACAGCCACCAGCGGCACCGGTCCGTGCAGGCGGATGAGGCGCTTGGCGATGAGCGAGCCGACGTGCGGGTCTCCTCCGCCGCCGGTACCGAGCACCGCGGCGCCCAGGGCGATCTCGTCGATGTCGGCTTCTGTGAGGAAAGGAGCGGTGGTCATGCGCTCACCTCGTCCGTGACAGGGGCTGCCGGGTCCGGTGCCACGCGGCGGCGGAGCGGAAGCAGCAGGAGGTAGGCGACGAAGCCGACGAGGAGACCGTCGAGAGCGGAGATCGAGGTGATCCTGAACCAGCCGAAGCCGGGACCGTCCGCCGGGTTCGTCGTCGCGACGGCCACGACGATGCCGACCACCCAGGCCGTGATCGACCACCCGTCGACCAGCGGCACGGTGGCGCCGTGCGCCCAGCGCGCGGTCTTTCGGCCGGTGAAGAACGACGCCAGGTACACGCCGCCGTAGGGGGCGATGATCGTGCCGATCACGAGGATGAACTGCACGAAGTAGTCGGCCGCGCCGATCACTCCGACGACGATGCCGATGGCGCCGAGCACGATGGTCACGGTGCGGCGGCTCAGGCGCTCGCTGATCGACGCGAACGAGAGGCCGGCCGAGTAGAGGTTGGTCGTGTTCGTGGTCCACTGCGCCAGGATCAGCACGACCACGGCGACGCCGCCGAGACCGAGGGCGAAGAAGATCGCCATCAACTCGGTGCCGTCCATGATGCGGGCGAGAAGGATCGCGACGACCAGGATGATCGAGTTGCCGAAGAAGAAGCCGACGAACCCGGCGATCATGGCCTGCTTCGGCGTCTTCGCCCACCGCGCCATGTCGGGGGCCAGCACGACACCGAGGATGAAGATGCCCATCACGAGCGACACCGCACCGCCGAACGTGAACGTCGCCTCGACCGGGGCCTCGAGCCCTGCCGCCCCGTTCACCGTGAACGCCACGACCACGCCGACGATCAGCAGGAGGAGGAGCAGCGGCACGGCGAGGGTGCTGAGGCGGTTGATCGAGCGGTAGCCCCAGAACGCGGTGATCGCCATGAGCACGCCGCCGATCGCGGTGAACACCTGCACGGGTACATCGATGCCGGTGAACTCGGCGAACGCGATCTGCGCGTTCGCTCCGAAGAAGCCCGCCTGCACGGCGTACCAGCCGACCAGGCTGATCGCGATCGCGAGGGCGAGGATCGCCCCGCCGATGCGCCCGAACACCGCGCGGGAGATCATCGCGGTGGAGAGCCCGGTGGCGGCGCCGACGTAGGCGCAGGCCATCGCGAGCAGTCCGAGCAGCAGCGAACCGAGCATCGTCGCGCCGATCGCCGGCCAGAAGGCCATGCCGGAGGCGAGCGAGACACCGAGGAACGCCCCGGAGAGGTCGATGCCGATCGCGATCCACACGGTGGCGATCGACAGCCAGCTCTTGCGCTGATCCTGGGGCACGACGCCGTGCTCGTAGTCGGTGGTGGTCATCATCTTGTCCTTGAGAAGTGGCCCTGCGAGTCCGTCGGCGGGGATTCGGGTTCCCGTGGTGCGGACGACTCGCAGGGCGGGTCGGGGGCGGCCTGTCGTTGCGGCCGTGTCGTGCGATGCCGGGTCGGAGTTCGTGGCTCGGTGCCGGCGGATCAGACATGTGCCGCGTCGCTGCGGCGGTGGTTCATCTGGAGAGCGGTGTTCATCGGGAGAGCGTGGTGTTCATCGGGAGAGGATCGTGGAGAGGTGCCGCCAGGCCTGGTCGAACCGTTCGCGGTAGACCTCGGGCGTGTAGTGGGTGAGCTGCAGGAAGAGGCCGTCCATGACGACGAAGACCAGTGCCGTGAAACCGTCTGCATCACCGGCGACGAACGTCCCCGTCGCGACCCCGTCTTCATATGTCTGGCGCACCGCGGCGGCGAGGGTCGACTCCGAGTCGAGGAAGATCTGCCGCAGCTGCTCGCCACCGGGACCGTATTCGGTGACCGCGGCCCGCAGGCTGAACTCCGCGAGGTCGGGCCGGTCGCGGTAGTAGGCCTCGATGCCGCCGAGGAGGTGCTGCAGACGCGCGAGCGGCTCCATATCGGAGCTGCTCCGCACGAGCTCGTCGAAGAACGCGGTGTGATCGATCGACACCGCGGCATACACCTCGGCGTAGAGCGCCTCCTTGCTCGAGAAGTGCGCGTAGAGCGAGGGCGTCTTGATCCCGACGGCTTCGGCGATCTCGCGCAGGCTCGTCTCGGCGTAGCCCTGGCGCGCGAAGATCGTGCGGGCCTCCGCGAGGATCGTTGCTCTGGTCATCTTCCGCCTCAGACTAGTTACCTAACGACTGTTAGTTAGGCAGAGCGTAACCCCGCATCTCCCCGCGACGCAAGAGCCGCGCTCGGGGCATCCGCACGACTAGCGTTGAGGTCATGCGCATCCCCGCCGCGATCCGCGCCTCCCAGCGCTCCCCGCTGCTGCAGGTCGTGAAGTCGGCCGCGGCGACCATCGTGGCGTGGCTGATCGCCGGATGGGTGTTCCCCGCACAGCTGCCCGTCTTCGCCGCCATCGCCGCGCTGCTGGTGGTGCAGCCCAGCGTGAACCAGTCGCTGTCGAAGGCGCTCGAGCGCAGCATCGGCGTGATCGCCGGTGTCGTGATCGCCGTCGCACTCGGGCTGCTGCTCGGTTCGCCGAGCTGGATCGTGCTGCTCGCGATCGTCGTCGCGATGCTGGTGGCGTGGATCTTCCGCGCCTCGCCCGGCACCGGCAATCAGGTCGCGATCTCGGCGATGCTGGTGCTGGCTCTGGGCTCGTCGAGTCCCGAGTATGCGTTCGCCCGCATTGTGGAGACGCTGATCGGCGTCGTGATCGGCATCGTCGTGAACGCCCTGATCGTGCCTCCGGTGCTCGTCGCGCCGGCCCGTCGGGACGTGGGGCTCCTCGGCCTCGAGCTCGCCGCGAGCCTGGATCGCCTGGCCGACGCACTGCCCGAACCCCAGACGCCCGCACGGCTGCAGGAGCTGATGTTGGAGGTACGGCTGCTGCGGCCGATGAAGGAGGCCGCCGAGGCCTCGATCGCCGCCGGAGAGGAATCGCTCACTCTGAACCCGCGGCGCTCGACCCATCGTGCCGATCTGCGTGAGATGCGGGCGCTGCTCGACCGGCTCTCCCCGATCGTCACGCAGACGATCGGCATGACCCGGGCCTACTTCGACCACTACGACGACCGGATCGGGGAGGAGCCCGCCGTCGCCGCGATCGCCGAGCAGCTGCGACGGGCAGGGCACGACGTACGGCTCGCCGTGCAGGTCGCCGATGCCTCGCCGGAGCCGGACACCATGACCTCGGCGATCCCCGCGCTCACCGCTCCCCTCGTGATCCGGCCGCCGTCGTCACAGCACTGGATCCTGATCGGTTCCCTCATGGAAGACCTGCGCCGCATCAGGGGCGAGCTGCTCGACGAGGACTGAGCCCGCCTACTCTGGAGGCATGTCCGACATGACCGTCGCCGAAGCCCTCGGCGAACTCGCCGCACTGGAAGACCCGAAGATGCGCGCCGCCAACGAGAAGCGGGGCGATGACCACGGCATCAACCTCAGCCGGATGCGAGCGCTGGCCAAGAAGATCAAGACCGACCAGCCCCTCGCGCAGGAGCTGTGGGCGACCGGCGAGACGCCCGCACGGCTGCTGGCCCTGCTGATCTGCCGCCCGCGCGACTTCACCGCCGACGAGCTCGACGCCATGCTGCGCGAGACCCGCCCACCCAAGGTCAACGACTGGTTCGTCAACTACGTCGCCAAGAAGACCCCGCTCGCCGAAGAGCTGCGGCTGCGGTGGTTCGACGACGCCGACCCCACGGTGGCTGCTGCGGCCTGGTCGCTCACGACCGTGCGCGTGATGAAGGACGCCGACGGCCTGGACCTTGCGCACCTGCTCGACTTGATCGAGCGGGACATGAAGGATGCGCCGTCGCGCCTGCAGTGGTCCATGAACGAGACCCTCGCGAACATCGGCATCTTCCACCCCGAGTACCGCGCCAGGGCGCTGGCGATCGGCGAACGCCTGCAGGTGCTCGCCGACTACCCGACCGCACCCGGGTGCACCTCGCCCTTCGCCCCGCTCTGGATCGGCGAGATCGTGCGGCGACGCGAGGGGTGATCGGCGCGGTATCGCCCCGGGGACACGGGTGCGCGGGCGCGGCGGGATGAGGCTGGCTACGCTGAGGCCATGAGCACCCACATCGCCGCAGAGCCCGGTCGGATCGCCCCCATCGTCCTGTTCCCCGGCGACCCGCTGCGGGCGAAGTGGATCGCCGAGACCTTCCTCGACGATGCCGAGCTCTACTCCGAGACGCGCGGCATGCTCGGCTTCACCGGCACCTGGGAGGGGCATCGCGTGTCGGTGCAGGGCTCGGGCATGGGGCAGCCGTCGATGGCGATCTACGCGAACGAACTGTTCGACGCGTACGACGTGCAGACGATCGTGCGGGTCGGCTCGTGCGGAGCCCTGACCGAGCGCGTCAAGATCCGCGACATCATCATCGCCAACGCCGCCAGCACCGACTCCGGCATCAACCGGAGCCGTTTCCACGGACTCGACTACGCACCCGTGGCCGACTTCTCCCTGCTGCGCGCCGCAGTTGAGGGGAGCGAGGCCGAACCCCTGGAGTCGACCGTGCACGTGGGTCAGCTGTTCTCGAGCGACCAGTTCTACAGCACGCGCCCCGAGCTCATGGAGCCGTTCGTGCAGCACGGCATCCTCGGCGTCGAGATGGAGGCCGCCGGTCTCTACACTCTCGCGGCGTACTACGGTCGGCGCGCCCTCGCGATCTGCACGGTCAGCGACCACATCGTCACGGGCGAGGAGACCTCGGCGCAGGAGCGCGAGCAGACCTTCGGCGACATGATCCGCATCGCTCTGCGCGCCGCCACCGCGGTCTGAGCGTCCCCGGCGCGCTCGGCCGCTACGGCGTGTCGCCGACCGCGTGCGGACGGGGCAGAGCCAGCATGGCGCCGGTGTCGGTGAACTCCTGCTGGATCTCGTCGTCGTGCCGGTACGTGACGAGACTCACCACGACGGCCGCGATCAGAGCGAGAACGAAGGCGGGAAGCAGTTCGTAGAGCCCGGTGTCGAGAGCCTTCCAGATGAACACGGTCGCGGCGCCGACGAACATCCCCGCCAGGGCACCCCAGTTGGTGAGCTTGCGCCAGTAGAGACTGAGCAGGATGACCGGACCGAATGCGGCGCCGAATCCGGCCCAGGCGAAGGAGACGAGTCCGAGGATCGTGTCGTTCGGGGTGATCGCCAGCACCGCGGCGACGATCGCGACGCCGAGCACACCCAGCCGCCCCATCAGCATGAGCGTCTTCTGCGAGGGCGGCGTGCGCCGGAACACGCCGTACAGGTCTTCCACGAGGGCCGAGGAGCACACGATCAGCTGGCTGGAGATCGTGCTCATGATCGCGGCGAGCACGGCCGCCAGGACGAGGCCGGCGACGAACGGATGCAGCAGCGTCTGCGACATGAGCAGCACCACGGTCTCGGGGTTGGCGAGGTCGACGCCCGTCTTGGCGATGTAGGCGATGCCGACCAGGCCCGACAGCACGGCGCCGCCGAGCGAGACGATCATCCAGGAGATGCCGATGCGTCGAGCGCTCTTCGCCTCTTGCGGCGAGCGCAGAGCCATGAACCTCACGATGATGTGCGGCTGTCCGAAGTATCCGAGGCCCCAGGCGAGCGACGAGACGATGGCGAGGATGGTGCCGCCCGTGAGCGCCGTTCCGGAGAGCATGGAGAGGTGGTGCGGCGCCACCTCGTTGATCAGCTCGCCCGTCTCGGCGAGTCCCCCGATCGCGACGATCGCCGCCACCGGGATCACGACCAGCGCGATCACCATCATCAGTCCCTGCACGACATCGGTCAGTGACGCACCGAGGAACCCACCGAAGAGCGTGTACGCGAGGGTGACGCCCGTGACAAGCAGCATGCCGGTGAGGTAGTCGCCGTCGAACGAGCTCTCGAAGAAGACCCCACCGGCGACCATGCCGGAGGAGATGTAGAGGGTGAAGAAGACGAGGATGACGACACCGGAGACGACCCGCAGCAGTCGCGTCGTATCGCGGAGTCGATTCTCGAAGAAGCTCGGCACCGTGATGGAGTTGCGCGACACCTGCGTGTAGGCGCGCAGCCGAGGAGCCACGAGCAGCCAGTTCAGGTAGGCGCCGATGGTGAGGCCGATCGCGATCCACGCCTCGATGAGACCGGAGACGTAGATCGCACCGGGCAGCCCCATCACGAGCCAGCCGGACATGTCGGAGGCCCCGGCGCTGAGGGCGGCCACCCACGGCGGCAGATTCCGTCCGCCGAGCATGTAGTCCTCGTGATCGCCGGTGCGCCGGAAGGCTATCCATCCGATGAGCAGCATCGCCGCGAAGTACACACCCAGCGCGGCGAAAGTGAAGATCTGGTCGGGCATCGTCGTCCCCCCTCGCGGTGGAGTCACCGCATCCGGTCGTCGTTCGATGATGTCAACCGCCGGCGGTGCCGCCCAGACGTCGCCCGGCGCGGCGGGATGTCGGTCCCGCAGAGCAGGTGCCCCCGCGCATGAGGGATGATCGAATCACCATGACTTCCTCTCCGCGGCTCGACCCCGCCCTCCTCCCGGACGCCGCGGATCCGGATGCCGTCTACCTCGCGTTCGTCGAATGGGCGGAATCGACGGGCATCAGCCTGTACCCCGCGCAGGACGAGGCGGTCATCGAGATCGTCTCCGGCAACAACCTGATCCTCTCCACCCCCACCGGCACCGGGAAGTCGCTCGTCGCGATCGGTGCCCACTTCAGTGCCCTGGTCGCCGGACGGCGCAGTTACTACACGGCACCGATCAAGGCGCTCGTGAGCGAGAAGTTCTTCGCCCTGGTCGATGTGTTCGGCGCCGAGAACGTCGGCATGGTCACGGGCGATTCCTCCGTGAACGCCGATGCTCCGATCATCTGCTGCACGGCCGAGATCCTCGCGAACCTCTCGCTGCGCCAGGGAACCGATGCCGACGTCGGCCAGGTCGTGATGGACGAGTTCCACTTCTACGCCGACCCCGACCGCGGGTGGGCGTGGCAGGTGCCGCTGCTCGAGCTGCCTCAGGCGCAGTTCATCCTCATGTCGGCGACACTCGGCGATGTGACCGAGCTCGCCGCCGACCTCACCCGTCGCACCGGCCGCGAGACGGCCACGGTCACCGGCGTCGAGCGTCCGGTCCCCCTGCACTTCTTCTACGAGACGACGCCGATCCACGAGACCATCGACGATCTGCTGAACACGGGACAGGCGCCGATCTACGTCGTGCACTTCTCGCAGGCCGCAGCGATGGAGCGCGCGCAGGCGCTCTCCAGCACCAAGGTCGCCACTCGCGAGCAGCGCGACGAGATCGCCGCCCTGATCGCCGAGTTCCGCTTCACGACCGCGTTCGGCAAGACCCTCTCGCGTTTCCTGCGCGCAGGGATCGGCGTGCACCACGCGGGCATGCTGCCGAAGTACCGGCGCCTGGTCGAGCAGCTCGCCCAGCGCGGACTGCTGCGCGTGATCTGCGGCACTGACACCCTCGGCGTGGGCATCAACGTGCCGATCCGCACGGTGCTGCTCACGGCGCTCACGAAGTTCGACGGCACCCGGATGCGGCAGCTGAACGCCCGCGAGTTCCACCAGATCGCGGGCCGCGCGGGCCGCGCGGGCTACGACACCGCCGGCACGGTCGTCGCGCAGGCGCCCGAGCACGAGAGCGAGAACGTCGCTGCGGTGAAGAAGGCCGGCGACGACCCGAAGAAGAAGCGCAAGATCGTCCGGAAGAAGGCACCGGACGGTTTCGTGTCGTGGGGCGAGCCGTCGTTCCGCAAGCTCATCGACGCCGTGCCGGAGACGCTGACCTCGCACATGCAGATCACGAGCGCGATGATGCTCAACGTGATCGCCCGCGGCGGCGACGTGTTCGGCAATATGCGCGCACTGGTATACGACAACCACGAGCCGCGGAGGCGCCAGCGGGAGCTCGCGCTGCGGGCCATCGGCATCTACCGCACGCTCCGCGAATCGGGCATCGTCGAGAAGACCCCCGAAGGAGAGATCCGCCTCACGGTCGACCTGCAGCCGAACTTCGCGCTCAACCAGCCGCTGTCGCCGTTCGCCCTCGCCGCCTTCGAGCTGCTCGACCCCGATCCCGCCGCCGGCACGGGGACCGGCTCCTACGCACTCGACATGATCTCGATCGTGGAGTCGACCCTCGACGATCCCCGCGCCGTGCTCAGTCAGCAGGAGTTCCTGGCCCGGGGCGAGGCGGTCGCCGCGATGAAGTCCGAGGGCATCGAGTATGACGAGCGGATGGAGCTGCTCGAGCAGATCACCTACCCGAAGCCGCTGGACGAGCTGCTGACCGCGGCCTTCGAGACCTTCAGCGCGGCCCAGCCGTGGATCCGCGACTTCGAGCTGCACCCCAAGTCGGTGGTGCGTGACATGTACGAACGGGCCATGTCGTTCGGGGAATATGTCGCGTACTACAAGATCGCGCGCTCCGAAGGTGTGGTGCTGCGCTACCTCTCCGACGCGTACCGCGCGGCTTCGCAGACCATCCCGGAAGAGCTCAAGGACGAGGATCTGCGCGATCTCATCGAGTGGCTCGGCGAGCTCGTCCGCCAGGTCGACTCCAGCCTGCTCGACGAGTGGGAGGAGCTGATCGCCGGCGTCGACAACGGACGCTTCGATCCACACGCGCCCGATGAGCCGATCGTCCCGCCCGCACCCAAGCGCCTCACGAGCAACATCCGCGCCTTCCGCATCCTGGTGCGCAACGAACTCTTCCGCCGGGTGCAGCTGGCGGCCAGGGAAGACGTGAACGCGCTGGCCGAGCTCGATCCCGGTTTCGGCGCCGACGCCTGGTCGGACGCGCTGGACGGGTACTTCTCCGACCACGACGAGATCCTCACCGGCGCTGATGCCCGCAGCTCGAAGCTGCTGATCCTCACAGAGGGGCCCGCCGCCTGGACCGCACGGCAGATCCTCGACGATCCCGCCGGCGACCACGACTGGGGCATCTCCGCGACGATCGATCTCGCCGACTCCGACGAAGCCGGTCAGGCCGTCGTCACGGTCACCGGGGTCGACCGGCTGTAGCCGCCGTCGTCGTTCGCGTGGCCTCCGCGCTCCACGCCGACCACCCGCCCGAACCGCCCCAGCGTCTCGCGCCGGTGCGAGGCGGCGATGACCGTGCCGTCGAACCCTTCGAGCACGTCGGAGATGATGCGCTCCGACTCGGCATCCAGGCTCGCTGTGATCTCGTCGACGATGAGCACCCGGGGCTCGCGGCACAGCGCCCGCGCCAGGGCCAACCGTGCCCGTTGACCACCGGAGAGCCTCACCCCGTGCTCGCCGAGCTCGTCGTCGAGGGTGATCCAGTCGTCGGCGCCGACCCGTGTGAGCGCCTCGCGCAACTGCTCGTCGGTGCGGACGCCGACACCCCGCACGAGGTTGTCGCGCACGGTGCCGTGGAACAGGCGCGCATCCTGCTCCACCACGGCGACGGTCCGGCGAAGATCTTCATCGCGGATGCGACCCAGCGGGTACGCGACCCCCGCCGCATCGACGAGAGCGATGGTGCCCTCTGCAGGGTCCCACAGCCGCGCGGCGAGCGCGATCACGGTGCTCTTGCCGGCGCCGGACGGCCCCGCGAGGGCGATGTGCTCACCGGGGTCGACGTCGATCGACCAGCCGCGCAGAACCTCCGTGCGGTCGTCGTAGGAGAACGCGACCCTCTCGAAGCGCACACCGAGCGGCCCCGGCGGCAGCGGGACCGGACGATCGACCGGCGCCACGACCGGGGGGCGGTGCAGCCCTGCACCCACGCGATCGGCACTGGCGATCAGCGGATGCAGCTCCGACACCGTGTGCGCGGCGTCCGCCACCGCGGCGACGCCGGCGACGGCGAGGGCGATCACCGCGGGCAGCAGTGCCGCTCGCCCGGCGTCGACCGCCCCGTCGAACGATCCGTCGAGAAGGGAGACGGCGATCACCCCGATCACGACCGCGGTGAGGATCAGCTCGCGCGTGCCGTCGACGAGCTGGGCGATCACCTCCCGGCGGCGGGTGACGCGCGCCGACCGCCGGGTACCGTCGACGGCCTCGCGAACGACCCGGCTCTGCAGCCCGAAGGCGAGGATCTCGCGCAGCGCACCGAGGGCGTCGACCAGTCGTTCGGACTGCTCCTCGCGCTCCTGCTGCTCGCGCGCACCGATACGCCGCGACGGACCCGCCCCGGCCCAGACGGTGAGCGCGACCGCGACCGCTCCGGCGAGCATCACGACCGCCGCCACCGGCATCACCAGGAACGCGCAGACCAGGGCTCCGACGAAGAGCGTGAACGCGGCACCGATCTGTGCGACTGTGTGGGCGTAGAAGAACTCCAGCTTCTCGATGTCTGTCATCGCGACCGACGCCGCGCGCCCGGAGTGCTCGCGACGGCGACCGGGAACGCTGCGCGAGTACGCGTCGAAGAGCGCCATCCGCAGCCGGGCGAGCACGCGGTACGCGAGGGCGTGCGACACGTCCATCTCGCGCCAGGTGAGGAAGGTGCGCAGCAGCACGAGGCCTCCGAGGGCGAACCACCAGACCGCCGGCGGCCAGGTGCCGTGCACGACGGCCCCGCCGACGCCGAGCGCGGTGAGCACCCCGATGGCGGCGAGCGCGCACAGGCTCGTGGTGGCGATCAGGTAGTTGCAGGCGATGCGCCGCCATTCGGGTCGCAGCGGCGGAACCAGCCGAGCGAGGATGACCGCGGACGAGGTCATGAGGCCTCCTCCACGAGCATTCCGTCACGGAGCACCCGCACATCGGCGACCTTGGCCAGGGCCTCGGGACGGTGGCTGATCATGAGCACGATCCTCTCTGCGGCGACACGTTCGAGCGTCTCGGCGACGGTCAGGGCACTGCGGTCGTCGAGGGCGCTGGTCGGCTCGTCGACGAGAAGCACGGGGCGCCGGGCGAGCAGCGCTCTGGCGAGGGCGAGACGCTGCCGCTGCCCGCCCGACAGGCTCGTCCCCGCTTCCGCCACCCTCGCGTCGAAGCCTCCGGGGATCGCCCGGATCTCGTCGAGCACCCCGGCCGCGGCGCACGCATCCTCCAGCGCCTCCTGCCCGGCGTCGAACAGATCGACGTTGTCCCTGATGGTCCCGGTGAACAGGACGGGGTGCTGGGAGACCACGGCGACATCGCTCGGGCGGAGCGGGCGCCCGTCGAGCTCGACCGTTCCCGCCGTGGGCGGGAGGAAGCCGAGGACGAGGTCGAAGAGCGTGGACTTGCCCGCACCGGAGGGGCCGGCGATCGCGTGCACCTCGCCACGCCCGGCACGGAGGTCGACCCCGCGCAGGACATCGTGATCGGTGCCGGGGTATCGGTACGACAGGCCGGAGATGCGGAGCACGTCTCCCCCGCCGGTCACCGCCCCGGTCTCGGGTTCCTCGATGCGCTCGATCTCCGTCGCGACCCGTGCGGACCGACGGAACGCACCGAGGGCCGCCAGCCCGGGAACCGCCGTGAGCCCGAGGAATCCGGCATGCCAGTGGCGCGAGAGCTCACGTACCGGCCGGAACGCCTCCGAGGAGAGCAGGAGCAGGGCGTACACCTCGATGGCCGGTGGCTGTCCGGTCATCACGGACACGACGGCCAGCCCGGCGGCGACCACCACTCCGGCCTGCACCGCGAAGTCGGTGATCGCCGTCTCGGCGAGCGACGATCGCATGACGCGTTCCGTGGCCACGCGCAACGACTCCGACCTCGCCTGCAAGCGCTCACGGGTCGCGGGGACATCGCCCAGCGCCCGCAGCGTCGACATCCCCCGGAGTGCCTCGAGCATGTCGCCGCTGAGAGCCTCGTAGCTGTCCCAGTGGTCGAATCCGCGCCGGGCGAGCATCCGCTTCCAGGCCAAAGGGCCCAGCACCGCGAGCAGGATCCCCGCGGCGACGCACAGCGCGATCACGGGCGACAGCACCGCGACGAGGCACACCGCGATCAGGCTGCCGACCACGAGCTGCGCCACCGCAGGGATGTACTTCGACACATAGGCGTCGGTGCCGTCGATGCCGTCGCCGAGCGCGAGCTGGGTCGAGCCGTCGCGGAGGCGGGCATCGTGCAGTCGTTCCGGCACCAGCGCCGCGGCGACGGCCGCACCTCGGAGATCTTCCCTGACCCGCCCTCCGAGGCGGGCGGCGGCATCGCCCTGCGCAAGCGTCAGCAGCATCCGCGCCACCCCGATCACGAGGATCCCGCCGATGCCCGCCACCGCGCCGGCCGTGTCACCGCGCACGAAGGCGGCGAGAGACCACGCGAGGGCGAGCGCCTGCGCGAGGTGCGTCGCGAACACGAGGAGGAGGAGCAGGATGCTCATGGACAGGAGCCAGGGGTGCCGTCGCGCTTCGCGCCACAGCTCGGGGACGATCATCATCGTGCACCTCCGCGGGAGTCGAGGACGGCGATCGCGTGGAGGATCCACCGGTCCCCCGTCGAGGAGAAGCCGGAGACCGGGCGCGTGCGCCTGTCTCCGGTGAGAGCTGCCTCGTAGCAGAGGCGTGCAGCGGCGAGATGGGCGCTCCAGAGGGTGGCGCCGACGATCGTCGAGGGTGCCCTGCTCGGCACGGACCAGGAGCGCACTTCGGTCGCACCGCGCACCCAGCCCTGTCCGGAGGCGCGGGCGACGCGCTCGACCTCGGTGGTCGGTGAGCCCCCGATCCGATCGGCGAACTCCGCGATGGCGGGCGAGCGTCGCGTGCCGAGAGCCTGCACAGCAGCGGCGTGCGGGGTCGGCACATGCGGGATCCCGACGGCGGCGAGCGGGATCTCCGGCGCGAGTCCTCGGCGCATCCAGGCGCCGGCATCCGCAGCCCGGGGGACGCCGAGCATCTCCCGCAGCCGTTTCGAGGGACCGACCTGCACGGGCCCGGCGCGCTCCCCCAGCAGGAATCGCACGGCGGCGACCGCGTAGGCCGCATCCGCGATCCACAGGGGCCACGCCCGGTGCCGGTAGCGGCCGAACGACCGCCCCGGCAGCACGGTGAACACCAGGCGTGCGGTGCCGTCGTCCGATGCCGGCGACGGCCATCCGTCCGCACGGTCGGATGCGAGGACGCGACGATGGAAGCCCCCTTCCTGGTCGACCGTCCAGCGCACACCGGTGGGGTCGATCAGGTGGGTCTGCACCGGATAGCACGCTCCGGCCGAGGGGACGGGGCGCCGACGGATGCGGGTGGCCGAGCCGTCGGCATCCCGGTGGTACTCCCCCGGGTGCCACAGGGCGTCGACGAGCTCTGACACTCCGCGGTGAGGTTCGTCCGCGACGGCGCCGACCCGATCCCAGGCGTTCGCGCGCGGCCCCGGCGGCAGGGGACCTGCGGGCATGCGCGAGGTCAGCGCCTCGTCGAGCGGGGCAGGAAGGCCGCGGCTCTCGCGGCGTGTGCGATCCATGACGGCCCTCACATGTGCGGAGCCGGGAGGAGCGTGAAGTCCTCCGGGCCGCCGGTCCAGGTGGTGCGCCAGCCGCGCTCCTCGGCCGCCTCGCGGAACCGTGGCATTCCGAGGTACGAGAACGCCGCCGGGGCGTTGGGCACGAGTCCGGTCACGATCGAACGCACCACGCGCAGGTCGGTGCGTCGCACGTCGGAGGTCGTGAGGTCGCGGGTCAGGACGCGGTGACCGCGATCGCGCAGACGCCCGTACACCTCGTCGATCGTGACCGGGTCCACCGCACTCAGCGGACGCACGCCCTGCGCGGGCGACTGGAACCGCCGGGCCTCGTCGTGCACGGTCGGGTCGAGCCACACCTGCACGTGCGCGCCGAGGTCGATCACGTTCTCGAACTGCGGCCCGGCCGCGGCGAGGTAGTCGGCGTGCGGACGGAAGTCGAGGGTGAGGCCCTTCGCCATCAGTCCCGCAGCGACCGCGCGGAAAACCCATCCGTCGTCCGTCGTGCATCCCTGCGTGTAGATCCAGGTGTGCACCGCTTCGAGCACGGCCTTCCGCGCGGCCCGCGCCGGGTCGAGCGAGGCCGAGAAGCCTGCAGCGTAGAGCCCGCGCTCCTCGTCGTGCACGAGCGCGCCGATCGCGGGAGCGAACTCCGAGGGCATCGCCACCAGCCACACCCGCAGGCTGCTCCCCTGAAGATCGTCGAGCAGACCGGGGACCGTGGCCGGATCGATGCCGAACGTCGGTCCGTCCAGGTGCCACCACACCTCGAGCGCATCCCGCTCGATGACCTCGATCACCCCGCGGTCGCGGGCGTCGTCGAAGCCTGCGCCGGTCGCGATGCCGGCGTAGTTCAGATGGTGTGTCCGCGGCAGCGCGCGGAACCGGGACTGCCGCCAGTTCAGGTGCACGAGAGAATCCGGCACCCACACCGAGCCACCGTCGATCTCGTCGCAGCGTGCCCAGAGCGTCGGCGTGGAGGGGAGCAGACGCTGATACGCGAACCCGGGCCGTGCGAGCTGCCAGTCGGCGAAGCGCGGCAGATCGGACTCGTCGATGACGCTCTCCCCGTCGGCGCGCAGCTCGTCGGCGGTGCTGACACGGAGCTCGCCGCGAGGCAGCTCATCGGGCAGCCAGTTGCCGCAATACCGCTCCACGCCCTCGCCGATCGCGGCGATGCGCGCCTGAGCGGGGTCGCCGAACGATGTGCCGAGCGAGACCCGATCGGCGGGCCACTCGCCGAGGATCCGGGCGTCGGCCACGGATGCCGTCAAGGCCAGGTACCGGTCTGGGGCGCCGATCGGATGCGGCACCTCCCGCACCGAGCGGATGATGCCGGCTTCGGCGTCGACCAGCGCCTCGGCCGACAGCGTCGCGCGGATCGCGGATCGACCCCGGGCGTGCCCCAGGGTGTCGCGCGGTGTGTCGTGCGGGGTGTCGCGGCGAGCGGTCTGGTGAGTGTCGTGCAGGGTCATGCTGTCCTCTCGTACCGCCAACGGCCGGTCTCCGGCTCGAAGGCGGATCTGGTCCGGCGGCTCCGCCCCGACGCCGGCGCGGGGAGCGCGGATGCAGGAAGCGCGGATGCCCTGGTCGGCAGTCCGGTCTCGGCGAGCCAGGAGTCGAGTACGCCGCCGATGCCGCCCGCACTGCGCAGCCGGGAGCGGACATCGTCGTCGTCGATGTCCGCGGCCAGTCGGTGTCCCCACGGACCGTCGACCAGGTGGACGGGGCCCTGCCAGGCGGCCGCGAGCCGACCGGCATGCGTGAAGAAGAAGTCGTGATCGCCGCGGATGAGCAGCAGCGGTGCCCGGAGCGCCCCGTAGGCACGGTCCAGGTCGACGGCCGGAGCAGACCAGAGGCGTCGCCATCCGGACAGGACCTCGGAAGACCACCCCCACTCGTCGGCGGCCCGATGCACGCCCACGTCGGATGCCCGCCGGACACGGGCCGAGAGCTGCTCGTCCGACAGCGGCGCCAGGGAACGCGGGCCGCGGCCGTGCTGGTGCCACCACCCGATCCGGTCGCGCAGCTGGGGACGCCCGTTCTCGTCCCACGCGGTCTCGGCGAGCCCGAGCGCCGGCACCTGGAGCACCAGGGCCTCGACGACGACGGCCCTGGCCGCTTCGAGTGCGGTGTGCGCGGCATACGAGCCGCCGGACAGCACGAGCGGGAGCCCGGGGTTCTCGGCCCTGACCTGCTCGACCACCGCGCGCCCGTCGCTGCGTTCCGCGAGGTAGGGGTGCCATTCACCGTCGGAGGAGTGGCGTCCGCGCACGTCATGGATCACGCAGCGGTAGCCCCGTCTGACCCAGGCGCGTGCGGTGTCGCCGTGTCGCCAAGCGCCGTATGGCGTACGGATGAGCACGACGCCGCGAGGTTCCGCGGGTTCCCAGACCCAGCCGCGCAGCAGGGCGCCGTCGTCCGCGAGCACGGGGTGAGGGCGGGCGTCGCGCGGCGGCGTCATCGGATCACCCGGCGCGGGGCCGCGGGGAAGGGCAGCACCGTGTGCGCGCTCACGGAACCGGTTGCGGGAACGACCTTCCAGAGCGTCGTCCGCAGCCGGTCGAGCTCTGCGTCCTCCTGCGCCCAGGCGAGGATGGTGTGCAGCAGTCGGGCGAGCACGAGCGCTCTGGTCGCGTCGTCGAGCGCGCCAGGGGTGAGCGGACGCGCCCGCTGCCAGGCCTCGGTCGAGGCGGGCGCGCTGCTCGCGGCCACCCGTCGCGCGGCCACCTGCACGGAGGTGGGGTCGCCGGGGTCGACGGCGAGCGGATCGATCAGCACGACCTCGCCCTCCCGGTGCACGCGGAGCCACGCGGTGCCCCGCTCCGGAAGCCGATCGAGCTCTGCCCAGCGGCGGCGGCCGGAGGCGTCCTCGGCATAGGCGACCACGAGGGCGGCGTGCTCGGACGGTGCCGCCTCCGGATCCAGGACGGCGACCCGGGCGCCCCAGGCGGCGAGCACGCGCTCGAGGTCGAGCACGAGCGGACCCGTTCCGAGGAGGCAGACGTCGCGGCGCTCCTGCGGCCAGCGGTGAAGGGCATCGGCGGACTCGCGTTCCTGCACCTCGAGCGTCAGCCGGTCGAGTGCGGTCGAGCGCTCTCCGTGGGCCCCGCTCTCGAGGGCCTCGACCAGAGCGGCGGCCGGTGCGTCGACCAGGACGAGTCGTCCGGTGCGCAGACGGATCCGGGGGCGGCCGTCGGCACCGACGACGAGATGCGCCCCGGTGTCGGGGAGCGGCAGGATGCGGGGTTCGGAAGTCATGGTGTCTCTCGGTGATGGGTCCGGCCGGGCGCGAACGCCCGGCCGGACGGGAGTGCGCTCGAAAGCGCGACGGAAGGATCCGCGATCAGTCGAACGGGTTCTCGACCAGGGCGTTCGAGTGCGATGCCGACAGGTGCGCCAGCTGCTCGGACTCTTCGATCTCGGCGAGGATCTGCTTTTCCATTTCGTTCTCCTTCTGTGAGGGGTCCGCCTCGCGGGGTGCGGGGCGGTGTCCACGGTGAGTGAACACTGACGACCCTAAATGATAATGATTCTCAATATCTACTAGGATCGCTGACATGTCCTCCTCCATCCCCCTCCTCGCCGCTGATCACCGGGCCGGAGTCGTCTACGAGATCCATGACGGTTCCCGGCGTGTCGCCGTCGCCGACAGCTGGCTCGCCGAGCATGCGGGCTTCCTGCGGCTTCCCGCCGGATCATCCGGCCGCTGGGCGTTCGCGGACGACCGCGGCGGTGCGCTGGTCATCGCAGACGCGGACTCCGTACGACGCGTCCCGATCGCCATCCCGGCGGAGCATCTGGCCTGCGATCCGAGCGGACGCCACGTGGTCGTCACCTCCGGTCTGGGCATGAACGAGGAAGCCTGGACCGACCTGGTGTCCGTCGTCGATCTCGCGACCGACTCCTCCGTGCGCTTCCGCGTGCGCACCGGCGAGCCCGGCGTCGTGGTCGCCCCGGATCAGGCCACGGGAGAGCCGATGATCGTGCTCCGCCATCGCGAACCCGGAGCCGTCGAGGCGCTGCCCCTCGCGACGGCGCTCGAGGTCGGAGCGCACGCACCGGTCCTGCGCGGGCACGTCATCGACGACCTCGCTGCAGACGGACACGGCGACGTGGTGGACCCCGCTTCCGGCATCATCGGCATCGCGACGAGCCGCGGTCTGGAGCGCTTCATCGTCGACGGTGGAGTTCCCCGCGCCATCGGCATCGTCCCGTGGCCCGTCGCAGGACGCGCGTACTACCTGCGCCTCGCGGGCGACACCGGGCGCGCCACCGGCATCGTCCGCGGAGGACCGGCCTCTCCCGGATCGTGGGCGGAGTGGACCAACACCTTCGTCGATATCGACCTCGCGTCGGGAGCCTCCCGCACCGTGCCGCTGCCGCCGGGGCTCGCCTTCCGTTTCGCCCTCGCCACGGGCGTCGCAGCCGTCTCCGTCATCCATCCCGACGGGGATGTCGTGATCGTGATCGATCGGGAGGACGCGCGCATCGCGCGGATCACCCCGATCCCGGCGATGACGCACCCGCCCCGCGCAGGACGATTGCCGTGGGACGGCGTCGACGGCCGCCCCGCACAGCGCCGGTCCATCGCGATCGACCCCGGCACCGGAACGATCGCCGTCACCAGCGGCGGAGACGGCACGATCCACCTCGTCGACGACAGCGGCATCTCGACCATCGAGCTCCCCACCCCACTCGACGAGGGCGGGCACCTGCTGTGGGCCGGTGCCGACCACCGCATCGACGATCTGGTCGGCCGATGAGCGCTCGCCGATCCGTGCTCGATGACGCCCTCGCACGTGCGGAACGTCACGGTCGACCGGGTCTTCCCGTCGGGGGATTCATCCTGGGTCGGGCCGACGGTCGCTCTCGTCGCGGTATCCACCGCCTCGACGGCACGACCGTGATCGAGCCCGACGGGCACCTCCATCGGATCTTCCCGTCGCCCGACCGTCGGCGCATCGCCGTCGAGTGGGCGCCCACCGCCGACGAGAACGCCGTCCTCGGCATCGTCGATGCCCACGGAGGCACCCTGCAGCTGCACCCCGACATCCGTCTGCGCTACGACACCGTGCTCTGGGCACCCGACTCGCGCAGCCTCGACGTCGTCGCGAGCCGCGACCGGATGCTCGTGACCCTGGACCTGCAGACCGGCGAGCAGCGGGCGGCCGCTCTCGAGGCCGATGCACGACTGCGACTGTTCCCCGGCGGGGAGAGCGGCTTGCGCGCCCTCAGCTCGGGTTCGCGAGGCACGACGCTGACCGACCGGGGCACCGGAGCATCGCTGGGTCGCTGGCCGGCGCTCCTGCGGGCCTCCCCTCTCGGCACCGGCGTGCTGGTGTGGCACGACCGCGGGCTCGATGCCGTGCCGAACGTCGGTGCCGGAAAAGACGCCGCCGGAAAAGACGATGCCGGAAAAGACGATGCCGGAAAAGACGCCGCCGGAAAAGACGATGCACTCTGGCGCTGGCACGATCCCGACGCGCTGATCGTCGATGTCGCGGTGCATGATGACCGCGTCGTCGTCCTCGCCGTCGCCGACGGGCGCAGCGTGCTCATCGACCTGGTCGACGGTGTCGAGGTCGCGCGCATCGAGGCCGCGTCGAGCCCCTCCGATGCGCTCACCACCACGATGATCGGCGTCGACGACGGCGTGCTGCGTCTCGGCGTCGAGGGCCCGCTCACTCCCCCTCGCCTCCTGCAGCGCGAGCGCCGGGGGACCGTGGTGGTGCCGGCCGCTGCCGTGCGGCCCCTCGGCACGACCGTCCGCCACGACATCCGCGCCGACGACGGCGTGATCCTGACCGTCCACGTGACCTCTCCCCCGGGAACGGAGGGTCCGCTGCCGCTGATCCTGACCTGCTACGGCGGGTTCGGCGTG
Organism: Microbacterium sp. STF-2; assembly: GCF_034650155.1. NCBI lineage: Bacteria > Bacillati > Actinomycetota > Actinomycetes > Micrococcales > Microbacteriaceae > Microbacterium > Microbacterium sp. STF-2. The sequence goes on from NZ_JARKMW010000002.1 coordinate 984,319, forward strand.
CCGCACCTTCCACTCTTCGAGCCGACTGTGCCCGCCTGGGTCGAATGCGGCGGAGCGTACGCCGTCGCGCAGCTCCGCGGTGGTGGCGAGCGCGGAGCTGCGTGGCGCGAGGGGGGCCGCGGCAGGAGCAAGCACCGCACGATCGCCGACCTCGCCGACATCGCGCGCGGACTCATCGAGGCCGGGATCACGCGACCCGACCTCCTCGTCCTCGCCGGGGCCTCTCTGGGCGGGGTCGTCGCAGCCGGGTGTGCGATCGCGCACCCGGAGCTGTGCGCGGGATTCGTCACCACCGCCGCTCCCCTCGATCTGCTTCACCTGGACGATCATCCGCTCGGTGCACGCTGGCGAGCGGAGTTCGGCGATGACGGCACCCGCGAATCGCGCGCTCACCTCCGGGCCCTGTCTCCGCTGGCGCAGGCCGAAGCCCTTCCGGCCGGTGCCCGGATCCCCTCCTATCTCGGCGTCGTACTCGGTGAGGACACCCGAGTGCGCGCTCGCGACACGCACCGGATGGTCGAGGCGCTACGACGAGCTGGCGGGTCCGCCCGGCTCTGGACGGCTTCGGGGGCAGGACACGGTGCGAACGAGTCCGCCGCGCTGCACGAGCTGGGACTCACCGTGCTGGACTTCGCGGCCGAATCCACGACCGAATCCACGACCGAATCCACGATGGGACGTGCCCGATGAGCGAATCCACCGGAGCCCTCACCGGGACGGACACACGGCGCACCCCCGTTCGGCGCATCCCGCGCCTTCGTCGGCGCACCGGCGGCCGCGTCGGCTTCCGGCGGATGCTGCCCGTCGGCCCGACCGTGACGACGATCACGGTGCTCGCTGTGCTCGTCCTCGTGCTCTCGGCCGCCACCGGACCCGTCACGGTCTCGCCTCTCGATGCCGCGAAGATCGTGATCGGCCATCTGGCCCCCGGCATGCCCTGGATGTCTGACGGCACCCTCACGCCGTTGCAGGATCAGGCCGTGTGGCAGTTCCGGGTGCCGCGGTCGCTCCTCGCCGCGCTCTCGGGCGCAGGTCTCGCTCTCGCCGGGGCGATGATGCAGGCGGTCGTGCGCAACCCGCTCGCCGAGCCCTACATCCTCGGCGTCTCCTCCGGCGCGAGTGTCGGCGCCGTGCTGGTGATCGTGTCGGGCGGCGCCACGTTCCTCGGGCTCACGATGAGCGGGGCGGCGTTCGTGGGCGCGATGGTCGCCTGCATCCTCGTGGCCATGCTCGCGCGCATCCGCGGAGAGCTGTCTCCGACCCGGATGATCCTCGCCGGCGTCGCACTGGGCGCTCTGTTGAGCGCGGTGACCAGCTACCTCACGCTCACCACCGATGCCCAGAACGTCGTCAGCGTGATGTTCTTCCTGCTCGGCAGCGTGTCGGCCGCCGACATGTCGTCGCTGCTGATCCCCGCGGTCGCACTCGCCGTCGCCTGCATCGCGGTCTTCGGGCTCTCGCGGTCGATGAACGCGCTGCTCGCCGGTGACGAGTCCGCGATGGCGGTCGGCGTACGAACGACCCGGCTGCGTGGGCTGCTGCTCGTGCTCGCCCCGCTCCTGACCGGTGCGATCGTGGCCGTGAGCGGCGGCATCGGCTTCGTCGGCCTCGTCGTGCCGCACATGGCGAGACTCCTGGTCGGGTCGGATCATCGTCGGATGCTGCCGATCACGGTCCTCGGCGGCGCGCTGTTCCTCATGGTCGCCGACCTGCTGGCCCGTACGGTCGCGATGCCGACCGAGATCCCGCTCGGAATCCTCACCGCGTTCGTCGGTGCTCCCTTCTTCCTGTGGTTGATGCGCAGTGGCGGCGAGCGCGCGGGGTTCGACCGATGAGCGTGCTGTTCGACCGCGTGAGCGTCGCGCGCGGCGGTCGCACCGTGCTGCACGGCATCGACCTCGAGGTCGGCACCGGGCGCATCGTGGGACTGCTCGGCCCCAATGGCAGCGGCAAGTCCACGCTCCTGCGCGCGCTCTTCACGGGTCAGCGTCCGCACACCGGGCGCGTCCTGATCGACGGCGCCGACGTGTCGCAGCTGGCACCGCGCGCCCTCGCCCGCACGGTGTCGGTCATGCTGCAAGACTCCCCTTCCGAGTTCGACCTGACCGTTCGGGAGACCGTGCTCGTGGGCCGTTCGCCGCATCGTCCGCCCTTCAGCCGGGACACCGCGGAGGATCAGCGCATCGTGGACGAGGCTCTGCGCACCGCCGACGTGCACGACCTCGGCGACCGCCTGGTCCGTTCGCTCTCGGGCGGTCAGCGCCAGCGGGTGATGCTCGCCCGCGCTCTCGCGCAGAGCGGCGAGATCCTCGTGCTGGACGAACCGACCAACCACCTCGACATCGCGCACCAGCTCGACCTGATGCGCGTCGTGAGCGGACTCGGCACGACCGTGATCGCGGCCCTGCACGACCTCAACATCGCCGCGGCGTTCTGCGACGAGGTCGCCGTGCTCGACGAGGGCCGACTCGTGGCCTTCGGTCCGCCCGACACGGTGCTCACCCCGGCGCTCGTCGATGAGGTCTTCCACGTCACCGCCCGCATCGCCGTCGAGGTCGACACCGGGGCACGCGCGATGACCTTCCATCCCCGAGAGCCGGTCAGCGGCTGATCGACCCGACACCCGAACCCATCACCAAGGAGAAGAAGAATGACACCCCGTACCCGAACCACCCGTCTGCTGGCCGCCGTCACCGTCGGCCTGGGCGCGATCGCCCTCACCGCATGCGGCGGTGGGGTCTCGAACGGAACGGCACCCGCCGCCTCCGGTGAGGCGGTGACGATCGAGAACTGCGGCCGCACGGTCGAGATCCCGTCCACGCCCGCCGCCGTCGTCGGGCTGCACCCGTCGCAGACCGAGCTGCTGCTGCGTCTCGGCCTCGCCGATGCGCTCGTCGGCCAGGCCCAGGCCACGACCCAGAAGCTGCCGTCCGACGTCGCGGACCTCGCCGCCGAGGTGCCGGTCATCGGCGGTGACGCCCCTCCGAGCCGAGAAGAGCTCCTCGCCGTCGAACCCGACTTCGTCTACTCGCCCACGACGTACGAGTTCACTGCCGAGCAGGGATTCGCCAGCATCGAGCAGCTGGCGGATGCCGGGGTCGCCGCGTACACCGCGACCGGCGGATGCTTCGACCGTCGCATGGAGGGCACGGTAGACGACCTCTTCACCGACCTCGAGAACCTCGGCGCGATCTTCCACGTGGAAGACGAGGCGGACGACCTGATCGCGTCGTCGCAGGCCGAGCTCGCCACCGTGGGCACCGCGATCGAGGGACAGGATCGCCCCCGCGTCGCGCAGGTCTTCATCGAGGGGACCACCCTCACCGCCATCGGCGCCGGCATCGAGTACGACATCCTGCAGCGCGCCGGTGCCGACAACGTCTTCACGCCGGAAGACCCCGCGTTCGCCGACTTCTTCGCCGCCGAGATCACCCCGGAATCCCTCGCCGCCGAAGCACCCGACGCGCTCGTCTTCGCGGTGTCCGACCCCGCTCACGAGGCCGCCGTCCGCTCCTACCTCGCGACGACCTTCCCCGACATGCCCGCCGTGCGTGACGGCCGCCTGATCGCGGTGCCCTCGACCGATCTGTTCCCCGGCACGCTCGGCAACGTCTCGGCGGTCCGGCTCATCGCCGAGGGCCTCTACCCCGACGCCGTCTTCGGCTGAGCCGCGTCGGTAGGCACTGCGCCCCGGGGACCTCGGTCTCCGGGGCGCAGACCCTCCGGGCTCGCTGTCAGGCCTGCATCACCGCGAGCACGTTGCCCGCGGGATCGCGGAACCACGCGATGTCCGGACCCCGACCGTTGCCGCGCACGATGCCGCGTTCGTCGGACGGGAATTCCTCATCGCTGTAGATCTTGGTCTGCACGCCCCGGGCGATGAGCTCATCCACGGCGGCGTCGACATCGGCCACCGGGAAGTTCAGGATCGTGAAGCTCGCCGGGGTGTGGTTCGGCTTCGAGTAGACGAGGATCGATCCGCCGCTCGGCAGCCGCAGGTCGAGGAAACCCATCGCATTGCGCTCGACGTCGAGCCCGAGGGCCGTGCCGTAGAACTCTTTCGCCGCGTCGATGTCGTCGACGCTGAATCCGCTGAATGCGTTGTCCGCTGTGAAGGCCGCCATGCTTCCAGCATCCGCCGTCCTCCGCCGATTGTCGAGGCCTTCCTCGAACGCCTTCATCGAGCCCCTTCATCGGCGTCATCCCTCTCCCCCGCGAGGCACCAGCCGTGCCGTGAAGCGGTCGGTCACCCGCAGCGGATCGAACAGCGCCCCGAGCCCGAAGCGCACGAGCAGCGCATGCACACCCAGGCAGATCCCGATCACGATCGCGGTGAGAAGGATGGGTGCGACGGCCTCGACCACGTCCGTCGTCCGCCCGCGCGTCGAGCGCAGGACCGCATCGATGAGGGCGAGGGGCATCATGTGCAGCACGTAGATCGGCAGGGTGCGCTGTCCGATCCAGCGCAGGGGCCGCGCGACCACCTCGACGTGGCGGTCCAGGAGCACGCTGAGCGACACCCCGAACGCCACCGCGATCAGGGCGAGCGCGGGCCACACGCCCGGCAGCAGGCGGATGGCCAGGCCCGCCACGACGGCCAGCGCCGCGACGTACACGGCGGCGAGCGCGACGGTGCTCCACACCCTGACGCTCTTCGCGAACCGTTCGACGACCGCGCGCAGCCGCAGCCCCATGAGGAAGAAGAACAGATTCTGCACCAGCTGCCACAGGTTGCCGAGGTCGGGGATGACCCCGGCCCCGGCGACCGCCGCGATCACGAAGGCGACCGGCAGCACCACGACCGCCGGGATGCGGCGACCCAGTCGACCGATCGCCAGGTACACCGCGAGCGCGAGCAGATACCAGAGGTTCGTCGGGCTGATGGTCAGCTGCGCGAGCAGCTCCCACCCGCTGGTCGCCCGAGCCGTGTCGAAGTCGGGCGCCAGAGCGAGCACGAACGTCTGGATGACGACCCAGACGATGTAGAGCATCGTCAGCCGTGCCGCGCGCCGCCGCCAGGAACTGCCGTCGTCGACGAGCACCGCGCGTGCGGCGAACATCCCGGAGACCAGGAAGAACAGCGGTATCCGCAACGGCAGCAGCTGGGCGTTCAGCGTCGCCCAGGCGTCGGTGACCGGCCCCGCACCCGGGGCCTCGATCGCGTGCTTGGTCACGACGTGCCAGAGCACCACCAGGATGATGCAGATGCCCTTCGCGACATCGGGCCATCCGACGCGTGGCGCGGGAGCCGCCGTCACGACGCCGCGCGCACGAGCCGTGCCACCAGGTCGACGTAGGTCACCCCCGCCGCGGCGAACATCCGCGGCACCTGCGATGCCGCGGTCAGCCCCGGCATCGTGTTGACCTCGTTCAGCACCGGACCGCGGTCGGTCAGGAAGAAGTCCATCCTCGCCACGCCCTCGCATCCGAGGGCATCGAACACGGCGATCGCCGCCCGCTTGAGTGCCGACACCTCACCGGCGTCGAGCTGCGCCGGAACCGTGAACCGCGCGCTGCCGTCGTACTTGGTGGCCGTGTCGAACAATCCCGTCGCGTGGATCTCGAGGGGCGGAGCGGCCCAGCGGATGCCGCCCTTCTCACGCAGCACCGCCACGTCGATCTCACGCCCCCGCACGACCTCTTCGACCAGGATCCGGCGGTCGAAGCGCGCGGCCTCGTGCAGCGCGGCGAGCAGATCCTCCTCCCGCGTCACGAGACCCACACCGTGGCTGGATCCGGACGACACCGGCTTCACCACGACCTCGCCCTCGAACTCCACGTCTCCGATGTCGTCGGCCGAGACCAGGCGACCGCGTGCGGTGCCCAGCCCGACGGCATCAGCCACCAGCTTCGTCGTCCACTTGTCCATGCCGATGGCTCCGGCGCGCAGGCCCGAGCCGACCACACGTACGCCGGCGAGGGCGCACAGCGCCGCGAGGGCACCATCCTCGCCCGGGGCACCGTGCACCGCGGGGAAGACCACGTCGGTCCGCGTGAACAGCGGAAGGGCGAGGGCGAGCGACTCGGCGGCCGAGCCCCCGTGCGGGCGGCCCTCGACGCGCCAGATCCCGTCACGGTCGATCGTCACGCACGTGACCTCGTGATCGCCCATCCGCAAGGCCGCGGCGACCGCGGCTGCCGATGCCAGCGACACCTCGTGCTCGGCGTTCTGTCCCCCGCCGATGACCAGCACCTTCGTCGTCATGCGACACTCCTCTGCACTCGCGGCCCGATTCCGGTGACGATCGTGTGCGGGATGGTTCCCGCCCACCGCGCCCACTCCTGCACCGACGGCACGGCTCCCCCTTCGGGTCCGAACACGGTTGCGATCGTGCCCCGGGGGAACCGCACGGCGCCGGTGTCGATCACGATCTGATCCATGGACACCCTCCCGACGAGCGGATACCTCACCCCGTCGATCTCCACGCCGGCGCCCGCTTCCCGTTCCCGCGGGATGCCGTCGGCGTACCCGACGCCGACGACGGCCAGGTGCGTCTCCCGATCGGTCACCGCCCCGCCTCCGTAACCGACCGCGGTTCCTTCCGGCACGCGCACGCTGTGCACGACCGGTGCCGTCCAGCGCGCGGCCCCCACCAGCGCGGTCGTCTCCGACGGGTCGATCCCGACGAGTCCCGCCCCGATCCGCACCATGCCGAAATGGGTCGCCGGGTCGGTCAGCGCTCCGGACGTCGCGGCGAGATGCACGAGCACGGGGCCGAGTCCTGCGCGCAGCACGGCGTCGCGCCCCTGTCGCATCCGGAGCACCGCTGCCGCGTTCGCCGCCGGGTCGGCCTCATCGGCGCGCGGCAGATGCCCCATGACCCCCGTGATCTCGACCCTGCCCCGCCCGGTACGCGCCAGCCGGAACAGCTCGGACCAGTCGTCGAGAGGGCATCCTCCCCGCGCCATGCCGGTGTCGAGATGCAGGTGCACGCGTACCGGATCCTCGGCATCGGCGATCAGTTGGCGCAGCTCTTCGACCGAACCGACGGCGATGTCGATGCGGTGCTCCGCGGCGACGTCCGCGTCGACACCTGACGGGTTCAACCAGGAGAGGATCGGCACATCGAGCCCGGCATCGCGGAGCGCGACCGCCTCGGCGACATCGGTCACCCCCAGCCATCCGGCTCCGGCGGCAACCGCGGCCCTGGCCACGACGACGGCCCCGTGCCCATAGCCGTCGGCCTTCACCACGGCCATGACCGGCACGGCGGTCACGGCCTGCACACGGCGCAGGTTCTCGGCGACGGCACCGGGAAGGGTGTGGAGGGTCGGCGCGTGCAGACGCGAGTACGTGGTGCGCTCGGTGGCGAGAAGGGTGGTCATCGCTTCGTCCTCGGGTCGGCGGTCGGGTCGGCGAGCATCTCGGGGCATCCGTCGTCGACGGCGTCGGGGCGCAGCTCGTAGTGCCACGACTCGTTCGCGTAGATCTGGCAGAGGCCGTATCGCGATCCGCGCTGGGCGAGCCAGTCGAGCGCCGCCCACGGTCCGAGGTCGACCGCATCGCCCGTCACGTGCTCCGAGGTCTCGGGGGTGGCCACCCAGCGGCGCGCCTCTTCTTCTGATCCGTACTGGACGATGGCATCCTGCAGCATCCACTCCTGCAACGCGGGAGAACGCCATCCGCTGTTCACACGGATGGTCACCCCGTCGGCCTCGGCGTCGGAAGCGGCGCGCTGCAGCGCCGCGAGCAGAGCGGGGTCGAGGTTGCCGACGGCGACCCTGTCGACCTCGAAGACCGTGGGCTTGTCATCGTCGAGGATCACACCGTCGGCCTCGGTCGGGGCGACCACCGAGCCGGCGGATCCCCCGGTCGGAACGGGCGTCGGGGCGGGCGAGGGGATCGTGTGCGCCGCATCGGCGAATGCCGCGGACAGCGACTGCTGCACCGCGAACGCGAGGATCACGGCCGCGGCGATCGCGATCAGCGTGACGACGACACGGCGACGGCGACGCACTCGCGGTGGTTGGGGGATGGTGCGGGTGTTCATGCTCCCAGTGAAGAAGGGGGCCGGTTGCCGGGGCGTATGCGCTTTTGCATATACTCGCGATATACCGCAGTGCGTAGGATCGCAGCCATGCGTGTACTGATCGTCGAGGACGAGCCCTACCTCGCCGAGGCGGTACGTGACGGACTGCGGCTGGAGGCGATCGCCGCCGACATCGCCGGCGACGGCGACACCGCGCTCGAACTGCTGAGCATCAACTCCTACGACCTCGCCGTGCTCGACCGCGACGTTCCCGGCCCTTCCGGCGACGACATCGCCCGGTGGATCGTGGCCTCCGGCAGCGGCATCCCGATCCTGATGCTGACCGCCGCCGACCGCCTCGACGACAAGGCGAGCGGCTTCGAGATCGGCGCGGACGACTATCTCACGAAGCCGTTCGAGCTGCGCGAACTCGTCCTGCGCCTGCGCGCCCTCGACCGTCGCCGTCAGCGCAGCCGGCCGCCCGTGCTCGAGGTCGCAGGGCTGCGCCTCGACCCCTTCCGTCGCGAGGTGTACCGCGACGACCGCTACGTCGCACTGACGCGCAAGCAGTTCGCGGTGTTGGAGGTGCTGGTCGATGCCGATGGCGGAGTGGTCAGCGCCGAGGAGCTGCTGGAGCGCGCCTGGGACGAGAATGCCGACCCGTTCACCAACGCGGTGCGCATCACGGTGTCGTCGCTGCGCAAGCGCCTGGGCGAGCCGTGGCTGATCCTGACGGTGCCCGGCGTCGGATACCGGATCGGGACGGACGCCGATGCGTAGACGCCGCGGGATGAGCGCCCGCCTCAAGCTCACCCTCAGCTATGCGGGGATCGTGCTGGTGTCGGGACTCCTGCTTCTCGCCTCCGTGGCTCTGTATCTGCTGCGGTACGTGCCGGACGTGCAGATCCCCTACTTCGAGGTCCGCGTGCCGAACCGCTCCGACCTGATCCGGGCTTTCGTGCCGGTCGCCTCCACCGTCATGGTCGTGCTGCTCGCCCTGGGTCTGGGCGGCGGATGGCTGCTCGCCGGACGGATGCTGGCACCTCTCGAGCGCATCGGCGACGCGGCGCGGCTGGCCGCGCAGGGATCGCTCTCCCATCGGGTCGCTCTCCCCGGCCCCCGCGACGAGTTCCGCGACCTGGCCGATGTCTTCGACTCGATGCTCGAACAGCTCGAGGCGCACGTCGCGGAACAGCAGCGGTTCGCCGCCAACGCCTCGCACGAACTGCGGACACCTCTCGCGATCTCGCAGACGCTGCTCGAGGTCGCGCACGACGACCCGGAGCGCGACGTCGACGAGCTGATCTCACGCCTGCAACAGGTCAACACCCGCGCGATCGACCTCACCGAGGCACTGCTGCTGCTCAGCCGGGCGGACCGACGGACGTTCACCCGCGAGATCGTTGATCTGTCGCTCCTCGCGGAGGGAGCAGTCGAGGCGCTGGTGCCCCTCGCGGATCGTCGCGGTGTCGCCGTGGAGGTGGGCGGCGTACCGGCACCGGTGCTCGGCTCCGCCGCCCTCCTGCCGCAGCTGGTGACGAACCTCGTGCTCAACGCGATCGTGCACAACCTGCCGTCCGGCGGAGCCGTCGCCGTGCGCACCCACTCGATGCCCCATGCGGTCGCGCTGGTCGTCGAGAACACCGGCGAGGTGCTGCCGGCGCACCGCGTGGCGACGCTCGTCGAGCCTTTCCAGCGCGGAGCCGAACGCACCCGCAGCGACGATCATGCCGGAGCGGGGCTCGGCCTCGCGATCGTCGACCGCATCACCCAGGCGCACGGCGGCACTCTGGTGCTCACCCCGCGCACGGACGGCGGCCTGATCGTGACGGTGTGGCTCCCGCATCCCTACCCGGTGGAGCCTCCCGTCTGACCGCACGCCGGTCGGTCGTGGTTCACGCCCTCCCGTTGACGTCCCGGGTCCGGTGCCCCTCGGGTCCACCCCGGTTCACGTCCCCTCGGCCGAGGCCCTCACGTCCGCCCGGTTCAGATGTCGGAGGATTTCACGGATGTCGGGCCGGTAGGCGGTCTCCCGCCCTACATCCGTGCATCCTTCCGACGGGTGAACCGGACGCCCGACCAAATACCCGAACCCGATACCCGACGCGACGCCGAAGACGAACCGGATGCCGCTCGACTCAGGCCACGCGGGGGTCGCGCGTCGCGGCAAGCTCACGACCGTAGGTGCGAGCGTCGGCCTCGGCGTTCTCCTTGAGCTCGCGCGCCGTGTCGGCGAAGGCGTCGAGGGCCGGGTTCACGCCGACCAGGGTGAACGGACGCTGCACGACGCGCAGGTCGAGGCCCCAGACGTCTTCGAGCACGCGGCGCAGCCACCCGGTCGAGTGGTCCCAGCCCTCCTTGGGCGAGCCGGCCGCGTAGTTGCCGCCGAGCACGGTGACCAGCGTGGCGGGCTTGCCGTTCAGTGCGGTGCCGGTCGGGTCGATGCGCGCGTCGGTGTAGGCCAGGTCGAACCAGGTCTTGAAGTGCTGCGAGACGCCGTAGTTGTACAGCGGCACCGCGAACAGGAGCGCGTCCGCGCCGATCAGCTCATCGGCGAACTGCGAGGCGAGAGCGCGGGCATCGTTCTGCGCGGGAGTGCGCTGGGCCGCGTCGACGAAGCCGCCGGTCACGGCATCCGCCCAGGCGGTCGCGGGCACCGGGTCGCTCGCCAGGTCGCGGCGGGTGACCGTGGAGTCGGGGTGGGACGCGGTCCACTCGGCCTCGACGAGGTCGGCGAGCGCTCGGCTGGCGGACGACGCGGGAAGGATGCTGGCATCCAGGCGGAACAGGGACATGGGCCTACCTCTCGTTTTCGTAGTCGCTAGGTTTTTCTTAGCGGCAGTGATTAACGTAGCACGATAGGATGAGGGCATGGCCGAGGTCGACGAAGAGCGTCAGGTGTGCGACGTTGCCGTCACACTCGCCTTCAGCGTGCTCGGAAAGCGGTGGAACGGCATGATCGTGTCGTCGCTCGGCGGGGGTCCATCGACCTTCGTCGCTCTGCGTCGGGCCGTCGCCGGAATCAGCGACACCGTGCTCTCCGACCGCCTCGCCGAACTCGCCGAGGCCGGACTCGTGGCCCGCACGGTCGACGCCGGCCCGCCTGTGACCGTGTCGTACGCGCTCACGCCCGCGGGGGAAGGACTCCTGCCGATCCTGAACCAACTCGGGCAGTGGGCCTCGGCGAATCTCGCCGCGCGCGCCCACTGAGACGTTTCATCCGTCTGCCACCCGCATGACCGATCAACGGATGCATGCGAACACACCGAGTAACCCTCATGCATCCGGGGTCTCCTCATGCAGGTGGAAGCCCCACACCCGTCACCAGGGGCTGGGCTCGTAGTCCTTCAGGAACACGCCGTGGATGTCTTCGCCGGCCTCGCCGCGCACGATCGGGTCGTACACGCGGGCGGCGCCGTCGACCAGATCGAGCGGGGCGTGGAAGCCCTCCTCGGCGAGGCGCACCTTCGTGTAGTGCGGACGCTCGTCGGTGATCCAGCCGGTGTCGACGGCGGTCATCAGGATGCCGTCCTTCTCGAGCATCTCGCCCGCGCTCGTGCGCGTGAGCATGTTGAGAGCGGCCTTGGCCATGTTCGTGTGGGGGTGGCCGGGGCCCTTGTAGCGGCGTGAGAACTGTCCCTCCATGGCCGAGACGTTCACGACGTACTTGCGGTGCGCATCGGATGCGGCCATCGACGCGCGCAGGCGGCTGATCAACAGGAACGGCGCCGTCGTATTGGCGAGCTGCACCTCGAGCATCTCGAGCGGGTCGACCTGCTCGATCGACTGCACCCAGCTGTTCACGCGGTTCACGTCGGGCACGAGTCCGCCGGCGTCGATCGCGGTGCCGTCGGCGTGCTTCTCGAGCGAGGAGGATCCGGGGGCCATCGCGAGTCGGGCGAGGTCTTCGGCGGTGAGCGCCTGGCCACCCTGCTCGGCGACCGTGCCACCGAGCGCGGCCACAGACAGCAGCGGATGCGCGTCGACCGAGGCCTGCAACGCCTGCGGGTGCGGGTCGGCCGTGTGCCCGAAGGTCTCCATCTCGGGCAGGGGTCCGTCGGGGAGGGGCTGCAGCTCGGCATCCGCCAGCAGCGAGTACGCCCCCGGCGAGCGGCGCACTGTCTGCGCGGCGTTGTTGATGAGGATGTCGAGCGGCCCTTGTGCGGCGACGGAGTCGGCGAGGCCGATCACCTGGGCGGGATCGCGCAGGTCGATGCCGACCACCCGCAGGCGGTGCAGCCAGTCCGCCGAGTCGGGCAGCGCCGAGAAGCGCCGCACGGCATCGCGCGGGAAGCGCGTGGTGATCGTGGTGTGCGCGCCGTCACGCAACAGCCGCAGCGCGATGTGCATGCCGATCTTGGCGCGGCCGCCCGTGAGCAGGGCGCGCTTGCCGGTGAGGTCGGTGCGGGCGTTGCGCTTGCCGTGGCTGAAGCGGGCACAGTCCGGGCAGAGCTGGTGGTAGAACGCGTCGACCACGGTGTACGGCTGCTTGCAGATGTAGCAGTTGCGCGGCTTCAGCAGTTCGCCCGCGATCGGGGCGTCGACCACGCTCGTGGCGAGGTCATGGCCGCGGGTCTCGTCGTCGATGCGGTCGGGTGCCCCGGTGGCGGTGCGGGCGACCACGGCTTTGTCGGCCTCGGCGATCGCGTCACGGATCTGCTTGCGCCGCACGCGCTTCACGTCTTTGAACATCGCCGCGGTGGCCTGGCGCACCGCGATGAAGTCGGGGTGCTCGTTGTCGATCCGGTGCAGCTCGCGCAGCACACGCAGGGTGGTGGCGAGATCTTCTGGATCGACGCCCGGTCCGAGGTCGGGTGCAGCGTCGGAGGGGGCGTCGGTCATTGTGCCGATTTTACGCGAGTGTCCTGGGCATCCGCCCCGCCGCCCTCGCCCTCGCCCTCGCCCTCGGTGCCGAGTGCACGGCATGTCGCCGAGCGCACGGCGTATCAACGCCGAGGAGCCGTGCGCTCGGCGAAATCCTGTGCACTCGACGGAGCGCGCAGGGCGTTGCCCGGCTAGGCGATGCCCCCGCCGTCGACGACGAGCGCCGAGCCCGTGACGTACGAGGAGTCATCGCTCGCGAGCCACACCACGGCCTGTGCGACCTCGCTCGGCTCGCCCATGCGGCGCAGCGGGCGATCGGCGGCTTCGGCGAGGAACGCGTTCGTGTCCTGCGCCAGCTGACGCGCTTCCTCCCGCAGCATCCCGGTGTTCACGTCGCCGGGGTTGACCGAGTTCACCCGGATGCCGGCGGGACCGTGGTCGATCGCGAGCGCGCGCGTCATGTTCACGACCGCGCCCTTCGACGCACAGTACGAGATGGCCTGGCCGCCGCCCTTGAGGCCCCAGCCCGATCCGGTGTTGATGATCGAGCCTCCACCCGCCGCCTCCATGACCGGAACGACGTGCTTGCACATCAGGAAGATCGAGCGCACGTTCACGCCGAAGACGCGGTCCCACTCCTCGACGGTCGTCTCGACCGCAGTGGTGCGACGGATGATCCCGGCGTTGTTGAAGACGACGTCCACGCCGCCGAGTTCGGCGAGGGAGGTCGCGATCACCCGCTCGATGTCGGGCTCGCTCGCGACGTCGGCGGCGATCGCGACGGCCGTGCCGCCGGTCGCGCGGATCTCCTCCGCTACGGCTTCGGCCGCATCCGCGTTCAGGTCGACGACGGCGACGGCCGCGCCCTCGGCGGCGAGCGCGAGCGACGTGGCGCGACCGATGCCGCCGGCGCCGCCGGTGACGATGGCCTTCTTGTTCTCGAGACGCATGGGGTGTCCTTTCGGGTTCGTTCAGACTGGGGGTCAGACAGGAGATGGTCAGACGGAGATCAGTTCGGGCGCATTCACGGCGTAGAGGCTGCGGGTGCCGACGCCGGTGATGATGCGGACGTGCCCGGCGAGTCTCGCATCGAGTTCCGGGTCGCCGGTGTCGACGAGGAGCGGGCGTCCGTGCAGGTCGATGAGCTTCTGCTCGGGGGCGACGACGAGGAGCGGGTCGTCGCCGAGGGCGCGCAGCACAGACGCCGAGAGCTGTTGATTGCCGCGCCCGAGCAGGAATCCCTGCCCGCCGATCACGGTGACGACAGCCTGCGCGGGGCCCTGGGCGATCTGGTCGAGCAGCTCCTGCTCACTCGCCCCGCGGACGAGGATGGCACCGTCGAGAACGACGTCGACGCCGAGTGGCGATCCTTCGACGCCGAGCTGCCGGGTGATCTCGGCGATCGTGCCTCCGGGGCCGAGGAGATAACGCACGCCCGGTCGCATGCGGGAGACGGCCCCGCGAGCCGCGGCCTCGACCGCGGCCGCTTCGGTGACCGGCGTCGGCGCCTTGCGCGCCTGCGTGCGGCCCGAACGATGCGGCACCCGGAGCATTCCATACAGCGTGGGGTCGACGCGAGCACGCCGCATCGCGGCCTCGTCGATGTCCAGCACCTCGCGCTCCTCGGTCGGGAGGCCCTCGTGGTCGACCCAGTCCGCGGCGATCGATCCCGCCGCCCGCGGACTGACCGCGAACACGGACGAGTACATCTTCACTCCTGCCGGAACTCCGAGGACCGCCGGCAGACCGAGCCGCGGCGTACGCGTGCCCGATCCGCCCTGACCGTGCACCTGTCGGGAGTTTTCGGCCTCGAACGCAGATCCGTCGTCGCCTCTCCCGCCATCCACCCTTTCACCCCACGGATGCCCCACGGCACCGAGCCCCGAGACCGCGTCGCGCAGGGTGCCGTCGCCACCCACGACGAGAATCAGATCTGCCCCTGCCGCGGCCAACGCTGCGACCGCACGCGACGTATCCGCCGCCTCCGTCACCCCCGCCGCCTCAGGCGATCCCGCCGAGCCCGCATCACGCGCGCCCACCCCGACGACGCGCGACACGAGTCCCGCTGCACGCACCGCGTCAGCCCCCATCGCACCGGCGACGGTCGCGACCACGAGTCCCGGATGCCGTTCGGCGAGCGTCGTCAGGGCGAGGACCGCCCGCTCCTGGGCGCGCGAGCGGGCACCACGCGCAAGGGCGCTGCGCTGCACGTCCGCACCGTCGGAGCCGGCGAGGCCCGCGGGCCCGCCGACACCGGCGACAGGATTGACGACGACTCCGATCATGACGCGACAGACTCCGCGGGGAAGTACTTCCGCTGATACGCGCGCCACGTGATCGCCCACCGCTCCGGGTCGTCCAGGTCGTCATGGTGCGTGTGGTGCACGGTCTGGTTGTGCGGGGCGGTGCGCACCACCTCGGGGTTCTCGCGTGCTTCGCGTGCCACTTCGGCCAGGGTCGCCGCATATTCATCGAGCTCTGCCATCGAGTACGACTCGGTCGGCTCGAGCGTGAACGGCTGCGGCACCACGTAGGGGTGGTGACTCGTCCAGTAGTGCATCCCGAAGTCGGACATGCGCACGCCGATCTCCTCCGACGAGATGCCGGTCTCCTGGTACAGCTCCTCCCACGAGTAGCGCACCTGCTCGATGCGGCGGCGCCCCGTGGCATACGGCGCCGAGGCTCCGGGGATCGCGAGCACACGAGCCATCAGGTAGTTGTTGTTCAGCACGGCGGTCTCGGCGGCGGCGAGCAGTCCCTCAGCGCCGAGGGCCATGATCCACGAGTAGGCCTTCACGAGCGCGGGGATGACGCCGAAGAACGGGCCGACCGCGCCGATCGACAGCTCCCCCGCCTCGGCTACGGCGAAGGTCCCGTCATCGGCCCGCACCACGCGCGGCCCCGGCAGGAACGGGGCGAGGGCCGCGCTCACGGCGTTGGCGCCAGATCCCGGTCCACCGCTGCCGTGCGGGGTGCCGAAGGTCTTGTGCAGATTGAAGTGGCACACGTCGAAACCGGCGTCGCGGGCGCGGGTGACCCCGAGGATCCCGTTCGCGTTGGCCTGGTCGTAGGAGGCCAGGGCGCCCACCGCGTGCGCGGCATCCACCCATTCCCTGATCGCCGGGTTGTAGATTCCGGTGTCCTCGGGGTTGGTCACCATGATCGCCGCGGTACGGGGCGACAGGGCGGCCTTCAACGCGTCGAGCGACGGATAGCCCTCGGCGTCGGGGTAGACCGTGATGACCTCATAGCCTGCCGCCTTCGCAGCGGCCGCGTTCGAGGGGTGGCTGAAGATCGTGGTGATGACCTCGCGACGCTGCTCGCCTTCGCCGTTCGCCTCATGGAAGGCCCGGATCATGGCGATGTTCGACCAGATCGCCGCCGAGCCGCCCTGCGTGTGCAGCGACACCTCGTCCATGCCGGAGATCTCGGCGAGCACCCGCTCCAGCTGCCAGACGATCTCGAGCACGCCCTGCGCATCGGCCGGATCCTGGTGCGGGTGCATCGCGGTGAGCTGCGGCGTGTTCGCGAGCTGGTCGTTGATCTTCGGGGCGTACTTCATGGTGCAGGTGCCCTGGCCGATGTCGACGTTGAAGTCGGCACCGAGGTTCTCCTGCGACAGGCGCAGGTAGTGCTTGAGCACGCGCATCTGCCCCATCTCGGGCAGGTTCGGCTTCGCGGCACGGCGCAGGGAGGCGGGCAGCGCGGCCACCACGTCGCCCACGGCCTCGCGAACGCCGGGCTCGACCTGCGACACCAGCACGCCGCGTTCACCGGGGGCGCTCAGCTCGAAGATGATCGGCTCATCCCAGCGAGCCTGTTGGAAGCGGCGCAGCGTCGGCTTCGGGGCGACGGGAAGACTCATCGGTTCTGCTCCTTCGCAGCCTGGTGTGATGCATGGGATGAAGACGCGTCGGATGCCGTGACCTCGGCGAGCGCGCCCGCCAGGGTGTCGATGTCGGCCTGGGTGGTGAGCTCGGTGACGCAGACGAGCAGGCGGCGCTCCCCCACGACCACGCCGGGCTCGATGCCCTTGGTGCGGAGCGCCGTGACGACCGCTTCGGCCGTGACGTCGGCGAAGGTCACCGTGAACTCGCGCAGGTGCACGGCGTCGTCGTCGAGGGAGACACCCGGCACTGCGGAGAGCGCCTGCTGCGCGTACCGGGTGCGGGCGAGCAGCACCTCGCCGAGCTCGGCCATCCCGGCCGGTCCCATCAGCGCGAGGTACACCCCGGCGGCGATGCCCCAGAGGGCCGCGGCCGTGCCGACCCATTCCTTCCCCTCCTCGCGGTGTGCGAACGAGGTGCGGTCGTAGGCCACGTCGCCGAAGCCGTACTCGCCGGGCACGTCGGTGGTGGCGAGCCCGAACAGGCGCGACGGCATCTCCATCACGAAGGTCGGGTCGTCGTGCACGGCGATGAAGCCACCGTGGGCGCCGCCGAACCACTGGTGCAGGCCGAGGGACTGGATGTCGCCGGTGACGATGTCCGCTCCCGAGACCGAGGGCGGGGCGAGGACGCCGTAGCCGATGGGGTCGGTGCCGACGACGACCACGGCGCCGGCCGCGTGGGCGGCATCCGAGATCTCCTGCAGGGACGCCTCCACGGCGCCGGTGGCGCTCGGCGTCTCGATCCAGACTGCGGCCACGTCATCGCCCAGCGCCGCGCGAACGGCGGCCACGTCGGCCGTACCGCCGACGGTGGGTACGAGCTCGAGCGTCAGGTGCGCGCGGACGTAGTCGTGCACCTTCGCGAGCTTCGCCGGCAGCACGTCGCTGACGACCAGCACCCGCCCGCGGCCCGTGAGTCGCCCCGACATCGTGAGGCCGGTCGCCGTCGCCTGGTAGCCGTCGTAGGTCGGCACGTTCACGACGTCCATCTCGAGCAGCTCGGCCATCAGCGATTGGTACTGGAACAGGGCCTGGAAGCGACCGTGGTCCTCGTAGGGCTCACCGGCGTACGCGGTCAGGAACTCGCTGCGGCCGATGACCTCGTCCACCACGGCGGGCACGTAGTGGTTGTAGGTGCCCGCGCCGAGGAAGCTCAGCCGCTCCTGGGTCGAACGGTTCTTGGCGAGCAGCCCCCGCACGTGGCGGGCGAGGTCCTGCTCGGCCGCGAACGGGGTCGGAAGGTCGAGCGGACGTCCGAGTCGCAGCGACTCCGGGATGTCGGCGTAGAACTCGTCGACCGAGGCGGCGCCGACGGCCGCGAGCATCGCCGCTCGGGAGGCCGGGGCGGTGTTGGGGATGTACGGATGCACGAACGGGGCGGTCATGCGTCCTCCTTCTCGGGGATCAGGGTGGCAAAAGGGATGGAGGCAGCGCGGGGTGCGGCGAGAACGGCGACGCCGTAACGGTCGAGCTGGAGCCGGTCCGCGTGACGGATGCCGGTGAGCAGGTCGACGCCCGGGGTCGGGATCTCGAACGCGACGGGGGAGCGCCCGTGGTTCAGATAGAAGGTGTAGTCGGTGGTGTCGTCGGCACGGGTGACGACCTCGACCTCGACGTCGGTGCGCTCGCGGGCGGGAACGCCGGCGGTGCGCAGCACATCACGGAAGACCGGGAGCAGGCCCTCAGGGTCGAACATCGCACTGACGTACCAGGCCGACCCCGCCCCCGTCGTGCGACGGGTCACCGCGGGCAACCCTTCGAGCTCGCCGCTCGCGTACGCCCCGCGTACCTCGACATCATCATCCGCTTCGAGCCACTCGCTCCACGAGGGCACGCTCAGGCGCTCGCCCGCATAGTCGATGCTCTCGGTCAGACCGTCGGCGATCGGCCACTGCTCGTCGACCTCGATGCCGAGCAGGTCTCGCAGCAACCCGGGGGCTCCGCCGTCGTGCACCTTCTCCGTGGCGTCCACCACTCCCGAGAACGGTCCGACCACGAGGTGCCCGCCGCGCTCCACGAAGGCGGCGAGCGCCTCGGCCTGCGGCTGCTCGACGATGTAGAGGTTCGGCACGACGACCACGTCGTAGGCGTCGAAGGGGCCGGTGGCGCGAACGGCATCCACCGGCTGACCGAGCGTGTACAGCGCTCGGTGCCACGCGCGCGCCTGCTGCGCCCACTGCAGCCGCTGCGAGGGCAGCGACTCGACCGCACTGGTCCCCCACCAGGAGTCCCAGTCGACGACGAGCGCCACGCGCGAGCGCACCCGGGTTCCCCGCACCTGCTCGAGCTTCTTGAGTTCGAGCCCCAGCGCCTTGGTCTCCCGGAAGCTGCGTGAGCGCTCCCCGCGGTGGCCGAGCATCGACGAGTGGAACTTCTCCTGGCCGTACTTGGCCTGGCGCCACTGGAAGAACATCACCGCGTCGGAGCCGTGGGCGACGGCCTGCAGGCTCTCGATGCGGATCTTGCCCGGCGCCTTCGGCACGTTCACGTCGCGCCAGCTGGTCGCGCTGGCAGATGACTCCAGCAGCAGCCAGGGCTGTCCGCCCTTGAGCGAGCGCATCAGGCCGTAGTTGAGAGCGGCGCCGACGTGCGATGTCGGGTCGGCGGGCTCGGGGTAGGCGTCATCGGTCACCACGTCTTCGACGGCGGCGAAGTCCCAGTAGTCCAGGTCGCGGAACATGCTCATGAAGTTCGTGGTCACCGCGATGTCGGGGGTGACCTCGCGCAGCACATCGATCTCGACCTGGAACAGCTCCAGAAGAGCGTCAGACGAGAAGCGCTCGAAGTCGAGCAGCTTGGTCGGGTTGACAGGGCCGGGCGCCTTCTTCGGCGTCTCGATGTGCTCCCACGAGGTGTAGCGCTGACCCCACACGTTCACACCCCAGGCCTCGTTCAGACCGTCGAGATCGCCGTAGCGGTCCTGCAGCCAGCGGCGGAAGTGCCGCGCCGATTCGGGGCACCAGCAGCGTGAGGTGTGATCGCCGTACTCGTTCGAGATGTGCCACATCGCGAGGCCGGGGTGCTCACCGTAGCGCTCGGCCATGGCCTTGGTCATGCGGGCGACGTTCTCGCGCCAGATCGGCGACGAGGGGCAGTAGGTCTGGCGGGAGCCGAACTCGAGGCGGTGTCCGTCGGCATCCCACGGCGCCATCTCGGGGTGGGCGCGCAGCAGCCAGGAGGGCGGGGTCGCGGTGGCGGTGGCGAGGTCGATCGCGATGCCGGCCTCCCACAGCAGATCGATGATGCGGTCGAGCCATGCCCAGTCGTAGACACCGGGCTCCGGCTCCAGCTGCGGCCAGCTGAAGATCGGCAGGCTCACCATGTTCACGCCGGCTTCGAGCATCAGGCGGATGTCTTCGTGCCAGATCTCTTCCGACCACTGGTCGGGGTTGTAGTCGCCGCCGTAGGCGAGGGCGTCGAGGCGGACGCGTCGGGTGGGCTGGTCGCCACCGGGTGCGGGCACGAAGTCTCCTCTCTGAGTCATCACCGGCCGATCCGGCGGTGCACTGGTGCGAATCCGGAATCGGCTGTATTCTGTATACAACACACTAGGACGTCGTCCCAGGCCCGTCAACCCATAGGCTGACGGGCAGGCGGCAGAAGAGGGGACGCATGGCGATCGAACGCAAGAACCTGCGCTCGCAGGTCCGGCAGGAGCTGCTGAACCGCATGCGCGCCGGACTCGTGCAGCCCGGCGAGGGCATCAACGAGGTCCAGCTCGCCACCGAGCTCGGCGTCAGCCGCACTCCCCTGCGCGAGGCGCTCATCGCCCTGGAGTCCGAAGGACAGATCGAGAGCGAGAACGGCAAGGGCTTCCGGTTCGTCCCGCTCAGCGCCTCCGAGTTCCGCGATCTCGCTCCCGTCCTGGCGGCGCTCGAGAGCCTCGCGATCGAGCTCAGCCCGCCCGACGAGCTGCGTCGCATCGGCGCGCAGCTCAAAGAGATGGCCGACGCGTTCGCCGACGAGCTCGTGGAGCACCAGCTCGTCATCACCAAGGACGACGAGTGGCACAGCGTGATGCTGTCGGCCTGCCCGAACGCCCGCCTGCTCGCCGTGATCGACAACGTGCGCAGCTCGTTCCACCGCTACGAGTCGCTCCTCGTGCCCGAAGACGTCAAGGTCGAACGCGTCGCTGCCGAGCATGCCGAGATCGCTCGGCACCTCGCCGACGGCGATATCCCTGGGGCGGTCGAGGCCCTCAAGCTCAACTGGATGCACGGCATGCAGCGCATCCTCGACAACGCCACGAGCTCGTACTTCACGGCCTGAGGCCGCCCCGGCGACCCCGTTCCGGTCGCACTTCCTGCCGTCCGGTGGGCCCGGAGGCGGCGGCACCTGCGACCGGAACGACCCCCCTGCCCACCCGTCGCAGATTGCGGACCGGATGTGTCCTGGTTGCCCGCAAGAGTGAGTCCCACCACGAAGAAGGGACTCCTCATGACAATCCTGGTCAGCGGCGCGACGGGCACGGTCGGACGCCACATCGTCAGCCAACTGCGCGAACGCGGCGAGAGCGTGCGCGCCCTCACGCGCGATCCGCAGCGCGCGAACCTCCCCGAGGGTGTCGAGGTCGTCCGCGGTGACCTCACCGACGTCGAGGCGTTCCGCCACGCGGTCGAAGGCTGCGACGCCGTGCACTTCATCACGTTCAACGGCGAGTTCGGTGAGACGCTGACCAACGGCCCCGAGCTGGTGGCGGCCGCGGAGGACGCAGGGGTGCGACGTGTGAGCGTGCTCGGCGGATGGGACGAGAGCACCCTCGAGCCGGCTCTGCGCGAGAGCGAGCTCGCCTGGGCGCTGCTGGCGCCCGTGGAGTTCATGTCGAACGCGCGGGAGTGGGCGCCGGAGGTCGTGTCCGACAGACGGGTGCGCACTCTGGCTGACTGGCCGAGCGCCATGGTTCACGAGGCCGACATCGCCGCCGTCGCGGTCGCGGTGCTGCAGGGCGCCCCCGCCGAGGGGCAGACGTACTACCTGACCGGGCCGGAGGCGCTGACTCCGGCCGAGCGCACGGCGCGCATCGCCGAGGCGATCGGCGAGGAGGTCGCCTGGATCCGGCTCACCGAGGACGAGGAACGGGAACGACTGCGCTCGTTCGGGTACGACGAGGGCTACGTCGAGTTCGGCGTCGAGCTGGCACTGAACCCGCCGGAGATCGGACAGGTGGTGCAGAACACCGTGACGCGACTCACCGGACGCCCCGGGCGCACGTTCGCGCAGTGGGCGCACGAGAACGCCGACCTGTTCCGCGCCTGACGATCCGATGCAGCGGTGTCGGGCCCCTCTCCGAGGAGGCCCGACACCGGGAGGATCGGGAGACGCCGCTAGTCGCGCATGCTCCCCGTCGATGCCCGGAGCTCTTCCACGGTGGCGACGCGGAGGCTGCGTCCGCGGGTCTCCGGTCCGAGGAACGTGGCCACGGCCCCGATGATGCAGGCACCGATGATGAAGATCGCGACGAGCCACGACGACCCGCCGGCGGCCGCCACCAGCGCCACGGCGATGAGCGGCGTGAATCCACCGGAGATCGCACCGGCCACCTCGCGGCTGAACGCGAGGCCGGTGAAGCGTGCGCGACTGGTGAACAGCTCGGAGAAGTACGCACCCTGAGGGCCGAACATCGCGCCGACTCCGAGGCTCAGACTCGCCGTCACCGCGACGGCGACCGCGAAGGGCGTCTGCAGGCCGTCGATGATGAGGAAGTACGGGTAGGCGAACACCGCGGAGAAGATGATGCCGGCGAGCACGACGGGCTTGCGTCCAATGCGGTCCGACAGCGCCCCGAACAGGGGCAGCGTCACCATCGTGACCGCTGTGCCGACCGTCACCGCGATCGGCCCCACACTGTTGGCCAGCATCAGCGTGCTCGTGAGGTAGGCGGCGATGAAGGTCAGGTTGATGTAGGCGATGACGTTCTGCGGCGTCTGGGTGCCGATGAGCACGAGCATGCCGCGCCATTCCTTGCTGAACACCTCGCGCAGCGGCGCGACCGGCGCCTCGTCCTGCTCGACGGCCTGCTGGAACGCGGGGGTCTCGGACAGCCGCAGCCGGATGATCAGCGCGACGACGACGACGAGGATGCTGCCGGCGAACGGGATGCGCCAACCCCAGGCCAGGAAGTCCTCTTCGGGGAGCGAGGAGACGAGCGCGAACGCGCCGGAGGCGAGCAGGAGACCGAGATAGACGCCGACCGCCGGCCACGCCCCCTGCAGGCCGCGACGACGCGGGTCGGCATGCTCGACGGAGAAGATCGCCGCACCGCCGAACTCGGCGCCGGCGCCGATGCCCTGCACCAGGCGCAGGAGGATCAAGAGGACTGGTGCCCACAACCCGATCTGCGCGTAGGTGGGGATGAACGCCATCAGCACGGTCGAGATCCCCATGATCATCAGCGTCAGCACGAGCACGTACTTGCGCCCGAAGTGGTCGCCGAGGCGCCCGAAGATGAGCCCGCCGAGTGGGCGGATGATGTATCCGAGCCCGAACGCGGCGAACGCGACCATGGTCCCCACCAGCGGGTCGTCGTTCACGAAGATGATGCGGTTGAACACCAGCGCCGCGGCCGTGCCGTACAGGTAGAAGTCGTACCACTCGAGGGCGGAGCCGACGAGCGCTGCGGCGGCGACGCCGCGGGATCCGGTCTTCTTCTCGCCCGTCGGCGGCTGCGCGGGAGTGCGTGTGGGTGATGACATCATCGTCCTTTCGTGATGGCGGGCGCCATCTGCTCATCGATGAGCGCGGGGGTGGGGGGATGTGGGGGCCGTCAGGCGACGGTGCGGTTCACGCGACGGTGCGGTTCAGGCGACGGTGCGGTCGTCGAGCGCGTCGAGGTTCCAGTCGATGCCGAGACCGGGGGCATCCGGGGCGAAGGCGTGTCCGCCGTCGATGCGGATCTCGCTGTTCGTCACGGCGCGCAGCTGCGGGATGTGCTCGACGAAGCGTCCGTTGGGGATGGCGGCGACGAGGCTCACGTGCAGCTCCATCAGGAAGTGCGGGCTCACCTGCACGTTGAACGCCTCCGCGAGGTGCGCCACCTTGAGCCACGGGGTGATGCCCCCGATGCGGGCGACGTCGACCTGCACGATGCCGGCCGCTCCGCGCTCCAGGTACTCACGGAAGTGACCGAGCGAGTACATCGACTCGCCGACCGCGATCGGGATGCTGGTCGACTGGGCGAGGCGCACATGGCCGGTCACGTCGTCGGCCGGAAGCGGCTCCTCGAACCAGCTGAGGTCAAACGGCTCGAACGCGTGCGCGCGGCGCACGGCCTCGGCGGAGGTCATGCTCTGGTTGGCGTCGACCATGATCTCGACGTCCGGACCGACGGCGTCGCGCACGGCGGCGATGCGGCTCGCGTCCTCGGCGATGCTCGGCTTGCCGACCTTGATCTTCACGCCCTTCCATCCCCTGCTCGCCGAGGCGCGGGCCTCTTCCACGAGCTCGTCGACGGACACGTGCAGCCATCCGCCCTCGGTGTCGTACAGCGGCACGTCGCGACGGTTCCCCCCGGCGATCATCCACAGCGGCTGCGCCGCCCGCTGCGCCCGGATGTCCCAGAGCGCGGTGTCGACCGCCGCCAGGGCGAGCGCGGTGATGACGCCGACCGAGGTCGCACGCGTGGAGTCGTAGAGCCGCCGCCACAGGTGCTCGACCAGACGCGAATCCTCGCCGATCAGCTCGGCCAGGAGGTGCTCGTTGAGCATCGAGAGCGTCGCGCGCCCCCCGGTGCCGATCGTGTAGGAGTAGCCGCGTCCGGTGAGCCCGTCGGCGGTCTGGATCGTGACAACGATGGTCTCCTGCTTGAGGAAGGACTGCATGGCGTCGGTGCGCACCTTCTCCACCTCGATGTCGACCAGGCGGGCGGTTGCAGCGGTGATGAGGGTCACGGTGTCTCTTCCTCGAGAGTGTCAAAATCAAATTCAATTTGATTCTGCGAACGTACGCGTTCGCCGTTCCCGTGTCAAATGCCCGCCCGGCGCGCCCGATCGACACACAGCCGCCGCACTAGGATTGCGGGCATGGCGCGAGTGGATGACAGGCGGGATCCCGACGATCCCTCGCTCGCCGAGAACGTCTACGAAGGACTCGTCTCCCTCATCCTCAGCAACGAGCTGCCCGCAGATGCGCGGGTCAACATCAATGCGATCGGCAAGCGCCTCGACGTGTCGCCGACGCCGATCCGCGAAGCGCTCACACGACTCGAGGACGCCGGGCTGGTGCGCAAGACGCACCTCAAGGGCTACCGGACGACACCGGTGCTCACGTCGCGAGAGCTCGCCGACCTCTACGACCTGCGGTTGCTGCTCGAGCCGGTGTCCGCCCGCCGTGCCGCGGAGCGCGCGACCCCGCAGGAGCGCGACGCGCTCGCGACCGAACTGCATCGATACGCGAACGCACCCGGGTCGGCGGAGTTGACCGACTACGCCAGATTCAGCGAACACGACGCCCTGCTGCACCAGCTGATCGCCAGGGCCTCGGGCAACCTCGCGGTGGCCAGGGCGCTGGAGCGCACCCACTTCCACCTCCACGCCTTCCGGCTCGCCTACGACGTCGAGACCGGCGAGGCGACTCTCGAGGAGCACGTGCGCATCGTGGAGACGATCATCGCGGGTGACGCGGACGGCGCCGAGGCAGCCATGACGGAGCATCTGCGGGCGGCTCAGGACCGACTGTCGACCCGCACCCCCGAGTAGACGCCGCCTGCTCCCGTCACCCCTTCACCGCGCCGCCGAGGAGACCTGCGACGAACTGCTTCTGGAAGATCAGGAACAGCAGGAGCAGGGGCAGTGTTGCCAGCAGCGACCCCAGCATCAGGCCGGAGTAGTCGACGCGGCTCATGCCGATCATCGTGTTCAGCGCGACCGGAACCGTGTAGTTCGCCTCGGTGTTGAGCATGAGCAGCGGCCAGATGAACGCGTTCCACTGGCTGATGAACGTATAGATCACGAGCGCCGCGATCTGCGGCTTCGCGACGGGAAGCACGATCCGATAGAACGTGCGCAGCTCGCTCGCGCCGTCGATCCTGGCCGCCTCGATCAGGCTCGGCGGGAAGTCGAGGAACCCCTGGCGCATCAGGAAGATCCCGAACGCGTTCGCCAGGAACGGCAGGATCACGGCCTGATACGTGTCGATCCACCCCATGCCGGCCATGATCTGGAACAGCGGGACCAGCAGCACCTGCATCGGGATCATCATCGTCACGAGCACGAGCGCGAGCAGCACACCGCGTCCACGGAATCGATAGGTGGCGAGCCCGTAGCCGCACATGATGCTGACGATCGAGCTGAAGACCGTGTAGATCACCGCGATCAGCAGGCTGTTGAGCATCACTCGGCTGAAGCCGATGCTCTCCTCCAAGCGGGCGAGGTTCTCCCACAGCGCGTCGCCGGGGAGCACCGGGAGCGGCGTGCCGAACAGCTCCGAACTCGGATGGGTGGAGGCGATGACCATCCACAGGAACGGGATGATCGACACCAGCGAGGCCACGACCAGCAGCAGGTAGAGCGGCAGCCGCAGCATGCGCGAACGGGCGCCGCGCTCCCCCGCTCCGAGGCTGCGGGTGTCGCGGCCGGAGGTGACCAGGGTGCGGGTGGCGAGATCTGTCATGGCTTCTCCCTCATGACCCGGAACTGCACGACGGCGATGATCGCGGTGATCAGCACCAGCATCCAGGCGATGGCTGATGCGTAGCCGAAGTCGAACTGTCGGAACCCGACCTTGTACAGGTAGAGCACCGGGGTGAGCGTGGCGTCGTTGGGGCCGCCGCCCGTGAGGATGAAGTTCTCGTCGAACAGCTGCAGTGCGCCGATCGTCGAGGTGATCCCCGTGAAGATCAGCACCGGCCGCAGCTGCGGAAGCACCACGCTCCAGAACGTCTGCCAGCGTCCGGCGCCGTCGACCTTCGCCGCCTCGTAGAGCTCCGGGGGGATCGACTGCAGGCCGGCGAGGATGATGACCATGTTGTAGCCGGTCCATCGCCAGGTGACGGCGGCGATCACGGAGACACGCGCCCACCACTCGTTGTTCAGCCAGTCGATCGGGGCGACGCCGATCACACCGAGCATCTGGTTCACGGCGCCGCCGTCGGTGGCGAGCAGCACGCGGAACACGACGGCGTAGGCGACCAGCGTGGTCACCGCGGGCAGGAACGTGAGCAGGCGGAATCCCGAACGCCACCGCAGCCATGACTGGTTGAGCAGGTAGGCGAGCCCGACCGCGAGCACCATCATCAGCGGCACCTGGACGATGAGGATCAGTCCCGCGTTGAACAGGCTCTTCGCGATCAGCGGGTCGGAGAACAGCCGCTCGTACTGGCCGAGTCCGACGAAGCTCGTCACGCCGCCCTCGGTGCGGAACAGGCTCTGCCAGAGCGAGGCGCCCAGCGGATAGGCGAAGAAGAACAGGAGCAGGGCGGCAGCCGGCAGCACGAACCAGCGTCCGGCCCTGCCCGGGTCCAGCCGTCGGCGGCCGGACCCGGGCGAGGTCGCGGAGGTCATGGTTACTTCGCGACCTCTCGACCGGTGGAGGTGGCGAGCTGCGCGGCCGCATCGGCGAGCACGGTGGCGGGGTCGGCGCCGTTCAGCACGGCGGCGGCGACGGCGTTGGCGACGATGTCCGAGGCCTCTGCACTGTCCGAGGTGTAGACGATCGGCGGGATCTGGGCCGTGAGCTCTGCGAAGGTCTCGTAGACCGGCTGACCGCCGAAGTACTCGACCGGCTTCGAGAAGTAGTCCGATTCCAGTGCGGGCAGGTACGACGGGAAGAGTCCCTCGTTCGTCATCATCGACACCTGGTTGTCGGCATCCGCCAGCACGAAGTCGACGAACGCCGCGGCCAGCTGCGGGTTCTTCGCCTGCGCCGGCACCGCGAGGCCGGATCCGCCGTTGTTCGACGTGCGCGCACCGCCCTCGTCGAACGCCGGGAGCGGGAGCACGGCGTACTTTCCGCTCAGCTCGGGGGCGTCGCCCTGGAGCGTGCCGATCCACCAGACGGCGTCTGCCGTCACGGCGGAGTCGCCGTCTTTCGCCGAGGTGACCCGGCCGTCCCATCCGGTGACGTTCTTGATGAGACCGGCCTCGTTCATCTCCTGCAGCATGGTGAGCACGCGCACGGCTTCCGGCGAGTCGAGCGTGATCTCTCCCGCCTCGTTGAACAGCCCCTGCCCGAGCTGCTGCAGCAGCATCTGAAAGCCGCCACCGGCGGAGAGGTCGGTCGAGAGCAGCGTGTGGCCGGTCTTCTCCTTGATGACCTTGCCCGCCGCGATCAGATCGTCCCAGGTCGCCGCGGCCTCGATGTCGACGCCCGCCTGCTCGACGATGTCTGTGCGGTAGTACAGCGCCACAGTGCCGGAGTCCCACGGAGCGATGCGCAAGGACCCGTCGGCATCGGAACCCGCGGACCACTTGAACGGGTCGAAGTCGACTTCATCACCGCCCAGGATCGGGTTCAGGTCGAGCATCCCCTTCGGGAACTGCGTGATGTAGCCGGGGGCGGCATCCGTCTCGATCGTGACCACGTCGGGCAGGCCGGTGCCCGCTTGGAAGCCGACCGACATCTTGTCATAGGCGTTGTCGTAGCCCACGTCGACGACCTTCACGGTCGTGCCCTCGTGGGCCTTCTCGAAGTCGGCCGCGAGCCGCTCCAGGGCGACGGCTCCGACATCCCACGACCACACGGTGATCTCTCCGTCGAGCTTCGCGTCGGGGTCCAGCGCGACCGCGTCGGACCCTCCGGTCGGCACTCCTCCGGTGGCGCATCCGGCGAGCGCGATCCCGACCGCCGCGAGCGCGGCGATCCCTGTGAGCTTCTTCTTCATGTCTGACTCCTTCGTCGTTGAAATGAATATTGAATACAATCGAGTTCCGCAGTGTTCCGGTCGCCGTTCCTGTCGGTCGCCGCCCCGGCAAGCGACAGGAATCGCGACCGGAACGGATGCCGTCAGCTGAGCTGCACGGCGAGGTCGATGAACAGCGCAGCCGACCAGCCGAACGCGGTGGTCGCCGTACGCGCCTTCCGACCTGTGTGCGGGTTGAAGTACTCGTGCGGACCGCCGCCGTGGATCACGAGGGCCACGGTCTGCTCGCGCAGCTCCCGTGCCCGCTCGGGGTACCCCGACGCCTCCAGCCCCTCGGCGACCAGCATGCTCGTGTTGACCCACACCGGTCCGCGCCACATCCGCTCGTCCGAGAAGTCGGGATCCGATGCTGCGACCGTCGGCAGCCCCCAGGGCAGGGCGAAGCGCTCGGGGTCGTCGACGGCCTGGCGCAGCGCCTCGGCGATCGGCGCCGGCAACGTGCCCGTGAGCAGCGGCATCAACCCGACGACCGTGTCGCTGAGCTGCGGCTCCCCGCCGCCATACGCGAGGAATCGCCCGAGGTCCGGATCCCACATGCGCAGCAGCCGCTCCTGCGTGCTCTCGGCCCGTTCCCTCAACCGCGAGACGTCGGCATCCGGTTCATAGCGGGTCAGCAGGTCCGCGAGCTCCACGTCCTGTCGCACGAGGTACGCACCCAGGTCGGGAGCCGCTGTCGGCAGCGGACCGTCGAAGATCGGGCTGTCGTCGAGCCCGGAGGAGTACGGGTGCCCGTACTCCGGCATCCCGTCGTGGTCGAGGTCGCTGCCGGCGAACCACCAGTCCTGCGAGCGGACGATGCGGGTCAACTGCCGGCGCGCGTAGTCGGGGGCGTCCTCGGCCTCGAGCACCTTGCGCAGCGCCCAGGCAGCGAGCGGCGGTTTGGTGAGCGGCACGGGGGCGCTCGGGTCGGCGATCTGCGATCCGGCTCTGCGCAGGTTCGCACGGTCGCTCTCGGGCAGGTCGTCGCTGGTCGCGAGCACTCCGAGCTCGTGCACCACGTCGGGCAGCTGGCCGTCGGGCTGTGGGAACCGGAACGCGATGTCGAGCTGCTCGCGCGCGAGCTCCGGGTCGCCGTGTCGCAGTCCCACGGCGATGAAGTACGCATCCCACTGCCACAGCCCGACGTAGCCGATCTTCGACGGCACGATCGCCCTGGCATCGCCCAGCGACGGCAGCTCGACGATGTTCGCGCCGAGCACCCACCAGCAGAACGCCGTCATCTCCTGCAGGTCGCCGCGCACACTCGGGCACTTCGCGAACCAGTCGGTCCAGATCGCCTCGGTCGCGGCGAGCGCCGCCGCGTGGTCGCCGGGCTCGACCGTGACAGTGCGGTCAGCATCGATGCGGAGGCGAAGACCGTCACCGAGCGGATGCTCCTCGACACTCCCGTCCGGTCGCCGCAGCCGCACCCGCGACCCGGGTTCTCCGCCGAGGCTCAGCGTCGACGGATCGGCGAAGGTCAGCGTCGCCGCAGCAGCGCCGAACGTCACTCGCGCCGGATGCACGTCGGTCACCGCACGCGCCTCGCCTGAGGCGTCCACCATGATCAGCGCATCCAGCACCCGGCACTCCGAGAGCCGCCGCTCATACTCCGAGGTGTGCACGCGCACACCGTTCCCGTCCTCCGCGCGGAAGACGAGCACGCGCGAACGCGGCAACGTGAACGGCGCCGAGGCCAGATCGAGGTGACGGCCGGCGAGGGCGGCGGCATCCGTCATCATCGCCCTCCCAGTCCCGATGCGGCCATGCTGTTGAGGATCTTCCGCTGGCCGATGACGAACACGATCAGCATGGGCACGGTCGCGATCGCCGAGGCCGCCATCACGAGTCCGTAATTGATCGAGCCCTGCTGCCCCTCGAAGGCGTTCAGCAGCAGGGGAACCGTGAACAGGTCGGGCGAGTTCAACAGCACGAGCGGGAACAGGAAGGCGTTCCACACGTCGAGCGCCACGATGATGCTGAGGGCAGCGAGGCCGGGCTTCAGGTTGGGGAGCACGACGCTCCAGAAGATGCGCCAGCGACCGGCACCGTCGACGATCGCCGCTTCTTCCAGCTCACGCGGCAGAGCCAGCACGAACTGCCGCATCAGGAACACCGCGAACGGGTTCGCCATGATGCCGGGGACGATCAGCGCGAGGTGCGAATCCACCCAGCCGAGGTTCGACATCAGCAGATAGAAGGGGATCAGCGTCACCTGCTTCGGGATCATCTGCGTCGCGAGGAAGACGATGAAGAGCACCTTGCTGCCGCGGAACCGGATGCGCGCGAACGCATATCCCGCCATCGACGCCGTGAGCAGCGTGCCGACCACCACGAGGATCGCGATGTACGCGCTGTTCAGGTACGCCTGGCCGAACGGGACCGCGTTCCAGGCCTGGGTGTAGTTGTCGAACGTCCAGGGATCCGGGAGGAACTGCAGCGGGTTCTTCAGCAGCTGCGGCAGGGTCTTGAACGAGGTCAGCAGCATCCAGATGAACGGGAACACCATGCCGATCCCTGCCACCACGAGCACCACGTGCAGCAGGGTCGAACCGAACCGGCGGCGTGCGCGGTCGACGGCGGGGCCACCACGGCCACGGGACCGGTAGCCGGGCGCAGTGATCGCGATGGTGGAGTCCGTGGCCGGAGCAGGGCCGGTCAGCGGGGGCGTCTGAATGCTCATGCGGGGTCATCCTCGTAGTGGACGAACTTCTTCTGCGCGCCGAACTGCACCGCGGTGATGACGAGCGTGAGCAGGAGCAGGATGATGCTCGCGGCGCTGGACGGACCGAACTCGAACCGCCCGAAGCCCAGATCGAAGATGTGGTAGACGATCGTGCGGGTCGCGTTGTCGGGGCCGGCGTCCTGCACCAGCACATAGACCGTGTCGAACGTCTGCAGCGACGAGATGAACGCGACCACCGACGAGAAGAAGACGATCGGGGAGAGCAGCGGCAGGCGGATGCTGGTGAACAGCCGCCACGGGCCGGCACCGTCGATGCGCGCCGCCTCGATCACCGAGGGTGAGATGTTCTGCAATCCGGCGAGGAAGATCACGACGTTGAGGCCCATCGACGACCAGATCGTGACGATGCAGACGGCGAGGAGGGCCAGCTTCGGGTCCTGCAGCCAGTCGGGCGGGGTGACCCCGAAGACCTTCGAGATCGTCGTGGACAGCAGCCCGTCGGAGCGGAACATCTGCTGCCAGATCATCGCCACCGCGACCGTCGAGGTCACCACGGGGGCGAAGAACAGGATCAGGTAGAGCGTGCGCGTCTTGAGCTTCTCGAGCGCGACCGCGACGATCACCGAGAGGCCGAGACCGATGGGGACCGTGACGATCGCGACGATGAGCGTGTTGAGGATCGCCCGACCGAGGAGCGGGTCGGTCAGCTGATCGGCGAAGTTGGCGAAACCCACCCAGGTGAGATCGGTCAGCCCGTCCCAGTCCGCGAAAGCGAGCACCAGGCTGGCGGCGAACGGCAGCACGACGAACAGCCCCATGCCGATCATCTGGGGGCCGACGAAGACGTACCCCCACAGCCGGTCGCGGCGACGCCAGAGCGCCTCCTTGCGCAGGGGCGGGGCGGATGCCGCAGGGGTGACCTGCGGCATCCGCCCGTTCTCGGTGAGAGTGCTCACTCCTACTTCTCCGACCGTTCCTTGACCACGTCGGCGATGGTGTCGAGCGTCTCCTGCGCGTCGGCCTTGCCCTGGTACAGCTTCAGGAACTCGTCGGCGATGGCGGTCGGCAGACCGGGCACGCGCGCCTCGGCGGGGTAGTCCTCGAACCCGATGTCGCGCATGTCGAGGAAGGTCTGGGCGTGTGCGGGATAGTCGTCCTCGAGCACGACCTCGTCAGCGCCCTTGATCGAGGGGACCGCGTTGCCGCCGCCCTGCAGACGGAAGGTCTGCCCCTCGGCGGAGAGGAACTCGGTCCAGAACGTGAACGCCGCGTCCTTCACCTTGGTCTTGCCGTTGATCGCGAGGAAGCTGGTCGCCACGCCGGTGGGAGCAGCTTCGCCGTCAGGGGTCGGCCACTGCACGATGTCGTAGCTGTCCTGCTCGCCCGTCGCATCCACCGTGCCGATCGTGTAGCGGCCCTGCACGAAGAAGCCGGCCTTGTGCGTGACGAACACGCTGTCGGCGCCGGCACCGTCAGGAAGGGTGTCGGCGACGACGAAGGTGCCGTCCTCGAACAGGTCGCCGAGCTGCTGCACCGACTCGACGGTGGCGGCGTCCTTGTTCGCGACGAAGGCACCGGAATCGTCATAGGGAGCATCGAGGCCCTGCGACGAGAGCCAGCTCCAGTGCGTCGCCCAGTAGTTCCAGTACATGGTGCCGGTGAGGCCCGCGTCGTGGAGCTTCTCGTTCATCTCCAGGAACTTGTCGGTGGTCCACTCGCCGTTCTCGGCGAGGGTCGCCGGGTCCTCCGTGATCCCTGCGGCCGCCAGCGCCTGCTTGTCGTACCAGAACACGTCGGGGTTCGAGTCGTTCGGGGCGGCGTACACCTCGCCGTCGTTCTCGGCAGCGCCGAAGAGCCCGGGGAAGAAGTCATCCTTCTTCGTCTTGCTGTCCTTCGAGTCCATCAGGTCGCTCAGCGGCATGAGCCGGTTCGAGTCGACGAACTGGCCGATCTTGTCGTCGCCCACGTAGAACACGTCGGGCGCGGTGTTGCTGGTGAGCTGTGCGAGCAGCTTGGAGTGGTAGTCACCGTAGTCGGCGACGGGCTGCAGCTTGACGGTGATGTCGGGGTGGCGCTCCATGAAGTCCTTGTTGAACTCCTCGTAGCGGGTGAGCTCGTCGGCCGTGCCCCAGGTCGACCAGACGACGGTGGCGTTGCCGTCGGCGTCGACGCCTCCACCGCCTCCTCCACCCCCACCGCTGCACGCGGCGAGTCCGAGTGCCAGAGCGCCGGCGGCACCCAGTGCCAGATACCGCGTCACGTTCGCACGTGCCATCTCGCTACCTCTTTCATCATTGGAAGATCAGGTCGGGATCGCCCCTTCGGGCGTACTGGTATTCTGTATACAGAACGCAATCCTGTCAAGGAATGGGGCGACGGACCTGCCTATCGAGACCATCCCGTGACGTGCAGCCCGGACCATGGCGCAGACTGTCTTCATGACCGATCCCGATCCGCACCTGCTCGGCCCCGGACTCCTCCCGACGCCGTTCACCGCCGCCGAGATCCGCGACGCCACCGGCACGGGGATGGTGATCCACCTGCTGCTCGAAGGCCCCGACGGACCGATGGGCGAGCACGTCAACCGCTTCCACGACACCGATGACGAGGGAGCGACGCTCGACCGCTGGGCAGCGGAGGACCCCAAGGCCGTCGTGTCGAATCGGGTGACCTGGGCGGAACTGCAGGGCCATGCCGCCTTCGACGCCGGCACGACGAGCGTGTCGACCGTGAGCCTGACGACCCCGCTCGGTGCGCTCACCTGCCGCCGGTACGACACCGATGACGGCATCTTCTGGTTCTCGATCGACCACCCGGGCATGCCGGTGCAGTACGAGTCCGACGGCCTGCGCACGACCGTGCTGAGCATCGAGAACGACTGAGGGCGCGCGCCGGGAGGCGGCACCGTGTGCGGCGGAGAACTCCGCGTCGGGCGGACAGCCACGCGGCACGGCTCCTCCCGACACAGAGAACTCCGCCCCACGCCGGTCCGCCCGACGCGGTTCTCGCCGCAACCCGCCCGCGCCACACGAACGTCGGCGTCCCGGCGTAGGGTCGCAGCATGAGCAGCACAGCATCCGGAGAACGTCATGGAGTGGTCCCCTCTTACCTGCTCGCGCGTCTGGCCGAGTCAGGCCGATTCCCCAAGGCCGCCGCAGCTGCGAGACAGACGCTGACCGCCGGTCGACCGCCCTTCCGCGCGCGCATCGACCTGTCGATCGACGAGAACGGCGACCTCGTGGCGCAGCTGTCCGATGCCCCCAACCGCACGATCAGCGACGCCGGCAACACGCAGCAGCTGCCCGGCGCGGTCGTGCGAGGCGAAGACGATGCCCCGGTCGAAGACACCGCGGTGAATGAGGCCTTCGACGGCCTCGGCGCCACGTTCGAGATGCTCCTCGCGGCTTTCGACCGCAACTCCCTCGACGACGCGGGCGCCCCGCTGGATGCGACCGTGCACTACGGCGTCGACTACGACAACGCGTTCTGGGACGGCGAGCGCATGGTGTTCGGCGACGGCGACGGCGAGGTGTTCCAGCACTTCACCGGCTCGCTCACGGTCATCGGCCACGAACTCGCACACGGCGTCGTGCAGCACACTGCCAACCTCGAGTACCAGGGGCAGCCTGGCGCCCTGAACGAGTCGATCGCCGACGTGTTCGGCGCCCTGACCGAGCAGTACGCCCTGAGCCAGACGGCCGACCAGGCGACGTGGCTCATCGGTGCCGAGATCTTCACCGACGCCGTCGAGGGCGCGGCGCTGCGCTCGATGATCGCACCCGGCACCGCCTACGACGACGATGAGCTCGGCCGCGATCCGCAGCCCGACCACATGAGCGGCTTCGTCCGCACCACCGAAGACAACGGCGGGGTGCACATCAACTCGGGCATCCCCAACCGTGCATTCGCCCTCTTCGCGATCGATCTCGGCGGCAATGCCTGGGAGCGGGCGGGAACAGTCTGGTACCGCGCTCTCACCGGAGGCCTGTCGAGCACCGCGACCTTCACGCAGTTCGCCGACGCGACAGTCGCCGCGGCCACGGCCATCGATGCCGCCACAGCCGCAGCAGCTCGACGGGCGTGGACGACCGTGGGAGTCTATGAGGATGAGCGAGTCCCCTCCACCGACTGACGCGCAGGTCGTGATCGCGGTGGTGCGCACCGGCGGCATCGCCGGCATCCGCCGTCAGTGGCATGTGGAAGCCGGCACTGACGACGCGGCGGAGTGGATCGATCTGATCGACCGTTGCCCGTGGGATCAGGAGCGGGACGGCGGACCCGGCGCCGATCGGTTCATGTGGAGCATCCAGGCGCGCACACCGTCCGAGCGGCGCGAGCGCGAACTGCCCGACTCCGCGCTCGAAGGCCCTTGGCGGGCACTCGTCGAAGCCGTGCGCGCGGCCTCGGCCTGACGACGTCAGTCCACGTACGCTCTCAGGTGAGCCGTCTGCCGACGGCGACACGAAGAGGGGGCTCATGCTGACGATAGAAGAAGCTGAACGACTGCTCGGTGCGGCACGCGAAGCACACACCCGCGGCGACCCTCTCCTGCACCTGCACGTCGAGGTCAGCCGCCTCACCGGTGCCCCGTCGTCCTGGGGTTCGGCGGCGAACGACTACCTCCAGAACGAGAGCGTCGGCTACTTCCTCAGCGAGGTCGAGAGAGTCGGTTGGCGCCTCGAGCACACGGGATACGCCTTCGTCGGATCGGGCGCCACCACATCCGATCGGGTGATGAGCACCGGAACGGGCGTCGTGAATCACGGCGCCGTCTCGGGATACTTCACCTTCCGGCGCGCGGCCTCGGCCTGACAGCCACGACGTCGGCGACGACCACCGGCGCCGCATCCGATCAATCCCGTGTGAATCCGGCCTCCTCACGGCGGCTCGGGTTCACAATGGAACTCATGGGACTGTTCCAGCAGAAGCCTGAAGAACAAGAGAACCAGTGGGTGCTGCCCTCGGAGCCGCTCGAGCGCTCCGAGTCCGAGGTGCTCGACACCGCACCCGTCGTCGATCCGCTGTCGATCGGTCTCGGCGCGGAGACCAGCGGCGACCTGAGCTCGGTCTTGTTCCCGGTCGCGCCCCCGGTCCCCGAGGCCGCCTCGACCGGTGACGCCGAGCCGCTGGACGACGAGCCGCTGGACGACGACCCCGAAGGCGACTGACCGACTGCTCGCCCTTCACGCGACAGGGCGACGTCGCGCTCACCGTTACGGTTGAGGGATGACGATCACCGCCGCCGCAGACGGCTCCGCCCTGGGCAACCCCGGCCCCAACGGCTGGGCCTGGTACATCGACGACGACAACTGGGCGGCCGGCGGATCGCCGCACGGCACCAACAACCAGGGGGAACTGCGAGCGGTGCTCGAACTGCTGCTCGCGACGGCGGGCACCGACGAGAAACTGCTGATCGAATGCGACAGCCGCTACGTGATCGACTCCGTGACGAAGTGGATGCCGGGCTGGAAGCGCAAGGGCTGGCGCAAGTCCGACGGCGGCCCCGTGCTCAACCGCGACCTGCTCGAGGGCATCGACGAGGCCATCCGCGGCCGTGACGTCGAGTTCTCCTGGGTCAAGGGGCACGCGGGGCACCCGCTGAACGAGGCCGCCGACGAACGTGCGAACGCCGCGGCCAAGGCATACCAGGCGAAGCAGGAACCACGTCGAGGACCGGGCTTCACCCGCGGCACGGATGCCGGAGCCGCGGTCGCCGCGTCGGCGCCGGTCGCCGCCTCCGCCCCCTCGTCGGCCCCCGCTCGGGCGGCCTCGCCGACGATGGCCTCCGCCGCCTCCCCGACCGCTGCGTCCGCCGCCGCCGAGCCGTTGTGGGCCGAGGCATCCGATCTCCTCGACGGCCTGGATGCGCCGGAAGACGACCCGATCGAGCTGCGCATCCCGCTCTCGTCCGACGAGCACGCGCGGCTGCGCGACCGCGCCGAGGCTCAAGGTGTCTCGCTCGAAGAGGCGCTCCGCCGCCTGATCTGAGCGCAGCGACCGAGGCGTACACTCGCATCATGTCGACTCCCGCCCGCACCATCGGCCGCATCTTCCTCGGCGCCTCCCTCGTCTTCGCGGGGGTCTCGCACCTCACGATCGCCCGCGAGGAGTTCCAGGCGCAGGTGCCGGAGTCGCTGCCGCTGGACCCCGACACCACGGTGCTCGCCTCGGGCGTGGCCGAGGTCGCGCTCGGCTCCGCGCTGCTGCTGGCACGGCGCCGTCGACGTGCGGTCGGCACGTTCGCCGCCCTGTTCTTCGTCGCTGTGTTTCCCGGCAACGTGGCGCAGTGGATGCACCACCGTGACGGATTCGGGCTCGACACGGACATGAAGCGCTTCGTGCGGCTGTTCTTCCAGCCCGTGCTCGTCGCGCTGGCCCTGTGGTCGACCCGCGAGCCCCGACGCTGACTCACACCACGTCCTCTCCACCACCAGAACGCTGACCCTCCGCGCATGACGGGTCCTCCGAGCTGCGGTCCGTAGACTCGGCTGATGACGGAATGGGTGGTGACGCAGCGGTGAAGGCCCGCACCGTCTTCGGCCTGCTCCGCCTCGGCGCTGCCGCCGTCTGCCTGGTCGCACTCATCCATCGACTCGCCTGGGGACTGGCGTCGAACACCATCGCGAGCCAGAACTTCTTCGCATATCTGACCAACCAGTCGAACATCGCGTTCGTGGTGCTGCTGAGCATCGCGGGGGTCATCGCCCTGCGCACGGCTCGCGATCCGCGCTGGCTCACGGTCGCCCTGGCGCTCGTGCTGACCTGGACGATCACCGCCGGACTCGTGTTCGCCATCCTGGTCTGGCAGGCCGGCATCCGCGGCATCCGCATCGATGTGCCCTGGTCGGATCAGGTGCTGCACTTCTGGCTCCCCGCCGTGACGGTGGCGGCGTGGGCACTGGCACCCGGCCACCGCTCCGTCTCCTGGCGAGTCATCCCGGTGACGCTCGCCTACCCGGTGATCTGGGGTGTCGCCACCATGATCCGCGGGCCGCTCATCGGCTGGTACCCGTACTACTTCCTCGACCCGCGGCAGGTGAGCGGCCCGATGGAGTTCATCCTCTCGTCGGCGATCGCCCTCGGCACCTTCGCCGCGGTCGCCACGGTCCTCGTGCTCGTCAGCCGCATGCCGCTGCCGAGACGACTGCGCGTGGACGTCGACGCGAGCTCCGAGACCCCGACACCCGAGCAGGCGCC
Organism: Microbacterium sp. STF-2; assembly: GCF_034650155.1. NCBI lineage: Bacteria > Bacillati > Actinomycetota > Actinomycetes > Micrococcales > Microbacteriaceae > Microbacterium > Microbacterium sp. STF-2. Next base: position 1,022,718 of record NZ_JARKMW010000002.1, read on the forward strand.
GATCGGTGAACGTATCGGTCAGACGTAGAGGGCCAGCGAGGCGAGGGCCGCTTCGATGGCCTCGTCCTCGTCGAGCTTCGCGAACTCGGCGGCCGCGGCACCTCCCACGATGCCCACGAGCACGTTCTCGCCGGTCGCGGGTCGCAGGTTGATCCAGGTCGGGATCACCACATCGGCGCCCACCGCGTGCCAGATCGCCTCTTCGTTCTCCCAGAACGGCTCGTCCCACCGCAGCCACACGGTCTCGATCGCGCCCATGCCGAGCGCCGACACCGCACCGCGGTTGGAGAACGGCAGGGGTGGGTCGAACTCGATGCTGCGGTCCTGGAGCACACCCAGCGGCACGGTCACGAGCACGCGGTCGAACGACAGCGCCTCTCCGGTACCGAGGCGCACGCTCACTCCGGAGTCGTCGTACGCGAGGCGAGCGACCGGGGAGTTGAGCCCCACCTTGACGCCGTCGAGGGCCTGCTCGATGAACGGCGTGACGTCGCCGGTCGCCGCCTTCGGGTCGCCTGTCGGCAGTGGCGGCGCGAACCAGCTGGACAGTTCGTCGGCTCCGGCACCGGTGCGGGCGGCGAGGATCGCGAGCAGCGCAGTCGTCGCGGGGTCGGCGGTATCGATTCCGGCGGCGGTCAGAGCATCAGCCACCGAGGAGTCTTCGGGCGCGGCCTGTGCCGTCGTGATCGCCGCGTCGAAGGGCTGAGGGTCGACCGGGTCGACAGCTCCGTCGGGTCCGCGCCAGATCTCGCCGGCCAGTTCGACGACGCCGACCTCTCCCTCGCTCATCCGGTCGAGCACGTCGGCGTCGTCTGGGCCGAAGAGCCAGGCGCCGAGCTGCACCGGCACGGGCCACGATTCGTCGACGCGGGAGTAGACCCGCCCACCGACGCGATCCCTGGCCTCGAAGACCGTCACCTCCAGCCCTCCCTCGGCGAGCAGAGCGGCAGCGGTGGCTCCGGCGAGCCCTGCGCCGACGACGGCGACACGCTCTCCCGAGGTCGCCGGGATCAGGAGTTCCTCGGCCGCGCGCGCACCGGAGCTGATCGCGCCGCGCACCGTTCCGGGAGCATCCTCATCCGTCGCCTCCCCCGCGAAGAACAGGCGCCCGTCGACGGGCTTCCCCAGCGCGAGACGCGTGCCGGCCAGCACGCCCACCGGCGTGAAGCTGGCGGCGCCGAGCGCGAACGGATCGGTGGTCCAGGTGCTGCGGATGCTGCCGGCTGCCGCCGGGACACCGGGCGGAGGCTCGGGCTCGCGCGTGCGAGTGGGCGTCGGCGTGGGTGCCGGTTCCGGGGTGCAGGAGGCGAGAAGCACCGAAGCGACACCGGCTCCGGCGCCGAGGAGCAGAGTGCGGCGCGTGATCCTCATCGTGTCGCCACCTTATCCCGAACACCTGCGTGGAGGCGTGGCGCCTCGATGCTCGGCCTCGCCGGGTCAGGCCGAAACGCCGGGTCAGGCCGTCTCGGGGGAGATCGGCCTGACCCGGCGTGAACGCCTGAAACGGCGACTGCGTGCGCGCAGATGCAGCGTCAGACGGAGAGCAGCTCCCGCTCCAGGCGGGCGAACGACGACTCCATGCCGTCGGCCATGCCGGTGGCGAGGATCATGTCGCGCGTCTCCTTGTCGGGATACTCGATGAGCAGCGTGACGAGAGTCGCGCCGTCCTCCTCATACAGGTTCAGATCGTTGAGCGTCTCGGTGGGCATGCCCTGCATCCGCTCGGTGCTGACCGCCCGGCGCGGGGCGTCGATCAGCAGCGCCTCACCTTCGAACCCGAACGGCTGCCCCTCGGTGTCGCCGACCGGCGCCCAGGAGTTCCGGTACGACTGGCCCACCTCGGTGGCGGCCACGCACTCCGTCATCTCCCAGCCGTCGGGTCCGAGCATCCACTTGCGGATGAGCTCGGGCTCGAAGTGCGCGCGCCAGACCAGCTCCCGCGGCCCCTCGACCAGGCGGGTGATGCGCACGTGGGTGTCGTCGAGCAGCTCCACCCGTGTGCCCTTGCCCTGCGCGTACTCGCGGAGATCCTGCAGCACGGTGTCGAGCTGCGCCATCGCCATCTTGATGCCTTCGACCTGGCCCATCTCGACGACCTGCTCGAGCGCGTCGACGGAGTCGAAATGGCTCGTGGTCACCATACGGGTGCCCTCGGCGGTGGGCTCGAACGAGAACGACATCCGCTGTGCGGGGAATCCGTCGAGCGGTTTTCCCTCCTCATCGACGAACGAGTCGATGACCTCGAAGCCGTGCGGCGCGTCGATCGATACGAATTCCCACGCACCCGACGACTTCTCGCCGCGCGGACCGTTCATCGAGTAGACGGCACGCCCGCCGACGGTGTGGTCCCAGGCGGTGAAGGTGGCCGGCCATCCGGGAGGACCCCAGAACCGCTCGAGCTGACGCGGGTCGGAGTACGCGCTCCAGACGCGGTCGATGGGGGCCGCGAAGTCGGCGACCACGGTCATGGTCAGGTTCTCGGCATCGGTGGTGACGTCGGTGACAGGCATGTTCAGTCTCCTTGTTCGTTCTTCGTGGTGTCGCTGGTGTCGGATGAGCCGGGCCGAGGCGTCTCGGCCAGCAGATCGTCGAGTCGGGCGATGCGCGACCGCCACAGCTCTTCGTATCGGGCGAGGAGCGCCCTGGCGCGGGCGATCATCTCGGGGTTCGCGCGGACGAGCCGCTCGCGTCCCTCGGCGCGCTTGACGATGAGGTTCGCGGCCTCGAGCACGGCGACGTGCTTCTGCACCGCGGCGAACGACATCTCGTATTCGGAGGCGAGGGTCGAGACCGACTGCTCACGCTCGATCGTCCGGCGCAGGATGTCGCGCCGGGTCGACGTCGCCAGTGCGTGGAAGACACGGTCGACCTCCGCTTCGCTCAGTTCTCTTTGTGCAACCATTTGGTTGTACGTTATGCCCGCGGAGCGGGTGTGTCAAGAGGGAAAGTGTCGAGATCGCACTCTCGCGCCATAGACGGGGTGGGTATACTCCCCGATCAACAGAATGGAACACTTAACATGTTACGTAATATTGATCCCGGGCCGACGCAGGGTTCCACGACGGCGGTGCGGGTCTCCGCCGCGGTCGCTCTGACGCTGGCTCTCGTCGCCACCTCGACCACGCCGGTCTTCGCCCAATCCCCGATGGGTCGCGGTGGAGCAGATGCCGCCCATCGCGCACTCGACGATCTCGAGGAGTCGCTGGTGTGGCGATCCGACGCGAAGACCACCTATGGCGCCGTCGTTCCCGCCGTGAACGAAGCGATCCTCGCTCTGGACGAAGATCGCTCGAGGATCCCGCAGTACGAGAGCTTCAAGACGGCGTTGGAGCGGCTTCAGGTGGAATCCACCTATCTGCTCGATCTCGCCACGCAGCCCGGATACCAACCGGGCGTGCTCGATTCCGTGATGTTCCTTCAGGGTTCTGTGGCGGAATGGCAGTACCGCGTGGCCTCGATGGACGACTCTCTGAAGAAGCGCGACAAGACCCGCCCGGCGCGAGTGGAAGGATCGCGCGCCGATGTCAGCGCTCAGACGCAGCCGGGCACGGTGTTCCGCGATCTTCCCGGCCTCCCGGAGATGGTCGTGGTGCCGAAGGGCGACTACGTTGCGGGGGCGACAGCGGAGGAACAGCAGATCTGGAACGTCCCGGAGAACCGTCGTGATTTCGAGACGCCCCAGCGCGACGTCACGATCAGTGAGGCACTCGCCTTCGGCACGACCGAGGTGACGGTCGGTCAGTTCAGTGCGTTCGTCAAAGAGACGAAGTATCGTCCTCGCGGTGGAGCTCGATGGTGGAACCCGCAGGATCCTTCCGCCATGCAGTTCAACGCTGCGCTGGACTACCTGAATCCTGGATTCCCCCAGACGGCCGATTCTCCCGTCGTCGCGATCACGCGTGAAGATGCGAACGCGTACGCGTCATGGCTCAGTGCGAAGACGGGGGAAACCTATCGACTCCCCAGCGAAGATGAATGGGAGTGGGCGGCGCGTGGCGGTGCGACCACGACGTTCTACTGGGGTGACGACCTCTCTCGCGTGAACGAATACGCGAACAGCTTCGACCTCTCGTCGAAGGAGACCAACGGATTCGGCTGGGACAGCACCGGCGTCGACGACGGCTACCCGTACACCGCGCCGGTGGCGAGCTTCGCGCCCAACGGGTACGGGCTGTACGACGTGACCGGGAACGCGCGTGAATTCGTCGCGGACGACTGGGTACAGGATCTCTCCGCCGCAGCGAACGACGGGAGCCCGCATGACGGCGGAGTACCGTTCCCCGTCGTGCGTGGGGGCGCGTGGAACTATCAGCCCCAGAATCTGCGACTGGACTATCGCAGCGCCTACTACTCGTCGGAGACCGCGACCAACATGTTCGGATTCCGCCTCGTGCGCGTGCTCTGAACGGCGACGAAGACCGTCCACCACATGCCGCGGAGCGTCCTCGCCGATCGGTCGAGGACGCTCCGCGGCGACGGGCGCGACCAACGACCGCCCCGGCCAGGCTCGTCGGGCTCGCCTGCTCCGGCAGAGTCCGCTGGTGCCGACGGCCTCGCGTCGCCGACATCCATTCACGTGAATCCACTCCACATTTTGAGGCGTAGGCTGGAGTGAAGGACGGACCGTCCGAGAAGATCTCCCGGCACCGCGCCCGCCCGGAAGTGGAGTCACTCGTGGCTCAGTACGACGTCTCGAACCGCTCGGCGATCGTGACGGGAGCAGGCAGCGGAATCGGACGCTCGACCGCTCTCCTGCTGGCGAAGAACGGCGCATCCGTCGTCGTGAACGACCTGAACGCGGAGCACGCGAACGCGGTCGTCGAAGAGATCCGCGCTGCCGGCGGCACGGCAGAGGCTTCAGTCGGCGATGCGACGGATGCGGCCTGGATCGCTTCTTCCATCGAACTCGCCAACTCGCTCGCCCCGTTGCGCATCGGCGTCAACAACGCGGGCATCGGCGGCGCCAGCGCTCCGACGGCCGAGTACGAGGACGAGGCGTGGGACAAGGTCATCGCGATCAACCTCAACGCGGTCTTCCGCAACATGAAGGCACAGATCCCCTCGATCCTCGCGAACGGCGGCGGCTCGGTCGTGAACATCGCCTCGATCCTCGGCAGCGTCGGCTTCGCCGGCTCCCCCGCCTACGTCACCGCCAAGCACGGCGTGGTCGGCATGACCAAGTCGGCGGCGCTCGAGTACTCCGCCAAGGGCGTGCGTGTGAACTCCGTGGGTCCCGGTTTCATCGACACCCCGCTGCTCGCGAACATGGGCGACGAGGCGAAGGAGTTCCTCGTGAGCAAGCACCCGATCGGACGCCTGGGCCAGGCCGACGAGGTCGCGAACCTCATCGCCTTCCTCGCCAGCGACGCCGCGAGCTTCATCACCGGCAGCTACCATCTCGTCGACGGCGGATACACCGCCCTCTGACAGAATCGACGCTCGGCCATCGGGACCCGATTCTCGATGGCCGAGCGTCAGAAGCGGCGACGCGAACCCCCCGGTTGCGTGGCCGCGCACCTCCCCCGCCCGCGAGCTGCACTGCTTTGCCCAGGAGTGCATCGGCGAGGGAGGCGAGCTTGTCGTCAGGCGACGGCGTGCATCACCCTCGCGGAGGAGCTCAGCGGCGTGAAGTCGATGTCGGTGAGGTCGAGGCCCCCGGCTCCGCTCGCCGCAGCCATCATCTTGACCAGCACCGGCCGCTGCAGCTCCACGTCGGCGTCGATCGTGAAGCGGACCGGGATCGAGGCGTGCATCCACAGCGTCTCGGTGCGCGAGTCCGAGACACGCAGCGTGAGCGGGAACGACTCGCCGCGGCGAAGCTTGGTGACCGCCACGAGACGGAGGTGAGAGAGCACCTCGTCGTCGACCTCGAACGTCTGCGACTCTCCGGCATAGCTGAGCTGACCCATGACTCCTCCTCCGATTTATCTCTCGGAAAATAGATTACTAGTTTAGCTAGCTAATTGGAAGTCGGCTCAGGTCAGGTCCGAGATCTCCTCGGTGAGACGTCGCAGGAACCGTGAGATCACCGCAAGCTGGTCGGGTGTGAACTCGCTCTCGATCCCCTCGACCCGCCGCGAGATCTCGTCGGCGGGAGAATTCAGGTCACGCAACGACGGGCGCACGATCTTCGAACGCGCGTCCTGGGGATGGGTGGAGACGACCACCTGGCCCCTTTCCGCGAGTCGACGGAGCACCGACGTGACCGCGGCGGTGCTCACGCCCAGATGCCCGGCCAGATCCCGCGGGGTCACCGGACGATCGGCGGGCGCTTCCGCGATCAGACGCATGGCGGCACGATCAGTCTCGTTCGGCTGGCGCCCCGCAGCGAGCCGGCGCCCGAGCCGCGCGTCGGCACGGCGAAGCGCATCCACCTCTCGCGCGAGTTCCGGTGTCGCGATCTCCAGCCTCTGCCCCATGTCACCACTCCCCATCTCCGCCGCCCCATGTTACCTCGACGAGCTGATTACTGGACTGTCTAGCAAAATGTGCGATCATCAGGCGCTTCCGACGATGAGAGGATGGAATCACGACGAGAAGGGACGTCATGGTCGATCCAATAGACCTCAAGGATGAGAGATACGTCCGCTACGCCGACCTGCTCGACCAGCTGCACCAGCAGTTCCCCACAGCCGGTCGCGAGCGGATCGCGCGCATCATCACCGCGGAGAACGATGCGATCACGGGCGGGTTCCTGCTCGTCGTCCCCGCCGAGGTCGCAACAGGGGCTGTCGAGATGCTCGAACGCGAGACGGCGCTCAGCGCAGACGGCGGAGAGGTGGTCGCCTGATGAACGACTCCCAGGAGTACGCACGTTCGGGCTACTGGTATCCGGACGGAGAGAGCGCCAGCACCGTCGACGTGCTCAACATGCTGCGACGCTATCGCGCAGCCGAGACCGCCATGCGCGCACGCACGCGCTCCTCGATGGGCATGAACGAGACAGACCTCATGGCGCTGCGATTCCTGCTCAGGGAACAGCGCGCCGGGCGGATCGTGCGACCGATCGACATCGCCAGGATGCTCAACATCTCGACCGCATCGACGACCACGCTCATCGACCGCCTGGAGAAGGGCGGCCACGTCCGCCGAGAGGCGCACCCCACCGATCGCCGCGCGGGCGTCGTGGTCCCGACGGTGAGCAGCGACGAAGAGGTGCGCGCCACCCTCGGCGCGATGCATCGCCGCATGCTGACCCTCGTCGACGAGCTCTCCGATCAGGAACGTGCCGTGGTCACCCGGTTCCTCGCCGGGATGACGGCCGCGATCGAGGAGGCGTCCGACCTCGACCAGGAGCTTCGCGACGTGATCCGCGACCAGGAAGGCTCCGAAGCCGCGGAGTGACGCCCTACAGCCCCTCTGCGATCTGCTTGATCGCGGCGAGGCGGCGGTCCCACTCGCGCCCGATCACATCGAGCCTCGCGGCAGTGGCGGAGAGCTCGGCGCCGACCACACGGAAACGCACCTCGCGCCCCACCGGTACCGGCTCGACGAGACCCACCTCCTGCAGGACGGCGAGGTGCTTCGCGATCGCCTGCCGAGACACCGGAAGGCGCCCGGCGAGGGCGGATGCCGACGCATCCCCCTCGCCGAGAGCCGTCAGGATGCTCCAGCGCGTCTCGTCCGCGAGCGCCGCGAACATGGGCAGCAGAGTCTCCGTGGTCACGCTTCGCCTTCCACCAGTGCGACCATCTTGTCGAGCTCCAGGTCCCAGCCGGTGCGGTGGGACTCGAGGTTCGAGAGCGGATCCGACGTGCGCTCGAATCCGCTCTCCACGACCGTGAGCCTGGTGCCGCCGTCGGCCTCTTCGAGGGTGAAGGTGAACACGGTCGAGGTCGACTCGTCGATGCTCTCCGGCAGCTTCCCGAGCGCATCGTCGTTGTTCCAGCGGTAGGTGATGCGTCGCGGTTCGTCGTACTCCTCGACGCGCAACGGGATCACGTCGTAGTCGGGGAAGGTCATCGTGCCGGTGGCTCCGACGCCCGCACCCTCCAGCACCGTGCGCCCGAACCAGCGGGAGATGTGCTCGGGCTCGGCCACCGCTCGCCACACCTTGTCGACGGGGGCTGCGATCTGGATGCTCCGCCGAACGGAGAAGGTCTCCTCATCGACGACGGATGCCTCGTTGTGGGTCATGTTCACCATGATGGGTCCTTTCGTGGTCACCTACATGCCTCGCCGGCCGATCGGCCAGCTGCAACTCTAGAGTTGCACATGCGATCCTCTTGCGCAACCCCCGGGTTGCACGCAAGATCCCCAGCCGCGCCAGGCGGCGGGAGCGTTCCCGAATGCAGGACGAATCGCTGCGAGAACACCCTGCACCCGCCCTCCCGACATCCAAACGACACCCGCATCTCAGAGACGGAGGTCAGCTGCGCGGTCGGCGCTTCTCCAGGAACCCCGCCAGCAACACGGCGACGAGAGCGGCGACCGGGGCGACGAGGAGCCCGGCACGCAGGCTCTCGTTCTCGGCGATGTATCCCACGAACGGCGGGGACAGCAGGAAACCGAGGCGCAGCAGCCACGAGACGACCGTGAGCCCCACGCCGGGCCGCAGCCCCGGCAGCTCGTCCGCGGCATGCATGGCCGCGGGGATCAGAGTGGCGATGCCGAATCCGACGGCGGCGAAACCCAGGATCGTACCGGGCACGGTGGGGAACGCGAGCGCAAGCGTCATGCCGGCCGCGGCGATGAGACCGCCGACCCTGGCGACCCACCGCTGCCCGAAGCGATCCGTGAGCGGATCGCCGATGATCCGGCCGACGAACTGCGCGCCGACCAGGGCGATGAAGCCGAGCGGCGCGATCGCCGCGGCAGCCCCGAGCGAATCGGCGAGGTACAGCGTCGCCCACGAGTTCCCCGCATCCTCGGCGACGGCACCCGCCATCGCGATGAGGGTCAGCGCGATGATCGCGATCACGGTGCGCGGGGTCACACCGCGGCGCACCGCACCAGCGAGGTCGACGGGCTCCACCGCCGCCTCATCGGCGACCTCGTCGTCACGGCCAGGGAGGCAGAACCGCAGGGCGACGAGAGCGACCGTGGCGAAGACGGCCGTGGAGATGCCCAGGTGCACACCGAGCGGCAGTTGCAACGCGATCGCGACTGCGGCCATCGCGCCACCCAGGACCGCACCGATCGACCAGATCGCGTGGAAGCCGTTGATGATCGAACGCCCGTAGCGCCGCTGCACCCGCAGGCCATGGGCGTTCTGTGCGACGTCGGTGATGGCGTCGGATGCTCCACCGAGGAACAGCGCGACGGCGAACAGCACCCCGGACGGCGCGAGAGCCGCCGACAGCAACCCGAGGCTCGTGAGCACGGTGCCGATGACGGCGATGCGCGCCGACCCGAAACGCCGGATCAGCACCGCCGCGAAGAGCCCGGCAGCGATGGCGCCGGCAGGGAAGGCGGCGATCGCGAAGCCGTAGCCGAGGTTGTCCAGCCCGAGCGCGGACTTGATCTCCGGGTAACGCGGCAGGATGTTCGCGAACAGGGCCCCGTTCGTGAGGAACAGCGCGGAGACGGCGATGCGGGCGCGCCGGGACGCCTGATCCGGCACGGATCGTCGAATCGATTCGATTGAAGCCATGTCTACGATCGTACGGGGCGACGAGGGGCTCTGCCCACACGGAATCCGCGCCCGGCTCCACGGACGCCGACGGCCGCCTGCGCACCGCCCTCCTACAGACCGTCGCCGCACCCCGCAACCCCGTTCCGCGCGTCGGACGCCCGGCCTACGCTCAGGACATGCCCGAACTCACCCAGCCCACCGGTCGCGAAGAGACGCTGCGCGCCATCCCCCGCGACGACGGCTCCGCGCCGCGCGCCCTCGTCCTCGGTGCGACCGGATACATCGGAGGGCGGCTGACCCCGCGCCTGCTGAACGCCGGATACCGCGTGCGCGCGCTGGCACGGGATGCGGCGCGGGCGGCATCCTTCCCCTGGGGTCCGGACTGCGAGATCGTCGAGGGGTCGGCGGATGACGCGGACGCCGTCGCCGCGGCCATGGACGACGTCGACGTCGTGTACTACCTGATCCACTCGATGTCTGCGGGCAAGGGCTTCGAGGAGAGCGACGAGCGAGCCGCGACGACAGTCGCCGAGGCGGCGGCCCGCGCGGGCGTGCGTCGGATCGTCTACCTCGGCGGCCTGCATCCGGACGACGCGAAGCTCTCACCGCACCTGCGCTCGCGCGTGCACGTGGGCGAGATCTTCCTGCGATCCGGCGTGCCGACGCTCGTGCTGCAAGCGGGCGTCGTGATCGGATCGGGCTCGGCGTCCTTCGAGATGATCCGTCATCTCACCGACGTGCTGCCGTATATGCCCGCGCCGAAGTGGGTGCGCAACCGCATCCAGCCGATCGCTGTGCGCGACGTGCTGCACTACCTGCTCGGAGCGGCGCGGGTCGACCCCGACGTGAATCGTGCGGTCGACATCGGTGGCCCCGACGTGCTGCGCTACGGACAGATGATGAACGGCTATGCGGTCGAGGCCGGGCTCCGGCAGCGTGCGATCGCAGCCCTCCCGGTGCTGACCCCCGGCCTCGCATCGCACTGGGTGAATCTGGTGACCCCGGTGCCGCGGTCGATCGCCCGCCCGCTCGTCGCGTCACTGCAGAACGAGTGCATCATGAAGGACCACGAGGTCGACGAGCTCATCCCCCGCCCGGAAGGCGGGCTGACTCCCTACCGCCGCGCGGTCGATCTGGCGCTCGGTCGAGTCCGGGGCGACACGATCGAGACGAGCTGGCAGGACTCCGAGGTCTCCGGCGCGCCCAGCGACCCCCTGCCGAGCGATCCGGAATGGGCCGGACGCACGGTCTTCACCGACTCCCGCTCGGTCACCACGAGCGCCTCCCCGGCGGAGCTGTGGGGCGTGATCCTCGGCATCGGCGGCGAGAACGGCTGGTACTCCTCACCGCTGCTGTGGGCGGTGCGGGGGTGGATGGACCGCATCGTCGGCGGCGTGGGCCTCAGCCGCGGACGCCGGAGCCGCACCGCCGCCCGCGTGGGTGACGCGATCGACTTCTGGCGCGTCGAGGCCGTCGAGACGACGGATGCCGGATCGCTCCTGCGCCTGCGCGCCGAGATGAAGGTGCCGGGCGAGGCGTGGCTGGAGTTGCGTGCCGTGCCCGACGACGAAGGCGCCCGCTACGAGCAGCGCGCGGTCTTCTTCCCCCGCGGCCTGACGGGTCGGCTGTACTGGCTCGCCGTCCTGCCGTTCCACGGCGCCATCTTCGCCGGCATGGCCGCACGCATCACGGCCGCTGCCGAAGAGGCGAAAGAGGCGCAGGCATCCGTCGCGGCGACCGGCGATCCCGCCGATTCCGGCCGGCCCTCTGAGAAGGTGCCTGGTCCGGCGTGATCGCCTGATCTCCGCGCCGCTCCGCTTCAGTCCGCGCGAGGCTGCTCCGGAGCGACCGCGGCATCCGGAGAGACGGGGCCGTCCTCCAGCGCCGCGTCGACGACCGCATCCACCTCGGCCGGCGGGATGATGTCGATCGCCTCGGTCGCGGCCTCGTACACCTCGGCGAGCGAGTCGTCGACGGTCGACTCGTCGATCCAGTCGAGATCGTCCTCGGAGTGGTCGTACGCGACGGGCACCAGCGCGAAGTCGTCGCCGTACTCCTCGAGTCCCGCCATGACGCTGTGCCGCACCGCGGCCTTGGCGTAGCGCTCGCGCAGGATCAGAGGATCACGCCGCAGGTCCTTCATGAACGCGACCATCATGAAGGCCATGATGATCGCGAACGGCAGCGCGGCGATGATGGTCACGTTCTGCAGAGACTTCAGACCGCTCCCCTCCTCGCCGGTCACGAGCAGCACGGCGGCGATCACACCCACCAGCACACCCCAGACCACTGCGACCCAACGCGCCGGCTCCGGCCTCCCCTGCTGCGAAAGGGTGCCCATCACGAGCGACGCGGAGTCCGCTCCGGTGACGAAGAAGATCGCGATCAGCAGGATGAGCACGACGCTGGTGATCATCGAGAACGGGAGGTTCTCGAGCACGCCGAACAGCACCTCTTCCGGCGGATCGACCGTGAGGTTCGCTCCGCCCATCTGCTGCTGGATCGCCGTGGTTCCGAAGATCGCGAACCAGACGAGCGAGATGGCGGACGGGACCACGATGACGACCGACACGAACTGGCGCAGTGTGCGTCCGCGCGAGATCTTGGCGATGAACATGCCCACGAAGGGCGACCACGAGATCCACCAGGCCCAGTAGAAGATCGTCCAGCTCGACAGGAACGTCTGAGCAGCCTCGCCCTGCGAGGCCGAGCGACCGATCATCTGCGGAAGGTCGCCGATGAACTGCACGGCCACCGAGGGGATCACATTCAGGATGAGGAGGGTCGGTCCGACGAAGAAGACGAAGAACGCCAGCAGGAGCGCCACGACGGCGTTGATGTTCGACAGCGCACGGATGCCCTTCGAGACGCCCGACACGGCGGAGGCGATGAAGCAGGCGGTGAGCACGGCGATCGCCGCGATCAGCACGCCGTTGCCGAGCGGCCCCGCGCCGCTGACGATCTCGACACCGTGTCCGATCTGCAGGGCGCCGAGTCCGAGCGATGCGGCGGTGCCGAACAGCGTCACGATGATCGAGAAGATATCGATCGTGCGTCCGAGGGGCCCGGTCGTGCGTCCTTCGCCGAGCAGCGGGGCGAAGATCGAGGAGATGAGCGGGGTGCGACCGCGACGGAAGGCCCCGTACGCGATGGCGCCGCCGACGAGCGCGTAGAACGCCCATGCCTGCGGGCCCCAGTGGTAGAGCACCTGGGTCTGGGCCGTGTGCATCGCGTCGAGGGTGTTCGCCTCGACGGTGCCGGGCGGCGGGTTCTCGAAGAAGTTCAGAGGCTCTGCGGCGCCCCAGAAGACGAGACCGATCCCCATGCCCGCGGCGAACAGCATCGAGATCCACGAGAACATCGAGAACTCGGGCTCTTCGTCGTCACGACCGAGCGGGATGCGTCCGTAGCGGCTGAAGCCGACGAACAGCATGAAGACCAGGATGACCGTGGCGATGGTCGTGAAGAAGAAGCCGAAGTACTCCACCACCCAGTCGAGCACGGTGCGGGTCGTGCCGGCGAGGTTGTCGCCCGCGAAGACTCCCCACGCGATGAAGGCGAGGGTGAGGGCGACCGCGACGCCGAACACGAGCGGGTCGGTGCGATAGGTGCGCCCGGTCTCCTCGACCGAGACACCGGGCACGAGCGCCGGGTGCACGCTGCGGGGAGGGACGGCGGCGATGTCGCGGACGATCTTCCGTGCCGTCTCGGTGGCCTTGGCGGGGAGGCGGTTCGCTCCCGTACCGACGGCATCCGTGCGGGGGCGCGGAGGATTGTGTCCTGCGGAGCGTTCGTCGGGCTTCTCGTCAGGGGTCTCCATGGCATCCCATCCTGTCACGTGAGGTGGCCACGCACGGAGGCGAAAACCCAGACGACCCTCGCGATCCGCGGCGTGTCGGCGCACGGCACGCCGGACGGATGCCGGATGACCTGGGTTTCCCGGGCGTGCCGTTTCTACCGCGAGCGGCGCCCGCCGAACACGGAGTGCAGCAGCGGAAGCGCCGAGACGCAGATCAGGGTGATGCCCAACGGCGCGATCGAGGGGACGAGCAGCGCGCCACCGATGAGCATCGCGGCGAAGAGCACTCCCGAGGCGATGCGGCGGGCGATGCCTTCGAGCCGATCGAGTCGGCGTTCCAGACGGGAGGTGTCGAACGACACATTGCCGTCGTCGATGCGCGTGATGATCTTGTCGATCCGGCCGGGCAGATTCCACGTGGTGGCCATCGTGCCCATCGCCTGGTTCGCGAAGGCCTGCACGATGTTCCCGCTCTCGTCGCGCAGCAGACGACCGGCATAGGGCTCGGCGGCATCCCACACGTTGAAGGCGGGATCGAGGCCGCTGCACATTCCCGACGTCAGCGAGACGGCACGGATCAACAGCAGCATGTTCTCGGGGAGCTGCAGTGGGAGCGAGCGCACCATATCGCCGAACTCCTCCGCGAAATCGCGGAACTCGCGCGGATCGACCTTGCTCAGCTCGGCGAACCCCATGCCGCCGAAGCGGGCGAACAACGTGCTCAGAGCCCGTTCGAGTTCGGCGGTGTCGGCGGAGGGCAGCAGCACGCCGATCTCCTGAGCCGCGGCGACGAGGCCGCGACTGTCACGCCCGGCGACCGCGATCAGGAGTGTGCGCAGCCCGTCGCGGAGACTCGCCGGGATCTCGGCCATCATGCCGAAGTCGATGAACGTGAGGCGGAATCCCGGCCCCGGCTCTCCGTCGATCGACGGCGCCGGAGTGACGAAGATGTTGCCCGGGTGGGGATCGGCGTGCACGAAGCTGTGCGTGAACACCTGGTCGAACATGACCTCGGCGAACACCGCGGCGACCTGCGCCGGGTCGATGCCGGCCGCGCGGAGGGCGTCGGTGTCGTTGATCTTGATGGCCGTGACATCCGACAGCGTGAGCACCCGACGGGTCGACCGCTCCCACACGATCTCCGGGGTATCGACGCGAGGGTCGTCGGCGAAGTTCTCGCGGAAGCGTTCGGCACTCGCCGCCTCGTGCAGGTAGTCGATCTCCTCGAGGCTGGTCTCGGCGAACTCCTCGACGAGCGCGGGGGCGTCCACCCGGTCGGCGACGATGCGCACGCGGGTCAACCAGCGAGCGACGCGCCGCAGCGCCGCGAGGTCGACGGCGACGATCTCGTCGATACCCGGCCGCTGCACCTTGACGACGACCGCTTCGAGACCGGTGTCGGCAGCGTCGAGGGCCGAGAGCCTGGCGCGGTGCACCTGCCCGAGCGAGGCGGCGGCAAGCGGCGCGTCATCGAACCAGGCATACGCGCGCTCGAGGGGGATGCCCAATTCGGCTTCGGCGAGAGCGCGGATCGCCGGCGTGGGCACGGGTGGGACCTCGTCCTGCAGCCCTTCGAGTTCCTTCGTGATCTCCGGCGGCAGCACATCGAGGCGCGACGACATGAACTGGCCGACCTTGATCATGAGCCCGCCGAGCTCGACCGCGAGCACATGGAAGCGCCGTGCGAAGGTCTGCATCCGCTGGCCGCGGGTGCGCTCCGCGATCCTGCTCATCCCGAAACGCGGGAGGACGAGCTCGAACCACCAGATCTTGAGGAATTCCCGGCCCGCGAACAACAGGATGCGACGGTACCTGGCGCGGTGAACGCCCTGTGCCGCAGCATCCGTCATCGCGTGGCTCCTTCGCAGGTCCCCGCTCGATGCCGCACTGCGCGGTCAGTCCTGCGCGAGGATCGAGTACAGCCTACGGCGGGCCTCGTCGAGGACCTCGATCGTCTGCTGCACCTGCTCGGGCGAACCGCTCCGGCCGACCTGGGCTGCGGCGGCGGCGAGGTCGACGCCCGCCTTCGGCAGAGCGTTGAAACGGGCGCTGTCGCGGTGCCCGTCTTTGGCGGACGACGCCTCCCACGGAGCAGGGGTCTCGGAGTTCTCCTCGGACACGGCACGGCCGGCCTCGGTGAGGGAGTACGTCTTGCGACCGTTCTGCTCTTCGGCCTCGATGAGTCCTTCATCGGCGAGCAGCTGCAGCGTGGGGTACACGGAACCGGCGCTCGGCTTCCAGGTGCCGCCGCTGCGCTCGGCGATCTCGTTGATGATCTGGTAACCGTGCATCGGCTTCTCGCCGAGCAGGGAGAGCACCGCCGCGCGGACATCGCCGCGGGCCATGCGCGAGCCGCCGGAGGGGCGGGACTCGAACGACTTGCGGAGCTGGTCCATGGCTTCGAAGATCGCGGATGCCGGGCCGCCGGGGCCCGTGCCGAAGCCGGATCCGCCGAAGAGTCCGCCGGGTCCGCCGTTGCTCCCGGGGCCGCTGTTGCCGCCGAACGGGTTGGAGGGGAATGCGTTGTTCATGATGACCTCCTGCTGTGGTGAACGATACTCAACGATATATCGTTCACCCTGAGGGTGGGGTGGGAGTTTCCGATGCGTCGACCCCGTGGATGACACCCCATGTCTTCGTCTTCGCATCGATGAGAACGGGCAGCTCGGCGTTCGGCGCTGCACGCCCGGCGGCGATGCATCGGCGGTCGCCGCACGCGTGCACCAGGTATTCGCGGCCCTGCTCGGGCTCCGGAAGACGCAGCTGCAGCTGGTACCGCACAGCTTCGTCGGTCGTCTCGAACGCCCCGACGACCGGCAGCTCGACACGGACCCCCGACTCCTTCAGCGTGACGGTCTCGTCCGCGTTCACTCTCGCGTTGATCCAGAGCCCGATGCCCAGCAGCACCATGAGCAGGCACCCGAAGCCGAGGAGGGCCAGCTCCCACCACCACGCAGACAGTGAGGGGAAGCTCAGAGCGAAGCCGATCACTCCCGACGCGACCAGCAGGCCGGCCGTGATGCGCTGACCCCAGGCGCCGCGACGGCTCGTGAGATCCACCTGAGTCCAGTCGAGAGACGCCGCGTCGCGCATGGCACCCACTGTAGGGGCCGGGCCCCCGTCAGCGCGACGGCCGGTCAGCGCGAGGGGAGGGTGAGGATCTCCGCGCCGTGCTCGGTGATCGCGATCGTGTGCTCGCTGTGGGCCGTGCGGCATCCGGTCGCACTGCGCAGAGTCCACCCGTCCGCATCCGTGCGGAGTTCGTCGGTGTCGGCCATGACCCAGGGCTCGAGGGCGAGCAGGAGCCCCGGGCGGAGCGTGTAGCCGCGGCCCGGACGCCCATCGTTCGCGACGTGCGGATCCTGATGCATGGTGGAGCCGATGCCGTGACCTCCGAACTCGAGGTTGATCGGGTAGCCCTCGGCACTCAGGACCGAGCCGATGGCGTGCGAGAGATCGCCGATGCGCGCCCCCGGGCGTGCGGCGGCGATGGCTGCGGCGAGCGCACGCTCGGTCGTCGCGATCATCGCGAGGTCTTCGGCTGCGGGGTTATCGCCGACCACGAAGCTGACGGCGGCATCGGCGGAGACTCCACGGAGCGTGAGGGCCAGGTCGAGCGTGAGCAGGTCGCCGTCGGCGAGTCGATAGTCGTGAGGCATGCCGTGCAGAACGGCGTCGTTCACAGCCGTGCAGACGTAGTGCCCGAAGGGGCCTCGCCCGAACGACGGCGCGTAGTCGACGTAGCAGGATTCGGCGCCGGCCTCCTCGATCATCTCGCGGCTCCATCGGTCGAGGTCGAGCAGGTTCACGCCGACCTCGGCGCGGGTCTTCAGCGCCTGCAAGATGTCGCCGACGAGCGCACCGGCGGCCCTGGCGCGGACGAGCTCCTCGGCGTTCAGGATCTCGATCATGGGTGTTCCTCCGTGTCGTTCGATGCGGCTTCGCGGATCCAATAACTATCCCGGTAATACTATCCCGGTATTAGAATGGGCGTCATGATGGTCCGCATGCCTCTGAGCCCGGCCGACGTCGAACGCGGCGAGCGTCTGGGAGCGTTGCTGCGCCGCGCACGCGGTGAACGATCGATGCTGGCGGTCGCGCTGGATGCCGGCATCTCCCCCGAGACGCTGCGGAAGATCGAGTCCGGCCGTGTGGCCACGCCGGCCTTCTCGACCATCGCGGCAGTGGCCGATGTACTGTGCCTCTCGTTGGATGCGGTGTGGGCCGAGGTCGGCTCGCGCTCCGCAGACTCGGGCGCGCAGAGAATCGCCTCCTGAGCTCCGGATGAGCACGGGCTTTCCTCCCCTCCTCTGCTCCAATTCTCCGTCGCGGCCGCCCGTCGTTCGATCCCCCTTCCTCGTGCCGCGTGAACCGCGCACACGCCCGGCCGTCGCGCAAGCCCGGTGACGCACACAGGAAGTCGTGTTTAGCTCGGGGGATTGTCGACTTGGGGGAGTGAGACGTTTGTCACAGAGTGATCGGCCGGAGAAGAGCAAGGCATCCGCGGACAACATCCGCGTGAGTGTGATCGTCCCGGTGTACCGGCCCGGGCCCTCGTTCGACGACCTCATCGCGTCGCTCGATCGACAGACCCTCGGCACGGCCTCGCTCGAGGTGCTCCTGTGCGACGACGGCTCGGGCGAGCCCACCGGTGCACGTCTGGCAGCCATCGCCCGCGACCGCCCCCATGTGCGGGTGCTGTCGCTGGAGCACTCCGGCTGGCCCGGCATGCCTCGCAACCACGGCGTCGACGCTGCTCGCGGAACGTATGTGCAGTTCGTCGACCAGGACGACTACCTGTTCGACGGTGCGCTCGAGAAGCTGTGCGATTATGCCGACCAGCACTCGTCCGATGTGATCGTGGGCAAGGAGGTGGGCATCGGCCGTCGTCTGCCGAGCCGGATCTTCAGCCACGACGTCCCCGACGCGGTCCTCGGAACCGACCCGCTCCTGGAGATGCTCACCCCGCACAAGATGTTCCGCACTTCCTTCCTTCGGGCGAACGGCATCCGCTTCCCCGAAGGAAAGGTGCGCCTCGAGGATCACCTGTTCGTGATGCAGGCGTACTTCGCCGCGTCGACGATCTCGATCCTCGCGAGCGAACCCTGCTACGCCTGGGTCAAAGAACCGGGCAGCGCGAGCTCTTCTCGCATCGACCCGGAATCGTACTTCCCCCATCTCGAGACGGTGCTCGATCTCGTCGAGGCGCACACCGAACCCGGAAAGCTCCGCGATCGGCTTCTGCGGCACTGGTTCCGCGGCAAGATCCTGAAGCGGCTCTCCGGTCGACAGATGGCCCGCTATCCGGACGACTACCGCGACCGCCTGCTCGACGTCGTCACTCCCCTGGTGCAGAAGAAGTTCGGGCCGGGCGTCGATGCCGGTCTCGGCCTGCCGCATCGGATCCGCGCGAGCCTGCTCCGCGCCGATCGACGCGAAGACCTGTTGGCGCTTGCGCAGTTCGAGGCCGGGATCACCTGTCACGCGGCGGTGACCGAGGCACGCTGGTCTCGTGGAGGCGGCCTGCACCTGACGCTGCGCGTGACCCTCACGAGCGAAGGGCATGATGCCTTCGTCTTCGAAACCACGGTCGTCGAAGTTCCTGTGGCGGAATCCCCGGACCCGGACCCCCGGGCATCCGTCTCCCAGAACTCCGTCCCCCGGAACTCCGTCTCCAAGAAGAAGAAGGTGACGCGCCTGATCTCGCTTCCCGTCTCGACGATCGACGGCCTTCCGGAGACCCTCCTCGTCGCCGACCGCGAGCTTCGCAATGATCGGGTCGACCTCTTCCTCACCGACGGTGAGACCGGTGCCGAGCGCCGCATCGGAGGCCGCCACCCCCGCAACCTCGACTCCGCCCGCGTATCGATCGACCCTGTGAGGGTCTTCGGCCCGGACGACGAATCGCGTGGAGGCGCTCTGACCGTGAAGGTCCGGCGCGCGGGATGGACCTTCGAGACGCCACTCGTCGCCGCCCCGGCGGTGCTCGCCCGCGCGGGAAAGTCGCCCCTGCTTGCCGGCCGAAACTGCACGCTCGCGGCCAGGGATGACGGCACGGTCGAGCTTCGCCGCGAATGGCCGGGCGGTCGCGTCAAGGACTTCGCCGGACGCGCTGTCCGTCGGGTCCGAGCACTCGCGCGGCGCCGCTGACGCCACCCCACTCCGGCGCTCTCCTTCACCATCCCCGCATCGGCGCGCCTGCCCACCGCCAGCCCTGCCCGCCACCAGCCCTGCCCGCCGTCAGCCCTGCCCGCCACCAGCGGAGTCACCGCAGAGCCGCTCGTGCGACGACGCGCATCGCTGGAGTGATCGAGCCGAACGCTCCCGGCGATGAGAGTGCGCACAGGATCTCGATCACCCGCCCCGCCGCGTCTCGGTGATCGAAACGGCGGTCCGCACCGTCCTCCTGACGCGATCGCAGCGACCATTCGAAGCCCCATGCTCCGCCTCGTCGCCCCTCCGCTACGGCCGCCTCACCGCGTTCGATGAACTCGGAGAGCTCATCGAACGTCGCGGCCGAGCCATCGGCGACGGCCAGCAGCGCCAGGGTGACCGTGCGCGGCTGACCGCTGGGGAACATCCCCTCTCTTCCGATCGCGCGGACGGCCTCGACGATCCGCGCGAATGCACGCAGCTCGCCCTTCGCCAGTGCCTGCCCGCGGTGAGTGACCACGACGCGCCCGCGAAACCGGCGGACCGCCTTCGTGCGACGTGCGAGCAGCACCAGGGACTCCGCGGGGTCGGGCCGGCCGGGAGGCGCCGCGTCCGGCCAGCCGAGGGCCTCGACGGCGCGGGCTGCGACCGTGCGGGGCAGCCATCCGTCCGCCGCATCCTGCTCGACCCCGTCGGCACCGATCTGCACCATCAGCGCCCGCACCCCCTCCGTCACGGTCTCCACCGTCGTCGAACCAGCCATCACCGAATCACCCGTCACCGAATCGGGCGGTGCGGCGTCGATCAGCCCTGTGTCTTCGAGGTGCGCGAGAAGAGCCAGTCGACGCCCCGGACTCAACGACTCGCACAGCGACGCCAGCGGTGAGGGGTCGCGCAGGGCGTCGCCGACCGCTCCCCCCATCGACGGGTCGAGGCGCGGCTGCACGAGTCCGAAGCGCTGTGCGAGCTCGAACTCCACATGCTCCGCCCGGAACGGCGGTCGTCGCGTCTGCCAGTCCCCCGGAACCCGCTCATCCTCGTCAGCAGGGCCCGCATCGACGACGGTGACCCGCGGATCGCCCATGCGGGTCTCGAACGGACCGGTGATCGTCACGTCGACCGACTCGGCGACGCCGGGGATCGACACCTGCTGGGTGCGACATCGCCAGGGCAGGAGATCGATGAGGGGTGGCGGGTCGGCTTCCTCCTCGCTCTCCGGGACGTCGGGTTCGCGCCCGAGACTGAGGCGGTACGCCTCCACGACCCAGTAGGAGGGGGCGTCGCGTGGCACGCGGATGACTCGGGTGAGTTCAGGACGATCGGCGACAGACAACCCGACGTGAAGTGCCCACGTCACGTGCACATGCTCTGAGAGGTTCATCCGCGCAACGCTAGAGCGCCACCGACTGCACTCCCCGCCCCGGAAGCACGAGGTGTCGACAACTCGTCGAACTCGGAGGCTGTGCAGGAGAGCCGCAACGACGAGCAGCCGCGTGGCCCCACGCGATCTACCGTTCGGCGAGCAGTTCCGCGAGACGCGCCGCCTCGCCCTCCGGCATCCGGTACCCGTGCTCCGTTGCCGGGTAGACGCCAGCGCGCACCTCGGCCGTATACGCCTCGACACCTGTGATCGCGGCGGCGCGCAGATCGGCGTAGCGCTTCACGAACTTGGCGGCCCCGCCGTCGTAGAGACCGAGCAGGTCGTGGAAGACGAGTACCTGCCCATCGGCATCCGCACCGGCGCCGATGCCGATCACCGGGATGTCGAGCCGCGGCACGAGGGCGGCGGTCACCTCGGAGGGCACCGCCTCGACCACGAGCATCGAGCACCCGGCCGCCTGCAGCGCGAGGGCGTCGTCGATCACGGTCAGCGCGGTCTCGGCGGTGCGCCCCTGAGCACGGTATCCACCGAGCGCGGTGGCGGTCTGCGGCGTGAGCCCGACATGTCCGACGACCGGGATCCCCGCCTGCACGAGCGCACGCGCCCGGTCGACGGTCGTGCCGCCACGTTCGATCTTGACGAGGTCGCAGCCGGCCTCTTTGACGAAGCGCTGCGCGGTCGCGATGGCGATCTCGTCGGAGGCCTCGTACGATCCGAACGGCAGATCGCCGACGAGCAGCGGAGAAGTGAGTCCGCGCCGCACAGCCGCGGTCAGCATGAGCATCTCGTCGACCGTGACCGGCACCGTGCTGTCGTAGCCGAGCACGGTCATCGCCGCGGAGTCGCCCACGAGCACGATATCGACGCCGGCGGCCTCGACGATCTGCGCACTCGGGTGGTCGTAGGCGGTGACCATGACGATGGGTTCACGAGCCGACCTCTTCGCGGCGAGGGTCGCGAGGGTGACGCGGGGGCGGGGATCGGCGTGAGCACTCATGCGCGAGTCTCCGTATCGGTGGGATTCGTGTCGATGGATTCCGCGGCATCGGCGACGCGCAGGACGTGGTTGTCGATCAGACGGGCAGCGCCCACGTGCGCGGCGACCGCGAGAAGGGCGTCACGGTCGACACGAGCGAGGGGGCGGAGCGTCTCGGCGTCACGGAGTTCGAGGTACTCGGGGTCGATCTCCGCCTCGCCGAGCACGTCGCGCGCGGCGGAGAGGATGCTGCCCGCGTCGCGGTCACCCGCCTCGAGTATCGCGAGCCCGGCGTCGAGGGCGCGGTTCAGCGCCACCGCCTGTGCACGAGCGGCGGAGTCGAGGTAGACGTTCCGCGAGCTCATGGCGAGTCCGTCCGCCTCCCGCACGATGGGGCACGCCACGATCCGCACATCGAGATCGAGGTCGCGCACGACGCGACGCACGACGAGCACCTGCTGCGCATCCTTCTGCCCGAAATAGGCGGTGTCGGGACGGACGATGCCGAACAGCTTCGTGACGACCGTGGCGACGCCGCCGAAGTGGTGCGCCCCGCGGGTCGCGCCGTCGAGAGCATCGGTGAGGCCCGACACGTGGATGTTCGTCGCGAAGCCGTCGGGGTAGATCTCGGGCGGGGAGGGGGCGAAGAGGATGTCGACGCCCTCGGCTTCGGCGAGCGCGGCATCGCGCGCCTCGTCGCGCGGGTAGGCGCTGAGGTCTTCGTTCGGGCCGAACTGGGTCGGATTGACGAAGAGCGAGACCACGACGAGGTCAGAGCCCTCGCGCGCGGCGCGCATGAGGGACAGGTGACCGTCGTGGAAGGCGCCCATCGTGGGCACGACGCCGACCGTCTTGCTCTCGGCTCTGGCGTCGCGGATCGCGGCCCGGACCTCGGGGATCGTGCGGAGGATCCTCATGCGTGCGACTCCTCGGTTGCGGAGAGGGGGCTGGTGGCGGTGCGGCGGGCGGCGATCGCACGGGTGGCCGCGGCGAGCGCGTCGAACAGGTCGGAGAGGTCCAGCTCGGCGGCAGCAGCGCGCTGGTGCGCGACGGTGGCCTCGTCGCCGCGGGCGATGGGTCCGGTTAGAACAGCAGCGGCACCCCTCGTCGCCCAGTTCTCGACCGTCTGGTGCACCAGCGGGGCCAGGAGCGCCCGTGCTTCATCGCGGGGGATGCCCGCCGCCGAGGCCAGGCCTTCCGCGGAGTCGAGCACGGTGAGGACGAAGTTCGAAGCGAACGATGCCGCCGCGTGGTAGCTCGCGCGGTGCGCGTCGTCGACCTCGAAGGGACGCGCACCGAGGGCGACGGCGAGCTGTTCCCCGATATGACGCGCTTCGGATGTGCGGCCGGCGATCGCGGCGCCGATGCCGCGGAACACCTCGGGCCCCTCCGCGCCGGTGAAGGTCTGCAGCGGATGGAGGCTGAAGTCCACATCCGTGAGCGCAGTTGCGCCGGAGACGTGCCCGAGGAAGCCCGCGTGGGGCCGTGCGTCGACGGCGGCCCCGGTGATCGCCGCGTCCGGGACGCACAGCAGGACGATGTCCGCATCCGGGATCCGTTCGTCGCGTCCGACCGGCCCGAGCACCTCGATCTCGGCGGACCGCAGGGCCCGCGCGAGTACGCGTCCGAGACGGCCGGCGCCGACGATGGCGATGGTCGTTCCTGGCGCAAGAGAGAAGGATGTCTGCATGTCGATTCCCGGAGCCGGTTGACGAGGTCCGGGTGCCAGAAGTATCTGCCTCGCGCGGCGTCCGATCCAAATCCTGGAGCAGAATGCCAACATAGATGTATGCAGGTGTTGTCTGTTTGCGCGAGGAATAGGTCGGTGAATTGACATTGAGTCATTCGGCACGAGCGGCGAACCCCTGGGGCGCATCTGCACACCCCAGGGGTTTCATCCGCCTCCGTGTTCAGTCCCGAGGCCAGACCGCGACGATCACCGCCCCGAGAACCGCCAGCCCCGCCGCGCCGAGGAAGAGCCAGGAGAAGCCGCCCGTGAGGGCGACTGCGGCCGATGCCCCATCCGCCGCAAGCCCTGCGGTGCGCAATCCGGCGACCGTTCCGAGCACGGCGAGCCCCACTGCTCCACCGATCTGCTGACTCGTGTTGATCAGGCCACCCGCGAGTCCGGCCTCTCCGCCGTCGACACCGTCGACGGCGAGCTGGGTCGTCGCCACCACGGCGCCACCGAGTCCGATGCCGATCAGGAGCGTCGGTCCGAGCAGCTGCGCGAGGAACATCGCGTTGGACGGAGCAGCCGCGAGCCAGACGAGGCCTCCCGCGAGGACGAGCAGAGCCCCGATCAGCACCGGTCGCGTGCCGACGCGACCGATCACGGCGGGAGCGACGCCCGCGACGAGCACGAGCACGCCGGCGAGAGGCAGCTGCGACAACCCCGCGGCGAGAGCGTCGTAGCCGAGCACGGCCTGCATGTAGACGGAGAGGGCGAAGAAGAGCGCGACCATCGCTGCACCCCCGAGCAGCATCACGATGTTGCCGAGCGCGAGGTTGCGGTTGCGGAACACCGACAGCGGAATGAGAGGCTCCGAGCTGCGGCGCTCGATCACGACGAAGCCGGCGCCGAGCAGGAGCGTCGCCGCGAACAGCACAAGGGGCAGCGGGTGCAGGAATCCGAGCTGTTCGACCGCGCTGAGGCCCCCGACGAGAACGACCAGCGCAGCCGTGACCGTGACGGCACCTGCAGCGTCCAGACGGCCGGGGATGCGGACGCCGTCGCGCGTGACGAGCAGCAGGATGGCGATCAAGACGAGTGCGCCCACCGGCACGTTGACGAAGAACACCGACTGCCAGCCGA
Organism: Microbacterium sp. STF-2; assembly: GCF_034650155.1. Lineage (NCBI taxonomy): Bacteria > Bacillati > Actinomycetota > Actinomycetes > Micrococcales > Microbacteriaceae > Microbacterium > Microbacterium sp. STF-2. The sequence goes on from NZ_JARKMW010000002.1 coordinate 1,047,416, forward strand.
GAGTCGCGGTGAGCACTCCACCGAGCAGGACGCCGGCCGCCGAGCCGATTCCGGCGACGGCGCCCCATACACCCAGCGCCTTGGCACGCTCCCGGTCGTCCGGGAACAGGTGGGTGAGCAGCGCCAGAGCCGCAGGGGCGAGGAGCGCTGCGGAGGCGCCCTGCAGGGCGCGGGCGCCGAGGAGCATCTCGCTCGAGACGGAGAGCCCGGCGAGCGCGGATGCCACGACGAAGCCGGCCGTCCCGATCAGGAAGACACGGCGGTGCCCGTAGCGGTCGGCCAGGCGTCCGCCCAGAAGGAGGAGTCCGCCGAAAGCCAGCACATAGGCGGTGATCACCCAGGCGAGAGCGGTGGTTTCCATTCCGAGCTGGTCGCCGAGGACGGGGAGGGCGATGTTCACGATCGAGGCGTCGAGCACGACGAGGAACTGCGCGAGGGCGAGGACGCTGAGGGCGAGCCAGCGACGCGTGCTGCGCGGTTGCGCGCCAGAGCCGGCCGCGGTGGTCGTGGGGGTGAGAGTGGTCATGAGGTGCTCCTGTTCTTGTTCAGGGTTCGTGTCTGGATCTCGGCGTAGAGAGTGATTATTCACTCACTCTTGAGGGCATGCGAAGAAGGGCCCACTCCGGGGAGGGATCAGCCGGGGTGCGTGATCCCCTTCGTGAGTAGGGCGACCCATTCCCCGGGGCGCCCGTCGAGCTGGGTGGTGACGATCAGGTGGCAGAGCTGCCCATAGGCGATGAACCGCTGCACATCATCGTCGTCTGCTCGCGAACGAGTCTTCGCGAATGTCGTGACGCGCTCGAGCCCGGCTCGAAGCGCCTCGCCGATCGCGGGGATCTCGGCCACCGACTGCGCGTGCACCTGCAGCATGAGCAGCGTCCGGTCGGAGATGAGGTGCGCGTACGCATCCCCCATCGCGTCGAGGACCCCCTCGGGCGACGCATTACTCGCTGCGTCCGCCCCCTCTTCCAGGGCGGCGACGATCGCGTCGAAGCACGCTTCCAGCGCGACGACGAACAGTGCCTCCTTGCCGGAGTACAGCTTGAAGACGTAAGCCGGCGAGATCTTGGCCTCGCGCGCGACGTCGGCGACGGTGGTGCCGTGATACCCGCCGCGTGCGAACGCCGCCAGCGCCGCCGCGGCCACGAGGGGCTTGCGGGCGTCTGCCGTGGAGAGGATCGAACTGCGCGTGGTGGACATATGAGTGACTGTACACTCACTCTCCCTGGAGGGCAAGCGCTGAGAGCTCAGGCGCGAAAACGGCGTCGCCCCTCCCCGCGCCGACCGTCACGAACAGAAGTCGTCGGCGAAACGCTCGAACTCCTCGCGACTCACGATCGGGTCGTCGGACGAATCCCAGATGTCGGATGCGAACATCCCGATGGGCGTGAACACCTCGCCGGGCTGCACGTCCGCCAGCTCACTCGCTCCGAACTGGCCCGAGACCGCGTTCTCTCCGTCGTCTCCGTAGGCCGTCAAGAGGAAGAGCACATCCGAGCCGAGGGTTCTCTCCCGAAACGGCATGGCGAGTTCGGCATCCCCCACGATCGGCGCGGGCATCGGGTATTCCCTGGTCTTGACGTTTTGCCACCCGTTGTCGTCGGGCTGAGATCCGAGCTCGGAGTCCGGAGGGAACGAGTTGATGGCCTGCAGGTTGAGAAGATCGACAGACCCGTGACAGAGGCGCACGAGCACTTCGAGGGAGCCATCCTCCTGCCGGAGCAGACCGAGAGTTCCGGTTGCGCCCGGGGTGCACGCCGTGAGCGCAAGCAGTGGCGTGACGAGCAGCACCGCAGCGACGTGCCGAGTTTTCATGAAGGCACATTATCCGCCCGCACACGCGACGACCGCGAACGTATCTCAAACGTGATGGCGGGATCCGCGAGGCCTACAGCACCGAGTCGAGCAGCCCGGGAAAGAGCGCGTCGAGGTCGTCGCGTCGCAGCGTCAGCATCCGCCGGCGTCCGTTCGGCTCGTTGCGGATGACGCCGGCTTCGCGAAGCACCTTCATGAAGTGCGACTTGGTCGACTTCGGGAGATTCGGGTCGGTGGCATGGCAGGCGGCCATGTCGAGGGGGCCGTCGGCCAGCTGGCGCGTGATCGCGAGGCGCTCGGGGTCGCTGAGCGCGAAGAGCACGTCGGTGAGCTGGATCTCGGAGCGCTCCGGATGGGGAAGATCGCCAGGCATAGTTCGAGAATAGTTGAACAATCGACGGATGGCGAGTACGCTCCGATAGTTCGATGATTCTCGAACCTTACGAGGAGACGCCATGACCACGACCGAGCCGATCGTCGCCGTCCCGCAGCCGACCGCACCGCCTCGGCCGCGGACGCGGTTCGGATTCGTCCTGGCGATCGTCGCGCAGATCCTGATGATGGTCGGTGCGAGCGCTCCCTCGCCGTTCTACCCGGTGCTCGCGCAGGAGATCGGCTTCGACGCGATCGTCATCAGCGCCGTGTTCGCCGTCTACGCGGTGGCGCTGCTGCTCACCCTGCTCACCGCCGGCTCCCTCTCGGATCATGTCGGTCGTCGACCGGTCGCGATCGTGGGGTTCCTGCTCCTCGCCGGAAGCATGTTCCTGTTCTGGCATGCGGACGCTGTGGCCATGCTGTTCCTGGCCCGCATCCTGCAAGGCATCGCGAGCGGTCTGCTCATCTCGGCGCTGTCCGCCACGGTCCTCGACTTCGCCCCCGGTGGACGGGCCGGGATCGCCGCCCTGTGGAACGCGCTCAGCCCGGGGATCGGCCTCGCGCTCGGCGCACTCGCCTCGGGGGTGATGCTCGACGTCAGCGGCGAGGCCCTGCTCGACGTGTTCGCTCCACTAAGTTCGGCCTACATCGTGCTCGCCGCCCTGTTCTTCCTCGTCCCGGAGACCGCGCCCCGCACGCCAGGAGTGTGGGCATCGCTGAGCTTCCGCCTGTCGATCCCGTCCGCGATCCGCGCCGACTTCTGGCGGGGCGCTCCGGCCGTGATCGCCGGGTGGGCGACGGGCGGACTGTTCCTGTCGCTGGGGGCGAACATCGTGCGCGGCGAACTCGGCGGCGAGGCCCACGTCTGGCAGGGCCTCGGCGTGGTGCTGCTCGCCGGTGTCGGGGCTGTGACGGCGTTCACGCTCCGGAAGATCGCAGCCCGATCGATGGTGCTGTTCGGCACCTCGGCCCTGGCGGTCGGAACCATGCTGTCCCTGATCGCACTCGGCCTCGGATCCCTGCCGTTCTATCTCGTCGCGGCCGCTGTGACGGGCATGGGATTCGGCACGGCGTTCTCCGGCGTCGTGGCGTCGCTGGCACCGCGGATCCCGGCGACGCAGCGCGCCGACACGTTCGCCGTGATCTACCTGCTGGCGTACCTCGCGTTCGGAGTACCGGCGGTCATCGCCGGCTCGCTGGTCGGAGTCGTCGGCCTCGAAACGGTGTGCGTGGGCTACGGGATCGTCGTGATCGCCCTGGCCGGGATCGCCTTCACGCTGCGTATGCGCCGCGCGGCATAGACGCACGGGCGCCGCTCAGCGCACGACGAGCTCGGGGGTGATCAGTGCGTGCGCCGACCCCGCCTGCAGGGTGCGCGGGGCGACGATCTCGCCCGTCGGACCCATGAGGAGTTCGAGGACCGCCGTCGCCACGTCCTCCGGACGCTGCTCGACACTCGAGAAGCCCAGCGCCTCGGCGGTCGGCGTGTTGTCGAAGCCGATCACCGGCAGCGAGAGCCCCGCGGCGGCGACCGCCAGCAGCGCGCCCACGGCGAGCGAGTCGCTGGCGCACACCAGGGCATCCGGTGCCGGCCCCGCGGCGAGCGCCGCATCGACGACGGTGCGGGCGAACGGAACCCCCTCCTCCGCCGTCAACCGCGCACCCTGGACTCCGGCCGCGGCCATCGCCTCGCGCCAGCCGCGCTCCCGGTCGTCACCCGTGCCCGATCCCGTCGGCCATCCGAGGAACGCGACGCTGCTGCCGCAGGTCAGCGCGTGCTCGGTCGCGGCGCGCGTTCCCGCGGCGCCGTCGACATCGACCCAGAGGTGGCGCGGGTCGGCGATGTCGTCCTCCCCCCACGGCCGACCGAACGAGATGAAAGGCAGCCCGTCCTGATCCAGGCTGCGCACGCGCGGATCGTCGCGCGAGGTGCCGGTGATGATCGCAGCGTCGATCTCCGACCCCTCCCAGAGCTCCGACAGTCTCTGGATCTCTTCTTCCCGCGTGCGTGCGGCATAGACGAGCATCCGCATCCCCCGCTCGCTCGCGCGCTCGGTGATCGCGTGCACGAAGCGGTCGAGGACGACGCCGGAGATCCCGCCGAGGTACGGATCGAGGCGGATGCCGATCGTCGAGCTGCGCCGCAACCGCAGCTGTCGCGCGGCCGCGTGACGTCGATAGCCGAGCTCGTGGATCGCCGCGATGACACGCTCTCTGGTCGCCGGGCGGACGATGTCCGGAGTGTTGAGCACGTTCGAGACCGTCTGCCGGGAGACGCCCGCGCGCTCGGCGACGTCTTCGACGGTCGGCGCCTTCGCCATCGCACCTCCTCGTTCACGCCCGGGTTGACACTTCCCGCGACTCCCGCTTAGCCTATTCCACGCAGAGTTTGATCGTTCAAATTTCTGCGACGAACCCGCACGGTCCTCCCGAGGCCGTCGCCCGCAGTGACTCATCAAAGGAGAGAGACCATGACACGGCACACCACTCGCGCAGTCTTCGGTACCGGGGCGGTGCTGCTCACCAGCGCGCTCGTGCTCACCGGCTGCGGCTCCGGTTTCGCCGGAGACGACCAGAAGGCGGACGACGAGGGGCTCACCTCTTCCGACGACGCGCTCACCGTCCTGATCGGCTCGTCCGGTGACGCCGAGACAGCCGCTGTGCAGTCCGCCGTCGACGCCTGGTCGGCCGAATCCGGCATCAAGGCGAAGGTGCAGACCGCGACCAACCTCGACCAGGAGCTGTCGCAGGGCTTCGCCGCCGGCGACCCGGCCGACCTGTTCTACCTCTCCGCCGACCAGGCCTCGGGCTACGCGGCCAACGGATCGCTCAAGGCCTACGGCGACGAACTCGCCAACAAGGACGACTTCTACCCGTCGCTCGTCGAGAACTTCACGGTCGACGGCACGTTCTACTGCGCGCCCAAGGACTTCTCGACGCTGTCGCTCATCATCAACACGCAGATGTGGACCGACGCCGGCCTCACCGACGCCGACCTCCCGAAGACCTGGGACGACCTCTCCGCGGTGGCACAGAAGCTCACGACCGCGGATCACGTCGGTCTCGCCTTCGGCGCCGAGTACCAGCGCGTGGGTGTCTTCATGGCACAGGCGGGCGGCGGTCTCGTCGACGACGGCACGGTCATCGCCGACGATGCCGCCAACGTCGAGGCCCTGGACTACGTGAAGTCGCACCTCGTCGACGGCACGTTCGCGTACGCCAAGGATGTCGGGGCCGGATGGGGCGGCGAAGCGCTCGGCAAGCAGTCCGCCGCCATGGTGATCGAGGGCAACTGGATCACCGGAGCGCTCTCGAACGACTACAGCAGCCTGCAGTACACGGTCGCCGAGCTTCCCGAGGGCGCCGCCGGCAAGGGCACACTGCAGTTCACGAACTGCTGGGGCATGGCTGCCGACAGCCCGAACCAGCAGGCCGCCCTCGACCTGGTCGAATACCTGACGAGCGCCGACAGCCAGCTCGCCTTCTCGAAGGCATTCGGTCCGATGCCGTCCATCAAGTCCGCCGCCGCGGACTGGACCTCGGCGAACCCCGAGCTGGAGCCGTTCCTCGCAGGCGCGGAGTACGCGCAGTTCCCGCCGAACCAGGCCGGGACCGCCGACGTCATCGCCGACTTCAACTCGCAGCTCGAGTCGCTGAAGACGTCCGACCCGAAGACGATCCTCGACTCCGTCCAGTCGAACCTCGAAGCGGTCGTCAAGTAGCCATGGCGATCAAGGCAGCGCCTCGCCGCGGCAGGGCCCCCGGGCTCCGCCGCGGCGAGGCGGCAGCCGGATGGCTGTTGACGGCGCCGGTGATCGTGATCCTCGGCGTCTTCCTCCTCATCCCCGTCCTCATGGCGCTCTGGGTGAGCGTCTCGGACTGGGGCGGTCGCGGCAGCCCCCTCTCCGGCTCGGTCTCGTTCGTCGGCGCCGACAACTTCGCCGCCGTCCTCACCGACGGCGGTCTCGCGACCAAGGATTTCGGCACGTCGCTGCGCAACAACGCCTGGTACGTGCTGCTCGTCGTCCCGCTGCAGACCGCGCTCGCACTGTTCCTCGCGATCCTCGTGAACCGCGCCATGCTCCGTGGCCGGGGATTCTTCCGCACCGCCTATTACTTCCCCTCCGTGACCAGCACCGTCGCGATCACCGTGCTGTGGATGTTCCTCTTCACCTCGAGCGGAGCCGTCAACGATGTGCTCTCCTGGTTCGGCATCAACGGTCCCAACTGGTTCAACGATCCACGCGGCATCCTGCATCTGGCGCTCGGCACGGTCGGCGTCGATGCCGGCCCCGCGGCCCTCACCCAGGGCGGCGCGCTCGGAGTGTCGTGGTGGGAATGGCTCGCCGGCCCCTCCGTCGCGATGAGCGCGTACATCCTGATGGCGATCTTCACGACCTCCGGAACGTTCATGCTCATCTTCCTCGCCGGTCTCCAGAACCTCGGCGCCGACGTCGACGAGGCCGCCATGATGGACGGCGCGAACGGCTGGCAGCGGTTCTGGCGCATCACGCTGCCCCAGCTGCGCCCGACCCTGTTCACCGTGCTCACCCTCGGCCTCATCGGCTGCTGGCAGGTGTTCGACCAGATCTACACGGGCACCAGGGGAGCACCGAGCAAGACCACGCTCACCCCGGCCTACCTCTCGTACCAGACCGCGTTCCAGAACCAGGAGTGGGGGCAGGGTGCCGCCATCGCGTTCATCCTGTTCGTCATCATCGTGATCTTCACGCTCCTGCAGCGATGGGTGCTGCGTGATCGGCCGGTCTCGAAGCGTCGCATCCGCGCGTACGCGTCATCGTCCTCGTACGCGTCATCGCCCCCGTCGAAGGGAGCCTCGTCATGAGGCGGCTCTCGTCGAAGCAGCTGACCTGGCAGATCGCGCTCTACGCGCTGCTGATCATCCTCGCGGTCATCTACATCTACCCCTTCCTGATCCAGGTCGCGACGAGCTTCAAGACCGATGAGGATGCCGCGTCCAGTGGGATCACGCTCATCCCCGACGTGTGGACGTTCGCCGCGTACGAGCGCCTGTTCCGCAACTCCGACTTCCCCTCGTGGTTCGTGAACAGCGCGATCGTGACGATCTTCGTCACGGCCGGGCGCGTGTTCTTCAACTCGCTCGCCGGGTACGCACTGGCTCGACTCCGCTTCCGCGGGCGGGGTGTCGTCTTCGGCGCGCTGGTCGCCGTGATGTCGGTGCCGACCGTCGTGCTGCTGATCCCCAAGTTCCTCGTGATCAACCAGCTCGGCATCTTCAACTCGTATGCCGGGATGATCCTGCCGCTGCTCGTCGACGCGGCAGGGGTGTTCATCATGAAGAACTTCTTCGAGTCGATCCCCGAGTCGGTCGAGGAGCAGGCCCGCATCGACGGTGCCGGCACGTTCCGGTTGTTCTGGTCGGTGGTGCTGCCGATGGCGACGCCGGCGCTCGTGACGATCGTGATCCTGTCGTTCCAGGGCTCCTGGAACGAGCTCAGCCACTTCATCGTGTCCACCAACGACCCCGCCCTGACGACCCTGACCAAGGGCGTCGCATCCCTGGCCAGCGGCGGACTCAGCCAGGGCACCCAGTACCCGCTCAAGCTGGCGGCCGCACTCATCATGACGATCCCCGTCGCCGTGATGTTCTTCGTCTTCCAGCGCCGCATCATGAACTCCACAGAAGGAGCCGTCAAGGAATGACCCCCACCCCGCCCCTCCAGCCGCTGCTGGACGACGCCGTGATCATGCTCGAGGCACCGACCCAGGCATGGTCCGACGATGTCGGCCGCATGGGCACCGCTCCGATCCACGGCATCTACCACGGCGACGTGCGACACATCCGGAGCATCGAGACCACGGTCGACGGCACCGCGCTCGAATCCATCGGATGCACGTCGCCGGTGCCGCAGCAGGCGCTCCTGACGGATCTGCTCCGCGGGCTCGACGACGAATCGGCCGATCCGAAGGTGCGGATGGACCGCGACCGGCGGGTCGCCGCCGGTGCCTTCTCCGAGCGGATCACGGTCGCGTCGCACCTCGGCACCCCGGTTCCGATGACCCTCACCGTGCGCATGGTCCCGGACTTCGCGCCGATGCAGCAGGTCAAGGCCGGGCTCGCCGCCGATGCGGCCTGGACCTGGGACGGATCCGTCTGCCGCGCGGGAGAGGCGTCGTTCGCGCTCACCGCCCCCGAGGCCACGGTGGCCGAGGACGGAGACACCCTGGTGCTGCGGTGGGATGTGGTGGTCCCACCGCGAGGCTCTGCCGCCGTGGTCTGGGCGGTTGACCTCGACGACCCCTCCCTCGTCGTCACCGCCGCGCTGCCGTCGCGCGCGCCGCAGCCGACCGTTCCCGCCGACTCGCGCGCGGCGCGATGGATGGAGCAGGCGGCCGCGGATCTCTCCGCGCTCCGCCTCGCCCTGCCCGCGCACCCGGAGGACGCGTTCTACGCCGCCGGAGCCCCCTGGTTCTTCACGCTGTTCGGACGGGACTCGCTCTGGGCCGCGCGGCTCGCGCTCGCGATCGACCCCGACATGGCGGCCTCCACCCTGCGCGTGCTGGCGCGCCTGCAGGGCACCGCGCACGATGCGTCGACGGCCGAGGCTCCGGGCAAGATCGCGCACGAGCTGCGGAGCGGCGCCCTCTCGCTGCCCAACGAGGGCGTGCATCTGCCGCCGCTGTACTACGGCACCGTCGACGCGACTCCGCTCTGGGTCTGCCTGCTCGCCGACGCCCATGCCGAGGGGATGTCCGAGCGCGAGGTGCGGGCATTGCTCCCGGCTCTTCGGGCGGCGCTCACCTGGATGACGGTGCACGGCGACGCGTCGGGCAGCGGCTTCATCGACTATGCGGACGAGTCGGGCCACGGCCTCGCGAACCAGGGGTGGAAGGACTCTGGCGACTCGATCCAGTGGCGCGACGGGCGCCTGGCCGAGGGCCCCATCGCGCTGAGCGAGGTGCAGGGCTACGCCTACGAAGCCGCCATCCGTGGTGCCGACCTGCTCGACACGTTCGGTGAACCCGGCGCGGCCGAGCTCCGTACGTGGGCCGCAGATCTTCGCTCACGCTTCCGCGCCGCCTACTGGGTGACCACGCCCGAGGGCCGCTACCCGGCCATCGCCCTCGACGCGCACGGCGCCCCTGTCGACACCCTCACGAGCAACATCGGACACCTGATCGGCACCGGCATCCTCGACCCGGAGGAGGAACAGGCCTGTGCGGCGCTGCTGACCGCACCGAGCATGTCGAGCGGCTACGGCATCCGCACGATGTCGACCGAAGCCGCCGGCTACTGGCCGCTGAGCTATCACGGCGGCAGCGTCTGGGCACATGACACCGCGATCGCCGTGCACGGCATGATGCGCGCCGGGCTCGACACCGACGCGCGGATGGTCGCCGAGCAGCTGCTCGACCTCGCGGAGGGCTTCGAGTACCGCGTTCCCGAGCTGCACGCGGGCGATGCCCTCGTTCCCGGTGGCGCGCCCCTTCCCTATCCCGCGGCCTGCCGCCCGCAGGCATGGTCGGCCGCAGCCGCGGTGGTCGTCGCGCAGGCTCTGGGCTAAAGCGGGTCGATCGGCTGAGCGGGGCGATCGGCTGAGCGGTCGGCGGTTGGGCGGTCGGCGGTTGGGCGGTCGGCGGGGTTCGGCCTCAGCCGATCGTCCGGCCGTCCTTCCAGACGGTGCGCACGAGCGGCACTCCCGGACGGTAGGCGAGGTGGATGCGCGTCGGTGCGCCCAGCAGCACGAGGTCGGCCCTGGCACCGGGCGCGATCACGCCGATGTCGCCCCGACGCAGCGCCTTCGCGCCGCCGGCGGTCGCCGCCCACACGGCTTCGGCCGGGGTCATCCCCATGTCGCGCACGGCGACCGCGATGCAGAACGGCATCGATGAGGTGAAGCTCGAGCCCGGGTTCGTGTCGCACGCCAGCGCCACGGTCACTCCCGCGTCGATCAGACGGCGCGCGTCCGGATACGGCTGCCGCGTCGAGAACTCGACTCCCGGCAGCAGCGTGAGCACGGTGTCGGATCCGGCGAGGGCATCGATGTCGGCATCCGTCAGGTACGTGCCGTGGTCGATGGACGCCGCGCCGAGCTCGACGGCCAGCCGCACGCCCTCGCCCGGGCCGAGCTGGCTCGCGTGCACGCGGGGCGCGAGGCCGCGCGCGATGCCGGCCTCCAGCACGCGCCGTGACTGGGCCACCGTGAACGCACCGGTCTCGCAGAAGACGTCGATCCACTTCGCGTGCGCAGCGCAGGCGTCGAGCATGGGACCCGTGACCAGATCGACGTACTCGTCGGCGCGGTCGGCGTACTCCGCCGGGACGACGTGCGCACCGAGGAATGTCACCTCGGGCGTCACCTCGGCGGCCAGGCGCACCAGGCGCTCCTCGTCGGCGACGCTCAGCCCGTAGCCGCTCTTGATCTCGACCGTCGTGGTGCCCTGTGCGAGCATCTCGTCGAGGAAGCCCCGCAGACGTGCGCGCAGCTCGTCATCGCTCGCGGCGCGGGTGGCGGCGACGGTGGAGCGGATGCCGCCCGCGGCGTACTTCTGCCCCGCCATGCGCGCCTCGAACTCGGAGGCACGATCGCCCCCGAAGACGAGGTGGCTGTGGCTGTCGACGAAGCCCGGGATCACCGCGCGACCCCCGGCGTCCACGACCCCGTCGGCGGTCGGCGCCTCCGCGGCGGCGCCGACCCACGCGATCCGCTCGCCCTCGATCAGCACCGCGGCATCGGTGAGGGTGCCGGTGATGTCGTCGCCGGCGGCGACGTTCGTGGTCAGTTCCGCGATGTTCGTGATGAGCGTTGCCATGTCCTGAGCCTGTCAGAGCATCGGGACCTTGAGGCCGCGCTCGCGGGCGACCTCGCGGGCGTGCTCATAGCCGGCGTCGACGTGACGCATCACGCCGGTACCCGGGTCGTTCGTCAGCACGCGCTCCAGCTTCTCGGCCGCGAGTTCCGTGCCGTCGGCGACGGTGACCTGACCGGCGTGGATGGAACGGCCGATGCCGACACCGCCACCGTGGTGCAGCGACACCCACGACGCGCCGGAGGCCGTGTTGAGCAGGGCGTTCAGCAGCGGCCAGTCGGCGATCGCGTCGGAGCCGTCCTTCATCGCCTCGGTCTCGCGGTACGGCGATGCCACCGAGCCGGAGTCGAGGTGGTCGCGACCGATCACGATCGGAGCTGACAGCTCGCCCGACGCGACCATCTCGTTGAACTTGAGTCCGGCGAGGTGGCGCTCCTTGTAGCCGAGCCAGCAGATGCGGGCGGGCAGCCCCTCGAAGTGCACCTTCTCGCCGGCCTTCTCGAGCCAGCGGTGCAGGGCGGCATCTTCGGGGAAGAGCTCGGCGATCGCGCGGTCGGTCTTGTAGATGTCTTCCGGGTCGCCGGAGAGCGCTGCCCAGCGGAACGGTCCGCGTCCTTCCTCGAACTGCGGGCGGATGTACGCCGGCACGAATCCGGGGAACTCGAACGCGCGGGCGAAACCGCCCAGCTGCGCTTCGGCACGGATCGAGTTGCCGTAGTCGAACACCGCGGCCCCCGCATCCTGGAACGCCACCATCGCCTCGACGTGAGCGGCCATCGACGCACGCGAGCGGCGGGTGAACTCCTCGGGGTCGCGCTCGGCTTCCGCCTTCCAGTCCGCCACGGCGATGCCGAGCGGGAGGTAGGCGAGCGGGTCGTGGGCGCTGGTCTGGTCGGTCACGATGTCGATCGGCACACCGCGACGCCGCAGCTCGGGGAACACCTCGGCCGCGTTGCCGACCACGCCGACCGAGAGGGCGTCGCCCGCCTCCTTGGCGGCGACCACGCGGGCGACGGCCGCGTCGAGGTCGGTCGTGTACTCGTCGAGGTAGCCGTGCTCCACGCGCCGGATGAGACGGGACTCGTCGACGTCGACGATCAGCACCACCCCGTCGTTCATGGTCACGGCCAGCGGCTGGGCACCGCCCATCCCGCCGGCTCCGCCCGTGAGGGTGAGCGTGCCACGGAGCGAGTCGCGGCCGAGCGAGCGGGCGACGGCGGCGAACGTCTCGTAGGTGCCCTGCAGGATGCCCTGCGTGCCGATGTAGATCCAGGATCCGGCGGTCATCTGCCCGTACATGATGAGGCCGAGCTCTTCGAGCTTGCGGAACTCCGGCCAGGTCGCCCAGTCGCCGACCAGGTTCGAGTTGGCGATGAGTACGCGCGGTGCCCACTCGTGCGTGCGGAAGACGCCGACCGGCTTGCCCGACTGCACCAGCAAGGTCTCGTCGGGCTCGAGCTCGTCGAGGGTGCGCACGATCGCGTCGTATGCGTCCCAGCTGCGGGCGGCCTTGCCGGTGCCGCCGTAGACCACCAGGACTTCGGGGTGCTCGGCCACCTCGGGGTCGAGGTTGTTCATCAGCATGCGCTTGGCGGCTTCCGCGCCCCAGCTCTTCGCGGTGCGCTGGTTGCCCCGGGCGGCCCGGACGACGCGGGGTCCCGAAACCGGAGCGCCGGATGCGGTGGTGTCGAATGCGGTGGTGTCGGATGCGGTGGACTCAGCCATGAGCGTGCTCCTTTGCGATGCGGGCGACGTCGCCCGACTGGACGAGGGCGGTGACGGCTTCCATCTCCGGCGAGAGGAAGCGGTCGGGTCCCGGGCCGTCGGCCACGATGCGGACCAGGTCGCGCACGGCTCCGGTCGCGGGTCCGGCCTGCAGCGGGGCGCGCAGGTCGAGGGCGCGGGCGCCGGTGAGGATCTCGATCGCGAGCACGCGGCCGAGGCCGTCGATCGCCCGGCGCAGTTTGCGGGCGGCCGCCCATCCCATGGAGACGTGATCCTCCTGCATCGCGGAAGAGGGGATCGAGTCGACGGATGCCGGCACCGCGAGGCGCTTGAGCTCGGAGACGATCCCCGCTGCCGCGTACTGCGCGATCATGAGGCCGGAGTCGACGCCGACCTCGTCTGCGAGGAAGGGCGGAAGCCCGTGGCTGCGGGCCGGATCCAGCGCGCGATCCGTGCGACGCTCGGAGACCGAGGCGACGTCGGCGACCGAGATTGCGAGGAAGTCGAGGACCGCCGCGACCGGAGCGCCGTGGAAGTTGCCGTTCGACTCGATGCGTCCGTCGAGGGTGATGACGGGGTTGTCGATGACACTGGCGAGCTCGCGTCCGGCGATCAGTGTCGCATGGGCGAGGGTGTCGCGCGCGGCGCCATGCACCTGGGGCGAGCAGCGCAGCGAGTAGGCATCCTGCACCCGGCCGTCGTCGGGCCCCTTGTGGCTCGCGACCATCGGGGAGTCACCGAGGAATGCGCGCAAGTTGGCGGCGGATTCGGCCTGACCCGTCTGCGCACGAAGCGCCATCAGGTCAGCCGCGAACACCGCGTCGGTGCCGAGCTGCGACTCGACCGACATCGCCGCGGCGAGGTCGGCGGTGAGCAGGAGCGTCTCGAGGTCGTGGAGTGCGAGCACCAGCATGCCGAGCATGCCGTCGGTGCCGTTGATGAGCGCGAGCCCCTCCTTCTCGACGAGGGTGAGCGGCTCGATGCCCGCGGCGGCGAGGGCCTCGGTGGCGGGGAGCAGTGCGCCGGATGCATCGCGGACCTCTCCCTCCCCCATCGCAGCCAGGGCGATGTGGGCGAGAGGTGCGAGGTCGCCGGAGCAGCCGAGCGAGCCGTACTCGCGGACGACAGGCGTGATGCCCTCGTTGAGCAGCGCGGCGTAGGTCTCGACGACGACCGGACGCACGCCGGTGCGGCCGGAGGCGAGGGTCTGCAGCCGCAGGAGCTGGAGTCCGCGCACGACCTCGCGCTCGACCTCGGCCCCGGTGCCCGCGGCGTGCGAGCGGATCAGGCTGGCCTGCAGCTGCATGCGACGGTCGGGGGCGATGAAGGTGGTCGCGAGAGCGCCGAACCCGGTGGACACGCCGTAGTGCGGGTTCGGGTCCGCCGCGAGACCGTCGATCACGCGACGGGTGTCGGCGACGCGCGCGAGCGCATCCGCGTCGAGCTGCACGGGCGCGTTGCGACGGACGACGGCAACGACATCGGCGGGAGACAGCGGGGCCGCTCCGACCAGCACGGGGGCGAGTTCAGTCATGGTTCGATTCCACACCCGACGTGTGGCTGGGGACACCCGTTCGTGCGATGCTGTGTCTGTGATCCCAGACAACGCGAAGACCCCGCAGATGCCGACCGCGCAGGTGCCTGCGGCGGAGAACACGCTCCGCATCCTGAGCTATCTCGCCGGACGGCCCGCACCCGTGGCGGCGTCGGCGATCGCGCGCGAGCTCGAACTGCCCCGGTCCACGGTCTATCACCTGCTCACCACCCTGGCCGCTCACGGATTCGTGCTGCACCTGCGCGAGGAGAGACGCTGGGGGCTCGGCACCTCGGCTTTCGAGCTCGCAGGCGGATACACGCGCCAACAGCCTTTGGCGCGAAGGGGCCGTCCTCTGGTGGCTGCGCTCTCGGACCGGTTGGGGGAGAGCGCGCACCTGGCGGTGATGAGCGGTGGGGATGTGCTGTACATCGTCGAGGAACGCGCACCTCGGAGACCGGCGTTGGTGACGGATGTGGGTGTGCGGCTTCCCGCGCACCTCACGGCTTCGGGCCGCGCGATGCTGGCGGCGCTCCCCCGCGAGCAGGTGCGGGCGCTCTATCCGGACGTCTCGGCGTTCCCCGATCGCACGGGACTCGGGCCTCGCACGCCGCGCGAACTGCGCGAACTGCTCCGCGATGTGCGGACGAGGGGATATGCGACGGAGAACAGTGAGATCGCGGACGGGCTGCGCAGTGTGGGCGCCGCAGTTCTCGATGCTGCCGGCTGGCCGGTTGCCGCGGTGGCGGTGACGTGGGGCCGTGCGGATCTGGATGAGGAACTGCTCGCTGCCGCTGTGCAGGAGTGCGCGGCCATGCTTGAGGCACGCCTGAAGCGCTGAACTGCGTTGCGACGGTCGTGTTAACGCAGAAGAGCCACCCCACGAGGGATGGCTCTTCGTGCTCTTCTCGAGCACAACGCAAGAAAGCCACCCAGCATTGGGTGGCTTTCTTGTTTAAAAGGAGTCCGGCGGTGTCCTACTCTCCCACAGGGTCCCCCCTGCAGTACCATCGGCGCTGTGAGGCTTAGCTTCCGGGTTCGGAATGTAACCGGGCGTTTCCCTCACGCTATGGCCGCCG
>NZ_JARKMW010000003.1:0-41060 GCF_034650155.1 Microbacterium sp. STF-2
GCCCCTGCGAGGACGGCATCAACGGAGCAATCAGCTCCCACTGCGCATCAGTCAGCAACTCCGTTCGAGACACACACCGAGCGTTCCAGCGACCAGCCCAAACCTTTGGGAGACACGCCCTAGCCCCGGCGCCTGTCGGCCGCTGACCGTATGGTCGCGGTGTGGTGCAGCACTGGTCCCCCATGTCCCAGGTGCAGGCCGGCGTCGAGCCGGGCACCTGGTACATGTTCGATCGCAGCCGGCGCATCGCGATCATCCGGCTCGTCGAGGTCCGCGGCCGCCGGCTGCTCCGGTCGGTGACCTACGACGCGGACCCGGATCAGCGGCAGCTCATCGGCTACTTCCCCGACAACGGGATGCGGCTGGCGGCCGAGTGCACCTGGTCGGAGTACGTGCGGGCTACAGGACCGCCGACGAGTAACCGCCTGTAGAAGGCCTTGGCTCTCGGCGCATCTTCCGGCCCCGCGGGTTTCCTCGGCCGACGTCGACGAGGCCGGGCAGCTCGTCCGCGTACTGCCGGCCGAGGCGTTCGTTAGCCGCCGTCGTGTAGATCGCGATGCCATCTGCATCTGCGCGATCGCGCAACTCGGGCAGGACGAGCGCGCGCAGCGCCTTGCCTCGCCCCCTGCCAGGGTGGGCGGCGATGTGATCCTCGACGTGCCACCCTTCGGCCGTGGCGACCACGGCGAGCACCGCGTCTTGTTCGGGGCTGAGGTAGTACCTCGCCGCCGGTCGGCGGAGGAGGTACGCCTGCACGGCCACACCGATCGGCAGGGACGGCCACCACATGATCGCCAGGAACGTCGAGAATAGGCGCCCCGCGAAGCGGCCGTGCCAGGCGCCGTACCAGTAACCCCGCTGGGACCACCACAGCAGGCGCAGCGCGTGCCTCGCTCCTGGCTCCTCCACGCCCGCGAGGGCTGGCGGCCGCGCAGCGACGTCGCCCATCTCAGGCCTGACGCGCTCGGTCAATGTAGGTGAGTCCGGCACGACGCAGCGCGTCGGCCGGCGACCCGTCGCTGTAGTCGGGGGCCTCACCCGTCATGGGCAGCGGAGCGTTGGTGCGTGCGTACTCATGCACCTGGTCGGTGAGCGTGTCCCACGTCGCCGGCTCTCCGGTCGGAGTCGTCGTCAGCTCGACCTCGCACGTCACGCCGCGATCGGTGAAGTAGCGGCGCGCGGCCGCGAGGTACGCCGCGGTGTAGGCCGCGAGGTCTTGCTGCCACAGCTCCTCGACGGTCGCGGTCGCGGCGCGTGCCGAGGCCAGCGCGGCCGCTTGCGGCTCGCCGGTCGACTCGGCGCGCTCGATGACGGCCCCGGTGATGCTCTGGGCCTCCTGCATCAGTGCGAGCACGCGATCGCGGTCCTGCTCGTCGACGCCGAACACGTCGGCCGGCATGGCTGCCTGAATGTCCGCGATCCGTGCGCGTTCCTCGGGCGTGGCCACGGCGTTGAACAGCTCCTCGTCGAGGGCATCCTCTCGGCTGCCCAGCTCGGCGGTGGCCTGCTCGTAGAGGTCGCTCAGGCCGAGGTCGTAGAACACGTCCGCGGCGTCGAACGCGAGGCGTACCGGCTCAGTGCGATAGCGCAGCAGCTCGTCGGGATCGTCGCCCGCGGTGCTCTGGACGATCTGGCGCACGTAGTCGGCTTCCCACGATCCGGGACGGCCGGCCAGCAGCTCGTCGACGCCGCCGAGATTGGCGGCCACGGTCGTGATGACATGGCAGGCGATTTCTCCGAAGTCGACGGGCTCGACGGCGGCATGCTCGGTGCCGGCGCCGCGGACGCGGGTCTGTCGCGCCGCGGTGGTAAGCGCGGCGATCGCGTCGGCTACCGGGTCAGGCTCGGGTGGCTCGACGGCCTGCAGAACGGTGGTCATGGGTCGGTCCTTCCGGGATCGGTTCTCGAGGATCGGGTGCTGGCGGCGCTGTACGCCGCCCTGACAGCATGATCGGCTCCGGGTGGTGCTACTCCCCCATCGGGCGGCCCTGGGGCATCTCACGGGCTCCGATGGCCGGGAACGGCTTGCCACCGTTGTACTTCGCTTCCAGCCGCTCGACCTCGGCCATGACGGCGTGGTTGATGAACGCGCTGAGCGATCGCGACCCCTCGGTGAGCTGTGTGTGCAGGATCGCGCCGCGCACGCGCGCGGTGTCCTCGGGGTCTTGGTAGAACGACACCTTGGGCGGGTACTTCGTGCCGGCCTTCTTCGTGACCGGGCGGACGGTCGGTGCTGCGACGGCAGCGGCCGGCTCGGCGGATGCCGCGGGCTGGCTCTGCGGCTCGGGAGAGCTGACAGGTGGCGCGACGGGGCTCGATCCGGCAAGGCTCGACTTGCGGGGCGCGGGACGGGTCATGATGCGGCTCCTTCGATCGCAGTCAGGTGGTCGGTGTAGATCGCTCCGAGCGCCGTCGCTTCGGCGCTCCCCCACTCGTCGAGGCCGCGGGCGGCTTCGGCCGCGTCCGAGATGACGACGCGCTTCGGGACGAGGGGCGCGAGGAGGCTCAGGCCGCGACTCTCTGCCGCCTGGCTCAGCTCGTCGAGCCATGTGCGGCCGCTGACGGTCTGCTCCTCGTGTCGGTTCACGATGACGCCCGCGACGGTCAACTGGGGGTTGTAGTGCTGGCGAACGCTCTCGATGGTGTCGAGGAGCTGTGACAGGCCGTTGGCGCTGAACAGCTTCGATTCACTCACGACGACCACGGCATCCGCCGCGGTCAGGCCGTTGATAGTCAGCTGGTCGAGGCTCGGGGCGCAGTCGATCAGCACGAGGTCGTAATCGCCGGTCACCTGGGCGAGGGCCTGGCGCAGCCGGCCCTCACGGCCGGCTCCCGCGATCACCAGCTCGTCGCGGACGTAGCCGAGGGTGACGCCGGTTGTCGGCACGACGTCGAGGCCGGGCCAGACACCGGGCACGATGACATCTCGGATCGTCTCGGGTGCGCGCGAGCTCAGCGCGTCGGCCAGGCCGGCCTGGTCCTCGTCGACTGCCTCGGCCGCGGCGATCGACGTCAGGTTGCCTTGTGGGTCGTTGTCGACGACGAGCACACGTCGCCCGGCACGGACAGCAGCGCGGGCCAGGTGGAACGTGGTCGTGGTCTTGCCCACGCCGCCCTTCTGATTGCAGAGGGCGAGGATGCGTGCGGTCACGGTATTACCTCCAATGGGGCTAATAGTACTTTTGCCGTCAGACACGGCGGCGGACATGGGAGAGCCGGGGGCCTTGCGGCCCCCGGCCGGGTCAGTCAGAACGGAGTGTCGTCGCAGCTGTCGGCGGCGCTGGCGCTGTTGCGCTGCACGGTGACGCTCTGACCGCGCAGGCTCACGCCGATCTCGTCGGCGCGGACCTCGTGCTGGATGCGGCTGCCCTGCTCGCCCTTGTACTCCGTGACGCGGTAGCTGCCGGAGAACGTGACGCGGATGTTGCCGCCCTGCTCGGCCGCCTCGACGAGGTTCGTGGCCTGGTTGCCGCTCACGGCGACGTCGTAGGCGGTAGCGGGGCCATCGGTGTAGCTGCCGTCCTCCTGGCGGATGCGGTCGGTGACGATGACGCGGGCGTAGGTGTACGCGCCGCGCTCCCCCTCGCGCAGAGTGGGCGTCGCTGCCAGGTTGCCGGTGCGGGTGATGTAGCTCATGGTTTCCTCCTGAAATCGGTGGTGACTCTAATAGTACTGTTTGCGGTAATGGGGTTGCAAGGGTTAGTAGCGCTCGACCTCCATCTGTCGGCCGTCCATCTGCGAGGGGTACAGCACCCACTCGATGCCGCTGGACGGGTTGGGGCTCTCCACGCGCACGCCGATCACAGGTGATCCGAACTCGATCGGTCCCAGCTCGTCGGTGACGCGCAGCGGCGTGCGGTAGGCGCGGCCGCCGTGGCTGATGAGTCGGTCCCCGATCCGCAGCTCTGCGAGCCGGGTGAGGGTGATCTTGGACATGGCTTCTCCTTTCGGAGCGGCCCTAACGGCAATAGTACTATTAGGGCCGCTCGTGGTCACATGGGCTGGATGGTTCCGATGTACTCGCCGCCGGGGCCGTGGATGATGACGGGAGCGTTGGCGTCGATCTTCATGACGTACACGTGCTCGGCCGCCTGGGGGTCACTCTCGATGTGCACGGTCGCGATCGTGCCGCCCTCCTCGTCGTCGAAGTCGACACGGCCGTAGTCGTCCTGCTCGGACGGGCGGGGGTTCTCCTGGCCGGTGATGCCGTCCCTGACCCACACGAGCGGTTCCAGCCGGGTTCCGAGGTCGTAGGGCGTGTGCCGGGGCGCATAGCCGATCAGGTCGCCCACCTGAGTAGCGAACGACAGTAGCTCTGTCGCCTCGGTGCGCAGTGACTCCGCCCCCTGGGGATCGCCGTCACGGGCAACCTTCAGCGCGAGGTCGACGGTGGATGCAGCGGCAGACAGGCATGCCGTCCGCACGTCGACGAGCCACGTCCGCACGCGTTCGGGGGTGACGTCGGTAATCGGCCGCGGGCACTGAGCCTTGATGCTCTCGGGCAGTGCCGCGTACTGGGCGGCGAGGTCTTGGGCTGTGGTGTTCATGGTGCCTCCTTCTCTCTAACTCTAATAGTACTATTGCCGGTAATGGTGGTCAAGTCACTAGCGCGAGTCGCAGCCCAGGTCGTCCATCGGGTCGACGGGCACCTGGTAGCTGTCGGCCTCGTTGATCCGGGCGATGCGCTCGATCTGGTCGGGGCGCAGGTCTGACCAGTGATCCTCTCCGGTGCCGTCCTCGACGATGACCACGGGGGCGACGGTGTAGCCGAGGTCTGCGGTCACGTACTCGCGCGCGTTGGCGTTCTCGGGCTTGGTGATATCGACCTCGCGATACTCGATGTGCTTGGAGTCCAGCATCATCTTCGTCATCCGGCACTTGCCGCACGCCGGACCGGTCGTGTACACGGTGACTGACAACATCTCTGAATCCTCCCACTCCACGTTTTTTGCCGTGAAGGCACTGGAAGTGCCGGCAGGGAGAGCCGGCGCGAAGTGCAAGGGACCGTGGAATACCGGACTGAGCGCAGCGAGGGAGGATATGCCGCGAAAGCCCTTGCACGGAGGCCGGCCGACCGTATGCTGCCGCAGGCTTCACGGCGAAAAGACGATGGCCGAAGGCCGAACAGTCGGCCGCGCGCGGCCGTCCTTCTGAGCGGGCGTGCTCCGTCACGTCTGCGCCGGGGGAGTGTGAGGGGTCCGGCCCCTCACCGGCTCCTTGGGGAGCCGTTCGTCGTGCCATTCCTCGATGGTGAGCGCGACGAGCTGCACGGTGATGGTGCCGTGGGTTCGGCTGGTGTGTAGTCCCAGCTCGACCGCTTGGGCGTCGCTGCTGGCCAAACCCTCGGCCGGGGTGCTCATTCGTCCTCCAATGGTGGGAATAGTGGTATTAGGGTCACGCGGCGGGCTCGGTGGCCTCGGTGTCGGTGTCGGGCTCGGTGAGCGCGGCCGCGAGGGTGTGGGCGGCGCGCAGTACGTTCGCGGCGGTGGCCTTGATCGTGTCGGCGTCGCACTTGCTCCATCCGGCGACGTAGCCGACGCTGGCGGCGCTGGTGTCGAGTCCGAGCATCCCGGCGACGACGTAGGCGACGCTCTCGGCCTCGGTTTCCTTGATGCCGCGGTGCTCGACGTACTCGGCGTGGTCTTCGTCGGCGTGCAGGATGACGTGTGCTGCCTCGTGCAGGATCGTCGCGGCCGCGTCGGCGGGGGAGAGGTTCGCCTCGATCACGACTCGACGCCCGTCCGGGTCGGTGAATCCCTGGGTGGCTCCGGCGATGTGCTCGCGGGTGACGGTCCAGCTCTTTCCGGTGAGGTAGTCGGCTACGGCGTCGTAGATGCCGGCCTCGTCGTCGGCGTCGAGCGCTCGGACGATGGTCGACGGGTCGCCGGCTTCCTCGTCGATGAGGTCGGTCTGTGCCATGTCGAACACGGACACGGGGAAGAACCGCACGCGGCGCTGCTCTTCCTCCTCGCCCTTCTCGTTCTCGACGGTGGTTCGCACGTCGCGGCCGCCGAAGATGCGGATGCCGCGCTCACCCTTGCGCACCTGTCGGTTGAGCTTCTGCCACGTCCGGTATCCGGCGACGTGGGTCGCCTCGGGCCGCTGGGCGAAGATCAGCAGGAGGTTCCCCAGGCTGTAGCGGTGGAACGCGCGAGTGAAGTCGAGGAACCGCGCCCACGTCTCGGACTCCCGCAGCGCCTCGACCTGCTCAGCGATCGTTGCGTGCAGCTCCTCGGCCTCGGCTCGACGCTCCTCGGCGGTCTTGGTGCTGGTGATCTTGCGGGCCATCTCACTACCTCCGGTGACGGTATTAGTACTATTCGGGTCACTGACCCCTCCCTCCACGTTTTCTTGCCGTGAAGGCACGTAGTGCCATTCAGGGCAGAGGAGGGAGTGTCAACCCGTGAGGGCGGTGGGGGAGAGAGTTTCGGCGCGATGTGAGGGAGCGCAGCGACCGCGTGCCGAAAGTCTCGGAGGAGCCGGCGGCGCAGCGGCTTGCGCGGACGACGGCGCCCGTAGAATGCCGCAGGCTTCACGGCAAGGAAACGAGCGCCGCAGGCGCGGGTAGCTGTCGGCCGCCAGCGGCCGTCGTGCACGGCCCGCAGGGCCGCGGGGGAGCGCGAGGGCGCCGGCCCTCGTGTCGACCGCCGGTCGACGTGCTCAGGCGATGCGCTTCGCGCCGAGCATCCGGCTCAGCAGCTCGTCGACGGGATCGGGCTCGATCGGCTCGACGGGTACGGAGGCGGTCGACGCTGTTGCACCGCCGGTCAGCAGCGCTCGGGCGGTCCGGTAGTCGGCTCGGCCGTCCGCGGTGCGGGGGTGGGCGCCGTAGGCGTTCGTTCCCAGCTCGGGCAGGAGTGCGAGCTGACCGGGGCCGGGGCGTCTGGTCGGATGCGTGCGCCGTGGCGCACGCATCCATGTCTCCTCGGCCTGCCACCAGGCCCACAGCTCGCGCTCGACGGCGTAGCGGGCGGCACGAGCCTGTAGCCGGCCGTCGACGTCGAGCTGAACGGCGGCGGCTCGACGATTGTCGGCGGCTCGACGGTGCCACCCGTCTCGGCCGAGCACGAGCACGCCCGCACGGGTGAGGCGGTCGAGCACTCTGCGCGCCTCGTCAACGGTGCAGCCCGTGGCGCGGGCGATCGCATCGGCCGGGAGAGGTTCGCAGGTGGTGCGGGCGTAAACGTTCCCAGCGTGGAAGCCGAGTCCCGGTCCCAGCGTGAACAGGTCGTGTGCGGCATCCGCGGTTCTCGTGCTCAGGCTTGCGAGCAGGGTGGATCGTTCAGCGGCCCCGGCCCCTACGGGGCGCGGGTCCGCTTGTGACCGACCTGTACCGGGGAAGCTGGGGATAACCGCCTGGGGGTCGATCGTCCAGTGCGCGCCGTGCGGGCCGTCGGCTGCGCGGGCGTGGGCGATCCATCCGTCAGATGCGAGCCGTAGGAGCGCCGTACGCGCCGTTTCGCGACCCACCCCGGCTAGTAGGGCCAGGCGGCGGGTATCGGCCTCCACAGAGGCGCTGAGGGCCTGTAGGGCGAGGATGCACAAAACGTCGAGCACGCGGCGGTCGGCTGGGCCTCCTCCGTGGGTCCAGCGGCCGGCGGCGACGTCGGCGCGGGCTTGCAGCTCGCGCACGTGGGTGGCGATCGCGTCGGCGCGGCCGTCGAACGTGGGATCGTCCCCGATCTGGCGGCTCGTGGTGGCCACGAAGCGCACGGCCTTGTCCCACTGCCGGCGCAGCAGCCGAGCGGCGCTCACGCGGCCGCGAGGTCGTCGCTGAGCGCGATCACGCTCGGTGCGTACGTGTTCTAGGCCGGGGGCCTGGTCGACGAGCGCGGCGATATCCGCGTGCCGCCACCTGGCGGCCGCGGCGCCGACGAGGATGCGCCACAGCACCGCGGAAGCGTCGCCGGAGGCGGCGTCCTCGCGCAGCGCGGCCGCGCTGCCGGCAGTGAGCTCACGGCGCGGACCGGGCAGGTACAGGCGGCCGTGGTCATCGAGGGGGATCGGCCGCTTGGGGTCGATCCTGCCGGCGGGCTCGGCGTCGTCGACGAGCTTGGCCAGGGCCTCGACCACGGCGCGGACCTGGCCGGCGGTCGTCGAGGGAGCGGTGAGCGTGCTCAGCTCGCCGCGCAGCACGGTTGACCGGCCGCCGTCGCGGTGCGGCGCCCCTGGGGGCCGCACACACCCCGTATCGGGGTTGCTGAGCGGGGACGTGTCGAGCGTGGGGCACAGGTGGCGCGTCAGGCGCGCCAGGGTGGCGATCGTCTCGTCGTCGACGCTCTCGGCCAGGGCTGCCCAGACGTGACGGCCGTGCGAGGGGCCGGACTCGCAGACGACGTGCTCAATGCCGGCGTCCGTGAGGAGGCCGGCGATCACGTCGGCATCGCGCGCGGCCGCGGCCGCCGCGCCGGGTGTCTTGGCGTCGAGGTCGAAGCCGAGGAGGCGGAAGCGGCGATCGGTGCCGGCGAGGTAGACCGCCCACGGGCGGGTCGGCTCGTCGCCGTCGACGAGCTGGTGGCCGGTGTAGCGGTTCACGACGTCCCCGTAGGCGTCGATGGCTGCCACGCGCACGCTCGGCCGAGGGCTGAGGGCGCGCGTGAGCTGCCACGACGCGCCAGGAGCGTCGCTGTATGCATAGTGGGTCGGGCGCGCTACAATGAGCGTGCCTCCTTCCGTAGGTGGTACTCCGAAGGTCCGGACGCCAATCCGGTTCTTCACCCCGGCCGATCTGAGTCAGTCGCCAAACTCGACAGATCAGGCCCTCTGCTTCCGAAGCCCTCGCCTCGCCAAAGGCGGGGGCTTCGACCGTTCTATGCGGCTCTCGTGCTGGCCTCCTCGGGGATATCCAGCTCGCTCGCGCGATCGCGCGGGGGCGCGGGCGCGAACTGCGGCATGTTCAGGGCCTCGGCGGCGAGAGCCACCAGGTACTCGCCGTAGGCGAGGCCCATCTCGTCGGCGTTGTGCTTCAAGATCGCGCCGAAGGCAACGGGCGGCTTCGCCAAGATGGCGTCGCGCTCACCCTTGCTCGGTCGTCCCATTCGGTGTGCCATGCCCGCCATCCTCCCGAGATTCGTTAACGAAAAGAGGGCGACACGCCGAGGACGTCGATCGTGCATACGACGTCGCCCATGACGAGGGCGGTTCCGGGCTCGATGACGTAGGGCACGTCGGGGTCGAGGCGCACGGGCGGGTCGGTCTGCGTCTCGATGCCGTTCCCGCTGTGATGGTCGGTGACGATGATGTGGCCGGCGTCGTCGACGTCGACGAGCGCGTGGGTGCGTGACACCATGCGCGAGGGGCTGAGGATCGTGACGGGTAGGCGGCCGTCGACGGCCGCGGGGTTGCGGCCGAGAGCGGCGTTCTGATCGACGTCGACGGATCGCTGAGTGTTGAAGCTCAGCCGCAGCGTCGGCCGCGGTGCGGGCGGGGGAGTGCGCGAGACGAAGATCGTGTGATCCAGCTCGTCGTCGATCGCGGCCGCGTCCGGTTCGGGCACGACGGCCTCGGCGGCGTCGGGCACGAGGGCCTGGACGTCGATCGGCTCGGCCTCGACCCGGTGCGGCTCGGGAGCGTGGCACTGGACGCACATGGGCTCGGTGACCGGCTGTAGGCGCCGGCAGATTCGGCAGCGGCCCTCGTGGACGCTGAGGCCTTCGGCCGGCGGGATCATGCCGGCGTCGTCGACGAGCTGCACGATTCCCTCGGGGCGTACCGCGAGGTTCCATGTCTGGGCGCCGTCGTTGACGGTGAACCGGACGGGGCGGTGCAGCCGTGTGGCGATCGCCACACATCGCGCGATCATGCCCGTGCGCAGCTCCTCGACGCTGCCGGCCTCGCAGGCGCGTTCGGTGCCGTTGACGATGAGGCTGCCGAGCTGCACGAGGCCGCCGCGCACGATCTGTTCTCCCGCACCGTGGAGTGTCCCTGTGATGCGGGGCCAGTCCGCGACCCGTTCGGGGCGGCGGGTGGCCTGTGTAGCGTTCACAGGCCACGGGCGACGGCGGCCGCGGCCGCAAGCCACGCCCGTTGCGTCGTGGGTCGGAGGGAGCCGTAGTGCAGCAGCCCGTCGACCATTGCGGGGTCGTACGGGATGGTGACGGCCTCGCGCGCGAGCTGGCGGTAGCCGGTCGCGACGCGATCGACGTCGGCGGGTGCGGCCTTGGAGTCGGCCTGAGTGACGACGACCACGGCGCTGTCGGCCAGAGCGGCCGACGAGGCGTTGCGCTCCGCGAGGGCTTCGAGGAGGAGGGCGCCGGCCTCTGCGTGGTCGTCGCGGGTCGTGGTGGCCACCACAAGCTGGTCGGCGTGGTCGATCATGCGCAGCCACATCGGGTCCGACTCGTCGTTGCCCGAGTCGATGAAGATCAGCCGGTAGTACTTGCTAGCGACGGCGTGAATCGAGTCGACGTCGACGGGCTCGACGCGCTGCTCGTGCGCGAGAGCCATCGGCTTCGAGCGCAGCACGTCGAAGCGATCGCGCGTCTGATGGTGCACGTAGTGGGCGAGGTCGGCCGACTGAGCCCCCGTGCTCAGGAGCCGGTCGACCTGGGGCAGCAACTCGAGGAGGGTCGCCTCGTGCGGCCCCTGCTCGGTGCGCCAGCCGAGGGTGCCGCGGGTCTGGTTGTTGTCCCACGCGAGCACGCCGGCCCCGCCGTAGCGGGCGAACACCGCCGCGAGGAGCACGGTCGTGGGCGTCTTGCCGGCGCCGCCCTTGCCGTTGACGATCGCGATCGTGCGCGGCCCGGGCCAGTGCTGGGACACGGCGAGGGCGTCGGCGCGCTCGGCGCGCTCATCCTCGCTGGGGCTCATCCGTAGGCCGATGCGCGTCGCGAAGCCGCGCCACCCCTTGGTGGCGGGTTCCTCGGCCTGCTCCTGGACGAGGAACGACTGCCGGCGTTCCCGCCGGGTCGGCAGCTCCTCTGTCGAGCTGGTCGACGCGGCGGCGTCGGCCCACCGGGCCGCGGCGGGTTCGACCGGCGCCGGGCTCTGTTCCGGCGCCAACTCGACGGGCGCGGGCCGAGCGCCGCCCGTCGTGTCCTCCGTCACGGTGGCGTCAGGGTGGATGATGAGCGGCCATTCGCCTGACGGGTCGCGGCTGATGACGCGCAGCGGTCGGCCGAGCTGGGCGGCACGCTCAGCGACGATCCCGACGACCTGTGCTCGCGCGTCGTCGACCGTGCCGGCCTCGATGGGCGTCACCGACCCGCCGATGGAGACC
Source organism: Microbacterium sp. STF-2 (assembly GCF_034650155.1). Classification (NCBI taxonomy): domain Bacteria; kingdom Bacillati; phylum Actinomycetota; class Actinomycetes; order Micrococcales; family Microbacteriaceae; genus Microbacterium; species Microbacterium sp. STF-2. The sequence continues at coordinate 11,219 of NZ_JARKMW010000003.1, forward strand.
TCGGCGGTTCCGTCCGCGCGCAGGGTCGCCTCGACGCGGGGCCAGGTGGCTGCTTCATTCATGGTGCTCATGGTGTGGGTAGTCCTTCCGCTCATCCGCCGATGGTGACGCCGACCGCCTTCATGAACGGCACGGGGTCTGTGGGGGAGTCGTTGATCATGACCTGGAAGTGGAGGTGGCAGCCGGTCGAGTCGCCCGACGAGCCGATGAGGCCGATCTGCTGACCGGCGGTCACCTTCTGGCCGTCCTGCACGAGAATCCCGGAGGAGTACATGTGCAGGTAGACCGTCTGCACACCGCCGCCGTGGTCGATGATGATCGTGCCGTTGCCGCCATAGCCGACGTTGAAGCCCGTCGCGATCACTGTCCCGGCCTGCGCAGCGTAGATCGGGGAGTCGCACGAGCCGGCGATGTCGACGCCGGCGTGCAGTTTGAGCACGCCGCTGACGGGACTGACGCGCATCCCGAACGGGCTGCTGATCGGCCCCTGAGCTGGCAGGGCCCAACCCTGGGCGCTGACCTCGCCGTTGCCGAGCACGGTCGACGAGCACACCTGATTGCCGGTGCCGGCGTTGAGGCCGGTCTTGACGCCGGTCAGGCCGTCGACAACGGCCACGGCGGCATCCCAGTACTTCTCGTAGTAGTACGGGTCCGCGTTGATCTGCACCCGGTGGGCGACGATGGTCGGGGCGAGCGAGTCTCGGTCCGGGATGGTGGCGAGCTTCTTGAAGAAGTTCTTCGCACTGGTGAACGGGTCCATCCGGTCGGCGTAGCTGCCCCATGCGCCGTTGTCGCGCTGCTGGAACAGGCCGCGCGAGTCGGGGCCTACCGCGTCGCCATAGTCGATGACGCGCAGGCCGGACTCTCCCATCGCCGTCATCACGCCGATGGTCTGGTCACGCGCGCTGAGGTTCTGGGCCTTGCCGGCCTCGATGATGTACGCGGCGTTTACGAGCTGTTCGTGCCCGTAGCCGCTGATCGACGTGTCCGGCACGCTGGCCGGGTCGATCGACACCGCGGCGGACGAGCTGCCCGTGGGGTTGCAGCTCGCGGCCGCGGAGCTGGCCAGGAGGATGAAGCCGAACATCCCGGCCAGAACGAGGACCGGGATCGCAATGATGGCGCCGACGCCGAGCTGCTTGCGATCCATCAGTGCGTTCCCTCGGGGGGCGTGAACCGAGCGGCGAGCCAGGGTGCGGCGCCGTTGATGCGCGTGAGCACGATGGTGTACATGCCGGCGTCGGAGGGGACGTCGACGGAGACGGCGTAGCGGCTGCTGTCGTCGACGATCGTGCCGGCGCCGGTCACCTGGTGAGCGGGGATGTTTGCCGGGTCGACGTACTGGTAGTCCTGCTGGGCCTGGCTGGTGAGGAGCGGCGACAGGGCCGCCCACCAGTCGGCCGAGCTGAGGTCGGGGCGTGCGAAGGTCGTCAGCGCCTTCTCGGCCGCGGCGATCGCCGCGGCGCGCTGCTCGGCGTCCCACGGCGGCGCCGGCTTCGGGTCGACGGTCGTCGCGCCGCCCTCCTCGTCGAGCGGAGTACCGCTCGGTGCAGTGGTGAACTGATCGAGGTCGGGCATGGTGATGCCCGACGAGGAGGGCGTAGGGCTCGCTGGGGGGGTCGGTTCGCTCTGGCCTGTGCAGCCGGCGAGGACGATCGTGCTCGCCGTGGCGATCGTTGCCACGGCGAGTCCCAGCGTGCGCTTGCGCATGTCAGCTGTCCTTGCTCTCCTCGGTGTGCGTCGAGACGATGCGCGGCCGTTGCGCGTTCGCTCCTGTCGCCATCGTCGCCTTCAGCTCGTCGCGCAGGACGCGCCAGGTGGTCCCGAGCTTGTAGCCGGGGATCACCCCGTCTCGGAGCCACGCATAGACGTTCGTGCGCGTCACGTTCAGTACCTCCGCGACGTCTTCAACGCTGAGCACGTCCGGCCGGCCAGCGAACAGCGCGTCAAGCGCCTGTTCCCTCTCACCGCTCACAGGGAGCGTCCAAAGTTCCGGTCGCATGAATCAATAATGCAACGATCAACTAGAAACAGCAAGGATTGACTATGTTCGGGCACATTCGACAACATCTTGCATCCTTTCGATATCCGTACGTAGGATGGCCTCGTTAGAGGCGCATCCTCATTATCGAGTGCAAGGGAGTGTGTCGTGAGTGACGGCATGAATCCGTGGATATCGCGGCCGACAGCACCGGAGCCGGTGTCGTCCGTCCCGATCTCGGCTCCGCCTGCCCAGGCGACGGGGCCGCTGGTCCCTCAGCGTGGGGTTCCGGCGCCGGATCGCGTCGACCAGCTTCCGGTCTACGACCGTCCGCACGAGGCCCCGCTGTGGTGGCTCGGAACGCACGGCGGAGCCGGTGAGTCCACGTTGGCCGCACTCGTGCCTGCCTGGCCGGCCGCCGATCATGGGTGGCCCCGGCCGCCGCAGGGGCCGGCGCGCGTCGTGCTTGTTGCTCGCACGAACGCACGCGGTCTGCGCGCGGCGCAGGCCGCGGCCACGCAGTGGGCTGCCGGCCTCGTGCCGCACGCCGAGGTCGTCGGCCTCGTGCTGATGGCGGACGCGCCCGGGCGGCTCCCCAAGCCGCTGCGCGACCTGGCTCAGGTCGTCGGCGGCGGCGTGCCGCGGGTGTGGACCGTGCCCTGGATCGATTCTCTCCGACTGGGAGAATCGCTCACTCTTACCAACGTCCCGCGTGATGCTCGCCGCCTCGTCGACGAGCTGAGCGCACTCCTCACACCTGGTGCAGCCAGCACCGCCAACCGAAAGGAACTCCGATGAGCACGCTGCACGCGATCCTCACCGCGGCGAACGACTTCGCCGCGCTCCTCCCGCAGGCCGACATTCCGAATCCGGCGCCGGTCCAGCCTCCCGGCACCAACGGGTTCGTCACGATCATGGGCTGGGTCAAGTGGGTGGCCCTGGCCGTCTGCGTCATCGGCATCATCGTCGCGGGCGCACTCATGGCGATCAACTCCCGCCGCGGCGAGGGCGGCGAGCACGCCGGCCGGATCGGCTTCGCGCTCGGCGGTGTCATCGTCATCTCGGCCGCGGCGAGCCTCGTCGGCTTCCTCGTCTCCTGATCGGAGGGCATGACATGACCTCCGAGGACGGCGAGAAGCAGCCGAGTCCCTTCACGCGCCCCGGCTTCATCGCGGCCGCGGGCGTGGTCGCGCTGATCGTCGTCTGCGCGATCATCCTCGTCATCGTCAACCTGTCTCGGGGCAGCTCCGCGCCAGCGCCGACACCCACAGGTACGTCGAGCGCGACCACGGCGCCGTCGACGCCGGCAGCATCCGGTGACGCGAGCGTGTGCGGCCTCGGTGGCGTCGAGCTGTCGGGGACCGTCACGGCAGCGCCGGATGCGACGTGGAAGTACGAGGGCACGATGGCCTATCCGACGTCGCCCGACTACGGCCCGGGCAAGACCGACCCTGCGGGCTTCCGCTACTGCTTCCAGCACTCGCCCACGGGTGCGCTCTTCATGGCCGCGAACGCCTTCGCCCAGGGCTCCACGGGAGCGGACAGCAAGGCGTGGTCGGAGTACGTGTTCGCGGACGGCCCCTACCGGACACAGCTTCTCGCCCAGGCCGGTACGCAGTCGAGCACGACTGGAACCCGAAGCTCGATTCAGGGTTTCCGGGTGCTCAACTACGACGGCAAGACCGCATCAATCGATCTGGCCGTCAGCGTCTCGACGCCGAACGGCACGACGACCGTCTCCGGTGTCTACTCGCTCGTTTGGTCGGACGGTGACTGGAAGGTGAGCACCGACACTGCGACGCCTCTCGACGTTGCGCCGATCCCCAACGTAGCCGGATACACGAGCTGGGGAGAGGGGTAACCCGATGGCTGACTGCGCTCCGCTCGATCTTGTATGCCAGGGCGGAAATATCGCGTCGAGTGCGCTCGGGAACGCGATCGACAACATGGCGAAGGCGGTCCAGGAGGCCTTCGGGAAGGTGGTCGCATCACTCGGCACGATCTGGGTGAACATCGGCACCCCGAACCTCACGGGGTCGGGTGGCGATTCGTCCCTGACGGCCGGCAGCGCGGCGCCGAACTCGGGAAACATCACGACGGTTCTCGGCTATGCGACGTGGATCGCACTGGCGATCTGCGTCATCTCGATCGTGATCCTCGGGGCTCTCATCGCGACGAGGATGAGAGCTGGTGAGGGGATCGCCGCGGTGGGCCGCGTGGGCCTGGTGCTCGCGGCCGCGGTGTTCATCTCGGGCGCCAGTGCGATCGTGACGGGCCTGATGCCGAGCGGGCCGACAGGTGCCGGCGGCGCGGTCGCCTTTCTGCAGTCGGGCCTCTGGTGGTACATGGGCGCCGCGGCGGTCATATCCGTCATCATCGGCGCCGGCCGGATGGCGTGGGAACAGCGCGCCGAGCCCGGTCGGGAGACGATCAAGAGCCTGCTGACGCTCGTCGTCGTCGCGGGCGCTGGCGTGACGATCGTGGGGCTGCTGGTCGCCGCGGCCGACAGCTTCTCGGTGTGGATCATCAACTCGTCGCTGGACTGCGACGTGACCGCGGACGGGTCGACGTGCTTCGGCACGAACATGCTGAATCTGCTCGCGTTGACGACCAACCCGGCGGCCGGCGGGCTCGGCTCGCTGCTCATCATCATCCTGGGCATCATCGCGATCCTGGCCTCCGCGTTCCAGATCGTGCTCATGGTCGCCCGCGGCGGCATGCTCGTCATCCTGACGGGCATCCTTCCGCTGTCGGCGTCGTTCACGAACACGGAGATGGGCAAGGGCTGGTTCCGCAAAAACGTCGGCTGGCTGGTCGCGTTCATCCTCTACAAGCCCGCCGCGGCGCTCGTGTACGCCGCGGCGTTCCGCCTCGTCGGCACTGACATCTTCAAGGACGACGGCACGGGCCTGCTGGCGGTGCTCACCGGCATCATGCTCATGATCATCGCCCTGTTCGCGATGCCGGCCCTGATGCGCTTCGTGACGCCGATGGTCGGTGCTATGGCCGGCGGTGCCGGAGGCGCGCTTGCTGTCGGTGCGATGGCAGCTCTACCGTCTGGTGCCGCGGCGATGGGTCGCCTCGGCACGGGCGGCGGTGGATCGGGGTCGTCGGGCAGTGACGGCTCGTCGGGCTCGCAGGGGCCGACAGGCAACTCCGGTGGAGGCGGCGGGTCTACGACGTCGGCCGCGCAAAATGCCGGCGCGCAGAGCGGTGCGGGAGCCGGGAGCGGCGCTGCGGCCAGCGGCGGAGCTGCGGCCGGTGGTGCTGCTGCTGGCGGCGCGGCCGCGGGCGGCGGTGCCGCTGCTGCGGGAGCGGCCGGGGGCCCGATCGGGCTCGCCGCGGGCGCCGCGCTCGAAGCAGGCAAGAAGGCAGGCCAGGCGGCCGCGGGTGCGGCGCGTGGCTTCGGAGAGCAATCGACAGGTGAGGGAGGCGGTCCTGATGGCAGCCGTTGACACAACGAATCGTGGTCCTCGGACCTACGGCAACTGGCGCAAGCCGACGTCGCCGGGCATCCTCGGCCTCGGCTCGGTCGGCACGGGCCTGCTGCTCGCGTCGCTCGTGGTGCTCGTCATCACGGTCATGGTCGCCGGCCTCTTGCAAGCGGTGATCCTCGCCGCCGTGCTGGGGATCGTGCTGCTGGCCGTGCTGACCAAGGACGCGCACGGCAAGAACGTGCTCAGCCGTGGCGGGGCGCGGATGGCGTGGTGGTCCGCGAAGTCGCGAGGCACGAACATCTACCGCTCCGGTCCTCTCGGCCGGTCGCTGTGGGGCACGTATCAGCTCCCCGGCCTGGCGGCGCCGACGCGGCTCAGTGAGCACACGGACTCCTACGGGCGCCCGTTCGCGCTGCTGTACACGCCCGCCACGGGCTCGTACAGCATCGTGATCGGCACGGAGCCCGATGGGGCCGCACTCGTCGACCAGGAACAGATCGACGTGTGGGTGGCCGACTGGGGACACTGGCTCGCGAACCTGGGCGACGAGCCCGGCATCGAGGCCGCCTCGGTCACGATCGAGACGGCCCCCGACACGGGCACGCGGCTGCGGCGGGAGGTTCTGATGAACCTCGACGCCGACGCTCCCGCGTTCGCTCAGGGGATGCTGCAAGAGGTCGTCGACCGCTACCCGGCGGGCTCGTCGACCGTGAAGGCGTTCGTCGCGATCACGTTCTCGGCGGTGAATCGGCAGGGCGGCAAGCGTCGTCAGCCGGACGAGATGGGCCGCGAGCTCGCGGCACGTCTGCCCGGTCTGACGGCGAGTTTGCAGGCGACCGGGGCGGGTGCTGCGCGGCCTCTGTCCGCGCAGGAGTTGTGCGAGGCGATCCGTATCGCCTACGACCCGGCGGCCGCTCAGCTCATCGACGAGGCGCACGCTGCCGGCGAGACGCCCGAGCTGAGCTGGACCGACGTCGGTCCGTCCGCCGCTCAGGCGTCCTGGGGTGGCTACCGGCACGATTCCGCGTACTCGTGCACGTGGGCGATGACGCAGGCCCCGCGCGGCAACGTTCAGTCGGGCGTGCTTGCGCGGCTCCTGGCACCGCATCGCGACATTGCGCGCAAGCGCGTGACGCTGCTGTATCGCCCGGTCGACGCCGCGAAGGCCGCGGCGATCGTCGAGGCCGATCTGCGAGCTGCGGAGTTCCGCATGACGGCCAGCAACAAGCCGGCGGCGCGCGACAGCCTCGCTGTGCGCGCGGCCGCGGCGACCGCGGCCGAGGAGGCCAGCGGCGCCGGCCTGGTGCAGTTCGGGATGCTCGTCACGGCGACGGTCGCGGACCTCGACCGTGCGCCCGATGCGCGCGCGGCGATCGACAACCTCGCCGCCACGGCGCGGCTGAGGGTGCGGCCCGTGTACGGGTCGCAGGATTCCGCGTTCGCCGCGGCGCTCCCGCTGGGCCTGGTTCTCCCGAAGCACATCAAGGTTCCGGCCGAGCTGAGGGACAAGCTGTGAGCGCCCCCGAGCTGCGCCGCACCGCGAAGGCCGAGCGTCGGGCCAAGCGTGTGCAGAAGGTCGCCACGAAGGCCGAGAAGCCGAAGGAGCTGCGCCCTCAGCGGCCGCCGATGCGAGGGTGGTTGGGGCGCGGTCGCGGTTCGTCGAACTACGTTCAGGCGGCCGACGAATGGCGCGGGACCACCGTGCAGGTGTGCGGCATGTGGCCGTTCGCGATCGGCACCGGGACGCCGATGGTCGGTGTCCCGCTCGGCCGTCATATCCACACCGGGGCGACGCTGTGCTGCGATCCCATCTCGTGGTTCCAGCGCGCGAAGCTCATCAGCAACCCGTCCGCGTTCGTGCTCGGCAAGCCCGGACTCGGCAAGTCGACGATCGTCCGGCGGATGGCCCTCGGGCTCGCCGGCTATGGCGTGATGCCGCTGGTGCTCGGTGACTTGAAGCCCGACTACGTAGACCTCATCGAGGCCCTCGGCGGCCAGGTCATCACCCTCGGCCGCGGCCGCGGGTATCTGAACGTGTTGGACCCTGGCGAGGCGACGGAGGCCGCTGCGCGGCTGCGCGAGGCCGGGTTCGAGAAGGAGGCCACTCAGGTGCTCGCGGACGCGCACGGCCGCCGGCACACGATGGTGTCGGCGCTGCTGACGATCCTCCGCTCGGCGCCGCCCACCGACCGGGAGGAGACGATCATCGACCGCGCCTTGAAGTGGCTCGATGACAACTTCGACGGCGTGCCCGTGCTCGGTGATCTGCTCCGCGTCATCCAGGAGGGGCCGGCCGAGGTCCGCGCCGTGGCGCTGGACCGCGGCAACGATGAGCGTTACCAGTCGATCACCGAGGGCCTGGAAGCGAGCCTCATCGGCCTGGTCGGCGGCGGGCGTCTCGGAGAGACGTTCGCTCGCCAGACCACGAACCCGATGCGCCGCGACGCGCCCGTGGTCTACGACGTCTCTGCGATCGACGACTCCGAGATGGACTTGCAGGCGGCGACCCTGCTCGCTTGCTGGTCCGCCGGCTTCGGCACGGTCAACGTGGCGAACGCTCTCGCGGATGCCGGCCTCGAGCCCCGTCGCCACTACTTCGTCGTCCTCGACGAGCTGTGGCGGGCGCTGCGCGCCGGCCGGGGCATGGTCGATCGCGTCGACGCGCTCACCCGCCTCAACCGGCAGCGCGGCGTCGGCATGGCGATGATTTCGCACACGATGAGCGACCTCCTGGCCCTCCCGACCGAGGAGGACCGGATGAAGGCCCGCGGCTTCGTCGAGCGCTCGGGCATGGTCATCTGCGGCGGCCTGCCGTCCGCGGAGATGCCTCAGCTCAGCGCCGCCGTGCCGTTCTCGCAGGCCGAGCAAGAGATGTTGATCGGCTGGCAGGACCCGCCCGCGTGGGACCCGTCGACGGGCCGGGAGGCCGAGCCCCCCGGCCGCGGCAAGTTCCTCGTGAAGGTCGGCGGCCGACCCGGTATCCCGGTGAACGTGCAGCTGACCTCCGTGGAGCTGTCCATCAACGACACCAACAAGCTCTGGCACGAACAGTCGCGCGTCGGTCGCCGGCATCTGCGCGCCGTCGAGGAGGTACAGGGATGAGCACGCCGAACAACCGCCGCCGCGATCCGGGCGGCATGGGTGGCGAGGCCATCCTGCTCTGGGTCGGCATCGTCGCCGTGGTGGTGCTCGGCGGCGCCGTCTACGGATCGGTCCGGCTCGGCCACGCGATCGCGGGCGACGGCGCCGAGCTGCCGTCTGACCCGTTCGCGCTCGTGTTCGGCGTGTTCAGCGGCAAGGTGAGCTGGCCTGCCGCGTCCTGGTGGGTGCTCGGCGGCATCCTCGCCGTCGCGATCGCGCTCGGCGTGCTGGTGGCGGTGTGGCTGCACCGCATCCGTCAGCGCCGCTCTCGCGTCGACCGGGCAGCCGCGTACATGGGCCGCGGCCGCGACGTCGCGGAGATGAGCCGTAAGAGCGCCCAGGAGAAGGCTCAGCGCCTCGGTGTGACCTCCTCGGCTGGTGTACCCATCGGGCGCACGGTCGCGGGCTCACAGCCGCTCTACGGCTCGTGGGAGGACATGCACGTGGACATCTGGGGGCCACGTACCGGAAAGACGACCTCGCGTGCTGTGCCGGCGATCATGGATGCGCCCGGAGCGGTCCTCGTGACGTCGAACAAGCGCGACGTCGTAGACGCGACACGCGACCCGCGCGCGGCCAAGGGGCCCGTGTGGGTGTTCGATCCGCAGGCGATCGCGAACGAGGAGCCCACCTGGTGGTGGAACCCGCTCTCGTACGTCACCGACGAGGTTCGCGCAGCCAAGCTCGCGGAGCACTTCGCGGCCGGCTCCCGCGATCCCGGCGCAAAGACGGATGCCTACTTCGACCCGGCCGGCCAAGACCTCCTGGCCGGCCTTCTGCTCGCCGCGGCACTCGACAGCCGGCCGATCACCGACGTCTACACGTGGCTGACCCGCCCGGCCGACGACACGGCTGTAGAGATCCTTCGCCGGCACGAGTTCACGCTGACGGCCGACCAGGTGGCCGGCGTCGTCGACGCGCCCGAGAAGCAGCGCGGCGGCGTGTTCGGCACGGCCCAGCAGATGGCCTCCTGCCTCACGAACCGTCAGGTGGCCGCGTGGGTGACGCCGCTCCGCGGCGGCGTCGACGAGCGGCCGCAGTTCAGCCCCGAGGCGTTCGTGCGTGAGGGCGGCACGCTCTACAGCCTCTCCAAGGAGGGCCGCGGCACCGCCGGCCCGCTCGTGACCGCACTGACGGTCGCGGTGGTGGAGGCAGCGGAGGAGCTGGCCGCCCGCTCGGCCGGCGGACGTCTGAGCACACCGCTGCTCGGCGTGCTCGACGAGGCGGCGAACGTCTGCCGGTGGCGTGAGCTGCCGAACCTCTACTCGCACTACGGCTCGCGCGGCATCGTCCTGATGACGATCTTGCAGAGCTGGTCGCAGGGCGTCGAGGTCTGGGGCGAGTCCGGCATGAAGAAGCTGTGGAGCGCGTCGAACGTCAAGGTGTACGGCGGCGGCGTCTCCGAGGCGGCGTTCCTCGACGACCTGTCGAGGATCATCGGGGACTACGACCGGCTCTCCTCGTCGACGTCGTACGGCCGCGGTCAGCGCACGGTGTCGCAGCAGCTCCACCGTGAGCGGATCATGGACGTGGCCGAGCTGGCAGCGATGCCGAAGGGTCGCGCCGTGGTACTCGCGTCGGGCTCTCGGCCGACGCTGATCCGCACTCAGCCGTGGATGACGGCGGCCTACGCGGCCGACGTGCGCGCGTCGATCGCCGCGCACGATCCCGAAGCTGAGCGCACGATCCGCGAGGCGCAGCAGGAGCTTGCCAGCGTCGAGGCCACGATCGGGACGGAGGCGGCATCGTGAGCGACTGGGGCGATGACGAGCTGGACCCGGCCGACGTCGACGACGCCGCGGTGGACCAGGCCACGGGCGAGGTCGTCGATGAGGAGCCCGCAGCGGAGCCGAGCCTGTACTACGGCTCCGTCGACGAGTTCCTGCGCGAGTATCTGCGCAGCGTCTACCGGCGCAAGATCGACGGCAAGTCGCGGGTGTGGGCGGCTCGCTGGTGGGAGTACGACGAGGCGGTGATCCGCCTCGAAGCGCTGTGGCGCGCGTGGGAGTTCCTTCGCCGCGATCCCGCTACGGGGATGAGCGTGTGGTGGCGCGATCACGCGGACCATCACATGGGCGTGTTGATGGACCCGCAGGGACCGTTCGCGGCGGCCGACGCGATGGCGACGGAGAACCAGTGCTCCAAGGGCGACCCGCTGCCGTATGAGGCACCGCCCGAGGGGCTGTTCCCGGACGTTCGCGAGCTGGACGCCTGAGAGCGTCCCTGGGACGTGAGAGAGGGGCTGCACCTGGTGGTGCAGCCCCTCTCTCGTGCAGCTCGTCGACGCGCGCTCAGCGGTCCAGTCCGGTGCGCTGCACCTGGGCGCCGCGGCCGCGCGTCTTGCGCGCCTTGGCCGCCTTAGTCTTGCCGGCAGCGACGGCGGCCGTGGCCGGCTTCGCCTGGCTCACGTCGGCGCGCATCCGGGTCGCCACCGTCTCCTGAGCGATGCCGCGGCCTTCCAGCTCCTCCGCCGTCGACGAGCGCCGCTCGGCGCTGTCGTACAGGCTCTTGCCGTCCTCGCGGGAGCGGTCCGCGATCGCGTCGCGCTGCTCGGCTTCCGCCTGTGCGCGGTCGCGTTCGGCCGGGTCGGGCTCGTACTCGGCCGCGGCGCGCGCCTCGTCCGCTCGACGGTCCTCCTGGTCCGCGAACGCCAGCAGGCGCAGCGCCTCAGCTTCCTCGGCCGCGGCCCGTGTGCGCTCGGCGTCGGCGGCCGCGCGGTCGCGTTCCGCGCGCTCGGCCTGTAGCCGGATGAGCTGGCGCACCTCGTCGGCGTCGGCGCCCGTGTCGCGGGTGTCGATCCCGTACCGATCGCGCAGCTCGGCGCTCATGCGCTGCTCGGCGCGGGCAAGCTCCTGGTCCTCGGACTGCCACGCGCGGGCCACCTGGTAGGTGTGCCCGATCTGCTCCGGGGTGGAGTTCTCCCACCACTCGGCCCGGTCGACGTGGGCGACCTCGGCGCGCGCTGCCTGCCGCTCTGCGTCGAGGCGCGATCGCAGTTCGCGGGCCTCCTGCTCGCTTGCCGCGGTGGCGCGGCGTAGGGCCTGCTCTCGCAGGTTCGCGATCGCCTGGCCGACCTGTGCGGCCGCGGTGACCGCAACTCGTACCTGGCCCTCGAACGCTTCGGCGATTCCGTCTGTCTCCTCGGCCATGATCGGCCCCCTCTCCTATCGCTCCGGGCCGCGGTCTGCGCCCGGTCCTGTCGTCTCTCGTGGTCGTGCCGGCTCGATGTGGTTCGGGACGGGAGAACCCGCCTCGGTGACCGGGAGGGCCTGCCCGGCGCGCAGCCGGTCGAGCATGGCCTGAGCTTCCGGGTCGAGCGTCGTCGTCCGCTCTGCGGTCGCGACTGCGCCAGCCGGCGCCGACGTCGGCAGCGCGTCCCTGACGCGCGTGAGACGGGCGCGGACGTCCTCAGCGAGGAGTCGAGCCTGTCGGGCCTGTCCCGCGGCTACGGAGGCCTCGTAGACGGCTTGCGTGAGCCGGAGGAGCTGGCGGATCATCGCGGCCTGTGCGACGGTTCCTTGTCCGCCGCGCATGGCGCTGGCCAGCAGCATCGCCGCCCCGGAGATAGCGACCGTGCCGGCCTTCTCTGGCCGCACGGTGCGCCCGTAGGTCTGCGCCGATCGCGACAACGCTTCGGACGCCGCGGCGAGGTCGCCGGGCGTCTCCTCGGTCGCGTTGGACCATGCGGCGAACGCACCCGCGGTCTGCCGTGCAACGGTCGCCCACGTGTCCCTGTCGTCGACCGGAACCGACCGCATCCGGTCGACGAGCTCGCGCAGCTCGTCGTTGCGGCGCGACCACAGCTCCGGGTCCGGTTCCTGTGCCTCGGCGCCGGGCGCGACGACCCGCCGGCCCCGCTTCGCCGCAGCCCATTCGGCGGCCGCGTCGGTGGCTCCGGTCGGGGTGTCGGGCCACCCGTCGCGCAGCCGCGGCAACGTCAGGTCGCGGCCCAGGTGACCACCGCCGTACCAGATAGGACGTTCGCCGGCTTCGGGTCGCTCGGCCACCGAGTAGCCGGTGATGACGTCCGTACGACCGTCCGCGAAGCGGGGCCGGACGAGGAGCCCGGCTCGACGCATCCGGCGCACGAACTCCGCCTCGTCGCCGGATGCCGTGGCGCAGCCGCGGACCTTCAACGCGAGGAGGTAGCGGGGCTGATCGGCGCGCATCTCGGACGCGATGCGGGCCTGGCGGTCGTTGCCGTCCAGCAGCTCCCATGCCGGCGTCGTCGACGGTTGGTCGGCGCGTGCGCGCTCGTACTTCGCTCGTGCTCGGCCGCGGGCCTGGGCCTCGCGCTCGGCGGGGTCGTAGCCGCGGGTCGAGCGATCGGCCTTCGACGACTCCAACTCCTCCAAGCCGTACTTCACTTCGAGGGCGCGGGCCGCGACCTGGGCGCGGTGGAAGTCGTTGTGAATCGACGCCTTCGTGCCGTCCTCGCGCACGAGGTTGACGGCGATGTGCACGTGGTCGTTGCCGTTGGTCGAGACACCGTGCCGTACGGCGACCCAACGGCACGGGGCCTTCGTTCCGTCGTTGTCGTCGAACTCCATCGCCTTGATGAAGTCGTCCGCGATCGCCTTCCACTGCTCGTCGGTGAGCTGGCCTTCGTCGGCGCGCAGCGACAGTGAGCAGTGCCACACGTGCCCGCCCTTGACCTCGACGCCGTAGGCCGTCCTCGGTCGGTCAAGGTGGCGCGCGATCGACAGCGCGGCATCCCGTCCCAACTCCGCGTCGTCGTGCCACGCGAGCAACGCCGGGTCGCCTGCGACAAGGTGCGGCTCAGTGTGCTCATTGGACCGTCCCGGACCCGTCAGGTACGTCAGCAGACCGGACATACGATCGCCGCGAACGACGTTCGGCATCATGACGCCGACAGCCTGTCAATCGCCTCGTCCAGCCGCTCCGCAACACGACGCACCGCTGCGAGAGTAGCCGGCAGCTCCGCGGGCAACTCCCCCGTCGCGTTCGTCGCCTTCGCCATCTGGTTCACGTTGTTGGAGATGGCCGCCAGCAGCCGATGGACGGTGAACATCTCCGCCATCGCCTGACGGCGCTCGGTCGGCGTCTCGGCACGCTCGGACGACAGCGCCGCCTCGACCATCAGTCGCGGCACCGTGACGTGCTGAGCGGCCGCAATCCGCGCTAGCTCGCCGCCCTCCTCCGGCGTCACGCCCACCTTGTGGAAGTGCAGCCGACCGCCCGTCGCGTTCGCGCGGCGACGTCGAGTGAACGCGCGAGCCTTCGGCGTCTGCTCATCCATCGGATCACCGCCTCTCCCGGCCCAGCGCAGCGACCCCGCACACTGCGGGGACCACACGTCCAGTGTGCCGCATCCGCGACCGCCTGTCGAGGATCAAGCCCAGTTAGGTAACCTAACTGTATAGCTTGCTCCGTCCTGGACTCCGATCAGATGCGCTCGCGTCGACAGACGAGAGTGCCCGCGGCTCCGCCGCGGCTGTCTCTTCCGATGCCGCAGGCATCGACGGGAGCCGAGCGGATTCGTACGATAGGAGCATGGCTACGACACTGACACCAGAGGAAGCAATCGAGCGCGCGAAGCGGCTCCAAGAGGATCGGATCAACGCTGTGCGCGCGGTCGCGGAAGCGCGACAGCGACTGGTCGATGTGCAGGAGGAGACGGCTCGCGAGCTGGCCGATCTGCAAGCGCGGATCGCGGAGCGCGTCGCGGACGCCGAGCGCGACGACGTGCGCGCCTACAACGCCGCGCAGAGCGCCGGGTGGAGCGCGGACGAGCTACGCAAGATCGGCCTGCCCGAGCCCGAGAAGAAGGCGCGTGTGAGACGGCGCGCAGCGCGCAAGCCGGCCGCGTCGCGGACGACGCCTGAGCCTGCCGAGACGTCGGCCGACGAGGGCACCGCGGCCGGCTGATTCGTTCTTCCCACAGGCCCCGCTACCGGCTCCCGGTGCGGGGCCTGTGGCGTTCCCCCGCGTTGCGGGGTTGCACTCCGCTCCGTGCGCGTCAAGGGCGCTTCGCGTCCCTACGGGAGAGCCCTGCGGGCTCCCCTTGACCCGCCCTCCACTGCGTGCAAGGCGGCAAGTGTTCCGCCGAAAGCAGGCAGCTCGGCGCAGGCGCCGAACTTCCCACTTTCGGACGGACACACACCAAAGGAGAGGACGTCACGATGAGTACTCCGGTTGCCTTCACGACGATCACGACCACGCTCCCGTCGAGGGACGAGGACCGGCCGCGACTGTTTCGCAACGTGGCCCAATCGGGATCGGCAGCTCGCGGACTACGGTCGAGCCGGCTACCACCTGGCGAACACGGTCACGGTCACCGGGGACGCCGACTGATGGCCGGCCAGCAGCAGAGCGCGACGGACGTCGAGGGCGTCGACGGCTACCTGGTGCCGGTCGACCCCGCCGAGGAGACGGGGTGCGACTCGTGCCAGTGAACGGCCCCCGCAAGCGACCCAAGATGCTCACACCCGGCGAGCTGGCCGCGCAGCTCGGCGTCGACGTGCGCGACCTCAAACGACTCCGAGACGAGGGCCGCGGCCCTGCCTACATCACCCTCACGCCGCGCACGATCCGCTACCTCAGCTCCGAGGTCGCGGACTGGCTCAGCGACGACACGGCCGACTAGGGCGTGTCTCTTAAAGCCTTGAGCCAGATGGTGATGGCGCGTAGGACGACGCCGCCGCGATAGGTCAGGGCGAGTTTGTCGTAGCGGGTGGCCAAGGCGCGCCATTGCTTGAAGATGTTGAATCCGCGCTCGACGACGTTGCGGCGCTTGTAGGCCTCGGTGTCGTAGGTGACCGGGCGACCACCCTTGGCGCCGCGGCGCTTGCGGTTGGCGATCTGATCATCGCGTTCGGGGATGACGGCCTGGATGCCGCGCCGGCGCAACAGCTTGCGGTTGGCCCGGGAAGAGTAAGCCTTGTCACCCAGCGCCCGGTCGGGCCTGGTGCGTGGCCGGCCCCCACCCAGGCGCGGTACCCGCAGGGCGTTCATCACGTGCTCGAACATCGGGGAGTCCCCGCCCTGCCCGGGCCCGAGCAGCATCACCAGCGGCCGCATGTTCCCGTCGCACAGGTGGTGGATCTTCGTCGACAGGCCGCCGCGGGAGCGGCCGATGGCGTGATCAGGCGGCTCGATGCGCAGATTCGTGTAATTCGTCAGGTCCCCCTGTGTCCCGGGGCAGGTTGGTGGCGTGCTGATGGGCGCGGTTGATCGTGGAGTCCACCGAGACTTCCCAGTCGATCAGCCCGGCGGCGTCGGCATGGGCCAGCAGGACGCTGTGGATCTTGTCCCACGTCCCATCACCGCTGAAGCGGCGGTGCCGCTTCCACACCGTCTGCCACGGCCCGAAGCACCCGGGTAAGTCCCGCCACGCGATCCCGGTCCGGTAGCGATAGATGATGCCCTCCACCACGGTGCGATGATCGGCGAACGGCCGACCACGACGCCCCTGCGAGGACGGCATCAACGGAGCAATCAGCTCCCACTGCGCATCAGTCAGCAACTCCGTTCGAGACACACACCGAGCGTTCCAGCGACCAGCCCAAACCTTTGGGAGACACGCCCTAGGACGCGGCGGCAGGCTGGCTCTCATCGTGCTTCGCGAGAGCCCGTGCAACGGAGGACTTGCCGACGCCGAGGAGGCGCCCAATCTCCTCGTAGCTGTAGCCCTGCTCGCGGAGGTCGGCCGCGGCCGCCGTGCGTTCCGGTGTCATCACCGAGGGTCGGCCTCCCACGCGTCCCTCGGCGCGTGCATGGGCCAGGCCCCGCACGGTGTTCTCCCGGATCGTGTCGACGCGGAGCTGGGCGAACACGGCGACGATCCCGAACAGGGCACGGCCCATCGGGGTCGTCGTGTCGATATCCGGCTCGGTGAGGCTCTTGATGTTCACGCCCCGCTCGTGCAGGTCGGTGATCGTCTCGATGGCCATCTTCTCGCTGCCGGCGAGACGGTCGAGCCGGCGCACCATGAGCGTGTCGCCGGGGCGCAGGTAGTCCAGGCACGCGAGCCACTGCGGCCGGTCCTTGACGCGGCTGGACTCGCCGTGGTCGACGAACACGCGGCCGGCGCCGGCCGCGCGCAGCTCGGCCTCCTGAGCTGCCGGGTTCTGGTCATGACGAGACACCCGTGCATAGCCGACGACGTTGCTCATCGGCCCTCCCCGAGGTCGTTGCCGTACCGAGCGCCCGGCGTGTAGGGCGCACTCCCCCGGCCCTGGATGCCGCCGGCAGGCGGCGTGCTCCGTGTCGCGTCCGTGGCGGCCTGCGGGTAGCTCGCGCGCAGCGCCGAGCGGCCGCGTGTCGGGTCGTCGAGCCCGCCCGTCTGCCCCTGCCGGCGGTCGACGGTGATCGCGTCGAACACAGGCACGAGCGACCGCGGATCGGGAGCGTACGAGTACAGGTCCGGCCCGCTGAGCGCCGATCCCTGGTTCCACACTTCCGGCGTGACGCGGGCGTAGTCGAACGCGAAGCGGCTCTGCTCCGCGACGTGCTGCATGAACAGCTTCGACGTGCGCCCGTTGCCCTCCCGGAACGGGTGGGCCTGGTTCACGTAGGCGAACACCGTCGAGCTGTGAGCGATGAAGTCGCCTCGGTCGAGGCGGCGCCAGTCGGTCGAGGAGACGAGCTGGTGCACGTCCGACAGGTAGCGGTCGACCTCGCCCGTCTTGACGTCACCGAAGCCTCGGCCGACGCCCTTCGACATGTTGACCGTGCGGTACTCCCCCGCCCAGGCGTAGACGTCCTGGAACAGGTGGCGGTGGATCGCTCGTAGGTGGGAGCCGTCGTAGGTCTTGGCGATCGCCACGGCGCCACCCTCGATCTGTTGCGCGCGCACGTTCGTTCGCACGTACTCTCGTCGTGCCAGCTCGGCGGGATGCCGCTCGTCGAGAAGGTTGCGCAGCGTGCCGTTGCCGGTCAGCGGGTCGATCGTCTCCGGGTAGAAATACGACTCCCAGGTGTCGAACCGATCCACCACGTCAGCGTGCGGCGACGGCGCCGACCGTGCGCAGCGCGGTCGCGTCGGCTCGACGGATGTACTCGTCGAAATCAATCGCACCGCGCGCGTAGTCGGTCAGGTTCTCCACGTCCTCGCGGGTGGGGTTGAAGCCCTCGTGCCAGCCGGCGGCGAGGGACTGACGGACGGAGTTGCGCTGCACGTCGTCGAGCTGCACGAACAGCTCGGGCCAACGGTCCTCGACGTCGAACGTCTGCATGGTGGGCTCCCCTCTCGCGGGCTCTCGATCTATTCTACCGTGTATCCCGAAAACGGTCTAGATGCGGTTTCGGTCTGAACGGGTTTCGGGTCTGGGTTTCGGGACGGGAATCGTCGGCGTGTCGACGTCGGCGCCGGGCTCGGCCGAGGCGTCCCGGAAACGATCGTTTGTGGCAGGCGATGCTCACACCGATCAGTGGGTCGCAGCGCGCGATATGGTCAGGGCATGAACTGGTTGAAGCGATGGTGGCGCGGGGAGAAGCCGGAACCGGCCGTGGAGCCATCGCCTCGCTCATACTCACTGGGAGAAGTGTTCACACCCGGGCAGCCCGCGGATAAGGGGTTTGTCAGCCGTCCCGTGGAAGAGCAGGACCTGCGGAACTTGCTTGACGAACGTGGAACCCAGATCTTGGTGTGGGGTGAGTCAGGCGCCGGCAAAAGCTCACTCGTGGCGAACGTGCTGAAGAACGAGGGGCAGCCGTCAATCACGACCCGATGCGAAGCGACAACCACGTACGAGCAAGTCTTGTCCTCCGCCTTCGACCGTATGAACGCAATGGTGCGAACCGGTCGCAGCAATCAAGACACGCGACAGCTGAGCGGGGGTGCGGAGTTCGGGGGACCTGTATCGCCGGCGTCCTTCCATGCTGACGCTTCGTGGGAGGCGGGTCAGACCGAGGACTTCGAGAGAGTTGTGCCCGCACAACTGACTTCGGAGGCGCTTGCCGTGCGCCTCGGATCTAAGGGTCTCGTCTGGGTGATCGAGGACTTCCATAAAGTTTCTCCCGAAACCAGGAATCGTCTCGCAGACGCTATGAAGGTGTTCAGCGACGAATCTCTAAACTACCCGCGGCTGCGGATGATTGTGCTCGGCGTAGCGGAAACAGCTGGAGAGATCTTGAGAGCTCCGTCCAATATGGGCGGCCGCTTGGCTGATATTCCTATTCCGCCGCTCGGAGACGATGACCTCGGTCAGCTGCTCGACAAGGGCAAGGACCTACTAAATGTTGATCTCGGTGCAGTGCGTAATCGAATCATCAAGCATTCGGTGGGAGTGGCGAGTGTCACGCATGCCTTGGCGCGCGAATGCTGCACGGCCCTTGGTGTGCGAGAGACGAGCCCGAATCCGATGTACGTGACTGCGGAGGCGCTGGAGACCGCCAAGACCGCGTACTCGCGGACGCGCGGTGGCACCATGCGGGAAGACTTTGATGCGGCTCTAGAGGTCACTCAAACCCGAAAGTATCACAACTACGCGATTATCCTTCGAGCGATCGCTGCCCTGCCGGAGCGGGGAGCGACGCACGCCCAGATCCTCGCAAAGATTCGGGAGGGTCTGCCCGATTATCCTCCCGGCAATCTCACGACTTACCTCCGAAAGCTCCAGACCGAGGAACGCAGAGCACTTATTAGAAAGACATCCGAAGGGCTGTTCCGCTATAACCGTCCGCTTCAGCATGCCTATGCGATTCTGCGTTTCAAGCTCCCCATGAACGCGGAAGAAGAGTTCTGGGCCAGAGATCTAACCGTGACCACTGAGGAACAAGACTTGTCTGTTCGGCTTGCAACCGAAGAGAACCTCGAGGCTTCGAACGACGACGACGAGCGGTAGTCATCGCTCGGGGGCTGGCAACTACTGGTTTCGTCATGCCGTCCGTCACCCTGCGCCCACAACCTGACGGTCGAGGAGGTCACGAGTCTGAACTAGCTGTACATCTAGACAGCGCTCCGCCGCCGGTGGACGGCACAATCACCGCATCTCTCCGGGCGGCGGGCGTGTGCGGAGTCTCAGTGGCTTCGCGGCCCCTAGTCTGATGAGGTGTCCGCCGAGGTGATCCATTCGCACCCTTCCGACGTTGCTGCGGCGCGGAAAGCTCGCGGTGCGTTCTTCACGCCAGAGGGCATCACCCGCCACATTGCCGAGTGGGCGATCCGCTCCGCTGAAGATCGTGTGCTTGAGCCGAGTACCGGCGAGGCCGCCTTCCTCATCTCCGCTGTTGAGCGCCTGACTGACCTCGGCAATGAGTCGCCGCGCGTGAACGGCGTCGAGATTCATTCACCAAGCGCGGAGGCAGCTCGCGCGCTGATCGGCGCTGCTGGGGGCACCGCCGATATCACCGTCAGCGACTTCTTCATGGTCGAGGCGTCGGCGACGTTCGATGCAATCATCGGCAACCCTCCGTTCATTCGCTACCAGGACTGGACGGGTGCGCAGCGAGACCGAGCACGGTTCGCCGCGCTGCAGCAGGGGGTGGGGCTGACTGGCCTGTCATCGAGCTGGGCTGCGTTCGTGGCGCACTCGGCTGGATTCCTCAAGCCTGGAGGACGCCTGGGCCTCGTGCTGCCGGCGGAACTGCTGAGTGTGAACTACGCCGCCCCGGTTCGCCGTTTCCTGCTGGAAAACTTCGCGACCGTGGAGCTCGTGGTCTTTGACGAGCAAGTATTTCCCGACGCCGAAGCCGATACCGTGCTGGTAAAGGCTGATGGCTGGCAACAGGTCCCCGCTGGCAGCGCCGTCCTGCGACAAGCCCGCAACGCATCGACGCTCGAGGCTTTGGAGACGGGGACGGCGTGGGCGCCTATCGACACGACTGAGCGCTGGACCGCCCTGGCCCTCTCTCCGGTGACGGTGGCCGCAATGGCGCGGCTCTCGGACGTCGAGGCTTTCGTTCCGTTGGAGACATACGGTGACACGTCACTGGGCGCGGTCACGGGCGGGAATCGGTATTTCACTTTGTCTCCCACCCGCGTGCGCGAGCTCGGTATACCCCAACGAGATTTGCTGCGCATCAGTCCTCCCGGTAGCTCTCACCTGCGTGGGCTCGCGCTCACTAAGAGCGCCATGACCCGGCTCGGCCAGGACGGGCAGGCCACCTGGCTTCTGTACCCAAGTGTGAAACCGGCGGCCTCGACGCTCCGATACATCGAGGAGGGCCACCGCACCGGCGCCGACCAGGCATACAAGTGTCGGGTGCGTAAGCCGTGGTGGCGGGTGCCGGTGCTAAAAGCCCCTGATCTGTTCCTGACGTACATGAACGCCGACACGGCCCGTCTCACGACGAACACTGTTGCTGCCCGTCACCTCAACAGCGTCCACGGTGTCTACCTCACCGAGGACCACCGGGAGCTCGCACGAGACGTCCTGCCGATCGGGTCGCTGAACTCGATGACGTTGCTGTCTGCTGAGCTTGTCGGTCGCTCCTACGGCGGGGGTATCCTCAAGATCGAACCTCGCGAGGCTGACCGTTGGTGGATGCCCTCGCCGGCTCTCCTCGCACAGCATCGCGAGGCGCTAGCCGCGTTGCAGCCGCGTGTGCAGCGAATGCTTCAGAGCCGCAATCTGCCGGGGGCGGTGGAGTTGGTCGATGCTGTGCTTCTCAACGATGTGCTGTCGGCTGGGGAGCTCTCCGCTATTGCTGGGGATCACCGTGCATTGACTACTCGTCGGACCGTTCGTGGACGAAGTGGTGGCAGGGGAGCAGCGTGATGGTTACCAAGCCGGACTCCTTTACCCCATTCGATGAAGCACTCGCGGCAGCGGGTCTCAGCGATCCCTGGGTGCACGGGCGCGACGAAGCCGCGGCGTACCAGCCCGATTACGGGCTTCTGGAGCAGCTGTTGACCATCCCGATTGCTGCGAACAAGGGGTGGGCGACCGGTGCACTGGCGAACGGTGTGGACTCGTGGCTTGCGCATGAGCTCAGACGCTCCGGTTTCACACCGGACGAAGTGTGGCCACGCGCCACGCGTCCCCGCATCCTTCCGCGCGATGTTGCGCTTCTATTGGAAAAGTTGCCGCGTGACCTATCCAATGAGGTGCGCGCGAAAGTCATCGCGATGCCTGCCATCGCACCCACAGACGCGAAGATCCTCGGCCGTGCTTACGAGAAACAGGTCGACGTCGCGATCGCCAGATGGGACCGCGGACCTGAACTGCTGCTATCGACGAAGACGCAGGTCTCCTCCTTCGGCAAGAACCTCTCCAACCGGTTCGAAGAAGCCTACGGCGATGCCGGCAACCTCCGCAGCCGATACCCGCTTGCCGCGGTCGGGTTCTTCTTCGTCCAGCGTTCGACCATCCTCACCCAGGAACCCGATGCCTACGAGCGCACCGTCGACATGATGCGTAAGCTCCGCGACCTCGGCGGAGCCAACGGCTACACCGCCACCGGGCTCGCTCTCGTCAGTTGGTCCGAGGAGGACTCGACAGTCAAAGTGGAGCTTGATCGAGTCCCGGAAGATGTGCGTCCGGAACAGTTCATGACGCGCATGATCGAGCAGGTGCTGGCTGCAACCTCGGTTTCTCAGCATGTCGACGTGCGCAGCCTCATCGAGCGTCGCGAACTGGCGGTAACCGAAGAGGACGAGACGACCGACCTGCCGTAACAAACGCAGGGCGGTCAGGATTAGATCGACCTGCCCTAAAGCAAGACGGCCGATGCGGTCGCGGAAACGATCGTCACCAGCCAGATAGCCGGCGCTAGAGTTCGACCGTTCAGATACCTAGAGAGGTTGACTATGCCAAACGCCGATAAGGGGCTCTTCGGACATCCGGTGGGGGGGTCATGGGGTGAGTCCGCCGGCGGTGAGGAGCATGCGGAGGCGGTAGTTCTCGCGGTTGCGATAGCCGCGGGCGAGGCGGCGGTGGAGCTCGATGATCCCGTTGATCGCCTCGGTGCCGCCGTTGTTCGCGCGGCTCGTGGTGAAGTACGCCAGGAACGCTGAACGCCAGCGGCGGAGGGTGCGGCCGAGGCGGGCGATCTCGGGGATCGGGCAGGTGTGGAACGTGTCGACCACCCTCTCGGCGATCCGCCGCCCCTCGGTCAGGTCCTTCGCGTGGTAGGCAGAGCGCAGCTGCTGTGCGCACTGCCACGCGACGAACACCTCGTCGTGCGCAGGATCGGCCTCGATTGCCGCGGTCAGCCGGATCCGCTGCTTGTCGGTGAGGTTCTCGGCCCCGGCACGGAGGATGGTCTGAATCCCGTAGAGCGGGTCGCCCTTCCGACCGCGATGCCCGAGGGTGTCTTGCTGGACGCGGCGGCGGACCTCGTCGACGGCGGCGGTGCCGAGCTTGACGACATGGAACGCGTCCAGCACAGCGACCGCGTCTTCGAGCGTGTCATCGATCGCAGTCTTGTAGCCCGCGAACGGGTCCAGCGCCGCCACCTTCACGTTCTTTCGGAACGCTTCGCCCCGCTCGCTGAGCCAGGACGCGTATGCCTTCCCCGATCTGCCCGGCACGAGGTCGAGCAGCCTGGCCCGCGTCTTCCCGGTGCTGTCGCGGCTGAGGTCGACCATGCCGGTCAGTTCCTTCGGGCCCCGCTTGCGGTGGTCGACGTGATGCCAGATGTGCTCGTCGACGCCGAGCGTGGTCACGTTCTCGAACCGGGACTCGTCGGCTGCCAACCGCACCAGTTCAGGCTCAACAGCCCGCCACACCGTCTTCCACGATGTCCCGAGCTGACGACGTAGTCCTTCGATCGTGGCGTGCTCGCGGCGCAGCTGCCCGATCGCCCAGTCGACGGCTCGCCTTGTGAGCGACCCGCGCCGAGCGACCAGCGAGGGAAGCTGCTCCACGAACGTCTTCTTGGCACAGCCCACGTCGCCGCATCGCCAGACCCGTTGCCGCCAGACGATCCGCACCCGCGTCACGCCCGGCACGTCATGCAACACTCGACGGCGGCGCCCTCGACCGATCGCCACGACCCCGCACAACGGGCACCCGGTCGGCGCCGCCGGTGTCGAAACGGTGACGATCAGCAGCCCGTCGCGGCGGTCAACGTGCTCGACATGGACGCCGTCGAGACCGACCAGCAGATCGCAGCGGTAACACGGATCAGCGGCAGAGCGCGCGTCAGCGCACCCCGAAGTAGGGTGAAGCACGTCGAGGTCCTCGTGATGGATCAGCAGTTGGCGCTACTGATCCTCGGGGACCTCGACCCCTACCCGCCGACCATCACCCGGCGAGCCTCACCCCCACCGCATGTCCGACCTGGATCGTGTCAGTTTAGTGCCCCACGCCCGGCCGGAGTGCGGCGATGATGTCGGCGGCTTCCCCCGTTGGCGGGGTGGTCGCGGTGAGTTCGTGTCCGTCGATGGTGATCGTGACGTCACGCAGCGGGCGCAGCGCGCGGACGATACGGCGGACCGTCACGCCGGTGGTCTTGTAGAGGTGCCGGCTGATCGCGAGAGCGCAGAACACGACGGTGAGGTGCGCGTGGATCGAGTCCGCGGTCGACGCGAACATCGGCCTCGCCCGCAGGTCGGTCTTTGCCATCCGGAACGTCGCCTCGACCTGGAACAGGTCATGGTAGGCCGCCACGATCTCTGCAGCGGAAGCCGTCGCGGTGCTGAGGTTGGTGACGTACCCCTTGAGGCCGATGTATTCGCGGGCCTTCTCGACTCTTGCCCAGTTCACGCCGGGCTTGGTGCCGAGGGTGACGAACCGGTCCTTCTTCGCCGGGCGGGTGCCGGCAGCGATCTGCTCGGCGCGTTCGATCTGCTTGTTCAACGTGATGTTGTCGCGGATCTTCCGCTTGTGGGAGTACTGCCACACCACTCGCCGCTCCCGCGCGTTCACACCCGCACCCATGGTTCGGGTGGTCTCGACCGTCTCCCCATCGGTGACGATGTTCCCGACGGTCGCGTAGTGCTCGGCGAGATCGTATGGCGCGGAGGAGGTGCGGGAGCCGACGATGAAACCGAACCCGGCGTCCTCCAGCCGGTTCAGGTTCGCTGCGGACAGCATGCCGGCGTCCGCGACGACCACGACCTCGGTCGCGGAGTGACGTTCGCGGAACTGGTCGAGGACGGGCAGCAGGGTGAGAGTCTCGCCCCTGTTGCCCGCGAACTCGTGGACTTCGAGGGGGAACCCGCCCTGGTCCACGAGGAGGCCGACGAGGATCTGCGGGTCGACGCGGCGCTCTTTGCTCATCCCGACCTTGCGGAGCTTGTCTTCACGCTCCGCCTCGAAGTAGAGGGTGGTGACGTCGTAGAGCACGACGGTGAGCGGGCCAGATCGGGTCGCATGCGCGTAGGCTGCGGCGGCGATCTTCGACCGCCAGTCCTGCTCAACGCTGCGGGCGAGGGTCCGCCACACGGTCGACAGCGACGGCGCACCCGGGACACCGAGCTCGTCCCACACCCGCAGCGTGTCCGCCTTGCTGGTCGGCTCGACGACGCGGGCCAGGACCAGCTTCTTGAATGTGTCGTTGCCGACCGCGTCGAACCCGAGACGGGCGTAGGCGTCCTCGAGGACATCCCACAACAACCTGGACCTCGACCCGGTCACCGTCGGCGCGGTCGTGGCCGGCGGCGTCGCGCCCAGCCCGTCCAGATCGAACGGGACATGCCCGGCCAGCTCCGCGATCCGCTCCCGCGCGATCGCGACCAGCACCGCGAGCTGCTCATCGTCGTGCGCGGAGCCGAGGTGCTCCACGATCGTCCGCACACCACGGGTCTTCGACGCGATCTGCACCGCCGTCGCACCCGACGCGGTGCGCACCTTCCGCACGAACCACCCCACCGAGCGAGTCTAGATCGACGCCGTTAGTGCCCCGCACGAGGCACCAACACCCCCGGAAAATCAAGCCTCAACGATCCTCAACCCGCGAAATCACCCGACGGTGACACGATCCAGGAGCGCTGACGACTCGACGGGAAAAGTTAACTCTTTTTTGGAACCTTGTTCACTTTGGCGGCATAGCTTTCCCGCATGAACAAAAAAATGAACCTACGGGTACTGACACTGAACATTTGGCTCGCCCCCCGCGATCAGCAAAAGCGCGACGCGCTCCTACTTAAAGGCCTCGAAGAGCACGACGCCGACATTGTCTTCCTGCAGGAAATCCTCCGCACCCCGGAGCGCGATGTCTTCCAGCTCGTAAAGGAAAACTCGAGCCTCCACTGGCACCACGCATCCGACTTCGCTGCCCACGCATCCGACTTCGCTGACTTCGAGTGGCCCCTCTGGGGAACCGCCGTTGGTACGCGCTGGGAACCCAAGAGCATTACCACCCACAAGCTTCCCGCAGACGACGGACCCTATGTATGGGAAGCCGTGCTGTCACTGCCCATCGGCGTGGACATGCTCTTCCTCGGCCCGCGCCCGAGCTTCAAGTTCAGCGACGAGGCCGCTCGTGTGGAGCAGGCGCTGTTCGTCACTGAACTTGAAGAAAAGCGCCGTCAAGAGGCCCCCACGATTATTGCGGGCGACTTTGACGCCGCTCCCGACCAGGACTGCATGCGGTTCTACACCGGCAAATCAGCCATCAACGGCCGCAGCGCCGCCTTCCGCGACACCTGGGCAATTGCCGGAGACGGTGGCCCCGGCTACACCTGGACCACCGATAGCCCGTGGGTCGCCCGAAGCGTGACCGACGGTCAGGGACTTGTTCCGAACTACGTGGTGCAGGAACCCCACCACCGCCGCATCGATTATGTACTCGCCGGCCAGCCGGAAAACCACCTCACGGTCGAGAGTGTCATCATCTCGAGCAAGGTTGTGTTCAACGAGTATCCGACGGCAAGCGACCACTACGGAGTCCTCGCCGAGATTGAACTGAACGCGCTGGACAAGCCGACGGCCGTGACCGGACGGTGGTGAGTCTGCGCGAGTGACGCGAGATTGAACTGAACGCGCTGGACAAGCCGACGGCCTGGGCATAATTCGAACCAAAAGCTACGGCCCGGGTCCTCTCTCCTCCAGGAGGGCCCGGGCCGTGTTGTTGAACTATCAAATGATCAGTCGCGGAACATTTCCTCAGCCTGCGCAGCCCGCGCCGCTCCCTTGAGGGTGCGCTCGGGGTCGACCGCGACGACGTCGTGGCCGACTACGCCGCCACCGCCGAGAACCTGCGCGGCGAGTGGTCAGACGCGATGACCGCCGTCTTCGAACAGCGCGGCATCGAACTGACCGCGGGAATGGTCGAACTCATCACCGAGAGCCCCGCCGAGGTGCTCGAGGCGCTGCTCGAGCGCATCGACCGCGAGCACGGGTCGATCAGCGCCTACCTCCTCGCCCACGGACTCACCCCCACCGAGCTCGAGCGTCTCACCGCCGTGATCATCGACCCCGCCGCCACCGCGGTCTGATCGGAAGGAACACACACCATGTCGCACATCGCGAGCCAGCATCCCGCTCCCGAGCACTTCATCCTGCATGTCTCTGACACCCACTTCGTGGGCGACGGCGACCTGCTGCACGAGCGCATCGACAGTGACAAGAACCTCGCAGAGCTGTTCGACGGCTTCACCAAGGCCAACGCCCGCCCCGAAGCGATCGTGTTCACCGGCGACCTCGCCGACACCGGCCGCCCCGACGCCTACGAGCGCCTGCGGGCCATCGTCGAGCCCGCCGCCGAGAAGCTCGGTGCCCAGGTGATCTGGGTGATGGGCAATCACGACGAGCGCGTCGCGTTCCGCCGCGGCCTGCTCGACGAGGAGGCCGACCAGTCCGAGCCCGTCGACCGCGTCTACGACGTCAACGGTCTGCGCATCATCGCGCTCGACTCGACGGTGCCCGGGCAGCACCACGGCGAGATCAGCGACGAGCAGTTGGCGTGGCTGCGCCGCGAGCTCGAAGTCCCCGCGCCCGACGGCACCCTCATCGCGCTGCACCACCCGCCCGTGCCGAGCCCGATCGGGCTCGTCGCCCTGATCGAGCTGCGCGACCAGGAGCGCCTCGCCGAGGTCATCCGGGGCACCGACGTGCGCGGCATCCTGGGCGGTCACCTGCACTACTCGACCACCAGCACGTTCGCGGGCGTGCCCGTGTCGGTCGCGTCGGCGACCTGCTACACGCAGGACCTCGCCGTCGCCTACCCCGGTGCCCGCGGCCAGGACGGCGGCCAGTCCTACAACCTCGTGCACGTCTACGGCGACCGGGTGCTGCACTCCGTCGTGCCGATCGGGCAGTTCCCGACCGTCTACGAGATGACTCCCGAGATGCTCGAGGCGTTCATGAACATGACCCCCGACGAGCAGCTCGCCGCCGTCAACGCGGCCGCCGTCAACGCGTCGGCGGGAGAGTAGTCAGCCCGTGAACAATAATGTCTCGTATCTACATCTCCTCGAACGGAGCAGTTCATGACGGATTCCACGCTCGGCGCAGTCTCTGCGACCGCGATCACGAACACCAGGGTCTTCGACGGACACAGTCTGAGCGCCCCCACGACGGTCGTCATCCAGCCCGACGGGCGCATCGGTGACGTATCAGCGGATGCGGTCGTCGTCGGTGCCGCTGTCGTCAACGCGGAAGGTACGGTGCTCCTTCCTGGCCTGATCGACTGTCACATGCACCTGAAGGGGCGCGAGTCCCTCGAGACGCTCGCCACGTACGGTGTCACCACCGGCCTGGACATGGCGACATGGCCCGCATCACAGTTCCAGTCGTTGCGGGGACTGAGGGGAGTCGCTGACTTCCGCACCGCCGGCATGGCGGCGACATCTCAGGGCAGCACGCACAGCCGCATTCCGACCTATCCGGACGTCGCGCTGGTCGATTCCCCCGACAAGGCGGAGCGGTTCGTAGAGGTGCAGGTGGCAGACGGGGTGGATTACATCAAGATCATCGCCGATCTGCCCGGTCCCACCCAGGACGTGCTCGATGCACTCGTGGCTGCTGCGCACGCGCGGGGGCTCAAGGTCATCGCGCACGCAGCCCTGTACGAAGCTGTGCGTATGAGCCTCGCTGCGGGGGCCGACATGATCACCCATGCTCCACTCGACCGCGCGCTCGACGATGCGACGGCTGAGACGATGCTCGCCCAGGGCACGGTGTTCATCCCGACCTTGACGATGATGAAAGGCATCGCCGCGAATCTCACCGCAGCGGGCGTTCCCGGTGTGAGCTATGCACACGCCCACGAGAGCACGCGCGCGATGCATGCCGCGGGCGTTCCGGTCCTGGCCGGCACCGACGCCGGCACCGACGCCTACGTCGAGTCCCTCACACGGGCATCGCCGCCATACGGCGAGAGCACGCGCGCGATGCATGCCGCGGGCGTTCCGGTCCTGGCCGGCACCGACGCCTACATCGAGTCCCTCACACGGGCATTGCCGCCATACGGCGAGAGCATGCACGACGAACTCGCTCTGCTCGTGGACGCCGGCCTGTCAACAGCCGAAGCGCTGCGCGCTGCCACCTCGACGGCCGCGCACGCGTTCTCACTCGACGATCGGGGGGCGATCACCCCCGGATTGCGAGCCGACCTCGTGCTGGTGGACGGCGATCCGCTCACCGACATCGCTGCCGCGCGTCGCGTTCTGCGTGTGTGGTGCGGCGGCATCGAGGTGTGAGGGCGTCCTCTCGACCGCGGTGTCACTCCACGGCGGTGTTCGCGCCGTGGTGCCACGCGAGCACCCGGTTCTCGACGACGATGAGCAGCAGGTTGAACACGTACCCGAAGATCCCGATGAGCACGATGCCCGACCACATGTCCGTGATCGCGAACGACCTCTGCGACTGAAGAACGAAGACGCCGATCCCGTTGCCTCCCGCCATCATCTCGCTCACGACGACCATGATGAGCGCGAGCGAAAGACTCGTGCGCATTCCGGCAAAGATCTGCGGAGCTGCCGCGGGAAGTGCGACCTGCAACTCGTAGCGGAACCAGTGGATGCCGTACACCCGGGCGGTCTCGCGCAGTCCGGGGTCCATTCCTCTGATTGCAGCTTCGGTATTGAGGAGCACGGGCCAGAGGCAGATGAAGGTGATCAGAATCACCTTCGCGGTGTCGTCGAGGCCCAGCACGATGATGACGAGGGGAATCAACGCGACCGCAGGGATCGCGCGCAGGAACTCGAGCACGGGTGCGAACATCGCCTGGAGGCGGTGCGCCTGACCGAGAACGAACCCCACGACCACGCCGATGACCACAGCGCCGATGAACCCGATCATCATCCTGGAAAGACTCGGCAAGACGTCGCTCGCCATCCGCGCGAAGAGCCAGTTCTCCTGGAAAGCGACTAGGGCGTGTCTCTTAAAGCCTTGAGCCAGATGGTGATGGCGCGTAGGACGACGCCGCCGCGATAGGTCAGGGCGAGTTTGTCGTAGCGGGTGGCCAAGGCGCGCCATTGCTTGAAGAT
>NZ_JARKMW010000004.1:0-5373 GCF_034650155.1 Microbacterium sp. STF-2
GGGGTTGGCAATGGATGAAGTCAGCAATGAATTTGTCTCTTTGGTCAGCATCAAACTCGCTGCGTCACCGTTTTCCCGGTGGGGTATGCATTTCTTTTTTACGGAGAGTTTGATCCTGGCTCAGGATGAACGCTGGCGGCGTGCTTAACACATGCAAGTCGAACGGTGAACACGGAGCTTGCTCTGTGGGATCAGTGGCGAACGGGTGAGTAACACGTGAGCAACCTGCCCCTGACTCTGGGATAAGCGCTGGAAACGGCGTCTAATACTGGATATGTGACGTGACCGCATGGTCTGCGTCTGGAAAGAATTTCGGTTGGGGATGGGCTCGCGGCCTATCAGCTTGTTGGTGAGGTAATGGCTCACCAAGGCGTCGACGGGTAGCCGGCCTGAGAGGGTGACCGGCCACACTGGGACTGAGACACGGCCCAGACTCCTACGGGAGGCAGCAGTGGGGAATATTGCACAATGGGCGCAAGCCTGATGCAGCAACGCCGCGTGAGGGACGACGGCCTTCGGGTTGTAAACCTCTTTTAGCAGGGAAGAAGCGAAAGTGACGGTACCTGCAGAAAAAGCGCCGGCTAACTACGTGCCAGCAGCCGCGGTAATACGTAGGGCGCAAGCGTTATCCGGAATTATTGGGCGTAAAGAGCTCGTAGGCGGTTTGTCGCGTCTGCTGTGAAATCCGGAGGCTCAACCTCCGGCCTGCAGTGGGTACGGGCAGACTAGAGTGCGGTAGGGGAGATTGGAATTCCTGGTGTAGCGGTGGAATGCGCAGATATCAGGAGGAACACCGATGGCGAAGGCAGATCTCTGGGCCGTAACTGACGCTGAGGAGCGAAAGGGTGGGGAGCAAACAGGCTTAGATACCCTGGTAGTCCACCCCGTAAACGTTGGGAACTAGTTGTGGGGTCCATTCCACGGATTCCGTGACGCAGCTAACGCATTAAGTTCCCCGCCTGGGGAGTACGGCCGCAAGGCTAAAACTCAAAGGAATTGACGGGGACCCGCACAAGCGGCGGAGCATGCGGATTAATTCGATGCAACGCGAAGAACCTTACCAAGGCTTGACATATACGAGAACGGGCCAGAAATGGTCAACTCTTTGGACACTCGTAAACAGGTGGTGCATGGTTGTCGTCAGCTCGTGTCGTGAGATGTTGGGTTAAGTCCCGCAACGAGCGCAACCCTCGTTCTATGTTGCCAGCACGTAATGGTGGGAACTCATGGGATACTGCCGGGGTCAACTCGGAGGAAGGTGGGGATGACGTCAAATCATCATGCCCCTTATGTCTTGGGCTTCACGCATGCTACAATGGCCGGTACAAAGGGCTGCAATACCGCGAGGTGGAGCGAATCCCAAAAAGCCGGTCCCAGTTCGGATTGAGGTCTGCAACTCGACCTCATGAAGTCGGAGTCGCTAGTAATCGCAGATCAGCAACGCTGCGGTGAATACGTTCCCGGGTCTTGTACACACCGCCCGTCAAGTCATGAAAGTCGGTAACACCTGAAGCCGGTGGCCTAACCCTTGTGGAGGGAGCCGTCGAAGGTGGGATCGGTAATTAGGACTAAGTCGTAACAAGGTAGCCGTACCGGAAGGTGCGGCTGGATCACCTCCTTTCTAAGGAGCATCTGACACTTTCGGGTGTCCAGAACCCAGATCGAGAACGTTCGTTTCTCGCTGGGAGCTCATGGGTGGAACATTTGACATGGTGCGAAGGATGTTGTTCTTCTCTAGTACGCCACTTCGGTGGTTGGAACGGGGAGGGTGGCGGATGTCGCACCTGCACGCTGTTGGGTCCTGAGGGACCGGATGCGGATCTTTCGGGATCTGGTCTGAACCTCTGGGCCTCTTTCTGTTTCCCCCGTGTGGGGTTGTGGATAGGGGCACCGCCCGTACTTTGAGAACTACACAGTGGACGCGAGCATCTTGCAGCTGGCTTCGGTCAGTTGCACAAGATGATCTTAAAGATCATTAGTCAATTTCAGATTCCATCTTCGGATGGGGTCGAGTTTTTGATTCAAACTCATGTGATTTCAAGTCTTTAAGAGCAAACGGTGGATGCCTTGGCATCTGGAGCCGAAGAAGGACGTAGCAATCTGCGATAAGCCTCGGGGAACTGATAAGCAAGTTTTGATCCGAGGGTGTCCGAATGGGGAAACCCCGCTGGGCGGCGTGCCGACCTAGTGACTCCCGCCTGAATATATAGGGCGGGTAGAGGGAACGTGGGGAAGTGAAACATCTCAGTACCCACAGGAAGAGAAAGCAACCGCGATTCCGTTAGTAGTGGCGAGCGAAACCGGAACAGGCTAAACCTAGCGTGTGTGATAGCCGGCAGGCGTTGCACGTTGGGGGTTGTGGGACTTTTCAGTCATCTCTGCCGAGGTGGCGGCGTTACAAGAAGGTATAGACGAACGGTCTTGAAAGGCCGGTCATAGAGGGTGCCAACCCCGTAGTCGAAATGCCTCTCTTGGCGCGAAGAGTATCCCAAGTAGCACGGGGCCCGTGAAATCCCGTGTGAATCTGTCAGGACCACCTGATAAGCCTAAATACTCCCAGATGACCGATAGCGGACAAGTACCGTGAGGGAAAGGTGAAAAGTACCCCGGGAGGGGAGTGAAATAGTACCTGAAACCGTTTGCTTACAAACCGTTGGAGCCTCCTTAGTAGGGGTGACAGCGTGCCTTTTGAAGAATGAGCCTGCGAGTTAGCGATATGTGGCGAGGTTAACCCGTGTGGGGTAGCCGTAGCGAAAGCGAGTCTGAATAGGGCGATTCAGTCGCATGTCCTAGACCCGAAGCGAAGTGATCTATCCATGGCCAGGTTGAAGCGACGGTAAGACGTCGTGGAGGACCGAACCCACTTAGGTTGAAAACTGAGGGGATGAGCTGTGGATAGGGGTGAAAGGCCAATCAAACTTCGTGATAGCTGGTTCTCTCCGAAATGCATTTAGGTGCAGCGTTGCGTGTTTCTTGCCGGAGGTAGAGCTACTGGATGGCCGATGGGCCCTACAAGGTTACTGACGTCAGCCAAACTCCGAATGCCGGTAAGTGAGAGCGCAGCAGTGAGACTGTGGGGGATAAGCTTCATAGTCGAGAGGGAAACAACCCAGACCACCAACTAAGGTCCCAAAGCGCGTGCTAAGTGGGAAAGGATGTGGAGTTGCCTTGACAACCAGGAGGTTGGCTTAGAAGCAGCCACCCTTGAAAGAGTGCGTAATAGCTCACTGGTCAAGTGATTCCGCGCCGACAATGTAACGGGGCTCAAGCACGCCACCGAAGTTGTGGCATTGACATTATTGGTAGGCCTTCGTGGTCCAGCCGTGTTGATGGGTAGGAGAGCGTCGTGTGGCCAGCGAAGCGGCGGTGTAAACCAGCCGTGGAGGCTACACGAGTGAGAATGCAGGCATGAGTAGCGAATGACGTGTGAGAAACACGTCCTCCGAAAGACCAAGGGTTCCAGGGTCAAGCTAATCTTCCCTGGGTAAGTCGGGACCTAAGGCGAGGCCGACAGGCGTAGTCGATGGACAACGGGTTGATATTCCCGTACCGGCGAAGAACCGCCCAAGCTAATCCAGTAGTGCTAAGTGTCTGAATCCCAGTGACTGATCCCTTCGGGGTGACGCTCTGGGCCTAGCGCACGACCCCATTCTGGTGCGGTTAGCGTATTAACAGGTGTGACGCAGGAAGGTAGCCCAAGCCAGGCGATGGTTGTCCTGGTGCAAGTGCGTAGGCCGAGTCGTAGGCAAATCCGCGATTCACATAGGCTGAGACACGATGCGGATAAAAAGTGGGTGATCCTATGCTGCCAAGAAAAGCATCGACGCGAGGTTCTAGCCGCCCGTACCCCAAACCGACTCAGGTGGTCAGGTAGAGAATACCAAGGAGATCGAGAGAATCGTGGTTAAGGAACTCGGCAAAATGCCCCCGTAACTTCGGGAGAAGGGGGGCCTTCGGCGTATAGGGATTTACTCCCGAAAGCGTTTGGAGGCCGCAGAGACTAGTGGGTAGCGACTGTTTACTAAAAACACAGGTCCGTGCCAAGTCGCAAGACGATGTATACGGACTGACGCCTGCCCGGTGCTGGAAGGTTAAGAGGACCGGTTAGCCGCAAGGCGAAGCTGAGAATTTAAGCCCCAGTAAACGGCGGTGGTAACTATAACCATCCTAAGGTAGCGAAATTCCTTGTCGGGTAAGTTCCGACCTGCACGAATGGCGTAACGACTTCCCAACTGTCTCAACCGCGAACTCGGCGAAATTGCATTACGAGTAAAGATGCTCGTTACGCGCAGCAGGACGGAAAGACCCCGTGACCTTTACTACAGCTTGGTATTGGTGTTCGGTGTGGCTTGTGTAGGATAGGTGGGAGACTTTGAAGCATGGACGCTAGTTCGTGTGGAGTCATTGTTGAAATACCACTCTGGTCACTCTGGATATCTAACTTCGAACCGTAATCCGGTTCAGGGACAGTGCCTGGTGGGTAGTTTAACTGGGGCGGTTGCCTCCCAAAAAGTAACGGAGGCGCCCAAAGGTTCCCTCAACCTGGTTGGCAATCAGGTGTCGAGTGTAAGTGCACAAGGGAGCTTGACTGTGAGACTGACAGGTCGAGCAGGGACGAAAGTCGGGACTAGTGATCCGGCAGTGGCTTGTGGAAGCGCTGTCGCTCAACGGATAAAAGGTACCTCGGGGATAACAGGCTGATCTTGCCCAAGAGTCCATATCGACGGCATGGTTTGGCACCTCGATGTCGGCTCGTCGCATCCTGGGGCTGGAGTAGGTCCCAAGGGTTGGGCTGTTCGCCCATTAAAGCGGTACGCGAGCTGGGTTTAGAACGTCGTGAGACAGTTCGGTCCCTATCCGCTGCGCGCGTAGGAAATTTGAGAGGATCTGACCCTAGTACGAGAGGACCGGGTTGGACGAACCTCTGGTGTGTCAGTTGTTCCGCCAGGAGCACCGCTGATTAGCTACGTTCGGGATGGATAACCGCTGAAAGCATCTAAGCGGGAAGCCGGCCTCAAGATGAGATTTCCATACCTTCGGGTGAGAGGCTCCCAGCCAGACTACTGGGTTGATAGGCCAGATGTGGAAGTGCAGTAATGCATGCAGCTGACTGGTACTAATAAGCCGATGACTTGATAACACACCGTTTGTTGGTGCTACGCGTCCACTGAGTGGTTCTCGATGTACGGTCGAGAACCGCATAACAACAATGACTTTGTTATGTGTTTGATTGAAACATCAATAGTGTTTCGGCGGCCATAGCGTGAGGGAAACGCCCGGTTACATTCCGAACCCGGAAGCTAAGCCTCACAGCGCCGATGGTACTGCAGGGGGGACCCTGTGGGAGAGTAGGACACCGCCGGACTCCTTTTA
>NZ_JARKMW010000005.1:0-1969 GCF_034650155.1 Microbacterium sp. STF-2
CCTTGTAGCGGAAGGTGACGCCGGTCTGGTCGAGGCGCAGGAGCCGGCTGTTCGAGATGGCGACGCGGTGGGTATAGCGCGACAGATAGGCGAGCACCGTCTCGGGGCCTGCGAACGGCGGCTTGGCATAGACGACCCAGCGCTTCTTCCTGACCGGGGCCAGGTGCCGCAGGAAGGTGCGCCGGTCGGCAAGGTGCGCGAGGCTGCCATGGAAGCCAAGCCGCCCGGCGTCGTACAGCCCCATCAGCCGGGTCAGGAACAGGCGGCGGAACAGCTTGCCGAGCACGCGGACAGGTAGCAGAAACGCCGGGCGTGACGAGATCCAGCGGCTGCCGTCTGGCGACAATCCGCCGCCCGGGACAATCATGTGGATGTGCGGATGATGGGTCATCGCCGAGCCCCAGGTGTGCAGGACCGCGGTGATGCCGATGCGTACGCCCAGATGCTTCGGGTCCGCGGCGATAGTCGTCATCGTCTCCGACGCCGCCTGGAACAGCAGGCCGTAAACCGCCGCCTTGTTCTGGAGCGCGATATCGGCGACCTCGGCTGGCAGCGTGAAGACGACGTGGAAATAGCCAACCGGCAGCAGGTCGGCCTCGCGCTCGGCGAGCCACGTGCGCGCGGCGGCACCCTGGCACCGCGGGCAGTGCCGGTTGCGGCACGAGTTATAGGCGATCCGCCAGTGCCCGCAGTCGGTGCAGGCCTCGACGTGCCCGCCCATGATGGCGGTCCGGCAGGTTTCTATCGCCGACATGACCTTGAGCTGGTCCAGGCTCAGATGCCCGGTGTGGGTGACCCGGTATGAAGGACCGGCAGCGCGGAAGATGTCGGCGACCTCGAGGGAGGCGCGCACGCGGGCGTCACCCGGCGGGCGTCCTGCCCTCCATCAGCGCCATCAGCTGGTCGAGCGGCCCTGTCACCGCGCGGATCGTGCGGGTGGCGACCTTGGTGTAAAGCGCGGTGGTCTCGAGCTTGCTGTGCCCGAGCAGCACCTGGATGACGCGGATGTCGACATCCTGCTCGAGCAGGTGCGTGGCGAAGCTGTGCCGCAGCGTGTGCGGGCTGACCCGCTTGCGGATGCCGGCTGCCTCCGCCGCCTCATGAACGGCGCGATGCAACTGCCGGGTCGAGATCGGGTCGGTGTAGCTGCGGCCCGGGAACAGCCAGCCATGCGGTAGCAGGACGCTGCGCCGCTTGCCCTCGCGCCACCAGAGCCGCAGTAGTTCGAGCAGTTGCGGCGATAGCATCGCGTTGCGGTCCTTGCGGCCTTTGCCTTCCTCGATGCGGATCAGCATGCGCTTGCTGTCGATGTCGTCGGCCTTGAGGTGCGCGACCTCCGACACGCGCAGGCCGGCGCCGTACGCCACGCCGAGCGCGGCCCGGTACTTGATGCCCGGTGCCGCCTCGAGCAGCCGCGCGACCTCATCGACGCTCAGCACATCCGGCAGTTTCCGGGGACGCGGCGCCAGCACCAGCTTGCGCGACAGGTCCGGCCGGTCGAGTGTCACCCCGAATAGGAAGCGCAACGCTGATACCGTGGCACCGATGACGGACTCGCTGATGCCGTGCTCGCGCTGGTGGACCTGGAAGCGCCGCACATCCTCTGCCGTCGCGGTATCCGGCGGGCGTTTCAGGAACGCCGCGAAGGCGCGGACGTGGCGGACATAGTCGTGCTGCGTCCGAGCCCGCATCGAACGCATCGCCATATCGTCGAGCATCCGCTGACGCAGCGGGGTGATGGGTGCTTGGGTCGGTGACGTCGTCATGACAGGGTTCCTCTTGTTGAAGGAACCCCATCGTCTGCCTCCGATGCCGCAGGGACAAACCTCAGCGCCGCCCGCTACATCACCGCCAAGCACCAATGCCGCGCAGCGGCTTCGTGCTCTGGGTCGTTGCGGCGAAGGGGAGGGCGGCAGCTCTCGACCCAATTGTCGCCGTCCAAACGTCCCTTTCGTCATCCAAATGCCGG